>NZ_CP044016.1:2400000-3600000 GCF_004337365.2 Rhizosphaericola mali | reverse complement strand
AGCAAGTAATGGAACTCTTGAAAACAAAAGATCCGATCAAATCTATCGAAAAATTGATGGAAGACAAAGCCATATTGGAACGCAAACTAGAAGGTTTTGAAGCAAAGGAAATTGCTCAAATTGCTAAAGATCTTGTTGCCAAAGCAGAAACAATCAACGGCGTGCAATTTATCGGCGCTAATGTAGAAGTCGACAACGGTGATGCTTTGAAAAAAATCTGTTTTGCGATTAAAGGTTTGACTTCTGATTATTTTGTTGCCTTAACGGCATCTATTGGAGCAAAATCGGCTGTTGCAATTTTGATAGATGATACTATCGCTAAAGATAAAAATTTGGATGCTGGAAAATTAATCAAACAAACCGTAGCGCCTTTAATCAAAGGCGGCGGCGGCGGTCAACCAACTTTGGCAACTGCCGGCGGACAAGACGCAAGCAATTTGGATAAAGTGATTGCCGAGTTAAAAGCGGTGATTGAGTAAGACGTAATACGTTATAAGTAATAAGTTAAAAGGGGTTGAAATCTTAGGGTTTCAACCCCTTTTTTTACGTTAATAATTTTATTTCCTCGGATATTCTATTACTTGCGCAAGTATTAGCGAAGCGGTGCTTGTGTACATGTCCACACAACCACCATTCGTTCCTCGCTTATGCTTGCGCGAGGAGTGAGAAAGCTATGATTTAGTAATAGTTAAATTATTTTGTATATAAAAGGGTTGAAGTCTAAAGATTTCAACCCTTTTAACTTATAACTCGTATATTATAGTGGTTCAAATTTTGCGAGACTGTACTGAAAAATTATAAAGCATAACTATTTTTAGTTTTCAAACCAAGCTGCAATATTATCCCTATTAACTAGAATAATTATACAAATTAATAGCGGTACTAATATGGATAAAATCACGCCAAAACCTTTTAAAACCCTTTTTCTTTTACTTTCACTATACCACCGATCCCTTAGTATAAGATAAATACCTCTTTCACGATAATGTCGTGAAATAATAAAATAGATCAATAGGTTGTATATAATAGCAAATATTTTAATAAAGCCCTTTCCTGTTCCCCAGGGAATACTAAACTTGGCAAAAAAAATAATTAGGGAAAATATAATAATAGGAGCAAAAGTCGTGGAAACTATTAAACTAACATGCACGAGTGCAGTAGCAGCATTAGTCCCTTCTCTTCTAAAATAAAATCTTGCTACACGATAATAATTGTAGTCTAGAAAAGTCCATAAATGTTTTACGATATTCATATTATAATTCGTTATTGTTCGATAAAAAAGTTGTGTAAAGTGTGAAATACATCTCTTTCATATGTTTAAATTAACGCAAAAAATACTATGCGTCAAAATTGTACTTTTTAAATATCCAATCATTACCTATAATGAATTAGCCAAATAATTATTTCGTAATTTAGCTTCCATTTTCTTCCTCGCACAGTCTACCAAAGGGGACTTTGCGTAAAATGGAAGAAGTTTACAAATACTACTTCTTCATTTATGGAAATAAATAGTTTTTTGCATCTCTTTTTGAAAATGCTTTATATTTCCGAATGAGAATTAGATTGATTTCGCTTGTTATATTTACTATTGCCATAGCTTGCCAAACAAAGACAACCATAACTTTTGAGGAAATAAAAGGAGATTGGTTCTTTGATACGGTTTACTACGCAAACTCAAATGTATTAAAACCACCAAGTCAACCATTTAACAATAAACAAGGATATACATTTAAGAATGATAAAAAATTATTGTTTCATCCTGGTTTTTATTCTGTTGATTCTATTGGCCAAATACACTTTTTCGGAGACGAAACAACATTTAATCTAAAGGAAGATTCTTTAATTTTTTTTGACCCAATCACGTCTTCTTGGAGAAGAAAAAGTGTCAAAATTTCCAAAGACTCATTATGGTTGGGAGGTAATGGTAAAATTGAAAAGTACATTAGGCAAAATTTGCCTCTAACTGATACCTTAAAATTCGATGAGATAATTCTTTCAAGTTCTGAGTGTTTCGGATTTTGTATTCCTATGGATATTCTTATTAATAAAAATGGAAATACCTTATTAGCAAAAGATAGTGGAAACAGCAGAATCTTCGTTAAAACAATATTACAAAAAGACAGATTACAACGTCTATGGCGAGATTTCTCTAAGGCAAATCTTAGTTCTATAGATTCTAGTTATGTATCTGGAACTTCAGATCTTCAGACGATATATTTATCTTTTACAAATCATACACAAATTATAAAATCAATAAAGGATTATGGGTTAGCGAGCCCCACTTTTATAGTTTGGGCATATTGGAATCTTTTGAACATGGAAATGGATTCATCAATTGAATGGAAACACATCGATATTAATTTTCAATTACCCTCTATCATTGTTTTGATTAAAGGAGATAGAAAATTAAGGTTATCTAAATCAGAAAGTTTTTTCTTGCAATCAGAAATCTTAAAGGGAATAAAAGTTAATCAGCAAAAGTCAATAAAGACCCCAATTATGACAAAAGATGGGAAAATAAAAACAGATGGTCGTTTCTTTACATTCGAACAAAAAAACAAAAAAATCACCATTGATATAGGATATAATTTTATTGAAAATAATAGATTTTTAAAATGATCTATCAGAATTAATTATTCATAAGAAAAAATACATCTAAACTTGTGCAAACATAAATGAGGAATGAATGATGCTTGTATGTAAATACGATCAATATAAGCACGACTTCGCTAATGCTTGAGCGAGCAATTGAGTAATTTCATTCGTTTTACATATTAATCAACCCCTAAGCATTGAATGTAAATCTTCTCAATATTTTGACCAAATTAGACATATACAGCTAACTATAATCAAAAAATATTTGATAATTTTATAGTACAAAAAACCTCTCATTATGAAAAAGCCTATTTCACACATTTTTTTTGCGATTTTATCTTTATTTGTAGTAAGTACTGCTGCTGCACAGAGCTCCTCGAAAAAAGCTAAAAAAGATTCTATATTAGTTTTTAGAGCGGATAAGAAGGAATTAACTAAGATTCGTCACGAAGTTTCCTATGATCAGGCAGTTGCTGCTTTGAAAAGTAAAAAATTCGTATTGGAAGCAACGGAGGTCGTGTTCAACGACGGAACAACGAGTTTTGTAATGGCTAATACCAATTTTGTACTGATGAATGGTTCGAAATCTACCGTGCAAGTTGCTTTTAATAATGGATTCTCAGGTTCCAATGGTATTGGTGGTGTTACGGTTGATGGTTCGGCTTCGGACATTACGACTAGTACGGACAAAAAAGGAAATATTACTTATTCGTTTAGTGTATTTGGAATCCGTATTAATGCGCAGATAACGATCACTTTATATGGTGGTGACAATAATGCAACGGTGACCATCTTACCTGATTTCAACAATCGTATGCTAACTTTAAATGGTCAACTTGTCCCATTATCCGAATCTGATATTTTTAAAGGAACGCCATTATTTTAATCAATATTAATTGAAATGATAAGCTATATATTCTCTCAACTATTTTTTTCTTAACTTAGTTTCAATTTTACCAATATAGATTGAATAAATGGAAAGTTTAGAAGCGTTTTATCAGCATAAGTTTCATACGTATCCGGAGAATTTACACAAAACCATTGGACAATTTAACGTATTCGAAATTGAAACTAGAATGCGACAAAATGAAGAATTGCCCATTCATATTCGTCGAAATTTCTATAAAATAATGCTCTTTTCTGGTAAAAATATGTTTCGATATGGCAATCAGAATATTGAAGTTGATGGCGATACTTTAATGTTTTTTCATCCTAATATTCCGTATTCTTACCAGCCATTATCGGAAAATACGAAAGGCTATTTTTGTGTATTTAAAAATGAATTATTTCAAGGAGATTTTAAATTAGACATTGACAATCTTTCCATTTTCAAATCTGCGACTCCGCCAATTTTCCATTTATCCAAAAACAATTATCAGGAAGCCGAAACCTTATTTCAAAAGATGCTGACAGAGGTTCGCAGCGACTATATCTACAAATATGAGCTCATTAGAAATTATGTAAGCGAACTATATTATTTGGCGATGAAATGGACTCCAGCAGAAAATATTTTTCATCATGGCGATGCAAGTACGAGAATCACCATGATATTTGAAGAACTACTGGCACAGCAATTCCCTATTCAGTATAAGTCAGATCAGCTAGAACTACGCACACCCAAAGCATTTGCAGATAAAATGTTCATCCATGTCAATTATCTTAATCGATGTGTGCAAAAAGTAACTGGAAAAACAACGAGTCAACATATTTTCGAGCGAATATTGGGCGAAGCAAAAATATTATTAAAACACACAGATTGGTCAATTTCTGAAATTTGCGAAGCCTTAAACTTTGAAGATTTAGCACATTTTAATAAATTCTTTAAAAAACAGACCGATTTAAATCCAACTTCTTTTAAATTGGTTTGATTATTACAAATTATAGTTTTCTAATTACTACTAAAATCTCTAATTACGTTTCTATTTTTGCATTCTAAAAAGTGAAAAAATGGAAAATTCAAATGTTTGGTATATTACCGGAGCATCCAAAGGAATCGGCCGCTCTCTAGTGCATCAATTATTATCGCAAGGCAAAAAAGTTGCTGCAACTTCTAGAAACTTAGCGGCATTTTCGGATATCGAAAATGAGAATTTTTTACCTATAGAAGTGGACCTAACAAACGATACATCCATCGCAATATCTCTCGAAAAAACACAAAAGCATTTTGGCAGAATCGATGTGATTATCAACAATGCTGGCTATGGTATCGGTGGCGCAATTGAGGAATTATCCGAACAAGAAATTGCGGACAATTTTAATGTAAATTTCTTTGCGGTCGTTAAGGTTGTCCAACAAGCATTGCCATATCTACGCAGTCAACATTCAGGACATATCATCAACATTTCGTCTATTGCGGGCTTTGCGCCGGGACTTGGCTGGAGCATTTATTCGGCTGCAAAATTTGCCGTTACAGGTCTTTCGGAATCCTTGGCAAACGACTTGAAACCTTTAGGCATACGCGTTACTGCAGTTTTACCGGGTTGGTTTAGAACCAATTTCGCTAAACCAGATTCGATCGCTTATAGTTCCAAGCAGATCGAAGACTATCATTTCTTAAGAACGGCACACCAAAAAATGAATGATATTGATGGCAAACAATTGGGAAATCCAGATAAAGTTGCACAGGCATTTATCCAATTAGTTCAAACTGAAAATCCACCACCTCTTTTATTTTTGGGTAGTGATGCTTATCAACGTGCAAAAGATAAAAATGTACAATTACTAAAAGAAATGGAGCAATGGAAAGAATTGTCATCATCAACTAATTTCGAATAGACTATAATACAATAACTATTGAGGTGCAGCTAATCGTCTCTTTAGTTGTTGTATTTTATTTGTATAGTTTGCATTACTATCCTTATAACTTTTCATATAATTTTCCATAGCAGAAATATATTCTTTAATGAAAGCCGGATTAGAACTATCCGCGTTATATTGAATAGTTGCCTTATCGATAAGCTTCTGATTTTCATATCTTGAAAGCCATTTCCCATCCTCTGAGAGATTGAAAAGTATGACTATATTTTTTTCATATCCAGGTATAAATTTTACAGGAAAATGTGTATTCACAGATGGAATGCGTATGGCGTTTTCGATGGGATAGATTGCTGCAGTTATAGTAGAAAAAGAGGTATTCGTATAACTTCCATCTAATTTTTCCACAATAGCTTCATAGTCGTGTATATACCGATCATTCAAAGTAGAATTAGTCTCTTCATCTGAGGTGATAATTGCCGTACTTTCTACGCCATATTTATTTAAAAACCAGGCATTCAGATATTGAGAAAAGAAAATATTAAATACAAATAATGGTATTATTAAAAGAAAGATTCTGACTTTCTTCAACAGACGAGACAATAACAACAGAACCAAAATAAATAGAATAGTGGAGTAGAAGCCGTGGTGACTTATAAAATATAGAACTCGGGAAATAAATACCATAACTAGAATTTATATTCACAAATTTAAAAAATTATAGTATGGAATATTAGAAAAACGTGTTTGCTTTTATAATTACCATTTAAACGAGATTAAACATTAATTTTTATAGCCGCAACATCCTACAAGCAGAAACCATGCATAACAATGCAAAGTACTTATAATAGCTGTTTATCAATAATTTTAGATATTTTTTCTTCAAAATCATCTACAAAACCCTCTAATGAATAAGCAATTACCCCATCTTTATTTATAATGTAAAAACTAGGATATCCAGGTATATCATACAGTTTACTTCCATTGTATTTATCAAAATAAATAGAATATTGAATATCATGTTCTTTTATATAATTTTTTATAGAACTCAAATCTCTTTGAGGATAAACACTAATGATTTCAACTGGACTATTTTTATATTTTTTAAGAATGTTATTCATTGGTTTTATTGCCTGTAAACATGGCAAACATCCAATAAAGGAGAAGTCTATAATAACTACTTTACCCTTAAGTTGGGCTAATGTTAAAGAATCTCCTTCAGTAGAATGCATTACAAAATCAGGCGCAATTACCCCCGTTGGTAACAAAGAACGCTTTTCTATATTTTTTAATTTAAAATTTGATGGAATATTGAAGATTGACTTATTAATGCCCAATTGATCGAATTTCAAATCTGTATAAATTGATTGCATACAATTTGTAATCAAATTTTTTCCTGCATCCCGCATTCTCCACATATAAATTATACTAGTGACATTATTTGAACTCTTATTTATGAACCAATGCTTAAATAGATAATCTCCTCTTTCATTAGATGTAGAATCGACATCCTTTTCAATAAAATGATAGCAAAAGAAACCATTAATCAAAGTATCTTTTTTTTGTTCGAAACATTTAGGATTATTTACAATCTCTTTTAACTGATTCAAATAACCAAGTAAGGTATTATCAAATGAATACCTATTTGTATCAATAAACGAATAAGAACTATCCTTGTAATCTAATTCCACTAAACCTGCTTCATTATAAGTTGATACACTACCGTTAACATCCTGTTTAAAAAAATAATTGTACTTAACATTTGGCATTTTAAGGAATACATATTTCTCATCATTTTCAATTGGCTTAGGATTAAAAGAACTTTTTATGAGTACATGTTCCTTATAACTAAAATTTTCATACCGCTCCACCTTTGTTATAACTTTTTGCAAAATAGAAATTTGGGCATTGAGATTTTGATAATAGAAACACAACAAGAAGCAAATAATCAATTTATTAAAATTCATAACATTACAATTTAATAGAAAGGCAACGAGTAAAAATTAAATTCCTATTCAAGTCAAATTTAATATTTCAGTTCTTAATTAATACTAAAAGTAACATTAACAGTTTAAATTACAACAAATGGTTTTTTATAAAATTTAAACTTATAGAAATTTAATATCACAAGTCTTACCAACAGAAACCACGTAGATAAAATCGAACACATTTAACCGTTATAAGTTTACTATCTTTGATATTTGCAAATAGTCAAATATGGAAAAACTTACTTCTTTATCCGAATTCTATTACGAAATTTCCGAAATATTAGGAAAAAATGTGGACGAAATATTGCCACAAGGCATCCAAAAAGATATTGGACATTTTAATGTTTTTAGTATTGCAGATACGATTAAAAAACAAAAAATGGACGGTCAAATGCCGTACAATCGCCGTGCTTACTATAAGATAAGTTTGATTGCAGGACCTTGCGTGGCAGAATATGCAGACAAAACGATTGAGGTGGAAGACTATGCACTTCTATTTGCCACACCACGTGTGCCGTATCATTGGATTCCAAAAGATGAATCCTTGTCGGGAACATTTTGTGTTTTTACGGAAGATTTTTTGATGAAACAAAAGACCGGAATTTTAATTGACGAACTTCCCATATTCAAACCGGGCGGTTTCCCTATTTTCAAATTGAGCAAAAAAGAACACGAGCAAGCAGCGGCAATATTTGATAAAATCAAACAAGAAATCAATTCTGACTATGCATTCAAATATGATTTACTGCGCAACTATGTATTGGAATTGATACATTTCGGGCAAAAGCTACAACCCAATACCAGCATGTATCACGTGCAAAATGCATCTTCCAGAATTGTATCTTTGTTCGTGGAATTATTGGAACGACAATTTCCCATCGATCCGAACGGACAAATACAACCTTTGCGCAATGCCAAAGACTATGCAGATCGATTGGCAGTACATGTCAATCATTTGAATAAAGTTTTAAAAGATGCCACCGGCAAAACCACTACTGAAATTATCAATAACCGATTGGCGCAGGAAGCGCGCATTTTATTGAAACAAACAGATTGGACGGTTTCGCACATTTCAGATTCACTAGGATTTGAAGAAGTGGCGCATTTCTCTAATTTCTTTAAAAAATATACACAATTGACTCCGTTGAAGTATAGAGCTTAAAATTTTGATATTTGAAATTTGCAAAAAATGGATTGTTCCGTGTAAGATCCAATTGTATTTTTCTTCTGAACTTTGTATCCTAAAATTTAAAAATCATGAGTGAAAACACAAAAATAGCGTTAGTAACTGGCGGAAGCCGTGGATTGGGACGCAATATGGCGATTAACTTAGCCAAAAAAGGTTTGGATGTAATCTTAACCTACAATAGTAACAAAACAGAAGGCGACAAGGTCGTAACAGAAATTGAAGCATTGGGACAAAAAGCCATTGCGTTACAATTGAATACAAGTGATATCAAAAGTTTTGACGCATTCGTAAAAGAAGCGACAGACCATTTGAAAGAAGTAACAGGTTCTCCTAATTTCGATTTCCTAATCAATAATGCAGGCACAGCCTTGTATGCTCCATTTGCAGAAACAACGGAAGAACAGTTTGATACAGTCATCAATATTCATTACAAAGGTGTATTTTTCTTAACACAAAAATTATTACCTTATTTGAATGAAGGCGGTGGTATTGTCAATATTTCTTCCGGATTGGCGCGCTTTAGTTTTCCTGGCTCGTCTGCTTATGGCGCGACAAAAGGAGCGATTGAAGTTTTGTCCAGATATTTAGCCAAAGAATTAGGCAGCAAAGGCATTCGTGTAAATACAGTTGCGCCTGGTGCTATTGAAACTGATTTTGGTGGTGGGCACGTAAGGGACAACAAAGAGGTAAATGCACAAGTTGCCAGCTTCACAGCATTGGGACGTGTAGGTTTGCCTGATGACATTGGTGGCGTCGTTGCATTCCTTTGTACACCTGATGCCAAATGGGTAAATGGTCAACGCATAGAGGTTTCCGGTGGAATGGTTTTGTAAGAGATTTTGTATTTTAAAAGCACACAAGCGACTCAATCGGGTCGCTTGTGTGCTTTTAAAATAGCTCGTAGTTCTATCAAAAAATACTAAAACTGCATACTTTTTTCCAATATCTGCATATCATTAATGAAGACTTTTGTTAAAGAAACAACTCGACGAATCCTCTAGTTGTAAGATCTATAATTATACAATTCTATCTTTTAAAAAACGAAAATGTCTCTTCATTTTAAATTAGTTTCTTGGGTAAATTCATTTGTAATAACTCAATTGTTTTTTTTCCTATTTAGTGTTATTTATGGTAATGATATTCAAGCATAATCTTCTATTTCAGGTTATGTATGGGACGATTCAAATGGCAACGGCTATATGGATGACAATAATGCCGGCCTTGTTACAAATGCAGCCTCGTATATTTATTTGATGGATGCAGGCGGGATAAATTCTGCACCTATGGGTTATGTGACGAGAACAAAGATCACCAATGATCAATTTAGCTTTAGCGATCTTAGTATGCTCCAACCATATCGAATCTATGCCCTTATTGTAAATACGGACATGGGAACAAATACTTTTTTTACTTCTACCATAAATAATGGGTGGAATTATACACAAGGAGCAGTAAATGTAGAACCTGGCAATACTTCTTCCATTGGAAATTCTGCAACGAATGGCCTTTTTTCTATAGCAACAAACCAAAGCAATATCACCAATGTTCAATTAAATTTTGGAATTCAACAAATTCCACAAGCCACATCTATTAATAATACGTCAATGTTACCTTGGATGTTTTCACTTACAAATGTATCAGGTTATAAAGGTATACTCGCTGGAAATACTTACGCTAGTATGCCAACAGGTACAGACAATGATGGAAATATTCAATCTTTCACTATTACAAGTGTCGATCCAGATGCTTCTGATAATACTACTACTAAAATATATTATGATGGTGCATTCGTCAATCTACCCTATACAATTGCTTCAGGTAGTGATCCCAATTTATTGGGATTTTACGGATTGTCTTCCCAAAATGGAGTTTCATTTAAATATTATGTAACGGACAATGCAGGAGCAAATTCTAGTATTGTCAAGTATTTATTAAAAACACCAGCGGGAACGACACTCCCTATTACATTGAGTTCCTTTACGTTGCATATAGTCGAAAATATGGTTTCTATTGATTGGAATACCATAAATGAAATAAATACTAAAACATTCGAAATTCTAAGAAGTACTTCTAATCAAAAAACTTGGGAAAATATTACTTCAATACCAGCAGCTGGTAATAGTACCAGTACCAAGACTTATAATTATGTAGATAAAAATCCACACTTAGGAGAGGTCTATTATAGGCTAAAAGAAACTGATATGGATGGGAATAATAATTGGAGTAATATATTGAGCATTTATTTGCCAAATACCAATAATACTTTTGTCATTTACCCCAATCCTATAGTAAATGGCATCGCAAACCTTAAACTTCCAACTATAAACGGAGGTAATGGATCATTGATAAATCTATATGGTATTGTAGTTAAAAATTTTACCTTTCCAAAGAATTCAAATGTCTTTAATTTAAACATTTCCGACATTACAAAAGGTGTATATTTTGTAAAAATAATAGCGAATGGCAAAAATTATACGTCCAAACTAATCGTTGAATAAATCATCACGGATTAGCTTGCAACTAAAGTCATTTTATAGTACGCTTCGAATATTTAAAATTTCAATAAGTACATTTTTTATTTATAAATAACATATTTTTTTTCAAATTTAAATCCCAAAAAAGCCGCCACTAACTTTGTAATGACGGCTTTTACTTGTGTATACAAATACTATAAACTCAACTCAACTCTTGCAAAAACATATCGACCATTAAATCCAAATTGACTTGTTGCTCTTGGATATACGAATTGACCACTATTACTATTCGCAGCAATATTAATCGTTTCTGGATACACGTTGAATACGTTATTAGAACCAATAGTTACTTTCGCTTCCTTAATAATTTGGTAACCAATGGAGACATCCGTTACCCATCTTGGATTATAAAACTGTTGATTTGCAACTGTAGTTACTGGCTCCGTAACACCTCCAAAATAATTGTTTCTAACAAAGAAAATCCATTTAGATATGTTATAGTTCAAACCTAAATTTAATTTTTGTTTAGGTACTGCGTTGGTCAAATAAATTAAACTTGCTGGACTGAAATACGTACTTTCTTTTCCTTTCAGCAATTCGGACGCGTGTACAGGTCCGACTTTTTGCGTTTGAGAAATTGTACCAGAAAGATCTGCGCGGAATGTTCCTTTTCCGAGATGCTCCGTATAAGAAAATACCGCATCAATACCTTTGGTTTCTGTATTAATTGCATTGGCAAAAAATTGTGCTTTTTGCGCTCCCGCTTGTGCTAATATTTGATACAATTCTTGATCTGCGGCAGAAGCGCCGGCAGCATTGCTACCAGAAAATTGGTCAGTATACACTATACGATCATTTACTCTTGTGAAATATCCGTCTACAGTAGCTGTGAATTTTCCAAATCTTCCTGTTACTCCCGCGCTAACACTTTTGGATTTTTCTGGTTTGAGAGATGGAATTCCCAATAATTTAGCGGCACGACTACCATTGGTAAATGTCCCTACTTCGTATGCAACGCCATTGGTAAATTGTGTAGCGGTATTTGCATAATAGATTTGTTGTAATGATGGTGCTCTAAAGCCTGTACTACCGGAACCTCTCAGGGAAAGATTTTCTGTTAACTTGTAAAGGAAGGATAATTTTCCATTTAAAGTAGAACCAAAATCACTATAATTTTCATAGCGAATAGCTCCATCGACAAGGAATTTTTTCGTAAAATTTACTGCTGCATCTGCATAACCGGCAACTGCACTTCTAGTCGCATTGGCAGCATTCGCTGGTCGGAATCCTGAGAATACTTGAGAACCACCAGGTACTGGATTGCCATCTCGTCCAAATAATGTATTGTAAGATCCATTCGGGTCCAAAACTAAAATGGGTGTACCATTCGCATTTACGCCAACACTATCTGCCAATCCATAATTAGTATAACTATTTGCATCTCCAGCAATCAATTGATAATGTTCATATCTATATTCTCCACCAAATGCCAAATTAACGCCAGATAACCAATCAAAATCTCTGTTCAAATCGAGGTTAACTGTGTTTTGAGAAAATTTTGGACCACCATTATTGAATGAAGTAGGTGAATTTGTTCCCATTGAAGCATTAAGTGAATTCTGCACATGATATTCAAATTGATTTTGACCGTATGTATTACTAAAATCAACATTCCATCCATTATTCGTTTTTCCTTTTATGCCCACTGCGATGGATTTATCGTAAATGCTCGTTCCGATATAAGGCATATATCCCAATGGATAAATAGACGGAATATTTCTTGTATCATTTGGATAACGGTAAAATCCTGCCGCCAATCCATTTCTATAGCCGAATGTACCGAAGGAATATAAAGTCGCATTATTACTTAAAGGCAAAGAAGCATTATAAGCAAATTGACCACTTCTAATCCTTGACTGTCCGACAATCAAACTATAATCCCTTCTGCTTGTTCCTGTTGCATTTAAAAATGAATCCGTTTGGTCATGTGCAACCAATGCACCAGCGGCAGTTTTATCCGGACCATAAGCATTGTAAATACTTCCTGTGTAAATACCTCCGCGATTAGTTGGTTTTCTATAATCAAATGATCCCGAAAAATTGATGTATCCACCTTTCGAGGTCAATGGAATTCCATAGTTCAAAGCAATCTGATTAGATTGTCCATCATGGAAAGTTTCATTCAAAGCTTTTGCACGCGTTGCATATTCACCGGCAGTTACGGAAGCGTTGAACTGATTTACATTATGTTTCAAAATAATATTGATCACACCCGCAACGGCATCACTTCCATATTGAGCGGCAGCACCATCACGTAAAACTTCGATCCTATCAATAGCTGCAACGGGAATGGCATTCAAATCTGTACCTACTGTTCCCTTGCCAAATGTACCATTGACATTTACCAAGGCAGAAGTGTATCTTCTTTTCCCATTTACCAAAACCAAAACTTGGTCAGGACCTAACCCTCTTAGTGAAATAGGATCTACCTCATCTGTTCCATCTCCTAATGATTGGGAAGTAGATGTAAAAGATGGTGCTACATAATTTAATATTTGTCCGACCGTCGTCTGCGCACCTAAGGAGGCAATTTTTTTAATATCAAATACATCAACTGGAACAGGGGAGGTCAATGAGGTACGAGGAGCGGCACGACTTCCGATAACTACTACATTATTTAGATTGCTCGTAGTATCTGTTGAAAGTGCCCAATCTAAATTGATAACTTGATTTTCTGATAATGTAATTTTCTTTTTTTGATCTTGAAAACCTATTAAGTTAATGCTTATTGAATACTCGCCAGGGGATAAGGATAAATGATAGATTCCTTTTTCGTCTGAAGTCGCAATTTTTTTCCCACTTTGGATAGAGGCTCCAGATAATACTTGACCGCTTGTGTTTTTCACGACACCTTGAATAATGGAGGTGTTTTGGCTGAAAGCCACATTTTGTAAAAGGAGTATACTAATACTCATTACAAAAATGTGGATTTTAAATTTTCTTTTCATAATTGTCGAATTTTGATTGAACAAAATATTGAATTAACATTTTGTTAATAAAAAAGGACGACAAAGGTGTAAAGAAATATTTAGTCTACCAAATTGATAGATAATTATTTTTATTATGTGTTAGATTTTTCCTTGTTTTTTCATCTCATCATCAATGGATTTTCTTAGATCCATTAATCGCAGTGCATATGCTTCTAAGCTTTTATCAGATATTGTTTCAGGCGTCCATTTTTTTACTGGAATAGGCGCGCCATTTTCATTAACTGCTACAAAAACGATAACACAATGTGTGGTCTGTACATATTCTTTACTTTGAGGCTTGCCTGCATACACATCAATGCCTACATGCATACTTGTCTTTCCTGTGTATATAATTTTTGATTTAATTTCGATCAAATCGCCAATGGCAATTGGTTTGTAGAATTGAATACCTCCTACATAAACTGTTACGCAGTAGCTTTCACTCCAATTTGCAGCACATGCATAACCTGCCTGGTCAATCCATTTCATCACGGCACCTCCATGAACTTTACCGCCGAAGTTTACGTCTGATGGCTCAGATAAAAATCTAAAAACGAGCTCATTTGTATTTTCTTTCTTCATATATTCTAAATTATAAATCCCTGCTTTCTCAAATATTCGCGAAAGCAGGGATCATTTTACAAATTTATCTAAAAAAATGAACCTATTTCTTTTTCGGTTCTGTTACGACTAATTTTGTGGAGATCATGTCCAAAATTGTATTAGAAGCCTCTTTTATATATACATCCTTACCTAGAGCTTTGTACCAATCTTGATAGCGTTTTCCTTTTGCAGAATCATCATTTTTATATACTTTATTGTAATCATCGCTTGCAATTTTTACAGATAAAGGTTGTTTTAAGATAAACAAACTATCGTCTTTATTATTGATTTTGGACATTGCAGCACGCTCTTCTTTGTATTTGATCAAATTAAGACTTATAGGTTTATCCTCATTTTTCTTGAACCAATCAATGTTTTTCTGAATTGCAGTAAAAATCGCATTTTCATTCACTCTTGTTTGAGAAGCATGTACAATTTTTGCGGCATCATATTTTGGCGTATAGTAAGTAATACTAGCTGGTGTTATTTTATCGTATGGTAAGGAAAATTCTGCATCCGTTTCTCTTAATTTCAAAATGGAATATTGATCAGGTAATACAACATCTGGTACAACTCCTTTTCTCTGTGTAGAACCCCCATTGACCCTGTAAAATTTTTGGAAAGTAAGTTTTAATGCTCCAAATTCTGGATCACCATTTTCATTTGCTTTACCTAGCATCATCTGACGTTGCACAGTGCCTTTTCCGTAACTATCACTTCCGATAATCACACCTCTGTGATAATCTTGGATGGCTGCGGCAAAAATCTCTGCAGCAGAAGCACTTAGATTATTAATCATAACTGTCATAGGGCCGTCATATAATACATCTTTATCTTCGTCTTTTAATTGTTCTACTTTTCCATTTCTGTCTCTAACTTGAACAACTGGTCCTTGTGGGACAAATAATCCAACGATTTGAATTACATCCATTAAAGAACCTCCATTGTTAGAACGTAAATCAAAAACAAGACCTTGGATACTATCTTTTTTTAATTTAATAATCTCATTACGAACGTCGACCGCACATTTTGCACCGTTAGGATTATTGAAATCATTATAAAATTCAGGTAAATATAGGTAGCCGATTTTTTTACCATTTTGATTGATAACCGCACTTCTTGCAGCCAACTCATCTTGTTTTACTTCATCTCTTACAATAGAAAGTACATAAACTGTACCGTCTGTTGCACGTTTCATCGTCAAAGTAACTACAGATCCTTTTGCTCCACGGATCAATTTCACTGCATCTGTAATGGAGTATCCGCTAATGTCAACAGCAGGTCCATCGCCTTGTGCAACTTTTTGGATAACGTCATTGACTTTCATTTTACCAGTTCTATAAGCTGGTAGCCCTTTTAGAATATCCACAATTTTGATGGTACCATCTGGCGTTTCTTGTAATTGCGCACCGATACCAAAGAAACTATTTCCCATTTCCGCATCAAATTCTCTCTTTTCAATTGGAGGGAAATAATCGGTATGAGGATCCATAATTTTGCAAATTGTATTTACAAAAAGGGAATATTGTTGCTCTTCATCAAAATCAGATTTTGATTTTTTGAAGGCACGATCCATCATTTTTTTAACGGCCTCTCTAGCTTCTTTTTCCAAATCAGCATCTGATTTTTTCTTTAAAGAAGAGGTGTCTGCTGCTTTATCTCTTTGATTTTGTAAGTCAACAAAACGAGTTAATGTTTGGTATTTCAATTTCTTACGCCAAACATCGTAACGTTCTTGATCATTTTTGGGATAAATATTATTTTGATCTTTGTAAACTTCCAATCCCGAATTTTTATATATGGAGTTCGTATCTTTATCACTTTGGTATGTTTCGTCATCCGTAAATTTGAATGGTTTAGCTAAAATTTCATTATAGAATTTATCTACTTCTTTAGACCTTCTATTTAAAACCTCTACTGCAGCTAAGAAGAAAGACATTTTAGCAGTACCATGAATTTCGTCATCCAATTTGGTATAATACAGACCTTTAAGGCTATCAATATCGGATTGTAAAAAATTGTCTTTTAAAAATTGATTATCAATTGAAGACATATATTTATCGAAAACTACTTTAGAAAAAGCATCATCAATCGGTTTGGGACTATAGTGGTCGCGCTCTAATACCATGCCGATGTACATTAATAATTGTTGTTGCTGTACTGTAGTATCGGTCTCTTTCATTTTTCCTTTACAACTGACCGAGCCTAAGACCCCTGCTAACATCACCAATATTAAAAAAGGGACCGTTCTCTTGCTTAACATAATTTTTTCCAGTTTTTGTAGCATTATAACTTAATATTTGAAAGGTAATGTATTATTCGTCGTAAAAAGATTAGCTTTTAGTTTGTCCGAAAATAAACACTCCACGCTGCCAAATTAAGCTAAATTTTTTATCTCGATGTTAATGAGTTTAAAAGATTCTTATTAATTTTTTGCATAAATATTTTGCAGATCAAATTTATCGCTTATTTTTGCAGCCCCTTATGGAGTTTGTAGCTCAGTTGGTTAGAGCGTCGGATTGTGGTTCCGAAGGTCGAGGGTTCGAGACCCTCCATTCTCCCAAAAAGCTTTGATAATCAGTATCAAAGCTTTTTTTTGTATGGGTGATTTACTAAAAAAATCCATTCAAATTGTTATTTTACCACTAATCCTAAAGTCCTTTTCATTTGCCTAAAAACTAAGCAATTTTACCGAAGTAATGTGGAGGGATTCCAATATAACATAGATCTTCGCACTTCGAATGAGAAATAGCGGTGGTTTTCTCATCTCACTTGATAAATATTGATATGAAAAAAATTTTTCTGTTGCTGAGTGTCTCCATGATATCTATAGCAACGATTCAAGCTCAGGAAAAAGATACGACGAAAGCTGCGCCTAACAAGGCTCAGTTTCAAAACCGTATAGATGCCAAAAATGGCCATTTATACGGCAAGATAGTAGATGCTACGACGAATAAAGGGATTGGTAGTGCAAGTGTACAATTATTCAAATCCATATTTGATAGCTCTACGAACTTACCAAAAGAAATATTGTTAACTACCGTTATGACGAGTAGTAATGGCGATTTTGAATTTAATGACCTTCCTACACACGAAAAATTAAAACTTTCCGTAAATGCTTTAAGTTATACCGTTTCGAATCAAGATGTTTCGTTTGGTGGAATGGGTGCAAAACCTGTAGCTGGTAATAATAATGGAGGTCAAGGAGGATTTAACCCTAGTGCAATAATGGGGGGAGGAGCTGACAAAAACCTTGGAGATATTGCTTTAACGCAATCCGCGACTGATTTAAATGCAGTTACAGTAACAAGTTCTACTAAACCAATTTTTCAAATGGGGGTAGATCGTAAAATTTTTAATGCAGACAGAGATATTGCTAATACAGGTCAGACAGCTCAAGAGTTGTTATCACACATTCCTACGGTAAATGTAGATATAGATGGTAACGTTACGATGCGCAATGCTACACCACAAATCTATGTCGATGGGATGCCTACAACCTTGACATTAGAACAAATTCCTTCTGATTTGATAGATAAAGTAGAATTGATTACCAACCCTTCTGCCAAATATGACGCATCTGGCGGCGGCGGCGGTATTATTAACATCGTATTAAAGAAAAATAAGAAGACTGGATATAATGGTGGTCTTCGTGCCGGTGGGGATACACGTTGGGGTTCTAACTTAGGCGGTGATTTCAGTTACAGACAAGGTAAGTTTAATTTGACAGCAGATGCGATGTATATGCGCAGAAGAAATAAAAGTACAAATACTTTGGACCGTACCAATACTTACAACAACACTACTTTGTTGCAAGATGGTAGTGGATTAAGAACATTTAGAATGATGACCGGTAATTTATCCATGGATTATTTGATGGATAATAAAAATACATTCACCCTAGGTGGTGGTATTTTTGATGGTCATATGGGTAATGATCAACCTCAGCATATTGACTCCATTGATGGAACGAATGCAAGTGCAACACCATTTGCATACAGCAATTTAAATTCATTATCCAAAATGCATTTTACCAATTATAACGGTAAGTTTAATTACAAACACTCATTTGGTGATAAAGACAATCATGATTTGACAGCTAATTTTCAATACAACAGTGCCAATGGTAATGGATTTACGGATATATTAACGCAATATTATAATGATCCGGATTTTACGGATGTTAGAAATCCTGCGTTAACCTTAAATACGAATATGATCAATCGCCATAAAGACTGGATTGGTCAAGTTGATTATGAAAATCCATTGTCTGATAAGTCAAAATTTGAAGCGGGATTAAGAGCAGAGCATCAAACTGTATATAGTGATAGCCGTCAATTTACTGATAGTACAGGTGGATTGGAAGATCCCGTATTTAGAAGTGCAATATCTAGTAAATATAATTATCAACAAACGGTATTAGCAGCGTACGCTCAGTTTTCTTCTAAAATTGGGGATCATTTCAGCTACCAAGTTGGCATTAGAGCAGAAAATTCCAACTACAGTGGTACAAACGTGTTAATGAATACCGATCAAATAGATTCCGCATCGACAAATTTTAAAGTTAAGTTTCCTGTAAATATATTTCCAAGTTTATTCTTGACATATACTTTACCAAACGATCAATGTTTACAATTTAACTATTCCAGAAAAGTTAATCGTCCTAACTTCTTCCAATTGTTACCTATATATAACTATTCTGATCCATACAATATCTCAACAGGTAATCCAGACTTGAAACCGGAGTTTACAAGTAATTATGAACTATCCTATAATAAAACCTATTCTCATAGTGGTAATTTCTTAGCGACTGGTTATATGCGCTACACTTCTAATATGATTACCAATTATCAGTACACGGAGCCATCCGAAGGGAATACTGCTGATTCCGTTTTGGTAAATACATATATGAATGCAAATCACAGCTATACTTACGGTTTGGAATTAACCAATAGCATTGCAGCAACTAAAAAATGGACAGTAACTGGTAATGTTAACTTGTATAGAACGGTCATTGATGCAAGTAATACGGAATTAGGAACGACCAATAAACGTGTAAGTTGGAATGCTAAGTTGAATAATGAATACAAATTACCATGGGGGCTAACTTTCCAAGCGAATATTCAATATTTCGGAAAAACAGTATTACCTAATTCTGGAGGTAGTAGTTCTAGTAGCTCAGGTGGTAGAAATGGAGGTGGATTTAATTTCAGTTCTTTGGGTACTGCACAAGGTTATATTGGAGAAAGATTCTTTGTGGACGCTGCATTGAAAAAGGATTGGAAAGGAAAAAATGGAAATTCTTTCTCAGTTACAGCATCTATGAACGATATATTCAGATCTAATTACAATAAAACATTCTCAGAAACCGCATACATGGAACAGTATCAAAAACGGTTGAGCAATCCACAGGTATTTAGATTGAACTTTAGTTGGAGATTTGGTAAAATGGATGCCAACTTATTTAAAAGGAAAAATAATAAAGAAGTAGGTGGAGACCAAGGTGGTGGTATGGAAATGTAATATTTCACTATAAAATCTTTTCAAAAAGCAATCATTTTAACAAAATGATTGCTTTTTTTATAAAAAATAAATACAACTTTATTTGTTGTAACAAATAAAATATTTACCTTCGATTAAAATTTGAAACAATTATGAAAAAAGCATTTTTAGGTTTATCCATAATAGCAGCATTATCTGCTTGTAACAGTACTCCAAAATCTGATGAAGCAGCAACCTCCTCTGCACAAACAGTAACTGCAGCAAAAGGAACTGATTATTCAGTGGACACAACTAATAGTGTAATTGGCTGGAGAGCAACACATAAAGGTGGTTTAGCTCCACGTTTTGGGACATTAAAAGTTGCAAGTGGAGATTTCTCTATTGAAAATGATGCTATCACTGCTGGTTCTTTCACTGTTGATTTGAATACATTATACGTTGATCCCACTTCTGTAACAGAGGCGGACAAAAAACCAGAAGAACTTGCAGGTCACTTGAAAAGTCCAGATTTCTTTGATGTAGCGAAATATCCTACTGTAAAATTTGCTATCACTAAAGTTGAACCATACGATTCTACTAAAGCAAAGAGCTTATTAGCTGGCGCTACTAATATTGTAAGTGGTAATATGACAATCAAAGACTCTACTGTTAACGTAACTTTCCCTGCTAAAATCGATGTTGCGAATGGTAAAGCTGATTTACAAGCAAAATTCACGGTTGATCGTACATCTTGGGGATTGAAATATGGTGCTAGTGGTACCAATCCTGCAGATTGGGCAATCAGTAAAGATATAGAGTTAACTTTGAATGTTTCTGGAAATACGAAATAATTATATAAGATTATTCCTTATTAAGCAACTTCGAGAGAAGTTGCTTTTTTATTTACCTTAATATTGCAATTTCTTTCGATAAATTGTCGTTATTTACAAGATATTAATATAGCATATATGAAATATATAGTTGCAATTTTTGCATTTTGGATGTTGGTTATTAGTTGTTCAAAGGATAAAAGTTATGATCCTATCAATACTACTGATACTAGTGGATTGGCAAGTTTTGAGGTGAAAAATACAGACAGCACAATATATGCTACTCAATATGGCACTTTTGTACAAGGGGTAACATATGATAGTGCTAATTCTTATTTTATATTACCTATTACCGTCGATAAAGGAGGTACGTTTTCTATTAATGCCTATGCCATTTTTAATGCAGATACTTTATTTTTATCCAATAGTGATACTTTGACAATTTATGATACGCAGATTAAGTTATATCCATCCAATATTAGTCAATTTGGATCAGGTACATATACATCTGCAGACTCAACTCTTAATAAAATAGTAGTGAACGACTCGACATTAACACACCCATTTGTTGCCAATTTGACAGTAAATTAAAGTATACAATGCTTTAGGTTTAGTGAAAAATAGATTACGAGTGTGATCAGACTTTTTATTGTTGAGGTCATTATTCGAAAAAAATTACATGATTGGTTGATAGTCCATAAATAGGAACTATTTTAATTGTGGTCATTATATGCTCGTTTTTTTCATCAACTAGAATATCTTCATTTGATCCGTATACTTACAAGAAAAAAATACATTGTTAAAAATGTATATTAGACTTTTCCTTAGTATTATTTAGCGGCTTTTATTATATCAATTTAGTTCACACTATTTTTTGAATATATTTTTTTAAAAAAAATATATTCAAAAAATACATGGTTAATTATTTAATTTGATTCAAATTGAAAGTGCAAATACTCTACTATATCGCTTTCGCTGTAATCTTTTTAAAATTTGCCTGTGAATTACCAATTCCAAGTAAGTGGAACATTCACTTTTATACTAAAATTTCGGCCCATTCCAAATACGCCCATTCTTCCTGTTGCATTATTCGTAGCTAAATATTTCAATCTACTCAGGTGACTTTGATAAGCGACATTACCCAAATTTTCTCCATTTAAGAAAATACTAAACATCGTTTTTCCATTATGTGAAATGTCTGCACCAACAGATGCATTTACCAACCAATAATCTCCTGTTTTTGTTTCGGTATCAAAACCTGTAAAAGCGTCATTTTGTGCAAATGTGTAATCGCTGGTTACGCCCACATACAGATTGCGGATTGTTTTTCCTTCTTTTAAAAAATTACCTTTTAATTGTGCCACATAATGTGCCGCTGGAATGTCTGGGATATTTTTCGAATTGTCAATGGCATTGGTAAATTTTGCACGCGTGTATGCGAAGGAGTTTTCAAAATGCAACCAATCCAAAGGATGTGGATGGATATCTATAGTAAATTCTCCGCCGAATAAATTCGCATCATGTTGATTGAATTGATACACATTGATTGTACCTCCATTTTCATCCACCATAGTGGAGTCGCCTCCAGCAGCATTTTGTACTCTTTGGTAAAAAATGAAATCATTGATATGATTATAATACAAGGAAGCATTTAAGGAAATATGTTCTGTATTCACTTCCACGCCACCATCAAATTGCAAACTTTTTTCTGATTTCAAATTGGTATTTCCAATTTCGTAACGCAAAGTCCCTTCGTGTGCACCATTACTTGCTAGTTCAGCCATATTTGGTGCTCGGAAACCTCTAGAAATGTTAAATTTTAATACAGTTGATTTACTTACTTCATAACTGACTCCAGCACTCCCAGAAACGTTAGAAAAATTTTTGCTCAAATTGTGAAATTTGGTTTCAGAAGGATCATCTGGATCTGACATTTCTTTTCCATGTACGTGTCTTGTATCATAACGCAAACCACCTGTAAACGTGAATTTGTTTTTGATATATTGAGTTACTGCAAAACCACCAATGTCAAACAAATTATAATCTGGAATCAAGACTTCCTCAGCACGATTTTTATTATTTTGTTGCATTCCATTTGTACCCACAACTGTTTTCCAATTTCCCATAGAGGGTAAATGATAACGGAATGTGTAAGTCAACGTTTTTAAATCAAAATAAGCATCAGGCGTATAAAATGCTGCAGCATCACCAAATTCTTGTCTTTGATTTCTTTGCCAACCAATAATCGCATCTAAAGAACCTTGTCCTATTTTAAATTGATTATCTGAAGTTACCTTAAAATGTTTGACATGTTGGTAAGGAATTTCGGGTTTGATTTTAGAGAAATCACTATTCGTAGCAATCGCAGTTTCTCCATCTGGAAGGTCTTTGATAAATTGCCCTGTAGTTTCATCTCTTTCCCCTTCTACCATGCCAATATGCTGATCAAAATTGGTTAAAAGTAAACGGCTATGTCCCCAATTGCCTTGATAACCCAACATGCCTCCATAATTTTTGTTGTAAAATTTGGAGTTAAATACACGTCCATCATATTTATTTCGGTAATCTTCGGCTCCTTTATACGAACCGTATGCGTTAAAACTAAAGCCATGTTTGGTTCCTGAGATATTTCCATAAAAACCACGCAAAAGATTGTTCGTTTGATATTCACTTGTTGCGTTGGCATTAATGGTTCCTTCTGGTGCCGGTAATTGGGAGGAAATATTTATTACACCTGCAAGTGCATCACTTCCATACATCAATGATGCCGGTCCTTTTAAAACTTCTACTTTTTGTACGCTATAATCGTCAATTTCAATTCCGTGCTCGTCGCCCCATTGTTGGCCTTCTTGACGCACCCCATCATTAATCGTTAAAACCCTATTATATCCCAATCCTCTGATAAATGGTTTGGCTATCGCTGGTCCCGTTGTTAAAATTGAAACACCTGGAACATTTTCTGCAATTGCTTGCATAATATTAGTAGACGTTGATCTTAATAAGTCTTTTTTGGAAACGGAAACGGTTGGTTGTGGATTGCGCTTGGCTGATATAGCAGCTGCAACTCCCGTTACAATCACGGCATTTTGTTCCAATACGCTTGGGGATATCGCAAAATTTCTTGAAATGTCGTTGTTTACCTGGATATTTTCTGCCGTTGATGCAAAGTCTGATGCTGAAATTTCAAAAAGATACATCCCTTTTTTATTTACATGCAGATGATATTCCCCTAAGGAATCGGTTAGCGTAGAAATATTTAATTCATGTATGAGTATGGTTGCATTTCTGATGGGCAGATTGTTTGAAATATCTAAAACTTTTCCAGAAATATCTATCGGGTTAGTCGTGTTTTTTTGTGAAAATCCACTTTGCATTATTATAAGGAAAGAAGAAATTAGTACTGGTTTTTTAAAATTCATTAATTGTTTTATTGATATGAAGTTGCAAAAATAAAATAATGAAACATTGTTTCAAAATTTATTTAAGAAAATCATTAGAATTGCAGTATTTATAAAAAACAATTTAAGTAGTATCTTTGCGCGATAATTTTCTAGCTAGAGATGAACCTCAAAGAAATCATATTTTTTCTCTTTAGTTTTTTTACGGCAATTAGTTCCTATAGCCAAAGGAGTGGACCCAATCGAACTTTTGATTCTGGGTCTATAATTGTTGTGAATGATTCGGTCAAAAGATTGACGCCTTTATCTAAAATTACATTTGATTTAGACTCAATCTCTACAGGAGAGATTGCCGTGGAAAAAATGGATCCAAATGCAATCAATTCTTTTTTTCAATACATAAGTAATACTAAAAAAACAAAGGGCATCAAATGGATATCCAACAAAGCCTATTATAATCTTGCGGTGTTAATGGCGCGTTATAAAAATTATCCATTGGCATTAAAATATTTTTCTCTAGCTTCTGCGTTTGATGACGCAAGTATGTCTAATGAAAAGTTTCATAACTCCTTTGATAGCAGTTTTTTAGAGTTTCCAACGGAGCATTTTTCTGAAGATTCTGTTGAAAAAAACGCGGCCTTTGTTTTTGGAAACGACACCATTCTGTTAAGAAATAAATCTAGAGATGTTA
This sequence comes from Rhizosphaericola mali, assembly GCF_004337365.2. GTDB lineage: Bacteria > Bacteroidota > Bacteroidia > Chitinophagales > Chitinophagaceae > Rhizosphaericola > Rhizosphaericola mali. The sequence goes on along the minus strand of NZ_CP044016.1, from coordinate 3,574,968 downwards.
GGTCTAAAACTATTACGAATCGAAAATTATTAGCTCCTTTTAAAGATGATGAGGAAGGTTTAGCTTATGGAATTATGTTGCATCTTAAACAACCGGAATTTGGAAAAAGAAAGCAATTTGGATTGATTAATAATGTGGGACACATGTTTATTACTTTGGTGAAATTTGAACCCAATGGGAAGTCTGTCTCTAGAACCTTTGGCTTTTATCCAGATAAAGACAACTTTTTATCGGCGACACCTTTAATGCCAGGAACAAGTTCTACATTTAAAAATGATTCTTTGCATCTTTGGGATGAAACAGTTGGAAAGTTTATTTCTTATAAGCAATTCAAATTGATCATCAAAATGGTAAGGCAATATAGTCGTAAAAAGTATCATTTGAACAAAAATAATTGTACAGATTTTGGATTATGTATTGCTGCAATATCTGGTATTGAAATACAAGATACAAAGGGTACTTGGCCGTTAGGACACGGAAATGATCCTGGTGATACGGGACAAAGTATCTTGGAAGGTAAAGTTACTAATGCAGAGAATTCTAGTAAACTATTTATTTGTACTAGTCCCGGAGATATTAAAAAATAAGCGACTTAATTAAGTCGCTTATTTTTTAATTATTAAGATTTTCTAGTATTCTACTAAATTTATTCTGCATCTGCAGTGAGCTCTTCACCCAAAAGGGACATCGGTGCACCTTTGATAATTCCTAATTTACTTGATCTGATAAATTCCAAAACTTCATCACGTACTTCCGTTTGTGCAAATTCACTCTCAATAGATTGTATAGCTTGAGAAGTATTCAATCCACGGTTATATACATAACGATAGATTTCCATGACCAAGTTAATTTGTTCGGATGTAAAACCTCTCCTTTTTAAACCAACTACATTTATCCCTCCAAAACTAATTGGATGTCTTACCGCTTTAACAAATGGAGGTATATCTTTATTAACCAAAGAACCACCACCAGTATAAGAATGAGCACCTACATGGGTGAATTGTTGAAATGCGCAACTGCCTCCTATAATAGCCCATTCATCTACAGTAATATGTCCTCCAAGTTGGGTACTATTACTTATAATACAATGGTCACTAATGATACAATCATGTGCAACGTGTGCATATGCCATGATCAAACAGTTTTTACCAATAACTGTTTTCCATTTATCTGAAGTTCCTTTGTTTACGGTTACACATTCTCTGATTGTTGTGTTGTCGCCGATCTCCGCAGTAGTCTCTTCTCCTGCGTATTTAAGATCCTGCGGAACAGCAGAAATTACAGCTCCAGGAAAAATTTTACAATTTTTCCCAATTCGTGCACCTCCAAAAATGGTTACATTACTGCCAATCCATGTACCTTCTCCAATTTCAACATTGTCATGTATAACAGAAAAAGGATCAATTTGTACATTCTGAGCAATTTTTGCTCCTGGATGTATGTATGAAAGAGTATTACTCATTTACTAATTTTAAAATAACAAATTGGAGTTTTCCACGCAACTTGATTATTACTTATGCCAAATGGGGCGCAAAAATAGACAAATTAATGCATTATTTTCATTTCTGCGAAAAAACACCTCATTATTATTTGCAAAATCTTTGTTATATCAAAAATAAGGCAAGAATTAATGAAAATTTAATTTTTAATAATTATCTATGATATTTTATAAATTATAACAAAATCTTGCACTTTTATTTACGTTAATATAATGATTATCTATTTTTAAACGATTTTATATACATGGCTTTATCCTTATCAGTTATTATTGTACATTATCAAGTCCCTTATTTTTTAGAGCATTGCTTGTATTCTTTGCTATCCGTGGACAATAATATGGATAAAGTACAAATTATAGTTGTTGATAATGCTACATTTCTGCCAAATAACGTATTAATGGAAGAAAAATTTCCAGAAGTCCAATTTATTTACCTAAAAGAGAATGTAGGTTTTGGTAAGGCAAATAATGAAGCTTTAAAATATGTAAGTAGTGATCTTGTGCTATTTCTAAATCCTGATACTATCATAACAGAAAATGTTCTAACTAGTTGTATTAGACAATTTGAATTGGATGCTTCTATTGGAGGATTGGGTGTGAAGATGTTGGATGGCAATGGTTGTTTTTTGTCTGAAAGTAAACGAAGTATACCTACTTTCTCTGTGTCATTGATGAAATTAACAGGATTGTCGACTATTTTTCCTAGTTCAGCTTTCTTTAATAAATATGCCTTGGGCAATGTATCAAAGGATTCTGATTGTTTTATTGATGTTATTGCGGGAGCCTTTTTTATGGCGAGGACAACTGTCGTGAAGTCTATTGGTGGTTTTGATCCACAGTTTTTCATGTATGGAGAAGATATTGATCTTTCGCAACAAATAATATTGAAAGGTTATTGCAATTATTATTTGGGTACGCAATCTATCTTGCATTTTAAAGGGGAGAGTACCAAGCAGAATAAATCCAAGCATGTAAAAGTTTTCTACGAGGCAATGATTTTATATGTAGCGAAATATTATAGAAATTGGAATAAATTATTATTTAAATCCTTTTTAAATGGAGCAGTTAAAGGACGTGCATTATTTGAAAGATTAGGTAATAAGGTTGCAAATACTAATTCATTTCATCCTAAAACGATTTGTTTTATGGGAGATTCGTCCATATTTGAATCAGCAGAATCTATTCTGAAAAAAAATATTGAAGGGTTTGAAATAATTGATCAACAGAAGTTAGATGGAGCAGATACCGTATTGTTTTGTGTTGGAAAAAATTGGAGCTACAGTCAAGCATTAATGTTTATGCAAAAAAATAAAACACGTTACCAATATTTATTTTATAAAAAGAGTTGTGCTATAATTGGTAGTAATAATAAAAAAGAAACGGGAATTCAATGGGATTGAAAGTCCCGTTTCTATAAGATTAATCTAGATATGCAGTAACGCTAATCTCGACATTTACATTTTTAGGTAAAGTTTTGACAGCAACACATTCTCGAGCAGGTTCATTTTTTGTAAAATATGAACCATAAATTTCATTTACTTGAGCAAATAGGGACATATCGCTTAAGAAAACTGTTACTTTAACTACATTGTCCAAAGTGGCACCTGCTTCTTTCAAAATTGCTAAGATATTTTTAAATACTTGATGCGTTTCCTCGTCCACCGTTTTATTTACCAATTCCATAGAAATTGGGTCTAAAGGAATCTGTCCACTTACAAATAAAAAATTTCCAGCTTTTACAGATTGATTGTATGGTCCGATAGGCGCCGGCGCATTTTTCGTATTTATTATTTCAATTGCCATGATTTTTTTATTTAATTCTTTCAAAAGTGCTGTAATATTAATTTATTTCAAATAGAATTGAATATTTTTCTCATATTATTTATTTTTGTTACTTTTAGGTTGTTTAAGAAACAACAAGATATAAATTTTTAGAGCTTATCAATTATCAAAATGTCTTTGATTTTATCATTAGACGCATCGACAGATAGAGCGAGCGTCGGATTGTATAGAAATAACGAGAAAATTGACATTTTAGAAAACTTTGAACAGAGAGACCACGCTTCATTTATCCAACCAGCCGTTGTTGAAATTTTAGACAAATCTGGAGTTTTATTCCAAGATTTGGATGCAATCGCAGTAACAGAAGGTCCTGGCAGTTATACTGGATTAAGAGTCGCTATGGCATCTGCCAAAGGTGTCTGCTATGCTCAAAACAAACCATTAATACTTGTAAATACATTACAAGCAATGGCTTTGGCGGCAAAAGAAGATTATGTTTCTAATATTGGAGATGCATTATTTTTTTGTCCGATGATCGATGCAAGACGTTTGGATGTTTTTACGGCGATTTATAATCAAGAGTTAGAATTATTGACAGATATACAAGCTATTACATTAGAAGCAACTTATTGGGATAATTGGCTTGAGAAAGGTAAGTTGCTTTTTAGTGGCAATGGTGCTTCTAAATTGAAACCACTTTTAAATGTGCAAGCTAATGCTCAGTTTCTAGACGTAACTATGAATGTCTCACAAGTAAATACGTTGGCACAAGCAAAATTTGCTATTTCAGATTTTAGTGATGTCGCTTACAGTCAACCTAATTATTTCAAAGAATTTTATACAACAGCAAAACCCACGTCAACAAATTAGTTGCACTTAAAAAACAAAAACTATTTATGTCACAACAGCAGATTTTATTAAAAAATCCAGAGTCGAAATCAGAAACTTCCATTGATTTTATTCAATTGAAGAAAGCAGCTTTGACATTAAGAGCTTTAAATCACAAATTAAGACTACAGATTATCAAATTGATTGATGAAAAGCAGAAGTTGACTGTAACAGAAATCTATATCAAATTGAGAATCGAACAGTCCGTAGCCTCTCAACATTTAGCTATTTTGCGTAGAGCCAATATCGTGGATACGCAAAGAGAAGGAAAATTTATCTACTACACTTTAAACTACGCACGTATTGATGAAATCAATGGATTCGTAGGTGATCTTTTGAAATAAATTAATTCCTTTTTGGTCGCTTATCTTTTTCGTAATTTTGCGTAGAATAATCTTAAGTTTATGTACGTAGAACAGATTTATACAGGATGCCTCAGTGAGGCGTCCTATTATATAGAGGATAATGGCGAAGCGGTAATTATCGATCCAATGCGAGATCTTGATAATTATCTTGGGTTGGCAAAAGATAGAAACGCAACGATTAAGTATATTTTCGAAACACATTTTCATGCAGATTTTGTGAGTGGGCATTTGGACTTGAGTAAGGCAACTGGAGCACCAATAGTTTACGGTCCGGATGCGAAGCCCAACTTCAAAGCCATCATCGCAAAAGATCATCAGACTTTTCCTATTGGAAATATTTCCCTAGAAGTTTTACATACACCTGGACATACATTAGAAAGTACTTGCTATCTTCTCAAAGATGCTGATGGTAAAGAATATGCTGTGTTTACGGGTGATACTTTGTTTGTTGGAGATGTTGGTCGTCCTGATTTATCCCAAAAAGGTGAATTGTATACGCCAGAGGATCTTGCTGGATTGATGTATGATAGTTTGCATGCAAAAATTTTCCCTTTACAAGATGATGTGATCGTTTACCCTGCACACGGTGCGGGAAGTAGCTGTGGAAAAAGTTTGAGTTCGAAAACATTTAGTACTGTAGGCGAACAAAAAGAGACCAATTATGCACTCTTATCTAAAAGTAGAGGTGAGTTTATTTCCAATGTAACGGACGGTCTTTCTACGCCTCCAGCTTATTTTCCGATCAATGCTGAAATCAACAAAAAAGGATATGCTTCTTTGGATTCTGTGTTGGAAAACGCATTACAGGCGTTGGATGTAGACTCATTTGAAGTAAAATCTAAAGAGGAAAATGTAATCATTTTAGATACAAGAAATGAATCAGATTTTACGGATGGCTTTATCCCAACAAGTATTTTCATAGGCTTGAATGGCCGATTTGCAGAATGGGCAGGCAGTTTATTGCCGTTTGACGCGACGCTATTATTGGTGACAGATGAAGGTAAGGAAAAAGAAACGGCGACAAGATTGGCGAGAGTTGGTTTTGAAAAATTTGGTGGTTATTTGAAAGGAGGATTTGACGCTTGGAAAAATGCTGGAAAGCAGATTGATTTGGTTGTCAATATACCGGCAGACGAAGTGGCTATGGATTACCAATTTGATGATAATTTGATTATTTTGGATGTACGCAAAGAAAGTGAATATGCAGAAGGACATGTTGTAAAAGCAGACAATATTCCTTTGGATAAATTGATTGATCCTGCTGGATATTTGGCAGATATGGAAGAATTGTTCAATGTGTATCTGCATTGTGCTGGCGGTTACAGAAGTGTTATTGCAGCTTCTTTAATCAAAAGACAAGGATTTCATAATATCCATAATATTTTGGGTGGTTATGCTGCGCTAAAAGAAACGAAGATTCCTACGGAAAAAAGTAAAAGCGTTTTAAATTAATGAATTTGAACATTGCAAATCATCCATCCGAATTGCTAAAAAAAGAATGGATTGAAATAATCAGAACAGATGCAGCGCAAGCAGAAAAAAATAAAAGGCTAACTGACAAACAGTTAGCTCTTTTTTATTCCCAAAAATGGTTTCTTGCATTGGTTCCCAAAATATATGGTGGATTAGAATGGACGTTGCCAGAAATTGTTCGCTTTGAAGAAGCTATTGGTTGGGTAGACGGTTCGGCTGGTTGGGTATTTACATTATGTAGTGGTGCCGGCTGGTTTGGTGGCTATTTGGATGAAAATTTTGCCAAATTGATTTTTGCAAATCCCAAAGCTTGTTTGGCTGGAAGTGGTGCACCGACGGGTATTTTTGAAGCCTTAGAGAACGAATACCAAATTTCTGGTAATTGGAAATATGCGAGTGGCGCTCCAGATGCTACCGTTTTTACAGCGAATTGTATTTCCAAAAATGATTCAGAAATTATTCAATCTTTTTGCTTTTTGAAAAATGAAGTTGGGATTTCTAGTAGTTGGAGCGAAATTGGTTTGGTCGCATCTGCTGGACATTCATTTGAATTAGTGAAAAATGAAGTACCTAAAAATAGAATATTTGCCATTGATGAAAATCATCCAATTATAAATACTGCATTGTATCGATATCCATTTCATCCATTGGCGGGGGCGACAGTTGGTGCGAATCTATCAGGCATGACGATTCACTTTATAGAAGAGTGCAAAAAATATTTTTCTATAAAAAAGGGAAAAGATGGTAATCTTCTTTCAGAAAATGCGCATTTGAATTCCATTGTATTGGATTTGGAAGGTCAATTAGAAAATGTCCGTCAAGAATTATTTACAAATGTCGAATCAACTTGGCAGGATGTAGTTGCAGAGAAATTAGATATCGACTATTCTCATGTAAATGAATCTGCGCAATCTTTAGCTAGAACATGCCGGGACATTGTCAATATGCTTTTCCCATATTGTGGTTTGACCATAATGCATCATGATACATTACTAAATCAAATATGGAGAGACTTTCAAACAGGAAGTCAACACGCTTTATTTTTTCCAGAATTATAGTTCCTCTAATGTGGTAGCTTTTTTTTGAACGTCTAATTTGAATTTGACGCCGACCTTCAATGCAACATTTCGCTCTGTATGACCAACCGGAAAGTTGAAAGCAATGGGGATTTTATATTCTTTTAAATCATTCAAAATTGCTTCTTCCATGGTCGAGCCAAAAGGTATGGTTGTGTCTTTCATATCCGAAAAGCTTCCGATAATAATACCTGCTAAGTTTTTGAAAAAACCGGCTCTTTTCAATTGCCATATATATCGATCAGCGCCATAAATATATTCGCCAACTTCTTCGATAAATAATATTTTTCCTTTTGTTTTTGGTGCAGAAGGTGTTCCTAAAGAATGCGCTAGTAAACATAAATTACCTCCAATTAATTCTCCTTGACATTTGCCTAAAATGTTTAACGGTTCGGCATCGATTTTGTATTTCAATCGGTCCCCAGTAATTGCAGGAAGTAAAGAATTGCGATATGTTTCAGATGCTACTTCTTTATTAAATGCGCCCGCCATGGGTGCATGCAAAGATGCAATTCGCAGCTTATTTTCTAGATGCAAAAGCAATAAGGTGATATCACTATAGCCAATGATCCATTTGGGTTGTTTTTTAAATTTGGAGAAATCTAACCTGTCGATAATACGACTCATACCATATCCTCCACGTCCGAATAATATCGCCTTAATGTTGGTGTCATCCAACATCCTTTGTAAATCATCCAAACGTTCTTGATCCGTACCTGAAAAATAGTGAAATTGACCTCCAAGTGTTGGGCCAGTTTGGACTTTGAAACCTTGTTCTTCCAAAAAAAGAATACAATTTTCGGCATTTTCCTTTGGCATGTAGCCTGATGGACAAACAATTCCAATCGTGTCACCTTGTTTCAAATATGGAGGTAAAATGAGCTCTTTCATTATTGTATTTCTTTAAAAACTATATTGGATGCGGATACTTGTAAATGGTGTTTCACGCCACACTTAATAGCAAAATTATTTACTTGATGTCCGACTGGAAAATCAAAACAAATCGGATAATCGTACTCTTTCGTTTTTTCTAAAATGATTTCATACATGGATAAACCAAAAGCATCTGCAGGATCATCGTCAGGCTTGATTTTAAATCCGCCGATGATCAGTCCTTTCAATTCTGCTAATTTTCCTGTACGCTTTAGATTCCAAAACATACGATCTACATTGTACATCGGCTCCTCAACTTCTTCCAAAAAGAGAATTTTCCCTTTTGTTTGGATTTCAGATATGGTACCTGCTAAGTTTTCTATTGTGCGTAGATTGCCTCCAATTACTTCCGCATCTGCGATGCCAATCCTGTTATAAGAGTTTGGTAAAATATTATAATTAACAGCCTCTCCAAAAAGCGCTTTTTGTATGGAAATAATGGAGTCTTTGCGTAATTGTTCTGCCGTCTGCCATACATCAGGAAAACTATTGCACATTTTGGAATGAATCGTCGCAATACGCTGATTGCTATTGATGTGACTATGCAAAACCGTTACATCACTAAAACCAATAATCCATTTAGGATTTTCTTCCAAAAGATTAATATTTATAGCATTAATTATTCGAACAATCCCATAACCACCTCGAGCACACATGATCGCTTTGACATTTGTATTTCGAAGCATTTTTTCAAAATCCTCAATACGTTCTTGATCTGTACCTCCAAATGTGCCCCATTTTTTGCCAACCGTTTCACCAATTAGGATTTTCAATCCCCATGATTGCATTACTTCCAATGAAGGTTGTATTTCTTCTAATGAAATATGTCCTGCCGGACAAGTTATTCCGATCGTATCGCCTGATTTTAAATAAGGAGGAATTGTGATTTTCTTTCGAGTAAGCGTATTTGCTTTAGTAGAAATGGAAAGTGCTGCAGCACCAAAAGCTAAACTTGTATTTTTTAGAAAGTCTTTACGATTCATGTGTGCGTGAAGTTAAAGAATACATGAATTTTGTGACGTTTTTTCTCCAAAATTAGAGAAAATAGGCTACTAGACTACCCCAGCCAATTATGAGAAATAAACCACCTAAAGGAGTTATAGGTCCCAAAAACTTAAGATTTTTCTTCCAATAATCGGCAAAACTTAAAAAATAAATACTTCCAGAAAACAGAATTGTGCCGATCACAAAACATCGGCAAGCCCATATCTGACTGGAAGTATTGAGTGGGAGTGCAACTCCTACAATTAATAAGACGATTGCATGATACATTTGGTATTTTACATCAGTTTCAAAACTTTCTAATCGCTCTTTCGAAATTAGTTTTTTGAAATAGTGCGCGCCAAATGCACCAAGTATAACAGCGAAACCACCAAATATTGCTCCGATGAGCAAGAAGATATTTTTAGGCTCCATGTAGATTAATAACGATTTTGAGATCTACCATTAGGTCTATTGTAATTACCACCGCCACCTTGTCTTGGACCTTGTGGTCTGAATCCACCTTGTCTTGGGCCTTGTGGAGCGCTTGCTTGTTCGGTTGCTTCTTTGATAACCAATGGTTTGCCCGCCATCTTTACACCATTCAATGTAGTAATAACACTATTCGCTTCTGTGTCTACAGGCATTTCCAAAAAACCAAATCCTTTACTCTTTTGAGTTGCTCTATCCATAATCACTTTTGCAGATGCAACAGTGCCGTATAACTCAAACATTTCTTTAAAATCTACATCGTCAAAATCACGAGGTAGTCCAGCAACGAATAATTTCATATAAATAAATTAATAAGCCACAAATGTACGTTCCCTATCTATTCTACAATCAAAATTATCGAATTCCGTTGATAGTTTTAACTTTTATTATGGGAGTCGATATTTTTTTATAAAACCATATTTTTGGATGAGCTAAATTTTTAATACTTTTATACTGAAATTTACTGGAGATAATTGACCAACACTTTTTTAATGGCTTTTTTATATTTTTTTAGGAAACATATAGCAGTAATTTTATATGTATTATAATGTCAATAACTTTGATTCTTATTGTACTATTTTTATGCTTAGTAATTTTGGGTAACCTAAATAAAAAATATGCAAATATTTATATTTAAATATTTTTTAGTTTAATCTAATTTATTAATTTTGTTTCTCTCTAATTGAAATAAGTAATTTAAAAATAAATAATAATCTACTTGGTTTTAAATTTACCTAGTGGTTATTAAAAATTAGGTGTTTTTCATAGGTTAGCAAACGGAACGAAGCGTCTTGTCTAAGATATTTTTAAACCGATTTGTAGTAGAACTGCTCTTTTCAGAGCGGTTCTTTTTATTTATAATAAAGAGGAGGAAAGTTTTGCAATATTGGAGATTAGTTTTTCAGATACAGATCTTTCTTTCCAAATGGCAGGATTTATTTTATCGGCATTATTGATATCATCATAAAAATTAGCTGCTAATTCTTGAGCAATCGTTGGATTATATATATGGGCATTGACTTCAAAATTTAAATCAAAACTTCTAATGTCCATATTGGCAGTTCCTATGATTGCAATTTCCCGGTCACAAACCATTGTTTTACTATGTATAAATCCTTTTTTATATTGATAAATCTCAATACCTACATCTAGTAAATCATCAAAATATGCAGAAGTTGCAGCACCTACAATTTTAGAATCAGAATGAAATGGAACTAAAATTTTTATTTTGACACCACTAATTGCTGAAATCTTTAAGATATTGAGAACTGAAGATGAGGGTATGAAATAGGGAGTTGTGATTAATACCTCCTCTTGTGCACTAGCTATCGCTTGCATTAAAGCAAACATAATTGTTGGGTTTTCACTATCTGGCCCACTGGAGACGATTTGAATTGTCTTGTTAAATTTTGACTTCTCTTTTATTTGCGGGAAAAAGTCTTCATTAGGCGTGAGGTATTGGTTTGCGGCAAAATTCCAATCACATAAAAATATATTTTGTAATGAATAAGTTGCTAGTCCATCAATACGAATATGTGTGTCCCTCCAATAACTATGTTGTTTACTGTTTAAGTCATTGCGGTATCTATCTGAAATATTCAATCCTCCAACGAAAGAAGTGATTCCATCAACAATAACAATTTTGCGGTGATTTCTATAGTTTACTCTATTTGCAAATTGAACAAATTTTAATTTCATAAATGGGTAAATCTCAACACCATATTTGCGTAATTCCTCCGCATATTCATTACGTATGCCCATGCTTCCAAAATCATCATAAATAATTCTTACTTGGATACCTTGTTGTGCTTTCTTTATTAGTAATTCTTTTAGTTGTTTGCCAGTTTGGTCATTTTCAATAATATAAAATTCTATATGAATATGTGATTTCGCTTTTTCAATACTATGAAATATTTCAGGAAAGGTAAGTTCGCCATTATTCAAAATTTTGACATCGTTGTGTAGTAGCACAGGACTGAACGAATCTTTTGCTACAAATCTTGCTGTTTTTTCTTGTCGTAATAAGGATTCATTTTGGGAAAGAAAAGCTGCGGTATTTAATGAATGAAAATAATCGGTGATACTTTTGTCAATGTCTTGATCTGCCAATAATTTTCGACTGTATAATTTATTTTTACGTTGATTGATGCCGAGAAGTAGATATATAATAATACCTAAGAGTGGTAGGAAAATTACTAATAGAAGATAAGCGAGTGTCTTACTAGTGTTTTTGGTATTGAGGACAATATGTATACAAAATCCAATAATAATCGGAACGTATAAATATTCTAAAAAGAGCAAACTGTCCATCGTTACCTTAAATTTCAATAAATATAACGCAAAAAAAATGGTTGTCTAATATTGACAACCATTTTAATATTAAAGCGCTCCAGAAAATTCTTTTAGAAAACGCAAATCATTTTGCGAATATAAGCGTAAGTCATTTACTCGATATTTCAATTGGCATATACGTTCCATACCCATTCCAAAGGCAAATCCTGTATATTTTTTGCTATCGATACCAAAGTTTTCCAAAACATTAGGATGTACCATTCCGCTACCTAAAATTTCCACCCAACCTGTATGTTTGCATACATTACAACCTTCGCCACCACAGATTAAACAGCTAATATCCATTTCCGCACTTGGTTCAGTAAATGGAAAATAAGATGGACGGAAACGAATTTTCACATCTGGTCCGAACATTTCTTTTACGAAGAAATATAAAGTTTGTTTCAAATCCGCGAAACTCACATTTTCTGCTACATATAGACCTTCTACTTGATGGAAAAAACAGTGTGCACGCGCGCTAATTGTTTCATTGCGGTAAACACGACCTGGGCAAATAATGCGAATAGGTGGTTTTTGTTTTTCCATCGTACGCGCTTGCGTGCTACTTGTGTGCGTACGCAAAAGCCAAGACGGATTTTGATGAATGTAAAAAGTATCCTGCATATCACGTGCTGGATGATCTTCTGGAAGATTCATCGCCGTGAAATTGTGCCAATCATCTTCAATTTCGGGACCTTCAGCAACAGCAAATCCTAATTTGCGAAAAATAGAGATGATACGATTTCTAACTAAACTGATCGGGTGTCTTGTTCCTACTGGAATTTGTTGTCCAGGTAAAAACAAATCTTCATCTCCCGCAGCATTTTCTAAATCTTCTTCACTTTCTTTAAGTGAATTATATTTATCTTCTACCAACAATTTGAATTCATTCATTGTCTGACCAAAAGCACGTTTCTGCTCATTAGGGACGTTTTTCATTTCGCCCATCAAAGCTTTTACGATTCCTTTAGTACCCAAATATTTAATTCTGAAGGCTTCTATTTCGTCTTTATTTGTTGCAGTTGCGGCGCTTATTTCATTTTTAAGCGTGGCAATTTGTTCTAATATTTCTTCCATGATATAAGTGCGCAAATTTAATCAATGTAGATGTAAATAAACGATATTAATTTGCTATTTACGTTTAAATACGGGAACGGTGCTGCAAGGTTCTCCGTACATGATGCTTTTTGCTACAGGTAAAAGTAATTCTGTGATTTTATAATAAGCCGAAGCGGGTATATTTTTATCTCCACAACCTTTGATTACGACACGCACTTCTTCCAAATCATTTATTTCTAATTGATTTTCAATATTTGAAAGAATTGTTTTTTCTATCCATTGTTCTTGCGTACCGATAAAAACTTCTTTTGCATTGGCTTTTAAATAGGACGCCAATAACATGTATGCCCAATGAGGAATCAACGCATCAACGGAACAAATGATACAAACAATCTTCCCATCATACTCGCTCCAATCTTTTTCGGATAATTGCTTTCTGAAATCTTTTTCTTTTAAAATCATCTCCATAAATAAATATCCTTTGAGATCCAACGTAATGAGATTGGACGTTTCAGGATAATATTTAGCCAAATCCAATGTCTGAATGCCACTCAACGCAATCTTATTAATTATTTCTTCTGCCATATCCATGCTGATTTTGGATATCAAAGTTAGTATTTCCAAACATAAAAAAAGCGTTAACGAAATCTCGTTAACGCTTTTGAAGTATGATTATCTTCTTCTACTAATAAAAATTGGATCTGTAATCTTTGATGTCTGCAGATTCAATCAATGCATTCAATGCACTATTACCACTTTGTTGTAGTAAAGATTGTTTCAATGACTGACGGATTTGATCAGGGGAGCCACCAGTAGCAACTGCACTGATATTTTTACCTTGAATAGCAAATACGCCGCTATTTCCAGCTAATGGAATAGTTGTTTTGTTCAACATAGATTTATTGAATGCAGCACCAACAATTTTTGGTTCACTTCCTATACCTGGTATAAAGCTACCTGAGAATGAAATGCTATCCGCATTCAATACTTGAACGCCAGCTGATTTTGCATAATCAGCAAGAGAACTACCTTTGAATTTAGTGTTGATGATCAACGCAGCTTTTTTCTCATTTCTAACAATAGGCTCAACTGTTGCACGAGCAGATGCCGCATCAGGCAAACCTGGCTTGTGAATCGCTGTAATTGCAGCTACAATGTATAAATCTCCGACTTGTGTTGGCGCAGAAATATTTCCAACTTTATTATCGTAAATCCATTTTACAAATGCTCTATTTTCACCTAATTGACCTACGTTGAAATCATTTTCTTGAATATTTGCTAATGGAATAACATTCAGTTTAGATTTTTCAGCATTGCTAATCAATGATTTTGCATCTGGGCTAACTGCAGCAAATTGGGCAGCTGCATTACTTGCTTTATCAATGGTTGTTGCACTTGCTTCAATTGGTTTACCTAGATAGGCAATTTTATACCCCATATCAGTTCCTTTACGAGAAAGAATTTCTACAAAATGATAACCGTACGTTGTTTTTACTGTTTTCTTTTCACCCACACTTCCTGTAAATGCAAAATCGTTGAACTCTGGGACCATTTTACCTGGAACTAAATCTTCATATTTTCCACCATTTCCTTTAGATCCTGGATCGTCAGAATATTTTGCACAAATAGAATCAAATGAAGCTCCTTGATTGATGGCAGCAATCGCGCTGTCTAATCTTTTCAAGGCGGCACTATCGTCTCTTACTGGAGTCAACTGACCAGAATTTGGATCTTGTTGTTGTGTTGCAACGAGTATGTGACGAACGGTTACTGTATCTGCAATTGGCGTTTCAGCAACCAATCTCGCTAAAACAAAACTTTGTCCGTCATTATAAGGTCCGTAGATATTACCAACACCAACATGGAAAATAGAATCTTTGAATGGATCTTGTATAGATTTACCACCGATATAGCCACCATAATAGGGAACGGTTGCTCCTTGAGCAGATAAAAATGCTTTAACATCTGTAGCACTAGCAAAATTAGGTTTCAATTGAATCAATTGATTTTTGATATCTGTTGAGTCACTTTTTGTAGCTGCAGCATTGAAACTTACATAGGAAATACTACGAGTTTCAAATTTTTGTTTGAATTGTTTTTCATGTTTTTTTACATACGCCATGATTTCGTCGTCAGAAACTTTTACTTGATCATCAGGAACGGTTGTGTAAGGAACATTTACATAAGAGAAACTAGCTACAGAATTGTTGTCCGCAGTTTCTTTTTCGGCCAACCATTTTGGAATATAAGTAGCGTTAGTTATCAATGTTTGATATTTCTGTGCCAAAGTTTGGTCGATCAAAGGTTGTATATATGCTTTTTCAAACATTTGAACTTGTGGATTATTCAAGTTCTTTTTGATTTGGGCAAATTGTTGTCTCGCCATATTTACGTCATACATTCCTGTTTTAGGATCTGTAAATTGTTGACGCATAAATTGAGGCGGATTATTACCAAACAAAGCATTGTCCAATTCGCCAGATGTGAAGGCCAAGCCTAAAATGTCATATTGTTTTTGTAATGCAGTCAATTGTACTTCATAATTCCACACTTGACCGATCATTTGATCACGTGGAGCAGCATTTTGACCTTGCATTTGTTGGATAAGATCAAGTTGGGATTCGAAATCAGCTCTTTCAATTTTTACTCCATTTACTTTTCCGATAGTAGTCGTATTGGAAAATAAATTTCCTCTGCTAAAGGAAGAGTCCATTAGGATAAAGGCAATTAGTGCAAGAGCGATGAGGACAAAAATTATCCAGGCACCTTTCTCTTGAATTTTTTGAATAACAGACATAATTTGTTCTACTTAATTTTTATAAGACGGCAAAAATAATGGTTTCGAACAACTGAACAAACTGTCCATATATTATTTATGCCAATTTGGAAAACAATTTTTAAATTTTTTTGTAGGGAAATGAATTTACACGGCGTTATTTTCCACTTTTTTTGGGAAAAATTTGCTTTGAAAAACAAGCAAACTAATCACTCCCGTAGAGATGGACATATCCGCTAAATTAAAGACAGGATCAAAAAATGTAAATCTTTGCCCGCCCATAAACGGAACCCAATTGGGTAAAATAGTATCGACCAAAGGGAAATAAAACATATCTACCACGCGACCATGTAAAAAGCCAGCGTAACCGCCTTCTTTGGGAAATAAAGTCGCAATGTTTTGCATATAAGGATCGCTGACATTAAATATTTTTCCATAAAAAATACTATCAATCAAGTTCCCAGCGGCACCTGCATAAATTAAACATACACAGATAATAAAGCCTCGTTGCATCTCTGCTTTGACAATTTTCTTAATGTAAAATGTACCCCAAATAACGGCAATCAATCTAAAAACAGTCAACGCAATTTTACCCCAATCCCCACCAAATTTCATACCCCAAGCCATGCCTGGATTTTCAATAAAATGTAAATGGAACCAATTACCCAAAACGCGCACATCTTCACCCATGTAAAAATGAGTTTTTACATAAATCTTGATGAATTGATCCAATGCCAAAATGATGAGGATAATAAAAGCCGTATATTTAAGTTTCATTTTTATAGAGAAATTAATTGAGAGAAAGCGTTAAGCGATTTGGATATTTTTTTTCTTTTGATATTGGTTAAATATGTAACGCATACAGAAATAGGATAAAATTGCCCCGACGGTATCCGCTACCATATCCCAAACATCAAAATCGCGATCAGAAGTGCAATATTTTTGTACAAATTCCATCGCACAACCATACAAAGAAGAAGCAATAGTAAACCAAATCAAAATTTTGCTCGATGAACTGTATCTTTTAGCTAGTGGAAGTGCCAACCAGAAAACCATGGCGCCAAATAACCCAGCATGAACGATTTTGTCAAATTGAGGAATGACAGAAACGGATTCATCCTCAAATGTTTGTGGAGGTAATGTCAGTAGTAGAAATATCAATACAGCCCATAAGAATGCGGGAATGTATAATAGAATCCACTTTTTATTTGATGTCATGCCTAGATTAAAATTTCAGCAAATCTAAAAGATTATACGTAATTGCATTCTCTCTTGTAGACATTTCTGCTAAAATGAAATTTGTATTCGGAAAATTGTACCATTTTTAGGAAAAAAAATACATTTCTTGTTAATAGAAATATTCCAATTTTGCATCAGAATAAATGCGATGATATATGTTACCTGCTACTTACCAAGAATTTAAAAATAAAATTGCTCGTGTTGTACCCGAAGATCGATTAGTAACCAATCCATTAAAAATATTGGCGTACGGAACGGATGCAAGCTTTTACAGACTTTTACCCAAAATAATTGTGCAAGCGCATAATGAATCTGAGGTCGTGTCGGTATTGCAAGAAGCGGCGGCATTGCAACTGCCAGTTACTTTTCGGGCTGGTGGTACCAGTTTGGCGGGACAAGCAATTACAGATTCTATTTTGGTGGTTTGTTCGCATAATTGGAAACAGTATCAAGTTTTGGATCAAAAAGGAGAGCGTGTTCGTTTTCAACCTGGGATCGTGGGAACGAAAGCGAATATTATATTAAAACCTTATGGTCGAAAAATTGGTCCCGATCCAGCGTCTATCGGTTCGGCTTTAATTGGCGGTATTGCTGCAAATAATGCAAGTGGCATGTGCTGCGGCAATCGACAAGATACCTACCGTACAATTGCAGATATTCGAATCGTATTGCAGGATGGAACTATTTTAGATACCTCTGATCCCTATTCAAGAAAGGCATTTGCCAAAAATAGGCCTGATTTACTTCAAGAAATTATTGATTTAAAAAATACCATTAATTCGGATGAGGTTTTAAAAGAGCGGATTATCCGAAAATACAAAATCAAAAATACCACTGGTTATAGCATCAATGCATTAGTCGATTTTGAGGATCCAATAGACATTATCAAGCATTTGATGATTGGGTCGGAAGGAACATTGGCATTTATTTCTGATATCACGTATCAGACGGTGGTGGATATTAAGTACAAATCCTGCGCGATGTTGATTTTCAATACGATTGAAGACGCTTGTCGCGTCGTTCCTCTTTTAAAAGAATCCTTTGTCGCAGCAGTTGAGTTGTTGGATCGCGATAGTATTCGGTCTGTGGAAACGCATCCGATGGCGCCAGCTTATTTCAAAACATTACCCGAATCTGCTTGTGTTTTATTGGTGGAATGTCAGACGGAAAAAGAGGCGGATCTTGCTGTAAATCAACAAAAAGTACGTGATGCGATTGTTGAAATTCCGACTTCGCATCCTTTTGAATTTGTGCGTTCGGATAAAGATATTAAGCAATATGCTTTCAATTGGGAAGCGCGAAAAGGTTTGTTGCCAACAGTTGGTGGTTTGCGTAAAACGGGCACGACTTGTATAATTGAGGATGTCGCTGTTCCGGTAGAAAATCTGGCTGCAGCTTGTATAGGGATGAAAGCTATTTTCAAAAAATACGGATATCATGATGCTACTTTATTCGGACATGCGATGGCTGGAAATTTGCATATGGTATTTTCCCAAGATTTTTCGGAAGCGTCCGAAGTGAAAAGATATGCGGATATGATGGACGAATTAGCAGATTTGATTGCGGATAAATTTGAAGGTTCGTTGAAAGCAGAACATGGAACAGGTCGTAATATGGCTCCTTTTGTTTTGCAGGAATGGGGCGAAGCTGCCTATAATATCATGATGCGCATCAAGCAAATATTTGACCCAAATAATTTGCTCAATCCGGGTGTGATTATCAACCACGATCCAAAAATTCATTTAGAAAATTTAAAACCATTGCCCGCCTCTAATGAGATTGTAGACAAATGTATGGAATGTGGTTTTTGCGAATCAAGTTGTGTAGCGGAAGGTTTGACGCTTTCTCCTCGTCAACGTATTGTTGTAGGTCGAGAAATTACGCGTTTGCAAGAAACGGGTGAAGATCCACAGCGACTCGAACAATTTAAAAAAGATGCGCAATACACGGTGGATGAGACTTGTGCGACAGATGGATTGTGTGGATTGGCATGTCCAGTTGGAATTGATACAGGATTGTATGTAAAAGATTTACGCAAACAATTAGCTTCGGATAAAGAGAAAAAGATCGCTGATAAATTTGCCGATCATATGGGAGCAACAACAGCAGGAATGCGTGTCGCTTTGAATATTGTTGGTGGTGTACAAAGTATTATTGGAGATAAAATAATGGGAGGAATCGCTGGCGGCTTACGCAAATTATCGGGTGATGCTATTCCCCAATGGAATCCTTACACGCCAAAAGGTGGACAAAAAATTAAACAAGACATAGTCAATGCTGGTCAAGAACGAAAAGTGGTGTATTTCGCCTCTTGTATCAATCGTGGTATGGGAAAGGATAAAGGTTATGATAAAAAGGATTTGAACCTTGTGCAATTGACCGAAAAGCTGTTAACTAAAGCCGGATTTACGATCATTTATCCAAAAAATATAAATAGTCATTGTTGCGGCATGCCTTTCAGTAGTAAGGGTTTGGTGGAGGAAGGAAATAAACTTTCTGATAATTTGGAAGCAGATTTAATGACTGCAAGCGAGAATGGGAAATGGCCGATCGTATATGATATGAGCTCCTGTTATTATACAAGTTTGCACCATTTCAAATCGGATATTTTAAAGGTCTATGATCCAATTCAATTTATGTTGGAATTTGTGATGCCTCAACTCCAAGTAAAACACAAACAAGCAATTGCTACAGTATTCCCAGTTTGCTCTGCCAAGAAAATTGGGATGGTGGATAATTTGGTTAAATTGTCTGGAATGTGCGCAGAGGAAGTGAAGTTGATAGAAACTAATTGTTGTGGTTTCGCAGGTGATAGAGGTTTTACTTTTCCTGAATTGAATGCACATGGTCAAAGGCATTTGAAAGAACAAATCCCGTCGTCTTGTACAGAAGGATATTCTACCAATCGTCCATGTGAGATTGGTATGAGTGAATACAGTGAGATTAATTTTAAATCGATTTTCTATCTGATTGATGAAGTGACTGCATAGTTATATTGGTTTTGATTTGATGATAGAGGGAATGGTAGTCTTACTGTTCCCTTATTTTTATTGGATATGTTCTTTTTTCTTGATAAAAAAGAACCAAAAAATCAAGTCCGCAATAAGGCGAATGCTACGCACCGTAAAAATATACGCTTCAGGCATTGTTTTGTGCTAGTAATTGGCTGAAATTCTAGAGCTTAAATTGCACAAAACGCCATTCCGCTATATTTTTACTTTCGCTGTATTGCTGACGTTTGGTTCGACTTCCGAATAAATTTATTAATCAGTCTTTTTTGTTATAAAGATAAATGCTATTAAAAAAATAAGCAATTTGAAACCGCTTTGTTTGCCTTAGAACGACTTAATCATTTGTTACTTTTCATCAAGGGAAAGTAACAAATGATTAAATTTATTTAAAAAATATTTTAATAAAATTAAATTTGTTTTTAACTTTATTAAAATATGATACCGAAAATATGCCCAAGTTGCGGCGATCAACTCATAGTGCAGACTCTCAATTGTAATTCCTGTGGAACCACCGTAACGGGTCAATATCCATTGCCACCATTATTGCAATTGACTCCTGAAGAAAGCCAATTTGTATTAGATTTTGTGATCAATAGTGGGAATATTAAAATTATGGCGGAGAAAATGCAGTTAAGCTATCCAACTGTGCGAAACTATTTAGATAATATTATTAAAAAACTGGAGAAATGACTCAGAATAAAATTCTAACACCTTTTTACTATCTGGCAGGAGCAAAAACTTTAATTATTGGTATTTTATTTCTTGCAATAACTACACTTTTGAGCTATTTTAGTTTCTGCAGATTTGATGGATTGATTGATATACATTTTTCTAAACCAATTTATTTTCCTTTTACGAGATTTTTACTCGATCAAATTATAGGTTGGTTACTAACGTGTATATTCTTCTGTTTAGGATTTTTATTCTGTGGTGCCGGTCGTTGGCCAAGGGCAATTGATTTATTGGGCACTACTATTTTTGCAAGAATTCCTTTAGTTATTGCACCTCTGATGGCATTCATTTTCCCAAATCTAATTCCTACAAATGTCACACCGTCCAATTTGTTAAATATTGACTTCGGCAAAATATTAATGCTTGCTTTGATTTCTATAGTTGGTACAATTCTGCATATTATATTACTATACAATGCATACAAAGTCTGTTTTAATCTTACAGGAACGAAACTAAAGTTATCTTTTATTTTGATCATTGTTCTAGGTGAAATATTAACTAAAATTCCCATTATTTATCAATTACTTTTTTAGTATACAATTTTACACTTTACTTCAAATAAAACTATAAATTATGTCTAGAAAATGGTTCCTTCTTTTAATCGTATTAATCTTTAATTCAAACTTGTATAGTCAAATGAAAGAATCTGATATTGAGTTAAATACTACAACGGGTAATATATTTGGTACATTAACTGAGCCAGAAAAAATGGCACATAAAATTCCTATAGTTTTAATAATTGCAGGATCAGGACCTACCGATCGAAATGGTAATAATCCTTTTATGAGTAATAATTCATTAAAATATTTAGCTGACTCTTTAGCTAATCATAATATCGCTTCTGTAAGATATGATAAACGTGGGGTCGGAGCGAGTATCGCATCTGGTACGAAGGAGGAAGATGTGAGATTTAATAATTACATTGATGATGCTGTTAAGTGGATAAAACTACTTAACTCAAAAAATAAATATTCCAAAGTCATAGTATTTGGACATAGTGAAGGCTCGTTAATCGGAATGATTGCAGCAAAAATTGGAAATGCTAATATGTTTATTTCCATGGCGGGCGCAGGAGAATCAGCAGATGAAATTTTAAAAAACCAACTATCGAGTCAACCTCTGATTGTTCAAAAAAACAGCTTTCCTATTATTGATTCGTTAAAACATGGAAAGCTAGTATCAAATATTCCAGAAAGTTTAAATACCCTTTTTCGCCCAAGTGTCCAACCTTATATGATTTCTTGGTTTAAATATGATCCTCAATTTGAAATTAAAAAATTGAATATCCCAATATTAATTCTTCAAGGAGATAATGACATTCAAATTGGCGTAAAAGATGCGGAAAACTTGCATGCTGCCAATTCCAAAAGCCAATTGATTATTTTAAAAAATGTGAATCATATAATGAAAACTATTGTTGATAGAGAGCGACAAGCTAATATAGCGACATACAATAATCCAGATTTACCAATTTCTGAATTGTTGGTTACTGATATTGTAAAATTTATTAATGACTAGGCCAAAAAATCAAAAAGATTTTTCAATCATTTTGATTAAAAGAATTTCTTAAACATAATAATACAATTACCATTTGTGTTAGTTATTTGCCATTAATGGAAGATTTTGTTCTCCTTTCGCATAATACAATTAAATTTGATTATGGGTTGGATGACTAAAAAAAGTTATGGTTGGGAAGTGAAAAGGATGATTTGGCCGATTTTGTCCATTGTTGCATTCGTTCCGATGCCTATTCATTTGTTCCCTATTGCAATGATTGATCAAGGATATCGTGCAAAAGTGCGCTCGTGGGTGGCGCTTGGTTTCATTTTCTTAGGAGTGGAAGTGGGGATTATGGCTTTGTTTTTGAGGAAAACACAGCATTTTGATCTTACGCTTTTATTTGCCAGTTTGGCGACATTTATTTCCTATTTAGCTTGTTATTTGATTGGAAATATTGTGCTTTTAAGTCAAACCAAATCTTACTTAAAAAGATTGGAATTAAAAGAGGAATTGGTCTTGGACTGGGTGACGCGTCCAAGCTCGCTGATTGTATGGAAACCACAAATAGTCAATTCTCCGCAGGAGTATGTATCCCAATTATTGCAATATCGCAATGCGATTCAAAATCGCAATGTTCAAAATAATATTGATAAAATATTCAACTGCTTCAAAGCTATCATTGAAAAAGACGAACAAAAAGCGGAGTTAATGACAGTGCGTCATCAAACAGTTTTGAATATGCTAGGACAATATAAAAGTATTCAAACTTCTAATCTGAATAATGTCAAAGTCGCCAACTCAAAATTAGAAATTGAAAAAACATTGGATCAGGCAGTTGTCGCTATTGAAAATGAGGTAACGAATCTATATGATGCATCGATTTTGGAAGTTTCCGCCGAGCGCGAAGTATATATCCAACAACTAAAAAATAGAAATTTATTAAAATAATTTAAAATAAAAACTATGGCTTTTCAAGATTTATCACTTATCAATACGCCAGAAGAAAATGGTAATGAAAAACCCGTTTTTACACAAGAAGAACAAAAGAAAATTGAAGACTATAAAAAGTCGATTGATTTCAGTAATACGACGGGAATTATTCAATACGGATTGAGTAGTCAGAATAAGGTGAGTGCATTCTCTGATGAGATTTTACGCCAAGTAAAAACACAAGATCTCGGATCTGCGCAAGATATTTTGTTGGACTTGAAAAATAATGTCAAAAATTTTGATGAAGAAGCGAATAAAAAAAGCATTTTTCCATTTTTTGATAATATTGGGAAAAAAATACGCAGACTAAAAGATCAATATGCATCTGTTGAAAAAAATATTCATCAGATTGAATTGAAATTGGAGCAGCACTATCAAGGCTTGATGAAAGATATTAATGTTTTGGATAAATTATTTGTCCAAAATCAGCAATATTTCAAAGACTTATCCTTGTATATAGAAGCGGGAGATCAAAAATTGTTAGAAGCAAACAATGAAATGCTGCCTGCTATCAAAGCTGAAGCAGAAGCGTCCAATGATCAAGCTAAAATCCAAGAATATAAAGATTTGCAACAGCAATTGGAAAGATTTGATAAAAAATTGCACGATCTAAAATTAACTAGAATGGTCATTCTGCAAACCGCTCCGCAAATTAGATTGGTACAAAGTAATAGTTCTGCTTTGATGGAAAAAATCCAATCAAGTATTGTCAATACTTTACCACTATGGAAAAATCAAATGGTTTTGACATTAGGAATTGCACATTCGCAACAAGCCCTTGCTGCACAAAAAGCTGTTACGGATGCAACGAATGAACTTTTGCGTAAAAATAGCGAGATACTCAAACAAACTACTATCGATGTAGCTAAAGAAACAGAACGCGGTATTGTTGATATTGAAACAATCACAACTGCCAATAATAATATTATTTCTACCATTGATGAAGTCTTGAGGATACAGCAAGAAGGGCGTGAAAAACGCCGTGCCGTGGAAACACAATTGTTAGAAGCTGAGAATAATCTGAAAACAAGATTACTTAAAACGGGAAATTAAACTATAAAAAAAGCTACTCAAAAGTAGCTTTTTTTATAGTTCAGCTTTTTGTTTGAGTGCTTGGTTCATTGCCTCAAAACCTAGCCGAGTTTTGTCAAGGTTGAATAATGAAACCAATAAACCACTAAAGTTTTCTTTTTGTATAAATTGAATTGAACTGTCGTTATTATCTATTATTTCAAATTGATGCAATCCGTCAAACAAACCTTTGAATAAAAATATTCCGAGCCAACTCAATTTATGATTTATTTCGATGTGTTGGAGTGTCGGTTTGAATTGCATTGGGTTACCGCCAACTGGATTTATTTTTACTTGTATTTTCTTCTCCTCTAAAATTTCGCCGCTAATCTGATCTATAAATGGATTCCAGCTATGATAGTTTGAGAAGTCGGTTAAGATATTCCAAATTTTTTCTGGAGTTGCATATATTTTGATTTCTGTGTATATCTCTTTCTTTGCCATGATTTGCATATTTATTTCATATGCAAAGTTCTAAGGAACTTGCATTGATTGGATTGATAAAAATCAAGAATTTAGTGTAGAGATTTTTTTCTAATTCGGCTAAATGTTTCGGGAGTCATGCCAAGCATAGATGCAAGATATTGTAATGGAACTTGATTAAATAATTCACTATTATCTTGAAAAAAATCTTGATAACGCTCCTCCGCCGATAGTGCCAATTGTTTAAATATTCTATTTTCCATAGTAAGGAAACATTGCGCTAATAATTGTTTTTCAATGAAATGCCATCTTGGAATTTTTTCGATTAATCTATTATAGTCTGTTTTTTGAATTGTAAATAATTCGGAATCTGTGAGAAATTGAAAAGACCAACGAGAATCGTAGTCAAACAAAAAACTGCCAATTTCGGAAACGAGATGTCCTTCAGTACAGATCCATTGCGTTATTTCTTTGTTGTCTGTTTGTTTAAATATTCTGATGAGGCCAGTTTGGATAAAACTAAGTTTCTCGCATCGCCTCTTTTCTTTCAGATAGAAGGAGTTTTTTGCATATTTTTCAAACGAAAAGAGGGATTGAATAATCTCCAATTCCTCTTTTTCTACGTAGGGAAAATGCGCTTTTAAACTATCTGTAAAATCAAACATCGTTTTCAATTTTACTTCAAATTTAAAGCTATGTTTTCTGATTTCTATAATTGAAATTGAATTCCTGTATTATACCATCTGCCAGGAAGTGGTGCTGCCGCTGCCTCAACATAAGTCACATTGGTAATATTCGTAGCATCTACAAATATTTGGATTTTATTTTTCCAACTATATTGGATTTTACTGTCGAGTAGGAAATACTTTTTGTAGCTAATTCTTTCCAAATATCTCGTACTTACACTCCATTGTAGTCCTTGGATAATTTCGCTACTAATCGTTCCTACAACTTGGTTACGAAGATTGCTAATCGTGTATAAGGATATTACATTGTTGTCTGCTGCTGGTTTGTCTATTTTGGGTTGTAGATTGGTATATGAAGCATGGATTTCTATAGTTTTAAAGGCTGTATTTTTTGGATGACTCCATTTGTAGTTGGCCGCAAGAGTGAAACCTTGTGTATTAATTCTTTGGAAATTATTAGGTTGCCAAGCAGAATTAATATCTGTTTTTGTCCAATCAATAAAATCATTAATTCTACGATAAAAATAACTTGCAGTAACATTGAAATTCTTAAGAAAATATTTTAGTCCACCTTCTGCATAATCTGCTTTTTCAGGAGTTAAGTCTGGATTGCCAATATTGGAAGGGCCTTTGTAATACAAGTCGGTATAAGTCGGGAGACGTTGTCCCGTACCAATATTTGTAAATAATTTCAAAGATGGTAGTATCGAATATCCTGCATCTAATCCGGGAAAAAATTGCCAACCGTATGCCGTATTATAGTTCAAATATCCACCTGCTGTCAATGCTAATTTTCCTAAGTCTGCAAATTTATATTCGCCCGAAAGTCCATAGTTATAACGATCGTGATTGCCTAAATTAGAACTCAAAATATGTTCGTTTCTAGCTTCTATACCGAAACCAATATCTCCCGTATTTGTATGAATGGTATTGTTCCATTCCGCATTGAAAATATGTGTTTTGTGGAGATTCCGAGCGGTTAATGGATTTTTGATATACCGATAATCATCTTGTGAAAAACGATAACTTACTCTTGGATAAGATTGCCAATTAGAGCTTAATTTTGTATGATAACCAATTTCTCCTAATACGTTATAAGTTGTTTCTCCGGAATTGAGATCTCCAGGTGGTGCATAAAAACCGTTTGCTCCAAAATTATTATAAGAATAACCTGCCATAGTTTCTACATAATCATTCTCATGTGTAAAGTATTTTCCTTGATAAAATGCTTTATTGTTACTATACGCAGTATTGTAACGGTAGCCATTTCCATTATTATGTGCAGCAGAAAATAGATTGGAATTTTTCCCATGTACCCAGCTGCCGGTTATTGCTCCGCCCCAACTATTATAATCATGAGTTGTTTCCACACTTTGTTTGAAATTGGTTCCTGTATTTAAAGACAAAGAGAGATGATTGTTCTTTGGTGTAATTGTAACAAAGTTAATAGCTCCTGTTAATGCATTCACTCCATATATACGAGCCGCTGCACCTCTTATAATTTCAATATGATCAACAACATCCATTGTGATCGGAAGGTTCATCATGTTGTGGCCTGTCTGTGGATCGGTCACTCTAACTCCGTTAATTAGTACTAATGTCTCGTCAAATGTACCACCATCGATGCTTACATCACCTTGAATGCCCGCAGGACCACGTTGTCTAAAATCGACACCGGCCACATAACTCAAAGCTTCATTGATAGATCGAATAGGTAATTGATCTAATTGATCACGAGTGATAACTTGTATGTTTTTATTTTCTTTTTCTAATGTGGTATTAAATCTGTTTTCTTGAATTACAACATTTTCTAGGGGCTTACCTTCGATGGAGTCTTTGATCGTTTGACTTTGGGCATATTTGCAAAAAGATAAACTTGTAGACAAGAGGAATAATAAATTTCTTAATTGCATTTTCTTCATTTGAGTGGGCAAAAATGTATAACTTTCCGGTACGTAAAATGATCCAGTTTTGAAAAAAGAAAGTAGTCCGGTTTTGGAATTGATTCGAGATGTCATTGCTCTTGATAGGAAAAACAAGGATTTTCCAATTTATATGCAAATAGCACAGAGAATAATGGTATTGATACAGAATCAATCTATTGCTCAAGGTGATTTTTTACCAGGAACGCGCGCGTTAGCAGAATTGTTGAAAGTTCACCGCAAAACTATTATTGCAGCAATCGAATTTTTATCGGAAGAAGAATATGTGGAAATTTTGCCCAATAAGGGCGCAAAAGTGTCTTATGTGAGGATTGAAATTGGGAATAGAAGTATTGAAAATTCACAATCTATCATTGAAAAAGCGCCCTATTTTATTTCCAAAAATAGAATTTTAGAAACAGAGCAGCTGCCCTCTAATGCTTCTTATTTTTGGAATGATGGGATCTTGGATGAACGACTATTTTTCGAAAAATTTGCTACAAAAAAGAATGATTTGTTTTTTGAAAATGCCTCTACTCAAAAGATGCAAAATGCTTATCGATTCCTATCCTTTCAATATTTAAAATACATCCATTCTTCGCAAAATTTAAACATAGCAGAGGAGAATATTTTATTGGTAAATAGTCTTTCACTAGCCATTGAAATGTTGTTAGAAGTTTTGATTTCAGCAGGCGATTGCGTGGTAACGACCAATCCTGGTGCGTACAAAGTAAATATGCTATTACAACAAAAAGGTGTTTTAGTTAAGACCGTTCCTATGACAACAGTAGATGGGATTGATTTGTCTTCTCTGAAAAATATTCACGCAAAAAATAAGATTAAATTACTTTATTTAGAGCCGCAAGCACATTATCCAACAACATCAGAATTGTCTCTCATTCAGCGGATTGCGATTTTACAATTTGCACAGGAGAATGAAATTATTATTTTGGAAAATTCTTCGGAAGGAGCGCTTTCTTTTTCCAATAAATCGGTTCCGAGTTTGTATGCTTTAGATGAATTTGGTTGGGTGATTCAGGTAAATTCTTTGGAAAAGTCGGTGTCTGCACAACTATTTTCCACATATATTTTGGGTCCAAATAATCTAATTCTGGAGTTGGAAAAATTGTATCAATATTTAAATTTATTTCCCGTATTTGGACAAATACAATTTATGACACAACTTTTGCAATCGCAACAATTAGAAAAAATATTGACTAAAAATCGGAAAATCTACAAACTAAGACGTGATCATTTTTTCTCCAAAATAGCTCATTTGCCGATAGAAACGATTCTTCCGAAAAGCGGTTTGGCTTTTTGGATTTCATTTCCTTGGAATATTCATTTACCCAAATTAAAAAAATCACTTGCGGCTCAAAATGTCTATTTGCCTGATTATTGTCTTTTTCAATCGAAAGATTATCATGCATTGAGATTAGGGTATGCGCATTGGGACGATGATGAGCAATTAGCACAAATTACTATTTTGGAAAGGTGTTTGCATGTGATTGGTGGATAAGTTGATAAGTATAGAAAATTCAATATAATTATTCACAATACAAAGCATTTAAATATTAACCATTTACTTTGCATTAAGGGGACAAATCATGGCGGTAGACAAAAAGACGATAATAAAATACCTGAAAAATAAATACATCATTACGACTTGTATCTTTTTGGCATTGATTTTATTTTTTGATAGAAATGATCTTTTTGTACAATTGCAACGCAAACATGATTTGAATAAAATTCTGAAAAGTAAAGATTTTTATCTCAAACAAATTGATTCTACAAAAGAACAATTGGAAGAGTTGCATAAAAATAATAGCACGATGGAAAAATATGCTAGAGAGCAACTTTATATGAAAAAAGATAGTGAAGAGGTTTTCATTGTCGACCCAAATGAAGCCGACAATGAAGATAAAAATTGAAGGAATCGCTTTACAAATCTCCCAATTGTGGTCTTAAAATAATATCTTCTACGACAGCCTGAGCAGATAGAAAGCTAGCTGTATAAACCATATCCGCAACATCTTTTGCTTCCATTATTCTTTTTGGGTCTATATCTACTCCTGCCCAGCTATCTGTTAAGGTCGCTCCTGGGAAAATTCCAGTGACCTTGATGCCCTTGTCTTTTAATTCTTCTCTGAGATTTTTCGTAAATCCATCTAATGCATATTTACTGATGCTATAAGAGCCTCCATTGGGATATGCTTTTAAAGATGCCACGGAACAAATATTAAATATGTGTCCAAATTTATTGTTAATCATGGCAGGTAGTAAGGCACGAGTCAGATGATAGGCACTCAATAGATTTGTCGTCAGCATAGATTCCAATTGGCCTTCTGGTTCGTCAAACGTATTACCTTGTACAAATAATCCTGCGTTGTTTATAAGTATATCCGTGGTCCCAATATGATTAACTTTTTCTGAAAACTTAACTATATCTTTTCTTTTGGAAAGGTCTACGCCAAAATAATGTACTAAAGTTCTTGGAAATCTAGCTTGAAGATTGATTGCTTTCTCTTTCAATAATTCTTTATTTCTAGCACATAAGATGACTGTATGTCCACTTGTGTCGCTTAAAAATCGCTCTGCCATTGCTAATCCTAATCCCTTCGAAGCACCTGTTATTACTATTTGCATGTTTTTTTGAGTCTATGATCTAAATACAATATTGCTTAAAAATGGTTGCCAAAGTAAAATATATTTTTTTGCTTGTATAAAAGCAAAGAACTTCGCACCTCATTCAAAAGTAAATAAATCTGTGGCAAAGAAAAGGAGTCCATTTTCAATAAGATCCCTATTTCAATATTTTTTACAAGGATTGATTGTTATAGCGCCACTGGCGGTGACAATCTATGTGGTTTGGTGGATATTTACTGCCGTTGATAATATTATTCCGAATATTTTAGGAACCTTTTTCCCACAAATATTCAAACAGGATGCGTTTGGATTATACAGGATTCCAGGTTTAGGGTTAGTCGTTACGCTAGCCTTATTACTAATTATAGGTCGAATTTCCTCCACTTATCTAGTCGGAAAAATGGTCAATTTTTTAGACCATCTATTAGAAAAAACACCAGGTATTAAATTAATTTATTCTTCGGTCAAAGATTTTTTACAAGCATTTACGGGTAATAAAAAGAAGTTTGATAAACCTGTTTTAGTAAATGTAGATGGGGCAGATATTTGGCGTATAGGTTTTATTACGCAAGATAGTGCAAGCGTATTTGGTTTGGATGATCATGTAATTGTCTATGTGCCCCATTCTTATGCACTTTCAGGGATAACTTATATGGTTCCTAATGAAAAAATTAAATTTGTCGGTGATCATGTAAAATCCTCGGAAGCGATGAAATTTACTGTATCAGGAGGTGTTACAGATTTAGAACACAAATCGCATTAAAATAAGTATTCGGTTAAATATCGTACTTTTCAGCTTTATTAAAGTATTCAAATAAATGAAAAAATATAATTTCAATTCTGGTCCATCAATATTGCCTCAAGAGGTATTGGATCAAGCGGCTGCGGCGGTGCATGATTTTAATGGTATTGGTTTGTCTATTTTAGAAATTGGACATCGTACCAATTGGTTTGTAGATACTATTAATGAAGCGCGCTCGTTGGTCAAGGAATTGATGGGATTGGGCGATGATTATGAAGTCATTTATTTGCAAGGTGGTGGTACGACGCAATTTATGCAAGTGCCAATGAATCTTTTGGACAATGATGCTACTGCTGCGTATATCAACAACGGTATCTGGGGCAGAAAAGCAATCCAAGAAGCCAAATATTTTGGAAATGTAAATGTTGTCAGCAATACAGAAGATAAAAACAATAGTTATATTCAAAAAGATTTCACCGTGCCTGCAGATGCGCCTTATTTGCATTTTACAGGAAATAATACGGTGGAAGGTACGGAATGGTTTACGGAGCCCATCAGCAACGGCGTGCCTTTGATTGCGGATATGAGTAGCAATATTTTTAGTCGCCCGATGAATTTTGATAAATATGATATGATTTATGCAGGTGCTCAAAAAAATATTGGTAGTGCTGGCGTAACGATTGTTGTGGTAAAAAAAGAATTATTAGGAAAAATAAAACGTCCGATTCCGCCAATTATGGACTATAGAGAACATATTAAGGCAGAATCCCTATTAAATACTCCTCCAGTTTTCTCTATTTTGGTATCTCTATTGACGCTAAAATGGATCAAAAAAGAAG
The DNA here is from genome assembly GCF_004337365.2 of Rhizosphaericola mali. Taxonomy (GTDB): domain Bacteria; phylum Bacteroidota; class Bacteroidia; order Chitinophagales; family Chitinophagaceae; genus Rhizosphaericola; species Rhizosphaericola mali. The sequence goes on along the minus strand of NZ_CP044016.1, from coordinate 3,543,513 downwards.
GGGGTTTGGAAGAAATGGAGAAAAGAGCAGTTGCACGCTCGACTAAATTCTACAACTATTTGGATGAAAGTAATCTATTCCGTCCTTTAGTAGTCAAAGAAGATAGAAGTAGAATGAATGCGACTTTTACTATTGATGATAAAACTTTAGAAAATGCATTTTTGGATGAATGTAAAGCTAATGGAATGGTCGGAGTAAAAGGACACCGCAGTGTAGGTGGATTGAGAGTGAGCATGTACAATGCATTACCCATGGAAGATTTAGAAGCATTGATTTCATTAATGAAAAATTTTGAAGCACAAAAAGGATAATATTTCCTTAGCGATAATACCAATATGACTAGGATTAGACCGTTTAAAGCAGTAAGACCCCAACCAGAATTGGCATCCCAAGTGGGTAGTCTCCCTTATGATGTGCTTAATAGTGATGAAGCGAGAGCCAATTCTGAACATAGTCCTTATTCATTTTTGCATATTACAAAAAGTGAAATAGATCTCCCCGCAGGAACGGATGTTCACGATCCAATTGTATATCAAAAAGCAAAAGAAAATTTGCAATCATTTTTGCAAAACAATATTTTGTTACAAGAGGATAAACCTGCTTATTACATTTATAGTTTGACGATGGATAGTCGAGAACAAACGGGTATTGTCGCAGTTAGTTCTTTGGATGACTATGAAAATGATATTATCAAAAAACATGAATTTACCCGTCCAGAAAAAGAAATAGATAGAATCAATCATATTCAAATTACGGAGGCGCAGACCGGTAATGTGTTTTTGGCATATCGTAATTTGGCTGAGTTAGATAGTTTAGTTCAAAACTGGCGAAATAATCATGCTCCATTGTATGATTTTGTTGCAGAGGATGGAGTGAAACATATGGTCTGGGTTGTCGATTCCTATGTAGAAATCGAAGCAATAACAGAGTTGTTTGCAAAAAAAATCCCAAATACATATATAGCGGATGGTCACCATCGTGCAGCCTCTGCAGCAAAAGTAAGGACCGCATTATATACGGAATCAAAAGTTGAGCCTGCTCATTTTTTAACTACATTATTTCCTGCAAATCAATTGCATATTATGGAATACAATCGTGTAGTTCGAGATTTGAATGGATTAGGTTCAAATGACTTTTTGAAAGAAATAGCAATAAATTTTGATGTAGAAACTTCAGACTTTCAAGTGTTACCTGCAGAGCCTCATATATTTGGAATGTATTTGGAAAAACAGTGGTACTCCTTAAAATCAAAATCTACTATTATAAATGAAGATCCTATTGGGATTTTAGATGTGTCAATATTGCAAAATGGGCTGCTTGATCCTATTTTGGGGATTCAAGATCCACGTACGGATAAGAGGATCGATTTCATAGGAGGGATAAGAGGGTTGGATGAATTGGAAAGATTGGTTGATTCGGATAAAATGAAAGTGGCATTTAGTTTGTATCCTGTAACGATCGATCAATTATTTGCAATTGCAGATAGTGGTAATGTGATGCCTCCGAAAAGCACTTGGTTTGAGCCAAAATTACGTGACGGATTGTTGACACATTTGATTAATGAATAAAATTTTAACACCTTTATATTTGGACTAAAATATTTGTATGAAAAAAACATTTTTATTAGCTTCTTTAATGTCTTTAGGACTTGGTGCTATGGCGCAAAGTGCGGAAGCTGATTCAAAAGATATTATGGGGTCTTTGCAGGATATTGGCTTTGGTAAAGCAATAGAAAGATTGGATGCAAGCTTGAAACAATACCCCGATAATTATGAACTTCAACAAGATAAAGTCTTAGTTAATTATTATAATCGTAATTTTTCGAATGTAATTAGTTTAGGTAAGCCACTTTTGGAAAGAAGTGATGCGCAGGATATGGTTTTTCAATTAGTGGGAAGTGCATATAGTTCCATTGTGCAATATAAAGATGCTATTAAAGTATTATCTAAAGGCATAAATAAATTTCCTAATAGTGCTTTATTATATGCAGAATTAGGATCTGCATATTTAGGTGATTTGGATCAGAAGGAGGCAATAAAAGTTTTTGAAAAAGGCATTCAAGTTGACCCCAATATTAGCGGAAACTATTACGAATTAGCTAAGCTATATGCTACCAATAATAATCCATTATGGAGTGTTTTATATGGTGAAATGTTTGTAGATCTAGAAAGTCTGACACCAAGAACTAAAGAGATCAAAATATTACTTTTTAATCAATACAAAGCTTTGTTTGCTAGTTCAACCGTAATTGGTAAATATATTTCTAGTGGAAAACCGTTTGAAAAAGCAGTAGCGACTACATTAGAAAAATATACCAATATTTTATCTGACGGTGTAACAACAGAAAGTTTGATAGCATTGAGAGGCCAATTTATTGTTGATTGGTTCCAAAGTGATAACTATAAAACGTACCCTTTTAGATTGTTTGATAGAGAACGTCAACTATTAAAACAAGGAAATTTTGAAGCGTATAATCAATGGTTATTTTCTTCCTCAAATGAGGCGGCATATAACAACTGGGCAAGTTTGCATCAAGATGATTTAAATGCATTTAATACGTTCCATCGTTCTGTAATATTCAAACCTCTAAAAGGAGAATATTATAGCCATTAAATTATAATAGAAATAGTATAAATAAAGCCACAATTCATTTGAAATGTGGCTTTATTTATACTACGAAAAATATATTTTTTAGACTATAATTTTTAGTTGGCGTAACTAATATATTTCTCCCATTTTTGGATAAGTTGCGTCATGTCTTCTGGTAATTCAGATTCAAAAAGAACTTCTTCTCCGGTGGTCGGATGGATAAATCCTAAGCTTTTGGCATGCAACGCCACTCGTGGACATATTTCAAAACAATTATCTACAAATTGTTTGTATTTGCCATAAACGGTCCCTTTTAAAATTCTATTTCCATCATATTCAGCATCGTTGAATAGCGTATGGCCAATATATTTCATGTGAACTCGTATCTGATGTGTACGGCCTGTTTCTAATCGACACTCGACAACTGTTACGTAATTTAATTTTTCCAAAACTTTCCAATGCGTAATGGCATGTTTGCCAATCTCACCCTCTGGAAATGGTGCAAATATTTTACGATTTCTAGGATGGCGAGCGATGTGTGCATTTACAGTTCCTTCTTCCTCCTCCATATCACCCCAAACAACTGCGACATATCTGCGATGTACCGTATGATCAAAAAATTGTTTGGCTAAATGTGCTGCCGCCACTGCTGTTTTGGCTAATACAATTAGTCCGGTTGTATTTTTATCTATACGATGCACCATGCCGTAGCGAGGTAATGCCTCGTCATCGGTATTAATATTTGCTTTTTGGAAATGATAAGCAATCGCATTTAATAAGGTTCCTGTATAATTGCCGACACCAGGATGTACCACCATATTGGGCTTCTTATTGATCACAATCACGGCATCATCTTCGTAAACAATCTCCAACGGAATATTTTCTGGAACAATTTCCGAAGTGTCTGGAGGTGCCGTGAGGCTCATTAATAACACTTGATCTCCAGGATGTACTTTATAATTGCTTTTTACAATCTGTCCATTAACGGTAAGAAAACCGGCAGCAATACTTTGCTGAATCTTATTTCGAGTCACTCCTGCGAGCTTGGCATGAAGCCATTTGTCTATGCGTAACAAATCTTGTCCTTTGTCCACGACAAAACTGCTACGCTCATAGAGCGATTCCGAATTTTCCTCAGGCGTAATGTTGTCTAATTCTTCATTCATTGTGCAAATGTAAGATGTGAACCGCATTTCACATCTCTAAAGATATATTACCTTTGGTATCCGATTAAAAAGATGAACAATGGTACAGAAAGTATATTTTAAGGATTTGGGCAATATGGAGTATAAGGATGCATGGGACTTACAAGAACGAATGTTGAAGGAAAGAGTGGAGAAAAAATCGGAAGCGAGAAAACTTTCAGATCAACCAGATTATGCGGCCGCAGGTATACAGCACGAGTTATTATTTGTAGAGCATCCTTTGGTGTACACCCTTGGTAAAACCGGACATGAGGATAATGTACTTATTTCGGATACGGAAAGAGAGGAGATGGGTATCGAATATTTTCATATCAATCGTGGTGGAGATATAACCTTTCACGGACCTGGTCAAATTGTGGGTTATCCTATTTTTGATTTGGAACAAATGAAGCAGGATCTTGGTTGGTATTTGCGTAGCATGGAGCAAGTGATGATCGATACAATTGCGGAATATGGGATTGAGGGAGGTAGAAGTAAAGGAGAAACCGGCGTTTGGATCGAACCGGATCATACACGCAAAATATGTGCGATGGGTATTCGTTGCAGTCGCTGGGTGACGATGCATGGATTTGCCCTAAATGTCAATACGGATTTAGACTATTTTAACTATATCGTTCCATGTGGTATTCAAGGTAAAACTGCGACTTCTATGGAAAAAGAGATCGGTCGTAAATTAGATATGGAAGAGGTAAAAGCTACACTTCGGAAAAATTTTGAAAAGATTTTTAATGTGGAAATTGTGATAGAATAGAAGTTCAATACTCTTCTTTATTTGATTAAATTACCATTTTCGTCCCATCGTCTTGTATTTATTGGAATTCCATTTTCTCCAAATTGAACATCAGAACTTTTTCTTCCATTAGGATGATATTTTAAAATGCGTTTAATTTTGTTATCTACTGTTTTTGTTAGTGTGATTGTATTTCCTTGTGAGTTTAATGCTTGCATATTAACATAAATATGTCCGTCTTTAGAAAAAATAGTCGACGCTTTTCCTACAAACTTATTGGTTGCAATATTTAATATTGTTGTAACTCTAGTTGTATCATTTACTTTGTAATCTACTATTTTATGCGTGGCATTTTTTGCACTTACATATTTTTGCGTCTCGTCAGTGTATTTGATAATTGTATCCTCAAAAAGCACTGAAGGATTGTCAAGAACTTGAAATGTGATTAACTGACTTTGGGTATATATTATTTTTTTATTTAAAAATATTGCAGGTTTCCATTTGGGAGAATTTTTTATGACTCTCATTGCCTCTTCTGCAGTGCCGTAACCAGGATCTTGAATTGTCTTTACATTTTCTACGTTACCTAAAGTGTCTATAGAAAATCTGACGATAACTTTGTAATTTCCTATAGGTGCATTTTTGTCACGAGGTATGTCGGCATTTAGATTTTTGGAAATGAAATCTTGCCAACCTTTTGGAGATATGGAAAATTGTGCTTTTTGTTCATATTTAAATGGAACTATACTGTGACCGAGAGAATCCCAACCGAGTTGTTGAACTATTCTCCCATTTTTATATTTAATCTCCGCATTTTTAACAGCATATTTATCATAGTGTATAGTAGATTGAGGAATTCCAGATTTAAGGAATTTATATTCCATTGGAGTACCATTTTTATAGTATCGAAGAATTTTTACCCATTTTGGTTTATATGAAGTATCTGATTTTGTCTCTGATCTATATAGAATAAATTGTGGTTGCTCGCGTCTTTCCCAATATTCGATTCTCCATCCCTCTTCTGTTTTGTATTGCTTATTTTGAAAAACACTAGAATCTTCTACTGTGGCATGGTCTAAACTATCAAAATAATAAATATGTCTTAATTCTTCTTTTTGTGCCTTGAGAGTGGATAATGGTAAACTTATTAACCAAATTAGAAGTATAAATATAGCGTGTCTCTTTGTCATTCTGAGTAAAGGTATACTAGGTGTTGCAAATGTACTCTTAATTCATTTATATATGTATTTAGAAATATTACATTTTTACATCCACAAATTTTAAATTTTTTCGGTCATCGGTATAGGCTATATGAATGATGTGATTTGAATCTTCAATTATTGCAGGGTAACTATATTCCCCTTTATCATGATTTTCTAAGGTTAAAATATCTTGCCAATCTATTCCATTTTTGGAAATGGCAACTTTGAGTTTGGCGCGTCCCATCCACCAATCCTTACCTGCTAACATAGGATTATAGACCAGCATTTGCAAGTCATTATGCAATGTCACAGCGTCAATACCACTATTGGGATTGGGAAGGTTTATCGATTGTAATTTAGACCAGTTATTTCCGTTATCTGTCGACCAGGTAGAAACGATTACATTTTGACGACTGCGCATCAACAATTGTAATTTTCCTTTTTTATATTTTAAAATGGAGGGTTGGATTACGCCAAAAGTGTCGCAGTTGATAGGGAGGTATTTCCAATTTTTACCATATTTATCGGAATTTTCTATATGTGAAATCCATTTTTTTTCATCGTTACTTTCCGTGCTAGAAGGATAAAGTATTGTTCCGTTTTGCAATTGAATAGGCTTGTTTCGGATCGGACCAAGCAAACTATCTGAAAGTTTATCAGGATTGGTCCAAGTGTGTCCATTATCCAAAGAAATTTTTCTTTCCGCCCACCATTCTCGTGGATTCGGACCTACTTTATAGTCCAAAAATAATTGCCCAGTTGTAGATTTAAACAAAACAGGATTCCAACAAGCCATAGAATCGCCTTTTGAGGTAACTCCTTCTGCTAATTTGAAGGGCGCAGAAAATTGATTTTTGTTTTTTAAGTTTCGATAACTTCCCCAAATACAGACATTTTTTGCACCTTCATGATCGCCCGCAAACCATGCGTAAAGCAACGAGTCTTTGTCAATCTGGACAATAGTCACTGCATGATACATTTTGAAATTCGGTTCGTTGATAATGGTGCCAGAATCAATAATTTGATATTGTTTTTGCGCAAAAATATAACTCGTGCTAACGGATAATATAAATAATAAGAAAAGTAGTTTTTTCAATTGAATTGTTTTAGACGGGCTACGAATGTAAAGAATAAACATCATCTTCGTAGGTAATAATTTGTCGAAAACGATGGGGAGACTTCTTTTAACGATATTTTTAATTTTGAATTTGGGAAATGTTTACGCCCAACAAGATGCGATTTATGGCAAAAAAATGGTCAAAAAATTGGCCGCTAAAAGAATGAACGGGCGTGGCTACTATAAAAAAGCAGACGCAAAAGCGGCGAAATTTATCGCTCAACAAATGCAAGACTGGTACGTTGCTCCATTTTCGAACAATACATACAAACAAACTTATCAATTTCCTGTTAATTATTTTCCCGATAAAATGAAAGTAGCTATCGATGGAAAAAACTTACAACCTGGTGTAGATTTTTTGATAGGAGCTACGAGTAATTCGGCTAAAGGAAAATTCAATATAGTAGAAGGTAAACGCCGTGATTTGTTGGATACTGCAAATATGTTTTCACTAGTGCGCAAAGCAAAGAGTAATTTTCTGTATTTCAATAATGAAAAAGATTCTACGGAATCCAAAGAAATGACAGAAGTGATTAATCAAAATATGGAGTATCTACAATATAGTCCAGATGTAGATATAAAAGGAGTGATTTTGTATAGTCCGCAAAAATTGACTTGGACAGTTGTGCCTTTTCAGAGTAACAAAACGATGATCGAACTACACAAAAAAATAGAAGCTCCCACAACTCTAAAGTTAGATGTTACTGCAAAATTTGATTCTGCTTATACTACGCAAAATCTTGCAGGATATATACGTGGTACGCAAAAGCCTGATTCGTTTATCGTCGTCTCCGCACACTATGATCATTTGGGAAGAATGGGAAAACGAACTTTATTTCCTGGAGGCAATGATAATGCGAGTGGAACAGGTTTTGTGTTATCGCTGATGCGACATTACGCTTTGCATCCTCCAAAGTATACGATGGTATTTTTATTTTTTTCGGGAGAGGAAATAGGCTTAAAAGGTTCCGAATATTTTACCCAAAATCCTTTATTTGATTTAAGGAAAATTAAGTTTCTTTGGAATTTTGATATGGCAGGAACCGGTAAAACTGGTATTCAAGTTGTGAACAGTACCATTTTTACTAAACAGTTTACCATTTTGGATGCTATTAATAAATCGATACATTTATTGGCGGATATTAAAGTAAGAGGTTCCGCTGCCAATAGTGATCATTATTGGTTTTACAAGAAAGGCGTTCCTTGTTTTTTCTCCTATACTTTAGGTGGTGTTAACTATCACGATATCAATGACACATATAAGTCACTGCCTTTCGACGCATGGGGCAATTATCAATTGCTGGTAGAGCGCTTCTTTGATGCATTGTAACCACTTGCGTTTTTTGAAAGAATAGAATGTAAATTTGCTAGGCAATTCATTTGTTCAATTCAATCAAATACATGCGTAGACGATTTTTATTTATACTATTATTTCCCTTATTTACATGGGCGCAAAAGCCTATGGCTGTGCCGTCTTCGGTAATTTATCAGGAAATTAAAAAGCTGAATGTTTTAGGTACGGTTTTATATATGGCAGCTCATCCAGATGATGAGAATACAGCGTTAATTGCTTATTATGCCAATCAAAAACTGTACAATACCAACTATTTATCCTTAACACGCGGCGATGGTGGTCAAGACTTGATCGGACCAGAAATGCGTGAAAAATTAGGCATTATCAGGACGCAAGAATTGTTGCAGGCGCGTCGATTGGATGGTGGTCATCAATATTTCGCTACGGCAAATGACTTTGGCTTTTCTAAAAACCCAGAAGAGGTTTTTACTAAATGGCCGAAAGATACTTTGCTGGCAAATGCGGTTTGGATTATTCGAAATCTGCAGCCAGATGTAATGATTACAAGGTTTCCTAAGGATGCACGTGCCGGTCATGGTCAACATAGTGCGTCATCGATATTGGCAGAAGCGGCGTTCAAAGCAGCCGGAGATCCCAATATGTTTCCCGAACAATTAAAATATGTAAAACCTTGGAAAGTAAAACGATTGGTTTGGAATACGAGTGCTTGGGGATTTTCTAGTAAAAAAGTTTTTGATGAATATGCCAAAAATTTAATTCATTTCAATATTGGCGAATACAATAGTGCATTGGGAAAATCCATAGGTGAAATGGCGGCAGAAAGTCGTAGTATGCACAAAAGTCAAGCATTCGGATCTGCAGGAAACCGTGGATCGATTGAGGAATATTTTGAGCCGACTTTAGGTGTGACGGCAAAGAAAGATTTGTTTGAAGATGTGAACACCACTTGGAGTAGAATTCCTCATTCTGAAAAAGTACAACAAGATGTCAACGGATTAATAGCACATTTTTCATTGGAAAATCCAACTATAATTTTACCACGACTCATTCAAACCTATAAAGATATTTCTGCACTAGAAAAATCTGATTGGAAAAATGAAAAGTTGAATGAAGTCAAAACGATTATTCAACAAGTTTTGGGATTGTATTTATCTTCCACTACTTCGGACGAAACCATAGCACCAGGTGATGAATTGAAAATAGTTACTGAAGTAAAGAATCGTTCTAATACAAAAGTTCGCTTTACTGCAATTGACTACAAGATAAACGGAACGAATGACGTAAAAACGGCATGGATCAAAGAAGAAGATAACAATGAAATTGTTCAATATACGATACCCATCCCACAAAATACGCCATACTCTTTCCAATATTGGTTGAGAGAAAAACATGATGATGCGATGTATCATGTTGCGAATATGAGTGATTTGAATTCACCCGAAAATCTTCCTGCTATTTCAACTACACTTCATTTGACTATAGATGGATTGGTATTGGACTATACAATTCCGGTGCAATATAAAAATGTGGATCCTGTAAAAGGCGAACTATATAATCCGATTTGGATCGCGCCAAAGGGCTTTGTTAATTTGGATAACAGTGCTTATATATTTGCAAATGGACAAGCTAAAACGGTGAAAGTTAAAGTCTCTACACAAGAAGATGCGCTCAATGGAACAGTTGGATTAAATGTACCTAAAGGCTGGTCTGTTACACCGCAAACAATAGCGACACAATTAACAACACACGATGAAAAAGATCTTGAATTTACAGTCACTCCAAATGGAAATATTCAAAATGGAGAGATACAAGCATTTATAGTTTCTAAGGGAGATACAAATAATTTAAGTTTGGATAAGATTCAATACGATCATATTCCGACACAACTATACATGTATCCAGCAATCGCCAAAACGAACAATATCGATATTTCCATTAAAGGTAAAAACATCGGTTATCTTATGGGAGCCGGCGATGATGTTCCTGCTGGATTGAGACAGATTGGTTATAATGTAACCTTGTTACAAGATAAGGATATGACGGTGGCTAGTTTGCAACAATTCGATGCAGTGATGATTGGCGTGCGTGCATATAATGTTTTACCCAAAATGGCACACTATCAAGATGTACTATTGGAATATTGTAAAAATGGAGGTAATGTAGTGGCGCAGTACAATGTATATCGTGGTTTGCAGACAAATAAAATCGGACCTTATCCGTTGCAACTATCTAATGATCGTGTAACGGATGAAAATGCAAAAATCACTTTTACAAACCCCGATAACAAAGCGTTAAATTATCCCAATAAAATAACTGAAAAAGATTTTGATGGCTGGGTGCAGGAGCGCGGACTCTATTTTCCTGATCAATGGGATGAAAAATATCAAACTATCATTGCTTGTCATGATCCGAATGAAAAAGATCTCGCAGGAGGTATTTTGATTGCTCCGTATGGTAAAGGTTATTTTGTGTATTCTGCATATGATTGGTTCAGAGAGTTGCCTGCTGGCGTACCTGGAGCGTATCGACTATTGGCCAATTTGTTGTCTTTGGGTAAATAAAACAAACTATAATGCAAGGTGAGAAGATTGGATTAAAGAGAGTGTTGGGATTAAGGCAAGCGACGGTTTTGAATATGATTGATATGGTGGGTATTGGTCCATTTGCGGCCTTGCCGATTATATTATTAGGATTTCCAGGGAAATTTAGTGTGATCCCGTGGATAATAGGAGCGATTATAAGTTTGGCTGACGGTATGATCTGGGCGGAGTTAGGCTCCGCTTGGCCAGAAGCAGGTGGTAGTTTTATTTTTTTACAAAAACTATACAAAGGTAAAACAGGAAGGATGATGGCGTTTTTGTATAGTATGCAAACTTCCCTACACTTACCTTTAGTAGTAACAAGTGCGGCACTTGGACTCGTGAACTATTTGAAATATGTTGTCCCGATGGGATATTGGGAAACCAAGCTCGTCATGGTTGCCATCGTGGCAATTGTTGTTGGTTTGTTGTATAGAAAAATTAGTTCCGTTGGAAAAATAGGTATGGCGATGTCTGTAGTGATGGTGTTCATGTTATTATGGACGATTGGTACGGGAGCGTTTGCTTATGATAGTCACTTGATGGACGCGAATTCGGTGCGAATGCCACATTTTAATAGTTGGTTCAATATAGCATTTTGGATGATGGTTGGTCAGTATACCTCCAAAACGGTGTATGCCTTTTTGGGATACTATAATGTTTGCCATATTGGCGGCGAAATTAAAAATCCGCATCAGAATATTCCGCGTAGTATTTTGCTTTCGATTGGCATCATTGCTATTTTGTATATTGCCATGCAGTGGTTTGTTGCTGGAGCGGTTCCGATTTCAGAAATAAAAGATGGTAATGCACCATTGCTCAGTATTTTCTTTGAAAAAGTATACGGTAAAAATGTGGCTTATATTGTCACAGGTATTTTGGTAATTGTGGCTTGTTCCTCTTTGTTTGCATTGATGTTGGGTTATTCAAGGATCATATATGCTGCGGCGAAGGAAGGTTTGCATTTCAAATTATTTGCGCATCTGCATCCAACAAAAGATTTTCCGGACTATGTTTTATTGGTATTTGGAGGGATTGCGATTATTTTCTGTATTTGTTTTGAGCAAACTTCTACTGTTTTTAGTTTTATTGTCGTGACAAGAATATTTATTCAATTTATCCCACAAGCCATTGGAGTGATTATGCTCCGTGTCAAAAAAAGAACCCCCGAATTACATTTCAAAATGCCGGCTTTTCCAATATTGGCAATCTTCTCCATATTGGTCTGGGTGTTACTTTTTATAAGCTCGGGATGGAAATATGGAAAATTTGGAATTGGCGTGATTTTGTTTGGGTATATTATTTATAAATTATTGATAAGGCAAAAGAAGTGAAGATGATTGCAATTTTTGATATTGTGTCATCTTAAATCATCATTATGCTTCATATTAATTTGTGAATTGCCTTATTATCATTCGTTTGTTAATGATTTGTAAGTTTCTTTATGATTGGAATATGGATGTATTTAGATTGTAACCCTGTACTTATGTTCAGTTCTAAATTTATTTCTTCTGTTCTATTATCTGGTAAGTTGTGCTAGGTGTTTATTGGACTATGAAATCTATATCGACTATTGAATATAGAAGGTGCACGTTTTAAATGTAAAAATCATTATATGCTGATCTTTAATATCCGTTTTCTGTCTTTTATTTGAATAAGTGCATATATGTAATTAGAAATTAATTTTTAATGAAGACTATTTAAAATAATAATCACATAGATTTTGGTGTACTTTTTAGTATTAAAATATTATAATATTTTGATACTAGTCTTAATGTGTGAAATTTGTATGTTAAATTTGTAGGCTATTGACACACTTCTAAATTTAAAACAGCGTATGGACATTTTGAGAAATCTACACATTTTATCTTTAAGAAAGATACTTTTCTTTTTTTGTTTATTATTTTGCAATAGTACCGTAATTGCACAAACGTATTACCATACTCCACTTACCAATCTTACGGGATTTACAAAGGATATAGTCGCGAGTGGAAGCTACTCCGTGACTGACAATAGCAGTTCAGTACCTCGCTATACGTTGAATCCGAATACTGAATCACCATTTGATTATACAAGTGGAGCGTATGGGGGGTATATTTTGTATAGTACAAATTACAGTTTATCCAGTGCCACAGCACCAACTGGAGGTTTGCCATCTAGTGGCTTATTTGCTTCGTCTTGGAATTCTGAAGCACATAATTATAAATTACAATCTTACAGTACCACTAATTCTCTTTGGCTATATCATTCTGGAGCGACTGGAACCTTAACGTTTCCTACTGCACAGTCGTATCAAGATTTGTACATTATGACCATTGGTGGAGATGGCGGCGGTTTGGTTAATATTACAATAACCTATACGGATAATACTACTTCTACTACGTCATTAACTGGAGCAGATTGGAATGGTGGTCCTACTTCGTCTACAACAACTCTTGGTGTAATCAGTGGATATAGTGCATTGATAAGAGCTTCAAGTGTAAGTGGGGAAACGGGAAATGTAAAATCGGGTGTTACGAATCAAACCGTTAAATTTTATGAAAGTAAAATACTGCCAACAAATACGAAAAGCATAAAATCAATTTTATTCACAAATGCGAATGCAGGAGAAATGAATATTCTTGGCGTAACAGGAACTCCTACATATACGGTCTCTGGAACAGTGTACAGCGATAGTACGAATGATAATGTTGCAAATGGCATAGGATCAAATACAGGCGCTCAATATGTAGTTGGAACTTTAAACAATACTGTTATAAGTGTTGCAACGATTGCAAGTAATGGTGCGTATTCATTTACCGGAGTGCCTGCTCTCGCTGGATCGACTGCCGCTTATACCTTATATTTAAGTACTACATCTCCTGCCGTAGGATCTACTGTTTCACAATCAACATTAACCTCTGGATGGTATGATAGTACTTATGTAGGATCTACAGGTATTGGGACAACAACAAACGCAAAAAGGTATGCGAATGTAAATGCAAGTAATTTATCCTCAAGTACTAATTTGAATTTTAGTATTCATAATGCCCCAACTTCGGATACAAAAACATATACCATCGCATCTCCTACATATTCCAATACGGTTAAGACCATGTCTTCTGATGTGGCATCTGGTTCTACAACAAATGATTTGGCTCAGTTGACAGGTGTATCTATTTATCCCACTTCTGGGACTATTTTGAATGGAAATTCAAGTAATCGAACGGTCGTAATAACCTCTTTGCCCTCCAATGGACAACTCGTCTATAATGGCACCGCCATTACAACAAGTAATTATTCTATTTCTAATTATGACAAAACAAAATTAAATTTTTCATTTACAGGTAGCGGGTATACTTCAACTTCATTTACCTATAATTTAAGAGATGCTATTGGATTTGCATCTAGGTCTAATGCAACGTATACTATCAATTTGCCTTATCCATTGCCAGTCTCTTACACGCAAGAATTAGCAGCATCAATTGTAAATAAAGAAGTTAGCCTTACATGGACAACTGGAGCGGAAATAAATAATAAACTATTTCAAATTCAAAGAAGTGCAGATGGTTCTATTTGGAGTGATATAGGAAATGTTAATAGTTATTATTCGAATGGTACAGGTAGTGGTCATTCCTATTCATTTATAGATGCAGCTCCACTTTCTGGAGTGAATTATTATAGATTAAATCAGGTTGATTTGGATGGAACTTCACATTATGGAACAATTATTCAAATAAATTATGTTTACAGTTCTAATACCCAAACCGCTATTTACCCCAATCCAGTAGTTAACGAATTGAATATTATAAACCTGCCCACCGGAGCTACAAATATTGTGATTTATTCATTGGGCGGAAAAGCCATTTTACAAAAATTAGTCACAGGTACAGCTGTACAAATAGGAATAGATGCATTACCAAATGCAGTTTATTTTGTAAATATTTTGGATAAAAATGGTTCGAAAATTAAATCATTGAAATTTGTAAAAAAATAAAAGCTTCTCAAATATAGAAAAGTCCTGTTTTTGATGAGCAAAAACAGGACTTTTCTATATTTATTTGTATATTTCCCTTCGGGATTAAAATCTTTGGTATTTATTTCAAAAAGAAGTACCTTTGCTTTCCCTTATTTTGGGCTAATTAGCAAAAGATCGTATAAAATGGCCATTTATATTGTACGAATCAATTGAAAATCAGTGCACTGGGAGGTAGAAATACTTTCCGAATTTTTTTTTGTATTTTACGTAAAACCGGTTAATTCAAGATATGTCATCTACACAAGTTCAAAAGAGGTTCAGCTTCGCCAAAGCGAAAAACCTAGCTGAAACTCCTGATTTATTAGACATTCAGTTAGAATCTTTCCACGAATTTTTCCAGTTAGAAACAACGCCTGATAAGCGTAACAATGAAGGTTTGTTCCGTGTATTTAAGGAAAATTTTCCTATTACAGATACACGTAACATATTCGTACTGGAATTTTTGGATTATTTTATTGATCCTCCAAGATACACTATCGACGAGTGTATGGAGCGTGGTTTAACTTACGCTGTGCCTTTAAAAGCAAAATTGCGTTTAAGTTGTAATGATGAAGAACACGTTGATTTTCAGACAATTGTACAGGATGTATTTTTGGGAAATATCCCATATATGACTCCTCGTGGTACATTTGTTGTCAATGGTGCGGAACGTGTGGTTGTATCTCAATTACATCGTTCTCCTGGTGTGTTCTTTGGTCAATCCGTACATCCGAACGGAACAAAAATCTATTCTGCACGTGTGATTCCTTTCAAAGGCGCATGGATGGAGTTCGCTACTGACATTAACAATGTTATGTATGCATATATTGATCGTAAGAAAAAGTTCCCTGTAACTACGCTTTTACGTTCTATCGGATTTGAAACAGACAAAGATATCCTTGAGCTTTTCGGCATGGCGACAGAAGTTGCTGCGGATAAAGCTGCATTGGAAAAACATATTGGTCAAAAATTGGCTGCTCGTGTTTTACGTACATGGGTAGAAGATTTCGTTGACGAAGATACTGGTGAGGTTGTATCTATCGAGCGTAATGAAGTTGTATTAGAACGTGATACCATTTTGGATGAAGAATCCATCGAAATGATCGCTGATTTGGATGTGAAAAGTGTATTCGTTCAAAGAGAAGATGTAGGTGGTGATTATGCGATCATTTACAATACTTTGAATAAAGATACTTCTAACTCTGAGTTAGAAGCGGTACAACATATCTATCGCCAATTACGTGGTGCAGATGCGCCAGATAATGAAACTGCTCGTGGTATCATTGACAAATTGTTCTTTAGTGACAAACGTTATGATTTAGGAGAAGTTGGTCGTTATAAAATAAATAGAAAATTAGGGGTTGATATCAAAGATGAAGTTAAAGTTTTAACGAAAGAAGATATCATCTCTATCATCAAATACTTGGTACGTTTAACCAATGGTAAGGCAGAAATCGATGATATCGATCACTTGTCTAATCGTCGTGTACGTACAGTAGGCGAACAATTATACGCTCAATTTGGTGTAGGTTTGGCTCGTATGGCACGTACTATTCGTGAAAGAATGAACGTACGTGATAATGAAGTATTTACACCAGTTGATTTGATCAATGCGCGTACTTTGTCTTCTGTTATCAATTCTTTCTTTGGTACTTCTCAATTGTCTCAATTCTTAGATCAGACCAATCCACTTTCTGAAATTACGCACAAACGTCGTATTTCCGCACTTGGACCTGGTGGTTTGAGTCGTGAACGTGCCGGATTTGAGGTGCGTGACGTACACTATTCCCACTATGGTCGTCTTTGTACAATTGAAACTCCAGAAGGTCCAAACATTGGTTTGATCTCCACACTTTGCGTACATGCTAAGATTAATGAAATGGGATTCATTGAAACTCCATATCACAAAGTGCATGACGGTAAGGTGGAATTGGATAAAATTGTTTACTTAAGTGCAGAGGAAGAAGATGCTGCCAAAATTGCCCAAAATAGTGCGCCTACAGATGCGGATGGTAATTTCTTACAAGAAAGAATCATCTCTCGTGAAACGGGTGATTTCCCTGTTTTGGATAAGGAAGAAGTACAATTCATGGATGTGGCTCCAAATCAGATCGTGGGTGTATCTGCTTCTATGATTCCATTCATCGAGCATGATGATGCCAACCGTGCATTGATGGGATCTAACATGCAACGTCAAGCCGTTCCTTTATTGTTGCCACAAGCACCAATTGTTGGTACTGGTTTAGAAGCAAAAGCTGCACGTGATTCTCGTATTCAAATTATTGCAGAAGGTACTGGTGTTATAGAATTTGTAGATGCAAAAGAAATTCACGTTCGTTATGATCGTAACGATTTAGATCGTTTGATCAGTTTCGAAGATGATTTGAAAGTGTATCATTTAACTAAATATGTTAAAACAAACTCTGCATCTGCAATTACATTGCGTCCTGCAGTGATCAAAGGTCAAGAAGTAACTAAAGGTGAATTCTTAACTGAAGGTTACGCAACTAAAGATGGCGAATTAGCATTGGGACGTAATTTACAAGTAGCCTTCATGCCTTGGAAAGGTTACAACTTTGAAGATGCGATCGTAATCAACGAAAAAGTTGTTCGTGAAGATTTATTTACTTCTGTTCACATTGAAGAATATGAATTGGAAGTTCGTGATACTAAATTAGGAGAAGAAGAGTTGACTTCAGACATTCCAAATGTATCTGAAGATATGACGAAAGATTTGGATGAAAATGGTATTATCCGTATCGGTGCACATGTACACGAAGGAGATATCATGATCGGAAAAATCACGCCAAAAGGAGAATCTGATCCAACTCCAGAAGAAAAATTGCTTCGTGCAATCTTCGGTGATAAAGCCGGTGACGCAAAAGATGCTTCTTTGAAAGCTCCAAACGGAACAGAAGGAATTATCATCAACAAACGTTTATTCCAACGTGTAAAAAAAGACAAAAATGGAAAATTGCGTGAAAAAGCGCAATTGGAAAAAATTGAAAAAGTACACGACGAAAACGTAAAAGAAATCAATGATTTGTTGTTAAACAAATTACAGATTTTATTGAAAGAAAAAGCATCTGCAGGTATCAGCAACAACTTCGGTGAATTGTTGATCTCTAAGGGTTCTAAATTTAATTCCAAAAATCTTGGATCTGTTGATTTCCAAAACGTTAATCCATTGGGTTGGACTGGCGAAGAAGATACTGATAACTATGTAAACGTGCTTTTACATAATTATAATATCCGTTTCAATGAAGAATTGGGGCGTTACAAACGTGAAAAATTCAATATCTCTATCGGTGATGAATTGCCAGCTGGTGTATTGAAATTAGCGAAAGTATATCTTGCCGTTAAGCGTAAATTGAAAGTGGGGGATAAAATGGCGGGACGTCATGGTAACAAAGGTATTGTTGCTAAGATCGTACGTCAAGAAGATATGCCTTTCTTGGAAGATGGAACTCCAGTTGATATCGTATTGAATCCATTGGGTGTACCTTCTCGTATGAATATCGGACAGATTTACGAAACTATCCTTGGATGGTGTGGTAAAAAATTGGATATGAAATTTGCTACTCCAATTTTTGATGGTGCTACTCCAGAAGAAATTTCTGATTTCTGTGATAAAGCAGGAATTCCAAGTATGGGACACTCTTATTTGTACAATGGAGAAACTGGTGAACGTTTCCACCAAAAAGCAACTGTAGGGGTGATCTACATGATCAAATTGCACCACATGGTGGATGATAAAATGCACGCGCGTTCTATCGGACCATACAGTTTGATTACGCAACAACCTTTGGGTGGTAAAGCTCAATTTGGTGGTCAGCGTTTTGGGGAAATGGAAGTTTGGGCATTGGAAGCATACGGTGCATCTAGCCTACTTCAAGAATTGTTAACCATTAAGTCTGATGATATTGTAGGTCGTGCAAAAACTTACGAAGCCATCGTTAAGGGTGAAAACATTCCAAAACCAGGTGTTCCAGAATCATTCAATGTATTGGTTCACGAGTTACGTGGTTTAGGTTTAGATTTGAAATTCGAATAAGAATTTTAATAAATTATATAAAAATGGCTCATCTTTCGATGAGCCATTTTTTTGTTTATAGAATTTCCCAAATTCGTAAGTGTTAAAATGAATTAACAATGCACATTTGCTCTTTTGTAAATATCATCACAACTGTATGCAAATACGTACTAAAATTTTTCTATTTCTAGGCTTATGTCTATTCATTTTCCTACATGGAAATGCACAAAACATAAAAGATACTGTTCTCGTTGGTAAACTTTTGACCTCTGATGCTAAGGCTGCGGAGGGCGTTCAGATTTCTTTGCCTTTATTAAAACGAAAAGTATATTCCAATGATAAAGGACAATTTATCATAGATCATTTAATACCGGGTAATTATGATATTGAAATAACTCCAGAAGGATTTAAATCGATAAAAAAATCTATCGTTATTAGGAGTGATACCAACTATTTTAATCTCACCTTATTGTTATCAACCCATGACTTGGAAGATGTTACCATCTTCACTAGAATGAATAAATTCAATAAAAAAGAAACGGATGATATCGCAAGGATGCCATTGAAAAATATTGAAAATCCCCAAGTTTACACAGTTGTTCCAAAAGAGTTGCTGCAAGAACAAATTGTGTCAGATTACAATAGTGCATTTAAAAATATTCCAGGAGCAGGCGTTCCTGTTGTATATAATCAAGGGCGAAGTGCATTGCTTTCTCGAGGATTTACCACTGCTAATTTAATTAGAAATAGTGTCTCAGGATTTGTATATACCAATATTGATCCGGCTAATTTGGAAAGGTTGGAGGCTATCAAAGGACCATCGGGAACCTTGTTTAGTAGTAGTTTGATTTCCTTTGGTGGTTTATTTAACCGCGTTACTAAAAAACCTCAGGATAATACCCAAACAGAATTAAGTTATACCACTGGAAGTTTTAGTTTGAATAGATTGACTTTTGATATCAATCGCCCACTAGACGCTAGTCATAACACTTTGTTTCGATTAAATGGAGCTTTGCATACGGAAAAAAGTTTTCAAGATGCTGGATTTAATAAAAATGTGATGTTGGCTCCGAGTTTTTTATTTAAAATAAATGATCGATTAAATATTTCTTTGGATATAGAAGCTGCAGCATTCAATGGTACTTCTCCGATTCGTTTTGCGCCATCAACCACAGGTAAAGTTCATAATATAAAAGACTTAGGATTACCATACAAACTCTCTTTTTTGACCAATCCATTGGACTATAATACCAAATCCGTGAATATCTATAGTCAAATAAATTACAAATTAAATGATGATTGGCGATTGCAAACCAATTTTACACGTACGTATTCCACTACGGAAGGTTATGTGACACAATTGATAGGAAAGTCAGACAGTACGCTTCAACAAAGAGCGCAGATCGAAAATTTCCCATACAATGGTGTGGATGTACAACAAAATCTCAATGGCGAATATTATATCGGAAAAATGCGCAATAGGATTGTTATTGGTTTAGATTTCTTTAATCAAAAAAGCGATCGTTCTACACCAACGATTACGATGCCAGCAATCAATTTTAAAAATATCACGTCAGCTTACTATAATTTCAATCCTGCAAAAGTCGATTCTGCGGCAACGAAAGTTTCTCCACAAGTATATCAAACGAATATTTATAGTTATAGTGCTTATGTGTCCAATGTTATCAATTTGACGGATAAATTAAATGTAATGTTGAGTGTACGCGTAGACCGATATAAAGATGATGGCACGTATTATCCTATCCGAGATTCAAGTGTTGGTGCATTTATGCAAACCGCTTTTTCTCCTAAGTTTGGAGTGGTATATGAAGTAATAAAAGATCAATTGTCCTTATTTGGCAATTATATGAATGGTTATAATAATCAAGGAGGTACAGATTTCAATGGTAATACATTCAAACCACAACAAGCAAATCAATGGGAAGCAGGTTTTAAATTTGATGTTTTTCATCATAGAGTTGTGTCCACTGTCTCTTATTATAATATCAACGTTACCAACACATTACGCGACGATCCGTCTAATCCTGGCTATTCTATCCAAGATGGGACGCAACTTAGTCGTGGTTTTGAAGCAGAAGTGATTGCCAATCCTTTTGGCGGTTTAAATATCATTGGTGGATATACGTATAATTATAGCAAATATACAGCGGGCGATACTTCTATTTTGGGTTTGCGTCCGGCAACTGCGGGCCCTAGCAAAATGGCAAATCTTTGGCTAAGTTATAAATTTTTATATGGTAGTTTGCGCGGATTAGGATTAGGTGTAGGTGGCAATTACGGAAGCAAGTCTTTTCAGACCAATACACATGCATTTGTATTTGAAATTCCTTCTTATAAAACAATGGATGCTACTATTTTCTACGATCAGCCAAAATATCGTTTTGGGATAAAAGTGGATAATATCACCAATGAAAAATATTGGTCGTTTAGGTTGGCTCCGCAGAATCCGACAAGAGTTTCGATTAACTTAACTTTAAAAATGCATTAGTAAAATAAAAGGTCGCCAGTTGGCGACCTTAGTTGTTACGAAAATATTTGATTTTCTTGTTCTTGTACTCTGATAAATGTGGTTCGTTTAGATAATTCTTTTAAAGAGCCAGCTCCTACATAAGTACAGGTAGATCTGAGTCCACCCAAAATATCTTTGACGGTTTCTTCTACAGGACCTTTGAATGGAACTTTTACTGTTTTACCTTCTGATGCGCGATATTCGGCAACTCCACCACTATGTTTGTCCATTGCCGTAGCCGAACTCATACCATAAAATTGGCGGAATTTTTTCCCATTTTCTTCAATCAATTCGCCACCACTTTCTTCATGTCCTGCCAACATACCACCTAACATGACGAAATCAGCGCCGCCGCCAAATGCTTTTGCTACGTCACCGGGAATTTTGCAACCACCATCCGAAATGATCTGTCCTTTCAAACCATGTGCAGCGTCAGCACATTCGATAATGGCAGATAATTGTGGATAGCCAACACCCGTTTTTACCCTTGTTGTACAAACTGATCCTGGTCCAATTCCTACTTTGATAATTTCAGCTCCTGCTAATATTAATTCTTCTACCATTTCGCCCGTGACAACGTTGCCTGCGATAATCGTTTTATCTGGAAATTTATCTCTTGCTCTTTTTACAAAATCTACAAATGCTTCCGAATAACCATTGGCAACATCAATACAAA
The DNA here is from genome assembly GCF_004337365.2 of Rhizosphaericola mali. GTDB lineage: Bacteria > Bacteroidota > Bacteroidia > Chitinophagales > Chitinophagaceae > Rhizosphaericola > Rhizosphaericola mali. Next base: position 3,521,540 of record NZ_CP044016.1, on the reverse strand, counting down.
TAAATTGTAAATCAGGATGTTGATTTAAAATTAAGGATAATTTTTCCGCATCATTTTTACTCGTGCCAGTACTAACCGCGATGTGTTGGAAAATACCATTGTCTGTTTGACTATGCAAAAATATTTTCCAATCATCCGTCGTATAATGTTTATGGATGGCAGTAATCAGTCCATCTTTTGCCAATGCTTCTGCCATAGCAAATGTGCCCACAGTATCCATGTTTGCAGCAATAATCGGTACGCCTTTCCAATTTCTATTGCTGTGTACGAAATGGTATTCTCGTTCCAATGACACTTGAGAACGGCTATGTAATGTTGATCTTTTTGGACGGATCATCACATCCTTAAATCCTAGCTTAATATCGTTTTCTATTCTCATATTATATCTTTAAATATTGCGATTACGCAACACATAAAGATACGTATTATTCATGGTTAAACAATGCATCATATTTTTCTTGTGTGACAAATTCGAGGATGTCGCCAGGTTGACATTGTAAGACTTCGCATATTTTTTCTAATGTTGAAAAACGAATAGCTTTTGCCTTTCCTGTTTTTAAAATGGAAAGATTGGACAAGGTAATACCGACTTTTTCGCTCAGTTCATTGAGTGAAATTTTTTTCTTTGCCATTTCTACATCTAAATTCACAATTACAGGCATGCTATACGGTTAAGTCGTTTTCTGATTTAATGGAAATGGCATATTGCCAAATGTAGGAAAGAAATAGTAGAATGATCGTAATTGGAATCACGGATGCATCAAATTGATCTAACCCAAATAATCCTGTTTTATAATTGGGTAAATGTGTCTTATGTGCAACTTTATAATAGTCGTAGGATTGTAAAAGTTGAAAAGCAATATTTATAATTCCTAGTTTAATAGTAAAAGATCTTAGTTTAATTGGGGTGTCAATGGAATATAAATGTTGAATAGTGAGCTTATATATAAATACCAAATACCTTATAATTATAATAAAAACCCAAGTTTCAAAAATTACAGAAATTATTTCAATGATCAATTGTTCCCAACCTATAAATTGCTTGGGAATGGTAGATTCTTGGTTAATGACAGAGTATGTATAAATGCTATTTTTGATCGTATTACTGTCAGGAAATATTTGTATAATATTCGATTTTTTGACTTTTATACTTTCCCATGACCATTCGATTTTATTCTTATTCTCTGTTAACCAAGGAGTTTTATAGTTGAATGGAATCAAGATAACTAAGAAGTAAATTACTTCAATAAGTATAAATATTTTAAAAGCTTTTAAACAATTAGCTAATTTTTGTTCCATATAGTATTTTTAATGATTTGTAAATAGGTTAAACAGTTAAGGAGTGTTCAGACTTAATATCAATTGCATAATTCCAAATAATTGATATAATCGAAAAAATGATTATATAAACTATAAATGTTAGATCTAGATCTGTAATTGAAAATGAAGAAATAGTATAGTCTTTTATTGATAAGCCTTTTGTTTTATCATGAGTGTCTAAGATTAAATATAAATTGTAAAAGATTCCCCATAATGCAATTGTAATTATGATATGATTAATCAGAGAAATGTTGCTTTTGTCAAAAATGTGTAGGCTTTGAAGATTGTTTAATAACCTAAATATTTGAAAAATCAATACAATTGCGATGATTGAAATGATGGAGACAAAAATGAGCTCAATAAAAATATAGGATGACTCTTTACCCGCTTTATTAGTAATCATAAATTGGCTGATCCCAACGATTTGTTTTTCAGAACCTGCGCTTAAAAGAGTGTATTTAGTTGCCCCATCTTTAAAACCATTAATAAAGTCCTGCCTGTTATTGTATGCTGAAAAGAGAAAATAGCCAATGATGATTACTTTAAGTATAATAACCAAACTCTTCACTTTTTTAAGTTTCTTTTCCTTCATAGGTTTATTTTTAATAAAGGTATAATATTTATTGATAAACGATAAATATTATTTAATAAAAAAGACTTTAGATAATTTCTAAAGTCTTTTTTATAATTTTTACTCTCTTTCTCCAATGGCTTTTTTGAGATGTTTGACCTCTTCCCATAATTCAGGAATACGTTTTTGCCAAACCAATTCACGTCTTTTGCCTTGCGCCTCTTCCGCCGGATATCCGAAATAAACTTTATTGGCTTTTAAAGATGAGGGAACGCCACTTTGCGCCAATACTTGCGTATTTTTCCCAATAGTCAAAGTTTTACTCACACCCACTTGTCCCCAAAGACAAACGCCCTCTTCGATAATTGTAGCGCCTGCAATACCCACTTGTGCGGCAAACAAACAATTTTTTCCAATGGCATTGTCGTGTCCAATGTGTACGAGATTATCTATTTTGGTACCTTGTCCGATCACTGTTGATGCGGTCACGCCACGATCGATGGTACAATTACAACCAATTTCTACATTATTCTCAATGACAACGTTGCCACAGCTCTGCATTCTTTTATACCAAACTTCTCGATCTTTTTTCGTGTTATAATAAAAAGCGTCGCCACCGATAACCGTTCCAGATTGTATTACAACATTGTCTCCGATTTCTGTATAATCTAGAATAGTCACATTGGGGAATATGCGACAATTATTACCAATAATTACGTCTTTCCCGATGAAAACACCAGGCATAATGATTGTATTTTCACCAATTTTGGCATCTTCATTAATCATTTTATCTGCTGGTGAAAATGGACGAAAATGATTGACAATTTTCAAATAAGCCTCAAATGGTTGATCTGCTACAATCAAGGTTTTGCCCGCTGGACAATCTACCTCTGTAGAATTGATGATAATATGTGTTGCATTACTATTGATACAAGTATCATAATATTTGGGCGCATCGACAAAAACGATGTCGCCATTTTCCACTTTATGTAATTCATTAATGCCTGTCGCCGGTATATTAGAATCTCCTTTGATGCTAGTTGCACCGATTAATTCTCCGATCCATTGTACGCTTACGGGAGCTGGAAATTTCATATTTGATTGATTTTTTCGCGGTTAAAGGTAGGGCAAACAATTAGGAATTTTAAGTTATAAATTGTGAAAATTCCAAGAACTTGATTTGACTACACTTCAGTCATTAACCAGACTAAACTCATTTGTTCGAACAAACAAATAGGCGCGGATAATTTTTGCGAAAAATCGTCTTTTTCAAAGGCGACTTCGAAGTGAGCTGTTGGTTTACAAGCGATATTTTCAATGCGGATATTGTCTTTGAAACTGAGATTGCCATAACTCCACCATTTGTAAACGGCTTCTTTTAGACTCCAACAAGCGGTGAGCAAGCTTAAGTCGATATATCCTTTTTTTCGAATAAATTGTTGTTCTTTTTCCGTCAAATATTTATGCTCGATTCTTTTTATTTTTTCTGCGAATAATTCAATATCAATACCAACGCGATGCGTTTTACTCACAATCGCCGCAGCATAATCTCCACTGTGAGAAATGGAAAAGTGATATTCTTCATTTGGCAAATAAGGTTTGCGTGTGTCGGCAACGACAATTTCTCTATTGGGAAAATCGGGAAAAAGGAAAGGTAGTAAAAATCTACCTGCGAGATGTTGCAACATTTTTTGCGGGTGCGTGATATCGCCTTTTGTGGGTACTTGTTGTTGGAAAAAAGACAAATCTTCTTCTATTTTCCAAATCGCCAATCGGGTAAAAGCATCAATATTTTGCTGGAAAAATAATCCCATGCTGTAAAGATGCAAATTTATCCTCATTTTTGCACAAACTTGAATACAAGATTATGATCTTATCGGATAAAAGTATATTGGAAGAAATCGAAAAAGGAACAATCAAAGTGGTGCCATTTAACCAAGATGCATTAGGAAGTAATAGCTATGACGTGCATTTAGGTAAAACTTTGGCAAAATATAAAGATGCCGTTTTGGATGCGAAAAAGCATAATACAATTGAATATTTTGAGATTCCAGCAGATGGTTATGTGTTGGAACCTAATGAATTTTATTTGGGCGTTACCGCAGAATATACTGAAACGCATGCGCACGTTCCATTTTTGGAAGGAAAATCGTCTACTGGAAGATTGGGCATTGATATTCATGCAACGGCAGGAAAGGGGGATGTTGGTTTCTGTGGTAATTGGACTTTGGAGATTTCTGTGAAAGTTCCCGTCCGCATATATGCAGGTATGCCCATCGGTCAATTGATTTATTTTCCTGTAGAAGGCGTTGTAGAAAATTCTTATGATAAAAAAAGAAACGCCAAATACAGTGGTCAGCCAGATCGTCCGATAGAAAGCATGATGTGGAAAAATCAATTTTAAATAAAAAGTAAATACCTAAACTATTCGGCTGTTTACCGAATGTTAAAATTATATTTACAGGGAAAAAATACATTTGTAAAGTATTCATGTGTGCTATGAATCACTTTTTATAACCAATTGTATGTTAAAAAACCTGTTTGTGCTTATCATATTGATGAGCAGCTACTTTTATGGGGATGCGCAAGATTCCACAAAGTTAGGAAGTATTACTGGACAAGTAGAAGATACCTCCTACCATGTGTCTATGAGTGGTGCGAAAATTACATTGACAAAGTACAATGATTCTCTTCCATTTCAAACCACCTATCTAAAAACGGATGGTACTTTTTCATTTGAAAAATTGCCCTTGGATAGCTTTTGGGTACGTGTGACATTTCCTGGATATTCTGGTATGAAACAAAAAGCTACGTTATCTAGCGATATGCCTAATTATCCTCTTTCTACTTTTTATATGGCGATGACAACAAATAGTTTGGAAGATGTCGTTGTGGTGTCAACACCGCCCATTTCTTTTAAAGGAGATACTACAGATCTAAGAGCTGATGCATTTCATACCAAACCCAATGCAACAGCAGAAGATTTATTGAAAAAAATGCCAGGATTTGAGATTGATGCGAGTGGTAATATCCAAGCGCAAGGAGAGAGTGTAACACGTGTATTGGTAAACGGAAAACGTTTTTTTGATGGAGATCCGAAAATGGCAACCCAAAATTTACCAAAAGATATCATTGAAAAAATCCAAGTGTACGATGCACAAAGTGACCAAAGTGCATTCTCAGGATTTGATGACGGTAATAGAACGAAAACTATCAATATTGTCATCAAAAAAGATAAGAATGTAGGTTATTTTGGTAAGCAAACTGCAGGTGTTGGACGAGGTAATCAAAATTTTTACAACGTAGGAGGCAATATTAACCGTTTTAATAACGACCAAAAAATATCGGTACTAGGACAAATAAATAATGTTAATAGCCAGATGTTTACGATGCAGGATTTAGGTGGTGGTAATGGTAGAAATGCAGGAGGAGGGCGTGGAGCAGGTTCCTCAGGTACTTTTGGTGGTAGCTCTGCAGGTATCACAAAAACGATTGCCGGAGGTTTACGATATGCTGATAAATGGGGAAATACAGATGTAGATGGAAGTTATTTTTACACCAATAGCCGTACCAATAATGATGGACATTCTGAACGGCAAAACTTGTACTCAGATACGGCTAATAATACCAATCAATATGATACGACAGCAACTTTAAGTACTAATATTAATCATCGTGTCCAATTTAATATTGATTCCAAGTTGGATTCCAATAATTCCTTATTGATCCGCCCTAATATGTCTTTTATCACGAGTGATAATAAGAATGGGCAGATTACAGATATCTTTAAAAACAATTCAGATGGTTCTAGAAATTATTTAACCAAATCAAATATCAACTCTTACTCTCATAATACAGGTTTTAATGGGACTGGTAGTGCACTGTACATGCATAGATTTCACAAAGCAGGTCGAACCATTTCATTTGAGGCCGATTGGACGGGAAGTCAAAATAATGGTTATAGTTATAATACCAATATTATTGATTACCTCTCTACTAATATTACTGACTCAATCAATCGATATTATAAAACAATATCCAATAGTAATACTCTTGGAGGAACTGTGACTTATACAGAGCCTATCGCTAAAAATCAGCAATTGTCATTAACTTATAATCATAGTTATTCTAAAAGTGTTGCAGATCAAACTGTTTACAACTATAATAATGCTACTAGTGCATATACGGAATTAGATTCTAGTTTGACGAATAGTTTTAACAATAATTATAATTCGGATCGTGTAGAATTGGGGTATCATTATAATAATAAAGTGATCAATTTTAGTGCAGGTAATGGAGTTCAATTTGGCAATTTTAATAGCATTAATAGTTCTAAAGGGTATGAAATACATAGAAATTATACCAATCTTTACCCTACTGCATCATTTAGATGGAATATTGCACAGGCGCAACGTTTAAATTTTGATTATAATGGTCGTACTGCACAACCTTCTGCAACGCAATTGCAACCCGTTTTAGATAATTCTAATGAATTAGCACAAACAATCGGTAATCCTGATCTGAAACAATCATTTACACATACATTTAGATTACGTTATTTCTTTTTTGATAGGAAAAATAACAAGCATTTATTTACGATGTTAAATTACTCGTTGACCAATAATTACATTGCTAATGTAACAACGCAGTTGAGTAGCGGTGGTCAGAGGACGTCTTATCAAAACATGAATGGTTATTACTCAATAAATGGAAATTTTGATTATGGATTCCCTATTTTAAAACCTCAATCGAATTTATCTTTAAGGACGGCTATAAGTGCAAGCTCTACTCCAAGTTTAATTATTGATAGCAGCTCTTCTGTAGCTAATATAGCAACGAATTCTACTAAAAATTATACTTTTGGTGAACGAATCGGTTGGACCACTAATTTGGCGTCTACATTCGATGTGAATATTAGTACAGAACCTTCTTACACGATTGCAAAATATTCTGTAAATAAGTCAAGTAATAATAATTATTATTCTCAACAGAATATTGTAGAAGCCACTTGGTACACAGAATCTGGTTGGCAAGTGAATACAACATTCAATTATACTTTTTATACTGGTTTATATAATACTAGCGTTCCTCTTTTAAATGCGTATGTATCTAAATCTTTATTTAAAAATAAAGCAGGAGAAATTAGATTCTCTGTTTATGACTTGTTGAATCAGAATAAAGCCGTAACAAACACACGTACAGGTAACTATGCCCAAACTTCCACGAATACTGTTTTGAAACGTTATGCAATGATCTCATTTGTATATAACTTGAAGAATTTTGGAAAAAATGGTAATAAAGGACAGCGTAGAGGATTTAGAGATAGAGGTGATATGCCCGATGGTCCGCCTCCAGGCGGCGGAATGGGTGGAGGTTTTGGAGGACCACCTCCAGGTGGCGGAATGGGAGGACCTTCTGCGGCTATGTAATAAAAAAAGTGATGAGTGTTTTACCACTCATCACTTTTTTTTTAATATTTGGTTAATAATTCAGAATTTGCAAAAAATACTATATTCATGAATCATTTTCACAAATTTGGATTAGGAATTCTTTCCATTTTTGCACTGCATCAATTAAATGCACAACAAAAATATGAATGGAAAGAAGCTAGTTCTGGCGGTTATACCTACAAATATGTAACCAATGACCCCTTAAAAGCTCGTTTTTATACTTTAAAAAATGGCTTAAAAGTTATTTTGACACAGAACAGCAAAGAGCCAAGAATCGCTGTGAATATCCCAGTGAGAACAGGTAGTAATAATGATCCTTCTGATCATACTGGCCTGGCTCATTATTTGGAACATTTATTATTTAAAGGGACCGATAGGTTTGGATCTTTAGATTGGGCAAAGGAAAAGCCATATTTAGATCAAATAACGAACTTATATGCAGAATATAACAAAATACCAACATCGGATTCTGTAGCCAGAAAGTCAAAATACCATGAAATTGATAGTGTTTCAGGGGTTGCATCTCATTATTCTATCGCTAATGAGTATGATAAATTAATGGCAAGTCTTGGTTCTCAAGGTACGAATGCACATACTTCTGTAGAAGAAACTGTATATGAAGAAAATATACCTTCTAATGCTTTAGATAAATTTTTACAAATACAGGCAGAGCGTTTTCGTAATCCACAATTCAGACTTTTTCATACAGAATTAGAAGCAGTATATGAAGAAAAAAATAGAGGTTTGGATAATGATGGTTGGAAAATATATGAGACATTGTTGTCAAATGTATTTCCAACTTCTAATTATGGTCAACAAACAACTATTGGAACGATTGAACATTTGAAAAATCCATCTTTGATTGCAATTCGTGATTATTACAATAAATATTATGTGCCAAATAATATGGCAATTGTAATGTCAGGCGATTTTAATTTGGATGAGGCGATCAAACTAATAGACAAGGATTTCTCTTATATGGTAGCAAAGCCAGTTTCCGACTATCAAGATCCAATTGAGAAACCGATAGTAGGTCCGATTGTTAAAGATGTTTATGGACCAAGTGCAGAATCTGTTACTATTGGTTATCGTATCGGAAAATCGGAATCTGAAGATGCGATGATGTCAGATTTGATTGGTGAAATACTAAACAATGGTAAAGCCGGTTTATTTGATTTAAATCTGAATAAAGCACAAAAAGTCGCAAAATCTAGTGCTGGTCCTGATCAAATGAAAGATTATGGAGTATTTGAATTATCTGGAAGTCCAAAACAAGGGCAAAGTTTAGAGGAGGTGAAAGACTTGCTATTGCAACAAGTTGAGTTATTGAAAAAAGGGCAATTCGACACAACCTTGATCAAAGCTATCGTTGCCAATAATAAATTGTCAGTCCTTAAAGGCTTAGATAATAACGATGCAAGGATGGGGATGTTGATGAAAGATTTCATCAATAGCAAAAGTGATAATTGGCCATTTGTTATTTCGGAGTTAGATAATATGTCTAAAGTTTCTGCGAAGGAAGTAATTGCATACGCAAATGAAATTTTTAAAGACAACAACTATGTAATCGTTTATAAAAAGAAGGGTGAAGATAAAAATGTCATTAAAGTAGATAAACCAGCTATATCTCCAGTAGAAACAAATGCGGGAAGGCAATCAGACTTCGTTGCTCAAATGACAAGTACTCCATTACCACCCATTCAACCTAAGTGGGTAAATTATGCTACGGCTATCCAAAAAGCAAAAGTGAAAACTGCAGAGGTTCTTTACGTTCCCAATAAAGAAAATAGTTTGTTCAATTTGTATTATTACTATGATTTCGGTTCTTATAGCAATAAATATTTGCCATTGGCATTGAATTATTTACAATTTTTAGGTACGGATAAATATAGTTCTGCTGATTTCAGTAAATTATTTTACGATCAAGCAGCGAGCTTTAGTGCTAGTGCGAGTGCTGAATCCATGACCTTGAGTGTGAATGGTTTGAATGAAAACTATACGAAAGCCGTAAGTTTGTTTGAAGACTTACTATTGCATTGTAAAGGAGATGATGAAGCATTGAAAAGTCTGAAAAATAGAATGTTGAAATCTCGCGCAGATGCCAAATTGAACAAAGGTGCTATCGCTTCTGGTTTGAGGAATTATGCTGCTTATGGCGCAAAAAATCCATTTAACAATGTTCTCTCCGACAAAGAAATTGAAGATTTAACGGCAGATCAATTGGTTAAAATTTTGCATGAACTACCAAACTATAAACATAGAATTTTATATTATGGACCTCAAGCATTGCCGGTATTTACTGCTAAATTAGGTTCTTTGCATAGTATCCCTGCGACATGGGCTGCAACTCCTAAGGCAATTAAATTTGATAGAGTAGCACAGACAGAAAATGAAGTTTATTTTGCCAACTATGATATGGTTCAATCTGAAATCTATTGGCATAGAAAGTTGGATCAATTTGATACTTCCAAATTAGCTATTGTCAATCTTTTCAATAATTATTTTGGTGGAGATATGGGGTCTATCGTATTTCAGACTATAAGAGAAGCGAAAGCTTTGGCATATTCAACAGGTGCATTGATCTCTACTCCAGCGAAAAAAGAGGAAGTTTTTACCTTTATCGGTTATGTAGGCTCGCAAGCAGATAAACATGATGATGCGATACATGCTATGAATGAATTAATTGATACATTGCCTCTAAACGAGCATAGTTTTACTTCTGCGATAGGAACTTTGAAAAAAGATATCGAAACAGAACGCATTACGAAAACGGGTATATTGTTTAACTATTTAGCGTTGGAAAAACAAGGTATCAACTATGATATCAGAAAATCGTTGTACAATAGCTATGGAAAATACAAATTGTCTGATGTTGTTAACTATCATGATACCGAATTGGCTAATAAGCCATACAGTTACATCATTGTAGCATCTGATAAAAAAATTGCTCCTGATAGTTTGAAAGACTATGGAAAAGTAAAAGTGGTTAGTTTGGAAGATATTTTCGGATATTAATTTAACTATAATCTTTATAAAAAAAGCGAATCAATCATAGATTGATTCGCTTTTTATGTTAATTACCTTTTTTGTAAACGAGCCAAATATTGGTCATTTTCATCTTCGTAAATTATTTCTACGGACCAGCCTTCTTTTATGGCTATTTCTCTTAACGTATTTTTATCCAAATATAACCAATTGAAAAAATCTGTACATTCTTTTTGATATTCGTATCTGCAATGTACCTCTCCATAATATTTGTCTTTGGGAACATCCTGTTCCTCGTACATATAAGCGATGTCGCAAGAATCAAAGAGTAGTATGCCGTTGTCTTCCAATAAATAGTGGGCTCTTTTTAAAAAAATTGTAAATCCCAAGATATTGCCACAAAGTCCGATTCCATTCATTAATAATAAGAGCGTAGAGAATTTTTGATCTTCATATTTAAAAATATCTTCACAAATAATATTGTCAACTCCACGTTTTTGCATGACTTCACAAGCTGCCGGAGATATTTCTAACGCGGTAACATTTAATTTTTTTTCTTGCAAAATCAAGGCATGACTACCTGCGCCAGCACCGATATCCAATATATTTCCCTTACATAATTCTAATGCTTTCTTTTCTAAAATAGGCAAATGTTTTTCCTTCCTAAAATAAAGAGAAATAGGCATTTCTACTTTTGGTCCAAATGGATCATGGACGTACAATTTTGCCTTACTTGTTTTTTCGAAATAATTTTTAATCGCGATGCCGGGTAAGTCTATCATATCGATTGAATTGGCACAAAACTAATTGTTCTATGAAGTAAAGAGCGACTCCATCAATAATGGAGTCGCTCTTATTATTTTTAAAATATTTTTTAACTAAATAAGTACTCAATATCTGCCTTCGTCAGGGTCTTGATAAATCCAGTATCATCGGAAATTAATTCGGCTGCGAGAGCTTTCTTTCTTTCCTGTAGCTGTAGAATTTTATCTTCCACAGTATTGCGGCAGATCATCCTATAGGCAAATATGTTTTTAGTCTGCCCTATACGGTGTGTACGGTCAATTGCTTGTTGTTCTACTGCAGGATTCCACCAAGGATCCACTAAATAGACATAATCTGCAGCAGTCAAATTAAGACCAACGCCTCCCGCTTTTAAGGAAATTAAGAATACACGACATTCTTCATTATTTTGGAAGTTTTGAATCGCTTTTTCTCTATCTGGCGCGGTAGTACTACCATCAAAATATTCGTATTTAATCCCAGCATGATCCAATTTGTTACGAATCAATCCTAACATTCCTAAGAATTGAGAGAATATCAAAGTTTTATGTGTTCCTACATTTTCCTCTATTTGTCTTTCAATTTCCTCAAGCTTTACGGATTTATTTGGATAGTCTTCATCTTTTAAAATAGCAGGACTATCACATATTTGACGTAGACGCATCAATCCTTGCAAGATGGTCAATTGTGATTTTTGGATACCTTGAGCTTCAATCACACCCATGATTTTATCGCGATAATCATTACGATAAGCATCATAAATCTCGCGTTGTTCTTTTTCCATTTCACAGAAAATGATTGTTTCTGTTTTTTCTGGTAAGTCTTTGGCAACTTGCTCTTTCGTTCTTCTTAAGATAAATGGATAGAGTAGTTTTCGCAAATGTTCTTTCTGCTCTTTTTCTCCGAATTTATCAATTGGTACCGCGAATTGTTGTTTGAAAAAGTCTATGCTTCCTAATAATCCAGGATTCAAAAAATTCATTTGTGCATAGATGTCAAATGTATTGTTTTGCAATGGAGTACCACTCAAACAAAGTCTGTTGGCAGCTTTTAATAAAGCTACAGCTTTCGCAATTTTGCTTGATGGGTTTTTGATCGCTTGACTTTCATCTAATACAACGTAATCAAAATTTATTTCTGAAAAAATCTTGATATCGCTACGCAAAGTTCCGTAAGTCGTAATAATTAGATTGGCATCATTTTTCTTCAATTCACCTTTGATGCGATTACCTCCATGATAAATATAGTGTGTCATCTCAGGGGTAAATTTCTGAATTTCATTGCTCCAGTTGTACATCAATGTTGTTGGACAGACAACCAAACATTTGAAATCATCTTTCAATCCTTGCAAATGATATAAAAAGGATAAAGTTTGAATCGTTTTACCCAAACCCATATCATCCGCTAAAATACCACCCCAATTTACTTCGGATAAATAATTTAACCATTGAAACCCAGAGATTTGGTAAGGACGGAGTGTCGCTTGCAATCTATCAGGTGGCGGTACGTCTTGGATGTTATGGTTATTCTTAAGGTTTTCGTATTTTTCTTCTAATTGGAAAACTAATTCTTCTTCGTCACGTTTTTCGTACAATTCTTCAATGATGGAAAAATGGTATTTGCTCAATTTGATATCCTTATTGGTTTCGTCTTGACCAACTTGGAATAAGAGTGAATATTTTTGAACCCATTCTTCTGGAAGTACGCCGAGCGTACCATCGGCCAACTGAACAAATTGTTGTTTGCTAGCCAACGCTTTTTTGATTTCAGAAACCGATACGGTCTGATCACCAAAACGTATATCAACCTTAGCATCAAACCAATCAGTATGACTACTGATGAATATTTTGGTTGATGGCTTGGCGGTATTGAATCGGAATTTTTTCAAAGCTTCCAATCCAAACACTGGCACATTGATCTCTCTTGTAGCATCTAAAAATAAAAAGAACCAATTATTTTTTAAAGCTTCATTGCCATTGATAGCTAATGTTGCACTGTTTTTATCTGGATGAATAAAACCAGAATGTAAGTTTTCAATTTTGGCTAATAACTCTGCTTCGGCCTCTTTATCTCTATTTATTTCCAAAAGACGAGTGCCGTCAGGAATCAAGATTTTATCTTTATCGTCGGGATGAACTTCATAATCCTTATACAAGAATATTGGATCTATAATTAGATGTGCGCCTTTTTCCTTCAATAAAATCTTAACTGTAGGTTTGATGCTATCAACGGTATCCTTTTCAATGTTTTCAAATTTGACACTATATTCGTGAGATAGGGGCAAAATAAAGTCCTGCAACGCAGTATGCCATTCAGATATAGGGAAAATGATTTTGCCAGTAGGTAAAAACTTTTCTACCAAAATAATATCCTCTGGTTTTTGCCACAAATAGAATTGGTTTTCAACTTGCAAAAGAATGCTGGATTCTATTTCATTTTCGCCAACATTGATCGTTCCCAATGGCGTTTTCGCCAGACAAACAATTTCATATTTGTCACCATCTTTAGAAACTTTAAATTCTGGTGTGATGAAATTGATCGAATAGTTGGCAACTTCCAAATTGTCTGTTTTGAACTCTTGTCCATCTTCCAAATAGAAAGTGAAATAGCTAGAAGACGACGTGTTGAAAATCTTTTTCAATTTTGGATGTATATATTCCAAGATCAATTTGCGCGTTTCTTCAGGAAGCGCTTCGCTCGTACTATGTTGCACAATATTATCCCAAATGCCACTGAATGGAGAGTTTCTATTCAGATATTTATTGACTTCGGCAGGTAATATTTTTCTAATTTGTTGGATCAGTTGTTTGTCGTTGTCGGAGAACATATCCGTTTCGACATATTTGGATAAATCCAATTTCAAAACCTTACCCAAAAATTCTGTTTCGTCCTCGTCTACTTCGCCTTCAATCGCATCCACATTTAGATAAGGATATTGCTCTGTTCCATGGCTCAAAACCAATCCTACGCCATACTTCGTCTCAGGTTTATCTGATTTTTTTTCCTCTTTTTCTGCTTCTCTGTTGTAATAAGAAGGTTTGGGTTTTGATTCTGTTGGTACGACTGCAACACGCTTGATTGTAGGATCTAATACACGCAAAAATGGTTTGCCATCTTTTAGCGCAAATTCAAATTTTCCCTTAATATTATCCTCTAAAGAAAACCCATAAAGAGCTAAAAGTTTGTTTTTCTCTTTGTCTAGATTTCTAATAGTATCGAAATAATTCGGCCCTTTATCTTTCAATAAATGAATAAAAAGGATCAATTTGTGTACGCACAATGGATGCAATGGATCGCTGTGACAATCGCAACTAGTGTCAAAATTTCTTTCTTCATTTTTTTGAAGTAAGACGTTGTGTTTTTCATTTTGATAGTTGATGACGGCTTTGACCTTTTCATCTCTCGCCTCCTCCAATTTAATCTTGTGAGAGGCTACAAAATCTTCCGCATTGTCATAACTATTCATGTCTGACAATAAACGTAACATTTTGATATCAATATTTTTCATACGGATTACCGTATATTTCTGATCATATTGAATCAAATCTTGCTCGCCTAGCATATTGCTATCGATCAGATCTTGTAAGTAAAAAAGTCCTGCAATCTGATGGCGGCACATATCCTCTTGGTTAAAAGGGCAAGTACACTCCACAGAAAGGTGGGTCTCATCTCTGAACTTCTCTGCACGTACTTTGTACCAAGTATTGTAGGAGTCATCCTTGACACGCAAACTTGCAGTCTCTGTAAGTTCGTCATGGTTAATCAACTCTACGTTGCCGGTATTGTAAATCTTTTTGCCTCTACGAATGGCTTCTTCTGAACCATTGCTATAGATGTATTTAATTAAATGTGGTAATGCCAAAACTATTCCTTGTTTTTTGGACGGTCGCGGTTGTGGACAATCCGATTGGAGCAATTTGCAAAGTTAAAAGAATAATTGGCATATTATGAAATTGTTATAGGCATATTTGTATAAAAATTAGGAGTTGAAGTCCGAAAATTGATAAATACTTTGAAATTATTTGTCTATTTCTTTTTTTGCAAAAAGATTTTTTCGTTTTCGTCAATATCTAAAATGGTGTAATGATCCACCAAATTAATCTTCATTTCATCCAAAATTTGAACAATATTGGCAAAAGAGGTGTGGTCACTAGGCTTAATAAAAATTATTTTTTCAAAATTTTCAGTGTCTTTCTGATACGTCACTATAATATTTCTAATTTGTTTATAATCTGATTTAATCCAATTCATTCTTTTTAATCATTATTATTGTCAATTGCGTAATACAAAGTATTATTATTCGCCATAAGAATATTTAAAATAGACAGAGAGAGTGCATCTCCACAATTAATCTCATTATCGGATGGAACCGTCAATGTTTTTGCATGATTAGTGGAAAATGTTGCTTTGGTCATAAAAAATATCATAAGGCAGAATGCCAAACAGATAAAAGGAGTGAAATCAAGAATAAGATTTTGCTTTTTAAAAGTGTGTCTACTGTTAGTTTGCATAGAGTACAATAGTTAATTTTTATAGAGATGACTCCATCTTTGGAATTCCATAAAAATCTATGTACAAAAACATACTAATCCTGTCATTTACGATTTAAAAAAGGTTAAATTTTTATTGCTTCGGGTCTAATTGCCAGTCTGTATTTTGTATAATCAAGTCTGACTTGTGGTACAAAATTTTTAGTCCAAAGGATCCAGCCATTCCATAATCCTTAATGGTTTTGTCAATGGAATCAGTTATAATATGCAAAGTGCTTTCACCTCCGTCTCTTAAACCAGGAATAGTATAGTTACTTCCTAATTTATTTACATTCAAGTAATTTACTAGTTCTGAAAGGAATTGTTTGTCTTGGATTGCCATTTTCCCTCGATAATGATTTGTTTTGAAAATGCTTTTGCTTCCTGTGGCGTCTGGAAACATGCCAGTTTTGCATAATTTCAGATCTCCATTTGCAAGTATGGAAATCCCTTCTTGTTGTCCTGCCTTACCTCGCGGTTCGATAAAATCAATTTGCTTAATATTTTCGTTTGTTGGGTTTGGATTATATTCTATAAAATTATCAAATTTATATACGAGTTCGATTGATTCAAATCCTGGGAAAAATTTACGATTATATACACTTATGTCACTTCCAGATCGGAGTATTTGCAATTGAATAATAGTGGGCTTGTCTTTAATTCGTAGAACTTTACTATAACTCAATGAGCAGATATTATTAAGGTTCAAATCAAAAATTTGATATTTATTCTGAGGAAACATTAGTATAATAAATGGACCAACATCTTCGCTTTCTTGTGCTAATAGCACATCCGTACAGCCATTTTGATCAATGTCAGCAAAAGAATAAGGTTGTAAAATTCCTAGTGAATCAGATATTTTACTGTAAAAATGTGATTTTTTGTCATAAGGTAATACCACATCCTTTATTGGTACTCTACTGTATGGTCGTAGCTTAGGGTTTATGGTAATTAATGCTTTGTTTAATTGTTCAATATTTTGAACAGAATCAAATATATTGGCTCTTTGTTCTAGTTGGGCTAGACCTGATATCGAAACCAAAAACAATATGGCAAATAGATAGAAATGTGTTTTTCTTTTCATAACCAGCGTAATTTGAATAAAAATAAAACATTTTCTCTTTAATAATTACGCAAAAAATAGCTAAGCTTATTCCCAACCTTCTAGCATCTTTATATAAAAATCAATACCCTCTTCAATTTCATTTAGGTAAATGAATTCGTCTGCAGTATGACTTCTTGCACTATCACCGGGGCCGCATTTTAATGCTTGAAATGGCATTAATGCTTTATCCGAACTAGTTGGTGAGCCAAATGGTTTTTTGCCTAATTTAATTCCAGATTTTACCAATGGATTACTGATGTCAATTCTTGAGGAACGTAATCTGAAACTACGCGCTTTGACTTCGGATTGTACATTTTTTTGAATGATTGCCAATACTTCTTCATGAGTATAAGCGTCCGTTATACGAATGTCAACTACATATTGGCAAACCGCTGGAACGACATTATGTGCTTTGTTTTCTGTTTCAATGACCGTTACGGACATTTTTACCTTTCCTAACCATTCTGATATTTTTTGAAATTCATAAGACGAAAACCAAGCGATATCTTGCATAGCTTTATAGATGGCATTTTCGCCTTCGTTCCTAGCTGCGTGACCTGCTTTTCCATTCGCGGTAGCGTCCAAAACCATCAAGCCTTTTTCCGCAACTGCCAATTGTAATAGTGTAGGTTCTCCGACTATAGCTTGCCAGTTTTCCCAATTAGAAAAAGGAATACGTCCATCTAAAGTTTGAAATTCTGCATGTTGTAATAGCGCTTCGATTCCATTTTTTCCACTAATTTCTTCCTCTGCGGTTGCTGCAATTACCAAATTAAAAGGTAAATTTTCCAAACTATAAAAATGCGTAAATGTTGCTATCAAAGAAACCAAACAACCGCCTGCATCATTGCTGCCTAATCCAAATAGTTTGCCATCCTCAATTTGTGGTTGGAATGGATCTTTTGTGTATTTGAGATTGGGTTTTACTGTATCATGATGTGAATTCAACAAGACTATGGGTTTGTTTGCATCAAAATGTTGATTGACGGCCCATACATTATTGTGAAATCTATTCGTCTTGATATCATTTTCGGAGAAAAAGTTTTCAATGGTATTGGCCGTTTGATCTTCTTCTCTAGAAAAGGAAGGAATGGAAATTAATTGCTGTAATAGTTGGATGGCCTTTTCGGCGAGTATATTTACCATATTATGCTTCGATTAACGTTCCTGTAGTTTGTGCTGTCGTATTAGTAATAATATCGTCTGCGTGTCCAATTAATACTTCTTTTACTCCTTTTTGAATCGCGGAAAAGGCATTGTCTAATTTGGGTAAAATGCCTTCAAATAATTTGTTTTCCGCTTTGAGTTGTGCGTAATATTGAGCATTGATATTTCGGATAACACTATTGTCATCATTCACATTTTCTAAAACACCTTTTTTCTCAAAACAATAAATCAAACGTACTTGAAAAATAGAAGAAAGCGCAATTGCCAAAGAGGATGCAATCGTATCCGCATTAGTATTTAAAATATGTCCGTTTTGATCGTGCGTAAGCGGCGCAAATACTGGCGTGACTTGACTATGTAATAAGGCACTAAGTAATTCGGTATTTATTTTTTCTGTTTCAACATCACCCACCCATCCAAAATCAACTTCCTTGACTGGACGCTTATGCGCTGGAATACTATTGCCATCAGTACCAGTTAGCCCAATAGCATTGGTTTGACACATTTGTAGTTGCGCTACGATTTGTTTGTTAATCAATCCACCATACACCATAGTTACTAGGTCAATGGTCTCATCGTTGGTAATGCGGCGCCCATCCACATATTGAGATACGATGCCTAATTTTTCTCCTAGTTTGGTTGCAATTTTTCCGCCGCCATGCACTAGAATTTTGGGTGCTTTAATCGAACTAAATTTATCCAAAAAGGTACTCAATGCGTCAGGATGATCAATTATATTGCCTCCAATCTTTATAACATATAAGGATGAACTCATAGCACGAATTTATTTAAGCGAATGTATAAAAAATGTAGCCTTTGCTTTATTTTAAAATTTCCTTAGCTAAAATATCTTTTCCATCAATAGAATTGGGATCGTATTTCAATCCAAGAATGTCGGCGATTAATGGGAAAATTTCAATATTAGTAAAAGATGGGATCGTTATTCCTGATTTGAATGCTGGTCCCCATGCCAAGAAGGTTGCTTGCATGTCAGGCGTTTCTTTTACATAAAATCCATGCGAACCTGCGATTGTTTTTTTGTGATTGGAAAAATAAAAAGGCGCGTGTGCAACTAATACGATATCGCCGATCCTATGGTAGCGATCATCGGAAGTACGATAATGATAGTCCTCCGGAAGTTCGTTTTTATAGTAGACTTCAAAATGTTTCTTTTTTAATTGCAGTTCTTTATACAAACTATCACGCTTTGTTGGATTGGGAACGAAAATGTCGACCAAACTACCATTGGAAACAATCGTTTCTGAGGTGCTATCCACTTGGAATGGAAGGTGTAACGGGTTATTTTCTTTCAATTGAGTCATGCCATGATCCGAAACAACGATGAAATTTACGGGCAATCCAGTTTTTTGAACTGCATCATTTAACGCATTGATGGACGAATCTACAAAGGCAACTGCAGATTTAGTTTCTTTGCTTTTAGGACCAAATTTATGACCTGCATGATCTACTTGTGGGAAATAAAATGTGATAAAATGTGGACGTTTTTCGGCTGGAAGTTCTAACCAATTAACCACCGTCTGGATACGGCTTGCAATAGGTATTTTCTCATTGTAAGCGTAGTAATAAGTAGGTAATGTATTTTGAATAGGCGCTTCGGAACCTGGCCAATAAAAACTAGCACTCAACATTTGTTGTTTCTCTGCCAATACCCAAAGCGGTGTGCCACCATACCAATAAGGATTTTTTACTGCTTTAGCATTTCCTAAACTATAGCGCGAATTTGTTGCGGAATCATAAATGTCATTACCAATCAATCCATGATGTGCCGGATATAATCCGCTTACAATTGTGTAATGATTGGGGAATGTGATTGAGGGAAAGGATGGATACATCGATTGGGCTGCAACGCCATTTTCTGCCAATTTATTCAAATGATTGGCATGATAAATTTTTCTATAGTCGTACCGAAATCCATCAATAGATATTAGAATAACATAAGGTTTTTGCTCTTGCGTCGTGGCATTGATACGATTCAGCGTAATTTTTTGTGTCGTGTCTTGTGCGCGTGCTCCTGTGTAAATTCCGATAAATAATAGGAAAAAATTCAAAATTGATTTGTAATGCATTTGGCAAAAGTAAAACATCAAAAATGGACATTTCGAAAGTAACGAAAAAATAATCCAGTTGTAATTGCAACTTTTACAATTTATTGCCTCTTATAAGTAACCTATTTAGAAAAATTTCGTTCTAATTAGAAACGTACAATCTGTGTACGTAATCGGACAAAATTGTTTTTGAATAAGTAATTAAATTGTTGGTAATCAAATTATTAATTGTTTGGCATCGTTGGTGTTTATTTATTTACAAGAGAAAAAAGTATGAGAAAACTTCTTGGATCAATTGTGTGTTTATTATTTACGACTGTTTTATTTGCTCAAAAAGGGCAGATTTTTGGAAAAGTGGTCGATCAAAATGGGAAAGCCTTACCCTTGGTTACGGTTACGGTATTCAATGCGTTGGATACATCAATAGTTACCTACAGAATGACCAATGAGGAGGGTAATTTCAAAATTGGAAATCTACCTACAGATAAAGATTTACGTTTGTTAGCGACGTATTCTGGGTATGAAGCGTTACGAATGAATTTTAATTTGACCGATGGACAATCAGAAATGAATTTCGATACTTTGAAAATGGTCACGACAACAAAAGATTTGGATGAAGTGGTGGTCATCTCTGAGCGTCCACCCGTTTTGATAAAAAAAGATACGATTGAATTTAATGCGAACGCATTCAAAACTTTGCCCAATGCTTTAGTGGAAGATTTATTGAAAAAATTGCCTGGCGTGCGTGTGGATGCGAATGGTAATATCACAGTAAATGGTAAACCTGTCAACAAAATTTTAGTAGATGGAAAGTCTTTTTTTGGAGATGATCCAAAAATGGCATCTAGAAATTTACCCGCAAATGCCATCGATAAAGTGCAAGTCGTTGATGACAAGGATCAAGCGATGCTTAATGGTGATAATAACACCAATAATGTCGGGAAAGTAGTGAACATCACTTTGAAAAAAGGAATGAAAAAAGGGATGTTTGGAAAATTATATGGCGGTGGCGGAACTAAAGATCGATATGAAGCTGGAGGAATTGCCAATATATTCAGAGATACGTTACAGGTAAGTTTGCTTGGATATTCTAATAATTTGAATAGGTCAGGTTTTAGTTATGGTGAATTGATGAATGCGGGTGGTTTGCAACGTTCTAATTCCAATCAAAGCTCCAATTCTACTTCTATGTGGAGTAGCAACAACGGTTCCAATATCAAAGTAAATGGTGTGAGTTTTGGTGGAAATCCTGGTTATGGATTGGCAACAAGTAGCGGTGCGGGTATTAATATTAATCATTCTCCCGACAAAAAGAAGTCGTTTTTCTTTCAATATTTTTTCGGCGCTGTGGATACGAAAAAAGATGTTGTGAGCAATATTCGACAATTGAATAGTGATACAACTCAAACCAACAATACCTTAACTAATAGTCGTGTGAAAAATTTTGGTCATAGTTTTGGTACGGGATTTACGCTAAAACCAGATACTGTTACGACTGTTCGATTTAACGCCAATTATGTTATTGGATTAGAAAGAGATAGATTATTAAATACAGCAACAACAGATAATAATTTTATTGGAGCATTGTCAGATGGTAATTACAAACAACTAAATAGGATTAATAATTACAATTATAAACATTCTTTTTCTTGGATTAAAATATCGAAAAGAAATAAGGAACGAAGTTTTGTAATTACGAATCAATTGTCCTTTAGTAAAAACAATCAGGAAAATCAAACCAATGGTCAATATCATTATTATTATCCAACTGCATATGATAGTGTGCAAAATCAAATGCGCACGATTGGACTTCCACAAACGAATGCTACTTTGGGTTTGATATTTAAAAATCCAATATCTAAATATTTTTCCTTTAGGTTAAATGCGCGTTATAAATACTTTTATGTACGCAATGAGACTAACACGAATAACGCATTGTCTGAATCAGATCCTTATACTATTTTTAATAGTTATTTGAGTGGAAAATTTCATCGAAATGCCAACGAAGTTTCCATTGCCCAAACCTTAAATTATAAAAATGGTAAGTTGACCATATCTCCGTATGTGGAAGAATATTTGTTATTTTCTGATGTGAATGTGAGTAATATCACAGAGCCAGTAAAACAAGATGTACGTAAATTATTGCCAGGTGTTAATGTTAACTATGGAACTTTGAATATGTCTTATGGTAAAGATTATAATCTACCATCCTATAGCTATTTGCTTCCAATTGCCAATAATTACGATCCTTATAATGTTACCAATGGTAATCCATATCTGAAACCAATATTGAGTGACGAATATAATATCAGCTATAATGTAGCGGATCAAAAATCTAATATCAATGTATTTCTTTATGGATATATGTCTATTAAAGATAATGACATTATTCAAAAAACGACAGTGGATGATCAGGGCGTAATGTCTACCAATCCTATCAATGCGAAAGGCTCTAAATCTTATTACCTTAATTTCAATATTGATAAAGATTTTAAGTTTGGGAAAAATAATTCCTTCAAATTGTCTGGAGGAGGTTCTTATAGTATTGATAAAAGCAGATTGTTGTATAATGCAGACAGTTCCATGCAGACAACTTATAGTTACTATAATTGGGTAGGATTTCATCTGAATTTGAATGATGTGTTTGAATGGGATAATTCCTATAATCCTGGATTTAATTTTACCAGGTATTCTAGTCAAAGTACATTTTCAAATATTAATGTAACTACACAAAATATGGTGTCCAATTTTGTTGTTCGTTGGCCGAAACATGTGATTTGGGAAAATAATTTTGATTATACATATAATTCTAGTTTGTCTACAGGTGCTAAGAAAAACTTATTAGTTTGGACAGCTGCTGTGAACTTCACTTTCTTAAAAGATGATCGTGGTGTCTTGAAAATAATGGCTTATGATATCATGGATCAAAATAAACGATATGTTAGTTTAGAAACAACGAGTAACAGGATTACACTTTTACGAGGTACGATGCTACCACGTTATTTGATGGCGACATTTACCTATAATATTCGTTCGGTTGGACAGAAGAAAAAGAAAGTAGGAGGTGATAGTTTATTCTCATTTTAGCTAAGGCAATTGTTTAGAATTGTTTCATTCTACTATCTTTACAGCAAAATCGGATAGTTAGCGTGATAAGTAAATTATTTATTCAAAATTTTGCCATTATAGATGAAATTTCCATTGAATTTCATGCAGGTTTAAATATTATAACGGGAGAGACTGGTGCCGGAAAGAGTATCCTAATCGGTGCGTTATCCTTATTGTTGGGTGCTAGAGCCGATATTGCGTCCCTCAAATTAAAGGACAAAAAATGTATTGTTGAGGGAATCTTTACTCAGGACGAATTACCTGTACTATCCCAATTTTTGAAAAATAATGAACTAGATGTAGAACCAGAATTGGTCGTTCGAAGAGAAATTTCCGCCTCCGGCAAATCACGTGGTTTTATTAATGATACGCCTGTTTCCTTGCAACAATTACGCGAATTGGCAGTTTTGTTAGTTGATCTGCATCAGCAGTTTGACACTTTGCAGATTGGTGATACGAAATTTCAACGTGTTGTAGTTGATACACTTGCGAATAATCAGGAAGCCGTTTTAGAATATCAACAGATATTCAAACAATGGAAAAATACGCAGATTCAATTACGCGAACTGCAATCTAAAAAAGCAGATGCGGACAAGGAATTAGACTATTTGCAATTTCAATTGAGTGAATTGTCCGAAGCAAATTTTACAGCCGATGAGTTGGAAAATGCAGATATAGAACTACAAACGTTAACGCACGCAGAGGAAATTAAGCGCGTCTTGAATGAACTTAATTTTGTTCTCAAAGATGGCGAAGAACCGATCGGGCAGACTTTAAAATCTTTGCAAAATAAACTACGAAATTTTAGTGAAATAAATGCTTCCATTGGTGATTTAGCAGGGCGTTTGGAAAGTGTACAGATTGAACTTGAAGATGTGGCGCAAGAGGCCGAATCTATTGCAGATCAGACTAATCTGGACGAAGAAAGAATTGACTTTTTGAATGAACGCATTTCTCTCGGTTATAAACTACAAAAAAAACATAATGCGGCATCCACAAACGAATTAATTGCCATTCAAAAAGATTTAGAAAGCCGTGTGCAACAATTTGAACAAATTAGCGGTGACGAGCAAGCATTAGAAACGACATTGAAAACTTTGCATAAATCACTTGGTGAAAAAGCGAAAGTTCTTACTGTCAATCGTAAAAAAATAATACCAACTACAGAAAAAGAAATTGATACCTTACTTACTCAAGTGGGCATGCCCAATGCAAAAATTAAAATTGAATTGGATCCGTTGACGGATTGGAATGAATACGGACAAGAGCAAGTCAATTTTCTTTTCGATGCCAATAAAAGTGGGAAATTTGAGTTGGTCTCCAAAGTAGCTAGCGGTGGTGAATTAAGCCGTTTGATGCTCAGTATCAAATCTTTAGTTGCGAAATATGTACAATTGCCGACTTTGATTTTTGATGAAATCGATACAGGGATTTCTGGTGAAGCAGCTAAACAAGTAGGCGTGATTATGAAAGCTTTGGGTAAAAATATTCAAGTGATTTCTATTACGCATCAACCGCAGATTGCCGCAAAAGCAGATGCACATTATTTTGTATTCAAAAAAGAATCAGAAAAAGGCATCAATACAGGTATTCGACTATTGTCCGAAAATGATCGTATCAAGGCAATCGCGCAAATGATCGGCGGAGAAAATCCTTCAGAATTCGCACTGGCAAATGCAAAAGAATTAATGGCGGATTAAATTACTTTTGGACGAAATATTTTGCTCTGGCAGAGAAAACGTAAAGTGGGGCGGCAATTATAGGGAAAAATAAGACCCCAATTGTGTACATAATTTTTTCCTGGCTCCTCATTAGTCTATTGAAAATATGAAGGTCAATTAAGCAACTTAATTGGGTTATAATCATAGTAAAGAGTGCAATATTTAAAATTGAATTCGTGCTTCTATGATGCGTTACTTTAAAGTAAATACTTAATATTCCAATTATAAAAAAGGTAAAAGTTATACTATATAAAAATATTGTATAGGCTTTGGTTGGTTGTTTAATATCCGACATTTTATACAGTTTAGAGTATGATTAATTATCACTAAATTAAGATTTTTCAAGTAGATAATAGGATTTTCTCCAATTATAAAAACCTCTCACGCTCATAATTGCAAAAAAAGCAGAAAGCCCTGCATAAGGATATAAGTGTCGATTGATCTGCAAATAAACCAAGAAGCAATTAATGATAAACCAATTAACCCAAGTTGTCAGCACTTTGTGCGCTTCCATGAAGGTCGTAAGAAAACTAAAGGATGCCGTTGCCGCATCTAAATAAGGTCTTGGACTATCCGTATATTTATCTAAAATAAAACCTAGTAGGAGGGCAAATATTGCAGTTGAAATGTAACCAATTAGATGCGCTTTTAATGACCAAATTTGCACAGGCGCTTTGGATTGTGCAGTATCATTTTTCCTATTTTTTAACCAATAATTCCAACCGTAAATTGCTGCACCGATATAATAGATATTGACAAATGCCTCAGAGTAAATTTTACTTTCGAAAAAATTAAATACCGTTACTGCTGACGCCATTATTCCAAATAGCCAGCACCAAATATTCTCTTGTACAGCCAGCACCAAATAAATAATCCAAAAAACAACACCTGTATATTGCAAAATCTCCGCTGTGGTCATAGCTCATTTTACTTAATTGGATTGTAAGTTATAACTCTTTTTCCATTGTAGATAACCCATAATCGACATGATCGTGTAAAAAATAGAAAGAATACTATACAAATTCAAACCTCTATCTACTTGTAACCAGATAGAAACACCATTGATAAAAAACCAATAAATCCATGCAGACAATATTTTACGTGCTTCCAATACGGTTGCAGACAAACTAAATATCGCCATCGTTGCATCGATAAAAGGATGAGGTGAATCTGTATATTTTTTCATTAAAAAACCTGTGCCAATACTGAGTACTATGGAGATTGCAATCAAAACAACATGTTTATTATTTTCCCATTCAGATACAGATAAAGCTTCTTTTTTACTTTTTTCTTTCCAATAATACCAGCCATAAACACCAGCAAGAACATAATAAATATTTAGAATGGATTCTAAATAGAGTTTTGCATGGAAATAAAGAAACACAGTTACGAGCGAGCCAATTATCCCAAATAGCCAACACCAAATATTTTCCCAAATAATGAGAAAAAGGTAACAAAGTCCGGCGATAAGACCGACAATTTCTAGGGATTTAAAATAGTCCATTTTTTAATTTTAATGGACAGTTAATGCATTTGTAAAGAAAGATGGACGGTAACCATCCCTTCGCAGGCATTATCCTGTTCAGGTAATACGGGTATCTCTCAGCTTGTTACGGCACCCCGGGTTAAATAATTTTCAATGCAAATTACAAAAGTTTTTACAATTGTACTAGGGAAAGAATATGGCTTGAAAATTGAGTATTCAATATTTTTTATATTTGTAATACCGGACTTCTAATAATTAGTGAAAATGAAAAAAACAAAACTTTGCTTGTTGCTTCTTTGTAGCGTATTTGCCCTTTCTAATGTGGTTGCACAATATGTGCAACCCGAGCGCAATGACACCGTTTATTTAATGCCAAAAGTCGCTTTTGATAGTTTGCAAGCCAAGACGATGTTGGCGCGTGGCACAGGTACAATCAAAGGCATCGCTTATATTCGTCCCAATAATAATATTGGTTTCAACATCCGAACAGGGAAAAAATTATTAGCTAATAAAATTTTGATTACCCTTTTCCCAATGACGCCGTATTTTGAAGAGTATCTTTCTTTGAAGAAAAAAGTAAATCCGAAAAAATTAAAATTTGCTTTTATTTCCAATGATGCAATGCGTTGGAGATTGGAAGCTATTACCAATAGTTCGGGTGAATTTACTTTTCCTGAAATGAAACCAGGACGTTATTTTTTAGAAGGTATTTTGAATTGGTCACAAAGCGGCACATATAATCGTTATACAGGAAGTGGATACGGTAGTTATGGTGGTCAAGTGGATTATTATGCAAGAGATAATTATCGCAATAATTATTGTGATTATTTAAGTAAAATAGTCGAAGTAAAAAATGACGGAGAAATAGTAGAGGTTAAATTGAATTAAAAATAAAAGGGAAACGATTCGTTTCCCTTTTATTTTACTATCCGATCGCTTTTTGTAAAGCTTCAAATATTTCGTCTACAGAACCAACGCCTACGATTTCATTGACTTTGTCAAATTTTTTGTAGTAATCAGCAACTGCTGTTGTTTTTTTATGGTATTCTTTGATGCGATCAGCGACAATTGATTCATTTTGATCATCCGTTCTACCGCTGGTTTTCCCTCTATTTAAAAGACGTTTTACCAATTCATCTTCTGGTACGACAAGAGACAATAGGATATCCACTTTGGCATTTTTACTTTCCAAAAGTTGATCCAATGCCTCTGCTTGCGCTACTGTACGAGGAAATCCATCAAATAAGAAACCTTTTGCTTCTGGATTGGAAGATACTACATCATCAATCATTCCGATAACGACATGGTCAGGAACTAATTCTCCTTTGTCCATTAATGTTTTTGCTTCAAGTCCTAATGGTGTTTGTTGAGTAATCTGAGCACGCAATAGATCTCCTGTACTTAAATGGATAAGGCCGTATTTTTTTACAAGATTTTCACTTTGTGTGCCTTTTCCACTTCCGGGAGGTCCAAATAAAATAATATTGAACATTACATTTCAAAATTTTAATGAGGTGCAAAGATAAGGGGGATTGTCAATGCACATTTAAATAATTGTAGTACTTGATTTATCTCAATACTTTTTGTCGATCTGCATCCAAACGTATTAGGATAAATATTAAAACGGTAAAGGTTAATAAGGAAGATCCTCCATAGCTCACCATCGGTAATGGAATACCTACAATCGGAAATAAACCAATCGTCATGCAAACATTTACCAAAATGTGAAATAGCAAAATACTCGCTACACAATAGGCATATACACGACTAAAAGTACTGCGTTGTCGCTCCGCCATCCAAATAATGCGGTATAAAAGGAACATATATAAGGATAGGAAAACAAAGCTGCCAACAAACCCAAATGCCTCGCCGATAGAGGTAAATATAAAGTCGGTTTGTTGTTCGGGTACATATTTCCCTCTTGTCTGTGTACCTTTTAGAAAACCCCGACCAAGCAAACCACCCGAACCAATTGCGATTTTACTTTGACGTACATTATAGTCATCTGGTTTCGTTACTTTTTTGTCCTGCGCTTCACGTTTTTGCGTACTTCTATTTTGACTACAATCATATTCCTTTCCGACCATGGAATAGATTCTCGTAGATTGATAACATTGGAATACATTGTTAAAAATATAAGGAACCGCAAATCTTTGTATACCTACACAACCCACCCAAAGAACTAGAATAAAATATAAAATAACCTTACTTCGCTTGATTTGTTTGCGTAAAATATATACTGCGATTGCCGCTATTAATGTCAAAACTATAGCTAATGTATTGGGCTCTACAATTAATGTGGCAATGACTAATGCGGCGAAGGATCCTCCCACAATCAAAATCCAACCAGGTAAACCTTCTCTAAACATAACAATGAAAAAGCTAAAATATACCAATGCTAGTCCTGTTTCATTCTGCAAAATAGAAAGGCATGCTGGCGCTAAAGAAATCGCTGCTGCAATGGCTTGAGATTTTACTTTGGTAAAATCCAGATCTTGCATCGACAGGTATTTTGCCAATGCTAAAGAAGTGAAGATCTTGCACAACTCGGCAGGTTGGAGATTGAAGCCACCTCCTAACGGAATCCAACTTTTCGATCCATTGACATTTTTTCCTAATACAAATGTCAAAAGCATCAAAAATATCCCAAATACATACAACAAATTGGCAAATGCGGTATATAGTTTACTATCACTCAAAAGAATGAATGTACCTACCAATGCACATATCATCGCAAAAATGATCTGCTTACTATAATCTGTTTTCCCTGAAAAAA
Organism: Rhizosphaericola mali; assembly: GCF_004337365.2. Lineage (GTDB taxonomy): Bacteria > Bacteroidota > Bacteroidia > Chitinophagales > Chitinophagaceae > Rhizosphaericola > Rhizosphaericola mali. The sequence goes on along the minus strand of NZ_CP044016.1, from coordinate 3,492,473 downwards.
AAGACGCAAGCACGTTTGCATCTGGATTATATTCAACCATAAATATGCATAATATACCTGTAGATACAAGTAATGCATAGATTAAAATTACAATCCAATCTACTCCTTTTGCCAACGATTTATTGTTGTCTAGTGCCATTCTTTATTAATTATTGTATATACCAATTGTATTTATCCTTAATAAAATAACGATTGTCGGGTATTAAGAAATAATTGGGTAAGGTATTGCTATTATTTTGGTAAGGAAAATGATTTTTGGTATCTGCTGGAAGATTAAATATTTGAATATTGTTGGGCAATTTACTATCATCTTCTTTTCTATTTGGTTCAGCTTCTGGATCAAATTCGGTTTTAGGCGCTTCTTGTGGTTTGAATAAATTCGCTGGAGGTAGGGAATCTACTCCTTTATTCGCCTGATTGATTAATCTTACTTGTTTTAATGAGTCCTTAACTACATACCAATGCTTGATGGCATCTGGAATCAAATTAATTTCAGAAAAATGTTCTGCTTCTGCTTTGCTGTTTGCTGTAAGTGTATCATTCAAATATTTTTCCATCATCATTCCTGCGATTGGACCTGCCCAAGTAGCACCATAACCAGAATTTTCAACGACTACTGCGATGGCAATACGTGGATTGTTTACTGGTGCATAGGCGATGAAAACCGCATGGTTTTTACCATGAGGATTCTGTGCCGTACCTGTTTTAGCGGCAAATTTTATACCTGGGATACTAATTCTCGCAGCTGTACCTTCTGTTGCAACGTCAGCCATACCTGCATGAACTGCATCAAAAGCCGTTGAACTGATATTTAATACTTTGTGTTTGGTACGATAAGGTTTCAATTGTTCGCGATCTTCATCGTTTTCATTTTCAATATTTTCTACAAAATGAGGAACATAATAATAACCGCCATTTGCAAGAAGGCTAGCTTCGTTTGCAAGTTGTAAAGGCGTTACTGTCATCCTATCTTGACCTATTCCTAACGTTACATTGCTACAACTGTTCCAGTGCCCATTAAAATCTTTATTATAGCCTGAAGTGTCTGGAATATTGCCTTTTTGTTCGCTAGGTAAGTCTACTCCTAATTTGACACCTAAGCCGAAATTGTTCATGTATTTTTTCCATGCCATATAGCCCTTCTTTACATTACCATATTTCGGATTGTCCACTTCCATACGATAAGTAATAGAAAAATAGGAATTACATGATTGAGCTAATGCGGTGCGCAGATTAGCCGCATGTCCTGCCCAGGACTCTGTACATCTAATATATCTTCCACAACCAGAATATCCACCATAACATTGTACCCCAAAATTTGGCGTGATCAAACCCTCATCTAAGGCTACTAATGCATTCAATGGTTTGAATGTAGATCCTGGAGGATATTGCCCTTGAATACCGCGATTCCACATTGGACGTGCCGTATCCAAAATTAATCTACCATAATTTTTACGGCGGTTCGCCGGAGATAAAAGATTGGGGTCAAATGTAGGAGCAGAGATCATTGCTAGAATTCCGCCGGTTTTGGGATTGATGGCAACTGCTGCACCGATTTTATGTTGAAATAATTTTTCCCCTAATTGTTGTAATTCGATATCGATTGTTGAATGAATATTTCTACCTGCAATTGCTGAGGTGTCATATTCTCCTTTCTCCCAAGAACCTTGTATACGACCATGGTTGTCTCTTAAATAACGTTTTACACCTCGTCTACCCATCAAAACTCTTTCATAGGTATTTTCCAAACCCGTAACGCCGGTGAAATCTCCAGATTGATAACCCTCGCCATCATGTTTGGCTAAGAAAGAAGAATCTACTTCGCCTAATCTTCCCAATACATTGGCAGCCACTGGGAATGGATAGGTTCTTACAGATCTTTCTTGTAGAAGAAATCCTGGAAATTTATATAAAGATTCATTCAGATGTGCATATTTCTCTGGAGAAAGCAAGGCTTCAAATGTGGATGACTTGTAATAGCCATTTTTAATAATAGCCGTCAATACTCTTTTGTGATATTCTGCCGTATCGATATCCAAAATTTTGCACAAAGTCATGGTATCCATGCCATGTCGTGCTTCGGCAGGAGTGATTACCAAGTCATACATGATGGCATTTTCCAAAATCGCTTTACCTTTTCGGTCAAAAATGATTCCTCTGTCAGGATACATTACTTTACGATAAATCGCATTGCTTTCCGCTTGTAAGCGAAATGTATTGGAAAAAAGTTGTAGGTGTAATAATTGACCTGTAATAACAAGAAATACCGCCAGAAATATGATCTGAACGACGCGACTCCTTGCTTGATTATTTTCTTGAGGCATTTTATATGTATTGAAATTACCTTAATCGGTTGTATTGTAATGCAATATTATGCAACAAATTTAAAGAAGATAGAAGGATATTCTAAATAGAAATTTTAATATTCGATAGGTTAGGTGAAATGCTTAAGCTGCGTTGGTTCGGAATTTTGCTTTTCGCATAAATAATAGTTCGGCAATGAAAACTAATACCAAACTTAAAATAGTACTTGCTGCGACTTTGAAGATAAAATATAAGAAATTACCGAAGGACATCCATTCCAAGAAAATTAAAAATGCATGATGGACAAATGTAAGAATAAGGATATAGGTAAAATATTGTGCGAATCCCAAACTTTTGATTCCTGGTTCTATATAACTAACTTCCAATTTTTCTTGTGGTAAAAGTACATTTAGTAAAAATGGACGCAAATAACATATTAATACACAAGGTGCTGCATGCAATCCAGGTGTGCCACTAAAACTATCCATTGTCAATCCAAATACCAATCCAATAATTAGTAAAGTTATTCTTGGAAGAGAGAATGGTAGCCACAATAAAAATAAAAAATAAATATACGGTTTCACAAATTGGTGAATCATCGGAATTTTATCCAATACAAAAGCTTGTAATAGAATAAATACGATAAAGCGGATAATATTTTTTAATAATTGGCTCATTTATTTTTTCACTGGTTGCGCTTGTAAAGTGGATTGCTCTAATACTTTTTGCTCAGTGTACAAGGTATTTTTGATTAAATATACATATTGCAATAAATTAAAATTGGTCCCAGTAGTGACTTGGACGTCCATCAGACTGGATGATTTATCCAAAATAATTCTATCCACACGTCCAACTAACAATCCCGGCGGAAAGTTTTCGGATAAATTACTTGTAATGATGGAATCATTTTTATGTAATTTGATGGTTTTTGGTACGTTATGCAACGTTAATTCTCGTATATTTTTTCCATCCCAATCTACGACGCCTGTGAATGGCTTACCTTTTATCATTACGCTCACACGGCTGTTGTGATTGAGCAAGCTCATGATAATGCTGAAATTTTTACTTACAGCCACTACGTGTCCAACAATCCCATCGGGTCCATCTACAGCCATATCTGTTGTGACTCCGTCTTTAGATCCCTTTTGAATCGTAATATAATTATTTTCGTTCGTAGTTGAGTTGTTGACTACTTTAGCGACAGAATAAATAAATTTCGTATTCCGACCGAGTGTATCTCTATATAGAGAATCTATACGAGTTAGTAATTTTGTCGTTGAAGTATCTCCATTTTTTCCTAAAGAAGTAATGATGAAATTCTTTAAATAGGCATTTTCATCTGCCAATTGTCGATTGGTTTTCCTTAACTGAAAATAATATTCAACATTATTGTATTTATTCATAAAAAATCCAGTCACGTCATTCGAAATATTTGCATAAGTCGCTCTATAAGTCTGGTTATAACGTACCATAATGGAAATACAAATAATCTCCATCACCAGAAATGTAAAGAAAGTGATATACCGCCTTATGAAAATAATGATATTACGCAAACTGGATTCTTTTTGTATTTAAGTACAAAATAAGGATTTCTCCTCACTTATCGCATGATGAACGGAAATCTTTGATAGTGTTTTAATGCGATACCAGTACCTTTTACCACACTTTTAAGTGGATCTTCGGCTATATGTACAGGTAATTTAATTTTTTGACTCAATCTTTTATCCAAACCTCTCAACAATGCACCTCCACCAGTTAAGTATAAGCCTCTTCTATAAATATCGGCAGCCAACTCAGGAGGCGTTGTTTCCAATGCTTTTAAGATCGCTTCTTCAATTTTGAAAATACTTTTATCCAATGCTTCTGCAATTTCTTGGTAGCTTACCATGATTTGTTTTGGAATACCAGTCACCAAGTCACGCCCATTTACGGGAAGGTCATCTGGTGGCGTTTCCAAATCTTTCATTGCAGCTCCTAATTGGATTTTGATTTGTTCTGCAGTTCGCTCACCAATCAATAAACTATGGTAACGACGAAGTGCTTCCATAATGTCAGCGGTGAATTCATCTCCAGCGATACGGATACTTTGGTCACATACGATACCTGCTAACGCAATTACCGTAATGCCAGTCGTACCACCACCTATATCAATGATCATATTTCCAACGGGCTCTTCTACGTCGATACCGATACCAATAGCTGCTGCCATTGGTTCATGAAGCAAATAGACCTCTTTAGCGCCTGCTTGCTCCGCACTATCTCTAACCGCACGTTTCTCTACCTCGGTGATGCTTGATGGAATACAAATCATCATTCTCCAACTTGGTGGAAATAATGGTTTTTTAGGATAGATCATTTTGATCATTTCTCTAATCATTAATTCCGCAGCGTTGAAATCCGCAATTACGCCATCTTTCAATGGACGAACGGTACGGATACTTTCGTGTGTTTTTTCATGCATCAATAATGCACGTTTGCCCACAGCGAGTACTTCTTTTGGATTGTTTCTATTTAAAGCAACGATAGACGGCTCGTTGACAACTATTTCTTCGTTGTGAATAATCAAGGTATTCGCGGTACCTAAGTCCATCGCGATTTCTTGAGTGAAAAAGTTAAAAAGTCCCATTAATATTTTTATTATTCGATTGTTCTATTATTGAATTCAGATGCAAAAAGACAGAATTTAACCGACAATACAAAAGTGTATGTCAAATTTATTTTTGAGTCTTAATAGCACGTTAAAAATCACCATTTTAATGGCTGTTTTTTTTCAGCCCGATCAACTAACTGATAAAACCATTCCCTTGTTTGGTTGGCAAAGAAAGGTAAAGTTCGCTCAGGATATTTTCTTATACATAGGTCTAGCAACTCTAATGCCAATGTGCTATCGCCTTGGTTAGACGCCATTACGGCAGCGGCAGTATATGCGAATCTATAATTGTTTAATACTTGAATATTATCCTGATTGTTTTTAAACGTTGTATCCTCTACTGGTATTGTATTCAATCTTTTTAAACGTGATTCCAAAAAGTTGAGATTGCTTTTAGCAGTGTCTGCTACCATTTTAAATGTAAGTCCTCTTAACTGAAGATAATTATTAATCGTCAAATTAAGACTTGCTTTTGATGGTACATCTGTCACGAAAAACACGTCTTGACGAAATGCATTTTCTTTTAACAGGTTTAATAATATTACGCTTGATCTAGTCAATCCTCCTTTAGTATTGGGATTAACGATCCAACTCACACTAGAGTCCCCACCAATAGCATCTTGGTTGTAATTAGGAACGGTTACATTTTGATCCTCCCATTTTTTTACATTATCAGGGTAATTGATTTTAGTTGCAATAGAGTCAGGAATAATTTTGGATTTTACTAACAAAGGAAATGACCAATCTGCATTCAATAAATTCAAATCAATATAATTAATGTCCGGCCTGAATTTTTCTACCAATTGTAAATAAACGATATAATACAAATACATATCGCCATAGGTAAATAAATAACTATTTTGACTACATTCCTGTAAAACTTGTCGGAAATAACCTAAAGTAGTTTGATTGATGCCGCCTCTAATTGCCGCTTGATTTAAACACCAAATTGCCGAATCTTTTTTGTCTTTTTGTAAATATTTCAATGCTTGTGTCCCCCAAATCGTCAATATCTTGGTGTATGGATCAAATAAGAGTTTTTCACCTTTGTATTTTCCATCACTTAATTCTATGCAATTCTGAAATGCTTCACTAGCGCGTATGGCCAATGGGAGAGAAGCATTTAACATATTGGCTCCAGCAGACATATTATATTGATCAATTGCATATCCGAAAAAGTACCATGCTTCTGCATTGCCTGGATCTTGTGCTACGATGGGTTCCAATAATTTCCCTGCCTTGATATAATCAGGTGTTTCTCCATGGAACATGAGTTCCATTTCTTCTTTTGCCTTATTCAGATTTTTTTTAATGGTTGCCGAATCTGAATCTTGTGCTTGCGCAAAAAACACAGTAACACATAAAAAGATGCACATGAAAATGCTTGTCTTCTTATGTATTACTAATTGGAATTTTGGATATTTTTTATTCAAATTCGTAACCAATATCTTTTCTATATGTGATACCTTCAAAACTAATTTTACTCAAAGTCTCCAAAGAAGTTGCTACCGCTTCTTTGATAGATTTTCCTTCCGAAGTTACAGCAATTACACGACCGCCATTCGTTAAAATATCTCCATCATTTTCTTCTTTGGTGCCCGCATGAAAAATGATTGAATTTTCAGATGCCGGAATGTTCATTATTTTTCCTTTTTCATAATCTCCAGGATAACCTCCGCTCACGGCAACAACCGTTGTGAAAAAGTCTGCGTTATAATTTACGGGAATATTTTCCAATGTTCCATCAAAGGATGCATTCAGAATTTCCAATAAATCCGATTTTAATCTTGGCATCACCACTTCGGTTTCAGGATCTCCCATACGACAATTGTATTCAATGACAAATGGCTCACCATCCACATTAATCAATCCAAAAAAGATAAAACCTGTATAATTAATATTGGCTGAGTTCAAACCGTTGACCGTTGGTTGGATGATTTTCGTTTCTACTTTTTCCATAAACGCAGCATCCATAAACGGAACTGGCGTCACACAACCCATACCGCCTGTATTCAAACCCGTATCTCCTTCCCCGATACGTTTGTAATCTTTGGCGTGGCCAATGATTTTGTAAGATTTTCCATCGGTTACGACAAATACACTTACTTCAATTCCGCTAAGGAATTGTTCGATCACAACTTTGGAAGAGGCTTCACCAAATTGTCCGTGGATAATCATTTCTTCAAATGAATCCAATGCTTCATTCAAAGTAAATGCGATGACAACGCCTTTACCTGCAGCCAAACCGTCTGCTTTCAACACGATGGGTAAGGCATGATTACGAATATATTCAACACCTTCTTGATAATTGTCTTTGTTAAATTCCTTATATGCAGCAGTGGGAATATTGTTCTTTTCCATGAAAATTTTGGAATACGCTTTACTTCCTTCCAATTGCGCACCTTCTTTAGATGGTCCGAATACTTTCCCTTTCCACTCATTTTGCGTAGCGAAAAAATCATAGATACCATTTACCAAAGGATCTTCTGGTCCGACAATGATCAAATCAATTTGATTGGCAATACAAAATTGTTTCTGACCATCAAAATCATTGACGCCGATTTGAACATTGGTTCCAACTTCTTTGGTGCCCGCATTGCCCGGTGCAATAAAAATCTGATCACATAAACTACTTTGCTTGATCTTCCAGGCCAATGCATGTTCTCTACCGCCTGATCCAATGATTAAAATATTCATAAAGTAAATATTGCTTAGAATTTTGCGAATATCGGTAAGAACTTGTTAGTAGAAGAAAAAAAACTATTTCATTTTTCTGTATCTTGGCGGTTTTTAATATTAATTTTAATTACATATACCGTATGAACCCGAAAAAAGACGAAATCTTTGGGCATCCGAAAGGATTATTTATTCTTTTTTTTACCGAAATGTGGGAAAGATTCTCCTTTTATGGGATGAGGGCGCTGCTTACTTTATATTTAGTACATGCTACAACTACTGCAAATCCAGGTCTTGGTTGGTCTGAAAAAGATGCATTGTCCTTGTATGGATGGTATTTAATGTTGGTTTACGTATCTGGTATGCCGGGTGGTTATATCGCAGATAAATTTTTGGGCCAAAAAAAATCAGTTATTTTAGGGTGTATTTTGTTGGTGTTTGGGCATTGTATTTTGGCCGTAGAGCATTTGTGGGCATTTTACACAGGTATCGGATTTATCATTGCAGGCGTTGGATTTTTGAAGCCAAATATTTCCACTATGGTGGGTGGTTTGTATAGAAATGGTGATGTACGCCGTGATAAAGGTTTTACGATTTTCTATATGGGAATTAATCTCGGTGGATTTATCGCACCATTAATTGTTGGATATGTAGGTGAAAAAATTGGATGGCATTATGGTTTTGCATTAGCTGGTTTGGGCATGGTTGTCGGAATGATAACCTTCTTATATGGTCAAAAATATTTGAAAAATGTTGGGAATTTTTTGGGTAAATCTAAGAGCCAGGAAGATCAAGAAGCATTCAAAAGACCATTGACAAAAGTCGAAAAAGATCGCGTTGTCGTCTTATTACTTTCTTTCTGTATTGTATTTGTATTCTGGGCAGCATTCGAACAAGCCGGAGGTTTGATGAATATTTATGCAGAGCAAAAAACAAATCGTAATTTATTTGGATGGACAATTCCTGCTACTTGGTTCCAGAGTGTTAATTCCATGTATATCTTATTGTTAGGGTTGCCTATTGCAGGTATTTGGGCAAAAAGAAAATTACAAGGCAAACAATCCTCTGCTTTATTTAAAATGTTGGTCGGTGTAATTGTAATGGGTACGGGTTTCTTGTTTATGTCTGCGGCATCTAAACAATATGATGCGCAACATTCTTCGTCCATGTCTTGGTTGATGTTCGCTTATCTTTTCCATACCGTTGGAGAATTATGTTTATCACCAGTTGCGTTGTCTTATATCACAAAATTAGCTCCAGCAAAATACGCATCCTTAATGATGGGGTTATTTTGGACAATGACGGGTTTGGGTGGAAAAGCAGCTGGTTTGTTGGGAGAATCTGCTAGTAAATATGGAGAATTTAATGTGTTTACAGGGATTGCAATTTTCTGTGTCGTATTTGCAGGTTTGATATTTTTATTCTTGAAAAAATTAAATGCAATGTCTCACGGAGCCGAAGATGATGTCGTAGATAGTGCCGAAGATTTGGTTTTAGAAATTGAACATTAAAAAATATATGGTATTTTGCGGGAATTTTTAGAGAATTATTAACGCTCTAAAGGGAACTATTTTATTGTTTTTAATATGAACAAAGAAGAATTTAAACCCTTTATTCCCGCAGAAACAACCATGCGTGAATTTACATTCAAAGCTATTATTATTGGATGTATTCTGGGATCCTTATTTGGTGCGGCCTCCGTGTATTTAGCTTTAAAAGCAGGATTGACTGTGAGTGCCTCTATCCCGATTGCTGTAATTGCGATTACTATTGGCAAAAAGTTTTTCAAAACTACCATTCTCGAAAATAACATCATCCAAACTACCGGCTCTGCGAGTGAAAGTATTGCTGCCGGTGTAGCATTTACTCTTCCTGGATTTTTATTCCTATCTATTGGCTCTTCAGGACAAGGCGTCGGTGTTGCCTATTTCAACTATATAACTATTTTTATCTTGGCTATTTTCGGAGGTATGTTGGGAACATTAATGATGATTCCCCTACGTAAATCCTTGATTGTAAAAGAACATGATACCTTACCTTATCCAGAAGGTACTGCGTGTGCTTCTGTTTTAAAAGCAGGTGAACAAGGCGGAGATGTCGCGAAAATGGCTTTCTTAGGGGTGGCAATTTCTATGGTATATGCCTTTTTGCAAAAGATATTTCACGTAATATCCGAACTACCTACTTATACTACAAAAATTACCAATAAATATTTTCCCGCAGCAAAATTTAGTGGAGAAATAACACCTGAATATTTGGGTGTTGGTTATATAATAGGACCAAAAATCGCGGGAGTTTTGGTAGCTGGTGGTGTATTAAGTTGGTTGGTTTTTATTCCATTATTGGGAACGCTCTTAACTGATCAAACCGTTATTGCTGCGCAATTAGTCAAACAAGGATATTTGGAAAGTTTGACTATTGCAGGTGGTCCAGGAAGTTGGGATCCTGTGACCAAACATTTTGGCGATATTACAGATGCCATCTATCGTGCCTATATCAGAAATGTCGGTGCGGGTGCTGTTGCCGCTGGAGGTTTTATAACCTTATTAAAAACGATACCGACAATTATTACATCATTTAAAGAAAGTATTGGTTCGGTTAAAAATAAAGACGGACAAGTCGGAGAAGTAAAAAGAACGGATCGTGATTTAAGTTTGAAAATCGTCGGAATTGGAAGTCTTGCTTTGATTTTATTGATAGCATTTATTCCAATGATTCCGGGAGACTCTGTTGGTAGTAAATTGCTTTTAGGTATTTTGATTGTTGTATTTGGTGCCTTTTTCGTAACCGTAGCTTCTCGTATTGTGGGCATCATCGGATCGAGTAATAGTCCTGTTAGCGGTATGACAATTGCCACAGTAATGGCAACTTGCCTTGTATTTATTGGAATTGGTTGGAGCGGAAAAACATTTGAACCAATGGTTTTAGTGGTAGGAGGTATGATCTGTATCGCAGCCTCCAATGCAGGAGGTACTTCGCAAGATTTAAAAACGGGCTATTTGATTGGAGCTACTCCTAAATATCAACAGATTGCATTAATTATTGGCGTAATTGTTTCCTCTATTGTGGTTGGTTTGACGGTGAAATTATTGGATACGCCGACTACTGAAATGATCAAACAAGGTTATACACATGCTATTGGTTCGGATAAATTTCCTGCACCACAAGCAACTTTGTTAGCCACTTTAACGAAAGGGATTTTGTCTTTTAACTTGGATTGGCAATTTGTATTTGTTGGAGTTGCGTTAGCTGTGGTGATTGAGTTGTGCGGTGTGAATGCTTTGGGATTTGCGGTAGGAGCCTACTTACCTTTGAGTACGACATTGCCCATATTTGGTGGTGGTTTGGTTAGAGGAATTGTAGATTGGAAAAAGAAGAAAAAAGATTCTGATAAAGAAAATGCAGGTGAGGATGATTTGAGCCGAGGTAATTTATTTGCCACGGGATTAGTGGCTGGAGGAGCATTGGCAGGCGTTGCCGTTGCTTTATTGACTGCAGGAAGTGAAAAAGTTGCTGCCGTTATTAGTACATGGAGTTTGGAAGAATCATTTACGAAAATGCTCGGTGCAGGCGGTTATGATTTATTAGGTACAATATTTTTCGTCGTATTAGGACTAATTTTGTATCGTATTTCTATGAAAAAAGATAACAAATTAGCGGAATAGAGATACTAGAATATTTATAAAAAGCCTTCGCAAATTAATATTTGCGAAGGCTTTTTAATGTACAATGCGAATGAAATTATTTCCCATCAATCTTAATATCATTATTTCCTGCCCATTGGCTGATGTCTTGTTTGCTTAATGTGGTGGCCATCAGATCTGGGAATAGATCTGGCGTACACGCAAATACCGGAACGCCAATCGCTGCTAAGAATTCTGCATTTTTATGATCGTAATAGGGTGCCCCGTCATCACTGAGTGCTAATAATGTTACCATCTGAACGCCCGCATCCACAATACTTTTCATGGTATTGCGCATTTCTTTTTCGTTACCTCCTTCGTACAGATCTGTAATTAAAATCAAGACTGTGTCTGCTGGACGTGTTACCAATTGCTGACAATAGGTCAAGGCTTTGTGGATATCCGTACCGCCGCCAAGTTGCACGCCAAACAAAATATCCACTGGGTCTTTCAAGTCTTCTGTTAAGTCAACAACTGCCGTATCAAAAACAACCATTTTGGTATCTACGGCGGGAATAGAAGCCATCACCGCACCAAAAATGCCCGAATATACCACTGAAGTTACCATCGATCCACTTTGGTCAATACACAAAATAATGTCTTTCATTGCTTTGCGTTTGCGACCATATCCTAGTCTGATTTCTGGTATAATGGTATGATAATCAGGTTGATAGTTTTTTAAATTCTTCTTGATGGTGGCATTCCAGTCGATTTCATTGTGTTTGGGACGACGATTGCGCACGGCTCTGCTCAGACTTCCATTAACCGCCTGCTGCGTTGGTCCGCTCAATTTTTGGATGAGTTCGTCCACCACTTTTTTTACCACTAATCTTGCAGTGGCTTTTGTTTTTTCCGGAATCAATCCACCTAATTCCATCAAGTTAGCGACCAAATGTACATCTGGCACCACGGTTTCCAACATCTCTGGCTCGGTCAACATAGAAGTCAGATTGTATTTTTTCAACGCATCTTCCTGCATCACTTTTACCACGCTCGATGGGAAATATTGGCGAATATCTTTCAGCCAACGAGAGACTTTTGGCGCAGATTTTCCCATGCCACCCTTGCGGTTGTCAGCATCGTACAAATAACTCAATGCATTGTCCATCCCTTCGTCTTCACCCGAGAGATTATAATCCAATGTTGTGTCTGCATCCTCGCCAAGGATTAGGCGCCATTTTCTGATTTCGGTTTCTGTAGTACTCATAATCCTAAAAGATATTCTATGACAGGAATCGCTCGTAGCGCTCTGTCGGTGTCCAAATTAATTGCTGCAGGCTTGACCTGGCTTGATTTTGAGGAAGGTCCGCGTTTTACTTTCTGAGCGATTTTGTCTTTTTCGGGAGAGGCATATTCGTTAAATGTTCTTCTTAAAATAGGCAAAAGATCTTTGAATGTTTGTTCGTCCAAAGTTGCCACCCATTCGTAAACAATCGTCCAAATCTGCTCATCCAATAATAAAATTGTCGCCGCATCATGCAAAAATCCTTCTAACCATTGAGCACTCATTTCTATCGGTGCACCTACCGAAAGGGCTCTGCTAAAAGCGGCAGCGGTTTCTTCTGTGGTAAAAATCTCCGATTCCAAAGCGATTTTTTGCACAACACCGCTGATATACGGTGCAATCTGGTCGTTACTGCCTAGTTTTGCCAACGTTTTGTGCCATTCCTTTGTAAATTCTTCCTCATCTAAAACCAAAATGACCTTATGTAGTCGTTTGATATGTGTGGAAATCGCCATTGCTTGCTCCACATTGATGCCCACACAGCCAATAGGCAAACCAACTAAAGTTCGGTAGAAAATACTGGTGAAAATATCTTTCACGCCCTCTTTATCAGACTGACGCACATTGCCATATTTCAATATTTCAGAAAGTGGAAACAGCGCAGTAATCAGCATTTCAATATCGGAAGCTGCCGCTGCAAGTTTGTCCATTTTTTGCAACAAGACAGGCGTCGCCTTGCTCAATTCGGCTGGAATCGACAATTCCAGCCACTCAGCAACCGCTTTCAATGTGGTTTCTTTTTCTACAATTTCTCTTAATTGAAAATCTGCCGCAATCTCAATGGAATTGCCCATTGCAGACTTTGCAATTAACTCTATCAGCATTTCGGGTTTCCAATACAGTCGCCATTGCTCTTTGAACGTGCCTTTCGAACTCACCGCATCTTTCTTTCCCCAATCCACGCCCAAAATCATCAAGCGATGTAGGAAAATACTTTTGTTTAAATCCAACGGCTTACGCAAATCCAATGTCAGCGTCGTCTCGCCTTCGGTACTTTTTAAACGCAAGGATTTGCACTGTTTTTCAAAATCGACTTGCAACGGCGACTGTGGAGAACTGTCGGGAATCGCCCCGATTTTATTGCCAATTATCAAATCTTTATTGAGCAAGGTTATGGGCAAATAATCCCCCATGCACATCACCGTTTGCGTAGCTTCAATTGCTTCCTTTAAACCTGATTTATTCAAACCTCGAAGCGATGTCAAAGATTGGCACAGCCGCACAGCTTCTATCACGTGCGCTGAGGAAATATCCATTTTCTGATTCCGAAATTCACGTGCGGTTTTGGTCATCCACAAAGTGCCATCATCTTCCGGATGAAACCATTGATGATCGTAATACCCCGGCGAAATGATGCCGGCACCATAACCACTTGCGGTCATCAAGCGATCATTGGTCCAGGGAATCCAAGTGCATTCAACCTTTGTTTTTTTCAGGTCTTTGATGAGTTCTTTTTCCTCTTTTTGTTTGAATGTCTGTTCTAGTGCTGGCGCGTGCCAAGCGCCACAAACCACGGCAATCGTACCATACATTTCATTAAATGCTTTTTGAATAGCGCGGCGCATAAAGACTTCTCTTTGTAAATCAATCTTTTCTTCCACATTCGGAATCGTTTCCCGAAGTGCCTGCATCGCATTTTTTACCGTTTCAAATAGCAAAAGCGGATCTTCATGAGACAATTCAAAATTTTGCTCCCACCATTCTTCTGCATCCGCAAATCCAGCAATTTCTGCCAAATAGCTTATTGGATTTCTTCGTATTTCAACTATTTCATCCTCCAATTCTTTGTCAGTTTGAATGGCCAAAATTTCCTCCACAGGTTCGTTCTCGTCTTCTGTCGTTTCGGGAATAATTTCTTCATCCTTATCTGCCAATTTATGCATTAACGGCATATCAATAAAACGGATTGGAATATTGTTTTTCAATCCATACAAAATAGCTTGCCATTCGGGTGAATAGTGGGTAAATGGATAAAAAACCGCGTTGTGTGGATTGTCTGGAACATACGCCAATATGGCCACAGGTGGCTCCATCGTGGGATCATTTACCCATGAAAGAATGCTTTCGGCCTCGGGCGGACCTTCCAATAAAATAATCTCTGGCTTTACTGTTTCCAATGCCTGCACGAGATGCCTCGCCGAGCCTGGACCATGATGTCGTATGCCAAATATATGTGTCGCCATTTATTTTTAAATGAAAATTACAAATCGTACTTTGGTTAAATAATCTCTCTGCAAGCGCGGTAGATATCTTTCCAGCCGTCTTTTTGTTTGAGTACCGTTTCCATATATTCTTGCATAACGATTTTGTCCTGAACAGGATCTTTAACAATCGCGCCAATGATGCCGCTAGCAATGTCTTCGGAAGATATGCGTCCATCACCAAAATGATAAGCCAATGACAAACCGTTGTTCATCACCGATATCGCTTCTGCCGTACTCAATGTGCCAGAAGGCGATTTTAGTTTGGTTTTGCCATCGGCGGTAACGCCATTGCGCAATTCGCGGAAAATAGTCACCACACGATTGATTTCGTCAATAATGGATGTTTCCACTTTCAAATTGACTGATTTACTATAAGATGCCACGCGCTGTTGTACGATTTCCACTTCTTCTTTCATAGAATCCGGAACGGGCAAAATCACTGTATTGAATCTTCGTTTTAAGGCGCTAGACAATTCATTCACGCCTTTGTCGCGGTTATTGGCCGTCGCAATCACGTTAAATCCACGCACTGCATTGACTTGCGTATCGATCTCGGGAATAGGAATTGTTTTTTCGGATAAAATAGTAATTAAAGTGTCTTGCACATCAGACGAAACACGCGTCAACTCTTCAATACGGGCGATACGACCTTCTTTCATGGCGCGCATCATCGGCGTTTCTACGATGGCGTCCATTGACGGACCTTTTGACAAAAGTAAAGCGTAATTCCAACCATAACGAATGGCTTCCTCACCCGTGCCAGCAGTTCCTTGAATCAAAAAAGTAGAATCACCAGAAACCGCTGCGGATAAATGTTCGGAAACCCAGGATTTCGCCGTTCCTGGCAAACCGTACAGCAACAAAGCGCGGTCTGTCGTAAGCGTTGCCACGGCAATTTCCATCAAGCGTTGGTTGCCAATATATTTGGGCATAATCTCAAAACCGTTGGACAACTTGCCACCCATCAAGTATTTTACGACAGATTTGGGCGACATTTTCCAGTTTTCGGGTTTCTCGTCTTTATCTTGTTTTATCAGTTCTTCCAATTCTTCTTTGAACTGTTCTTCGGCATGTTGACGTAATTTTTCCATAGTTTATTGGTTTAAAAGAGCCTTATCCTCTATAGCTTTTAATGTTTGTTGTATATGTAATTGGTAAAAATTGCCTTCGTTATCGCCCAACGGACGATTGATTTCCTGCGTGAGCCAAGGTTTTATTTCTTTGGGTAAATACAATCCTAATTGGTAATAATTGCGGCCTTCAATCGTGTAAGGATTGGATTTGAGTTGGGATAAAATCGACATGCTCAGCTCGGTATCCAATTGCGGATAACCTTCAAGATTCCACAACCAATTGAATAACAAGTAAAAATTATCACGATTATTATTTCCAAAGCTCGATTTCAATGCTTTTTTGTAAAAATCACTCGCCTCTTGAAAAGGCAAATAAGCAGCCAAGCCTAATCGTTCACCCGTACCCACAATTTTGCGTATCAAATCGTTATTGTGAAAAGTGCGCGCATTTTCCATAAATGCCAATTGCAAATGATTGTTGTTGAGGTCAAAATACAATTGTTGAATAATGTCCGCCTCAGGCAAATTGATGGTCTGCGCAACCAATGACAAAGGCATCACCTCAATACACTGCGCCAATTGGTAAATACCATCCGAAACGCCTTTTACATTACTGATTTCATCCAAACCGTACGCTTTTTGTGCCGCAGTCAAAGTGTGATTTTCTTGAATGACGATTGCAGTCGTTTTTTTCAAACCCAATAATTGTTTGCGTATTTCAATGGAAATCAATTCATTCAGAAGTGTTTTGAAATCTTCCTGAACGGGTGAATTTTCAATCTGCATCAACAAACGAATAACGACCGTTTTAACCGTTTTGCTCTTGGTTTTCAGTTGGGGTAAAAGAAATGTTTTGTCGGATTTGGATAGATTTATTTGCAGTAATTCCAACAATTCAGCACGTCGATCGGGCTTTTCATTATTTAAAATTTCCTCGAATGCACTTTGCTTTTTCTCCTCTTCTTTTTCCCAAATTGAACTCGGACTGTTCTTTCTAGTTTGGGTAATCCATTCTTTTATCTGCGCAAAACTCGCCACTTCAACATCGCTTTCTACAGAATTTGTTGCTTGGATTTCTTCGCCTCTAAACTTCAAAATTTCTTTTCCGATAAATCCGCAAAGTGGCAAAATCTCCTGTCGTTGATTGGCGGAAGCATATTTTTCCAAAATATCTGGCACCAAATACGGCGTAATGATTTCCTTTCTTTTTTGGAATAGATAAAAGCAATATTGCAGCAAAACCTGATTGTCCTCATTCAAGGCGCTTTGCAAAATTTTCTGTGTAGATTCCGAAATATATTTTTCCGAATCGTGCGTTTCCAAATCCTCCACAGCCACATCCGAAAGCGGAATGGATGCCGCTTTTACCATAAAATAGGTCGCCGTTTGTTGCAAAAAACGACTTTCTTTATCTGCCGCTTTCGCTTCAATTTTTTGCATTATATCCGAAAAATCGAACTGCAAATTTGGCTGATATCTGTCCGTGCCCAATAAGGCCGTTTTTACAATTTCTTCCTCTATCATATCGTGTAAAATCGGTTTTGGTAGAAAATACTTAGGAGTTTTAATTTCCCGAAATCATAGATGCCAAACAAGTCAAATGGCTGCATCTGCGTGAGCGCCCAGATCTTCCACAAGGCTTTGTCCGTCTGCCATGCGGGAATGCTCTTATGGGCTCGGTCGGTCAAAAACCATTGTTGATTGTGCGTGACTAATTTCACCTGATGCAAAATCGTTGGGATACCTTCTTTCAAAGGATTTTTACTTTTTACAGCCGTAATTTCTTGTAGGATTTGGGAGAAAGAAGTCGGCTCGCCAGTGAGCGAAAAGTCCGTTTTGTCATCAATAAAATCTTTTATCCAAATACGCTGCGATTCCATGCCCGGATAGTTAACCACTTTGGCTTTGATGCAATTTCCGGGAACCAATAATTGTGCGGAAATCGCCTGCTGCGGCATGTAAAATTGTAATTGATATCTGAATGCGCCAGAATGCAAACCGTAGAGCCAAACCTTCTCAGACGTGAGTTTTTCAAAAGGTGTTTTTTCCAAATGAAGCACTTGCCACACATCTTCTGTAACTGGCAGATTCGCCAAATCTTCTTTGGAAACATTCCAGCCGATCCAATTGCGGAGTTCTTGTTGCCATTCGGGCGACAATTGCTCTTTGTTATTGTAAGCTTCTTTGATGAAAAATATTTTGGAAAATTGGCGCATCAGGTTCATTTCCCAACCTTCCTCATAATAATTCAAATCTTCCAATCCGGCAAACATCGTCGCAATACCCGACGCTTGCGCATCCACCATGCGCGATTTGATATTGTTAAAAACCTTGTATTGATTGGCAGGAATACTCTGGATGCCGGTTCTGATAATATCTTTCATCCAAATATCCAATTCCTCCAAACCGTTTTGTACTTTTTGTTCGCGCTGTTCTTGACGTTTTTGCTGCGCCGCCTCATCTACCGGTTTGTCCGCCTTTGCGGCTTTTGTTTCGGATCTTTCTTGCCTTTTGCCCAACCATTCGTTTACTTTTTCTGCTAGTTCGGTTTCTTTTTGGAAAAAATTGGGTTGACTCAGCCATAAAAAAAGCAATCCCAATCCATGTTTACAAGGGAATTTGCGGCTCGGGCAAGAGCATTTGAAGGCAATACTCTGAAGATCAATCTGTGTGAAATACGGATTTTTACCACTGCCTTTGCACTCACCCCACAACGCTAAATCGTGTTGATGCGCATTGACCCACTTGGCAGTCGTCGCTAATTGTTTACCGGCTTTGGCAGAGGCATCATCCGGCGCTAGTTGCAGGATAGATTCTTCGGTGAAGTTCATTATATTTATTTAATAGTATAACGTTGTCCGAATATAGAAAAAAGCGAGATTAAAAAGAAATTTTCGTTAATGACATAGATATTTTTATCCATTTGTTATTAATTCACGGTAATATTTCATTTGTAAAATTAAAAAAGCCTTCATAAATTAATTTATGAAGGCTTTTTTGAAAAGTAATATAATTACTCATTGCAATGTTCGCAGATTCCTTTTACCACTATTTCTACCTCTTCACTTTTAAATCCTTTGGGTAAATTGATGGTTGGTATTGCGGTATGGTCAAGACAATAGGTTGTATCACATTCTTTGCAAATGAAATGAATGTGATTGTCGTTGTGCTCGCCTTCTTTACAGTCTCCCTTGCACAATGCATATTGAATGGAATTATCGTCCGTTGGGATAGTATGAATAATACCTTTTTCCAAAAAACTCTGTAAAGTCCTATAAATAGTGACACGATCTAATTGGGCTTTGGTTGATTTCTCAATCGCTGCATGAGAAAGTGCACCTTTGGATTTTAAAAATAATTTTAAAATAATGGTTCTAGTGTCGGTAACACTAAGTTTATTTTCTTTTAATATTTGTTGAATGTCTTTCATTTTCCCCTCCTTTCTTTTACTAATTTAGGATAAAATTGGTATTTGTAGGTCCGACTTTTTCTTTCAATAATTCTTTTACCAAATCTTCCATTTGGGCAATTTCATCCTTTTTTAAACCATCAAATATTTGTCCACGCACCATTCCGTTTTTGTCTACAACTGCCCAAAATTGAGTATGAATAAATTGATCGTTGATATTTTGCAGGGCATTTTTGGGATCATCTAACAAATAGCTTTCGCGCGCTGCTTTATACAAACTATCTTTTCTACCTGTTAAAAATACCCACTTATTATTATCAATTTTCAATGAATCAGAATAATGTTTAAGTTGGGAAGCAGAATCTCTCTCTGGATCGCAAGTGTGTGACATGATTAAGAAATCAGGATGATCTTTAAATTCATTGTAAACCTCTTTCATGTTGGTATTGAGATGAGGACAAATGCCTGTACAATGTGTGAAAAAATATTCGACAACACAAACTTTCCCAATCATATTTTGCCTTGTGAAATTACGTCCATCTTGTGTTTCAAATGCAAAAGGCTTAACATTATTCATTACTGCTGGTTTGGCTTTCCAATTATCTGTACCCCAATACAGCGCAACTGTAAATAAAATGGCCACTATCACAAAAAAACTGATATAAAACCATAATCTTTTTCCTTTCATCTTAACTAATTTCGGTTGCAAATTTACAATTAGATTGTTGGATTTAGACACAAATGTTAAGAGAGTTAACGCATAATGACTGCTTTTTACATTAGCATGATGTTAAAAATTAAAACAATGTTGCAAAAAATATATATATTTGCTCTCCCGATTCTGAAATGATAAAGACTAAAAATAAATTCAATTGGGATGCATTGGGTATTACCGCATCTGTAGCTTGTGCCATTCATTGTGCATTGTTGCCCTTTGTGTTGTCGAGTTTACCTCTTTTTGGAATCAATATCATTGATAATTCCGTATTTGAATATTCGATGATCTTTATTGCTTTTATTATTGGAATTATTGCCTTATCAAAAGGAAAAAAATTACATCATAGTTCCAAACCAATGTTTTTGTTTAGCATCGGAATGGTCTTTTTATTTGGAAAAGAAATCTTTCACCAATTCCATTTGATTCTTCTGATTCCTGCTGTATTCTTTATTTTATATGGGCATTTCATCAATTTTAAATTGGTCAAAGTGCATGAATAAGGATTTCTAAGGTAAAAATATTTTTATCTAATTTTTTAATTTCCTAAGGTGTACTATATTGTATTTTATTTTTAAAAATCAAATCCTTTGCACCATCATTTATTATTGATTCTTGGGCTATTATTTGCAGTAATGCTATTGGTAATGCTTGCCAAGAAATTGAAAATTGCTTATCCTATATTCTTAGTGATTGCAGGTATTCTGACCAGTTTAATTCCTGGCGTACCAGATGTTCATATAGAGCCTGATGTGATCTTTTTGATATTCTTACCTCCTTTATTGTACGAAGCGGCGTGGTATACGGCGTGGAATGACTTTTGGAAATTAAAACGTCCCATAATTCTATTGGCATTTGGGCTTGTATTTTTTACTTCCTCAATTATTGCGTATTCAAGTACATGGTTAATTCCCGGATTTACATTGGCGATGGGATTTTTGTTAGGAGGCATCGTGTCTCCACCGGATGCAGTTGCTGCAGGTACCGTGATGAAGGGCTTAGGTGTACCCAAAAAAATCATGACAATATTGGAGGGTGAGAGTTTGGTAAATGATGCTTCTTCCTTGATCGTGGTAAGTTTTGCCTTAACGGCAGTGAAAACAGGGACATTTTCTCTAGGGACAGCCGTTGGTAGTTTCTTCTGGGTTGCCATAATGGGGGTATTGGTAGGACTAGTAATTGGATTTATTATGAAATATATTCATAAATATTTACCTACTACTCCAGCAATTGATGCGGCGTTGACTTGGATGACTCCGTATATAATGTATCTCGTGGCGGAGTCATTTGGTTTTTCGGGAGTGATGGCGACCGTTACAGGTGGATTATTTATTTCCTATCATGCGAATACAATATTTCAAAGTGGAGAGACACGTGTCAATATGTTGGGTGTTTGGACGACTGTTATATTCGTTTTAAATGCATTGGTGTTTGTATTGATCGGTTTGGAGTTACCAGAAATATTGAAAGGATTGGGTTCTGTAAATATTGGTACCGGTATTAAATATGGATTGATTATAAGTTTATTAGTAATTGTAATTCGATTTGTATGGGTTTATGCAACATCTTTCATTCAATTTGGGAAAAAACGTTCTCCTAATCGCATCGCTGGTTGGAAAGAGTCTTTGATAATTAGTTTCTCTGGAATGCGCGGAGTGGTGTCTTTAGCCACTGCCTTATCTATTCCATTTTATATAAGTGAAACAAATAACATTTACTTTCCTCAAAGAAATTTGACCATTTTTGTAACATTTATAGTTATTGTAGTTACACTTGTTGGTCAAGGATTGATACTTCCATTTATTATAAAAATGGTGAAACTTCCCTTGGATAATGAAGCAAATGAAGACGAACAAATTACCAATATACAACTCAAATTGAATACAAAAGCAATGTGGTTTTTGAATAAAAAATTCCAAAAAGAAATTACGGATAACGAGTTGATTGGCTTCTATTTTGAAGATTTACAACATAATGTAAATATTAGTCAACAGCGTCTGGATTCTTTGGAATGTGACGAAACTACGTTAGAAGAAATTGATCAATATCATCAAATGCTTTTGGAAGTATATAGTATGCAAAGAATGCAATTG
Organism: Rhizosphaericola mali; assembly: GCF_004337365.2. Classification (GTDB taxonomy): domain Bacteria; phylum Bacteroidota; class Bacteroidia; order Chitinophagales; family Chitinophagaceae; genus Rhizosphaericola; species Rhizosphaericola mali. The sequence continues at coordinate 3,470,381 of NZ_CP044016.1, read as the reverse complement.
TTTGAAATGCGCAGAAGTAATGCTTTTAGTGACGAAGCGTTGCGTAAAGTAGAGAACCAACTAGATCTGGACTCATCAAAAATTAATGGTTAGAGAGAAACTGGATGAATCTAAAACAAAGGTTTGCGTAGCGGGTTTATGATTATAAAGCGTAAATTACTCGCTAGTTCAAATACTTTATATAGAAATGAAAATTGTCTTAATGCTATGTTCTTTCCTATTTATTCAGATAGGTAATGCGCAAGTTTTTTATGCTGGGGTACAACCAGATAAAGCGAAAATTGGCAAAGAAAAAAACAATATTGATGTACAAAATAATGTACTCAAATTAACGGTTGAGCATAACCAAAATGATGTAAATTTTGATATCACTGACTTACAACTGGGAAAGGATATTCTTATTCAGGCCAAGGATGTTTTTCAATTAAGTATGGAGGATGGAAGTCATCTTTATGCAAAAGATTTTGAATTGAATGGAGCTCCAAATATTCAAAATGCTCTAGGTAAAAAAAGTATCCTATTCCATTATTTAAATAAAAGAAATGCAGTCAGCGTTACGCAAAATATTTCCTTAAAGGATAGTGATAATTTCATTCGTATAAATTATTTAATTCATTCTGAATGGAAAAAGATTGCAAATTTTCAAACAATGAAAATCGCTCGACAATATCAACCGAATACAATTGGACTGGTTGATGGGTCTCCATTGTTTAGCTCCAATATATTTTTCACAATTGAGAATCCTATGTTTACAATCGATACTTTGTCAGGATCTCAATTAGAATTAATTGCACCTTCTGATTCGATTGACAACAAAAATTTTTCTGTAGATGTAGTGTTTGGTGTTTGCCCGGAACAGCAGATTCGCAGAGGTTTTTTATATTATTTGGAAAGAAGTAGGGCAAGGAAATATGCGCCATTTTTACATTATAATTCATGGTTTGATCTTTCTTATAATGCAGATACATTGAAGGAGTCGGATTGCTTAGATCGGATGCAGTATTGGATAGATAGTTTGGTTGTAAAAAGAAAAATTAGATTAGACGGTTTTCTCTGGGATAGTGGTTGGGATGATTTTACAAAATTATGGAACTATAATTCTTATTTTCCTAGAGGGTTTAGTAGGATGGCTGCATATGGAAAAAAATACAATGCCGCAATGGGGGTTTGGATTTCTCCTTGGGGGGGATATGATGATGCGGTTGTATTGCGGAAGAAAAATGCTAAAATTTATCATGCAGAACTAGAAACGAATGAAAATGGATTTACGTTGGCAGGTAGTCACTATTATCATTATTTTTTAAATACAGCTAATCGATTTATTGGTCAAGATAATGTGCATATTTTTAAGTTTGATGGAGTCGGCGCAGGATTAAAGGCCACAGGGCCAGGTGCAGAATTTAAGCAGGATATTGAATCTTTTTTACATATTATCCATGATTTAAGAAGTAAACAACCCAATACTTATTTCAGCTTGACCGTAGGTACTTGGCCTTCGCCTATGTGGTTGAAATTTGGAGATAATATTTGGCGTGGTGGAGATGATATGGGAATGATGGGAGATGGAAATAATAGACAAAAATGGATGAATTACAGAGATGCCGTAACCTATAAAAATATTGTCAAAAAGGCACCTCTATATCCTTTAAATGCGGTAATGAACCATGGAATTACCATTGCGACGAAAGGATTACCGTCCAAACTAGAAAATGATCTAACAAATTTAACAGATGATTTTTGGACTTTTTTTGCAAATGGAACAAGCTTACAAGAGATGTATGTTAATCCACATTTGTTAGATGGTAAAGCTTGGGATAGCTTGGCAAATACGATACATTGGGCACAAAAAAATAAAGGTGTATTAATTGATTCACATTGGTATGGAGGAGATCCGGCGAATGGAGATATTTATGGTTATGCGTCATGGAATCCCAAATTGGGCATTTTACTTTTACGTAATCCTTCTAATAAAATAAAAAGCACAACTTTAGACTTGCAGTCAATATTTGAAATACCAATTAATTTACAAAGCAATTTCACTTGCTTTGATGTGCGAAAAAATAAAGTAATTGGAAGGGAGCAGGGAGGCAAAATGGATACAATTACCCTCCAACCATATGAAGTGCTTGTTTTAGAATTTCGTCCACAAAAATAGTTTGCCTATATTGCATTCACTTAAAGTAGGTAAATATTTAACGCATTCTCCAGTTACGGTGTTGAATATTCCAAGTTGCATTCGATGTTAGACTACAGAATAGCTTTTTTTATTATTAAAAAAATTATAGGATGATGCGATTATTGACATTAATTAATTGCAAAAAAATAATATTGTTTTTGCAATTATTATTGGTAGCGGGCCATTTACATGCTCAAAATAAGCAAACTAAACAAGGTTCTCATTTTAGTATTGAGGGGCACATTTCCAATCCATCAACTAAGCTGATTATGCTTGAATATATGGATGATACTAATAATTATATTAGAAAAAAAAGCAATATCGTAAATGGGACATTTTCATTTGAAGGATTCATTAAAGAGCCAACATTTGCGCAATTAGTAGGGAATGTTGATTCCTCTCGTGGTGTAGATTTTGATGATCCAAACATTGTAAATATCTTTATTGAAGCTAAAAAAATGAAAATTAATGTTGTTGAAAAACATTTTAAAGAGTTTCAAATGACAGGGTCAGTTACACAAGATCAGCGTGATGCTCTAGAAAGAAGCAAATCTGACATTTATAAAAAATTTAATCCGATAGTCTCAAAATATAGAGCGCTTAATGTGCGTTGGAAAGCCGCCTTGAAAGCTAATGATACTTTAGATGCCAATGATCTTATGAATAGAGAAAATAAGATATTAACAGAAAAGAAGTCATATGAAGATCAATTAACGCTAAAGAATGTACAATTTATAAGAGATCATCCCAACTCATTTTTAAGTGGATTTTTATTATATGGAGCTTTTGTTACCCATCAAATAGCGAATGATTCAGCAATCGTATATTTCAATAGCTTATCTCAAAATGTTCAAACTGGTTATTATGGGAATGAATTTGAACGCTTACTTATTAAAAAAGTTGCTCCAATAGGCTCAGATTTTACCAGTATTGTGGGCAGTGATATCAAGGGGAAACAAGTGTCTATGGATGGCATGTTGGAGGATAGTTCAACATATACTTTAATTGTATTTTGGGCTAGTTGGTGCGTTCCATGTAGAGCGCTGAATTCGACCATTAAAGAAGTGTATCAAAAATACCATTCGAAAAAGCTAAATATTATTTATGTTACGTTGGACGAGGATCGCCAAAAATGGTTGGATGCAATAAAAAAAGATGAAATCTCTGATTTTCAACATTTTTACAATGATAAAAAGATTAACCTGTTTTATAATTATGGGTTGACTTCTATTCCTGCCGATTTTTTGGTTAAAGGAAAGACGATTATTGCTAAATATTCTGGTGCGGATCAAGAACATTCAGATTTTCGAGATATAGAAACAAAATTGAAACAAATTTTCCCTAGTTCGTAGCATCATCGATCAATCTTCTATGATAATTAATCTGTCCAAGATGGTAACTCAAGTGTGTTGCAAGATGAATTAGGAAATATTCAATGGTCGTTTCATTTCCCAATACGATATAGGGAAATGGCTGTGTTACTTCGTTTTCAGAGAAATTGTCTAAAGCGCGTTCTATTCTGGAAATGGTATCATCTAGCTTTTCGAGTAGTTCTTTTTTGGGGATATTTTTTAAAGAAAATTCAAGATCGCGTTGTCTTGTATAGTCAATTTTACCCAAATCTTTCCCAATATAAGTATTGAGATTACCGATTAAATGCAGACATAGATTGCCGCCTGAGTTTGAAATATTGCCATCTATTTCCCAAATTTTTGATTCAGAATTGTATAGGCTTATTTCCTCTTTTAGTTTGGATAAATCTCTTACGAAAATTTGTTTTAATGTATGAAGTAGCATAGTTTTTTGTTATTAAGTTTTGTAAGATTACAAATCATATGCAAACCTTTTTTTATCTTTTCCGACAGCACCTATTTTATGATAAAATTTTATGGCTCTTACATTGAATATGGGGGTCTGCCACTGAATATTAACACAATTATTATCTATTCCAATCTGTTTTAATTTATTAAAAACAGCTTCTCCAATTTTTAAACCCCTAAAATCAGGTTCTAGATAAAGGCAATCCAAATATAAAAAAGTCTGTGCATCCCAAGTCGAAAAATCGAAGGTATAAGAAAAATAACCAGCTAACCCACTCTCACAAGCGATCACATAGCAGAATAAAGAAGGGGTAGAATTCAAAATTGCATTTTTTAGCAATGCCACTTTATTTTTTGGATCGTATGGTGCTTGTTCATAATCTGCATGATGTTGGCACAAAACTACTAATGTTGGCAGGTCTTTTTCTTCCAATTTTCTGATTATATAGTCCATTGTTGGTTGATTTCGAATTGTAAAAAGGAAAGGAAATGTTGGAAATAGTCAGGATGTTTTTTGTCCTTTCTGTAAGCAATATAATGCTTTCTTTTTAAGCCATTTTTCCCAATTTTAATTGCTTTAATAGTGTTGTTTTTGAGATATGGAAGTAACGCCCATTTAGCCATTGACATTATACCCATATCAGCTTTAACAATCTCGATAGAAGCTTCTGTGAGTGGGATGGCTGTTATCTTTTTGGGAGATATTTTTGCTGGAGCTAATAAAAGTTGATGTACAGTTACTGATTCCATAGGTAAGGAATGTATCAATAAGTGTTCCTCTATAAAATCTTCGGCAACGACATATTTTTTGCGTGTCCAAGGATGATTTTCTGATACTACCATCAACATCTCATCTTGAAATAATTCAACATATTGAATGTTTTTATCTTTTACTGGATCACTTATAATGGCGATATCCAATATATTTTCTTTCAATTTTTGTAAGGGATAATGTGTTGCTTCCATAACAATTTTCAATTCAATATTTGGATAAATGAGATGAAATTGTTTTAATACAGAAGGTAACCAGTGATAACTTGAGTAGCATTCAGTGCTAATTCTTATTTCGCCCGTTTCTCCGAAAATTAATTGTTTAATTTCCTTTTCTGTATTTGCAAGTTTGTACAATATTTCGTTTGATGCCGCATATAGTTTTTCACCAGCTTTTGTTAAAACCAATTTCTTATTTGCCCGCATAAATATTGCTGTTCCTAATTGATATTCGGCTTCTTTCAATTGATGACTAAGGGCAGATTGTGTGAGATGCAACGTGTCGATTGCCTTTGTAATACTGCCACCCTCTACGATTGCCTTGATAAGACGTAAATGCCGGATTTCCATATTGCGATTTTATAATTGAGCAAAGGAACGAAATTAAAATACAGATGTGGATGAAAATAATTGATGTAAATGATGAATTCTTTTCGTTTTTATCTGCTATTGGGTTGTTATAGTTTTGCAGTATTAACATTTTAAAAATGAAATATATGGTTGATCAAATGAAACATTACGAAAATAAAATCGCGTTTGAGATGGATGCTTCCGATTTATTTGATGCATTAAATAAGAAGGAAAAAATTGTGGCACTTGATGCTAGGAAATCTTTTGCATTTGTAAAAGAACATATTCCAAATGCGATAAACATTCCTCATAGAGAAATGAATGAAGAAACTACAATGCATTTGGATAAGGAAATCTTGTATGTAGTCTATTGCGATGGGATTGGATGTAATGCGTCTACAAAAGGAGCGCTCAATATGACAAAATTGGGATTTAAAGTGAAAGAGCTCATGGGCGGAATTGAGTGGTGGAAATTTGACGGTTATGCAACTGAAGGGGTTGCTAGTATTGCAAGCTCTGGTGATATACAATGTGCTTGTTAATAGAAATATCATCCATGTTAATCGTCTATTTTCATGGATGATAATTATCAAATTTTATTTCTTCTTGATTACATAAATAACCGAACTAAATTTTTTTGGATCGCGTTGTGCTTTTGTGTTTGATTCATTCCCATTGATGAATGCAGAGAGATTTTTGTATTTGCCATTTTTATATTTTTCACTCAACATACTTACGTAATAGCTGTCGAATATCATAGGAATATGATGAACCACTTCCATGCCATGTTCTTCAGCTAAGGTAGACATACTTTTGGGCGAAAAATGATACAAATGTCTTGGTACGTCCCATGCCGCCCAATAAACGCCATAATGTTGCGCGTCGTAGCTAGTGTAATTGGGAACTGCAATCATCGCAACACCATTTGGCCGTAGGATTTTTTTTATTGCGTCCATATATTCATGCAAACTATGTACGTGTTCTAATACATGCCACATCGTAACTACATCAAAACTTTCTGTTGGAAAAGAAAATAACTGATCTGATGGAAGTAGATTCAATCCGTGCAATTTCAAAGCATTCTGACGTGCAATCTCGTCTGGTTCCAATCCTGTAACGGTCCAACCACTTATATTCATTTGATGTGCAAATGCTCCAGTTCCAGCACCAATATCTAATAATTTACCCGATTTTAATTTGGACTCTTCTTGAACGAGGTTGCGTTTTTGTTTGAGGGTAATTTTTCGGATAGAATGATACAGGCGATTGATAATTCCTTTTTTGGTATCAGAATGGGAAACATAAGCTTCGGCATTGTAATAAGGACCGATATGTTCTAAGTCAGGAACGTCTTGTGTAAAGCAACCTGTACAGTCTTCACATTTCCATATAGGAAATTTTTTGTGACTCACCGTATAATCCTCCGCCTCTAAGGCAAATGCAATATTTTTGCTATTACAGATTGGACATGCTGTATAATGTATCACCTCGCTCATAGTAGGCAAAGAAACGAGCGTTATTGCATATTTCAAACTTTTTATTTGTATTTCAATTCTAAGAATAAATTAACCTTTGAAAGACCAACAAGACGCTTAACTTTACAAGTGAGTATGAGATGGGAATTTTTACACAAGAGCAAACAATGGATGAAATCAAGTCTGCCATTAACTTGGTATGGATTGTTATTTTTCTGCTTGATAGGACTCGCAGCGATGAGTTTGCGTATTATAGAAAAGGATCAAAATGAAAGTTTTATTGCTATTCTAAAAGTATGTAAAACGATTGCCATGTATGCAATTGGCTGCATTTTGCTGTTTGCACTATTGACAACCTTTATTCCTTGGTGGCTAATTCGGAAAAATAGTAAAAATATTCGCGTACATCTGATTCAACAAAATGCGTTTAAAAAGGATTTATTTGAAGTACAATTGGAAATTGAACCCAAATTACGAGCCCATGCTCTTTGCTTGTTAAAATGTCAATTTATTGGGGGCAATTATTTATCCAAATTAGTAGAGTTAGAAGAGTCTTCTCATTTTCAAATGAGTCAAAAGAAAACCTATTATCGAGCGGTCATTCAATTGCAAGATGTAAAAGATTATGCCATAGATTATATTCAATTATATATAGGAGACTTTTTACATCTATTTTCTTTTTCTCAAAAAATACCTGCGCATTTCCTTTTGCAAAATTTACCTGAAAAAACAAAAGTGCCTGAGGTAAAAGTGTTACCACGCAAAGCGGATATGTCTGATCGCCGTGCGGAAACCAGTCAAATGGCGCAAGGTGATCTGTATCAATTTAAACAGTTTGAGGACAATGATGATATCCGCCGTATCGTGTGGTCGATCTATGCGCGCTCAGGAGAATTGGTGGTGCGTACGCCAGAGATCAAAAGCGAATTTGCATCCGATGTATTATTGTATTGTTCCTTTTATTCCGGTTTCAAAACGAGCAGTTCCACTGTGTTGGATTCCTTGTATTTGAATATTTATAAAAATGCCATTTGGAGTTTTTATCTTTCTTGGGCAGAAAAAGAAAAGGATGGAAAAGTATTGGCATTGGTGGATGATAACAAACAAGAATTGTCCTCCAAGGAAGAAATAGAAAAAGCATTGATGCACGCACATTGGCACGAGCAACCCGTATTTTTACAAGGAAAAGAATGGGAAAAAGTCTCTGTAATATTAGTATCCTCGCTTATTCCCATTGGTGAGGTGGAAAGCATGATGCAACAATTGCCAGACGCGGTACAGATTATTCAAATAAAAATTTCGGAAATGATTGATCAATTACCTTCCAAAATTTGGATGCCTACTGTATTTTTGGAAACGGAAAAAATACCCGAATTTCAAAATAAATGGCAATGGCAAATGAATACCTCCAGAAAAGCTTTGGTGGAAAATGAAACCGCCATCGCACAATTGTTATCCAATAGAATTACCAAAATCTCTTTGTAAAAATAGAATGAAGTTAAGGCTTAAAAATAGTTTTCAAAAATCACTTGCACAGTTGTTGTTCATTGGCTTGCCGACTTGCATTCTCATGTTTGCATTGTTGCGTCAGGTTAATTTTGCATTGGCTATTTTGGAAAATAATTGGTTTAGAGAAGGTGTTTATTTCCTTTTTGGAATGGCGGGTGCGATATTTTTTTATAGTTATCGTTTTCGCTTTTTGACAACGGCGTTGATTTTATATTTCCTTGGAAATGCGGTTTTTTACGCACTGAATCATACCGATCTGGGCGAGTTTAGCGCTTTTTGGTTGAGCATAAAATTTTATCTCTTTGGTGGTTTGTTTTTTTTCGGATGGTTTGTTGGCGTTGGGTTAAGTCGTTGGCGATTATTCACGATACTTTGGAGTATTGGAGTCTTTGTAGGTTTTATTATTGTAATGACGCAACATCAACCGATCCGAATTAGTCAATTTACTTCTGCGTTTTGGTTGACACTTTTTTATAGTGTTTACATCATTTTTGTTTCCGAATATTTGCGTAATCTGGAAGGAAATGTTTTGACCAATCGTTTGTTTTTAAGAAAGACAGCGTTGTTTACTTTGGTTTTAATCGGCTTCATCGTTCTATTAGGATTATTGTTCAAGTCCAATTTTGAAACAGTTGGAAAGGATTTAGCGAGCGGTCAATTCAATGGGAAAAATAATAGTTCGAATATGACCAAAAAGAACAAAGATGGTTCCTTGAGTAATAATGACAAACTCAACCTTTCTGGTTCTTTGAATAAAAATAAAAATCTTGTTTTTGTCGCGCATTTGAATAATACTTTGCCAGGAAGTGAAGCGCCGAATCCTCTATATTTTACCTCCTTATATTACAACAAATATGATACGGCGAGCCAGTCTTTTTTAATTGATTCATTAGCGCCGTCTAATGATTTATTTCAACCAGATCCTTCGCAGATTCCGCTATATTTTTCCAAAGTTGATAGTACTGCAATTAGAAATTCCAAAGCGACATTGGATCGAAAAGTTGTCTCTACTGAAGTGTATAAAGTAGATTTAGCGCCAAGCGATTTCGTAGCTCCTTCTACCGCTTTTATGGTGCAGCCGATTGCCGTTCCCAAAGATTATAAGGATAAGTTTAAAAGTGCTTATCGTGCGCAGATGTGGGTGAGCAATTTGAATAGCGCCTATTTTGTCTACAATCCCGCAGGCGATATGGCGATGGAATCTTTCCAAAAATCGAGATATAGTATCTTACGTACGGCAAATGATTATTCAAAAGAATCCTCCGAATTTATGCACTATTATACTGCCGTTCCGAAAGGAGAGCAGTTTGATAAAATAAGGCAATTAGCTTCTGAAATCGCTGGTAATGATTCGACCACTATGGACAAAATGTTGTCGATACGTGATTATTTTTTACAAAAAGATGCCGCAGGAAAAAACTTATTTGCCTACTCTGATAATCCTGGTGTGCCGGGCATTCCCTCTGCAAGCAAATTGACTTATTTCTTATTTCAAAATCGCAAAGGATATTGCGCTTATTTTGCCGGAGCTACTTTGTTTTTACTACGTAGTTTGGGTGTTCCTAGTAGGATTGCAGCGGGTTTTCTTACGGTAGATCGCAGTAGTAAAAATCCGGGTTGGTATTGGTTTTATGAAGATCAAGCACACGCTTGGGTGCAAGTTTATTTTCCGGGTTATGGATGGATGGATTTTGATACGACGATTCCTGATGTCAATACCCAACAAGCGCCGCAGCCAGATGGAACGCCGCCTTTGGGTAATCTACAAACCTATTTTGTAGGAGATGGTACGATTAGCGAGATTTCTAAAGCGGATAAAAGTGTCGTACTACAATTGAAAAACTTTATGATTCAGGACAAATCATTCGATGCAAAACCTGAAGTGGATATTCGTTTGGATGCCAAGGTTGCCAATGTCTCAACAGATACAGGCACAGTTAATTTTGATGCACTCAAAAAAGGAATGCATATTACAGCGGCATCTTCTGATCCTAGTTTGAAAAATATTCAAGCGACACCAACGGATGAGCCCAATAGTTTATTACAAACTATTCCAACGCCAACGCCGGTAACAGAAATTAAAATTGTCTCTCAGGAAAATAAAGCCAATATGAAAAATGAAAATGCAGACAATGATGGTAAAGTGCATTTTTCTAGTTGGTTAATTACTGTTTTTTGGATTTTAGTGGTCGTAATTATTGTTTTGACAGTGACGCCTTGGGTAATTTTTCAAGTCTTGGTTAAGAAGGCAAAGACATCCACTTATTATGTTCATCGTAGCATTCAATTTTATTTGAATCAATTGTCGATTGAATATGATAGTGAAAGTCCGGAAAAATATAGTCGTGAAATTGATCGACATTTCGGAACTGATTTGGAAAAATTTTCTAATATCTATCAGAAATATAAATATAGTCAACAGCCATTGTCTCAAGAAGAATTGGCATTCTCCAATCAAATTTTGAACAAATTTAGGAAAAAAATAAATCAACAAATATCTTGGAAAACGAGAGTGAGCAAGTTTGTAATGATCTCTCCGGTTTTTGATTTTTTTGCAAATAAATAAACGATAATTATGGAAAATATAGCGGGAGCAAGCGTTTCGATCAATAAATTATTTGAAAATATCTCTACTGTTATCAAGGGTAAAGAATTGCAGGTAAATCTTTTATTGACCGTACTATTTGCAGGCGGACATATATTGATGGAAGATAATCCAGGTACTGGTAAAACGGTGATGGCGAAAACATTGGCCAAAAGTATTTCTGGTTCGCATGGCAATTCTGTATTCAAACGTGTACAATTTACCCCAGATTTACTTCCAATGGATCTGATTGGTTCCAATATTTTTGATGAAGAAACAAAGGATTTTAAATTTAAAAAAGGTCCGTTGTTTTGTAATGTACTTTTGGCGGATGAGATCAATAGAGCTTCTCCAAAAGTGCAATCAGCTTTATTGGAATGTATGGCGGAAAATCAAATTACAGTTGGTGAAAATACTTATCCACTAGAGCAAATGTTTTTCACAATCGCTACGCAAAATCCGATAGAAATGGAAGGTACTTATCCTTTGCCGACCGCTCAGTTGGACCGTTTCTATATGAAAATAAATTTTGGATACGCCGATCCAGATACGGAGTTGACGATCTTTAAAGAGTATTTGGGTATTCTTAATAATCTACAAACGATTCACCAAGTATTATCTATTGATGATGTCGTCACGCTACAAAAGCAAGCGAGCGAAGTTTTTTTGCATGATTCATTGATAGAAGCGATTCGCAATATTATTCAAGGAACGAGAGAAAATGCACATATTGCATTAGGCGCGTCTACTAGAGCGGGGATTATTTTTATAAAATGTCTCAAAGCTTATGCGTTGGTTAAAGGAAGAGACTTTGTAACGGAAAATGATATTGCAGATATTACGCATCCTGTTTTGCAACATAGACTATTGTTTAGGAGCAAAGACGCAAAAGATAACGCCTTATCCGAAATTTTGGCAAATGAATTAAGACGTCTTTCTGATCTAAAACCTTCGTTTCAAAAGCCAACAAATTAATCGATCGCGTTGAAAACTATTTTTAAAATATTTCTATTATTTCTTAGTTGTATTCCTATAATTGTATGGGGACAAGGCAATCTTATCGCTAGACAAGAGATTGATACTAAGAAAAAAAACATCAATCTCAATAGCGAAGAAGCGCTTTCTAGTTCGAAAGAATTTATTCGTTTGGATAGTACATATTATGTGGGTTGGATGTTGGACGGTATGTATAAATATAATCATAGTGCAGACTATCAAGGGTATCGGTTGGCGGCAGAACCTTTAGTGAAATCGATCCAACTATTGATACACGACTATGGGAATGCATTAGAAAATCAATATACAAGTCAAGAGAATTTTTCCAAAAATCTTCCCGTATATCAGGACTATATCGCACTCAATAATGCATTGTTAGAATGTTATAATAATACGGATCAGCCGGATAAATCCATGGATTTACTGGACCAAATAGATCATTTTCATTTTAGAAAAGACTATTGTGGAGTGGCGAGTCAGCGTGCTTGGTTGTATCACCGTTTTAGGACCTACACTACGAAAGATTTTGCTTTTTTAAGAAATTCTATCGCCGAAAATGAAAAAATGGCGTTGGATTGGTGCCATGAAGGTTTGGATAATATCATGGAAAATAAAGAGGAAAATGACAAATGGTTTGGACCACAACAATCTTTTGGTGATCAACTCAATATTTTTCACTATTTAGCTTTGTTATTGACCTATAATAAGAAATACGATAGTAGCGCATTTTACTATAATATACTCGAACAAAGTGGCATGATCTCTTGGAATAACTATGGCGGTTTACAATCCGAATTAGGAAATTTCAAGCAAGCATATCAATATTTTGATATGGATAAAAATGCAGTTTCTGGTAATATGTTGAAAGAACCGTACTATTATTTACCCGAACTATTAGTGTACAAAGGGGATACAAAATCGGCTATTCAAATGTCACAAGGTATCATCGAAGCCAACGGTTCGAAACCTGGATTTGGATGGTACAATCTTGCCTTGGCTAGAGATTATTTGTATGATGGGCAATTAGATAGTTGTTCGCTTGCGTTGGAAAAAGCGGATAATTTTCAAGAAGTAAGTATCGGTACGACCTTGACTTTGCAACAATATAAATTTACCAGCCAATTATTAAAAGTGCAATTGTGGGACAAAAAAATTGCCTTAGAAAAATTTTTACATAAAAATTGGTGGTATTCTCCCAAGTATTTGTTTACGGTGTTTGTTTGGAAAATTAAGCAGTTTATTGCTAATTATGTAGCGGTGAATGCACTTTCTCATAATGCGGATAGAGATCGAATGGTCTATGACTTATTTTGTTCGGAATCAACAACCAATTTTGATGAAGCTTGGTATTTACTTAAAGGTTTTAACGCGCCTTATTTTATTCATAAATATGAGCAATATCAACGTGATGATTACCGAGTCAATATTCAAAAATATTTTCGATTATTTACGGCAAAATTTCAATTGCTCAATAATGATAAAGATGAGGCGCAACACAATCTAGATCAAATTGTCGGAAATCCGCAAGTTGATACAGACTATGAAAAATTGTATCTCGCAAGACTATATGAAGCCGCGGCAACTTGTGCAGACAAGCAAGGTGATAATGTCAAAGAGTTGAGCTATCAAAATGAGTTTTTGAAACAATATAGTCAGTTGGTACCGTTCTCCGATGTTCAAATTAAAATGCAATTGCAAATTCAATCTGATGATGCGGCATTTGCCAAAATTATAGAAACGGGTTTGCGTAAAACGAAAATTGAGTGGAATGAAGATCAAAATTTACCCAAAATTTTGATTTCTATCCATAAAGGAAACGATGACGCGCATACTATTGAACTTAAATTAATAGATGCAAATGATGATCAAATAGGGGCTACTCAGATGTTGTCTATTCCTGCGACTTCGGACGAACCTGTATCGGCAGTTGCGTTGAAAATATTCCAAATCGGCTAACGAACGTTCAATTGGTGTAGACTTCCAGATTTGCTATAATTTTGCACCATTAACAATTTTGAAACTGTAAATATGGAATTATTAGATCCAGAAAAATTTGAAGAACATACGGGCATTACACCTTTCCAATACACGGAATACATTATCAAATGTGTAGTAGGTGTGGCGGGTTCTTTTTTGTTATTTCTAATATTACCTATTTATAGAGATGATATATTTTGGGTGATTATTTCCCTAATGCTTTCTGTTACACATGACAATAATAGTAAAGTCGCTTTTGACCGTATGAAGGGAAATACGATAGGGCCTTTAGTTGGCTTGGCTTGTTGGTCTTTGCAAAATTATTTAAATAAGGGTAAACTTATTTCCATAGAATCTTCTACCGCGGCATTAATTTGTATTCTTATTGGCGTTGTAGTTATTATTACTATTTGTACCGCGACTAAATTGATTACGGTTTCTCGTACAGCGTTGGTCGGATTTTTTATAGTAATGATTTACGAAGATGATCACCATTCTTGGCAAGGGGCGATCATGCGTGTAGTTTCTGTAATGATTGGATGTTTGATAGGACTTTGCATAAATAAGACCTTTAAATGGGGTAGTGAATTTATTTTTCGCACACCAGATAAAGATCCTGAAAATCCTTCTCAGAAGGAAAATAAAGACGAAAAGATTTATTAACGATTCATTTTTATATAGTAATAATAAACGCCTGCTGCAATTACCAATGTGCCCAGCGTCAATAAAACATAGATCCACCATGCAATACCTTTTCTCTTTTTCTCCAACATTGCTTCCATCTCTTTTCTTGAGAACTCGGCATCTCCTGATTTAATTGTTGTCGTTTCTCCATTTTTGGAAATGGGTAACACATTTAAATTGGGATAAAATGATTGAGGTTCGAAACTATTGTCAAAGGCTAGTGTGCGACTTCTGTATATCAATACTCCCAGTCCTGGCAATTCTACATTTGCGTGATTTTCTAACTGACTAGAAATTTCGGCGGTATAATTATCAAATATTTCTTCCGCCGCCTCACTAGATTCCAAGTGCAATGCTTTTTTCAAATACTCGTAAAGATTGTGATCTTTCTTTTTTTGGTTGGACTGCACTTGAAATGTAAAATCAGATTTAGGCGGTTGCATCTGTTGCGTAGGATAATCGTATCGCGCACCAACACTACTCAACGAAAATGTTCCGATATTGGGTAGTAGTAAAATCTTATTTACCAGCAAATATTGATATAAGTAAGGATAAATATTTTCCATAGAAACTGTCGACCTATTAGCTTTTATGCAAATGTATTATTTTTTTGAAAGGTCAAAGTTATAAATTATTCCTCCCATTACATTTGTACCCAAAGATTGGTATTGGTTCCAGCGTTGATATTTATTATTCAAGATATTATTTACTTGCAACCATACGCTCCAATGATTGGTCAATCCCATTTCCAAACCAGCATCCCAATCGGCAACTGCTTTCATCTTGATTGGTTCTTGATTGGCATCTAAACCCCAAGTGCCATTCCAAAAGTTTACATCACTTTTTACCCAAATATTTTTATATACTTTCCAACGCATCGAACCGTTCAACTCCAATGGCAATAAGCCAAATGCTTTGGCACTTGAATCCAAATTGCTGTATTGATTGATGGACATGCCCGCCAATACGGAGAAGGTTTCGGCAACCTTATATCCCAATTCTGCATGAATGCGTAGATCATTCATTTTTGGTTCGTACATCACGTTAAATCTATTGCCTAACAATGAATCATTAGCAAATAAAGCATGATTGTAATAAGTGATATAAGATAGTTTCGCATTATAAGTTAAATGACTACCGATAGATCCTTTCAAACCGCCATAAAACTCTCTTGCACGATTATTTTGTAATTCATTTGGCGTATTAATCCAAGGATTGAATGCAACCAAGCTTTGATACGTGTTTTTTTCGTAATAACCTGTAAATCCGGCTTGAACTACGAAACGTTCGTCTTTAATTTTTGCCTCAGCTTGGATATCTGGTAAGAATTTATAGTTGCCATTGTTCCAAGAAGGCGTAAAGCCCGCTTTGATATAAACATTGTCCGTTTTATAGGATAATGCAGGTCTTACATAATAAATATTATTGTTGATTTTAGCGCTGTCTTTTCTATTGAATTGTGTGATGTCTGCAGTAAATCCTAAATTAATTGCGAAATTATCACCAATTTGTTTAGAAATAGGTGCATCTACATACAAACTAGACTCATTAGAATTCCAATTATTGGAAAAATGATTGATGGCTAAAGATGGACTATAATCGATGCCTGCATCATTCTCTGCTTTGTTACGCAATTTCAATTTAATTCCATAGTTGTTGTAAAACAATTTAGATGAATCGCTATTGTACAATGCTCTGTCATCTTCTCGTATGCCGTAGGCTCTATTTCGATTATTATCGTAATATAATTTACCACTCAATTCATTATTTGAACCGACGTTTAAAACGCCATTCAAATCGACGTTTGTTTGCGCATATTTCTGATCGATAATAGGACCTTTAGAAGAAACATGTTTTGCATGAATGGCAAATGATGAATTTATACCATCTCCAAATGACAAACCCGCTTCGCCATATGGTGTATTATAATTTCCATATCCCAATTTAATGAAACCATCTTTTTTCCAAGGATTTTCATACTTCTCATTTAAGGACAATGGTCTTAATGCACCTGGGGCATATGGAAAAAATAAATTTTGCGCAGGAACATTATAGTTCAATCCTGGCGTTGCTTGACTAGGTAAAGTCGGCGTGCCATTCAAATTTATTTTGGAGGATTCTCTCAATGTCGGCGTAAATGCCGATGTGATATTTACCGTACGATCTTGAGAATTGTCAGGAAGCAAATCTTCTTTAGGTTTTGTTGTTGCCTTTTTGGAAGTCGATGCTTTTTTCTCCGTTTTAGGTTTGGCTTTTGTTTTGCCTTTACGTTGTGCGTCCGCTTGGCTCATACACAATAGTAAAGATGGAAGTACTACCCAAAAAGCCTTTTTGTAAGACATCGAAAATATATTAGAATAACTATGCATTTTCATGAGAATGCTGGTTTATTTGAATAAATAATAAATTATTTCTTTGCGTTTTTGGAAGCTGCATTGACTGCATTTAATTTCTTTTGCGCTTCAGATTTTAATGTCTCATCTGACGCATTGTCAATTACACTTTTAAGTGTCGCTTCTGCATTGAAATAATCTTTTTCTCTATAGTACACTTCTCCTAGGAGAATATAAGATTTCGTAATCCAATAGTCGTAAGAACCTGCTTTGTTGATCACTTCAAATGCGGATTTCTCTGCATCTTTTAGTTTTTCTTCGCTTAGGTAAATTTCGGCTACACGATATCTAGCTTCTGCTGCGTATTCAGATTTGCCGGAGGCGTAGACTTTTTTATATGCATCGATAGCTCCGCTTTCATCGCCATTTAATTGTGCATTTTTAGCAATTACGATATTTGCCATTTGTTTGTCATCCGTCGCAATTCCGGATTGATTCAACAAATCCTTTGCATTCGTTAATGCATCAGACCATTGTTCCAATTTATATTGGCAACGAATCAAACCACGCATACTCTCTAATCGATTATCTGCATTGGATGCAATAGACTTTAATTGCGTGTAATATTTCTCCGCTTTATTATAGTCTTTATTTTGGAAATAGGCAATTCTACCTGCTTCTAAAACTGAGGCTTCTGCATATTTATTCGGCGCTTTTTGTGCTACATAGTCAAAGTTTGATAATGCATTACTATAATCTTTATTACGATTTTGAATCGTAGCTAGTTGGTAATGTGCGTCTATGCTTCTATAACCGTTTGGATATTGACGAATGTAGTTTTGCAATGCAGATGATGCTTTATCCCATTGTTGCTCTCCTAATGCAGCTAAAGCTGTACTATAATTTAAAGAATCTGCTTCATTATTACTTAAGTCTTTACCATTCTTATGCATAAATGCTATATATGCATCCGGTTGACCTTTACCCATGTAAATACTTTTTACATAGTCTAACGCATCACTACTTTCTTGTGCATTTGGATAAGTGCTTATTAGTTTTTGGAAAGTAGTTATTGCTGCATCATTATTACTCAAATTATATTGGCAAACGCCCACATTCAAATACGCTTTTGGACGTAAAGATGTCGCTGCTGGATTGGCTATGACTGCGTTTAATGGAGTAATTGCTTGTTCGAAATTTTCTTGTGCCATCAATGCGTAAGCCATTTCCATATTAGCTTCTCCTGCAAGAGAAGATTTGCCATATTTTTTGTCAAATGATTGCAAATATTTGACTTTCTCTGCTGATCTACCTTGTGCTCCAGCTATGACGGCTAATTGATAATATGCATAGTCTGCACTTGGGAAATTATTATCTACGACAGTGTGATACATTTGCGAAGCTTTGGAAAATTGCTTTTGCATAAAATAGCAATCCGCTTGTCTAACGTAAGCATCTTTTTGAACCGTAGAAGACGATTCGTTAATCTTCGGTGCTACTTTTTGAAATTCCGCTAACGCTTTTGCATATTGTTCATTTCTCAAATATGCATATCCCAAATTGTATTGCGCATTTTCAATATTAACTTCGCCTAATGTGACAGGATTTGCCAAATATTTATTCAAATCTGTAACGGCTTCATCATATTTACCCGAACGAACATCAATCTCTCCTTTCCAGAAATAAGTTGGTTGAATTTCTTGTGTATTGTAGGGTGATTTTAATACGTTATTGAACATCGTTTCCGCATCAAATGTTCTTTGATCATTTACTAATTCAACAGCGCGACCGTATAAAATTCTTGGATATACTCTTTTGACAATATCACTATTGGTTCCTGTTTTGTCTAAAAGCGACATGGCATCTTTAAAATTATTCGTAGAGGCGAGCAAGCTTACTAATAATTCGTTTGATTCATTCTTATAGTTGGAATTAGGATAAGTTGCGATGAATTTTTTCAATTCATTTAGCGCAATATCTTGATATCCTAATTCGTACGAAAGTTTTGCATAGTTGAATTGAGAAATTTCTTTTTCTTGTAAATCACTACTGTTTTGTGAACAAAAAAGAAATGCATTTCTTGCGTTTGCTTTTTGGTTGGTTTCCAAATAAGAATCCGCCAATAAATACATACTATTTTGAGAAAGAGAATCTTGTGTTCCTCCCAATTGTTTGAATCCTAATATAGCTTCATTATATTTTTTTGCTTGATAATAACAATAGGATAATTGGTAAATATCTTCTCTACTCGCATCTGCAGTCGAACTAACATATTGCTCTAAATAAGGCAATGCTTTATTATAGTCTTTTCTATCGAAAAAAGCATGACCTAACAATAATTGCATATCTTTTGCATAAAATTGTTGTCCGCCTTTATTTAAAACAATTTGTCCATAACTAATTGCTTTGTCCGTATCCCCTTGGAAATAATAGATTTCCATGATATAGTAAGGAACAATAGCGGCGTATTTCGGATCTTTTTCAACTATTTGAAAAGATTTTAAAGCTTCATTATAGTTCTTGTCATCCAACGCAATGAAACCATAATAATAATTAGCAGCGTTATAGTTTGGATCTGTTGGTATCTGTCTAATAGCGTTGAAAAGTGGTTTTGCTTTTGCAAAATTTTTCAACATAAAATAAGCATAGCCTTGATGGAATTTGACAGAAGATAGTTGTTCATTTGTCAAATTATCATAACCTGCTTTTTCATAATAAGTTGCAGCATTTTGATAGTCTTTTTTACGGAAATAATATTCCGCTAAAAAATAACTCACCATTTGCGTTCTTACTTCGTCAAAATTGCCCACTTCAAAAGAGATCGCATCTTTTTCCGCAGTTGGATCATCTAATATCAATCCACATACGATGGTATAATATTGAGATTCTGTCTGTACCGCAAGAGGAATCACAGATTGTC
Organism: Rhizosphaericola mali; assembly: GCF_004337365.2. Lineage (GTDB taxonomy): Bacteria > Bacteroidota > Bacteroidia > Chitinophagales > Chitinophagaceae > Rhizosphaericola > Rhizosphaericola mali. The sequence continues at coordinate 3,450,566 of NZ_CP044016.1, read as the reverse complement.
TCTGTTGATTTTCACTTTTATTGAAATATAAGGTTTTGAATAGAGGATAAGCCAAACTCACTTGTCCTTTTTGGTACAAGTCTCTAGCTAATTTAAAATCCGTATTGGGATCGGTAATGCCGCTCGTCGCCTGTGCCATCACACTACCAGAAATACTCGACAACGCAAGCGCAATGCCATACACTTTGAAATAATGATGCTTCATATTACAATTTTTGAATATGCCAAATCTTTAATTAGTTCCTATCAACGCAATAATTGTGCAGACATTTTGGATTATTCTCATAAATAGGAAAATGTGATGTCGGCAATTGGTTTATTGTTGGATCGGAATAGATGTAAAAGTAATGTAGATAAAGGCTCAAGGCTGTTAAGAAACCCCAATGTGGATAAACTCTAATGCGTCAAAAAGTTATACACACCTATTATAAATAAAAAAGAGCGTTTTATAAACGCTCTTTTGAAATATCGAAAATTAGATCTATTATTTTTGATTATACGCTCCATGCCAAACGGGTCCAATAAATTGATTGAATGCAAATCCTCCTTGAATTGCAGCAGTAACGAAATCTTTGGCTTTGTAGATTGCTTCTTTTACGGAAAGCCCATTTGCCAATCCGCCTGTTATCGCTGCCGCAAATGTGCAACCCGCACCATGGTTATGATTATTTGCATCTTTTTCGGCTTCCAATAGATGAAATTCTGTACCATCATAATAAAGGTCGATTGCCTTTTCGCCTGCAAGTGCTTTTCCTCCTTTGATGACAACATGCGGAACGCCTAATTCGAAAATTGCTTTAGCCGCGGTTTTCATTTCTTCTAAATTTTTTGGCGTGCCCAATCCGGATAATTGCCCCGCTTCGAATAAATTAGGCGTCGTAACTGTAGCTAAAGGGATCAATAATTCGCGTATTGCTTGTGCACTATCAGGTTGTAATACTTCATCATCACCTTTGCAGATCATCACTGGATCGATGACTACATTTTTCAATTGATGTGTTTTGATAGCATTTGCTGCAATTTTTATAATTTCAACAGAACCTAACATGCCGGTTTTCATCGCTTGAATGGGCTCTCCTGAAAGAATCGTTTTTAATTGCGCTTCTACCAATTCGGGTGCGATAGGCGTCACATTGTGTTTCCAATTGTGGTCAGGATCCATAGTTACAATACAAGTAATGGCACTCAATCCATACGTCTTATATTCTTCAAAAGTTTTTAAATCTGCTTGTAATCCGGCACCGCCACTTGTGTCAGAGCCTGCAATTGTCAATGTTTTTAAAACTGCCATTTCTCTTCCTTTTTTAATAAATGAAAAGCAAAATTAGGCAATATACTTTTAATTTATTCAACCTTTATTGCAAATAGCAAACTATAAAATTGCTTTTATTTTGTCCAATATTTCATTAGGATTTATGGTAGAGATGTCTGTACTTGTTGCATCATAAAACCAACGCTTTCTATCAGAGAAATACTGTGATTTATTTTTTTTCAAATAATATTTCGGATAAATGCTTTCGTTTGGATTGGATGATAAAAAGGAATAGTCTGCAAAACGAAAAGCATTGTTACCATTTGCGATGCTGATTATATTCTTCGTTTTATTACCAATGCCCGCGTGCAACGCAAATGAATCATTGGTTATTAAAAGTGCAATGCCATTGAGGAGTTCAATAGTTTCTGTAATAGAATATTTATTTACAAGACTTGTAATGTGTGTAGCTTCAGTGATGATATTGGCTTCCTTTATTTCCATCGGACCGCCAATAATTGCTAAATGATAATCTGAATATTGCTGTTTTACAGTTTCAATTAAGTTTATCCAATTTTTGATCGGCCATCTTTTACTTTTTTTTGAAGCTGCAATGTTAAATAGAATTGTTTTTTCTTTAAAAATAGGTTTTCTTTCATTGGGAATAATGGGTTTTTCGATGGAAATATTTTCCTCAATTACCCATTCTGTATAGGATTTGTTGAAGATAAATTCATGTGTAATTGCCCAACTATTTTCAAATATATGATGGTAAATTTTGTCTGATTCTGCATTAAATGCAGTATGCTCATCTGTATTTTTTACCCCAAATTTTAGAAGTGAATTTGCTGCTAATGTAATGCAGTCCGCCCATGCGATATGGCGCCATCGCTCCGGACAAATAGTATATTCAAATTTCTCATCCCGTAGTTGAGCGTATAGTTTTTGACTATAGTTTTCATGGTGCATGTATTTAGATTTGTCCAGCCATATTACATGGTCGACTAAGTCTTTGTCATATACATCAAAAACGGACTTCCATGCACTATTACCTAAAAGTGTAATTTGATATCCTTTAAATTTTTCGGCATTACGGAAATAAGTGAGAAAATTTCTAAATAAAAGATAGTCTCCAATATCTTCTGTTTTTATAATTAATATCTTTTTTTCAAAAGTTTCATACGAAGGTAATTGGGCTATTTCAGCATTTTTTTTGTGATACTGATGAGTCATGATTGACACGCGTTTGGAGCGTTTACGTTCTCGTAATAGCAGAGATATAAATCTAATAATACCTTTCATAGCAAATATGCCACTACAGTTTTGGATGTCGTGGTTATAATTTTTTTAATAGTATAAGGTGCATTTAAGCAGTGCGAAAGTATTGATATTCTATGAATTGTAAAATTATTATTTTAGGAACTATTCGTAATTTTATTACTAATTTTTTCAAATATTTTATACGTTAAAAAATGAAAGGTCAACAATAATGTTGACCTTTCATTTAAACTATGTGAAATAGATTATTGTGCTACTTTATTCCAAGTTCTGTTGATGAAGTTCGTCAATTGTGCACCTTTCAATAAACCTTGAGATAATAATGCCAAATCAGTCAAACTGCGTACATCTTCTTTTTGTTTTGCTTCATCAGATTGTTGTAATACAGTTTGGAAAATTGGATGATTTCCATTGATAGTCAACGTAACTTCATCAGGCAAATTACCATAGAAAGAAGCCATACCGCCGCCAACGCCTGCCATATCTTTCATACGACGCATAAATTCTGGACGTGTTGCGATAACGGGCGCTGTTTCTTGACTCAAGCCTTTCACCTCAACAGTTACGTGAAGATCAGAGATAGGTGCCTCGAACAAACCTTTCAATTTTTCAGATTCGTCTTTGCTTAATACGCTATCACTATTTTCTTGTTTGTCGATTAAATTGTCTACAATATCAGAATCAACACGAACGAAAGAGGTATTTTCCCATTTCATTTCCATATTGTTGATAAATGCAGTATCGATCAACGTATCTAAAAGAATGACTTTGTAACCTTTGGTTTCCGCTGCTTTCACATACGTATCTTGAGATACAGGGTCAGATGTATACAAAATGATTTGTTTGCCTTCTTTATTTGTTTGGGTAGCAGAAGTTGCTGTTTTGTATTCTTCGAAAGTATAGAACTTCGGTTTGGATACGATTGTAGTTTCTGCTTTTTCGTCTCCCTCTTTTGGTTCGATGGTTCGTTCTACTTTTTCAGAAGCATCTTGTAAAATCAAGAATTTGTTGGCTTTTTCCAAGAATTTGTCTTCTGTGATCATACCGTATTTCACGACGATACCCAAACTTTCCCATTTGTCTTCAAAATCATTTCTGTTTTGACGGAAGATTTCATCCAATTTATCCGCCACTTTCTTCGTTATGTGCGCGTTTATTTTGCGTACGTTAGAATCGCCTTGCAAATAACTACGGCTCACATTCAACGGAATATCTGGACTATCAATCACACCATGCAACAACATCAAGAATTCTGGAACGATTTCTTTTACTTCGTCCGTTACAAATACTTGATTGCTATATAATTGGATTTTGTCTTTTTGAATCTCATAAGACTGTTTGATTTTAGGGAAATATAGAACACCTGTCAATTTGAAAGGATAATCCACATTCAAATGAATCCAAAATAAAGGAGCCTCGCCCATTGGATACAATTTGCGGTAAAAATCAATATAATCTTGATCTGTTAATTCGGATGGTTTACGTGTCCAAAGTGGATTGGTGTCGTTAACTTGTTTGTCATTGAAGAAGATTGCAATCGGTAAGAATTTGCAATATTTTTCCAATAAAGCTTCAATTTTGTTTTCTTCCAAAAACTCAGCACTTTCTTCGCCTATATGCAAAACGATTTTTGTACCTCTATCGTCTTTGTCGATTTCGTATAATTCAAATTCTGGACTGCCATCGCAAGACCAATAAACACCTTTGCTTCCGTCTTTATAGCTTTTAGTAAAAACTTCTACTTTCTCAGCCACCATAAATGCAGAGTAGAAACCCAAACCAAAATGACCGATAATGCTTGCATCTTTATATTTCTGTACGAATTCTTCCGCACCACTAAACGCAACTTGGTTCAAATATTTGTCTACCTCTTCAGACGTCATACCGATACCGTTATCGGCAATCGTCAAGGTCTTAGCTTCTTTATCAATAGAAACGGTCACTTTCAAATCCCCTAATTCGGATTTGTTTTCGCCGCTAACAGTAAGCGTTTTTAATTTTTGGCAAGCATCCTGCGCGTTAGAAACCAATTCGCGTAAGAAAATATCGTGCTCGCTGTATAAGAATTTTTTGATAATGGGAAAGATGTTCTCGGTTTGTACCCTGATCTGTCCTTTTTCCATAATATATTGAATTTAAAATTTTAATAGTTGACAATGCTTCATCAAAGTCAATACCATTTTATGCAAACTGACAAAGTGGCTATTTTTTGCGATTTTATACGTTAGTTTGTCATTTGGAATAATATTTTAATTTCAAATAAATTATTTGCTTTGTATTCCCATTTTTAGATTTAATATTGTCGCTTGAATAGACCTATTTGACTATGATACGCAATTTGTTTTTTTGTATAATGATCTTTTTATGCTTCGCAAATTATGGTTACGCTCAACACTCTACGGAAGCAAATAATCTTCAAAATGTCCAACATTTCTTATCCGCCAACAGATCTAATGTGGCTGCAAATCAAGCCCGATTTATAGTGAATGAAAAAAAGACAGATTCTGGCTGGCTACAAGCTCGTTACTATATGAAAAATCAAGAGATTGAAATGCAAGGACTATACGAAGACAGTGCATTGACAATCCCCAATGGAACATTTTATTATTTCTATCCGCATAAAAAATTAAAAGCGATAGAAAAATATGTTCATGGTAAAAGAGAGGGCACTTGGGTTTCTTATTTTGAGAACGAATATCTAAAAGATTCCTCTAATTACAAGGACGATCATCCTGTGGGAACTGTATATTCTTGGTATAGTACAGGTTTTCCAAAAGATTCCGTAGTCTATCAGCCTGATGGTGAGGCGGTAAGTGTAAGTTGGTTTCGTAATGGAAAATTAAGTGCAGCTGGGAGATATACGCATTGGAACGTGCCAACACGCACTTGGGTTTATTACCATGATAATGGCATAGTAAGTGCAAAAGAACAATATGATCAGGGCATGCTTGTAAACAAATTTTATTATAATGAGAAAGGTGAAGCCATAGATACGACTAATCGTGACTCAGAAGCAAAGTTCGATCACGGTAAATGGAGTGAATATCTATCAAAGCATCTTTATTTTCCCTCTAGTTATAAATTTGTAAATGGAAATAAAGCTGAGGATGTGGTATTATTTATTATTGATACAAAAGGAGACATCATAGAAGCAAGAGTGGATATCCCATTTGAAGATGCATTTGACAGAATTGCATTAAATGGAATAAGAAGTTGCAAGTCAAAATGGATTCCTGAGATTGCACATAATAGATATGTAGAATCAGAACAACGCCAGATGGTTATTTACAATGACATAAATTATTAATAAAAAAAAGTTTGAAATAAAACAGTTTGAATTAAAACTATTATATACCTTTGCATCGTAATGAAAGAAAAAGATTTTGAAATAGCTATGCACAATTATTTCGGTGTTATTCTTCGTACACGTCAAGACTTGAGAAATCGTGTACAGAAGATGCTAGAAAATAATGGTTATTTTGATATCACTCTTGAGATGTCCCAGTTATTATATTGCCTTAGATCTCTAGGTGGCACAGCCAATCAGCAAGAACTGGCAGACAAAATAGGAAAAAATAAATCAAGTATTACTTCATTAATCGAAAATCTGCACAAGAGAGAAATGATTGTGAGAAAAACCGATCCAACTGACCGAAGACATAATCTAATCTCATTTACAGAAAAAGGCGACTCATTTATCAATGATTTTTATCCAGAAGTTTACCGAACCTATAATATTGATAAAATGAATATCTCCTTAGCTGAAATTGTTAAAATAACAGATATATTAGAAAAACTAATCATTTCGTAATCAATTTTTCAACTATAAATAGTTTGAATTCGAACTAAAATGGATAATCTATCATCGCAATCGAAAAATCGATTGTACTTCAAGACGACTTTAGTCGTTCTATTGCTATTGAGGCAACTAAATGTATTTGGACAAAACCACATTTTCTTACCAGTGGATTCCTTGTTTAAGAAGGCAGAAGAAAATAGTATTACGCTGAATGCTTCTCGACAAAAAATTTCCATTAGTCATTATAACACAGAGATTGCCAAAGACAAGCAATTACCTTCTATAGAAAGTAGTGCCTTATTGGGATATATAAGCAATGGGGCGGTTTGGACTAAAAGTTTTGACTATATGGAAACGATCAACTTGCCACACATTATGAATAATTATTCGGTGTCAGCGGGCGTTTTAGTATTTGGGGGTAAGAAATTAAGAAATGATGTAGCTAAATCAAAATTAGAAGAACAACTCGCTTCTTTGGACTATAAAAAAGATAAAGAAGATATCCAATTTTTACTTTTGTCTAAATATTTGGATATTTTTACTCTACAAAATCAACGAAAAGTATTTCAACAAAATATTGATCTAGCGAAACAACAATATTCAAATGTAGAAAAACTTTCCAAAGAAGGAATGGTGACGCGTAATGACTTGATTAGAAGTAAATTACATATTACTGACTTGGAACTGCAATTAACTACGGTCCGAAATGATATCTTGATTAATAGTCATGATCTTTCAGTCGTCATAGGTTTGCCAGATAGTTCCATCATAGATGTAGATACAACTTTGTATGACAAGTATTACGAAAATAATGCCTATCAAAATTATGTTGATAGTAGTAATAAAACACCCGAAATACAAGCTGCATTACAAAAAATGAAAATTGCGGAAAAAAATATTGCCATTGCAAATGCAGAAAAAGCACCGAAAGTATCCTTGTATGCAGAAGATATGTTAGCTCGTCCTTATCTGAATACATTAGATCCTATTCCGCAAGATATTTACTGGCATTATTTTACAGGAGGCGTAAAGCTAACTTATAATATTTCCAATCTTTACACAACAAAAAAAGAGGTAAATAAGGCAAAGTCAAATTTGAAACTTGCAGAAACTGAAAAAGATTTATTAGCTCAAAAAACAGAGATGCAGATTCATAAGAGCTATGTAAAATTATTTGAGGCAAAAGATAAATTTCACACGTTGCAAGAAAGTTATTTATTAGCTCAAGATAACTATAGAATTGTTACTCAAAAATATATGAATCAATTGGCCATCATGACAGATGTGATGGATGCGAGTACCGCTTTACTTTCCTCTCAACTAAATATGACAAATGCTAGAATTAATATCATTTACGAATGGTATCAATTAATGAAGGTTTCTGGTAATTGGGAATTTTAATGAAAAAAATTATAACTACTAAAAATATTTAAAATACAACTTAAGATGTCTAATAAGGAAAATCAGCCCGTACCAACCGAAAGAGCGAAATGGGTTAGAATATTTTTTAACCTACTATCTATTTTGGTTCTTATTGCCATTATCGCTTATGGAATTATCGTTTACTTCCATTTGAATAGAAATGTATATACCGATGATGCGCAAGTGGAACAATACATAAATCCTATAAACGTACGTATTCAAGGTTATATTAAAAGCATTCGTTTTGAAGAAAATCAAGCGGTAAAACAAGGTGATACCTTAGTTATAATTGATGATAGAGAATATAAAATCCAAGTAGAGCAAGCTTTGGCTAATTTGGAAGATGTAAAAGCAGGCAAAAATGTAGTTCAATCTGATGTAAATGTTGCAGCGAATAGTACGAATATTTCTGATGCAAATATTGCCGAAATGAAAGCTCGTTTAGATAATCAAGCAACAAACTTGAAACGTTATGCTAATTTGTTAAAATCAGATGTCGTTTCTCAATATCAATATGATGAAGTAAAGACAGAATATGATGCCATGAAAGCAAAATATGAATCCTTATCTAGTCAAAAATATGCAACACAATTAACGACTAAATCTGTTTCTAATAAAATTGCAGTCTCTAATGCGGCTATTATGCATGCACAAGCGGCAGTCGATTTAGCGAAATTAAACCTTTCCTATTGTTATATTATCGCTCCTTACGATGGTGTGATGGGACGTAGAAAGATTGATGTTGGACAATTGATGACTCCTGGACAGCCACTAGCAACGATTGTACAATCTGGAGATATCTGGGTGATTGCTAATTATACAGAAAATCAAATAGCAAGAATTAAAGTGGGTGATTTATTGAAATTAAAAATAGATGCAATCCCTAATACCTATTTTGAAGGTAAAGTGCAATCTCTTTCTGGAGCTACAGGTAGTAGTTATTCTGCGGTACCAGTAGATAACTCAACAGGAAATTTTGTAAAAGTTCAACAACGTATTCCCGTAAAAATCATTTTTACTGACAAAAATAAACCTGCAGATATGAAAAATGTGAGGTCTGGTATGAACGTAGAAATAGTTGATAAATAGGAGAAAAGAAGATGAATAATAGAATTTTCTTTGATTGGGTATCTCCTAAATTGGATGTCCCGTTATTAGTTATATTAAGTTTATGTTTAGGCGTTAGTTCTGGTGTTTCTATTGCGGTCAGTTCATATATGGTATCAGGACTATCTACGAGTAATGCGGATGCGGCGATGTGTACTTATGCCTATTTCGCAGGTATGGCAGTAGGGTTTACACTCATTAATGCAATGAATACGTATTTTAAATCCAAAATACTATTAGTCGCTATTTGTGTATTATTGATATTTTTTAATTTCATTCTTACTAAGACTGATGAAGCGCCTTTGATTATTTTAGTTACATTCTTTATTGGTGTAGTACGTATGATGGGTGCAATCATTATGCTTACGAGCTTCATGCCTTTATTGATGCCCAAAGGAGAGCGATATAAGTTGTATTGCGTCTATTTCCCATTGACTTTATTGGTAAGCCCTGTATCTGGTTTCGCAATGGCCTGGCTATCAGACCGCTTTAATTGGCATTTTTCATTTCACTTTTGTAATCTTTTATTGCTATTGGCTTTATTGATTGTAGTAGTCTGTGTACATGATCATAGAAAAAAACATAGTATTCCTCTTTGGAAATTTGACTGGTTTAGCCATATTCTTATTAGTGCATGGACTTTGTCTTTTATTTATTTTTTGGCCTATGGCAGGTATAAAGATTGGTTTGACTCCAAAGAGATTCGTTGGTCACTTTATATCGCAGTTATTTGTTTAGTCTGGTTGATGATCAGAAATACAACTGCAAGAAAACCATTAATGGAGTTTAAAATATTGAGAGAGAGAAATATTCGTGTGGGATTGGTATTAACATTTGTATGCGGCGCATTTTTTACCATGACCAATTCCTTAAATATGTGGATGACTGTGGCTTTTAAGAAAAATTATGTAGAAAATGCTTACGTCAATTTAGCTCCTTGTGTAGGTTATTTTATAGGGACTGCGATCTGCTATTTCTATTTTAAGAATTATCGTAATTTTAAATTTATGCTTATCCTGACGGTAGCATTTTATACGATGTCATTTGTCTTGATGTATCCCTTGGTCGATGCCAATGTTTCACAGGCCCAACTATTTCTTCCTCTTATGTGTAGAGGCATTGGTATTGTATTATCTTATATAACTTTAGGGTTATATATTACCGCAGAAGTGCCACAGGAATATTTGCAAAGTATTCCTCCAATTTTAATATTTGTGCGTACTTTTTTTGGCCCAGCAGTTTGGGGTAATTTGTATTCTATTTGGCTCTATGGTACGCAAATTAAATTATTGAACAGGTTAGCTTCTTGGACAAATAGTGATGCTGTCGGTGCACTAGTCAATGCACAATATCATACGAAAGGTATAACAAATAGCTCTGCGGCAGCTTATCAAGCTTATATGCAACAAGCAGTCTTAGGCTCTATCAAAGAATTATTTGGTTGGGTAATTTTGATGGGATGCGGTTTGATGGTTTTTTTATTCTTTTTTCCTATTTATAAAAAAGTGGATCGCAAAATATTTAATTGGACAAAGTCCAAAAATACAGCAGATATAGCAGCGACTGTAGCCGCATAATCCTTATATTTGAGTAAAGGACTTTCATGGAAACTATTACTTATTTGCCAAAATATAAAAACGATTTTATCCGATTAAATAGATTCTGGATTCAGAAATATTTTAAGTTAGAATCCGAAGATATTTTGGCATTTGAGCATATAGAAGATATTTTGGAAAATGAAGGTCAGATCTTTTTTGCTCTAAAAGAAGCGGTTGTTATCGGGACAATTGCATTGAAAAATAAAGGGAATAGTGTGGGTGAACTTTGCAAATTCGCAGTGGACGAAAGTGCACAAGGTTTAGGTGTTGGGCACATTTTGATGGAAAAGTTGATTACCTATGCCCGATCGAAACATTATATTTCGTTATTTCTTGAAGGAAATACTAAATTAAGTTCTAGTATTCATTTATATGAAAAATTTGGATTTATTGCATTGCCGGATTTTAAAAGCGCTTATGAAAGAGTGGATATTGTAATGGAATTACATTTATAATTCACTACGATTAGAGGACTTCTCTTTTATTTGTACAATTTTATCTCATTAATTTACCCAAATTTCTACTATTGAGTGTCTAATTTTATCTCAGATTTTGAGATATGAAACAACCAACTAAATTAGCGTATTTTTTCATTAAGTTACCATTAGCATTATCGATGCTTGGTCATGGATTGGTGCGTCTACCAAAACTTCAAGGCTTTAGTCAGTGGATGGTTACATTTATGGAAAAATCCTATTTGCCGAGATTTATGGTAATGGGATTTAGTTATGTAGTTCCATTTGTAGAACTTCTTGTTGGAGCTTTTCTTTTATTGGGGATTTTTACAGTTCCAATATTATATGTTGGTCTTGTGTTGGTCGCTTTATTTGCTTTCGGAAATACAACTATAGAAAATTGGGATTCAATAACTTCCGAATTGTTACATGGCGCTTACATGACGCTGTTGCTCCTACTTTATCCCAATGTAAAAGAATCTATTGAAAAATAATTTACCTATTTAGAGCCGTTGCTAACTAGAATTTTAATAAAAAAAGATAAGCTAGATATGAATGATAAAATCAGAACAGTAATATTGGGATATGGATTTTCTGGGTCGACATTTTTCGCTCCATTTTTGGATTTGCATCCAGGATATGAATTGGTGGGCGCATTAGAACGCAATACTAAAAAGATTCAAAAAGATTACCCTTATACAAAAAGTTACGATACATTAGAAGTTGTTTTATCAGATGATAATGTGGATTTGGTTGTAGTGAATACACCGATTGGAACGCATTATGAATTGGCTAAAAAAGCATTAGTGTCTGGCAAAAATACTATAGTCGAAAAAACATTTACCAATACCGCTCAACAAGCTAAGGAACTATGGGAATTAGCTAAGGCAAAAGATTTGCATTTATTTGTTTATCAAAATCGTCGATTTGATAGTGACTTTTTAACCTATAAAAAAGTATTAGAAAGCGGTAAATTGGGTAAGGTTGTAGAAGCTAGTATTTCCTACGATTTTTATGTGCCCAAAGTGCGCGGAGATGTACACACTGAGCAAGCGGATAGTGGTGGCGAGTTCAATAATCGAGGTTCGCATGTTACGGATCAAGCGATTTATTTATTCGGTTTGCCAGATGCTGTTTTTGCTGATTTTGCAGCCTTTCGTCCCGATTCTCCGGTGGAAGATTATTTTCAAGTAACGCTTTTTTACGAAGATAAACGTGTGAAATTAAGAGCGACAGATATTTCGGTAAATAATGAATATGGTTATATCGCTCATGGACTGAACGGAAGTTTTTTGAAAAATCGTTCGGATATGCAAGAGGAAAGAATTCTTGCAGGCGCAAAACCTAAAGCGACGCCTTGGTGTGAAGAACCAGAAAATCAAGAAGGTGTTTTGACTTATTTGGATGAGGGTAAAAAGATACAAGAAATTATCCCAACAGAGGATGGAAATTACTATAATTATTTTGAAGCCGTTTTGCAAACTATGACTAATGGGGCGCCTTCTCCCGTATCTGGAGAGGATGGATATAAAACCATGTTAGTTATGGATGCGGCACGTAAAAGTGTAGCGGAAAAAAGAATTATTTCATTAAAAAAAGAATTATAGTAATGACTGGAATTAAAAAATATATTGCATTCGTTACTTTATTTCTAGTAAGTAAAACTTATAGTCAGGGTATTGATTATAATGATGCACTTTTATCTAAAATTAGAATTGCATCCAATTCCGTTCCTGGCAAATTTGCATCAGAAATTCACTATATAAAATATGCAGAAAGTCCACGCACTTTTGCTGCAACTGTGGATGGTGGTGATGAAAAACCTTATATACAAGCTCGCACAGCTTATCAATTAATTTATCCAGATGGTACCGTGATGATTGATGCAGGGATGGATAAAAAAGTACATGAGTTTTTCGGACAAGGTAAAGTGCAACCTTATTTTCCTTCTGCAAATGATTCTATTCAAAAAGCCCTTTTGCAAGCGAAGAAAATTATCATAACTCATGAACATGGCGATCATGTGGCTGGCGTTTTAAGGACGAAGCACTATAAGGAATTGGCTCCGAAAACTATCGTTACTGTGCAACAAATGCATACTTTGTCTACAAAACCTCAAATGCCAGAATTGAAGATTGATTCTAGTCAATGGAATGATTTTGATGTAGTTGATTTCTATGATATTCTACCTGTTGCTCCAAGTGTAGTGCTGATAAAGGCTCCTGGACATACGCCCGGTGAGATTATGGTATATACTAAGTTAGCAAATGGGAAAGAATATATTTTTACAGGTGACGTAAGTTGGTCTTATATAGGAATCGAGGAAAAAAAGCAAAAGCCCGCTGGACAAATTAAACGAATAGGCGAAAATGCCGAGCAGATAGGATTTGAACTCAATTGGTTGAATCAATTACCCGCAAAGGGCATCCAATTATTGGTTAGTCATGATGATATTGTACAACCTGAATTGTTAAAAAAAGGAATAATTAAGAAAGGATTGCAATTGAATTAAACACAAATCATTTCAATTTGTTTATCCTAAAAACAAACTTAAATTTTAAATATTAATAACGATGAAAAAAGTAGCATTAGGTAAGACGGATCTACAAGTAGCACCGATTAATTTTGGTGGTAATGTATTTGGTTGGACATTAGACGAAGCAAAATCATTTGAAATTTTAGATAAATTCGTTGGTACAGGTTTCAATTTTATTGATACTGCAGATATGTATTCTTGGTGGGTAGACGGTGGTAATGGTGGTCAATCTGAAACGGTGATTGGTAATTGGGTGAAGGCTCGCGGCAATCGTAAAGATGTAGTTATCGCCACTAAAGTTGGCGGTGCAACTGGTAAGCATAAAGAAGATACCTCTAAAGCTCACATATTAAAGTCTGTGGATGAGTCTTTAAAGAGATTGCAGACAGATTATATTGATTTATACTATACACATTTTGATGACAATGTAACTCCAGTAGAAGAAACATTGGAAGCATATAATGAAATTATTAAAGCAGGAAAAGTACGCTATATTGGTGCTTCTAATATTACACCTGCTCGATTAATAGAGTCTTTAGCATTGGCAGAAAAAAATAATTTGCCTAAATATCAAGTTTTGCAACCCCACTATAATTTAGTGGAAAGGAAAGAATTTGAAACTAAATATGCGCCTATTGCTGAGCAATATGGATTAGCAGTATTGCCTTACTGGTCTTTAGCTGCTGGATTTTTAACTGGGAAATATCGTAGTGAAGAAGATTTAGGAAAAAGTGTTCGTGGCGAAGGTGTGAAGAAATATGTGAATGAAAAAGGGCTTGGCGTAATTGCAGCTTTGGATAAAGTCGCGGCAAAACACAATTCTAAAGATGCAACTGTGGCTCTAGCTTGGTTGCTTTCCAATCCATTGATTCCTGCGCCAATTGTAAGTGCTACGAGCGAAAGCCAATTACAAACTTTATTTGCAGCTCCTGAATTGCAATTAGATAAAGAAGATCTTGACTTATTGAACGAAGCAAGTAAATTCTAATTTTATAAAATATAAACAAACCATTGAGTCTTGGAACGTATTCCGGACTTGATGGTTTTTTAGTTAAAATTTATAGTATGAAAAAATATTTTATACTTGCTATATTGGTAATGATTGTTTCTCTAAGTAAAATTTCAGCGCAAACTACACCATCCTCTACCAGTGATAGTGTTATGGTTACTGTATTTTTGAAACATATTCAAGATAGTCCAGTGGATTCTATTCAGATGCGAGCGATGACGCAACAGTTTTATGAGCGTATTGAGGAAAGTCATGCTCGTGTGGTTTCTTGGTATGTTGCGATGGGGGTAGGGCAGATTTTGACTTTAAAATTTCCTGCGAAAGATTTAAGGATGGTGAATAATATTTTTGAAAAAGGCGCGTGGGGTAGTTTTCATACAGAATTTTATCCGACGTATGATTTCGCTCCGATTTGGCCACAAATGCTAGAAAAAGAAAAAGCATTAAAAAAGAACAAGTAGGATGAAAAAATTAATAGCAATTATAGTTGCGGCTTTTACCTTATCCAATAGTAATGCGCAAATGGAAAAATATCATAGTGATAAACTAGAGACCGTTATTGATCTTGGGGAATATCAAGCAATAGGAGTTGCCGTTTCTCCGAAAAATCGTGTTTTCATTTCTTTTCCCAAACGTGGAGGAAAATATGACATGGGACTAGCAGAAATAGAGCATGGCAAAAAAGTAGTATTTCCCGACAATAGTTGGAATGATAATAATTTGGATGAAGATCATCATTTTTTGAATGTGCAAGATCTTGTCGTAGATGGTTCCAATAATCTTTGGGTACTAGATTCCAAGCCTGCATCCAAAGGTTCTATTGCTGGTTTGAATGCGGGTGGAGATACTGTTGGTCATTTCAAAATGTTGAAAATTGATCTGAATACAAATAAAGTTGTTGCAGTGTATCATTTCAATGGTTTGGATAAATCTCACTCTGGGTTGAATGATATGCGCATTGATGTAGATCGACAATTGGCTTACTTGTCAGATCCGGGTCAAGCCGCAATAGTAGTTCTAGATTTGAAAACGGATCAGGCAAGGACCGTATTGGCAAAAAGTAAATATACTACGGCGGATACGAATATTGTATTGACTTATGATGGACATCAAATGCGTAATCAACAGGGCAAACCATTTGTATCTAATGTGAATGGAATAGCATTGACTAGAGACTATAAATATTTTTATTTTAAACCGATAAATTGTGATGAATTATATCGTATCGATACAAAATATTTGTCTGATGCACAACTTTCTGATGCGGAATTGATGAGTCATGTGGAAGCTGTAGGTAATGTCGGTATTACGCATGGTTTAGTGGCTGATGCAAAAGGAAATATTTATTTGACAACTTCTACCAACTATACCATTACCTATATTTCTCCAGATGGAAAGATTCATACCTTATTACAAGATTCTAGGCTTTTGTGGCCAGATTCTTTAGGGATTGGTACTGATGGTTATGTTTATTTTTCTTGTTCGCAATTGCAAAGGGAGGCTCCTTGGAATAATGGCAAAGATGAACGTGTTTTACCATACAGAATTTACCGTGTAAAACTTCCTAAATAGATTGTTTTGGCGGAAAAGTCGTTTAATTTCCGCCAAAATTTCCTTTCAAATAATCAGCAAATCCAAATTTTTTCTGGACATCTGGTTGAGAAATATCTTTTTTATCTGAGAACATTTGCAATGGTTTATTTTGATCGATATAAGATCTGTAAAATGTCATTATCTCAGCGATATTATGCTCCATTGGCTTATAGCTCATTTCATGCCCCGCATTTTCTACACTATAGAACCAATAAGGTGATTGTAATTTTTTCAACTGTTTGGTAATATGTTTAGAACCATAAAATCCATATTTTAATGGAAATAATAGAACTTTGATTCTTACTTTGTCATACGGTACTTGTTTGTCGGCATCTCCATGAAACATTAAAATTGGCGCAGGATGTGCATTCCATTTTACATCTCCTTTCATAGAAAAGATCGCTCCTGCCATGGAAATGACTCCAGCATAATTAAAATCTGCTGGTAAGTGTTTGCTTAAATCGTTTTTATTTACAATGTAATTTTGTCCTTGTAGTACCGTAATTGCGCCAGCACTTGAGCCCATTGCAATGATACGACTAGGATTTATTTTTAGGTCATTTGCGTGTGACACTACATAGTTGGTTGCGTCATATAAATCCTCCACCGCCATATTGATACTACCGTAAAATATGTCGAGAAATTGTAAAGGTTTATATTTTTTTAAATTTTCTTTAAATGCGTCTTTTTGATGCGGATCTCCAAATGCTTTTCTAAAGCCTAATCTATAGTCTATAGAAACTACATTAAATCCATTTTTTACCATTTTTTTGAAAAAAGGAACACTTAATTTATCATTTCTTCTCCCTGTAATAAAGCCACCTCCGAAAACGTAAAGCAAGCAAGGTCGATTAGCCGTATCGGCCAGTGGATCTGTATAATAGTCTAATCTTAAAGTGTCCTTATCTTTAATACTATAAATAAACGTAGATAGCTTTGTAGAATCTTGTGCATTTATTTTTGTGTGCAATAGAAAGATGACGCTTAGAATAAATGTCTTATTCAAAATAGAACGGATACGCATAAATTTGTTTTAATTAGGACGGGAAATGCATAAATCTTTAGCAATTTAGGTAAAATATATCAGCAAATTACCAAGTGTCTGCTTTTGAA
This sequence comes from Rhizosphaericola mali, assembly GCF_004337365.2. Classification (GTDB taxonomy): domain Bacteria; phylum Bacteroidota; class Bacteroidia; order Chitinophagales; family Chitinophagaceae; genus Rhizosphaericola; species Rhizosphaericola mali. The sequence goes on along the minus strand of NZ_CP044016.1, from coordinate 3,433,404 downwards.
ATTAAGTCATCTACCGATTCTTCCAAGATTTTCCCATTGTATTCTGTTACCTTTGGACTTTCAATGAACTCAATGTATGCTTGATGGCCACGAAAGAAATAAAAGCACTTACCGGGATTAGAGGATTGCTCGCACTCAGAGTGGTTTTTGATCATTATTTTGAATACGATCTTTTAAAAAAAATGGAGAAATGGCAATTCCCATTGAAAGATTTTGTTGTATGCATGATTGAGCGCGGTTATTTTACCGTAGATTTTTTCTTTTTGTTGAGTTCTTTTGTGCTGTGTTTGGTGTATGAGAAAAAGTTCAAGTATGGACTTGACATCTCCTTGTACAAAAATTTTATGCTAAAGAGGATTGTGCGTATTTATCCTTTTTATTTATTGAATATACTTCTTTTCTCGGCCTTACTTTTGCCAAAATTAACGTTGCATAAATTTATAGTTAATTTGTTTTTTATACAGAGTTTGTATGATATTAAGCATATTATTAATGCGGCTACATGGTCCTTGTCTGTGGAGTTTATTATGTACTTGATTTTTCCCTTTTTGTTGGTCTTTTTTTCTAGACAAAAATTATGGAAAACAATTATCATCGTACTTATTATGACTGCAGGTATCTATATTACAAGCCAATATTTCGATTCACTTTCGATTGAAACTATAAATAAAATTAAAAGAATTCCATTTAAAAATAATTTGGGAGATTCCTTTGGTGTCAATGCCGTTTTACGTGGTGTTTCTGGCTTTATGTTAGGTATTTTGACGTATCAACTATATAAAAACAAAACGTTTTTACAGAAGATCCAGCAGTTTGCCACGCCTATTTTGGTCGTTACATTTTTAGCTTTCTTTGTTAAATGGACAGTATTATTTACGCCTTATTTGCTTGCGTTAAACATTCTTATCTTATGTGGTGATAACTGGTATGCCAAAATTAACGAGACAAAAATTGTGTATACATTTGGGTTGCTATCTTTTTCTATTTATCTCAATCATTTGTTGGTTCGTTATAGTTTTACCAAATTTTTATACGAAACTGCATTGAAATACGAGCAAAGAATGTGGCTATTTAGTATTGAGACCATATGTACTTTGATGTTTTCCTATTTTACATATCGATTATTTGAAATCCCTGTAAATGGTTTCTTTCGAAAAAAATTACAAACTTGGGAAAATGGTTCTGCTAAAAGGAAATTGAACAATGCTGATCTATCTGCGATGGATAAGCATATAGCAAAGGTGGAAAAAGAAAAGGTTGACTAATAAAAAATTAATAAGATTAAGGTGGTTTTAGTAGATAATCTTTAAAAAAAATGGACTTCAATTTTACCTATAAAACATTTTATTAAATTTATGCAATTCTATTATTGACGTAAAATTAATAAAATGAAAAAATTATTTGTTTCGATTTGCTTGATTTTCTTATGTTTTTCCTTATTTGCTCAGGTGTCATATACGCCTACTGCGGCTAATTTAAAAGCTAGACAATGGTTTGAAGATGCCCGGTTTGGTTTGTTTATACATTGGGGAGTCTTTAGTATTCCTGGTGATGGCGAGTGGGTGATGAATAATCGTAATATTACGGTGGAGAACTATACTCGACTAGAAAAATTCTTTAATCCAATTGACTTTAATGCAGCACAATGGGTTAGTGATGCCAAGAAAGCAGGGATGAAATATATCACTTTAATTACGCGGCATCATGATGGATTTAGCCTTTGGGATACCAAATACTCAGATTTTAATGTGATGCATACGCCATATAAAAAAGATATTGTCAAAATGATGGCGGAGGAATGTCACAAACAAGGGATAAAATTATTTTTGTACTATTCATTATTGGATTGGCGTAGAGATGACTATGCTTACTGGACTGGTCGGACAGGACAGGGCTCTGGGCGTACTACAAAAGGTAAATGGGAAGACTATATCCAATTTATGAAAAATCAATTAACTGAATTGCTGACCAATTATGGAGAAATTGGCGGGATCTGGTTTGATGGATATTGGGATCAAATGCCTGTAGAAAGTTTGACTCGAAAAGATACTGATGTGAAACAAGACTGGCATATACGTGAAATTTATGATCTAATTCATAGACTACAACCACAATGTTTGATCGGTAATAATCATCACAAGACACCTATTCCTGGAGAGGATTTTCAAATGTTTGAACAAGATGTTCCTGGCGAAAATTCTGGTGGATTAAGCTTCCAAAAAACTTCTAAACTTCCACTTGAAACTTGTGCGACGATTAATGGCGTTTGGGGATTTAGTTTGACCGATACCAGTTATAAATCTGATCAGGAATTGATACAATTATTGGTGAAATCTGCAGGTGCAAATGCTAATTTACTTTTGAATATAGGACCGATGCCCAATGGAGAAATTCAACCAGAATTTACAGATCGATTAACTTGGATGGGCAATTGGTTAAAGAAATATGGAGAAAGTATTTATAATACGAGTGGTGGATATTTACCCAAACAATCATGGGGCGTACTTACCCAAACTAAAAGTAAAATATATGTTCATATTTTATACAAACATGATGGTACAATTGAATTGAAGAATTTTCCTATGGAAAAAATTAAAAAAGTCTATAGCTTGGAAGATGGTAAAACTATAAATTATAAATTACAAAATAAGAAGCTAGACTTCTCCACAGATTTACAGCCTTTCTCTGATAATCCAGATCGAATTATAGTCATAGAAATATAAATGAATAAAGGGCTAATTTTATTAGCCCTTTATTTTTAATTGTCAAATTCCATATCGCTACCGCCGGGAGGTGGAGGAGGCATCTCATCGCCGCCATCACCATGGCCACCACCGCGAGGTCCTTTATTTTTCTTATAATAGTCCATCACTTCTTGTGCTAACTTATCGTCTCCTAATGCGGTTTTTAGACGAGTTAATTGATACGATTCCATTTCTTGACGTTCTTTTTTCTTCTCAGCTTTGTCTTTTTTAGTTTGCTGATGCATTTGAGAACGCATTTCTTGATTGATATTAATTACACTATCAATCTGCACATCACTCAAGCCTAGATCGGCTGATTTTAGACGCTTAATGTCCATTGCTCGCATAGTTGCGGAGTCCATCTTTGGTGGCGGTCCATCATGTCTTTGCGCCATTAATGTAACGGAAGAAAATGTAAACGCGAGTAAAAATAATTGTTTCATGAGGTAAAAGATTTAGTAGGATACGAAAATGAATTTTTTAAATGAGGATAGGACGTAAGCATAGATTAATTAAATGATTGAATAGATTATTCTATAGTGGTGCTATGTTCACATATTTACTAACTTGCACCTATGTATCTAGTTAAACTTCCCAAATGGATTAAGTATATTTATCCAAATCGGATTACGAGATTTCCAATTAAAGGGGAAAAAATAATATATATAACATTTGATGATGGTCCCAATGAAGGAACCACAACGTTTATTTTGGATACATTAAAGGAGTATAATGCAATCGCTACTTTTTTCTGTATTGGAAAAAATGTAGATAAATGCCCCAATTATTTCAGTCGATACTAGCTGCAGGACATCGCATGGGTAACCATACACAACATCATCTTAATGGTTGGAAAGCCGTTTCTGATACTTATGTAGACGATATAGCAATCGCAAGTCAACGGATTGATTCCAATTTATTTAGGCCTCCTTATGGTAGAATTAGTAAAGCTCAAGGAAAATTACTTTTAAAAACATTTCCCTATATGCGTATCGTCATGTGGTCAGTGTTGTCTGGTGATTTTGATACAAATATTTCAGGTGAAAAATGTCTTCAAAATGTTTTGTCTAAAACCAAGAATGGCGATGTAATAGTATTTCATGATAGTGACAAGGCAAAAGTAAGAATGGAATATGCACTTCCCAAAGTGTTACAATATTTTGCCAAAGAAGGATATATTTTCAAAGGATTGCCGATGGAATTTTCAGCTAAAAAATAGAACTTTGCCGCATGAATATTATTGATTCTCATTGTCATCCGTATTCTTCTGACTTTGATGAAGATCGAGCGGCAATGATAGAAAGAGCAAAGAAAAGCGGTATCTCTCGTATTTACATGCCGGCGATTGATAGCTCTACGCATCAAAAAATGATCGATCTTGAAACGCAATATCCGGATTATTGTATTGCGATGATGGGACTGCATCCCTGTGATGTAAAACAAGAAACCTACAAAAATGAATTAGCTATTGTCAAAAATTGGCTGGATAAAAGACCATTCGCAGCAATAGGAGAGATTGGATTAGATTTTTATTGGGATAAATCGACAGAAGAGATGCAGCGTTATGCATTTGATATACAGATGCAATGGGCATTGGAAAAAGATTTACCTATAGTAATACATGCACGTGATTCCACAATGGCTTGTGTAGAAATGGTAAAACCTTTTGCGGCAAGGGGATTGAAAGGTATTTTTCATTGTTTTGGCGGTTCGGCAGAGGAAGCAAATGCAATTATAGATCTTGGATTTTTGCTTGGTATTGGTGGTGTATTTACATTCAAAAAAGCCAATATGCCGATGAATTTGAAAGATATATCTATCGATCATATTGTATTAGAAACCGATGCACCTTATTTAGCGCCAGTTCCTTTTCGTGGTAAACGTAATGAAAGTAGCTATATCCCTTATATTTTAAATGCATTGTCTGAAGCAAAAGGGATTCCCATAGAAGAAATTGCGTCGAGAACAGCAAAGAATACTTTGGATTTTTTTAAAATATAAAAATCCCTTACTTTTGCGCTCCCTTAACGGGAAATAGAGAGGTGTCCGAGTGGTTGAAGGAGCACGCCTGGAAAGTGTGTATACGGGAAACTGTATCGAGGGTTCGAATCCCTTCCTCTCTGCGAAAGTCGTTGAATATCAACGACTTTTATTATTTACACCCAATCTTTTTGTTATTAAAGATATTGCTGAATCTCTATTGTAAATCGGAAAAATTTAATTACTAGTTTAATAGTAGTTAGGAATTTTGATGGTTTGTTTAATGGTTCGGGAAAGTCATGTAACTAATTCGTGAAATTATTTAATTACACAATTCCCATTTTTATACAATAGGCGATTAATTGCTCATTGTTAGTAAAGTTGAGTGCTTCTTTAATTATTTTGAGACGTTTTTCGATACTACTAAGACTTGAAGGACTAATATGTTTGGATTCTAAAAATGTAGAAATCTGTTGTTGTTTTTGTCCATTGATGAGCTGTGTAATGATAAGAACATCTAATTCTGTAAAAGAATGAGCATTTAAATGTTTGGTAGACTTTGTTAACTCAATAGGATAGAAGGTTTTATTTGAATCTATAGTCGTAATGGCTTTTTTTAACTCTTTTGCATCCCCACGAGCCTTCCTTACATAGCCATCAATTTGTACTTCTTGATAAAGTTTTTCTATAATGGCGACTCTGCTTTCCGCTGAAAAAACTAAAACACTAAGGTCTGGTTGTATTTTCCTTGCAGCGGAAACTAACGCTACTCCATTTTTAATTTCTTGTTTTTTGTGGTCTTCTTCAAATGATAAATCTGTAATTAAAAGATCATATGAATTTCCTTGGTCTATTGCTTTTTGGATCAAATGAAGTGCATCATCACAATAATAAGCATAGTCTATTTCTGCAATTTTTAATTCTTCTGCTGTCTTTTGAATAGATAAGTTGACACTTTCGTGATCTTCCACAATGAGCATTTTTCTAATCATTTTGCAATATCTATAGGTGCGAATAGTAAAATTTTTAATCCTTGATTCTTTGAATTTTCAAAAATAATTTTCCCCCCGATATTTTTTATACGGTTTTCCGTATTTCTTATACCTTTTCCATATTTTATTTGTTGGGGTAGACCAATACCATCATCTTTATAAGTGATTTGTAATTGACTTTTCAAAATTTCGAACTTAATTATTACGTTGCTCGCAGTACTATGCTTTTTCATGTTTACCATCAGTTCTTGCAGTATATTTTGTAATTCATTTTGAACTTTAGTAGTTATATTTTTCCAAATATCATTCGAGTTTCCTACGAGTAAAACTGCCGTTGTCGCGGAAGAAAAAGATGTAAGCATAGATTGTAGGGTTTCACTAAAATCTGTAGATGTTGGATCTGCAATCTCATGCGAAATATTACGTGATCGCTCGTATACGGTGTCTAATTGTTCTAATAAATAATCTTTTTCAATCGTATTTTTGTGCTCTAATTCAGATATAATTCTATAAATATTATTGGCTACTTTATCGTGTACTTTTTGAGCGGTTTTAAGTTGTTGTTGATGAAATATTTTTTGTTTACGTTTTCTATAAAGGATAAACCCAATAACCGAAATTCCAATAATTAAGGTTGATAGAAGTGAAAGAATTACAATTTGTATTTTTTTATCACTATTGTCTTTTTCCAAAGCTAATTTATCGACCTTCATTTTTGCTGTCTCATATTTGATGAGTGCAAACTGGTTTTTGGCGCTGTTACGACTAGCTTGCAAGCTATCACTCAAAGAAAAATAACGATCAAAATAATGTTGATTTTGTACAGACGCACGCAGGTGTATTAATTTATGCAGTGCCTCTAGTTCGTTCTCAGGGCTTTTTAATTGTTGTGCAATTGTATACATTTTATTTGCGTATAACAAGGCGGAGTCTGGATGCGTATTACTGTAGAATTCAGATAAATGAGATAGGCTCGAATTGATGCCCCATTTGTCTTCTAATTTTTCTCGAATATGTAAAGAAGCTTGTAATTCTGGTGCTGCATTGTAACTAGAGTCTTCCTTCCATTTTACAATAGCATAATTACATAAAATCCGCGCATAGGTTTTAGTATTTTTTATTTGCTGAGCAATCAAAGATTGATATATGTTAATGGCATTATTGTAATTCCCTAATTTTTCAAATACTAAGGCTTTATTGTTTAAAACAGTATTTTTAAAATCTTGATCATTGACATATTTCAATGCCTGGTCGAAATAATATAGAGCGGACTCGTAATTCCCTAATTTAAGATTGGTTGTCCCAAGTTCATTAAAGTCGGATAATAGAGTTCCTCTATGTTCTTCTTTCTTTTCATCTAATAACTTCAAAGATGCAAGTAAATTTTCTTGACTACCATAATAATCCCCAGCATCGGTTAGTAAAATAGAAAGATAGCTATATGCCATAGCAATTTCTAATGTATCGGACGCGTTTAAAGTGACTTTATTAAAATAGAAAAAAGCAGAATCCACATTTGTATCAAAAAAAGCTTCTCCATTTTTGTAGTCTTGAGACTCTTCCTTATAGACCGGTTTTTGTTTTTCACTACAAGAAATCCATAATCCACCTATAATTATAATAGAATAAAAGAAGCGCCTTTTCAACTTTTTAGTTTTTGGCTATAAAAGTAAGATATACGATTAATAAAAATTAAAAAAATGCGTGTTATTGTCTTTTTCGTATTTTATTTCAGTAATCGCAGAAAAAATTATACGTAGAAATATTCAATGAATAAACATCTTAATAAATAGATTATGATTTAAACATGGATTAGTTTACAAAAAAGATTTATATATGTAGATGATGCTGTCTTAAGTATTGCAATAATTGTTTGGGTCTGTCGGTCTGAATAATAGTTGCACCGTGTTTAATTAACCATTGCCAACTATTTGTAGGATCATTTAATTCAACGGCTTGATCATCTGTATGGTCTGCTGAAAGGCTTGACCACATGGCATTCATAAATATTTTAATACCGGCCTTTCTGAATATTTCACTATGGTGAAGGTAAAAAGAGCTGTCCTTGCTAAATACCAATTCCATTACTTTGGGATGGATAGAAATATAGTCATTGATATCTTTGTGCGATAAATTATCTAATGAGACTACGGGTTTAAATGGTATACTATCTAAAAATTTACCATACTTTATCTGATTGTCTTGGTATGTTTTTTCGCTATTGATGATTACCTGGTCTAATGTGTTGGTCTCTTTTAGAATTTTATATACTTCATGGTAGAACGGATAGCATTTGTCAATATTTATACAGATTTTACCCTTAGCGACCAGCATGATTTCTTTAAATGTAGGAATTTTATGTTTAGTAGGACATCCATTCCCACCCTTCAATGTCATTGATTGTAATTCAGCAAGTGTGTAATCAGATATTGGTCCGTTGCCTTCCATTGTCCTATTAATTGTGTTATCATGCATCAAAACTAAAATAGAATCCTTAGTCATCTTTAAATCAATTTCCATTAAATCAACGCCCATCTCTATACAGTTTTTCAAAGCTTGAACAGAATTTTCAGGTGCATTTCTCCAATCCCCTCTATGTGCGACAACAAGCACTTTAGTACTGTTTGGTTGTTGTAGTTCATTTTTGACCCATTGAAAATGTTTTTGAAAAGAGTAAGTAGCTTTTTCAACTTTTTGCGCCAAACTAGAGTAGTTACTAAAAAGTAATAAAAATAAAAGTAAATAGGACTGTTTCAAATGACTGTTTATTATAGTGTATGAAATTTTGCTAAAATAATGGATAAACTTGTTAATGCATTACATTAACAATGTCTTCATGTAAAGTTAATAGTAACGTAATGTTTTGTTAAGATTCGTCTATTGTCTTTTTGTTAGTTATAGTTCACCTTTGCCGCGAAAAATTAAACTGAATGAAAAGAAACATAGTTCCCATCCTGATGCTGTTTTCTGGATTTGGGATATTATCTCTAGTGAAATCCAATAAGGTGTATAGTCAAGAAAAACAATCTAGTCTTTCTGCTTTCGTTTTTAAAGGAAAAGTTACGAACGAAAAAAATGAACCATTGCGCCGAGCTTCTGTAGTAGATAGTAGATCTGGAAACTCTGTATTGAGTGGGGATGATGGGTCGTTTAGTATATCTGTTCATCTATATGATACACTATCAATAAAGTATATGGGGATGCAATCACAAACCTATATGATAACGGGTCAGTCTTTCAAAATATTCAAAATGGAGGAAGGGTCTAATATATTGGATGAGGTCGTAGCAGTAGGGTATGGAAAAGTAAAACGTTCCGATTTCGCAGGTGCGGTAGCAAGTGTAAGTGCAAAAGATTTAAATACAACAACTCCAACATTGGGGCAGGCACTTGTAGGTAAAGTTGCAGGTGTGCAAGTCTCTCAAGTAAGTGGGGCGCCTTATTCTAGTACCAAGATTAGAGTTCGTGGAGTGGGTTCTATTAATGCGAGTTCTGATCCGCTCTATGTGATTGATGGCTATCCTGCAGGTAATGACGTTTTTATTAATCCAGATGATATCGCAACTATTGACATCTTAAAAGATGCGGCGTCTGCTGCAATTTATGGTTCACGTGCCGCTGGTGGGGTAGTAATGATTACTACTAAGCGCGGAAAGAAAGGACAAAGCTCCTTTTCCTACAACTATCAGATAGGAGATAATCAACTTAGTCATAAAGTAAAACTACTTAATGCGGATCAATTTGCTCAATTAAATATTGATGGTCGTAATAACTCTTATCATGACTTAGTTGTCAATAGTGGACTTCCTTGGGATGATGCTATGTATTCTGATGATAATGATACGAGAGTAAAAAAAGTTGGAAATGCAGCGAGTGTTAGTATTCTACCGGGGATCTATGATTATGGTAATCAAAAGATGATTTCTCCTAAAAATAATACGGATTGGCAAGATCAGTTATATAGGAATGCGCTAATGCAGCGGCATAATTTGGCTTTTAGAGGAGGTTCGGATAATATTCGATACTCTTTAAGTGGCGGATACCAGGATCAACCAGGGATTATGGTTGCAACTGGACAGAAAAGAATCAATTTTAGAGCGAATATTGATGCGGATGTAAATCCGAAATTGAAGATTGGCGCAAATGCGGCTTTTACATCTACAATCAATCAGGAAGCCCAACAAGGGCGTTTTGATCATGGTCCTATAATGGCAGCTCTTTTGTCTCTTCCTATCTTTGCAGCGAAAGACAGTGTAGGTAATCCTCTTAAATATCAAGCTCCTCCACTAGCCGATCAATATGGTATTCAACCAATTGAAAATCCAGTGGCGATGGCGGAAGAAACGAAAATAAAACGCACCGGATTACGCAGTACTTACAATGCTTTTGCTACTTACGAAATCATTAAAGATTTACAGTTTAAAGCAAATCTGGGGATGCAGACCTATAATGAAAAGTATGATTTTTATTTACCATCTTCCTTAAGTAGTGGTTCCAATGCTCCTGGATCTTCGCAGGCTTTAGCCGCAGCGAATGCGCAATCACAAACTTTAATGCAAAAAGATATGTTGGCTGAATTTACCTTGCATTATCAAAAACATTTTGGAAAAAATAATATCGACGCCCTTGGTGGTTATACAGTACAACAAACTAGTACAGATCAAGTTGGGGTAATTGCCAAAGGATTTGCTGATAATAGAATTGAAGAGATTACAGCGAAAGGCGCAGATCCTTCTAATTTTACATTGGACTATAATAATACGGGTAAAGCCACTTGGACTTTATTGTCTTATTTGGCTCGTGTCGGCTACAACTATGATAATCGTTATTTTTTGACTGGATCTTTTAGAACGGATGGATCTTCTCGCTTTGGAGCAAATAACAGATATGGCGTATTTCCTTCTGTTTCTGCGAGCTGGAATCTTTCCAGAGAAAAATTTTATCATGATTGGTTAGGGCAAAATTCTACATTAAGACTTCGTGGTAGTTGGGGTAAAAGTGGAAACAATAATATAGGTAACTATAATAGTGTACAAGTAATGTCAAGTCCTTCAGGTGTTGTTTTCGGAGGAAATAACATAGCTACGGCGTATGCTCCTTCTAAATTAATGGATCAAAATTTAGGATGGGAAACGACCTCTCAATTTAATTTTGGATTTGATGCGACTATGTTTAATAATAGATTGAGTATTACCGCCAATTATTATTTGAGTAAATCATATAATCTATTATTTAATCAGACCTTACCAGCCTTGGCAGGAACTACTTCTATTCTTACGAATTTACGAAATTCAAAAGTTCAAAATAAAGGAATTGATATTCAAATTAATGGTACTCCCGTTTCTACCAATGATTTTGAATTAACATTGAATGGCAATTTCTCTTTGAACAGAAATAAAGTACTAGATATGGGTGGGGCGAGTACCATTTATTCTTCGGGGGCAGAAAGACAATATATTACGCATGTAACTGAACAAGGTCAACCAATAGGAATGTTCTACGGTTACAAAGTAAAAGGAATGGTTCGACAATCCGATATGGCCAATATTTCTGCGGATAATGCAGTTTATAATGCCGCTACGCAATCTTTCCCTGATGGGTATAAATTACAAGGTCCTGCAAGATCTACAGCATCGACTAATCCATTACATCCAGGTGATTTGTATTTCCAAGATACCAATGGAGATGGAGTTGTAAATGAAAAAGATAAAACGATTATAGGTAGCCCATACGCTAAATTTACTTATGGCTTTGGATTAAATATGACCTACAAGCAATTGTCCTTTAGTTCTTCGTTTAATGGTTCTTATGGTAATATGGTACTTGATGGTATGGATTACTATTTGTACAATATGGAAGGATCTGGTAATCAGTATGAAAAAGTTGCCAACCGTTATCGTTCTGAATCAGATCCTGGAAATGGCTCCATATACAGAGCATCGAGAGCAGGTACGCAAAGTAATAGTACTCGACTTTCTTCCTTTTATTTACAAAGTGGATCTTATTTAAGATGTACAAATATGACATTTAGCTATTCGTTTAATGATATGGCTAAGAAAACCAATAATACTATTAAAAGTTTGCGCTTGTATGTAGCTGGAGATAATTTGTTTACTATAACAAAATATTTGGGATATAACCCAGAAGTAGACTATAATAATGGTGCGAATTTAACTCCTGGAGTTGATTATGGCATGTATCCGTTAATGCGCTCTTATAATGTAGGTGTAAATATTGTCTTTTAATTTCCTAAACTGAATGAATATGAAAATAAATTATATACTATACTTGGTATTGCTCTCATCATTGTCTTTATTAAGTTGCAAAAAAGATTTTTTAAATCAAACCAACCCAAATGCGATCGCATCTTCCGATTATTTTGAGTCGCCCAATGATGTATTGCTAGCGGTAAATGGTGCGTATCAGGCATTACGCAATAATAATGGTATGGCCGAAGGAAGTGGATTGTATTCTGAAGAACGTTCAGATAATACAGGTAGAAATGATAATCAATCTAACGGAGGAGAACCTTTTCAGTTTAATAATTTTTCAATTTTACCAACCAACTCCTTTTTACAGTCTCATTGGAATGCTTTATATAGTATAGTTAATGCTGCAAATTTTGCAATTGAAGGTGCAGAGTCTGTTACTTTTTCCGATCAAAATCTAAAAAATCAATATGAAGCAGAAGCAAAGTTTATTCGTGCAATTACCTATTTCGATTTAGTACGCAAATGGGGCGCAGTTCCTTTAGTTGACAAACCAGTTAGCTCTATAGAAGAGGCTATGGCTAAGAATTATAGAGTTTCTATGGATTCCGTCTATAGTCTAATTGTATCAGATCTACAATACACAATTAATAGTAGTCTGCCTAATATTCAATCCTCAACAGGGATTGGACACGCTTCTAAAGCTGCGGCTTGCGGATATTTAGGTAAAGTATATTTGACTATGGCGAGTACATTGAGTGCGGATAAAAAAACTGAAAATCTAATTAATGCAAAAACTTATCTAGAACAATCTTACGCTATGCGTAAATTCGGCACACTCTCTGAAATCCCCTATGCTTCTGTTTTTGATGTCAATCAGAAAACTACCAATGCTGAATTGTTATTTCAAATAGAATACAAGCAGGGTGATCAGAATTATGCATCTTCCATTGCTGCGAATAACCAAGCAAAAGGCGAGACTATTAACTCTCTAAAAAATGCCACAGGTATTGGAGGAAATGTATGTCATGATCTTGTGAATGATTATGAACTAAATGATATCAGAAAAGCTTTTTCCATAAAATTTGCCTCCAATGTAAGTGTGAATGATTATTTTATTACTAAATTCAGAGATACCTCTAGTGCTGCAGGAACGAACGGCTATGGTGGTAATGATTGGATTTTACTTCGTTATGCAGATGTGATACTTATGCTCGCAGAAGTAAATAATGATTTAAATAATTCTGATGTAGCTATTAGTTATTTAGATCAAGTAAGGACGCGTGCGGGATTACCTTCTTATGAGCAATCTATTTTGTCTCAAGATTATGGGACTAAATATCCTAGTTTGAAACTCGCTATCTTACACGAAAGGAGAGCTGAATTAGCATTCGAAAATCAACGGCTATATGATTTGTTGCGTAATTTTACGCCCACAGAATTCGCTGCCTATTTCCAGTCTAAAAAGCAAGCCGATTATGGGTTGGCACAATTAGCTAATTGTGGTACGAAGGACTATTATTATCCAATTCCATTTAATGACAATAAATTAAATCCAACCGGCTTATATCAAAATCCTGGTTACTAAAGTAAAATTTTCATTTTTATAACGACCTTTTCCTATAATTTAGGGAAAGGTTTTTTTGTTATTGTCTGTGACAAATGGCAAGGTCGATAACTTAACAAAGAAGGATTGAAATTATGTTAGGAGCATAACTATATTTTATATTTGAAAAAGTTACAGAAATTGTGATTACGTTATTGTAATATACTAATCACAAACTTATGAAGAGTGAGTAGTATAAGATTCTATTTTCTACTTGATAGTGCGTAATGATTTTATTTATGTATTCATAATAAGATGAATTGTGAAATCATGAATTAGATTTAATTATTGCTTTTGGAATTATGATTTCCAACTATTTTTATTGATATCTGTATATGATTCTTACTTATGGAAAGATTAAACAATTGATTATTACTCTATAGTTAAAAATGGATTAATGTTTTGTTTATAAAGGTGTTCCGTCGCTAAATTGAATATTGATGATTGCTAATATTTACATTTAATTTTTGTTTTTTATAAAAAAAGCTTTTCGTTTAAATGAAAACTCGATTTTCGGAATAGTTGTCTCTAAACTCTTTTGGTGTATAGTTTTTAGCTTTTTTGAATATTCTATTAAAATAAGTAACGTTGTTAAAACCGCAACTATAGGCAATTTCTGCAATAGTCTGAGTCGTTGAGATTAAAAGTCTAGTAGCATAACCAAGCCTTATTTCATTTAGATTTTCTACAAAGGTTCTGCCTGTATGCATCTTGATAAATCTACTCGTGGAAGCCTCTGGCATACCGACTAACTTAGATATTTCTGCTAATGTTACATTTTTATGATAGTTTTTATTAAGATATATATTGAGTTTTTCTATTCTACGGCTATTGAAATTATTATAGTTGTTTGTTACAGGTGCTGAGGATAGTATTCTTTTGTCTCTTGCAATGGAAAGGTCATGTAATATAGATAGTAAATTTAAAAAAGAATCAAAGCCATTTGTATTAGCTAAGGCATCAATTGATTGTTTGATTTTGTAAGTTGTAGGGTTGGAAAATAGAATGCCTTGCTGTGCTAGTTTAAACATATTTCGAATATGGCTTAATTGGTTTCTTTGCAATAGTTTTTCATCGAGCATATCCTTGTGGAATTGAAGTGTAGTTTCCTTGATAATTTTATCTTTGCAATGATGAGTGTACCATACATGTGGCAGATTGGGTCCCACTAATACTAATTCTAAATCTCCTATTTCTTCAATGTGATCCCCTACAACACGTTGGGCTCCGCCTGCATTAATAATCATATTCAGCTCGTACTCCTCATGATAATGTAATGGAAAATCAAAGTCTGTCTTTTCTCTAGTGAATATAGTGTAACAATCGTTTTGTGTTAGAGGTGTTATCTCTCTTAATATTTCCATAATAGCCTAATTTATTCTATACAATGTTAAAATAAATCAATTAATAAATCAATTAATTTTTCGAATAAAAATGTAATTAGTTGTAAATCAATTGAATATATAACTAACTAATATAAATTAGTTTTTAGTTCAATAATTTGTTAAAATTGTTCAATTAAAATGTTAATCTCTTATTTACGTTTGCATTTATAAAAATTATGCCATTTATGAAAATAAAATGTCGATTGTTTTTGCTTATTGGAGGTGCGATATTTGCTTTTTCGCAATCCAGCTTTGCCCAAGAACATAAACTATCTGGATCTGTGAAAGATGATAAAGGTAAACCCTTAGCTGGGGTTGTTATCTTAGATAAAGATTCTGTTGAGGTTGGAAAAACTGACAAACTTGGAAATTTTACAATTGCTAATAATTTAGCAGCCAATTCAAACTTGATTTTTAAAATGTCAGGTATGGAAAATGAGTCTTTGAACTTAAATCCAACTGATTCAATTTTGAAAATTGTAATGAGCTCTGTTCAAAAGGACAACAATTTGCAAGAGGTAATAGTTGTTGGTTATGGCAGTTCTTCAAAAAAGGACTTGACAGGTGCAATCGCAACTGTTGGAGCCAAACAAATTTCTCAAATGGCCACCTCTGACCCTATGCAGGCAATACAAGGACGTGTTGCTGGTGTGCAGATTGTGTCTAATAGTGGAGAACCCGGTAGTGGGGTTCAAGTTAAAATTAGAGGTACTGGATCTGTTGGAGGAAGTAATCCCATATATGTAGTAGATGGTTATCAAACTACGGATATTAGTTATCTCGCACCTGCTGATATACAATCAATGAACGTACTAAAAGATGCTTCTGCTGCAGCTATATATGGCGCAAGAGGTGCGAATGGAGTGATTGTAATTACAACTAAGTCAGGTAAAAAAGGACCTATTAAAGTTACTTTTGACTCTTATACTGGAACGCAAAGTGCATGGAGAAAAATTCCTATGACTAATTCTCAACAATATGCAACTTTGGTTGAAGAGGGTTATACCAATGATGGACTTAGTGTACCATCAAATATTTCTGGAAAATTGGATTCGGCTAAAAATGGTTTATTAGGTACTGGAACTGATTGGCAAGATGAAGTTCTTAGAACGGGTCTTATTCAAAATTATACTATTGGATTAAGCGGTGGTAATGAAGTGAATACCTTTAGGCTAAGTGGAACTTATTTTGATCAGAATGGAATAGTCAAGAATTCTATGATGAAAAAATATTTCTTTAATCTTTCAGATCAATTTAAAGTTAATAATTGGTTGCGGGGAGGTTTTAATGCGTCCTTTGCTCATTATGATAAAACAAATTATAATGGAGATTTATATGGAGGTGTTTTGACTAATGCCTTGAGTGCTGAACCGTTAGCTCCAGTGAAGACTGCAGATGGTAATTGGGGAAGGCCAGGAATCTCTTACGCTAATAACCCCGCAAGAGTAGCAAATGAAATCAAAGGTAACCACACTTATGGTACCATGCTCATAGGTAACATATGGTTAGAAGCTACATTAGCAAAAGGATTGAAGTTTAAATCCCAATTTAATGCCGGCACTAATAATTTACACACAGTTACTTATTTGCCAGAGTTTTATATAGATGTCGTGGAACAACGTTCTCAAAGTTCCTTGTATGATTTAAAAGCGGAAGAAAATAATTGGTTATGGACCAATTATTTTACCTATAACAAAAATGTTGGTAGGCATTCGTTTGATTTCATGGCGGGTGCGGAGTGGCAAGATTTTACGCATACTCAGACCGATATCATGGCGTATGATGTACCTAGTGATGAAAATTTAAGGGATATTTATAATGCCCAAAATACAAGTTATACAGTCAATCCAAATAATACAGCATTGCCTGATTATTCAAGAGGACTTCAATCGTTTTTTGGAAGATTTTCCTATAATTATGCAGGACGATATATGTTCACTGCAACTCTAAGAGATGATGCTTCCTCAAAATTTTTAAAAGGAAACCGTTCTGGTATGTTTCCTGCGTTTAGTGGCGCATGGGTAATAAGTGATGAAAGTTTTTTTCATGCAAATAGTTTATTTTCTTATTTGAAAATGAGAGCTGGGTGGGGAATCGTTGGCAATGAGCAATCTCCCAATGCTTATCCATATATTTCCTCTATAGGCAATAATAATCTCTATGTCTTTGGCAATTCTGTTGTACAAGGTTATGCACCCACAACATTTGGAAATACAGAATTAAAATGGGAAAAAAATAAACAATATAATTTAGGTATAGATCTAAATATGTTCTCGGATAGGTTGACTTTTTCTGCAGATGCCTTTTTAAGAAGAACTGTCGATCTTATATTACCAGTCCCAGTTCCTTTATATTCAGGAGCTCCAGCTAGCCCGTCTATGAATACAGGGACTATGGAAAATAAAGGTATTGAAATTTCATTAGGCTATTCTGGTGGTCATAAGTTTAAATATAATATTTCTGGTAATGCGACATTCTTGTCAAATAAACTGACAAGTTTAGGATTGGGAGATGTTATGAGTTTAGGTAGTACTGGAAAATTGGGGTACATCAATAGAGCTGAGCCGAATATGCCATTTCCTTATATATTTGGATTAAAAACAGATGGTGTTTTTCATACTCAGCAAGAAGTGAATAGTTATGTAAATTCTGCGGGTACTTTAATACAACCGAATGCAAAACCAGGAGATGTTAAATTTGTAGATACTAACGGCGATGGTTCTATTACAAATGACGATGCTGTTAATTTGGGTAATGCAATACCAAAAATTCAATTTGGTTTAAATGCTCAATTTAATTATCAAAACTTTGATCTCTCATTATTTTTTCAAGGTGTAACTGGAAATAAGATTATTAATGCAATGGACTATAATATTATGTCTGTTAGCAATGAGTCAGGAGGGTGGAATAATTTTAGAACAGATCGTATGGATAGATGGACCGCAGAAAATCCAAACTCTAATGAACCTCGTATGACGGTAACTGATGCGAATGGGAATATGAAATTTTCAGATAGATATGTAGAAAATGGAAGTTATTTAAGATTGAAAGTTGTTCAGTTTGGCTATAATTTTCCAGAAAATACTTTGTCTAAGTGGAAGCTTTCGAGTTTGCGCATTTATTTAGCCGCGGATAATTTATTTACCTTAACTGGTTATAAAGGTTTTGATCCGGAAGTAAATGGTTATTATCAAGATCCTGGATACACAGGAATTGATGTTGGTGGCTATCCTCAAGCAAGAGCATTGAGAGTCGGAATTAATCTAGGTTTATAATCTTCAAATTGCAAGCAATGAAAATCAATTATATTTTATTTAGTTCAATTATATTAATATGTAGTTGCAAAAAAGTGTTAGATAAAACACCTTTAGCTACACAGACGGAAGAGTCATTATATTCAGATTCTTCACAGGCAATACTTGGCGTTAATGCAATTTATGACGCGGCTTCATGGGATGAGACCAACGGAATCGGCGCTAACTTAGAATGGATGTTTGGTGACTTGTTGAGTAATGATGCGGAAAAGGGGAGTACTTTGAATGATTTTAGTGCTCTAACTGCATTAAAAAATTGGAGTTCTGATCCTGGAAATAATCCTGCTCGTGATGCATATGCTGATATGTATCAGACTATTTATCGAGCGAATGTGGCTATACAAAATCTTAATAATGCTTCATGGAATTCGGATTTAAAAACTAGATTGATTGGCGAGGCAAGATTTCTAAGAGGATATGCTTATTTTTATCTGTTGAGGTTATTTGGAGGCGTACCATTAGTGACCTCGCCTTTATCTGTGAGTGAAATGAATGTACAACGTTCAACATTTGCACAGACAGCGGCATTAATAGAGTCTGATTTGAAATTTGCAGATTCAACATTGCCATTAAAAAGTCAATACGCATCAAGCGATATTGGTAGAGCAACTAAAGGGGCTGCGGAAGGTTATTTAGCTAGAGTGATTATGTATCAATTGGGAACTGTAAATGGGAGTGGACACACGTGGCAAGATGTATACAACTATACAAGTTCTATAATTTCTTCTAACGAATATAGTCTGTATGATAATTATGCCGCATTGACACAAGAAGTCTCCGAAAATGGAAGTGAGTCTTTGTTTGAGATTCAGTTTTCTGAGTCTAATGCGACTTGGGGAGCGGTAAAGGTCGGAACCGAAAATAATGTTTATCAAAATAACAGAAACACTTGGGGATGGGGCTTTAACAACCCAACAACCAATTTAAAATCAGAATTTGAAACAAATGATCCTCGTTTAGCATGTACTATGTATGGTAGTGGAGATACAATTGTAGGTATTCGTCAAATAATAGATTATCCAAATGCAAATTTTACTGGTTATTTGAATGCTAAAGCTGCCATAATTCAGCCTGCGCAAGTAAAAGAATCTGGACAAAATATTAGAAAAATACGTTACGCAGATATTTTGTTAATGCAAGCAGAAGCAGATGCTCATTTAGGTAATAATGCAGATGCTATCTCTAAAATTAATTCAGTAAGAGCTAGAGCTCGCAAATCTACTCGTCCGATGGGTACTTTAATTGGAGCTGCTTCTGCATTTCAAGCTAATATTATACCGAGTAATACATTGCCTGATATTAGTTCTAGTTTATCTGGAGATGCATTATTGTCTGCCATCTGGCATGAAAGGCGTGTAGAGTTTGGAATGGAAGCATTACATTTTTGGGATTTAATCAGGACTGGAAATTATTTGAGTACTTTAAGTGGTTCCGTGCTTACTAATTGTAATACGCATCTATTACAAGATGCAACGATCAATCCAGTACCTGTTTTACCTATTCCACTGACAGAAGTTCAAGCGTACAATTTAACCCAAAATCCAGGATATTAATATGACTTTAAGATCTAACTTTTTTATTTTGATCTTGTGCTTATTTATAACAATCCAAAGTCCTTGTACTGCACAATCTTTTGTGCAGCGCAAGGACACTTATTTAACGCTCAACGGACAACCATACTACTATGTAGGTTCCAACTATTGGTATGGACTGTTCACCATTTTACAAGGTAAAAAAGACGCGAATGCACGTGTTTGTAAAGAATTAGATTTTTTACAATCGCAAGGCGTGACAAATCTTAGAATGTTGGCTTCCACCGAAGGTATAGGTCAGGAAAATGGTGTCGTAAGAGTGTCGCCAGCATTACAACCTCAAAAAGATATTTACAATGAAGATTTCTTAAAAGGATTGGACTTTGTGTTAGCCGAAATGGCAAAACGAAATATGAAAGCCGTGTTATATCTCAGTAATAATTGGGAATGGAGTGGAGGCTTTCTTCAATACCTCCATTGGAATGGAAAAATTTCTGATGCGGAACTAAAGAAAAAGATGAATTGGGATGAACAACGTGATTATACCAGCCAATTTTATAGTTGTTCTGAATGTGTAAAAGGTTATCTTAAGCAAGTAAAATATATAGTCACGCATAAGAATACGATTAATGGATTGCTCTATAAAAATGACCCAACAATTATGTCCTGGGAAATTGCCAATGAACCGCGTCCTATGCGTCCTGCGGCAAACAATGCATATTATGATTTTATTCAAAAAACGGCAAGTTATATTAAGCGCTTAGATAAGAATCATCTGCTGACTACTGGTCATGAAGGCGAACAAGCGATGGATGGTGATATGACCTTTTTCAAAAAAGTACATGCTATAAAAGAGATTGATTATTTAACGATTCATATTTGGCCAAAAAACTGGGGATGGTTTAAAGACGAAAGTTTTGCTGCCGATTTTCCACAAGTATTAAGCAAAACCGAAGCCTATATTCAAGAACATTTTGTTGCCGCAAATGAATTGCAGAAACCAATGGTAATAGAAGAGTTTGGGTTGCCTAGAGATGGTTTTAAATTTGATACGGCATCCACCACAAACTATAGAGATCAATACTATAGAAAGATATTGCAATTGTGGCAAACGTCTAAGATTTCTAATCATGCATTAGCAGGGGTGAACTTTTGGGCATTTGGTGGAACTGCAAGACCGATAAAGGGACAGATATTTTGGAAAGAAAGCGATGATTATAGTGGGGATCCTCCAATGGAAGAACAAGGTCTCAATAGCGTATTTGATAGTGATTCCTCTACTTGGCAATTAATCAGAAATTTTAGTTTAAGCAAATAGCATTAAAAATGGCACAGGAAATAATCAAAATAAAGGAAAAAGTTGCCTATGGTTTGGGAGATGCTGCATCTTCTATGTTTTGGAAGATATTTAGCATGTATCTCTTTTTTTTTTATACAGATGTATTTGGATTAGCGGCTGCTGCAGTTGGTACCATGTTTTTAGTAACTAAGGTATGGGATTCTTTATTTGACCCTTTTGTAGGGATTCTTTCCGATAGATTGGATACAAAGTGGGGAAAGTTTCGACCTTTCTTACTATGGGTGGCGATTCCTTTTGCGGTCATCGGTGCAATGACTTTTTATAAGCCAGATTTTGCACATTCAGGTAAGTTGGTATATGCTTATATTACTTATTCCTTAATGATGATGGTCTATTCTTTGATTAATGTTCCTTATGCGTCACTACTCGGTGTTATGTCTTCGGATGGTAAAATGAGGACAACGCTTGCTTCTTATCGAATGGTTTTTGCATTTGCAGGTAGTTTAATTGCATTGTGGGCGATAGAACCATTGGTGAAAACTATGGGAGACGGAACATTGACTTCATCTCATGGCTGGTTTTACACAATCATTATTTTTGGGGTGGTCACTACGTTGTTGTTCTGGGGGTGTTTTGCTGGAACGAAAGAGCGAATTAAACCTATTGCTGAAAACAAAACGGAACTCAAAGAAGATATTGCTGATTTGTTGGCAAATAAACCTTGGTGGATATTATTGGGTGCAGGTGTCGCTACACTACTGTTTAATACAATTAGGGATGGAGGCGCGATTTATTATTTCAAATATTTTGTGGGAGAATCTGATGCAAATAATGCACACATCTTTGGTATGACGATGTCTTTGACTTCATTATACTTGGTTATCGGTCAGGCGGCCAATATTGTCGGTGTTGTCTCTGCAACGCCAATTTCCAATAAACTTGGCAAAAAAAGAACATTCTTTTTGGCAATGTTAGTGGCGGCTTTTTTGAGTATCGTTTTTTACTTTATACCAAAGGACAATGTGACTATGCTAGTGCTATTGCAATTTTTAATTAGCATTTGTGCAGGAGCGATCTTCCCGCTGTTGTGGTCCATGTATGCGGATACTGCAGATTATTCCGAATGGAAACAAGGCCGCCGCGCAACGGGCTTAGTATTTTCAGCTTCCTCTATGTCACAGAAATTAGGTTGGGCTCTAGGAGGCGCATTGACGGGTTGGTTGCTTTCTTATTTTGGTTTTAAAGCAAATTCCATACAAAATAGTTCTGCCTTGATAGGTATCCGTTGGATGCTGAGTTTCCTGCCGGCCGCAGGTGCACTTTTATCTATGGCTTTTATCTTTTTTTACCCTTTGACAGAAAATAAGTTAGAAAATATTACATCCGAACTAAATATAAAAAGACAATCGAATCAACAATAATTTTTTAAAGCAGCAATTTTTATGAGCATTTTCGAAACAAGGAAAAAATCTGTGATTGACGCATACGAAGCATTGATTACAAAGAAGAATGAAAAAGAGTCTTTGAGTAACGGTATTTATGATAGATATGTACATCCTGTACTGACAGGGGATCACGCCCCATATTTTTGGAAATATGATTTGAATGAAAATACGAATCCTTTGTTTGAAGAGCGTTTTGGTATCAATGCTGCATTTAATGCAGGTGCGATTAAGTTCAAGGGTAATTATATAATGGTCGCTCGTGTGGAAGGCAATGACCGAAAGTCTTTTTTTGCAATAGCAGAAAGTCCTAATGGTGTAGACAATTTCCGTTTCTGGGAAAAGCCAATTTTGATTCCTGGTGGTAATTCTAATGAAACGAACTATTATGATATGCGTTTGGTACAACACGAGGATGGTTATATTTATGGTACATTCTGTGTAGAAAGTAAAGATCCTTCGGCTCCGGCTTCAGATCAGTCCTCTGCAGTGGCCCAATGTGGGATTGTTCGGACTAAAGATTTGTTGACATGGGAACGATTAGATGATCTTAAAACACCGTCACCTCAGCAACGTAATGTCGTAATACATCCAGAATTTATTGATGGGAAATATGCATTTTACACACGTCCTCAAGATGGATTTATCGACACCGGAAGTGGTGGTGGAATCGGTTTTGGGTTAGCTGCTGATGTAAAACATGCAGTGATTGATCATGAAGTTATCGTACATGCTAGACGTTATCATACTGTTTACGAGGCTAAAAATGGTATGGGTCCAGCTCCTATTAAAACCGAAAAGGGTTGGTTGCAATTAGCACACGGTGTTCGTAATTCTGCCGCTGGTCTTCGTTATGTTTTATATATGTTCATGACGGATTTAAAAGATCCATCCAAAGTAATCTACAATCCGGGTGGCTTTTTTATGGCACCGCAAGGAATCGAAAGAGTGGGAGATGTTTCCAATGTACTATTCACAAATGGTTGGATTGCGGATGATGATGGCAAAGTATTTATCTATTATGCTTCTTCGGATACACGTATGCATGTGGCAACTTCTTCTATTGATCAATTAGTGGACTATGTTATGCATACGCCAGCTGATGATTATTATTCCAATGCTTCGGTAGAAAATATATTGGAAATTGTAGAGGAAAATAAAGGTTTGTATTAAGATACTATAGTTGGGTTAAGATAAAATACTTTTGAAATGAGTTACATTGTTGAGCAGAATATTGAATGGTTAAAAAGTCATACTTCCAAAGAATTAATTTCCATATTAGACTATTGGACGACCAAAATGAAGGACAATACTAATGGTGGATTTTATGGTGAGATTAATGGTAAAGATCAATTGATTTCAGAGGCGGAAAAGGGTGGTGTGTTGAATGCACGCATTCTTTGGACATATAGTGCTGCTTATAATTTGACCAAAGATAATTCCTATTTACAAATGGCTGAATATGCATGGGACTATATTCAAAAGTATTTTATCGACGCACAATATGGAGGTGTGTACTGGAGTGTAGACTATAATGGCCAACCATTAAAAACACGTAAGCAAATTTATGGTCAGGCATTTATGATCTATGCACTAAGTGAATTTTATATTGCTACCGCAAATGAAAATGCCTTATCTCTAGCAAAAGATTTATTTGAATTAATTGAAAAATATAGTTTCGATGCAGAGTTTGGAGGTTATTTTGAAGCCTTTACACAAGAGTGGGTATTGGAAACAGATCTTCGTCTAAGTGACAAAGATGAGAATGAAAAGAAAACAATGAATACGCACCTGCATATAATAGAAGGCTATGCGGCATTGTATCGTGTATGGAAAGATGAAAAGCTAAAGAAACAAATTATCCATTTATTGGAAAATTTTGAACAACATATTTATGATGCGTCTTCCAAACATTTGATTCTATTCTTCAATGAAAAATGGGAAAATCATCATGATATCATTTCTTATGGACATGATATAGAAGCGGGTTGGCTATTGCAAGAAGCTGCTGAAATAGTTGAAGAGGAAGAATGGGTTGCCAAAACCAAGAAAATTGCACTTGCATTGACGGATGCAATCGCTGAAGCTATAGATGTTGACGGGGGACTTTGGTATGAAAAGGATGGTGAAAAATGGGTTTACCAAAAGCATTGGTGGCCACAAGCGGAATCAGTAGTCGGTTTTTTTAATGTCTATCAAATTTCTAATGATGTGAAATATTTGGATAGTGCAAAAGCGTCATGGTCTTTTATTGAAAATAAAATAATTGACTATAAAAATGGCGAATGGATTTGGGGGGTTGATCAAGATGGATTCGCTATGCAAGAAGAGGATAAAGCGGGATTTTGGAAATGTCCTTATCACAATGGACGTGCATGTATGGAAATTATTAGACGCACAAAATAATTACGTATGAAAATAAAGATAGTTTTGTCTTTGATGATATTTTGCCTGATTAGTTTTGGATTTACAACTTTTGCAAAAGCTAGCTTTTATAAAGGAAATGATACGCATCTTTTATATATGGGTCGGGTCGAGATATTAAATAGTCAGCCCAGACTATGGACTGCTGGAGCTTATTTTAGATTCGCTTTTAGTGGTGATACTTGTAAGGTGATATTAGAGGATGAGTTGCGCTACGGTGTTGAACATAATTATATCGAAATACAAGTCGATAATGACCAGCCAATCCGTTTACGATTAAATAATAAAGTTGATACGATAAATGTCATCCCTTCCTATAAAAGAAATATTCATCAGGCGATAATTTGTAAGGATACAGAGACAGGTATTGGATATGTTG
Source organism: Rhizosphaericola mali (assembly GCF_004337365.2). Classification (GTDB taxonomy): domain Bacteria; phylum Bacteroidota; class Bacteroidia; order Chitinophagales; family Chitinophagaceae; genus Rhizosphaericola; species Rhizosphaericola mali. Next base: position 3,408,097 of record NZ_CP044016.1, on the reverse strand, counting down.
GTGTCAATGGTATTATAGTGGATCAATTACTCAACACACCTAAACGTAAAGGAAAATTATTTGAATTCTGGGGCGATTCTATTACTTGTGGAGCCTCAAGTGATACCTCTTCTGTAGGTTGTGGTAAGGGTCGTTGGGAAGATCAACACAACGCGTACATGAGCTATGGTGCGCAAACAGCTCGCAAGCTAGATGCTGACTGGGTTTTAAGTTCGGTTTCTGGTATTGGTTTGATGCATAGTTGTTGCGATATGAAAATTATTATACCACAGGTTTGGGATAAAATGGATATGCGAAACGATTCTCTATCTTGGGATTTTTCTATTCTTCCCAATGTGGTTTTTGTTTGTTTAGGACAAAACGATGGTATTCAGGATAAAATCACGTTCTATGAAAACTATATTTCCTTTTTGAAACAATTACGTACTAAATATGCAAATCAACCAATTGTCTTACTTACTTCACCTATGGCAGATGCTAAGTTGCGTGCATTTTTGAAAGAAGAAATTAAAGACGTTATTGAGAAAGGAAATGCGAACGGATTAAAGAATTTATATAGCTATACATTTGAAAAAAGCTACAATGGTGGTTGTGATTATCATCCATCTGTAGTTGAAAATAAGGAAATATCGGATTTATTAGTTCGATACATTAAAAATACAAAAGGTATTTTATAGTTTTATTATTTACTAATGAAGCGTCGCAATATGAATAAAACAACAATATTAATGATGGGTATTTTGTCATTTACACAAGTATCTACCTCATTGGCTCAAACGAAAAACAAGACAGCAATTTATATGAATCAGCATAAACCTACATCAGAAAGAGTTCAAGATCTTTTAGGAAAAATGACAATAGCGGAAAAGGCCGGACAGCTTAACCAAATCAATGGTGGTGCGTTTACCGGGCCTGCCTTAAATGATGAGGGACAAAAGGGTAAGATGGATGCAGTTGCTTCCGGACAAGTCGGTTCTATGTTAAATGTCATTGGTGTAGATGAAACTATGGCTATCCAAAAAATTGCTGTAGAAAAAAGTCGTTTAGGTATTCCGTTGTTATTTGGATATGATGTGATTCACGGTTATAAAACGATTTTCCCTATTCCATTGGCGGAAGCTTGTAGTTGGGATTTGCCTCAAATTGAAAAGAACTCAGCAGTTGCGGCTTCAGAAGCTTCGGCTGCAGGTATTCATTGGGCATTTGCTCCGATGTGTGATATCAGCAATGATCCTCGCTGGGGACGTGTGATGGAAGGTATTGGCGAAGATCCTTGGTACGGAGCTTTGGTTTCTGCTGCTCGTGTGAAAGGTACACAAGGCGATTTGTCTAATGATAATTTGTTGGCCTGTGTCAAACATTTTGCAGCTTATGGGACGGTAGAAAGTGGACGTGAATACAATTTTACGGATGTCTCCAGATTTCAACTATGGAATAAATATTTACCGCCATACAAAGCTGCTGTTGAGGCTGGTGCAGTAACGGTAATGAATGGCTTTACAACCTTTGAAGGAGAACCAGTGAGTGCAAGTAAATATTTGATTACTGATGTTTTGAAAAACAAGTGGAATTTTGGAGGCTTTCTAGTGAGCGACTGGAATTCCTTTGGAGAAATGGTAACTTGGGGTGCTGCAAGCGATACTAAAGAAGCAATTTATAAAGCCTTCAAAGCCGGTTCTATGATGGATATGGAAACGCGTGGTATGGTAAAATTTATTCCTGAATTAATCAAAGAAGGGAAAATTACAGAAAATGAACTCAATTATGCCGTAGGTAAAATTTTGGAGGCCAAATTCAAATTAGGTCTTTTTGATGATCCTTATAAATTCTGTAATAAAGAAAGAGAGTCAAATGAGATTTTTACGGATGGAAATAAGAGCGAAGCTTTAAAAGCCGCAGAAGGTTCTATTGTATTATTGAAAAATGACAACAATGTTTTACCACTAAATATTTCTCAAAAGAAAATTGCTCTGATTGGCGAATTGGCCGCAAGCCACGACGATATGTTTGATTTCTGGATTGGACAAGGTGATGCCAAAGATGCTATTTCTCTAAAAGAAGGTTTGGAAAATAAATACAAATCGAATGTTCAATATGCACCGGGATATAGTTTGGATGTAAAATCAAGCGCCAACTATATAAATGATGCCGTCGCATTAGCAAATAATAGTGATGCTGTAGTTGTAAATATTGGTATTTCTGGAAAAATGGCAGGGGAAGATAGATCTTTGGCTAATCCGATTATTCCTGAAAATCAAGTTGAGCTATTAAAAGCATTAAAGAAGACAGGAAAGCCAATCGTTGCAGTTATATCTGCAGGTAGACCATTAATTTTAACGGATATTTTACCTTATGTAGATGCGGTAATTTATAGTTGGATTTTGGGTACGGAAACTGGAAATGCCATTACTAATATTTTAGACGGAACACATAATCCAAGTGCAAAAACAGTAATGAGTTTCCCTTATGCGGTCGGACAAATACCTGTTTATTATAATCATTTCAATACAGGTCGCCCTAATCCTACAGACGATGCCGGCAATTGGTATAGTCGTTACCGGGACATTCCTCGTGATCCATTATTTCCATTTGGTTTTGGATTAAGTTATTCTACATTTGAATATAGTAATTTGAAATTGAACAAAACTTTTATTAATAAGAATGAGAAATTAATAGTGACCGTAGAGTTGAAAAATACAGGAAATTATGATGGTACAGAAATTTCCCAATTATATATCAGAGATGTTGCGGCATCCGTCATACGACCAGTAAAAGAATTAAAAGGATTTCAAAAAACTTTATTGAAAAAAGGTGCATCAACTACATTGACCTTTACAATTGGTTCAAAGGAATTGGAATACTATAATATGTCAGGCGACTCTGTATTGGAACCTGGAAAATTTGAAGTATTTGTCGGAGGAAATTCTAAAGATGTTTTATCTTCTTCATTTGAACTAACCAAATAAACTATATTTTATGTTGAAAAAAATATTTTCGATTGCTATTGCCACTTGTATTATGAATTTTTCTTTCGGACAAGGAAATAATTATGTTCAAGACTATACTAAATTCCAAAATCTTGCTCTTACGCCGCCTATGGGCTGGAATAGTTGGAATAAATTTGCTTGTAATGTCAACGAAGAAATGATTCGAGAAATGGCAGATGCTATGGTGGCAACTGGTATGAAAGATGCCGGGTATAGTTTCATTAATATTGATGATTGCTGGCATGGAGATCGAGATAGTTTGGGTTTTATTCATCCAGATTCTGCTCGTTTTCCTTCTGGAATCAAGGCCTTAGCAGACTATGTACATTCTAAAGGTTTGAAATTGGGTATTTATTCTGATGCAGGTTCACAGACTTGCGGCGGTCGCCCAGGAAGTCGTGGATATGAATTTCAAGATGCTTTGATGTATGCCAAATGGGGCGTAGATTATTTGAAATACGATTGGTGTAATACGGAAGGATTGAAAGCCGAAGGCGCATACAAAACGATCACTGCAGCAATGAAAAATGCGGGCAAGCCTATCGTATTGAGTATTTGTGAGTGGGGTACGGATAGTCCATGGGTTTGGGGACAAAATGTTGGACATCTTTGGAGGACCACAGGTGATATTTATAATTGTTTCGACTGTATTGAGGATCATGGAACCTGGAAATCCTTTGGCGTGATGCAGATTTTAGACAAACAAGAAGGTTTGCGTAAATATGCAGGTCCTGGTCATTGGAACGATCCAGATATGTTGGAAATTGGAAATGGTGCATTAAATGAAGGAGAAGATCGTGCGCATTTTACAATGTGGGCAATGATTGCAGCTCCCCTGATTGCGGGTAATGATTTGCGTACTATGACACCTGAAGTAAAAGCAGTATTGACTAATAAAAATGTCATTGGGATCAATCAAGATAGTTTGGGTGTTCAAGGTTATAAACTGAATACTACATTAGCGAAAGGGGTGGATGTTTGGTTTAAACCATTGGTAAATAATGAATGGGCTGTTTGCTTTTTAAACCGAAGTGTAAAAGATCAAAAAGTACAGTTGAATTGGGCTTCTTTGGACAATATTGATTCTCTTTCAAACAAGCATTTTGCCACGAAAACAACTAAATATACAGGTGCAAATTTGTGGAAAAAGGACAACGTGGTAAGTACATCTAAAGCGTTGGATGTCGTTGTGCCTGCACACGATGTATTAGTGTATCGTTTCAAAAAGAACTAGTATGAAAATATTTTCTCCCATAATAATTTTAGTTGCTTACTTTATGAGCAATGGTGTTTTTGCGCAAAAAATAAGTGATAGTCATGCGACGAAAGAAGCAATTTTACTGTATAATAATTTACTGAAAACAACGCAGCATAAAAAATACTTAGTTGGACATCAAGATGATCTTGCCTATGGAGTTCATTGGAAATACAAAAATGGGAAAAGTGATGTGAAAGATGTAACCGGTGATTATCCGGCGCTGTACGGTTGGGAATTGGCTGATTTGGAATTAGGGCATGACGTCAATATTGATAGTGTTCCATTTGATAAAATGAAAGACTATATCCGATTTGCAGATAAACATAGGAGTGTAGTAACAATTAGTTGGCATATTAATAATCCTGTAACAGGTAAGAATGCTTGGGATACCACAGCCGGCGCAGTGAAGGCAATTCTTCCTGGTGGAGAAAAACATGCTATTTATGTTGCTTATTTGAATAAAGTGGCTGCGTTTATACAAGATTTAAAAGATGAGAAAGGTGAATTGATTCCTATTTTGTATCGTCCATTCCATGAATTGACAGGTAATTGGTTTTGGTGGGGCGTACAAGGATGTACACCTGAGGATTTGCAAGCTGCATATAGATTTACGGTAGATTATTTACGTAATGAAAGACAACTGCACAATTTAATTATCGTCTATAATACGGGTGATAGATTTACAAATGCGTCCGAATTTTTACGTGGTTATCCTGGAGATGACTATGTAGATGTCGTATCATTTGATACGTATCAATATGGCGAACCAAGTAATAGTAAGGCATTTGGAGAAAATTTGGATCATAAATTGGCACTGTTGCAGCAGATAGCGACGGAACATAATAAAATGATGGCAGTTGCAGAAATGGGATACAATAAAGTCCCAGATCGCAAGTGGTTTACGCAGACGGTATCGCCTTTTTTGGCTAAATATCCAATTGCTTACACTTTGTTTTGGCGTAATGCTGGATTTAAACCTAAAGACAAAGAGGAAGAATACTACGTTCCTTATAAAGGCCATCCGGCGGAAGAAAATTTTAAAGGATATTATAAACTACCGGAAACATTGTTTGCTAATGATTGGCAAAAATTGGTGGAGAAAGATTAAAATAATGCTTATTTAAACTTGCCATGAAATTTAACAGTTTATTTTTCGTACTTATTTTTGTGTTTTTTACAAGTGTTGTGCACGCACAGCGCACAATTGATAAGATAGATAAAGATTGGAGATTTGCCTTTGGTGGTGCGATTGGAACGAATGAAGACTATGGTTTTTCAAGTGCTTATTTTTCTTATTTGGCTAAAGCCGGCTTTGGAGATGGTCCTGCATCCTCTAAGTTTGACGATCGATCTTGGCAACGGATTCAATTGCCTCATGACTGGATGACACAATTAATCTTTTCTCCTAATGCCAGTCCCAGTCATGGCTATAAAGCGGGTGGAAAAGGTTTTGCTAATCATTCTATAGGGTGGTATCGAAAAAATATTTTTATTCCGAAAGCGGATAAAGGCAAAATTATTTCTATAAAATTTGATGGTGTTTTTCGCAATTCAAAAGTGTGGTTGAATGGATTTTATTTGGGAAATGAAGAGAGTGGTTACAATAGTTTTAATTACGATGTAACACCTTATGTAAATTATGGAAAAGAAAATGTGTTGACGGTACGTGTAAATGCGACAGAAGAAGAAGGCTGGTTTTATGAAGGTGCTGGTATTTATAGAGATGTTTATCTAGTGAAGACCAACCCGATTCACATTAAAGACGATGGAATTTTTATTACCCCACAATTGAATAAAGCTTTGACGCATTCTGAAGTAAACATTAAAAATATCATTACTAATGATGGTGCTTCGCATCAAAAAATTACTGTCGAGAATACGCTCTATGATCCGAATGGGACGTTGTTAAAAAACGTAGATACGATAGTTGCGATAGGTAAGGTGTTAAGTGATATTTCCATACCATTATCTATTTCCGTTGATAATCCGCAATTATGGGACACAGACAATCCTTTATTGTATAGTCTGCAAACGAAAATATATGATAATAATCATGTATTACTAGATTCCACGAGCGAGCATTTTGGTATTCGTTCGATCTTTATGGATCCTACAAAAGGTTTTTTTCTTAACGGAAAACATATTAAGCTAAAAGGGACGAATAATCATCAAAGTCATGCCGGCGTGGGCACTGCACTGAATGAAGGAATGATTTATTATCGCTTACAAAAGTTAAAAGCAATGGGTAGTAATGCATATCGAGGTTCGCATTATCCATTATCTCCTGTGTTTTTAGATGCGTGTGATCGCTTGGGGATTTTAGTGATTGAAGAAAATCGTTTAATGGGAATTAATCCCATGCATTTGCGTAATGTGCGCAAAATGATCGAACGTGATTATAATCATCCATCTATTTTTAGTTGGTCTATCGGTAATGAGGAATGGATGATTGAAGGAAATAACAAAGGGGTGGAAATTGCAGACTATATACAGAATTATATCCAAACTTTAGATTCCTCAAGATATATGACAGCTGGTCTGAGCAATGGCTTCAAGGTAGGAATGTCTTCCAATATTCAAGTGATGGGGTATAATTATTTGGGAAATGGAGATATTCAAGATCACTATGAACATCATCAGCTGCAGCCAAGTATGGGCACTGAGGAAGGTTCCACATTTGCGACACGAGGTATTTATAAAACAGATTCATTAAAACAATATGAGAGTGCTTATGACCGTAAACCTCGTCCATCGTTTTATTCGATTGAAGAAGGCTGGTACTATTATGCCAAAAGAGAATATTTGTCTGGCGTATTTTTCTGGACTGGTTTTGATTATAGAGGGGAGCCCACTCCTTATAGTTGGCCATCTGTGACTTCCTATTTTGGCATGATGGATCTTTGTGGTTTTCCTAAGGATGATTATTACTATTTACAATCATGGTGGCAATCCAAACCTATGTTACATATTTTACCTCATTGGAACTGGGTCGGTAGTGAAAGTAAAAATATTAAAGTAGTAACTTATTCCAATTTGGATGAAGTGGAATTATTTTTGAATGGCCATAGTTTGGGTAAAAAAGAAATGCCAATAAATAGTCATTTGTATTGGAATGTTCCATACCAAAAAGGAGTATTGAGTGCAGCTGGATATCGAAATGGGAACATAGTATTGAGAGATTCTGTTGTTACAAGTGGACCTGTAGATCATTTGGATTTGCAGTTAGAGAATGACTCCTTGTCTCAATCCAAAGGTATTTATGTAGTTAAAGTTAAAGCGCTAGATAAGTTTGGTTATTTTGTACCAGATGCTAAGAATTCTTTTACTATAAAAAATAGCTCTCAATATAAAATACTTGGTGTTGGAAATGGTGATCCAACTTCGCATGCACCTGAAAATTATGACACAATTTATCAACAAAAGGTGTTAAATTTTAGGAAACTAGATTCTACTTTGCATTTTGTTATTAATAGTTTTTCTGCGAATAATTCTTGTATATTTACCATTTACACAGACTCTTCGTTCAAAGTAAAAACTATAATGCTTAATGGAAAAATGATTCATTCTAAGAGTACAGGTATTTTTGAGGTTTCAAATGAGTTATTGAAAAAAGAAAATTCAATCCGCATTGTAAGCTACGATCGAAATGTAAAATTGGGAGAACAAAATAGCCATACCTTAAGGATGATTATTCAACAGAAAATAAAATTAAAAGAAAATCAACTTTCACTTTTCAATGGTTTGGCTCAGATTATCATTCAAAGTGAGCAGCTTCCAAAATTAGAAAGTGTAAAAACAAAAAATGTATTTACACTTTCTATTGGAGACGTGAAATAACGTCTTATTTGATTTCAAAATCATCCGTCCTGTATGGCAATAGAGATAGTCTACTATTATCGAAAATATTAGGTACGGAAGCATTTTTAAAACTGTATCTCAAATATTGGGGTGCATTTACATTTTTACTGGAGAGTATGATTCTATTATCCTTTTCTATTTTCGCTTGCGCAGGATAAAAGATGGAATCTCTTCCAGCTAACTCAAATTCAGTAATGTTCTTTTTGCTGCTATGTACAGGACCTGTTGATTGAATAGAAACAATCGCCATATTTTTTTCAAATACTACATTGAATATTTTAGGCGCGGTAGCTGGAAATTGAGATTGATGATATATTTCATTTAAAATTTTATCGGCGATGCGTATTCCTACTTCTCTTTTTATTTTTGGATGAAGATTTGTCGTGTCATCAATTAAATCTAATATGGAAATAGTTCCATAGTTTGGAATGTATTGACCTAATTGTGCTACTTGTTCTCTTAATATTGCCGCTCTTCTACTTGCATAGCCATTCCATGGCGCTATTTGGATGGTATAGAATGGTATATTATTATGCATATAAAATCGCCAACCATTGATCATTGTAGATAATAGTTTGCCGTATATATTCCAGTCATAGTCTACGTTCGTTTCGCCTTGGTACCAGACGGCTCCTTTGATATTATAGTTGAGTAACGGGTTGATCATTCCATTGTATAATATAGAATAACCTCTAGGACTTCCTTCATAAGGATCTATATGCATTTGTGATATCTGTAAATCTGATTGATTGAATGATTCCTTGGGCATCCAATCTTGTATATTGGTTCCTCCCCAATATGATCCAATTAAGCCAATAGGATGATGCAATGTTTCCTGAATTTTCCTTCCAAAAAAATATCCTACAGTACTAAAGGATTTAGCATTTTCGGATGTACATATTACCCACTTTCCTTTTACATCTGAAACTAGATTGTTATCAAAATTTCTTTCAACCTGAAAAAAGCGTATACTGTTATTTTCTTTTATTTTATAAGATTCTTGTGTAGTATCAATACCCCAGTTCATGTTAAATTCCATATTGGATTGACCGGAACAAAGCCATACATCCCCTAAAAGAATATCATTAACTATTATATTTTGTTTGTCAGAAATAAATTGTAGTGTGTATGTTCCATCTGAACTTGGTGTTTTTATTTGGGTTTTCCACATACAATCATTACCAACTATTACATTAATAGTATCGGAATTATCCCAACTACCAATGATTTTAATGTTTTTACCTGCTGGACCTTTTCCCCATAAAGTGTTTATCGCATTTTTTTGTAATACAGCGTGATCGCTTAGTAAGGCTGGTAACTGAATGGGTAATTGAGAGAAAATTCTATTGATGCCTATAATAGCACAGATTGCAAGCAATAAAAATCGATAATTCATATTTAAGATTAGGGGCGTTTATTTATTCTTTAATTTTCTAAGTAGACAAATATAATTGATTATAAAGAAATTAATATTATAGTTTTATATAATAAAACTATAATATTAAAAATAGATTAATGCTATAGCGGCTGTAGTCATAATAAGAAATGTAAGGCATCCCAATAGATTCGCGCACCATCCATTGGTGTTACTGCCCATTATTTTTTTGTTATTGCATATATGTAGAATTACTAAAATTACAATGGGGGCTGTAATTCCATATAATATGGAAGAATAAATCAAAGCTTTTATTGGTGAAATCCCTAAATAATGAAGAGATAAACCAACAAGCATAGAAATTGAAATAACTAAATAAAAAGGGCGTGCTTGATAAAATTTCTTGTTTAATCCCACTTTCCAATTCAGAGATTCTGCAATCATATATGAAATGGATCCGCATAATACTGGTATTGCAAGAAAACCCGTGCCAATAATTCCTATTGCGAATAGTAAATATGCAAAGTCTCCTGCAATTGGCTTAAGAGCTAAGGCTGCTTGTTCTACAGTAGTTATATTTCTGATGTTATTTGGAAAAAGTACTGCGCCACATGTAAGTATAATAAAAAACATGACAAGGTTAGAAAATAGCATTCCAAAATCAATATCTTTATGCATATTCGTCCACACTTTTTTATCAATAAAGACAATATTTTTTCTTTTACGATGCCCTTCTGTTTCCATAGTAGTTTGCCAAAAAAATAAGTAAGGAGAGATGGTTGTTCCCAATATAGCAACAATCATATTGATGTAAGTCTCATTTAATTGAATACGTGGTCGAAGTGTAGCAGATAATACAGATTTCCATTCAACATGTGTACAAAAGGGTACAATCAAATAAACTAGTAATACTATGCAAGACCATTTTAAGATTTGAGCGATTCTTTTATAGGAAAATAATAAAATGCTTAAGAAAACAGCTCCGCTAAAGATAATGGAAAAAATAAATGCAGGAATTTTAGGAATAATAAGATGAGCCGCAGCTCCCATACTTTCCATGTCAGCTCCAATATTTAGGATAATTGCGGGAACGGAAAGAAGGACAATAGTTCATAATATCCATTTAGGATAGTGTTTTTTTAAGGTGCTTGTAAGTCCTTGTTGAGTTACTATCCCTATTTTTCCACACATTTTTTGCATTGCAGCCCTTAAGGGGAAAGTAAGCCAAGCCATCCAAAGAGTATTATATCCAAATTGAGCGCCTACTTGAGAGTATATTGCAATGCCGGATGGATCATCATCACTTGCTCCAGTTATAAGACCTGGACCAAGTTCTTTGAAAAAATGAATTACCGAATAGTGTCTTGTTTTTTTCGCATTTTTAAAAAAAAGTATTTGTGAATTGTTTCAGTAAATTAAAGTGAATAATTAACCTAAATAGATCTGTTTTTCTTAGGTCTTCCTAGCTCTTTTTTCGGCAATGCAATCAATAATCTATACGGATGAGCTTTGCGTTGTGTTTTATCCATACTCTTCAATTCATTCATCAATTCTGTCATTTGGTGGTTGTACCTCTCTCCAACGCCCAATAATAACCATTCTGCATTGACACTAAAGTCTTTACACAGAATCGCGAGCCAATTGAGTTGAAAGATTTCTCTCCAAGGTTCTTTCATTAATACATTAAAGTTCCAACGATTGATTTTATATTGGTCTGTAAATGACTTTTTACCGTGTAAAATATCCACTTCAATTAGTTCATTTATAATAAGGATAAATCGCTTTATTATATTGGTACTTTGTTCGTTTTGCATATTTGAATTGAGTAGTAAGCGCTATTTTTTAATTTAAAAAATGATTTAATTTTAATCACTACATTTGTCAATATGATTGTTATGTCATGCGTAAGTTTTATAAAACTGATGAGTGTTAAAAATTGGTACAATTATATAGTTAGTATACTCATTTTTTAAATAAACATATTTTACGCCCTCTAATATAGCAAAAAAAGAATCAAACCATTTATAATTATAGTATTATGTATGAAGAGTTTAAGAACATTAAGAATGATATGGAAACATTATTAATTCGATTAAAAAATCTTGAAACACAGATTAAAAAATTTGATACTGATTTCATATTAAATACAAAACAATTACGAATCTATATTACAAGAGCAGAAGTTATACGTCTTTTAGAAATTTCAGAAGATACATTAGATCTCCTTGTAAAAAGTAGTTTCCTTAATATTTCTAAAAAAGGAGAGTGTGGTGTTACTGATTTTTTATTGGAAGATGTTATTTGGCTAAAAAATCAACGTGTTGATTTGATGAATCATTCGGTTATTCTAGAATTAAAAAAGCATAAAAAAAAGCTACGTAAATGAAGGATGTATTAATGTGTTTAATTATTAATCATATTAATGTATTATTGATTGATATATTTATTATTTTTGTAAGCAACACAACTATATTATCGCTTCTAAATTTTATTTTAAAATGGGACTTAAGTGGCTAATTATTTTCCTATTGTTCATTTGCGGTTTTCTCGTAGGCATTTGCTTATATCAATTATATCTTCGACTCATTCATAAACTAAATAAAACTATCTACATGAAATATCGAATGGAATTCGAATTAATGGTGGATCAAATTTTATCAATTAATTCGGTAGATGAATTGCGATTTTTACAGCTAGAATTTGATGAATTATATCATAAAGTTACGGTCCATTGTAAGGAAGAGAATATGGATGACGAATTTCGTAATGCCTACACCCTAATAATCGATAAAATGATTGAATTATATGGACGGGAAATTGAGAGCATTGATTATCCTGCGGTTCATTACCGAGGTAAATTATTTGAGACAGAACACTATGTGTTGAATTAATAATAGAAGTCTCTAATGTATATGTATGAGCATGGTTTATATATTACGAAATTAATAAGTTTCATTCGGTTGATGTATATTTAGAATAAATCTGTTAAATAGCTAGGATTTAAATTAGGTGAAATTATGAAATGACATTTTTAATACCTAATGGCTACAAATTACGTCCCATACCATCAATAGTTAAGTTAATAATACAATTTTAAAAAAAGCAGAAAGACAGTTGTTATAAGTAAAATGAGTTTTTAAATAGATTTCGGATCATAAAAAATTATCGTATTTTCATTTCTGATTGTTGATAATAATTATTTAATAATTCGATAATTTGAAATATATTCATACCAAAATTGCTGGGAATATATTTGTGAGAATTCTAGATTACTTAGATAATGGAAGAGATCAAACTCATATCTGCATTAAAGTATTGCGACGATACTGAAGCTTACGAAACAATATTTAATTTACATAAGGCAAAAGTATATGGCTTTTTTCTGAAGAAGACATCTTCAGAGGATGATGCGAAAGACTTGCTCCAAAATGTCTTTCTTCGCTTATGGAAATATAGAAAGACAATGAATGAGGACTTATTAATAGATCAACATTTATTTCAATATGCCAAAGCTGTCTATATTGATTGGTTAAGAGTTCATAAAAAACAAACTACATCGATTCAAAATGAATCATTACAATATGAGCTCCCTCATTATAACCCATCCAATGATATTATTACGATTCTAGATACTGACAATTTACTTCAATTACTCCATTCAGAATCCGCCTTAAATCGCCAGATCTTCTACTTAAATAAAATGGAAGGCTATTCATATCACCAACTTTCCCAAAAATTTTCTCTTTCTGTAAAAAGCATCGATAATTATATTAATAAGACTTTAAAAAGATTGAAAAAAAAATTATGATTTAAGGAGGAGTTTTTATGATACTATCGTAATACTCTATATGAATACTTAATTATGATGTAAACATACTTGTATATAACCAAATTATAGTGCGTATTTCGCTATGAGTTTAGAAAATGATTGGGAGGAAATAAATGAAGGTGGTCAATTATCAGAACAAGATTATAATCATATTTTCAAGGATATTAAAGGTACAATAACAAGACAACGTCGTAATAAAAATGTTACTATTTATACGTTGAGTACTGTATTTGTGTCTGTCGTATGTTTCTTTTTATATGCTTATTTAAAGAGTGTTGATCAACAAGACAAGATCGCTCTATATGTATTTGAAAATAAAACAAGAAATCCTAAAGTATATCATTTAGTAGATGGATCGACGATGATTTTGGATAAAGGGGCTAAAGCGTTTTTTGCAAATAACTATAATGAGAACTATAGAAAGATTTATTTGCAAGGAAGTGGGGCGTTTACAGTAGCAAAAAAAGAGGGAGTGCCTTTTATAGTATACACCAATCATTTTAGTACACAAGCGATAGGAACTGCATTCAAAATAAAAAATGATCTAAATGCCAACTATGAATCTGCTTTACTAACAGAAGGTATAGTTCAAATTCAGGTGTTTAACGCTCTGAAAAAAAGGATACTTGCAATTGGCGATTCATTGGTATATAAGAGAGTAAATAAGGATATAGTCATTCATAATACAAATAAAATATTATATTCTCCTAAGAATATAGTTAAACATAGTGCCGCATACAATAGTTCGGCATCACAAAATGTCGCATGGATAAAGCCTCAATGGTACGCTTTTGAAAATGCTGCATTACCAGATTTATTTAAACGATTGGAGAAAATATATCAAGTGCATATAGATATAGACTCTGATGGCATGAAAGATAAATATTTTATTGGTAGATTTTCTGCCACGGATTCTTTGACGCATATTTTGAAAGTTATTACGTCTTTAAATAATTTGGAAGTAAAACAAATAGATTCAAAGACGTTCCACATATATAGAAAACCTTAAGAGGGTATACTGCAACACATATTTTTATACATTAAATATTAATTTACCATGCAAAGTAAATGGTACAACCATGGGACATGGAGAAGCTATGTCCTTTCGGCAGGGATCTGTATTTTCCTTTCTTTACTGGGGCAATTTTCTTGGGCGCAAAAAGAAGCGGTACTCAAAGGGCTGATTCAAAAAGAAGATGGCCTACCTCTAGCCGGGGCGAGTATCACTGTTAAGGATGCTAAAGCAGGTTTTAATCAAGGTACGCAAACGGATAGCTTGGGTATGTTTTATGTTAGAAACATTCCAGTAGGTAGTTTAGTTACTATTCAAGTATCTTATCAAGGCTATAAATCTCAGACGTTTAATGATTATAAATTATCCGGAAATACGACAACGTCTTTTTATGCGAAATTAGTTCGTGATACGACTAATTTGGACGAAGTTGTTGTGATTGGATATGGATCTCAAAGGCGAACGACTATTTCCAATGCGGTGACTAAAGTAGAATTAGATGGCGTTGGATCAAGGACGATGCAAAATATAGGAGATGTATTGCAAGGCAAGGCATCCGGTGTGACCGTATCTAATGAAGGTGGTGATCCTACCGCACAACCTCATGTATATGTTAGAGGGATGGGCGGTTTAAATGGGGAGTCTGCTTTGTATGTCGTTGATGGAGTGATTTATAGTGGTACTCCTAATTTAAATCCCAATGATATTGCCTCTATTGATGTTTTAAAAGATGCCTCTGCCGCAATATATGGTGCTCGTGCATCTGGTGGGGTGATTCTTATAACCACCAAAAAAGGTAAATCTGGGGATATGAAAGTATTTGCGGATGTAAAATATGGAAATCAAACAGCATGGCGCAAATTACATAGTTTGAATGCGAAACAATATGCAGATGCAATGAATACTGCTGCTGATAATGCTGGACAAGCTAGAATACCTGCATTTGATGCTTCAATTTATCCGGATGGTCAAATTACAAAAACAGATTGGGTGGATGATATATTCAGATCAGGAGAAACCAATGAGTATAATTTGAATATGAGTGGAGGAAATGAAAAATCAACTTATTTTATGGGATTTGGCTATCGTAAAGCGGAAGGGATTTTACTAAATACCTATAATCAGCGTTACAATGGAACCATTAACTCCGAACATAAATTAACAAATTGGTTGACTTTTGGAGAGCATATGCAGTATAACTATTCCAATGGTAATGGGGCAAATACTTCTAATGCTTACTATGGCGCTTTAGTTTCTGCGATGTTCTATCCGCCAAGTGTACCCGTTTATACTTCAACAGGTGCATTCTCTGGGCTTCCTGAAGATTATGCAGGAAGCTATGGTGACGTACTTAATCCAGTCGCGTATTTAAAAAGATTAGACTCTAAAAGTCCTACCAATATTTTATTTATCAACCCTTATTTGGAAGCTAAATTAGCTAAAGGTTTAAAGTTTAGATCTAATTTTTCTTATACCAAGACAAATTCTATGGTGAAAACTTTTACTACAAAAGTACCAGAAATTGGAAGGATATCTACTTCGAATAAATTAGAGCAAACTACCGGGGATAAAACGGATATATTAGCAGAACAAACACTTAGCTATGACCACCGTTGGAATAATCACCATATCGATGCCGTTGGAGGGGTTACTTATCAAAACACAACAACTACCTCTACGTATGTATATGGAACTGATTTTGATAATGAAGATAAGGAATATCGTTATTTAGAAAATGCAGGGGTTATCTATAAACCAACAGATGTAAATAATAAACAAGTTTTGGAATCCTATTTGGCCAGAGTTAATTATGACTATGCTAGTAAATATTTGTTATCCGTATTGGGAAGAAGAGATGGGTCATCTTTAGTGTCTAAACAAAATAGATTCGAAAACTATTATTCAATTTCGGGTGGTTGGGTACTAAGTAAAGAGAAATTTTTAAGTAATGTATCTTGGATTGATTTATTAAAAGTTAGAGGTAGTTATGGCGTATTAGGTAATTTGGGTAGTTTACCGGCCTATTCAGTTAGCGCACCCTTAGCAACTACCACGGCTTATTTTGGCTCTTCTTCTGCACAAGCTTATGGCTATTCTGCCAATATTTTATCTAATCCAGATTTAAAATGGGCAAAATCCAAACAGACTGATGTAGGTATAGACTTTAATTTCCTTAGAAATCATTTTTCGATGTCGGTAGATTATTTCAATAAACTGACTTCTAGAATGATAATGCTTCAACAATTACCTAGTACAAGTGGAGTTACTGGAGGTCAATATATCAATGCGGGAGATGCAAGGGATAGAGGACTCGATTTTTCTTTAAATTATAATAGTGATCAGCACAGGGCATTTACCTATAGTGTTGGCATGAACTTTACTAAAGTATCTAATAAATTACTGAGCTTGTATGGAGATAATACCTCTTTATCTACTACAGATATCAATGTTAGAGGAGTAATGATGCCAGTAGCTATTCAAGTAGGTGATCCATTGTACGCATTCAATTTGGTAAGCACTGATGGTATATTTAAATCTCAAGAAGAAATTGATAATTACAAAAATGCTTCTGGTGGTTTAATTCAACCAAATGCGAAACCTGGAGATTTGAAATTTATTGATGCGAATGGAGATGGTACCATCAATGATAATGATAGAGTAATAAAAGGAAGTGCATTCCCTAACTTCTCTTATGGTTTCAGTTTTAATGCCGCCTATAAAGGATTTGATATTAATTTATTTTTCCAAGGCGTTCATGGAAATAAAATATTCAATTCCATGAAATATTTAGGACTTCAAGCTGGATTGGGTGGACAACATTACAATCTTTGGAATAAAGCGGAAAATGCATGGTCAGAATCTAATCCTAATGGTGATGTGCCTCGATTATCTTTCGCTGATGCAAATGGAAACTATAGCGTTAACTCAGATTATTTTTTGGAAAGTGGATCGTATTTGAGACTTAAAAATCTAACGATTGGCTATACTTTCAAAAATAGCTTAATGAAAAAATTAAAGTTGAGTTCTGTAAGACTATTTGCAACAAGCAATAATCTATTAACATTTACAAAATATACAGGATTTGATCCAGAAGTAGGTATGGATAACTATGGTATTGACGTGGCTAGATATCCTCAGGCCAGAACAATTTTGATGGGTTTAAATGTGAATTTCTAAACGATTAACCTAAAGTCATGAATTTATTTAAATTGAAATATCTGAATTTATTTATTGGTGGAGCATTTTTACTTTCTAGCTGTAGTAAACAGTTGGACGTAACTCCACAAGTTACACCAACAGAAACTAGCTTTTGGAAGTCAGAAGCAGATGCTTTAAAAGGTGTAAATGCTATGTATGATCAATTTGACGGCGAGGAGTTTTATGGTCGAGGTTTTATGTGGTATATTAACGCAAGTGATGATATGGTCACTGGTCGTAGTAATGCGACAGCAGATAATATCAAAAATTTCGCAAGTACAGTTCCTAATGCGTCTTATTTGAATGATCAATGGAGTATGCGTTACACGGTGATAAAACGTGCGAATGATGTGATACGTAATGTTCCTCGTATTGGATTTAGTGATGAAACACTTAAAAATAGATATATCGGAGAAGCGTATTTTTTGAGAGCATTGATGTATTTTCAATTGACCTATAATTATGGCAATGATAAAGCAGGTGTACCGATTGTTAGAGAATCTGATTCTTTAGCTACAGCAGCGATTCCTCGTGCTGCGAGCGCTGCGGTGAATTACGCGATGATTGATTCTGATTTTGTGAAAGCTGCGGCCTTATTGCCTTATTTTGATACCTATAGTTCCGAAGATTATGGACGTCCTCATAAAACTGCAGCCTGGTCTTATTTAAGTAAATCTTTTTTATACCAGAAAGATTGGGCGCATGCGGAAAACTATGCGGATTCGGTAATATTGAGTGGTAAACACGCTTTATTAGCCAACTTTGCTGATGTATTTACGACTGCAAATAATTGGACCTCTGAATATATTTGGAGTGCCTATAGTTCGGGAAGTGTAACTGGTGGCTGGGGAAGTATATTGCCCGGAATCATGCTAGAAAATAAAGGCTGGGGTAAATATAATGGTTGGGGATATTTTATGCCTACGAAAGAATTGTATGATACCTACGAAGACGGAGATACTCGTAGAGCGGCAACTATACTAAAACCAGGAGATATTTTTCAGTTCTGGGGCGTATCTACTGTGTATAGCTCTGATAATAGTACGAGTGGTTATCAATTTAATAAGTATATGGAGCCGTTTTCTCATAGTAATCCAACAGGAACTTATGTTAGTACTAATGGGGATCATCCAACAACCTCTTTAAATCCTCCTCTACTGCGCTACGCAGAAATTATTTTAATAAAGGCAGAAGCCATGTTGATGCAAGGTCAAAATGCAGATAAATATATCAATATGATTCGTGCAAGGGCCGGACTTAAAGATGTCGTAAATGCGGATATCTCCGTTTTAAAACATGAACGTAGGTGTGAATTTGCAGGAGAATGGGCAGATCGTCATCGAGATTTAGTAAGATGGGGAGATGCTAAAGCTGCTTATGCTTTACCTTTACACGGTGTGACGGGGACGGTGATCTGGCCTGCAAGAAATTACGATGCTGATATTGACAATGTATGGCCGGTTCCTCAAAGCGAAATCACAACAACAGGTGGTGTAATTACTCAAAATAGTGGATGGTAAAATGAAAAAAATTATAATAATACTTCTATTTCTGCTGACTCTAATAGATTCTTGGAGTCAGCAGAAATACACGCTGAATAAAGTGCATTCTCACAATGATTATTGGCAAAAACGGCCATTTTATCTTGCCTATCAACACGGTCTTGGCTCTGTAGAAGCAGATACTTATCTATGGAATGGACAATTGTTGGTGGCACATGATACCATTGATATAAAACAAGAAAATAGTTTGGAAAAACTATATCTCCAACCATTGACGAAAGAACTAAATATTCGTCATGGATATCCTTTTCGCGATACTTCTTTGTCGATGCAACTATTGATTGAACTCAAATCAGCACCAGATAAAGAACTTAAGGCTATAGATACCTTATTGCAAAAATTTCCATCATTGATCTTTAATAAAAAAGTTCAACTTGTATTTACAGGAAATACGCCAAGTGAAAATGCCATTAAGGAAGCTCCTTCATATTTGCATTTTGATGGTCAGATATCCAAAGTTTATAGCCCACTATTATTAGCGCACATGTCTATGTTAAGCGATAATCTAGAAGAATTTATTCATTGGGATGGTTCGGTTCCTCTAACCTCTAAACAAAAGAGCGTTTTAGTAAAAAACGTTAGAAAAATACATAAATTAGGAAAGAAAATCCGATTTTGGAATGCTCCTGATAATCCATTAGCATGGAAGGAACTCATGCAATTGGACGTGGACTATATTAATACCGATCACATAGAATCCATTGCACAATTTTTCGACTCAAAAATGAATTAATATGTTTTCATTCAATCTAAAGAAATATACATTTTTACTTGCTAGTTGCTGGTTTTTTAATACCCATGTACATGCTCAAGAAAGAGAAGTTATTTTACAAGGAACTTATAACTTTCGGGATATTGGGGGATACCCTACGAAAAATGGAAAAAAAATTCGTTGGGATAAGTTATATCGTTCTGCTTTTTTAACGGGACTGACAACAGAGGATATCGAAATCCTTCAAACAAGGAATATTTCAAGAGTAATAGATTTTCGAGGACCTAAAGAAATAGATTTTGCGCCTGATAAATTGCCCGAAGGTGTTGCTCATATCGTTCTTTCTGCTGGAAGTGTTGGTGATGGTCCAGATGATTGGGCAGCCTTGGCACTGGAAATGAAAAGTCAAAGTGAAGCTCAGTCTGACCAAGGTGCAATAAAATATTATCAAAATGTAAGTTCTTTTGCTGATAGGTATAAACCGATGTTTGAGCAACTACTCTCTTTGCCTAAAGATAGTGCCCTCGTTTTCCATTGTGTTGGAGGTAAAGATAGAACAGGCGTCGCCGCTGCACTAATAGAATATGTATTAGGTGTGGATCAAAAAAACATTTTAGCAGACTATGAATTGACAAATAAATATAGAGAGAGATATAATAAAGAAGTAGCAGATTTATTAGTGCACAAATATGGAGTGAGCCCTCAAAGAGCACAGACCTATGGTCTAGCAAAGGCAAAATTTTTACAAGCCTCCTTTGATGCTTTGTCTAAGCAATATGGATCTATGGATTTATTTATTAAAAATGGACTAGGATTAGATGAAGGCAAAATAGAAAGATTGAAAAGTCTTTATCTGTACTAAACTAAAACGATATGCATAGAAATGACTACAGATGTAAACAACTACGTATTTTTTTGACTGCTATATGCTCTTTGGGTATGTGGTTGCCAATGTATGCTCAGAAGGGACAGCAAGAACGTGCTGTTAGTGAATTAGTCGCTAGGGTTCTTCCTACGTATAAGGATAGTTTCGAATTTGAAACAATTCCCAAAGGATCTAAAGATAGTTTTAATATCAGCACTGGCACGAATGGAAAAGTATGTATCAAAGGTAATAATGGAGTAGCTATGGCTTCTGGATTTTATCATTATCTAGTGGATTATTGTCATGCCAATATAACATGGGATAGTCGTCAACTAGAAATACCAGCAATATTGCCGAAGTTAAAGTCTCCTATTGGAAAATCTACGTTGTATGATGCGCGCTACTATCTAAACTATTGCACTTATAATTATTCCATGTCTTGGTGGGATTGGGATCGGTGGCAAAAAGAAATCGATTGGATGGCAATGCATGGCATAAATATGCCCCTTGCGCTCACGGGAGAGGAGTCGGTTTGGTCAGAAGTTTATAAAGAAATGGGACTGAAAAATACGGACTTAAATAGTTTTTTTAGTGGTCCTGCTTATTTCTCTTGGTTTTGGATGGGGAATTTAGACGCGTGGAACGGCCCCTTGTCTGCCCATTGGATGGAGCGACAAAAAAAAATGCAACTCCAAATTCTATCTAGAGAAAGATCTCTAGGTATGACGCCCATCTTGCCCGCTTTTACCGGACATGTGCCTAAAGCGCTTAAGCACTATTATCCATCTGCGAAAATTAAAAATACAAATTGGGATGCTGGTTTTGAAGATATAGATATATTGGCTGCAGAAGATCCTTTGTTTGATAAAATAGGTCAACTGTTTTTGGAAAAACAAACCGCCATATTTGGGACCAATCATCTATATTCCGCAGATACCTTTAATGAAAATGTACCCCCATCCAACGATTCTACTTACTTAGATGGAATTACTAAAAAAATATTTGCTTCTATGCAAACTGTTGATTCAGAGGCAAAATGGTTTATGCAGGGATGGATGTTTCATTATAATAAAGCCTATTGGGGCGAAAAACAAGTGTCGGCACTTTTACATGCCATTCCAAAAGACCGGTTAGTAATATTGGATTTATATAGTGAAAGTCATCCGATGTGGGAGACTGCGCACGCTTATTATGGAAGACCCTGGATTTGGAATATGTTGCAAAATTTTGGTGGAAATATTGGGATGTTTGGAAGAATGGATGCCGTAGCTAAAGAGCCCTATCTTACTTTTAAAAAACCTGAAGCGGGAAACATGATAGGAATTGGTTTGGCTCCTGAAGGAATTGAGCAAAATCCGGCACTATTTGAGTTAATGCTACAAAATGTATGGGCCTCCGATACAATAGCAGTTTCTTCCTTTTTACATAAATATATACGTAATAGATATGGAGATACGAGTACCGTATTAAATCAAGCATGGGATATCCTCCATAAAACAGTGTATAATGGAGGATTAGGAGAAGGAACGCCAGAGTCTATTATCGTTGCTCATCCAATGCTCGCCGACTCTTCCCAAAGGGTGCGTACCTCCTTAAATTATGCGCCTAAAGATTTGGTCGTCGCATGGAAATTATTTTTAGAAGCCCCACCTAAGATATATAAGAATGAGGGATATTTATATGATCTGACAGATGTGACACGGCAAGTATTAGCTAACTACGCTTATTCTGTTTATACTAATTGGCGAAATGATTTAGCTTTGAAGGATTGGAAAAATTTTGAGATACATAGTGGTGAATTTTTACAATTAATGAAAGATATGGACATGTTACTCGCGAGTAATCGCCATTTTCTTTTAGGTAAATGGATCACAGATGCGAGAGCCTGTGGAATAACTATTGAAGAAAAAGATTTGTATGAAAAAAATGCAAGAGATCTGATAACTTTATGGGGGGACGTGCTAGTGGTTTAAGTGAATACTCCAATAGACAGTGGGCTGGATTGATTGAGGGGTATTATATGCCTAGATGGAAAATGTATTTTGAATATATTCTCGAATGTCACAATAAAGGACTGCAGATAAAATGGGCGGATATAGATACCCAAATATTGGATTGGGAATGGCATTGGGTTAATTCTACTAAAGAAAAATTTGCCACAAAAGCCAAAGGAAATACTTTGGAAATTGCACAGAAATTATTCCAAACTTATTACCTAAAAATGCTACAATAAATTTTACTGTTATGATAGAAGAGAAACAAAGATTTATGGCCTTAGATATTTTTAGAGGATTGACAGTATGCTTTATGATCATTGTCAATACTCCTGGTGATGAATCGACTACCTTTTGGCCACTTTTACACGCGAAGTGGTTTGGCTTTACGCCCACAGATTTAGTCTTTCCTTCCTTCCTATTTGCTACTGGAAATTCCATTTATTTTGCTTATAAAAAATGGCCATCCATGTCAAAAACTTCTGTTTGGGGAAAAATCTTAAAAAGGAGTTTATTAATCTTTTTACTAGGCGTATTAATGTATTGGTTTCCCTTTTTTACTTTAGATACTACAGGACATTGGATCGTAAAGCCAATAGAGAATATTAGAATAATGGGCGTATTGCAAAGAATTGCATTGGCCTATTTGTTTGCTTCCTTACTTATCTATTACTGTTCCAATAAGGTATTGATAGGTATATCAATGATATTATTAGTTCTTTATTATGGTATTATGAAATGGGGTGGTATTCCATCAATGGATCCTTTTAGTATGTATGGTAATGCCGTGTTGAGGTGGGATACTTATATTTTAGGCGCGAAACATTTATATCATGATCATGGAGAATTATATCCCTTTGATCCCGAAGGGCTAGTAAGTACAATGCCCACAATTGTAAATGTCATAGTAGGTTATTTAGTTGGGAAGTACGTCTTGGACAAAAAAATGAATGTAGAAGCGCTATTGCGCGTTGCCCTGATTGGTTTTTTAATGTTAGCATTAGCTTATTTAGGTCAAGGCATATTTCCTATTAGTAAAAAGATTTGGACTAGTACGTTTGTTTTATTAACCTGCGGATTAGATTGTTTGATACTCGTGATGATCATTTACTGGGTGGATATTCTAAAGAAACCTTTTGGTAATTATTTTTTTAGTGTATTTGGAAAGAACCCATTGGCTATCTATTTACTTTCAGAACTTTTAGCAACCCTACTTTTTACATTTCAAATAGGAAATCTCAATATCTATTCTTGGTTATTTCAACATTTGTTTTTCTTCTTTAGCCCTTTCATAGGTTCTTTATTACAAGCCTTATGCTATATGTTTTTCTGCTGGATCGTGGGATATATACTAGACAAGAAAAAAATCTATATACGTGTTTAATATTTGTTTGTGATTATAAAGAATATGGGGTTTATTTGATAAAAATAAGATTTTAGATAAATAAACCTCAGAAAAATAGTCGAATTATGTATCAAAAAAAGTTATATTGTTTATCTCAATAATGGACTATAAAAAACTATATTAAAAATTATTTATTTTCTTACATTTTTTAGTCATGCTATTTCCCCGAGTATTTATATGTCTGTGAATTTTATTAATTGACAATCATTATTCTTTTTTTTGAGTTGTAAATCTATTGCAGATTCACTGGCTAATCTATGAATTGTACTGATATTTTGTAACAGAGTTTGTAAATTGATTTTGCTATGAATTATTGAAAATGTTTAAAAATTCTAGCCAATATATTCTCTGCTTTTTTCTATATTAAGAAAAAAGCAGATCTTTTATATCTGTTACATAGTTCAATATATAATCTGGATGTGCATTCTCTAATTGTTCTTTAGTTTGTGCACCACTTAATACACCTATTGTTAAGCCACAGCCGGAATTTTTTCCTTCTATAATGTCAATGGCAGAGTCTCCCGCCTTTAATACGTTAAGAGGATCGTGGATACCAAAGCGTTGCATTGCAAGTTCAATCATGTCAGGATAGGGTCTTCCTTTTTCAACATCGTCATCTGTAATAAGTCCGTCAATCTGTTTTCCTTCTTCCCAGCCAAGAATAGATAGTATCTTTGTCGCAAGTGCATGATTGTATCCTGTGTTTAAAACTACTTTAATACCTTTATTTTGCATAAATGAAAAAAAAGTCTCCATGCCTTCATATGTGTTGATTGTATTTTCATTATAGGTGTCGTATAATGTAGCTTTGAAATATTCAAATGCATTATTGGCAATATTAATAATCTCCTTATCATTTAAGTTGGTACATGCATGCAACACATCCACAATGGCCGTGTATTTTTCTTTTCCTGCACCATGTTCTAATACGTTGTCTAGTGTTACTTGTATACCTTCTTTCTGGATAGCTTTTTGTACTGTTTTATATACTAGATTATTTTCCTTTACGGTTGTTCCTGCCATATCTAGTACTAGCATCTTAATATTTGTCATTTAGTTTTGATTGTAGATTTTATCAATATTTTCTTTTGCATAACCTGCACTTCCTGTCATTCCTTTGCCGCCAATACCTGTAACTATGTGTATATTGTTATCGATAGTTTGTTCAAACACATCTTGGTTTTTGCATTGGGAATAAATTCCGAACCATCTATTTTGAATTTTATAGTTCGGTAAAGCAAAGATTTTTTTTGCTTCTTCTATCATGAAATTTTCTATTTCATCATGCAAATCAAACCCTAAATTATCCATGTGGGAAGCATCCGCATATTGGTGTGAATCGCCAATAATAATAGAACCATCCATTGCTTGTTTGAATAAAATATGTATACCCCATTTTTTCGCTAATGAGGAAGGTTCTTCTTGTGCTTTGATATTATTATATGATATGCATTCTTTAAAGGCTTCGTATCGACGTATAGATAAGCCTGTAAGTATAGATCCCTTTAGTTTATAATTTGATTGAGGGTATGTTTGCAGCATTTGTAATTTAGTAACTTCTAAATCGCTAGACTGAAATATTTGAGGATAAAGTGTTTTAAATTCAGCTCCAGAACAAATAATAACTTTTTCGGCATAAAAGGCTCGTTCGGATGCACTTTGTAATTCAACATGATGACTTAGTGTTGTGCAATGCAATATAGTCGTCGATGGAATATAATCTAACCCTTTTTCTTTTTGTAGATATTCTAATAAACGGTGAATCATAGTTCTAGGTTCTACAGACAATTCTTCTGGAAAATAGAGCCCAGCTAGTACATAACTTGATTGTAATCCTGGATAATTATTTATACAAGTTTCTTTCGTTAGTAACTCTGATGAATAACCATTTTTTTTGTTGATTTGAGCAAGCTCTTCTAATAGTTGTAGTTCTTCTGGATTTGAAGCAAAATAGATAGACCCATTATTACGTACCGTAATGTCAAATTGAGATTGAATACGATTATAGTATGACAAGCTTTTTCTTCCATAATTTTGCCATTTGGTATTCATGCCAGAAGGTACTACTTGTCCGAAATTGCGTACTGTTGCACTTTGAGGTTGAAGATCTTTTTCAATTAATGCGACTTTGAGTCCTAATTCTAGAGCATGATAGGCGTGGAAAGTTCCTAAAACTCCTCCTCCGACTATAATTAAATCGTATTTTTTTTGCACAGTGTACTATTTTATTAAAAAAAGAGAAATGGCTTATTAGATAGGCTATTTTGTGCAAACATATAATTAAATTATTAATAAAGTTTAGTATTTGTAAACTTTATAATAATTTAATTTACTAATAGTAAATTAGGAGCCCATCAATGGGTCTGATATGGATATATTTCCGTCTTCAACATGTCCAGCGTAATGCCAAAATGCGTCCTTAATATTATTAAGAGTGATCTTTATGTCGTACCAATGGTGTGATGCTAAATTTACCTTTAATTTTAAAGTCTGGTTTCCTATGACGGAGATTTCTTTATTTCCTTTACCATAACTAAGGTCCTCTAGTAAGAAGTTATGAGCTTGGGATGTTTGATTTAAAATAATTAAATATAAATTACCTGTATTGGTTGTTTTTATGCCCTTTTTGGTCTCATATATAAGGGATATGTCTAATCCTTGGATTTTATTATTACCATTAAAATGACGGTAAAAGCCATTCGGTCCTTGTATATTTATATCAAATTGTGCATCAATAAAATTATGAAGCCATAATTTATAATCAAGTTTTGTTCCCTTACTCAAAGCAAAATCCCAACACTTTCCTGGTATATTGTTGTAACTAGTTTGGGTATATGCACTATACGCACTTCCAATGTCGGCACCGCATCTGAATTTTAATAAGATCTCTCCTTGTTCATTTAATTGATAGTCTGCATAATTATCATAAGGTAATGAGCAGGAAGGACGAATTCCCATTTCGACATGATTAGATGCGGGCAGCTTTTGTGTATTTATTTCAGATTTTAAACTGTCGGTAATAGGTGATGGTGTTTGTAATATTGGTTTGTCTTTTACAATTTGAATTTTTCGAATCGTGTTTTTGTATTGCTCGAAATCGGGCAACGATATTTTTTCTCCATTATATGGGCGAAATGCAGAGGTGAGATTACCACAAATACTGCGTCTCCATGTACTAATATTTTTACAATATAGAGATTTGCCTTTATGTTTAAAAAAGTCTTCCAAAAACATCAATGTCGAAGTATGGTCAAATACTTGCGAATTGACAAATCCTCCTTTTGACCAAGGAGATGCAATGATCATTGGGACACGATAGCCTAATCCAATCGGAGAATTATTTGATTTATGATCATCATAATAGTCCGAATCTGTGTATATGTCATTAGAAACAATTCCTGTCTCCACATTGCTTGGATGTGGAGGTGTAAAGGGTGTTAAGTGGTCGAAATAGCCATCATTTTCATCATAGTTTAAAATGAAAATAGTTTTTTTCCATACTTCTGGGTTTTGAGTTAGGATATCTAATGCTTCTGAAACATACCATGTGCCATAGAAAGGAGAGCTAGTATGGTCAGAAAATGCCTGTGGAGCAACTAGCCAAGATACTTGTGGTAAGTTTCCAGATTGTACATCTTTTCTAAATTGATAAAATAAATCGTTTTGAGGTATTTGTACTTTTTTAGTTTGATTATTTTCATCTTTAAATTCATAATCAGATAAGTTTAGATACGCATCGTCACGATCCATATTAGTTTGGAATGCCTTATCAATTAATGCTTTTTCAAAAGTGGATAATGATTCATATTTTTTTAATACTTCCTCTGAGGTTAGCGCTGGTTTGCTTGTTGTATCGCCATTTTTTCTAAAATAGGCAGAGAGTTTAACGTGATATCTTTTGATATATTCGATTGCATTATCTCCGTAATTGCCTAGCCAATAGTCTTTATGATCGGGTAATTGTGCTGTCCATATTTCATTTTGATATATTTTCCAATCAATTCCACTTTTTTCTAGTAATTCGGGAAATGTTTCCCAGTCTACATATGAGTTATCTCTAGATTCGGCCATAGAATTATCTACGGCGGGTATCGATTGCCCATCAGGTTGAGGACGGATATTTCCAGTCCAAAAAAATAAACGATTAGGAGTTGTACCTGTTAATGATGAGCAGAAATTATGATCACACACAGTGAATGCATCGGCAAATGCGTAATAAAATGGTAAATCATTACGATCATAATATCCCATAGTCATAATGCTTTTATTGGAAATCCATTGATCATATTTACCCATATTACGAGCGCCTGTTTGGTCTTTCCAACTATGTGGAAGTCCTCCTTGCCATGTGATTTTTGTAGTATTTATATCTAGATGAAATGGTGAAAATGTGTTTCCTTGTTGATCTTTTTGAAGCCATACCTTATCTCCATTTGGCAAATTTTTCGCTCTTGGGTCTTTAAATCCTCTTACTCCTTTTAAGTTACCAAAAATGTGATCAAATGATCTGTTTTCTTGCATAAGGAAAACAATATGTTCCGCATCTCTAAATGTAGTGCCTGGTTCGGCATTGATAGTAAATGCTTTTTGTATAGAACTAGGTAAAACGTTATTGAGTCCAGTAAATCCAGTCAGTATGGATGTATTTTTTAGAAAGCTTCTTCTACTTTGATCCATAGTGTTAATTTTTTATAAATAAGAGAAACAATTAATTATACAATGGTAATAAATATACATACTTAATGATTTGAATGTATGTAATCAAATTATTATTATTTTTTCTTTTGTTTATAAATATTAAAATTAATAATTCAATAATATTGTTATTTTTATTTTATTTACAAAAAATGTTTAACTTTACTAAACAATAATTTGCTTATTTTAATAAAGTGTTTTGTGCATTTTTGCTATGGTATAATAAGCTAGCTCGTTTACTTTGATTTCGTTTTTTCAATATATATTCTTTATTATGTTTCATTATCGGAAATTTAAATTGATGATGTTATTGGTCCTATGGGGATGTTATGCCTTTGGTCAATTAAGTACACATGTAGTAGTTATAGGAATAGATGGATTAAGTACAGCTGGTATGGAGCAAAGTAATATACCCAATTTAGATAGCCTAATTAAAAATGGTGCTTATATAACCCATGCTCACACGGTATTGCCTAGTTCAAGCAGTCCCAATTGGGCATCCATGATTATGGGAGCTGGGCCTGAATTGCATGGAGTTACAGATAACGATTGGGAACTAGATGATCATAGTCTTGCTCCCATTGTTGCAGATAGTCTAGGTAGATTCCCTTCCATATTTGATGTGTTGCATCAAGCGCATCCAAAAGCGAAATTAGCAAGTATATATGAATGGGATGGTTTTGGGAGACTATATAATAAAGCACAATTGTATTATGATAGAAATGGCAAAGATGCCTATGAAACGGAACAACTAGCGTCCGCATGTATACAAAGATCTCAACCTCAATTTACTTTTATTCACTTTGATCTTGTCGATCATGCTGGGCATACCTATGGGCATGGCACTTCTCAATATTTTGATGCTGTACATATTGTAGATTCTCTTGTTGGTAAGATTTGTAATGTCATAAATAAAAGTCCAATGTCTAAAAAGACTATGATTATGATAGTCGCAGATCATGGCGGTATTGGAATGGGACATGGCGGAAATTCTGAGCAAGAAGTACGAGTGCCTATGATCCTTTCTGGATATGGCATTAAGAAAAATTATTTGGTTCAGGAGCAGGTATTAAATTATGATGTAGCTCCAACAATCGCATATGCACTTAATGTACAGCCTCCTTATGTATGGACGGGTAGACCTATTAAAGCTGCGTTTCTTTGGAATAAAGAGCCGGCTAATCTATGGTTAGGGGTTACTAAGTCAATAGGTCCAGTTATATATCCTATAGGTTACTTAAATAATGAACCGGGTGGATTATATATAGATACTACGGCGTCTGTAGTAATAAAAACAAAGGGAAAGCATGCTATATATTATACACTAGATGGAAGTGAACCAAATTTGTCTTCATTTTTATATGATCAACCATTTTATTTAGATACAACGGCGATTGTAAAAGCTGTTTATATCAATTCTAATGGAGCGTTAAGTAAATCTTCCGTGGGAGATTTTAGAATATTGAATAAGAAATCAAGTAGTGGTATACGTATTCATTATTATAGTGGAAGTGGGTGGCGCCAAGTTCCAAATTTTGAGTTTATGCGGCCTGATATTACAGATACTGCATGGGAGTTTCGATTAGGAGAGCATTCTAGTGGAAATGAGTGGATACAGAAGCATAATTATTTCGGTGCAAGATTAGAAGGTCAAATTAATATCTTAACAAATGACCTTTATACATTTTATACGAAATCTGATGATGGTAGTTTATTGTACATCGATGATGAGTTAGTTGTGAATAATGATGGTAGTCATGGCGTAGTGGAGCAAAAAGGGAATATTAATCTTAAAAAGGGTAAGCATAAAATTAGAATTGACTACATTAATAATGAAGGTGGTTATTGGTTGCAGGCTTATTATAAATGTAGTAGTGTTGAGAAGCAGATTATTCCAGCTAATGTATTGAGTCAACCATAAAATTTATGTAAGCGATTTTTATTATGGAATTATTACCTAAATGTTAACTCAGTTTAAACTATAATAATTAATATATAGGTAATAAATGAATTGTTATAGTTGTGTTTAGTATATGTTAACTTTGGGTATCGGATTTATACTATTTAAAAGACTTTTTTGTAATCATTTCTTGTAAAAAAATTCATTATGAAAATTCATCCATTTAAAAGGATGCCGCTACTGTTTTGGCTATTCTTTCTGGGTATGGTCTGTCATGGCCAATTATTAAATGCACAAAAAATTTATCAGGCAAAAATTACAGATGCCAAAGAACAGCCACTTTCGGATGTATTAGTTCATTTAGTGGGATCTAATAAAA
The DNA here is from genome assembly GCF_004337365.2 of Rhizosphaericola mali. GTDB lineage: Bacteria > Bacteroidota > Bacteroidia > Chitinophagales > Chitinophagaceae > Rhizosphaericola > Rhizosphaericola mali. The sequence continues at coordinate 3,377,068 of NZ_CP044016.1, read as the reverse complement.
TTTATACTTCTAATGAAAATGGGGAAGTAAATTTTTCAGCGAAACCTGAACAAAAAATAGAAATTACCCGTGTTGGTTATCTACGTCAAGAATATACACTGACAAATATAGATACACTTAGTTTTTCACTTAAATATATCGAAGGGGGAGACGAAGTTGTAGTTACTGCGACAGGTATTCGTAAAGAAGCCAAAAAACTAGGATATGCAACGCAAACCATCGATGCTGATCAGTTTACTAAATCTCGTCAACCAAATGCGCTCAATAGTCTGAAAGGAAATGTTGCGGGTTTAATAGTAAATGTGACACCTGAGATCGGGCATGCTCCTAATATTAGCATTCGTGGGGATGGCGCTCCTATGTATGTAGTAGATGGTGTACCTATGACCTCTGATACATATAATATCAATCCCGATGATATCGATACTTACACGATATTAAAAGGTCCTAATGCAACTGCTTTGTATGGTTTCGCAGGACAAAATGGCGCGATTATTATCACAACAAAAAAAGCGAAGAAAAAAGGTTTGGTTGTAGACTTTAATAATAGTACTATGTGGAGTAAAGGCTTTTTAGCTATTCCCAAAGTACAGAATGAATATGGACCTGGTGAGTATGGTACTTATGCTTTTGGAGATGGAAAAGGTGGTGGTGTAAACGATTATGACTATGATGGTGGTTGGGGACCAAAGTTGGATGGCAGACTTTTGCCTCAATGGGATGGAACGTATTATGGAGACTCAACATTTACCACATATTTCGATAACGGACAAACGTATACTGGACATATTAAACCTACTCCATGGACCGCAAAGGGGCCTAATAATTTGAATAACTTTATTCAAACGGGTTTGTTGCAATCTAATAGTATCGCTATAAGTAGTAGTTCAGAAAAAACAGATGTACGCTTTTCCTTTGGGAATACTTACCAGAAGGGAATTGTTCCAAATACTTCTTTGAATAATTTTAATTTAACAGGTAATGTGACGAATCGTTTTACTGATAAATTAACATTAAATACATATATCAACTATAATAGACAATCTACCCCTAACTTGCCAGATGTTAACTATGGTCCCAATAGTTTAATCTATAATCTTGTTTTATGGAGTGGTGCAGACTGGAATGTAAAGGATATGAGAGATTATTGGCAGCCAGGCAAAGAAGGTGTTCAACAAAAATTTGTGGAATATTATAGGTACAATAACCCATATTTTATGAGTTATGAATGGCTGCGCAGTCATTATATGAATAATATTTATGGTTATACGGCTTTGAACTATAAAGTGAATAATGACTTACAAGTAATGTTTCGACCAAGCGTCAATACCTATGATTTCTTAAATACAGAAAAAGTTCCTTATTCTGCAAGTGATTATAGAGATTATAAATATGGAGACTATAGAGAAGATCATAGGCATTTATTCCAAACAAATGTGGAGCTCCGAGCTGTCTATAATAAAAATCATATTATGAATTTCTTGGATCTTAATGCAATTGTGGGAGCCAATGCACGTAGTTTTAGATTTAACTCTGATTATACTACTACCAATTATTTGAACATACCAGGCGTTTATGCATTCTCTAACTCGATGAATCCTGTACAAGCGACTTCTTTTAATTCTCAAATGAAAGTATTGAGCGCCTACTATTCAGTAGATTTAGGGTATAAGTCCTATATTACTTTAAATGTTACAGGACGTGCAGATAAGTCCTCTTCTCTTCCAACAAATACAAATACTTATTTCTATCCTTCATTTAACTTAGCAACAGTAGTTTCTGATTATGTTAAATTGCCAGAATTTATCTCCTTTGCTAAATTGCGTGCTTCTTATGCAGAGAGTAAATCGGGTGGTACACAAAGTACTTTTACACCTAATATAACGAATCTGCCTGGTAGTGAATATGGTTATAGTTATCCATCTCCATATGATGGACCTCAATATCAATTTGGGCAATATTATAGTTTGACTCCAACCTATAATAATGTTAGTAGTGCCTATTATTCAGATCAGCTTATTGATCCGAGTATAAGTACTTCAGAACGTAAAGCAACTGAGTTTGGTGCAGATATAAGATTTTTACATAATAGAATTGGGATAGATATCACAAGATATCATTATCACAATACAGCGATTATAAATCGTACAATCTCTCAAGCAACTGGTTATACTAGTTTGTTGACCAATGGTAATGTATATAATAATGACGGTTGGGAAGTTACACTAAATGCTTCTCCAATCAAGAATCCTAGTGGTTTCTCATGGAATGTAGCAGTCAATTGGTCTACCTATAAAAGAGTCTGGGTAGATAATTCAAGCCCAGATAACTGGTCCTACAACGGAAAAAGAGTGGATTTGGTTTATGGCGATGCTTTTGTACGTACTTCTTCTGGTCAATTAGTACATGATGCTAGTTCTGGTTTATTATTACGTTATTCTGATTTGGGGGTGAATGCCAAAAAAGTGTATGGTCATTCCGATCCTAATTGGATATGGGGAGTTGTAAATAACTTGAGTTATAAAAATATCTCTTTGAGTTTCCAATTTGATGGTATGGTAGGCGGCGTAATGGAAGATTATGTAAGGAAAAAATCTTTGCAAGGTGGTCGTCAAATAGAAACAGATCAAGGCGCTTTTGCAGTAGCTCGTCCTGATGATGGGAAAGTTAATGGTACGTATGCAGGTTCTTATGTTGGCTCTGGAGTTGTTTTCTCTGGCCAAGATATTCAGTTAGATCCTATCAATGGTACAATTACCAATGAAAAGAATCTAACGGCAACAACAAATACGACTGCAACATCTGTTCAAGCTTATGTTACTAGAATGGCAAGTATTCCAGATTTGGATATTATTAAAAAGACATTTGCTAAATTAAGAACCGTAACTCTTACCTATAATATTCCTCAGGATATTGTGAATCATCAAAAATGGTTTAGTGCAGCATCGGTATCCTTAGTAGGTAATAACTTGTTGTATTTCTTCCCGAATAAATATAAAGATATAGATGTTGATCAATATACACAAGATAGCGGTTCTGGTCTACAAACACCAAGCGTACGCAATTTTGGATTTAATGTTCATCTTTCTTTCTAATCTATAAATATTGAAATAATGTATATTAATAAATATAAATATTTAATTATAGGATGTTTTACTTTGTTTTTTATTTCCTGTAAAAAAACGATTGAAAAATTACAATCTAATCCCAATCAAGGAGAAGAAGTTACTCCAAGTTTACTTTTAGGAACTATATTGACTGATATGTCAGGAACTGGTTCTGTTGGACAACTTGGTGGTTCAGGTTCTTGGGATAATGTACAGAAATATAATCAATATTTTCTTGGTGCCTATGCTTACTATGGAGATAATCAATATAGTTGGTCTAATGCTACTTTTGATAGTTATACGGTTTTGAAAAACGTTAATCAGATGGAAAAGGAAGCTTTAAGGACTGCGTTAGGAACTGTGAATGTATATGAAGCAATCGGAAAGTTTGTAAAAGCCTACTATTTTTATAATCAAACATCGATGAATGGGGATATTCCGATGAAAGATGCTTTGCTAGGTTCTGATAATCTTCAGCCAACTTATAGTGCTCAAAAAGATGTATTTCAATATGTTCTTAATGTTTTGGATTCCGCAAATACGGACTTTCAAACTTTAATAACATCAAATGATGTAACATTAACAGGGTCGGTGCAGGATATTTATTATGCAGGTGATCTATCTAAATGGCAACAAGCAGTGAATGCTTTCAAATTAAGGGTGCTAATTAGTTTAAGTAAGAAGTCAAGCGATGCTGATTTAGATGTTGCAACACAATTTTCAAATATTATTAATAATCCGGCGAAGTATCCATTGCTATCAAGCAGTGCAAATGATTTGGAATTTACTTACGTTACTACATATAATCAATATCCTTTAAATATGGTCAATTTTGGGTCCACTGCATCAAGATATGCTATGGCTCAGACATATGTAAAGTCATTGACAGATTTGCAAGATCCACGTGTGTATGTAAACTGTGAGCCTGCTTGGGGGTATATGAATAATAATAATATTACTGATACGCTAGATTTTAATGCCTTTGTGGGTGAAAGTACAGGTGCTTCTATTGCAACAATAGAACAAGAAGCGAGTGCTCGTACAGTATCTTTTATCAATAGAAATAGATACTATAATTCTTATGTAGGTATTCCTGATAAACTCGTTAGTTATGCAGAAATGTGTTTTAATATCGCTGAAGCGATCAATAGAGGTTGGGTTAGCGGAGATGCAGAAACTTGGTATAAAGAAGGAATTACGACGTCCTTTGCTTCCAATGATTTAAATATTGCAGATACTAGTTTTAAAGCTTATTTTTTACCTTCAGGTTCGTTGACTAGTATTAAGGCATTTCCTTTCACATTTAAATTTGATAACTATTATAACCAATCTGCTGTAAAATATGTTGCAGGTACTACTGGATTAAATCAAATTTTGATGCAGAAATATATTGCCATGTTTCAAAATTCAGCTTGGGAAGGTTATTTTAATTATAGGCGTACAGGTATTCCTGCATTTAGGAATGGTACAGGTATCGGTAATAATGGCACGATTCCGCTACGTTGGGGATATCCACAAGTGGAACAAAATCAGAATGCAACGAATTGGAAAGCTGCTTTGACGAATCAAGGCTTTGCGACTGATGATATTAACGGTAAAATGTGGTTGATACAGTAGGGGTAAATTAATTTATTTTATTGGATGCTGTCTGATTAGAAATAGAATTTCTCTCAGATGGCGTCCCTGTTTTATACAATTTAAAAATACCTCAACATAAATATTACGAATGTTTATTTCAAATACTATGCGGAGCAAATTAAGGACCGCACCGTCTTGGTTTGTCAATCTATATGCTGCTATTGCGTCCTTTGGCGTTTATTTCTGTATGTACGCATTTAGAAAGCCATTTACCGCAGCCAGTTTTGATGGATTGAGTTTTTTGCATGTGAGCTATAAAGTATGGTTAGTTACTGCACAAGTTATTGGCTATGCATTAAGTAAATTTTATGGTATCAAATTTATCTCGGGAATGCGTGAAGAGCATCGTGCTCGTACAATACTGATACTCATATTATTGGCATGGACGATGCTCCTCTTTTTTGCTATTGTACCAGCACCGTACAATATTATATTCTTATTGGCAAATGGCTTTCCTCTTGGAATGGTGTGGGGTGTAGTATTTAGTTATTTAGAAGGTAAGAGAAGTACAGAGTTTACTGGTGCTGTATTGTCTATTAGTTTTATTTTTTCTTCTGGAGTTGTAAAAAGTGTGGGGAAGTCGCTACTGCTGGATGCTGGTATTAATGTGTTTTGGATGCCTTTTTTGGCGGGTGCTAGTTTTGTTTTACCTCTCATTTTATTTACTTGGTTATTAAATCAAGTGCCTCCTCCATCACAAGAGGATGTATTACAAAGAAATGCTCGTAAGCCGATGGATGCAGCAGCTAGAAGGGTTGCTGTAAAAGCGTATCTCCCTGGTTTAATGACTATTATATTAACTTATGCACTGCTCACAATTTTAAGAGACTTTAGAGATAATTTTTCCAACGAATTATTTAATGAAATTGGATTAGGAAATGACCCATCTATATTTTCTCGTACTGAAATTCCTATATCATTAATATTATTATTGTGTATGAGTTTGTTGGTGTTGGTAAAGTCTAATATAAAAGCCTTTATGATTAATCATGTAATCATTTTTATAGGTTATGGTATTGCATTAACTAGTACTTTATTATTTCATCTACATTTTATAAATCCTTTTTATTGGATGCTCTTAGTGGGTACGGGACTATATTTAAGTTATGTACCTTTCAATTGCCTTTATTTTGAACGAATGATTGCATCGTTTAAAGTGAATGGGAATTTTGGATTTTATATGTATATCGCTGATTCCTTTGGGTATCTGGGTAGTGTGTTAATTTTATTTGTTAGAGAATTTTGGGGTATACATCTGCAATGGGTTGCTTTTTTTTCTTTTCTAGTGCAAATAATTTGCCTAGTTGGATTAGTCGGGACTGCGATATCTGCATATTATTTTTATCATAAATATAAAAAAGTACAATCAAATGGAATCTTATAAACATCTGAGTGAAGGAGATATAAATCATTCTTCTTTACGTGAAAAATGGTCCGAAAATCAAATGATTAGAGTAGCGGATGAGTTATTAAAAAGAGATGCAGATGTTTTTTTGCACCAGGCCTTGTCAACGCCGTGTTTAGATAATCTGGTGCATGCAGAAGGTATTTATTTAATAGATAGTGCTGGGAAAAAATACATGGATTTTCATGGTAATAATGTTCATCAACTAGGATATGGTCATTCTGCTTTAGTAGGAGCGTTGAAAGATCAGGTAGAAGAATTAGCATTTTGTCCTCGTCGTTTTACTAATGAGAAAGCTATAAATTATGCAGAGGCTTTGGTTGCTACTATGCCAATGGAATTGACTAGGGTTTTATTTGCACCTGGTGGTACTTCTGCGGTAAGTATGGCGATAAAATTAGCTAGATTAGTGACTGGTAAATTTAAAATGGTGGCTTTATGGGATGCTTTTCATGGAGCAGGACTAGACGCTATTTCTGTGGGAGGAGAGGCACAATTTAGAGAAGGTATGGGACCGCTCATGCCCGGTGTGGAACGTATAGCTCCTCCCAATCGTTATCGAAATATATGGAATACAGGAGATAATGATGTGCCTTATGCAGACTATTTAGAATATGTGATAGAAAAAGAAGGTGGAATTGGCGCCTTTATTGCTGAAACTGTTAGAAATACAGATGTGCAGATACCTTCAAAAGCTTATTGGAAACGCATTCGTGAAATTTGTGATAAACATGGTATTTTATTGATATTAGATGAGATTCCAATTGCTTTTGGACGGACTGGAAAAATGTTTGCTTTTGAGCATTTTGGTATCGTGCCAGATATAGTTTGTTTGGGCAAAGGAATGGGCGGTGGTCTTATTCCAATGGCAGGAATTGTGACTAGAGAAAAGTTTAATGCAATGGCGGGACAAATATCTTTAGGGCATTATACTTTTGAGAAAAATCCTATGGGGGCTGCAGTAGGATTGGCAGTATTAGAAACTATTCAGAATCAGAATTTACTATTAAAAGTGCAATCCGATGAAATCTGGATGAGACAACAATTAAATCAACTACAACATCAATATAAAGAAATTGGAGATATTCGAGGTCTCGGTTTGCTATGGGGGATCGAACTGGTAAAAGATCGTCAAACAAAAGAAAAGCACTACATTCTGGCAGAAAAAGTAATGTATGGTTGTTTGGAAAAAGGATTGAGCTTTAAAGTGTCTCAAGGAAATGTGCTCCAGTTATCACCTCCATTGATTATTGATAGACAGCAACTGATAGAAGCTATGAATATACTTATAGAAGTGCTAGACGAAAGTATTTCGACACTAAATAATTGAGTTTTTTTATAACAGTTATTAAATTAATTTTAAGATAGAATACTCTACCGATTGCATAAATATAGCTACCTTTCCGCCAACACCATATTAAGAGAAATAAGCGATCATGGAAGAAGATGTTTTTTTACAGATAGGTAATAAAGTTAGAGAACTTAGGAAGAGTAAAGCCGTCACTTTACAGACACTTGCCGATGATGCCGGAATTAGTAAAGGAATGGTGAGTCAGATAGAAAATAGCCGCTCTGTACCTTCATTACCAGTATTATTAAACATCATAAAAGCACTAGATGCAGATTTAAATCTTTTTTTTAAAGATATAAATCTGATGGGTAAAAATGCGCCTGTATTATTGAAGAAAAAAGCAAAGTATGAATCTTTTGAAAAGGAAAAATCCAAAGGTTTTCATTATCGTAGAATATTGACATTTAATAGCCGAAATATTCATTATGATTTCGTCCTTCTTCGTCTAGAGTCCTCCGCAAAAAGAAAAATGGTAACAACTGATGCCTTTGAGTTTAAATACTTACTAAAAGGGCAAGTGCAATATGTAATAGGAAATGAAAACTATGATATGGATGAAGGTGATTCTCTTTACTTTGATGCACGTGTTCCTCACAATCCGATTAATGTGGGAAAATCTGATGCCGAAATGTTAATTGTATACATTTTTGATGAAAAAAAATAATCAAGTTGTTGTTTTGTAATGTATGCCCATTTATTTCTTTAGGCTATAATCCCCTTCGCTTTTTTATATAATATTTCATACTTATAATATACGCCGATTGCCGTAAAACCACTTAATAATAAGATAATATTAAAAAAATGTTATAGATAATAGCTTTGCGATTCAGGAGATTTTAAGAAAATGGCAATGCTTTCTAAGACACAAAATGAATATTGGATTAGACAATTGAAAAGTGGAGATCGACAGATATTTACACAAATATTCCATGATTATTCTGAGTTGATATATAAAAATATTTGTCAGTTAGTGACGCAGTCAGGTGATGCAGAAGATATTCTACAAGAAGTATTTGTTTTACTTTGGAACAAAAGAATGTCACTAAGTGAAAATACTAAAATTGATGGCTGGCTTTTTAATACAAGCTATTTTAAATCATTAGAATATGTAAAAAAAGAGGTAAAGAATAGACTTATTTCTTTAGATGTATTAATTGTTGGCGATGATATTATTTCTAATGATGTGGATTTGGAAAGTGAAATAATATATGAGGAAAAACTACAAATGCTGAGAGAGGGTATTGATCAATTATCCGAACAACGGAAAAATGCATTCGTTTTATGCAAAATAGAAGGAAAATCTTACGTGGAAGCGGCAGCGATTATAGGTGTCTCAGCTACGACTGTCAAAGATTATGTAAAAGTTGCAACTAAGTTGGTTAAAAAGTATGCTTTGATAAATGATATTACCTTATCTATTTTGGTATGCGATATGGTGTTCAAAAAGTAAAAAAAATGGTAACATTTAGTTAATATAAAATAGTACCCCCTATCTCTATCAATCTGTCATTTCAATATAGAATGGCAGATGATATAAAAGATATTTTAGTAAATTATAAAAATGGAACAGCTTCTAAGTCTGAGCTATTAGCTATTTATAAGCTAATACATGAACATGAAGATTTATTGAGAAAATATTTTGATGATTCTACGCATATTACGGATACTCCTGAACTTATTTTTACAGATACAAAGAAGGCGTCCATTTTATCTAAAATAGAAAATGATTTATTAGAGTCAAATGATAAAATCATTTCCCCTTTTAGTCTGATAAGAAATTATAAATATATAGCCGCTGCGGCAATTCTATTTTTTATTGCTTTAATTACTTTTATCGTTAAGGATAACAATACAATTGCTAATAATGCTCCTCAAAAAGAGTATAAAGTCGCTACAAATCAGACTGTATCAGAGCAACAGCAGGTTATTAGAAATAATTCATTGAAAATAAAGAAAATTATTTTGTCGGATAAAAGTGTAGTTAACCTTTATCCTCATAGTTCAATATCATTTTATACTCCGTTTAAAAGCATAGAGCGTTCCATATATTTATCTGGAAAAGCGATATTTAAAGTAGCTAAAAATAAACATCAACCTTTCGTTGTTTATTCAGGTTCAATCTCCACAACTGCATTGGGGACTAGATTCTTAGTAAATAACAAGCAAGCGAATAATTTAAAAATTAAATTATTTCAAGGTAAAATTTGGCTACGTAAAGAGGTAGTTAGTTTAATAGGATGGAATAAAGATTTGGTACTGATTCCCGGTCAACAAATGAACTATTCCTATGCTAATGGGGCTGTTAATGTGTCGAAGTTCGTGTTAAGAAATATTAATGTAGCAAAACAGGATATTGGGGTAAATAGTATTATTCATCCTTTAGTAATAAAATCTATTACCGAGGATAGTTTGTCTGTGATGTTCCATCAATGTATTCTTACGGACGTATTTACAGAATTGGGAAATGTATTTTCAAAAAAAATAAATGTTACCCAAATAAATATTGCTAATAAATACTTTACTGGAATTGTTTATAAAAGTGATTCGTTAAAGGTGATATTTTCAAATATTTGTAGGATGAATCATTTGGGGTATAGTTTAAATAAAGATACTATTGATATTCATCCTATAGTTGATTCATTTCAAAATCCTACAGTTAATACTCGAGATAGTTTAGATACACTACTAATAAGTAATTAAATTTTAAATAACAATTTATCAATTATGAAGACTAGCAAGCAACGGCTAATGTCAGTGGCTCTGTTATGGATATTTGGGTCGATTTGTCTTTATGGGCAGGCTCAGAAAAATATGTCTATTCATGGCACTATTGTGAATGAAAAAGGAGAACCGATTTCCGCCGCATCTGTAATAGCTACGGATGCGATGACTTTAAAAGAATTATTTGGAAATACAGATAGTTTGGGGCAGTTTATTATTCAAAATGGACTAAATGATCATACCTATAATTTTAAAGCATTCTATGTAGGTTATGATACGGGTAAGTTTAATGGATTACATTTAAAAGAAGATCAAGATAATTCTATTTTTATCAGACTTACTCCAAATAAAAAAACAAATTTGGATGAAGTTGTGGTGGTTGGTTATGGAACGCAAAGGAAGGGTAATTTGACTGGTGCTGTTTCTCAAATAAGTGGTGCAGTATTAGAAAATAGGTCATTGTCTAATGTAACTCAAGGATTACAAGGACAAATTCCTAATTTGAATTTAGTAATGGGGGATGGAAAGCCAACTCAATCTCCTGCATTTAATGTAAGAGGTAATACCTCTATTGGTCAAGGTGGAAGTGCTCTTGTATTAATTGATGGAGTGCAAGGAGATCCTAGTTTGCTTAATCCGAATGATGTTGCTTCTGTTACGGTATTGAAAGATGCCTCCTCTGCTGCTGTATACGGTGCGCGTGCTGCATTTGGTGTGGTATTAATCACGACAAAGACACCAAAGAAAGGCCGTATCAGTATCACATACTCAAGTGATTACTCTTCTAAAAGTCCATCTAAAATACCAGATGTTGTCAGTGATGGATATCAATATGCATCTAGTTTTTCCTCTGCATGGAGTGGATGGAATGACTACAACTCTTTGCCTTCTTCAATGAACAAAACTCAGAAGTTCTCACAAGATTATTTAGATCAATTGAAGATTCATGATGAAGATCCTAGTTTGCCAAAAGTAGGTACGGATGCTAGTGGTAACTATGTATACTATGGCAATACCAATTGGTATGATATTTTATACAAAAAGCATTTAGGTGCTATGAGCCAAAATCTTTCCATTAATGGGAGCTCTGACAAGGTGAGCTATTATTTGACAGGAAGATACTATGGTCAAGATGGATTGTTTAGATATAATTCAGATAATTATCACATGTATAACTTGACGGGAAAAGGTACTATTCAAGCTACTGCTTGGTTGCAAATAACTAATACTATGCAGTACTCTAATAGGTTTTATCACATGCCTATGAATTCAGGTGAAAGTGGAGATATATGGAGGGAATTAGCAGATGAAGGACACCCAACTTCAATGTTATATAATCCAGATGGATCATTGACCTATTCTGCGGCATATACAGTAGGAGACTTTGTGTATGGAAAAAATCATATCAATACAACTTCTCAATTTTTAAAGAATACAACAGGGTTTGTTGCGAATCTTTTGAAAAACCAACTATCTATTAGAGGTGATTTTACTTTTCAAAATACAACGCAAAATCTAGATCAAGTTACCGTACAGGTTCCATACAATAGTGCAGATGGTGTAACCTCTTATGTTGGGTCTGCAACTAACTATATCAAGGTGGAAAACCAAAAAAACAATTATCTCGCAGCCAACTTATATGCTGATTATGAGAAAAAATTGTCTGGCGGTCATACTTTTAAATTGTTGTTAGGGTATAACTATGAACAATCGACTACAGATACGATGTCTGTTCAACGAAATGGTATTTTGTATCCAGATGCAACTAATATAAATCTAGCTTCAGGTAGTGCCATTACAACAGCTGGAATGTATTCTAAATGGGCTATTTTGGGAGGCTTTTACAGATTGAATTATAACTATAAAAATAAATATTTAGTTGAGATGGATGGCCGGTATGACGGTTCTTCTAAATTTCCTAATAATCAACGTTTTGGATTCTTTCCATCTGCATCTGCTGCATGGCATATCTCTAATGAAAATTTTTGGAAAGTGTCCTCCAAATTTATTTCGGATTTAAAATTAAGAGGTTCCTTAGGTGCATTGGGTAATGGTAATGTTAATCCTTATACTTACACAGAAAATTTTGTATTATCTCAATCGGGTAGAGTAATATTGGGAAACAAATCTCAAAAAACGAGTTCTCCTAATGTACTGCCAAGTGGTTTGACTTGGGAAAAAGCAATAACTGCAGATATCGGGTTGGATGCACAATTTTTGAATAATAGATTGTCATTTACTGCGGATATTTATAGACGTACTACCAAAAATATGTTTACAGTAGGACCAACTTTGCCTGATGTCTTCGGTGCAAGTTCTCCTTATGGAAATTATGCAGATTTAAGAACGGATGGATTTGAATTTAATATTGGATGGAATGATTATTTCAATATCTCTAATAGTCCATTCCATTATAATATTGCGTTTTGGATGTCTGATTACCAAGCTACAATCACTAGATATAATAATGTAACTGGGACATTAACAGATTATTATGTTGGTGAAAAATTAGGTTCTGTTTGGGGCTATACCAATGATGGTTATTGGACTGCTGCAAATGTGAGTCAGGCAGCAGCAATGCAATCACGTTTCAAAGCATCTAATTCTGGAACATGGTTGCCTGGTGATATTAAATTTAAAGACCTAAATGGAGATGGTGTAATCAATAATGGAACAAATACAGTAAATAATCATGGCGATTTATCCATTATTGGAAATACAACTCCAAGATATTCCTTTGGATTTAAACTAGGTGGTGATTACAAAGGATTTTTTGTAAATGCTTTCTTTATGGGCGTATTAAAACAAAATTGGTGGCCTGGAGCTGAAGCGGATAATTTTTGGGGACAATATAATAGACCGTATAATTATTTAATGCAATCTCAGGTAGGTAACATGTGGTCAGAAGATAATCCTAATGCCTATTTTCCAAGATTACGTGGTTATGTAGCTCAAAACTCTGCGGGAGAATTGTATGTCAAACAATCCAAATATCTACAAAATGTACGCTATATAAAATTGAAAAATCTGCAAGTAGGGTATAATGTAAATAAAGAAATGATGAAAAAGCTTCCCTTCCAAAGTGCAAGAATCTATTTCAGTGGTGAAAATCTTTGGTCTGCATCCCCATTATATAAACATATGAAAGCTATTGATGTCGAAAATATTGGAGGCTCTGATGCGGATCTTACAGATGGTAGTTATGGTAATGGTAATAATTATCCAATGCTAAAAAGTTATACGGTTGGTATTTTGTTATCATTCTAAAATTAAAACAATGCGAAAAAATAATTTAATTCAATATCTTTTGATCTTAGGAATATCGTTGCTCACATTTTCATGTACTAAAAATTTAGATCAACAGCCTGAAAGTACAGCTACCAAAGATGCAATCTTCGGCAGTGAAAGTGGATTGTCAACCTATGCTCTTTCTTTTTATGATATGTTGCCTTCTATAGGTGATCCATTTCGGACAGATTGTAATATATCCGACTATGGAGCAACTAGTTCTATCCCTACTTATCTTACATCCAATGGCTACACCGCTGATAATGCAACTGGCTGGGACTGGACCAATCTAAGAAATGTCAACTATTTTATTGAAAATTGTACTAATACTGCAGTTTCTGAATCTGTTAGAGAAAATTATATAGGGATAGCTAGATTTTTTAGAGCTTATTTTTATTTTGATAAGATGAAACAGTTTGGGGATGTGCCTTGGTATAGTACCCCAATTGCTTCAGATGATTCAACGGATTTATATAAACCTAGAGACTCTCGTACATTAATCATGGACTCTATTATTGCTGATTTGGAGTATGCGGGTCAACATATAACTACAGATCAAGAGTCAACTAGAAGTACTATTACAAAATGGGTAGTATACGGTTATTTGTCCAGATTTTGTTTGTTTGAAGGTACGTTTAGAAAATATCATACTTCATTTGGTCTTACAGGTGGTGCAGATTCCTTATTACAAAAAGCCGCAGCCGCAGCCGATACAGTAATTCAATCCGGTGCTTATAGTATATATGGATCTGATAGTACCTCGTACAGAACATTATTTACAAGTTCTGCTCCTGTGACAAGTGAGATTATGTTAGCTGACGTAACAAGCTCCGCATTGTCAGTTTACAATGATGCAAACTGGTACTTTAATAGTTCTACTTATGGAACCCGTTTTAGTTTTATCAAAAAATTTATCAATACTTATTTAAATATTGATGGATCTAGATTTACGGATAAAAATGGATATGACACAATTCCTTTTATAAGAGAGATGCAAAATCGTGATTGGCGTTTGCAACAAACAGTAAGGGGATTAAATTATACAGTTACAAGTAATGGTGCAAATCCTACCAAAACGGCCCCAGATTTCTCCTATGTCTATACTGGATATCAACCTATTAAATGGGTGTTAGATGATACAAAATATAATAATGCCGCATTAAATACTAATAGTATCTCCTTAATGCGTTATGCAGAGATTCTATTAAATTATGCAGAGGCTAAAGCCGAATTGGGTACGATTACTTCTACAGATTGGGCAAGTACTATAGGGAAAATAAGAGCAAGAGCTGGTATTACAGATGGCTTGAGTAATCTTCCAACGGTTGTAGATTCTTATTTGCAAACAAATTATTATCCAGATATTACAGATCCAACAATCATGGAAATACGCAGAGAACGTGGTATTGAATTAGCCTTAGAAGGATTTAGATTTGCAGATTTAGTACGTTGGGATGAAGGGGCTGATCTTACCAATACGTGGGATGGTATGTATGTTCCTTCTGTGGGAACTCCGATGGATCTAAATGGAGATGGTCAAAATGATGTTTGTTTTTACATTACCGCTCCAACTACGCAAGAAACAGGGGTAAGTTATATAGATGTCTCAGGTAGTAGCATTATGTTAGATAACAAGACCTATGGCCATTTACTTTGGTTGCCTAATACGTCTAAAATATGGGCAGATTATAAATATCTTTACCCAATTCCTACAACAGTTTTACAGAAGAATAAATATTTAGTTCAAAATACAGGTTGGTAGTTTAACAATAAAAATTAAGTAATACATGAAAAAATTATTCTTAGCAATGTGTTTCTCTGTAGCTATGATGTCTATGGTAGAAGTAAATGCTCAAAAATTAAATTTGGCGACATACAACCTTCGTAATGCCAATAAAGAAGATTCTACCGATGGTAACGGTTGGGGTAAAAGATTTCCAGTAATTGCAAATATGGTCAAATATTATGGCTTTGATATTTGGGGTACGCAAGAAGGAAAATCTTGGCAATTACAAGATTTAATAAATCAATTGCCTGATTATTCTTATATAGGTATTGGTCGAGATGACGGTAAAAAAGAGGGTGAATACTCCGCTATATTTTATAATAAAAAGAAAATTACAGTTGTAGAAAGTGGTAATTTTTGGTTATCACAAGATACAACTAAGCCCAATAAAGGCTGGGATGCAGTTTTGCCAAGGATTTGTACTTGGGGTAAATTTAAATTGATTAAGAGCGGAAAGGAATTTTATATGTTTAATTTACACATGGATCATATTGGCGTTGTAGCTCGTGCGGAAAGTTCTAAATTGATACTCGCAAAAATCAAAAATATGAAAGTTAAAATTCCCATTGTATTAACTGGTGATTTTAATGTGAACCAAAGTAGTGAAAGCTTTTTGTTATTGGATAAGTCAAATGTTTTGAAAGATTCCTATAGGTTGACTAACAATAAGCTCGCAAGTGCTGGGACTTATAATGGATTTGGTAACAATCTGCATAAGGATGAAAGAATTGATCATATATTTTTGTCAGATGCGTGGAAGGTCAATGCTTATGGTATCTTGACGGATGGATATGTTGATAAAGATGAAAAATCTGGTAAATATTTGATGCGCTATCCTTCAGATCATTTTCCTGTACTAACAAAATTATCTTTCTAGATTAAATCTCTCTTATTAGTAAAACGCGATTTCTATATTAGAAATCGCGTTTTGTTTTTTATATATCAATTGCAAGATTTGAAAAAATCTACAACAGATTGTAGTGATTCTTGAGGATAGATATGTCCTTTGTCGTGTATATATACTTCTACAGGAGTATTTGTTTTTGATGGATATAGAAATACATTTTTATTGAGCATTTCAGCATTATCGCTACAACTATTCAATTTTTTTAGCAAATTGATTTCCATTTTTTGCCATGCAGGTTTGACTAATGGATCTTTTGTTCCCATGATTTGCATAACTGGTTTAGGGGAAAGTGGTATTTTAATTTGAAAAGATAATCCGGCGGAAGATGCAACGGCTGCAATTTTATTTCCACGCATCGCCCAAAGTAAATACGCAAAACTACCGCCATTAGAATGTCCTGTTACAAAGACTCGATTTGTGTCAACGTGAAAATTTGATTTTAAAGAATCTAATATTTGATCAAAAAAATGGATGTCTCGATCTTGCATATCTCCTTGGTTTTGTTGCCAGCCAGAAAACCTTCCTTGTCTATCAACGAGCCCACCTGGTGTATTTAATCCCTGCGGAACGACCAAAATAGCCTCTGGCCATAAGGTTCTAAAATCATGGGTTTGAAGCATCGTTTCCATATTTCCCCCATGTCCGTGGAAAAGGAAAATTATAGGAGCATCTTGCGTAGTTGCTAAATTAGGGATATACACTAGAGCCTTTCGTGTTATTCCATCGACGGTCCATGATTTCATTTGAGTAGATCCTGTTATTTGCGCAAACAAGTTATTTATACCAGAAAATAACAGAACAATCAAGAGGTATTTAGATATTTTAAACATAAATGAATAATTATTAAGGTTGAAATTACACAATTATAAATCACTGCATTAATAATAGTTAGCTTGTTTCTTGTGTAGATAATATACTAAATAGATGAGTTTAGTTATTTATTTTGATTTTATGTAGTTTAATAGACTTTTTATATAGTCTATAGGCTATGAAATTCGAGAAATTTTCTGTTAACAATTTGTTTCTGCTTTGTTAACGATTAGATATATAGTATGCTATTAGTTTTGAGATGAATATTTAACAAAAAAATAATTTTTTAG
Source organism: Rhizosphaericola mali (assembly GCF_004337365.2). GTDB lineage: Bacteria > Bacteroidota > Bacteroidia > Chitinophagales > Chitinophagaceae > Rhizosphaericola > Rhizosphaericola mali. The sequence goes on along the minus strand of NZ_CP044016.1, from coordinate 3,359,765 downwards.
AAGCGATTTAAACTTTTTATTAACTTTTGAGTCTGTTAAACTATAAAACTTTATTTAGCTACTAAATTGATACTATAAATATTATAGAACACAATACGAAAAAATAATTTTAATCATTTCCATTAAATAGGTTCAATGGGTGTGTGACTAGAATATTAATACATTCTAGCATTAGGACTCTTTTTTACATTTTTCTTTTTTTATTAATAAAATTGACACATGAGGATTCAAAAAGGAATAATTCGGGCGCTTATGCCCTTGGGGTTGTTCGTTAGTATCGGTGCTTTCGCTCAAAAGAAGGAGATTACGGGTACTGTGTATTCAGGTAAGGATAGTCTTCCCTTAGTGGGCGCTTCCATTACTATTCCCGGTACTTCCATTGGTGCTGCTACTAATGAGCAAGGACAATTTACCATTCAGGTACCGAATTCAATGTCCCACATTCTAATCACAACTATGGGATATGATTCGAAAAAATTATCTATTAATGATTTGGCCAAATTATCTAAGATTTACCTCCGAGAAAATTTAGATACGGCTATGAATGAAGTAGTTGTTACTGCTGCTGGTGTAAGAGTAAAAAAAATTCAGCAAGGTTTTACCTCTACTACAATTGGTTCTAAATCAATAAACCAAGCTAGACCAACTTCTTTAGCTAGTGCATTGGCTGGTAAAGTTCCAGGCTTACAAGTGATGGCAACAAGTGGAGGCGTTAATCCTAGTTATAGGATTACTTTACGTGGTGCTAGATCACTAACAGGTAATAATGAACCATTATTGATTTTGGATAATACTATAGTAACATTTGAAATGTTAAGTAATATTAATCCTGAAGATATTGATAATGTGAACGTTTTAAATGGTTCTGGTGCCGTGGCACTATATGGTTCTCAAGCGTCTAATGGTGCATTGATTGTGACTACAAAAAGAGCTAAAAATGGGACATCTTCCATACATTTAGATAACACATTAACCTTTGAGCATGTTGCCTATATGCCTAAAATGCAAACGGAATATGGACAAGGTGGATCTGGATATGGTACAGATAGTAATGGTGAGCCATTTTATTCTCCTGTAGAAAACGAATCTTATGGACCTAAATTTGACGGAAGTACAAAGGATATTGGTTATGCATTGGAAAATGGTGATCAATTGACTGGACCTTATTCTTACTTTAAAGATCGAAGCAAGTTCTGGCAGACAGGGGTTTCTAATCAAACCAATTTCTCCTTATCTTCTGCTGATGATAAGTCATCTACCTATATCTCAGGTCAATTTTTAAAGTCGTCAACGACTATTGCTTGGGACAAATTTTCTCGTGCGTCTATTCGTTTGAATGGTAGTAGAAAAATTGGAAATTCTAACAAGGTCTCTATCAATTATAATGTAGGATATACTGCGAATAGATACAATACTACCTCTGCAGGTTCTTCTGTTTATGACAGTTATTTGAATATGCCTGGTAATATTCCTATTACTATGTTTAAAGATTGGCAGAATAACGAATATGCCAATCCTAATGGCTACTATAATCCATGGTATCAAAATCCCTACTTTCAGGCGGCAAATAATAGAGCTATTCAAGGCAATGATTATTTGACTGGAAGTTTTGAAATTCATTATAAACCTTTGCATTGGTTGGAAATTATGTCTAATACAGGGTATACAATGAGATCTTATACGGATCATGCCTATACCAATTCTTTTGACTATACCGACTATGCAAAAACTATTAGTGGTGGTTCTAAAACGAATATAACTGGTAGCGATAATGAAGGAAGTTTATATCAAGATCAGATCGTTCAGAATTTAAAAGCACTGGCCAATACGCATATCGGTGATGTAACCATCAATGCTATAGTTGGTGCTTCTGTACAACATGATTATCAAAAGAATTTAAATGCTGCTATTAATGGATTGGTTCAAAGTGGTCTTTACAATTTGGCTAATACATTAAATTTCCCTTCCGCTTCAAATAGTCAATATCAAGCTAATCAAATTGGTGCTTATTATGATGTTCAGTTGGGATACAAAGATTATTTATTCTTACACACTACGGGTCGTCAAGATAGAGTTTCTGTTTTGGATCCAGATAATCGCACTTTCTTTTATCCTTCTGTTGATGCCTCTTACGTATTGACTAAAGCGGTGAAAGCATTCCAAAATATTAATTGGCTAAATAACTGGAAAATTAGAGCGAGCTGGTCTAAAGTAGGTCAAGTTAATCTAGGTCCATTAGCTAATCCGTTTGGTGCATATTCCTTACTGCCAGTATATTCTCAAGGTGGAGGTTATCCATATAATGGTGTAGCAGGTTATCAAGTAAGTAGTAGTTTAGTACAGGCTGATTTAAAGCCAGAGTTTACAAAAGGTTGGGAAGCTGGTACTGACTTTAGTTTATTTCATGGTTTTGCTACTGGTAGTATTACGTATTTCTCCACACGTACTACGAATCAAACAGTTACTACAAGTATTTCAAACGCTACAGGATTTAGTAGTTTATTGACAAATGCAGGTAAAGTGGCTAGCCAAGGTTTGGAAACGCAATTAACAATTGTACCGGTTGATAACGCTACTTGGACAGTCTCATTGTCAGGTAACTATACTTATAACAATAATAAGGTTCTTGCTATTCCTAATGGTTTGCAAAATTTACAATTGAGTTCATCAGGTACTGCAGGATCCTATGCTATTCCTGGTTATCAATTTCCTGAAATTATGGGATATGATTATGAAAGACATAATGGTAAAGTTGTCGTAGATTCTAAAACTGGTATGCCTGAAGTAAACCCAAATATCGTAGCTTTGGGTAATGCAAATGCAAGAAATATAATTGGTTTTACTCCATCATTTAGGTATAAGGCTTTTACGTTAAATGCAACTATTGAATATCGTGGAGGTTATAAGAGATTTAATAACCTAGGACCTGATATGGATTGGTCTGGTATGGGTATCCGTACTGTAGAATTTAATAGACAAAGATTTGTATTCCCTAATTCTACTTATCAAAATGCCTCTGGTGCTTGGGTAGATAATAATTCGGTAGTAATTGCGGAAAATGGTAATGGTAATGGTGGTTTTTGGACTGATGCAACCGAAAATATGAATGTGACATCCAACTATGTAACTAATGGAGCATTTTGGAAAGTTAGAGAAGTTAGTCTAGTATATACAGTTCCTCAATCTTTCTTAGAAAAAACAAAAACATTTAAGTCTGCTTCAATAAGTTTTGTAGGTAGAAATCTATTCTTGTGGATGCCTAAGGATAATATTTACACTGATCCTGATTTTAGTGACGGCGGTACAACTAGTAATGGTATTGGATTGACTGGTTTTGAATATCCACCTTCTCGTTATTATGGATTTAATATTTCTCTAAATTTCTAAATAAATTATTACAACTATAATGAAGAATAAATTTTTATTAACAATAGGGTTTATTGGTATGATAGGAGTATCGTGTAATAAATTACTAAATATTAATACCAATCCTAATGCAACTACAACATCTAGTCCAGATTTAGTTTTGCCATTGGCGATAACAAATACAGCTAGTTTAGTGTCATCGCTCAATGATTACGGTGGTCAAACGGTTGGATACATGGCTAATGCTGGTGGATATGGTGGCTTTGGTGCCACTTGGACTTATAATTATCCAACAACGCAAGGAAATGGTTATTGGGCATCAGGTTATAGTATTTTAGAAAATTTGCAGTCAATAATCAATATTTCTGAAGGAAATGATAGTTATACCTATTATGGCGCAGCTGCAAGAATTTTAAAATCATACGTGTATGAAATGTTAGTAGATGAATTCAACAACATTCCCTATTCTGATGCATTGAAAGGTAGTAGCTATGTAACTCCAAAATATGATGATGCTGCATCTATTTATGTGTCATTGGCAAATAATATAGACTCGGCAATTACCGAAATAAATTCAGCCACTACTGGTGTAACTTCCTTTACAAGTGGTACTGATCCTCTTTTTTCAGGTAATATGACTTATTGGAAACAATTTGCGAATACTCTGAAATTAAGATTAATTATCAGAGCCTCAAGTGCTACTACATTTTCTAATACGACCTTTACAACTGATGGATTTTTGGCAGATGATGCTATAGTAAATCCTGGTTATAAGTTAGCAACAGGGGAGGTTAATCCATCTTGGGGTACTTGGGTGGCTAGTTACACTGGGTCTGCTGGATTAAGAGATTATAATCCGACATATTATATTATGGGATATTATAATGGAGCGAAACTAAGTGATAGTGCGCGTGGTGCTGCGATATTCTATAATTTTCCTAAAACACCAGTTAATCAAATGGGCGTAAGCTCTGGTACGATTGCTAATTCTCCGGCAACTGCAGGTGCATGGTATTCTGGTACAGGAAGTGGTACAGGATTAGGTAATGCTATTGGAGTAATGAAAGGTCCAAATATGGGAGAACCCTTAATGTTATTAGCCGAATCTGATTTCTTACAAGCGGAAGCGGATGTTAGAGGTATTTTGACGCAAGACGCAAAGTCTGATTTTAATAAGGGGATAGCCGCATCATTTAACTATCTATACAAATTACCAACTAATATATTGGAAAGTGGTTTAGATCCTGCAGCGGATGCGACAAGTTATATTACTAAAAATAGTACTAGCTATTTGGCTAATTTTGATATAGCTACGACAACCGCAGAAAAGATTGAGGCAATTATTACGCAAAAATATATTGCTTTAGATTTTATTAATGGTGCTGAGGCATGGAACGAATATAGAAGAACTGGTTACCCTGCGACATCAACTACTGTTACTAACAATGCAGTATATTCATTTGCATCTACACAATCTCAGGCTACCCGTCCGGATCATTTACCAACAAGATTGCCTTATCCATCTACAGAGTATTCCCTTAATTCTAGTAATGTACCATCTGATATTAGTGTTTATACATCATTAATTTTCTGGGCTAAATAATTAAAATATGAAAATTCTAAGTTTAAATAAAATTATGTTTTTGGCATTAGGGAGTGTTGTTTTCAGTTTAACCTCTTGCCTTAAAGATACAGATGCTCCTAGTATGAGTAGTACATCAGGGTCGAATGAAGTTGTAATGTTTCAAGATAATGGAGGCTCTGATGGTCAAGGCGTTAATGGAAATTTACCCATTTATCCGCAATATGATTTTCCCGATCTTACTTTAACGAACGATACGACAGGTTTTGATGCAATAGTGATGGTAGGTGGTCCTACCGGAACGGCACCACAAGATGTTAATTTAACATTAGGAGTAGATACCGCAAGTTTGCGTGCTTTCAATACAGATCAAGGTAGTTCCTACACTTGTCCTGATAGCAGTACCTATAGCTTTTCTACAAGTGTAACAATTAAAAAAGGTCAGGCACAAGCTTACGCACATATTACCATTCGTCCTAATTCTAAATTTGATTATAGTGCTAGTTATGCAATACCGTTGAAGATTTTAACAACTAATTATGCTACGATTAGTACCAATTTTGGGGTAGAAATAAATTCATTCTCTGTTTCCAAATAAGTAGAGGATTTTATAGCAATCTCTTTATAAAAACAATTATTTATTGATTTATATCAATTTCAATCGTTTGCGTAAAGAGATTGTTGTATTTAATTTAAGATTCATTAACTTTATAATACTAAAGTTAATTGCTTAAATGTTTAAAGTGTTTGGTCTAGATATATCTATATTTGGACCATTTTTTTTACAAATCAAAAGGGTTCGGAATGTTTTCATTCCGAACCCTTTTGATTTGTAATTAATAATCTTTATTTAAAAATTCCTGCAAGTGTTTTTTGTAATTCTTCACCGCGTATATTTTTTGCAACAATATTACCGTTAGGATCTACCAATATATTCTGAGGAATGGATTGGATACCATACAATTTGCCTACTGCATTATTCCAACCTTGTAAGTCTGAAACATGATTCCATGTTAAATGATCTGCGTGTATAGCTCCTAACCAAGCTTCTTTTGTTGTTCTTGTATTTCCTCCGTCAAAAGAAACGCCTAAAATGGTAAAGTTTTTATCTTTATATTTATTAAAGGCTTCTACAACATTTGGATTCTCCCCTCTACATGGTCCACACCAGCTTGCCCAAAAATCGACTAATACATATTTCCCTTTGAAGTCGGATAATTTTACTGGATTACCTAAAGTATCATTTTGTGTAAAATCAATTGCCGGTTGTCCAATCTGAGTAGATTTTGCCAAAGCCAACTTTTCTCCAATAGTCTTACCTGATGGTAACGCTTTTAATGTAGGACTCAATGCCTCGTACAATGGGTTGATTGTTGGATAGTCTACACTGTAACCAATATAGTCTTGCAAAAATGTAAGTGCTACTGGGCTGGTTTTTGCTTTTGAAATGATAAAAGGTTTAATTGTGTTTTCTTTAAATGCAGTTTGTAAAGAATCAAATTTTTCACCAATAGCTTCCGCTTTTGCTTTATCATTTTGTTGTGATGCAACTTTATATTCTTCCATTAAAGGTTTCAACTCTGTGTTGTTGAATGCTTTTTGTTTTGCATTAATATCTGCATAATCTTTTTGGAAGGCATTTTCATGAATGATTTTTGCTCCAGCAATTGAGTCGTCTGTTACAATTTCTGTAGATCCAGGCGTTAAATAAAAGGTAAAATAATCTTTTGGTTTAAGACGACTATTAGGATCGGAGTTTTCTGGGCGGAACATAAGATAAGCAACCGCAGGTTCTTCCAATTTCTTTTTAAAATGTAATTTGCCATCAATAATGGTACTACTATCTTGATCTCTTCCAATTGCTAAAAAATATTTCCCAGCCTTGTCTGTCAATTTACTCACGTTGACCGTTACAATACCTTCACCGGCATACAATGTATTTTTAATTGCTATTGTAGGCTTTTTTTGTGCATGGACACTTCCCAATACCAGAAGTGAGTAAATTGATGTCTTTAAATGTTTCATTATAAATCTTTATTAATTATTGATTGGCAAGTTACAAAAAATTATAAATGATATATTTACAAGTATGCTCTATGGAATATGTCTAAAAAAATTACGTATAATTTTGTCAAATGTTAGAATGTAGTTACTATGATTTTAAATAAAGTAGATACAGTTGGGACCATTTCGCCTTCAGATTTTAAAGAAATTTATTATCGACATAATAAACCTGTCGTAATAAAGAACTTATCACACAATTGGTCAGCTTTTCATAAATGGAATTGGAATTATTTAAAAGAAATGGCAGGGACAGAAAAAGTGGGTATATATAATAATGTAAAGAGCGATGCGTATACACCCATTAATAAAGCGGATGATTATACAACTTTTGGAGAATACATTGATATGATCCGACAAGGTCCTGCGGCGTGGCGTATATTTTTATTTAATGTATTTAGTAAAGCCCCTCAGATGAAAAATGATTTTACCTGGCCTGATGAATTAATGCGTGGTTTTGTAAAAACAATGCCGATGTTATTCGTTGGGGGAGAAGGGGCAATAACGCATATGCATTTTGATATTGATTTAAGTCATATTTTGCATACGCAATTTGCCGGAAGAAAACGTGTTTTATTGTTTCCACATGAGGAAGAGCACAAATTGTATCGAAAGCCATTTGAAGTGTTAAGTATGGCAGATTTTTCTAATTATTATGATTTGAAAAAAAGCAAAATTGATTATGTAAAATTTCCCGCATTGAAATATGCAAAAGGATATGATGTTATATTAGAACCAGGAGATACATTATTTATGCCTGGTGGATATTGGCATCATATGGAATATTTGGAAAGTGGATTTGCGATGAGTTTAAGAGCGTTGAATACCTCTTTTTTCGGTAAATTACATGGTGTGTGGAATTTGGTGGGAATGCGTAACATAGATACCTTAATGAAAAAAACAATTCCTGTAAAATGGTATAATTGGAAGTTAACAAAATTAAGTGCTGATGCGCATCATGCTATTGCACAAATGAATGTATAGAGATTAGTAGACCAAATTAGTCTATTGTTAAATATTATCTTTGTTTAAATACTTTATTATTAAATAAAAAGAATGGACGTATATCAATTTACCTTACTTGTCTTTTTTGGTGCGGTGTCTGCAGGATTGATAGGTTCTCTCACCGGTTTAGGTGGTGGTGTTATCATCATTCCTTTATTGACTGTCCTGCTGGGGGTCGATTTACATTATGCAATTGGTACAGCATTGGTTTCAGTGATTGCCACCTCTTCTGGCTCAGCTGCCGCTTATGTACGAGAAGGGATTACCAATATTCGTATGGGAATGTTTTTAGAAATTGCTACAACTATCGGTGCAGTTTTGGGTACGGTCATTGCCGCATTTGCTCCTGCAAATTTAGTGGCAATACTTTTTGGATTTGTATTGATTTTTAATGGACTTAATTCTTTACGCAAGAAAGCCGAACATGTACAAATTACTTCTAGTAAAGCCGCTACTTGGTTAAAGTTGCCATCCTCTTACCCAACTAAAGAAGGTCCAGTGGCTTATGGTATTAAAAATGTAGGAGGAGGCTTTTCAATGATGTCTGTGGCTGGAATTTTATCTGGATTGTTAGGTATCGGTTCTGGTGCATTCAAAGTAATAGCCATGGATAATATAATGAAGGTTCCATTTAAAGTGTCTACGACAACAAGTAATTTTATGATGGGCGTAACCGCTACAGCGTCGGCATTTGTTTATTTACAAAGGGGATATATAGAACCTGGCCTATGTATGCCTGTCGTAATTGGCGTTTTAATAGGCGCAATGTTAGGTGCAAAAATATTGGTAAAAAGTAATCCAAAGAAATTACGTTTATTCTTTTCGGTAGTGATATTGTTATTGGCTATCAACATGATATATAACGGATTTAATCACAAATTTTAAAAGATGGCACGTATTAAAGACTCCAATATTCAGACCGCCATTGGTAATGTTTTACGATATGGCGTTTATCTTTCCTTAGCAGTTTCATTAATTGGTGGTATCTTTTATTTGAAAGATCATGGTTCAGAAAAAGTCGCAAGTAAATACGCTCATTTCATTGAGAAGGACGATAGTTTTTTTGATTATTTAACCAATGTATTTAAAGGTATTGGGAATTTGCATGGAGAAGAAATTGTGAAATTGGGTATAATCGTTTTGATAATTACTCCAACTATTAGAGTTATATTCTCCCTGCTTGGATTTATTTTGGAAAAAGACAAACTGTATATCGTTATTACATTAATTGTTTTATTAATAATTGGTATTAGTGTGGCAGGAGGTTTGGGTTAATGGGCAAGTTAAGATTTTCTTTGTTAAGATATTTATAACTTTCTGTATAATTTTTCTGCTGTAAAATCTTTTTTTATACTTAGTCTATGTATCTTTGCGCCAAATTTTTCAAAGGTATGACTTCAAAAGGCTTGAAACGCTTATTGGTATTGGTTTTCACGGTATTTTCCGTGTTTCATCTAAATCTTGTAAATGCGCAAGAAAAGCAAGAAAGTAAGGAAAAAGAGGCTTATAATGCCGGAAAATCTATAATTAATCACGTATTGGATGCGCACCAGTTCCATATATTAAGTTTTGGAAAGGCGCATTTTGGTTTGCCTTTGCCAATTATTTTATTTTCTCCAGAGAAAGGATTGGTTGTTTTTTCTGCTTCACATATTGAAGAAGGAGAAACGTATAAAGGATTTAAATTTTCTGATGAAGAAGGTAGTTCTCTTGTAGGTGCTCATGAAGATGGATCTGTTGATTCAACTATTGTAGTATATTCTTCTTTAATGTCTTTTAGTAAACCTCTTCCAACAGGTGTTACTACTAAATATTATGATTTCTCTGTAACTAAAGGTGCTGCACAATTAATATTTGCTTCTGTATTATTAATTGTCATCATGTTATCCGTTGCTAAAAAATACAAAAAAACAGGTGCGAATAAAGCGCCAAGTGGTTTCCAAAATGCAGTTGAGCCAGTTATCACTTTCGTAAGAGATGATGTTGCAAAAACTTATTTGGGACACAATTATGAAAGATATATGCCTTTCTTATTGACGGTATTTTTCTTTATCTTAATTAATAACTTATTGGGGTTGATCCCAGGATCAGCTAACGTATCTGGTAATATTGCATTTACCTTTGTATTGGCAATTATCGCGTTTATTGTGATTGTGTTCAGCACAAATGGTAAATTCTGGGGACACGTATTTTGGTTCCCTGGTGTACCAGTTCCTGTAAAAATATTAATGATTCCAGTAGAATTATTAGGTATGGTTATTCGTCCCGCGGCTTTGATGATTCGTCTTTTTGCGAACATGACAGCAGGACACATCGTAATTTTGAGTTTTATTTCCTTAATATTTATATTCGGACAAATGTCTCCAGTCGCTGGTTATGGTTTTTCACCAGTATCTATTCTATTCGTCATCTTTATGGATTGCGTAGAGTTATTGGTTGCATTTATCCAAGCGTTCATCTTCACCAATCTTACTGCAGTATTTATCAGTCAATCTATTGTTGAGGATCATCATTAATATTAAGTAACCAAGACATTTATTCAAATTTTTTATTTTTATTTTTTAAACAACAATTGGTATGTTAAACACATTGTTACAAGCTGTTAGTTCAGCTCCTGTAGGTGGAGCAATCGGTGCAGGTATTGCTGCAATCGGTGCTGGTATTGGTATTGGTATGATCGGTAAAAGCGCATGTGAAAGCATCGCTCGTCAACCAGAAGCTGCTAGCGATATCCGTGGTAGCATGATCTTGACTGCTGCGTTCATCGAGGGTGTTGCCCTTTTCGCAGTTATCGCAGGTTTATTAGCAGTATTGAAATAATTACTGCAAAATTTTTGCCGTATCAAAGCACAGGGCGGAGATACGGTAAATTTTTACTTTTTTCAGCTTATTCTTACAAAAGAAGAAAAAATATAATATGGAATTATTAAATCCTGGATTAGGTATCGTTCTTTACTCTTTGATCGCTTTCGTGATTGTATTGCTTATTTTAAGAGCTGCTGCATGGAAACCCATCTTGAAGACGTTAAATGAACGTGAATCTGGAATCGCAGATGCTCTTGCAGCAGCTGAAAAAGCAAAGTCTGAAATGGCTAGCTTGAAATCTGAAAACGAAGCATTATTGGCAAAAGCAATCGAAGAAAGAGCAAATCTTTTGAAAGATGCAAATGCTAGTAAAGAGCGTATCATTTCCGAAGCACAAACAGAAGGTCAACGTGTAAAAGAACAATTGATCTCTGAAGCACAACAAGCGATTACCGCACAAAAAAATGCAGCTATTGCTGATGTAAAAAATCAAGTAGGTAGCATCGCATTGGAAATTGCTCAAAAAGTAATCGGTAGAGAATTGGCTGATAAAAGCCAACAAGAAAATTATATTAACCAATTGACTTCTGAAATTAAATTGAACTAATTTCTCCTGTAATTGGATAATTTTACAACTAGAATTTTAAAACAGAATGCGTAATCCTCGTTTAGCTAATGTATATGCAAAAAGCTTGATTGAATTTGCCCAACAGCAAAATCAATTAGATGCGGCTTATACGGATATGCAATATATCATTGAACTTTGCAAAGCTAGTAAAGAATTTGACTATGTTTTGGCGAGTCCAATCATCAGTGAAGACAAAAAACTTGCCGCTGTATCTGCAGTCGTTAAGGCGAATGTTTCACAACAAAGTTGGGCATTTATAACTTTGGTTTTAAAGAAAAATCGCGCCAATTATTTAGCTCAAATCGCTGGGGCTTATGTAGAGCAATACAACAAATTAAAAGGTATCCACGAGGTATCTTTGACTACGGCATTGCCGATAGATGCTGCATTGCAAAACAGTATTATTGATAAATTAAAGCAAGAAGCAGGATTCAAAAGCATACAATTGACTTCTAAAATTGATCCGTCTATCATTGGTGGTTTCATATTAGAATTTAATAATAATCTAATTGATGCTAGTGTATCTAAGAAATTGAATGATTTGAAATTGATTTTTCAAAACAATAATTTAGTAGCAGCTATTTAATATATTTCTTAAAATTATTTCCAAAAGGAAAGTATAAACTATAAAATATGGCAGAGATTAAGCCTGATGAAATTTCCGCAATATTAAGGCAGCAATTAAGCGGCTTTGATACAACTACGGAATTAGAAGAGGTAGGAACTGTATTACAAGTGGGTGATGGTATCGCTCGTGTTTACGGTTTGAATAACGTATCTTCTGGTGAATTGGTTGAGTTTGAAAATGGTGTAAAAGCTATTGCCTTAAACCTTGAAGCTGAAAATGTGGGTGTGGTATTGATGGGTGAAGGTGACGCTATCAAAGAAGGTGATAAAGTTAAAAGAACTGGTCAGATCGCTTCTATCAAAGCTGGTGACGGTCTTTTAGGTCGTGTTGTAAATACATTAGGTCAACCTATCGATGGTAAAGGTCCAATCGTAGGAGAAACTTATGAAATGCCTATCGAGCGTAAAGCTCCTGGTGTTATCTTCCGTGAGCCAGTAAAAGAACCATTGCAAACTGGTATCAAAGCAATTGATGCGATGATTCCAATCGGTCGTGGACAACGTGAGTTGATTATTGGTGACCGTCAAGTAGGTAAAACTGCTATTTGTATTGATACTATTATCAACCAAAAAGAATTTTTCGAAGCTGGTAAACCAGTTTATTGTATATATGTTGCCATTGGACAAAAAGCGTCTACTGTTGCATCTGTAATGAAAACATTGGAAGAAAATGGTGCAATGCCTTATACGGTTATCGTATCTGCTACTGCATCTGAACCAGCTCCATTACAATTCTACGCTCCATTTGCTGGTGCAGCGATTGGTGAGTTCTTCCGTGATAGGGGTTTGCCTGCATTGATCATTTATGATGATTTATCCAAACAAGCAGTTGCATATCGTGAGGTGTCTTTGTTACTTCGTCGTCCTCCTGGTCGTGAAGCATATCCTGGAGACGTATTCTATTTGCATAGCCGTTTGTTAGAAAGAGCTGCGAAAGTCATCAATAATGATGAAATCGCTAAGAATATGAACGATTTACCAGAATCAATGAAACATCTTGTAAAAGGTGGTGGTAGCTTAACAGCCTTACCAATCATTGAAACACAAGCTGGTGACGTGGGTGCGTATATTCCTACAAATGTTATCTCCATCACAGATGGTCAGGTATTCTTGGAAAGTAACTTGTTTAACTCTGGTATCCGTCCAGCGATCAACGTAGGTATCTCCGTAAGTCGTGTAGGTGGTAGCGCTCAGATTAAATCCATGAAAAAAGTTGCTGGTACTTTGAAATTGGACCAAGCGATGTATCGTGAATTGGAAGCGTTTTCTAAATTTGGTGGAGACTTAGATCCTGCAACTAAATTAGTTTTGGATAAAGGTGCTCGTAACGTGGAAATTTTGAAACAAGCGCAGTTCTCTCCATATACTGTTGAGAAACAAGTTGCGATGATCTATTTAGGTACAAAAGGTTTATTGCGTGAAGTTCCTGTAAATAAAGTAAGAGATTTTGAAAAACAATTCTTGATGGAAATGGATTCAAAATTACCTGATGTATTAGCAGATTTCAAAGCGGGTAAATTACCTGATGATGGTATTAAGAAAATGGTTAATTTGGCAAAAGAATTATTTCCTTTGTTTAAATAAGGAATAATTATTCAAATATTTAAAAAGCCCACAAGTTTACTTGTGGGCTTTTTTATGTTATTATATTGTTTCTAAATATTACAATTATGTAACTACAATTATATTTCAAGTATTTTTATAGGAGAAAAGGAAAGTATGAGTGTGTTTGGAAATGTAATGAGATTTTTACTACGAAAGCCCGCATTGGCGATTAGTAAACTATTTGGAGCCAATCCAAAAGAAGGAGAGGTTTTCGCCGCTTTGGATAAATTGTATTCAACCTCTCAAAATGATAACGCTGAGAATTGTATCAGTTTGAATGTTAGACCAAATGATTTAGTGGTTATTTTTAGTGATCAACATAAAGGGAATGGAAATGGTGCGGATGATTTTGTGTCTGCAGAGAAAAATTATATTGCTGCATTGGAGTACTATAATCGGTTAGATGCTTCATTCATTAATTTAGGAGATTGTGAAGAACTATGGAAATTTCCACTTCAATCTGTAGAAAAAGGACATCCCAATGCTTTCAAAATTGAAAGAGAATTTGTTCAAAAAAATAAACTATTCAAAGTATTTGGCAATCATGATTTGTATTGGAGTTTGATTCATAATGCTAATATCAATTTAAAGAAACTATACTATCAAAATTTTCCTATTTATGAAGCCGTACGTTTAAATGTACAAATAGAAGACAATGGACGATTGACTATTTTTTGTGCACATGGACATCAAGGCGATAAACAAAGTGACGGTAATCCTTTAAGTCGTTGGTTTGTATCTTCAGTTTGGGGGCCTTTGCAAGCATTTTTACAAATAAATATAAATAGTCCTGCAAGTTCTCAATGGCTAAAATCTGTGCATAATTCGATTATGTATAATTGGAGTAAAAATAAGGAGAAAATGATTTTAATAACGGGACATACACATCAACCCGTATTCAAATCATTAACACATATAGAGCGACTATACTTGCAGTTATTTCGTGCAAAGGAAAAAAACGATACGGATGCCATCTCTCAAATTATGAATGAAATACCTTACCGTGCAAAGGACAATGATATTTTGAGTAGCGAATTTATGACGATGAAACCTTCTTATTTCAATACCGGTTGCTGTTGCTACTCTGATGGTACGATTACCGGTATCGAAATACAAGAAGGAAAGATTCGACTAGTGAAATGGCATTATGTAGATGGCGTACCTACTCGAACGATTGCTGAAGAGGAATCTTTGAAAAATGTTTATGCCGAAGTATAGTTAGGTAATATTTGTTTAAATGCTTCTATTGTTTTGACGGGAGTTTTGCAATTATAGTTTTCGCATAAATAAATTAAAGTTTCATCCTTTGTTGATTTGTCTGCTAAAAGTGGATATTTATTAATTCCTGTTATCGCACCAAATAATATTTTATTTGGGATGTAGATTTCATTGATATTTCTTATAACAGATTTATAGTTTTCTCCTACTATAGCGATTTCATTATATCCTTTGGTAATTGTTTGTAATAACAAAGCCCATTGTCCAAATGAAATGGGATAATGTACAATCCCGCCGCCAATGGATAATAACATTTGAGCGGCGCGCTCTTTCCATTCTTTTTTGTCTAATGCATTTCCTAAATAATTCAAATTGGTTGCCATGATGGCATTGCCTGAGGCGGTTGCACTATCGTAAATGTCTTTTTTTCTGAGAACTATATCGGTTTGACTTTTGGATGTATAGAAAAATAGCGTACTCAAAGAACTAAAATTTTTCTCTACATATCCTACCCATTTTATAGCCTTATTCAAATATTCCAAATGGTTAGTGGATTCGTGTAAATGAATATAACAGTCGATGAGCGATGCATAATCATCTAAAAAAGCAAATATTTTTCCCGAATTGTTTTTCCAACTATGTAACCATTGATCATTTTGAATAAAATTATTTTCCAAGAAATCCATAGACAGAATTGCTTGCTCAATATATTTTTCGTTTTTTAAAACATTTCCAGCTTGGCACAGCGCTTTGATCATTAAAGCATTCCAATATAAAATGAATTTGTCATCTGTTGCCGGTCTGATTCTTTTATTTCTAACCGATAGTAATTTATCCGAACAAACACGAATCTTCATCTCTAAATCCTCTAATGGAATTCCTAATTGAACTACAAATTTTTCTAAACGTTCCGGCTTCCATAGGATATTTGTATGCTCCCAATTTCCTTCTTCCCATATATCAAAAATTTTACAGAACATATCCGTATCTTCTCCTAAAACGTCCGCAATATCTTTACGTGTCCAAGTGTAAAATTTCCCTTCAATACCTTCACTATCTGCATCAATAGAACTATAAAATCCGTTATTTTCTGACCTCAATTCTGCGTTTATAAATGCAATGCTTTGCTCAATAATACATTTATAGTTTTTATTTTTGGTTAATGCATATGCCTCACTTAGTGTAGATATAAATAATGCGTTATCGTATAACATTTTTTCAAAATGGGGTGCTTGCCATTTTTTGTCTGTACTATAACGTGAAATGCCACCTCTAATCTGATCGTAAATGCCACCAGCAATCATTTTATCCAAGCTGAAAGTTGCTGCATTTAATGCGGACACATCTTGACTATAATAATAATGTCGTAATTCGTAAAGAAGAGAAAACGTTTGTAAAAATTTAGGTGCTTGAGAAAAACCGCCCCATTCACTATCAAAGACACGTTGAATCTCGTCATGTAAAGCATCTAAATGTTCTTGTGAAAATATCCCAGGATTGGAACGAGGAGTACCGATTGTATTGGCCGTTTGTAAATGTTGCATCAAATTATTTGCTTGTAGATCAACGGTATCCTTTCGATTGTAAAAAGCATCATGAATCGTTGCCAATAATTCTGTCCAACTCAGACGATTATACATTCTTTGTGGCGGAAAATAGGTGCCTCCATAAAAAGGTTTTAATTCGGGAGTGAGGAATACATTCAAAGGCCAACCTCCATTGCCATTCATGGCTTGTAGCGCATCCATATATATTTGATCCAGATCAGGACGTTCCTCGCGATCGACCTTTATATTGATAAACCAATCATTCATTATGTGAGCGGTTTCTTCATTTTCAAAACTCTCATGCGCCATGACATGACACCAATGGCAGGCTGCATAACCTATGCTTAATAATATCGGTTTATTCTCTGTTTTTGCTTTTTCTAATGCTTCCTCGCCCCAAGGATACCAGTTTACCGGATTATGCGCATGTTGCAATAGATATGGGCTAGATTCATCTACTAACTTATTTGTATATTTATTTTCCGTGGACATATATCAAGTTTGTCATTTATACAAAGAAAGAAAAATATTTGTCTAAATTTACCCAATTTATAAGAAGATTAGTAATATGGAACTTATTGATAGAATAAATGCCTTGTATCAACAACGTTTTTTGAAAAATGCAAGCCGAATTGAAAAACTGCCACAGAGTGGGAGCGACCGTGTATATTTCAGAATTTTTGATAATGATAAAACGGTGATAGCAACCTATAATATCAATGTTCAGGAAAATGATACATTCATTACATTTACTTCGCACTTTAAATCTAAAGGTTTGCCGGTGCCGGAGATTTACACTATGGATGATAGTCATACCATATATTTACAAGAAGATTTGGGTAAAATATCCTTGATTGATGAATTGGAATCGAAAGGAAAATGTCCTGAAGTGTACGAACTATACAAAAAAAGTTTGCAAGCATTGGCTAAGTTTCAAATTTTGGGAGACGCTGGTTTGGACTATAATTTATGTTTGACTGCACGAGAGTTTGGTAAAGAAGCGATATTAAGTGACCTCTTATATTTCAAATATTATTTTTTAGATACGCTGAAGCAGCCCTATGATAAACAGGCGTTGCTCAATGATTTCGAGGCTTTGGCGGTATTTTTACGTCAATCACGATTCAAATATTTTATGTTTCGCGATTTTCAAAGTAGGAACATTATAGTCAATAATGGAGAAGTATATTTTATTGACTATCAGGGAGGAATGAAAGGTTCGATGCAATATGATGCGGCATCTCTACTTTGGCAGGCAAGAGCTCAATTGAGTGATGAGTGGAAATCTTCCTTGCTCAATGATTATTTTGGCTATGCTAGTGAATTATTATCACACGATGTCGATAAGGAATTATTTATCAATCAATACAAAGGATTTGTTCTAATAAGATTGTTGCAAGTGTTAGGTGCTTACGGATTTAGAGGGTTGTTTGAAAGAAAAGCACAATTCTTAACGAGTATTCCATTAGCATTGCGTAATCTGAAATGGTTTGTAGAGAATCGGTTGATAGGGATAGATTTGCCAGAATTTGACCGAATGCTCAAAATTATAGTTTCAGATGAAGTTATAGAACAATTTGAATGTATTCAAGCGGATGAGACAACCCCATTAGTCGTTGAGGTGAATAGTTTTTCTTATAAAAAAGGTCTGCCTTCGGACGATTCCGATAATGGTGGTGGATTTATATTTGATTGTCGTGGAATTTTAAATCCTGGTCGTTTTGATGAATATAAAAAATTAAGCGGTTTGGATAAGCCTGTACAAGATTTTCTAGAGCAAAAAACAAAGATGAATACATTTTTGAATAGTGTATTTGATCTGATTGATATTTCTGTTGAAAATTATTTGGAACGTGGATTTAAAAATTTGCAAATCAATTTCGGATGCACTGGAGGTCAACATCGTAGTGTGTTTGCCGCTGAACAAACGGCAAGGCACTTAAGGAATAAATACAAACTCAAAGTGCTAGCCAATCATAGCAACAGGCAAAATTGGGTGAAATAAATTAAAAATATTCAAACTATAAATATACATGAAGGCATTGATTTTTGCGGCTGGTTTGGGTACAAGATTAAAACCGTGGACCGATCATCATCCAAAAGCATTGGCGGAAGTGAATGGTAAAACTTTACTACAGCGAACGATAGAATATTTGCAAGGCTATGGAATATTTGATGTAGTTGTCAATATTCATCATTTCCCAGATCAAATTAGAAATGAGGTTGCTGAAAATGCTGGTTGGGGCAGTAGAGTAACTTTTTCGGATGAATCAGGTCAAGTGTTAGAAACTGGCGGCGGACTGAAAAAAGCAGAAAGTTTGTTGAAAGGAGATGGGGCTTTTGTAGCGATGAATGCAGATATTTTAACTGATTTACCTTTGGATAAAATGATCGCAAGTCATAAAGAATCTAAAGCCTTAGCAACATTGGCTACAAGCAATCGTACGAGTACTCGCCATCTTTTATTTAATGAAAATAATGAATTGGCTGGTTGGGAAAATGTAAATACAGGGGAGAAAAAAATTGCGAAAGGTGCGAAAGAATATATCCCAAAGGCATTCAGTGGCGTACATGTAATTAGTGACGTTATGTTTCCTTTAATTAGAAAAGTCGGCAAATTTTCGATTATAGATCTGTATTTGGATTTAGCGGTGAAGAGCGTTATTAAATCATTTGATCCTGGAGACTATAATTTAGTTGATGTAGGTAAACCAGAAAATATTGCGATTGCAGAATCTTTATTTAAATAATGAAATTATGGAATTAATAATTATAGTTGCGGCAACAGAAAATAATGTAATTGGTCGCAATGGTGATATGCCTTGGTCACTTTCTTCTGATCTGCGTTATTTTAAAAATATGACTTGGGGTATGCCCGTCTTGATGGGTACGAATACCTTTAAATCTTTCGGTCATGGCAAGCCGCTTCCTGGTAGATTTAATTTTATTTTATCAAGAAATAAAGATTTGGCTTTTGATGGTGCAGTGGTCGTGAATAGTTTAGATGACGCAATTTTTATTGCGAAAGAGAAAAACTATAAACAACTCTATATCATTGGTGGAGGAGAAATTTACAAACAACTATTACCAAAAGTAGATAAGGTTCTTCTCACTCGTGTACATAAAGTTGTTGAAGATGGCGATACCTTTTTTCCTGAATTGGATGAGAAAAAATGGGTATTAGAGTCGAGTCAAGATTTTCCAAAGGATGAAAAAAATACAGATCCGTATAGTTTTCAAGTATGGAAAAGGAAATAGTTTAACGAATTAATACTAAAGTGCCTTTTTCTGTAATAAGATTTTTTCCCTCTGGCTGAAACGTGCAATTGTAAATATAAGTGCCCGCGTCAGCCTTTTTTCCATTTATAGTACCATCCCAATAATTGTCTGGATTATTTGACTGAAATACTTTTTGTCCCCAGCGATTGAATATGATTACTTGAAAATGTGTGAAGTTTCCTAAGATTTTAGGTCGAAAATAATCATTCCTGCCATCACCATTAGGTGTAAAGGCATTTGGAATAAAGGAATATCTTGAAATGTCTAAGTTGATATGTACTGATGCTGTGTCATAACATTCGTTAGAAGCGCCCCCTTTGACTAAATAAACGATGTCTTTTTCGGGTTGAATATTTGGATGGCTACTATAAATATTATCTATGTAAATGTTAGGTGACCAAATATAATTATCTGCTCCGCTAGCAATGAGTTGTGTTATTTTCCCATATTGAATGGTTTTGTCAGTAAATGCTAGTTGTAGATCAGGAATTGGTTTGACCGTAATATTTGTGGACAATGTATCGGTACAACCACTATTGGATTTGGTAATTAATAAGATTTCTTCATTTCCATTTTGCGTAGGATGGTATATCCAATTTGAAGTTGTGCTATACAAAGAATCCAAATTATTTACAAACCAATTGGTGGAAGAATAATTATTTGATAATTTGAATGTTATAGAATCATTATAGCAAATTGTCGTTTGTGATGGAGTAAATCTTACTCTGTCTGTAATCGTATCCAATTGAATGGACGCGTTGATTAAACAATTTTTATCATCTAAAATTTCCAAATTTACAATGGCATCACTTTTCTGAATAAGAAAGTTTATCCTATTGTCTAATTGATCATTTAAAATTCCAGTATTGTTTTCAACCGTCCAATTATAGTCCGTAAAATGATTAAATGACTTATTTTGATCTAGTGCAGAAAGCTTTGTTGTATTTCCAAACCTACAAAGAACACTATCTTGAAGAATTGTTATCGTTTCAAAATCAAATTTGGAAAAATAAAATACACTGTCAGATGATAATTGACTGCCTGTAATAGAAATGATGCTATTATTGAAATCTGAATTGACCATTTGTAAACTATATTTTCCTGTGTCATTAATGGGACTGGATAATTGCAATGTGATCTCGGTAGTTTGATTATTTGTACAATTTTTAGTTACTTGAGTTATTTGTGGATTGCCTGGTCCATTTAAAATCCATTGACTTTTGTCTGTTTTTATAGTTTGACAATCAATTGAGATGGGAAATTTGACATGTATTTTATCACAACTAATAAACGTAGGAATTAAATTCCCAAATGGAGTTTGCGCAATAGTTAACGCAGTTTTGTCAGTTGGTAAAGTCTCATTTCCACAAAGACCAATAATTGTATTGCCATCCGTTCCTTTTTGTAAATTGATGGTGTAGTCCGCATTTGGAAGATAATTATCTGTAGTGAGTACAATGCTACTGGTATATCCAGTGGATTCGGTACAATTAACACCATACGCGCTCAAAATTTTTATTTCTGGATGGTCTGCAATATAAAAATCTGAACCATTGGCAGCAATAGAATTACAAAGTGCATAATTGGAAAGTTGCACAGTTAATTGTTTTCCATTAGAAGGATTTAGTTGCGCAGTTCCTAATGTAGGATCAGACGTATTTTCAAAAATCGCAGTAGTTCCAGTAAAGTCAATGGAAAATCCTGCAGAAATATCATTGCCAGATGTACCTTTCCCAAAATTATTTATCATTACATAATAAACGTCCCCAGCTGACGCATCAATGTATTGTGCAAAGCTATGACCGGTAGTCCCTCCTTGGATTGAGGGTTCTGTACTTGTTAAACTAAGACCTACAATGCCATTAATGTTGCTTCCTGGTAGATTGTTATTAAAATTACAGCGAACAACTTGACTTTCAGTAAATGGTCCACAATTGTCGCTTTTTACAACGGCGAAATCATAGTCATCACCTGTGTCAATAGGTTTAATTTGAAAGACAATATTCCCCGCAGATTTTACTGTAAATTTTAACCAAACAGAGTTTGCTTCTCCTGATCCACAGGGCGTATTTTGTAAGTCGGATTGCGCGCCAATTCCTTGATAAGAATACGGAGATGTAAAAGTTGTACCACAAAGATTGATTGCTGTGCATGCATCTTGCTCTGGTTGATTGATTGGAAGCAAATGTGTCTGTGCAAGCATATTCTTATTGGGAAATAAAAATATACTTGAAACACATAAGGTAAGAATATATAAGTAATGTCTAAATGTAGGTAAAATCAATTTTGTCATAGGTAAGTTTGTCTAAAACTTAAATCGCTACTGGAGCCTTGATATGCGGCCAAGATTCGTAATTTTCTAATTTAAAATCTTCATATTTGAAATCGAAAATATTTTTAACGGCGGGATTAATTTTCATAGTAGGTGCAGAGAAGGGTGTTCTTTGTAATTGAATTTCTGCTTGCTCTACATGATTTTTATATAAATGCACATCTCCGAAAGTATGCACGAAATCTCCCGCTTTTAATCCGCAAACTTGCGCAATCATCATCGTTAACAAGGCATACGATGCAATGTTAAAAGGTACTCCTAGAAAAACGTCAGCGCTTCTTTGGTATAATTGACAACTCAATTTTCCATCTGCTACATAGAATTGAAACAATGCATGACATGGACTAAGGGCCATTTTTGGTAGATCTGCCACGTTCCATGCATTTACGATAATACGGCGGCTGTCTGGGTTATTTTTGATTGTATTTATAGCTTCGGTAATTTGATCATAGATTTTACCATCTGCACCTTCCCAACTTCTCCATTGTTTGCCATAAACAGGACCTAAATCTCCATTTTCATCTGCCCATTCATCCCAAATTTTTACACCATGTTCATGCAAATATTCCACATTGGTGTTGCCTTGCAAAAACCATAAAAGTTCGTAAATAATACTTTTTAGGTGCAATTTTTTTGTAGTTAACAAAGGAAATCCCTTTTGCAAATCAAATCTTAATTGATATCCAAAAACGCTATAAGTTCCCGTGCCTGTACGATCCGTTTTCTCGTGACCGTTGTCTTTTATATATTTTAATAAATCTAAATACTGTTGCATGTGGGCAAAGATAATAATTCTTATCTTTCGAGCTCAAATCTACTAAGTAATGAAGAAATGCATGTTTGCTACTTTTTTAATGACATTTATCTTAACAAATTTAATGGCGCAAAAGTATCTTTTAGGTGTTGGAACATACACTACCAATTCAGCAAGTAAAGGAATCTATTTATACGAATTTGATTCAAAAACGGGAGCGTTTAAGTTTTTAAATACGACAGAAGCGTTCAATCCTTCTTATTTGCACTTTACAGATAATGGCAAATTTTTATATGTGGCAAATGAAGATATTAATGATGCAGAGAAAGATAAAGGAGCGGTGAGTGCGTACAAATTAGATGAAAAAACACATCAATTAGAATTTTTAAATAGCCAACCAAGTATTGGCGGCGGACCTTGTTTTGTCAATACAGATAAGGACGATAAAAATGTATTTGTTGCCAATTACGGAGGAGGCAGTTTTGTTACCTACAAATTGGGCGAAGATGGTAAGATTTTGGACCAACACCAATTGGTTCAACATTATGGAAAAGGTCCTAATATAAATCAATATCATGCGCATGCTCACAGTACATGGCTTGCTCCCGATCAAAAGCATTTATTTGTTGTTGATCTTGGTGAAGATCGTGTATATAAATATAATTTTAATCCTAATGCAGCGCAACCAATTTCTGATGGTACGCCAGCTTTTTTCAAAGTTCCAGATGGATATGGACCAAGACATTTGGTATTTAGTCCAAATGGAAAACAAGTATACGTTTTGAACGAATTGGAATCTAAATTGATGGCATTTGATTATAATAAAGGTGATTTGAAAGAAATTCAAACATTAACTACTACAGATATAGAAAGTCCTGATCATGACAAGGGAAGTTCTGCCATCAAAATTTCTAAAGATGGAAAATTTGTTTACGCTTCAAATCGTGGAAAAACAAATACAATTAGTATTTTTAAAGTATTATCCGATGGAAAATTGGCGTTAGTAGAAAATGTAAGTGTAAAATTACATCCAAGAGATATCACTTTGACTCCAGATGGAAATTGGCTTTTCTCTGCATCTAGAGATCAAGATGTTGTGGAGCTATTTAAAATTGATAAAAAAACAGGAAAATTAACAAAGAAAACAGAAGAGATTTCTATACCCAAACCTATATGTGTCGTATTCACAACCTATAAATAAATACTTATGTTAGAATCTATTATCAATGCCGTAAAAGAAGTTGCAGGTCAGACAGTTGCTAGCAATCAAGGCGTACCTAATGAACATCAAAGCGGCGTAGTCAACGAAGCGATTAACTCTATCAAAGGGGGCTTAGAAGGCGCTATTTCGTCTGGTAATTTCCAAAGTCTTACCAATTTGTTTTCTGGAAATGAAAGTGTAGAGAATAATGGAACTGTACAGCAGATCTCCGGAAATTTCGTACAAAATATCACACAAAAATTTGGTTTAGCTAATCAATCAGGTGCTTTAAGTTCAATTATTCCATCTATTTTCAATATGGTAAAATCCAAATTGGGAAGTGGCGAAGGTGGTGGCTTGCAAGATATTTTGAACAAATTTTCAGGTGTATTGGACCAAAATCATGATGGTAAAGTAGATTTGAGCGATGCAAGTTCTTTACTTAGTGGTGGTGGATTGATGGATAAATTGAAAGGTATGTTGGGAGGAAAAGACTAAATGATGCCGACAATTTGTCAAAAATGATAAGTGGCAGGATAATTGAAATCGTACAGCAAAATAATTAGAATGTTTGAAGAATTATTAAATAAAGCCAAAGAGACCGCCGTTAGTTTAGTAAAAGAGCATCCCGATGCGCCATCTGAACATGCAGAAGGAATTGCTGCAGGAGCGATGGAATCTGTTTCTGAAGAATTAAAGTCTGTAGTTTCTTCTGGAAATTTCTCTAGTTTGACTGCAATTTTTTCCGAAAATGGCGTAGATCAAAATAATGATCACGTTAAAAATATTGTCGGTAGTTTTGCCAATAAATTGGTCAATCAATTCTCTATCGATAATGACAAAGCCAATACTTTAAGTAGCTCTCTAATCCCAACTATTTTGACAAAAGTAAAAGAAGAGTTAGGGGATGGTAAGCTAGATTTGAAATCATTGATGAGTAAATTGAGTTTTTCGGATATGATGAAAATTATGGGCAGTGCAGGAAGTGGAGAAGGTGGTCTTTTAGGAAAATTAAAAGGTGTTTTTGGAAAGTAATTTTTCGAAAATATATTCTTTATACAAAACATAAAAAAACATGGAATCCACTTCCATGTTTTTTTATGTTTTAACTATTCAGGTTGTATTAATTTGCACACGTAATGCAGGAAAAAAAGACGATACAAAGCATACAAGCACTGAGAGGTATTGCCGCCATTTTGGTTATGTTTTATCACAAAAAGGATACATTCATAATACAGGGTAAAAATTATGGTGAGTGCTTTTTCGGTGCGGGAGCAATGGGGGTGGATTTATTTTTTATACTGAGTGGATTTATCATGATGATGATTAGCAAAAATAACAGTCCGCAAAAGCTTTTTAATTTTACTTCCGTCATTAAATTCTGGATCAATCGTTTTACAAGAATAATTCCTTTATACTTTATCGTTACCATATTATTTTATCTTTCAGTTTGGCGAGGTTTTAATTTTTTACATGATCCTGTCTCTCTCAATAATTTGGAAAAAACTTTCTTATTTATACCTTTAAATGGACGAGATATTGCGCCTTTTTATGGTTATGCTGCTATGAGTGTTGGGTGGACATTAAATTATGAAATGTTTTTCTATGGATTATTTGGTATTTCCTTATTGTTTGGCAAATGGCGTTGGTATTTTTTTATAGGATTGATGTTATGTAATTTGATATTAATACCTACGATTTTAAAAGGTTATTTTTCTTTAGATGCGATGCATCATTATCATTTTACTTACGGATATTTAAATTTAATTACCAATCCAATTAATTTGGATTTCTTATTAGGTATTTTGATAGGTTTTTTAATTTTTAGAAATAATACTTGGAAGATTGGGAAAATTTGGAGTTTTATTTGTCTAATATTGTCTTTTATTTATGTCGTGATCCTCTATGTAACGAGATGGGATGCCATGCATGGAATCACAAGATGGGCAACGCCAATTGCCATTTTTCTGTTTTTTGTAATCTATACTGAATTGAATTACGGCTTACGGGTGCCAATATTTTTATCTTATTTGGGCAAGTTATCTTATTCGATTTACTTAATACACTTAATGATGCAATATTGGACTAGATCTCTATTTGTCCATACAAAATTATCAATGTATTTGAATACGCCTTTGTATCTTATTGTGGCGTCCATTTTTACTATAATTATTGCTATTATTTTCCAATATTTAATAGAAAATAAATTGTCGAATTATCTGAAACAGATTTTAATAAAGCTATGCCGTATTTAGAATCTTAATAGCCATTATTGTAGAAGAAACGGGAACGGTTAATCTTCAAATCACGTAAAATGCCTGATTTTGGATTCAATACGATACTAAAAGATTTATATAATCCAATAGGTGTAATATTGATAGCCATCTGCCAACAGTGCATTTCCCTAGTTAAGAAAAGCGTCATCATCTGTACTTTTTGCGCTTTAACATCAAACATTAAGTTACCCCCAGCTTTCCATTTAGGCGTAATACTAAAGTCGCCATTTAAGTTTAAACTCGACGTAATCGTAGAGACGTATCTATAATTGGTCGTAAATGTTTTATAATAATTTAATGCAAAAGATGTTGTTACATTCCAAGGAATGTCAAAATCTACAAATTCGGCAGGATTACTGCGGATGTAATCCAATTGTTGCTGCTGTTCAGAATAAGTAATATTGGGATCAGATGCTTCGGTCAGGCGTTGCTGGTCGGATTTTCCATCTGATTTTTTACTTTGAAATGAAGAGGAAAAGGAGAGCGTTCCAGAGGTGAAATTACCCACTTTGCCTTGACTCCAAAGCAATTTATTGATCTTAATACCCGAGGAGTCGCGTGCATATTGATCTAGAACGGCGCTACCATTGATATTGATTTTATTAAATAATGTAGTACGGAATGAAAAGTTTACAGGTTGCCATTTTAAGGAATCTGCCATGAAATTATATCCAGAAGTAATACTTAATCCATCAATTAATTTGACTTTGTTATTTTGATCACTATTTTCAGTCGTATCTCCTTCTTTTTTGCGCTTTTTCATTTCCAAAATGTTGTCAAAACCAAAAGTCATACCTCCAAATGAACCTTCACTAAATGCTCCGACAACGTTACCTTGAAATTTGGATACACGCATGGAGTCTCCATAAACTGTACGAGTTAACCCATTTGGAAGCGCAACATTGTATTTTGCTCTATTGTTAAATCTTAGCCATTGATAATTGCTCCGGTTCATATCAGGTTGATAATTCAAACTGATAGTAGGTCGTATTTCATGGTGTAAGGTTTGTATATTACCGTTTTTAAAATTATAATTACCAAATATCCTAGAACTAAATGCAACCCCAAAACTCATCTGTTGCGCTCTGTAAAATCCTAAGTTACTCGTTAATGTATCCACTTTGTTTGTAATGGAGTTCCATTGTCTATCCATTTTTCTACCATACCAATTTTGAGAATAAGATATGGATGGAGATACCATAACAGGCCCTAATGAAGGTAGAGAAAGTGTAATAGGAATGGAATGTGTAACGCCCCATTGTGCAGTATCCATTAATCTTTTGACACTTATGGAAGAATCATAAAATGCAATTTGGTTTATGGCTGTACCTGTGTAACTGATGCCTAATTTTTCATACCATTTTGCAGTACCTACAGCTTCCTTTTTTGCAAATGGATATACCGTATTCATGGAAAAGTTGACCGTTGGCGCGTTTACATTAACGATTCTGGTATTGTTATTTTGATTATGATTTGCGGCAACAGACAAGTTGTATTTTCCATCTCCCCAAGTTTTGGCCCATGTAATAGATGAACTCATTTGGTTCTGAAAGTTCTGAACGGCATTATTAGAAACGTATCTATTAAATGAGGTACTACCAGCATTTACATTTGCACTAAATGTAATGCCTGGATGCGCCTTGCTATCCATTGTATGACTCCACGTTAACTGAAATGATTTGTTTTTGGTAAATTCATCATCTGTAAATGTACCGGTGCTACTATTTAAAATAACTGTTTGTTGCATTGTAAATAGTAGATTCCCTGAATAATGGTATCGATTAAAATATCTAGGATTAAATGAAAACATATAACCACCATAGGTATAGATATTGGATCGCACTGTCATATCCCAATTATCGTTCATTACTTGATAATATCCTAAGCCCTCAAGTCCTAATCCATAACTACCATTGTTGGCAAATTGTGGTGGTAACATTCCTGAATGTCTACCCTGCGTAAGTGGATAGATCCCAAAGGGAATAAATACAGGCATTGGTACTCCTTCAAACTCAGGATATGCAGGCCCAGAAACTGCAATCTTATTTGTAATCAGTTTTAATTTTTTTGCTCGAAAGTCAAAGTGTGGAGTATCTAGGTTACAAGTTGTGAATCGACCTTTCCATGCATATGCGACGTCATCTGAAACTTTTTTTACTATATCGGCATGTACAAATAATTCCCCTTCGTTATAGTAAGTATTTTTAGTAAGCCCTTTTTTTGTTTTAATATTGACAATACCTGTATCTGCTAAGGTTTTGGAACTTCCTTGTGTTATTGTCGGCATGTCTAGCGGATGATAACTTGTATCTGTGATGTCATGCTTTACAGTATCCTTATTTTGGTAAAATTTTACATTACCCGTTGCTTGGTCAAATGTAATCACTGGAGCCTCCAATGTCATATCTTCTGGCTTATACTTTACAGTAGCTTTATTATATAACCAAAGTTGTTTCGTAGGAACAATGATGACGGCGGAATCGGATGCGGAATAGGCAATTGGTGCCGGTAACGTATCTGAAGAATAAAAGGACATCATCCGAACATTATCAGAGGTATCACCCCAATGTTTGGAAAATAAATATTTACCCGAGCGACTATATAACAACTTACCATAGGAAGCTGGAATAGTGTCAGGAAGTATTATTTTGGGTAAAATTTGAATAGGTGTATCTGGAAAAATTGTTAAATTATTTCCAAAAAAATCTGGATAGTGTCGCTTCGCTTTGATATCCATTGAGATAAAAATCATTGTAATACAGCACAATACTGCAATACAAAATCTTTTTCCCCTAACTTTACCACGATTGTTCATATTGGAAATCTGTTTTCTAATCCTAATCTCGTATTTATATTTGATTTTCAAGATAGAAAACGTGAATCTTTAAATAGTAAATTTATTTATAAAAGAGGCAAAAATAAGGGTAAATGAATAACATTGTTATATCTTATCCATAATGATTCGTGAATATGATGATAAAATTTTTGAAAAAGTGTGTTAGCGTAATTTTATTAGGTGGAATATCGGTAGGATATGGACAAGATTCTGCAACATTAAATAATTTACCTCTTCGTTCTAATAATCAGCAAATAAGAACCATTATCGTCGATCCTGGTCATGGATTTCCAGACGTAGGAGCCGAAGGTAATGGATACAATGAGGCTGATATTGCCTTAGGTATTGCTACTAAATTAGCCCAAAAATTAAAAGATTCCTTACCTGGGGTTAGAGTTATCATGACGCGTACTGATAGAAATTTGCCTGCAGGTATTACAAATGCAAACGAGGCAAATCGTTGGAGAGCGAAATTTGCCAATGAAAATCATGGTGATTTATTTTTATGTATTCACGTAAATGATGCGGGAAGTGTAAGACATTCTGAAGTGGTCGACCATGAAACACATGTTTATTACACAGGCAAAGGTAAGCGTAGAAAAAAACATACACGCAGAGAGCCTATATATCGTCATTGGACTACGCCAAGTGCTGCGATAGGGACTGAAACGTATATTTGGTCCATGGAAAAAAATGATAGTAAAACGCAATTTATTCATGATAATTCCTCTTCGGAAGGTGAGTTTTCGGACTCGGCGATGGCCAAAGATTCTACAGCTGATAGCTTATTAAATACGCCAGAAGCAAAAATTGCAGCTTCACTTAAAGCGAGAAAATTTTTTGAACGTAGTTTGATTTTGGCTTCTTTGGTACAAGATCAATTCGTCGATCAAGGAAGAGTCGATCGCGGTGTTAAACAAAGAGGTACGGGTATTTGGGTTTTACAAGCGACTGCGATGCCGAGTATTCTTGTCGAGTCTGGTTTTATACAAGACCCGAATGAAGCGAGTTATCTTGGTAGTGATGTAGGACAAACGGCTGTCAGTGATGCTGTATTCCATGCCGTACTTCAATACAAAAAGATTTTAAGTCAACGACGTATCAATTAATTTTCAATTCTTTGTGTATTAATTATAAGTTGGATATATTTTTGTACAAAATCTGAGGAAAGTAAGTTTTACCTTCCTAAAGTAAGTTATGTTGCAAAAAATATTAAAATACCTAGCAATCATTCCGATTGTTTTTCTTTCTTGTAGTTCGTCACGTGGACATAGTCCGGAAGACTCTGGTGCCAATGTTTTTGCTGATTTCAATAAAAATGGTGAGGAGGATGGAGATTTTGGTTCTAGTTCGTCCTCTGTTGCTTTAAAAACCATTGTTATTGATGCTGGTCATGGTGGTGTTGATGGAGGCGCTCAAGGTAAATACTCCAATGAAAAAGAAGTTACCTTAGCGGTTGCTCTTAAATTGAGAAAGGAATTACAAGCAAGACTCCCCTATACGAAAATCGTAATGACACGAACAACAGACATTACTCAAAATGTCAAAAGGAAAGCTGATATAGCGAATCAAGCGAAAGGTGATCTATTTATTTCCATACATTGTAACAGCGCGTCTTCGCAAGCTTCCGGTACGGAAACTTACATCTGGGGTATTTCCAAAAATGATGACAAGACTTTGGCAATGCGCGAAAATGAATCTTTAGGCAAAGAATCCGCAAACTTTAAACCTAATGATCCACAAAAAAAAATGTACTATTCTCTTAAAACCCGTAGATATTTTAGTAGAAGCCTTTCATTAGCTGTTAATATTGAAAAAGAATTTACACAAATAGGCCGTACTAGTCGTGAGGCGCGCCAACGTACCAAAGGGATTTGGGTATTGCAAGCTACGGCAATGCCAAGTGTATTGGTAGAAACAGGATTCATTTCCAATCCAAAAGAAGAAAAATATTTGAATTCTACTTATGGACAAAATCAAATTGCTATTTGCATTGCCAAAGCGGTAGTTGATTATAATAAAGCATTGATGAAATCTACCCAAGAAACAGGAAGTCAAAAAGCAAAATCGAGTTCAAAAAAGACCAAAATTAGAAAACCTAAAGCAGTGATGAAATAGTGAAATCCATCTATTTGACGCAAGAGTGGCAAATATCTTTTACTTTTGCCAAAAAAAATTGCAAAGGAATAAAGAATTTGTAATGGATTTAGCTATTTAGAATAACCAGACATATTAAGAAGCAATACATATTATATGAAAATATCGAATGAAACTAAGATAGGTGCACTTACGCTTATCACGATAGTTTTACTGTTTTTAGGATTTAATTTTTTGAAAGGAAAGAATTTATTTAAATCTGGCTTTTTCTTAAATGCAACTTTTCCCAATGCAAAAGGTTTGCAGCCATCTAATCCCGTAATTATAAATGGATACCAAGTAGGAACGGTGTATGAGTTAAAAGCTGCAGATAATAATATCGGCGCTATTAATATTGAGATTAAATTAAATGAGGCATTTAATATTCCAAAAAATTCTGTTGCCGTTATTGAATCGAATCCCTTAGGAACAGGAAAAATAAATATCAAATTGGGGAATGGAACTTCCTTTTTTGTTTCCGGTGATTTTATTCAAACGCAAGATGATCCGGGTATGTTGGGTGCGCTTACTAGTAAATTAGGACCCACTGCAGACAATTTAGCTTCTGCATTATCTCATATGGACACGTTGTTAATCAATTTGAATACGGTTTTAAATGATGGCAACAAAGGAAGCATTGCAGGGATTTTAGCTAATATGCAAAAAATGACCGCTCAATTTGCCGTCGCTTCATCAAGTTTGAATACCATGTTGGATCAAAAAAATGGTGCATTGGCAAAAACAATGAATCATGTGGAAAGTATTACCGGAAATTTAGCTTCTAATAACGAAAAGATTAATAATTCAGTAAGCAATTTAGAAAAAACTACGGCACAATTATCTGAAGCAGATATCAAAGGAATTTCTGCAAAATTGAATGACGCAATGGTTCAATTAAATACGGCAATGACAAATCTGAATGGTCAGTTGTCTGGTACAAAAGGAACGGCTGGAGCCTTGTTAAACGATAGAGCATTATACAATAATATTAACAACACTGTACAAAGTTTGAATACATTAATGGACGACCTTCGTGTACATCCTAAGCGTTATGTCAATATTTCTATTTTTGGAAAAAAAGATAAGAAAAATTATTTGACTGAACCGCTAAATGCAGATTCATTAAAAACGGCGAATGCGCAGTAAAAAATTGCAATGAAAGGTAAAGCCATTTCTATGAGATTTGCCGGTAGGATTTTCCTGTCGGCATTTATTTTTTTATCCATATCACATATGGTACGTGCGCAAGTCACGCCACCAAAATCCGTTCCTCATAAAATGACGCATGCTGATACGTTAAAAATGCGTGCCAATATGCGTCGAATTGTGATTATGAGTTCTAAACGTTTGCATAGCCAGCAGATGCCAGATTCTGTAGTTTATCAATCCTTTGCGGGTAATGTAAAATTGAAACAGGGTAAAACATTTTTTGATGCAGACAGCGCGGTGATTAATTCTGTAACGAATATAGTCGAGGCATTCGGACATGTATTCATTAACGACGAAGGTAAGACTAAGATTAATTCTGATTATTTGAGATACAATGGGGCTGAGAGGAAAGCATTTTTGCGAGATCACGTGATTCTAAAAGATGCTACCAGTATTTTACACACTCCTGAACTGAGCTACGATCTTGGGTCTAAGACTGGTATTTACGAAAAAACAGGACATCTAATAAACGGGAAAACCATTTTGGATAGCAAGGGTGGAATTTATTATGGAGAAAGTCATGATGCCACATTTACTGGTGATGTACGTTTAAGAGATCCTCAATATACTATTGATACAGATACGCTTTTGTATAATAGTGAATCCAAAATAGCTACATTTACCGTTCCTACAGTTATCAAAGTTGGTAAGCAACAAAAGGTTTTGACCACTGATGGTTATTATAACTTAATGAATAAAACGGCTTATTTTGGCAAAAGACCTACATTGATAGATTCTGCATCTACTTTAATTGCGGATGAGGTAGCTATGGATGATGCCAATGGCTTTGGCGATGCTCGAGGACGTGTAGTTTATAAAGATACTGCGCAAAATATGGCATTAGTAAGTGGACATTTACGTACAAATAGAGCAGTTGGCGCATTAGAAGCGACGGAACTACCGGTGGCGATTCTAGAACAAGAAAAAGGAAATAGTGATTCTTTATATATTACAGGTGATACATTATTTTCTGGGAGATTGTCTGCTAGATTTGATAATGCGGATGATGGGAAATTGCACTTAAATGATTTTTATTTACCAGAAAGAAAAGCGGATAGTAATGGCGTTATCCGACCAAGTATTCAAGTCAAAGACTCTATCATTACGATTGTAAAACCTTTACATAATCGACCCATCACAACGGACTCTTTAGCAGGAGCGACGGAAACCAATAATATGGTGGCTTTCAAATCTCTAGGCGCTCCCACAAAGGATACTTCAAGTTTACGTTCTCCTTTAGCACAGGATTCCGTCTCAATTATTAAATATCCAGTAGTACGTCCGGCAAAATCTGTACCTAAAAATACGGTGAACATAGTTAAACAAAAGCGCAAAAAAGATTCACCTAAAAAGCAAGAAGAAGATAACAAAAAGAATGAAAATAATTCGGATAGATACATTGAAGCATATGCTCATGTACGGATATTTTCTGATTCCATGCAGGCTGTAGGTGATAGCATGTTTTATTCGTTCAAGGATTCCATTTTTAGATTATTCAAAAATCCGGTGGTTTGGACACAATCCAATCAGTTGTTTGGAGATACGATTTATCTATTTACACAAAATAGAAAACCTAAAAGATTATACGTTTATGAAAATGCCGTCGCAATCAATCGTGCGGATACATTCCCTACGCATAATTTCTTTAATCAGGTAAAAGGTAGAACCTTGAATGTGATGTTTACCAATGGAGCGATTGATAGCATTCATGCGAAAGGATCCACGGAAAGCATTTATTATATAACCGATGCTATGAATAAATATACAGGCGTCAATCAATGCACATCTGATGTTCTTGATATGTTTTTTATCAATAAAAAACCAATGCGTATTAAGCCAATTTCTGATGTAAGTGGGACTGTGTATCCTATTCAACAGAGTGATCCAAATGACATGCGTGTAAGAGGATTTAAAATATTAGAATATCGTAGGCCTAAAACCAAGTACGAATTATTTCAACCTTATGTAATACCGGTACCACCTAATCCTACAGGAAGGCAAAAAGGAAGTGCAAAAATTGACTAAAAGAAAATTTGGATATAAGTATTTATTGGCATTTACTCAAAACAGTAAAAGCATTGGTGTATTGTTGATAGCTTGTACCATTTTGTCTTTAGTATTAACGAATTGTACTCAATCGAATATATTTAAAGAGTTTTGGACTAAGGAGTTAACGCATAATATCTATTTTCCTGAAAGTATAGAAGGTTGGGTCAATGATGGTTTCATGGCGGTTTTCTTTTTTTATGCAGGTTTGGAAATAAAGAAGGAAATACTAGAGGGGGAATTGAATTCCTTAAAAAAGGCAGCTCTTCCGATTTTTAGCGCATTTGGTGGCGTTATTTTCCCGGCAGTTATTTATTTTTATTTCAATAAAAACTCAGTATTTGGTGGTGGTTGGGGGATACCAACTGCAACAGATATCGCGTTTTCCTTAGGTATCGCTTCATTATTTAGTGCAAAATTATTTCCTGCTTCTTTACGAGTATTTCTAACCGCACTAGCGATTGTTGATGATTTAATTGCAGTTTTAATTGTCGCCATATTTTATGGTGGCAATATTTCACTCTTTTGGTTTGTAATATCTCTTTTGGTTCTTCTATTTTCTTTCTTGATTTTGAAGAAAAAAAATAATAATATTTTGATCTTAATCGTAGGAGTTGTATTGTGGTTTGCTGTATTTCAAAGTGGTATTCATGCAACACTTGCAGGCGTGCTATTAGCATTCTGTATTCCGGTGAGAAAAATCGCTCTATTGATGGGAAAGTTACACGTTGCAGTAAATTTTGTAATTGTGCCATTCTTTGCAATTGCCAATACTTGTATAGTTATTCCTGCCCATTTTCTATCTTATTTTTCACACAAGTTATTCTTGGGAATTTCCTTGGGATTATTAGTAGGTAAACCATTAGGAATATTATTGGTTGCGAGAATTTTAGTTTATTTAAAATGGGTAAAACTACCTTCAGGTACGGATTGGAACAAGATGATCGGTGCCGGCATATTGGCTGGAATTGGATTTACCATGTCCATATTTATTGCCACCATTGCATTTAAAGAAACCGAAACTCAAGATATTGCCAAATTAGGGGTTTTGATCGGTAGCTCTTTATCTATTTTGATAGGATATTTTTGGGTGAAATTTTTTCATAGAAATGTTTCACCCAAAAAATAGTTATTGCTTTTCTTCCGCATCGAAACGATTGACATTTTGAATACCATTCAAATGCATCAATCTTCCGACAAGATCTTCCAATTCTTCTTTGTCATGTACAAATACTTTGACTCGACCTTTGAATATACCATCTTCTGATTCGATGGATAAGGCAGAGATGTTGATTTTCATATCTCCACTGATGATGTTGGTAATTTTATTGATTACACCAACATCGTCCACACCGATAATTTCCAAACCCGTAAGAAAAGAGATTTCTTTATTTTTCGCCCATTTTGTTTTGACGATACGATGTCCGTAATTGGCCATCATTTGCGCAGCATTAGGACAATTGGTTCTGTGAATAATCAAACCTTTTCCTGTACTTACAAATCCAAATACATCATCACCTGGAATCGGATTACAACATTTGGCGAGCGTGTACATGATTTTGTCACTACTTTCTCCAAATATGATCAATTCAGAATCCTTTTTCGGAATGTTTTGCGCTGGCGTTTCATAAGAATTCGGTGCGGATATTTCAGGCTTAGGTCTTTCAGGTTTCGGAATTTCTAACTTATCTCCTAATACTTTGAACTCTTTTAATTCTTTTAGATCAATGGATTTGCGTGCAATATTGTAATACAAATCCAAAGGTGAACTGGTCTTATAAAAAGCGACTAATTCGTCAATATTATTTTGACTATTTGGCGCTCCAATGGAATCCAATTTGCGTTGCAAAATATATTTACCATCTTCTGCAATTGTTCTTTTTTCTTCTTTTAAGGCATCTTTAATTTTGCTTTTTGCCTTTGCGGTAACGACATATCCCAACCAATCTTCATTGGGTTTTTGTTTGTTACTTGTGATGATTTCAATCTGATCACCGCTACGCAATTTGTGACTTATGGGAACTAATTTATGATTGATTTTAGCTCCAATACATTTACTACCAATTGCAGAGTGTATGCTAAATGCAAAATCCAATGCAGTTGATCCTACGGGCATTAACTTGACATCTCCTTTCGGAGTATAAACATAAATTTCTTCCGCAAGAAAGCTTGTTTTGAAATCTTGTAAAAAGTCAATACTGTCATTATTTGGATTGCCAATAACTTCACGTATTTGTTCAAACCATTTATCAAATGGATCGGCATTTGTCGTACCTTCTTTGTATTTGTAATGTGCGGCAAGACCTTTTTCTGCAATTTCATTCATACGTTTGGTACGTATTTGAACTTCTACCCATTTCCCTTGTGGCCCCATTACGGTGGTATGCAACGCTTCATAGCCATTACTTTTTGGATTGCTTAACCAATCCCTTAATCGCTCAGGAGATGGAGTATATTCATCCGTAATCATGGAATATACTTTCCAACATTCTTCTTTTTCTTTAGAAGGTGGACTATCCAAAATGATCCTAATGGCAAATAAATCATATACTTCTTCAAAAGGAACGCCTTTCGTTTTTATCTTATGCCAAATGGAATGGATACTTTTAGGACGACCATATATTTCAAAATTAAAACCAGATTCATCCAATTTTTCCTTGATGGGTCGGATAAATTCATTGATATAGCGATTTCGTTCACGTTTCGTTTCTGCGAGTTTTTTTGCAATTTGTTTGTACTCAACAGGTTCGAGATATTTCATGGAAAGATCTTCCATTTCTGTTTTGATAGCATACAATCCCATACGATGTGCTAAAGGAGCATACACCCATACGGTTTCACTGGCGATTTTCAATTGCTTTTCGCGCTTCATAGAATCCAATGTGCGCATATTGTGCAAACGGTCCGCCAATTTTATCAAAATAACTCTTGGATCATCTGTGAGCGTCAAGAGTATTTTTTTAAAATTTTCGGCTTGTGGCGTAGTACTATTATCAACAACGGTAGATATTTTAGTCAAACCATCCACAATGCGTGCGATCTCAGGTCCGAACTCCCGATCGATGTCTTCTAATGTGACATCGGTGTCCTCAACTGTATCATGCAACAATGCGCAAATTGTACTTCTGACACCTAATCCAATTTCTTCCACACAAATCATTGCTACTGCAATTGGGTGAAATATGTAAGGTTCACCACTTTTCCGACGCATAGATTTATGGGCGTCTGCTGCTATTTCAAATGCGCGTCTTAATAATTCCCTATCTCCTTTTTTTATTTTGGTTTTTAGTGCTCTTAATAATGCTCTATATCGACGTACAATTTCTTTTTTTTCTTGCTCTTCATTGAGTGTGTATGCCGGTAATACCTTTGTTGTTTCTATGGTCGATGTTTCATTCATATATTCTAACGATACTATTCTTAGATTTACATGTAAAATAAATAATATAACTGAATATTAATATTTTAATTTTTGTATTTACTAATTTATCTTCATGAGAGAAATATTAACTAGTTTTTTTATTGAAATATGTATCAATATTGTGCCAATTCAAATCTTTGCTTGATTTTTGTATATCTTGTATTTCAATTGGAAATTTTGACAGATGAATTCTACTATTTCGACATATTCTGAAGGCGGAAATAACAAAATCAATATTCGCGCGGGTATTTATACCGCTATATCTTGTGTTGTTTTGGCTTTAATATTTTTATTTATTCGTTGGCAACAAACCCCTGCTCCTGCAACTGCCGTGCAAGATGATGGAGGTATAGAGGTGAATTTTGGAAATAGTGATCAAGGTATGGGGGATATTCCTCCAATGGTTCCTGGAGGTCCAGCTCCAGAGGCTGAACAACCAAAAGAAGATGTGGCCCCTCCTGCTGCGGCTACGCATGAAGACGAAGAGGAAACGTACAAGGAGGTTGCGGATAATAATGACAAAGACGTACCTACAATTAAGACCTCTCCAACTCCCAAAAAAGTAATCAAAGCAGAGAATAAACCTGTCGAAAAGAAAGAAATTAAAAAAGTAGAAAAAGAACCTACTCCAACTAAAACAGAAACAAAAAAGCCGGCTGCAGTGATGCAATCAACCGCTTCCAAACCTAAAGTGGAAATGCCAAAAGCTGTATATAAAGGTGGCAAAGGTACGGGTGGCAATGGTGCAGATAGTTACAATGGTGTAAAAAGTCAAGGTATTGCGGGTGGTCGTGGTGACCAAGGTAAAATGGGCGGAGATCCTAATTCGGATAGTTATAATGGTACGGGAAAAGGAACTGGTGGTTCGGGTTCAGGTACTGGCAATAGCGGTGTATCTATTAAAAGTGGTTTGTCAGGACGTCGATTCAACGGATTCCCGTCCTTCGAAGATAGTTTTAACGAAAATGCGCGTGTTGCTGTGGATATCGAAGTTAATGAAGCTGGTCAAGTGACTTCGGCTTCTATCAATCCGCGTGGAACAACGACTACGAATAGTAATATTTTGAATATTGCCAAAAGGCGTGCTCGTCAGTTGAAATTCAATAAAGGCGATGTAGAAAGCCAATCAGGAACCGTACAATTTAATTTCAAATTGAGAGGATAAATTTTGAAAAAAATAAAATAACAAAAGCCTTGCGTAAGTAAGGCTTTTGTTATTTTATACAAACATGTAACTTGCGCTTCAATTACAATCGAAATAATGAATTACGAAGAAACATTAGCCTATTTATACGAACAGTTACCTATGTTTAGTAGGATAGGAGCATCGGCGATTAAAAAGGATTTGACCAATACATTGGCACTTTGCGAGGCATTGGGTAATCCTCAGAATAAATTTAAAACGATTCATATCGCCGGTACGAATGGCAAAGGTTCAACAAGCCATTTTTTGTCTGCCATTTTTCAAACCGCTGGTTATAAAACAGGATTGTATACTTCGCCACATATCAAAGATTTTAGAGAGCGTATTCGAATAAATGGAGAATTATGTTCCAAAGAATTTGTAGTTGATTTTGTAGCGCGAATTAAGCCTGCAATGGAAAAAATTGCGCCATCATTTTTCGAAATTACGGTGGCTATGGCATTTGAATATTTTGCGCAGGCAAATGTAGATATTGCGATTATCGAAACGGGTTTAGGTGGTAGATTGGATAGCACGAATGTAATCTTACCAGAGTTAAGTGTTATTACCAATATTGGTTGGGATCACATGGATTTATTGGGAGATACTTTGGCTAAAATTGCAGGAGAAAAAGCAGGTATCATCAAACCAAATGTTCCTGTTGTAATTGGAGAATATGTGGAAGAAACGCTTCCTGTATTTCAGGAAAAAGCTAATAAAGAGCATGCTCCATTAGTTTTGGCATCAGAAGAAAGAAAAGTCATTGCTTCCCAATATCTCGGACAAACAATTATTGTAGAGGTAGAATCTGAATCATCCAAACAAAAGAATACATACACGCTTGATCTTCCGGGTATTTATCAGACGAAAAATTTATTGACCGTTCTTGCGGCTATTGATGAAATGAATAAAAAAGGTTGGAATATCTCCAATGAAATTATTCAAAAGGCTGGACAAAATATTAAAAATTTGACCGGACTACATGGTCGTTGGGAAGTTTTACAAAATAATCCTGTACTTGTTTCAGATGTTGGTCATAACAAGAATTGTATGATTGAAATTGCGAAGCAAATTAAGTTGAGTCAATTCAATCATCTTTACATAATCTGTGGATTTGTAAAAGATAAGGATTTTGATAGTGCATTGTTGGAATTACCAGCTGACGCAACTTATTTCTATACAAGAGCACATATTCCAAGAGCTTTAGATGAAACTTCATTATTAGAAGAAGCTACTAAAATTGGTCGGCCAGGAACGGCATTTCCCGATGTGAATACGGCCATTGAACATGCTAAAAGTATTGCATCGAAAGAAGATATGATTTTGGTATGCGGAAGTGTGTTTTTGGTAGCTGAGATTGATGATAAATGGAAATAAATACAGTTTTTCATGCGAAAAGCTTAATGTTTCAAGCAAACTGCAAAGAACCGAATTCAAGAGATCTTATAAATATAAACATGTTCACTCGTGTAATTATAAGAGGGACGAATGGTACTTGTGTGCGTGTTGGTTCTTTAATTTGCTAATTCTTTATCAGTATATTTTCTTTTTCCATCCATAATTCTACTAATCAACATTCCACTAGCCGTATCTCCTGTTACGTTCAAAATAGTAGCAAATGGATCGACTAAAGTTCCAATCGCCATGGCAACGGTGAGTGTTTCTGCCGGTAATTTGTATACGGAAATAAACAAAATTTCACCCAGGTAACCTCCATTGGGAACACCGCCTTCTACCATGCTTACAATAATGGTAATAAGGATGGCACTAGTAATCGTGTCCATTCCAGTATATGGCTTATGTAAAACGGCAAATACGGTGGCTATTTTTATAATAGAAGAAATAGAACTTCCTTCTTTGTGCAAAACGCCGCCGAGTGTGATAACAATATTTCGGATAAATGGAGAAATACCCATTTTTTCTGCAGCTTCAAGATTGATGGGAATACTAGCGATACTACTACAAGTGCCCACTGCAGTAATCGTTGGTATGATATTATTTTTCCAATAAATGCGAATCATTTTCCGACCTCCCCAAATAAATGCATAAAGAGAGAAAAATACCAACATATAAATGATGCCGACACCGTGATATATCGCTAATGCATGACCATAAATACCAAACATTTGAGGCCCTAATGTGCTGATCTGCGTAGCCATGTATGCTCCTAGTCCGAATGGGGCAATTTTCATAATCAAGCCTAAAAATTGCGTCATGACTTCGTTGCCAGATTGGATAAATGCTTTAAATGCTTGCCCTTTTTCTCCTGATTTTCGAATAGCAAATCCCATTAAAGCAGAGAATATCATTAATGCGAGCATATTTCCCTTGGAAAGTAATTTGTAAAAATTATCCACGGTCAACATACTGGTAATCTGATCTCCAAGATTACTCACTTCTTCTGTATTAACCTTTTGCAAAGGGATTGCCGGTTGTGGTATTGGAAAAAGAAATACGCCAATGGTAGTTAAAATAGCAGCGATTACAACAGTGAGAATAAATACAAAAATCGTTACCAAAAATAATTTACCCATTTTGGTTTCCTTGCTTTCAATATTCGCAATAGAATTGGCAATGGTAAAAAATATCAATGGAACGACCGCAATAAAAAGGAGATTGAGAAAAATATCGCCAAGCGGCTTGACTATTTGAATTTTAGGACCAAATATTACCCCTAATAAACAACCAACAACTAATCCGGATAAAAGAATCAAACTACTGCCGTAGTTTTTGAGAAAGTTATTTTTAGTCATATTTTCCTAAAATTAAATAGCTAGATTTCTATCGAAAGGTACGAAATCTAGCTATTTAAACAATTATGCTTCAGCACTTACAGAGGCAAATGCTTGTTCTATTTTTTGGCAAAGGTGTGTGCTTCCCATTTTGGCAGCTTGCACGAGCATATTACAAAATGCTTTATCATTGCTTATGCCGTGTCCGATAATTACAGGTTTGTCCACACCCAAAATAGGCGTACCTCCATAATTTTCGTAATGAAATTGACCAAAGAATTCATCTTTTTCCAATTTTCTATGAACTGCGACTTCGTACATGGATTCTGCCATTTTTAAAACGACATTTCCTGTAAATCCGTCACAAACGATAACGTCTACTTTATTTTTAAAGAAATCTCTTCCTTCTATATTTCCTTGGAAATTAATATGCTTGTTTGCTTTCAAAAGTGGATAGGTCGCTTGTGCAAGGATGTTTCCTTTGCCCTCTTCTTCTCCTACATTTAAAAGTCCGATGCTTGGATTGTTTTTACTCAACATTTCTTCCGCATACAAACTACCCAAAATTGCAAATTGATTTAATTGTTCTGGTTTGCAATCAGAATTTAAGCCTACGTCTAATATTAAACCTGTGGAACCATCCAATCTTGGAAGAAATGACGGGATCGTAGGTCTTAATACACCTTTTACAGTTTTAAGCGCATACATCGTACCGACCATCATCGCGCCCGTGCTACCTGCACTAGCAAATGCGTCGATTTTTCCAGAAGCCAATAAATGAAAACCAATGGAAATGGAGGAGTGTGGCTTTTCTTTCAATGCTTTGGTTGGATGTTCATTGAATCCAATAACTTCCGAAGCATGAACTATTTGAATATTGGGATGACCATTTAACTGAAATTCTTCAAAAAGCGGCGTTAGCTGCGCTTCATCGCCGATACATACAATTATTTCAGGATGGGAATTGTTTTCTAAATATAATTTTACGCCTTTTACAGCTTCCTTGGGCGCATAATCGCCGCCCATCATATCTAAACCAATTTTTAACTCAGACACAATAACTTAATTTATTGAAAATGATAGGTATAAAATTTTCTGGCAAAGTACAAAAAAATGAAACTCGTCAGAACATTTTAATTCTCAACTTATTAAACAATTTAGGTTCAAATAGTTGACCATTTCGGTTTATTTTATAAAAAATTAACCATTTATGAGATAGAAATTATCTCCATAAAAAAACACAAAAAGGCGTTGAATCTTGACAATTCAACACCTGAAATATGTTATTTCAATGAGAAATAATCTTAGATAGCTTTAGAAGGAGCTTTTTCAGCTACAACTTTACCTCTATAATATAATTTACCTTCAACAACGTGTGCTCTGTGACGAGGATGAATTTCGCCAGTAGTTGCATCTTTACTTAATGTAACTGTTTCAGCTTTATAATGCGTTCTTCTTTTTGCACTTCTTTGTTGTGAATGTCTGCGTTTTGGATGTGGCATGACGATTTACTTTTTAATGTTAAAATTTTTATTTACTTCTTTCTTGTATCGCTACAAGAAATTAATTTTCATCTATGTTTTTGAACTTGTCTAAATCCTTCCAGATAGAATTTTCATTTTTTGCTTCTTCTGTAGCATCTTTTTCCATTTGGGAAAGTTTAGCCAATACTTCAGGATTACACAAGGATTTGCCTTGCTCATCTTCTCCACAATAATGTGGATTGGGGATACTCAAACTGATAAATTCGTATATCCAGTCGGCGATTTTAACGTGACTTTCTGTTCTGCTGATGTAATAAACGTCAGGATCTTCTTCTGCTTCGTTCATTTCATCCGGATTTTCTACCATCTTAACAACGATATTAAATTCGTCCCATAATTGCAATGTCAGTGGATTACCACATCGATCACATAAAGAGTCTACCGTACCAGAAATGTCAAATTTTAATAACAGAAAACCATTTTCTTTTTCAAGTAAAAGTTTCACTTTTGCCTGACAATTATCAAAATCTTGTTCGCCATAAGGCTCAAAGAACTTATCATCAACTTGATACTCAAATTCATGTTTACCAAGCTTCAACCCCACAAATGCAATTTCGAATACTCTACGGTTGCTCATGGTTAAAATTTAAGGGATGCAAAAGTACAAATTAATTGCGAATTACCAAGCGAGCATTATTTAATTACAAAAATAAACAAATTAGTATTTTTTATTGTATTGATATTCAATTGTTTATTTTGATTTCAAAGTAATTACAGGAATGATCATTTCTTCCAAACTTACCCCTCCGTGTTGAAATGAATCCTTATAATAGCTTGCATAATAGTTATAATTATTGGGATAACATAAGAATCCATCTTCTTTTGCGAAGATAAAACTGCTATTTATTGTAGGTGAAGGAAGTCCAGCTTCTGCAGGATTTTTAAAAGCAAATACTTCTTTGGGGTTGTAATTAAGATTACGTCCATGTTTGTATCTTAGGTTGGCGGTAGTTTGTTTGTCCCCAACAACT
Source organism: Rhizosphaericola mali (assembly GCF_004337365.2). Lineage (GTDB taxonomy): Bacteria > Bacteroidota > Bacteroidia > Chitinophagales > Chitinophagaceae > Rhizosphaericola > Rhizosphaericola mali. The sequence continues at coordinate 3,315,401 of NZ_CP044016.1, read as the reverse complement.
TTGTAGGGCGTTCTTACACGTACGCTTCCGTGGTCCGTGGCTACAACAATATTCACTTTCTTGCCTTCCAATTTTAATAATGCTTGACGCAAAGGACTGTTGCTAAACCAACTTTTGGTCAAACTACGGTACCCTTTTTCATCTGAGGCTAATTCTTTTAGAACTTCCATCTCGGTACGTGCATGACTGAGCATGTCAACGAAATTGTACACAATCACATTCAAATCATTGGAAAGTAAATTGAGGAAATTGTTATTCATCTCTTGTCCTTCTTGATGATTGAGCACTTTTGTGTATGAGAATTTAAGATCTCCATGTCCATTTTTTTTCAAATAATTCTCTAAGAAAAATGCTTCATGTAAGTTTTTACTACCATCATCATCATCATTTTTCCATTTATCTGGATATTTTTTCTGAATTTCTAAAGGTAACATTCCTGCAAATATGGCGTTGCGGCTATATTGTGTTGCTGTTGGTAATGTTGCATAAAAGCAATCCTCTTCTTCAATGCGAAATAGATCTGTAAACATGGGTTGGATTGTTTTCCATTGATCAAAACGCAAATTGTCGATCAATATAAAAAACGTGGGAATCTCTTTATTTAGCAATGGAAATAACTTGTTTTTCAACAAAGTATGGCTCATGATGGGAGCATCATCGTCTTTTGCGTATAACCAATCCGCATAATTTCGATAGATATATTTGTAAAATTCTGTATTGGCTTCTTGCTTTTGTGTTTGAAAAACTTCCATCATTTCTGGGCTGTCAGATTTTTCCATTTCCAATTCCCAATATTCCAATTTTTTATATAAATCAATCCATTCTTTATAATCCAATGATCCACTCAATGCGGAAAATAATTGCCCGAATTGCTGTTGATAAGCACTTGTTGTTTTTTCTGCCACCAAACGTTTATTTTCTAATAATTTCTTGAGAGAAAGTAAAACTTGATTTGGGTTAACAGGCTTGATGAGATAATCCGCGATTTGACTTCCGATTGCATCATCCATTAGATTTTCCGTTTCATTCTTTGTAATTAGAACGACGGGTAAATTATGGTAAGATTCTTTAATTTTAGATAAGGTTTCTAAACCACTTATGCCTGGCATAGATTCATCTAAAAGCACAATATCTGGCTGGATAGATGGCAAAGACTCCAACGCATCAAAACCATTTGAGAAAGTCTCGATCTCATATCCTTTTGCTTGCAAAAAAAGTTGTTGAGATGTAAGACTTTCAATTTCATCATCGACCCAAATGATTTTACCTAGAGACATAATTTTCCATTTTTAAAATTCTAAAATAGTAGAACATCTGTTGTGCGTTTGTAAAAATGTACCCTTAATTACAAGGTAAAAATTGAACAAAATCGCAATAAGTTGCAATTTAGTGAATTCATTTTCTATATTTTACAGAGATTTGTAGAAATATATCATAAAAAATGGCGCAATCCTTCCGCAAAATTATCAATGATCCGGTTCATGGCTTTATTTCCATTGATTCAAAAGATATTTTCGAAATTATCGCTCATCCTTATTATCAGCGTTTGCGCAGGATTAGACAGATGGCATTAGCGCCATTAGTTTATCCAGGAGCTGTGCATACAAGATTGTTACATTCCTTAGGTGCATATCATCTAACAGGATTGGCAATTGACGAATTGAAGAAAAAAGGCGTAGAAATTTCCAAAAAAGAGGAATTTGCGGTGAAAGCTGCCATTTTGTTACATGATGTGGGACACGGACCATTTTCACATGCATTGGAGCATTCGCTGGTACGTGGTGTAGATCATGAGATTATTAGTTTGTATATAATGGAAGTGCTCAATGAGCAAATGGGCGGAAAATTGGACCTCGCGATTGCTATTTTTTCGGGAAAATATCACAAGCCATTTTTACACCAATTAATTAGTAGCCAAGTAGATATGGATCGTTTGGATTATTTATCTCGAGATAGTTATTTTACTGGAGTAAGTGAAGGTGTGATTGGTTATGATCGTATTTTGCAAATGTTAGCCGTGCAAGAGGATGAGTTAATGATTGAGGAAAAAGGTATTTATAGTATCGAAAAATTTCTCATTTCTCGTCGTCAGATGTACTGGCAAGTGTACATGCATAAGACCGTCTTGGCAGCGGAGAAAATGCTTGTGCGAATAATGCGTAGAGCCACGGAAATTTATCACGATGATGATCTTCAATTGAAAATTGGTGGGCCATTAGATTTTTTCCTAAAAGGATTTAAAGGAAAAATGACACGTGATATTTTAGATAAATTTTGCAAATTGGACGATAATGATGTAATTTTTGCTGTAAAAAAATGGGCAAATCATCCAGATAATGTTTTGTCTAAGTTAGCAAGTATGTTGCTCAATCGCAAATTATTAAAATGTGTAATTCAATCTCAACCTATAGACGAGGATTTGTTAGAAGAAAAGAAGGCTATTGCATTGAAAAAAGGATTGTTTACTTCTGATGAAATAGATTACTTCATATTCAAAGGTGAAGCGACCAACACAACCTACAAGCCTGCGGATGAAAATATCCAGATTTTATATAAAAATGGCATTATAAAAGATATTGCAGAAGTTGATAATGCATTGATATCTAGTACTTTATCAATTCCTGTAAAAAAGTATTATATCTGTTATCCGAAAGAGTGTAAATAGGTTGATATATGAATTTTAGACGAATAAGAAGTTTCTGTTAATTTACTTATTATTAAAAAGGTATATTTGCCGTCCAAATAGCAGATAATTTTGTGGATGACATATTATTTGCGTAAATAAAATAGAATGCAATTTACAGCAAGCCAATTGGCACAGATTATCCAAGGGGTAGTGGAAGGCGATGAAAACGTGAGTGTCCAATCCTTTGGAAAAATTGAAGAAGCAAAATCTGGTCAATTAAGTTTTTTATCTAATCCTAAATACGAAGAGTATCTCTATTCTACAGATGCTTCTATTGTAATTGTTAATAGTGATTTAGTCTTAAAAGATAAAGTAAAGGCGACTTTAGTAAGAGTGTCTGATTCTTATAGTGCCTTTGCAACCTTATTGGATCTTTATTCCAAATTGAGAATGTCGCATCATGTTGGCATTGAGGCAAAAGCTTCTATTCATTCAAGTGCCAAAATAGGAAAAGATGTATTTGTTGCGGATTTTGCTTACATCAGTGCAAATGCAGAAATTGGAGATAATGTAAAAATATATCCAGGCGTTTTTATAGGAGAAAACGTTAAGATTGGTGACGGTACGGTGATTAATGCGAATGTATCTATTTACCATGATTGTATCATTGGTAAAAATGTAATCTTACACGCAGGTATCGTTATCGGTTCTGATGGATTTGGTTTTGCGCCTAATCCGGATGGCTCTTATGCTAAAATACCGCAGATCGGAAATGTTGTAATTGAAGATAATGTGGAAATTGGTGCAAATACAACTATTGATCGATCTACAATAGGTTCTACATTTATACGTACGGGTGTAAAATTGGATAACCTGATTCAAATTGCACACAATGTAGAAGTTGGCGAAAATACTGTAATCGCAGCACAAGCCGGTGTTAGTGGTAGTTCCAAAGTGGGCAAGTATGTAATGATAGGAGGGCAAGTTGGTGTCGTTGGTCATATACGCATTGCTGATTTTACTAAAATTAATGCGCAAAGTGGTGTGACGAAATCTATCACTGTACCTAAATCTTCTGTAACGGGAACGCCAGCTTATAATTTTAGCGCGATGGTCAGAAGCCAAGTATTGATGCGTGGTCTTCCTGATATGCTAAAACGATTGGAAGAATTAGAAAAAGAAATCGAATTACTAAAAAATAAAAATTAAATTTTTTCTCGAGAATTGTACTTTTTAGTACAAAAGGAAAATCTGAATTTATGGCTATAAATTTTAATCCCGACAAACAACACACGATTGGTGCTAGTATTGATTTAAAAGGTATTGGTTTGCATACTGGAGAAATGGTGCATCTACATATTACCCCTCTTGAATCAGGATCTGGATATCAATTTGTAAGATCAGATTTAGAAAATGCGACTCCCGTAAGAGTTGATTGTGATAAAGTATCTGATACTGGTAGAGGTACTGTTATTGATCTCAGTGTAGGTAAAATATCTACAATTGAGCATTTGATGGCAGCATTTGTTGGTTGTGGCGTGGATAATGTTTTGGTAGCTGTTGATGGACCTGAAATTCCCATTTTAGATGGTAGCTCTAAGTATTTTGTCGAAGCGATTGAACATGTTGGCGTGGTTGAGCAAGATGCGGACAAAGAGTGGTATACAATCTCTGAGGTTATAACTTTTAAAGATGAAGAAAAAGATGCACAATTGACTGCATTACCATCTGATCATTATTCCATCACAACTTTGATTGATTTTAATAGTCCTGTATTGGGTAGTCAATATGCTACATTAGAGCATGTTGCTGATTTTAATACAGAATTTGCTAATTGTAGAACATTTGTTTTTTTACATGAATTGGAGCCTCTTTTAAAAAATAACTTGATAAAAGGGGGAGATTTAGATAATGCTATTGTTATTGTAAATCAACCAGTAGACGATGAGACAAAACAACATTTGAGTAAGTTATTTAATAAAGAAGGTATTGAAATCCCATCTCAAGGTTATGTAAATCATATTGCTTTGCGCAGTCCTAATGAGCCTGCACGTCATAAATTGTTGGACGTTTTAGGTGATCTGGCCTTGATTGGTTATCCTATAAAAGCTAAAATTATTGCAAATAAACCAGGACATAAAACAAATGTTGGTTTTGCTAAAGAAGTTAAAAAATATGTTAAGAAGTTAAAACTTCAAAAAGGTTTACCTGTTTACGATCCGACAAAAGCACCTGTTTATGATGCGATTGCGATCGAAAATACATTGCCTCATCGTTATCCATTCTTATTAGTGGATAAGATTATTGAACTTTCTGATACACATATAGTTGGAGTGAAAAATATTACGTTCAACGAACAGTTTTTTCAAGGACATTTTCCTGGAAATCCAATTATGCCAGGTGTATTGCAAATAGAAGCGTTGGCTCAAACTGGTGGCATTTTATGTATCAATGCCATGAATGACGGTGCGAAATACGATACTTATTTCATGAAAATTGATAATTGCAAATTTAAACAAATGGTACGTCCTGGCGATACAATGTTGTTGAAAATGGAATTGAGTGCACCTATAAGAAGAGGTATCTGCGAAATGCGTGGAACGGTCTATGTAAATGGAAAATTAGCAACCGAAGCGGATTTGGTCGCACAGATTGTAAAAAGAAAGTAAAATAATGTAAAATTAAACGAGAGAATCTTTCAAAATGTTGTTTCAACATTGATTTTCTCGTTTTATATTCATTTAAACAATACTTTTGCATTTCGTATTATGTTGCAATCGAGTTTAAATCAAAATATATCCAATCTAAAAGAAGGTCTAAATCTAAATCTTTTATTCGAACACAAGCAGTCGATGCAAGATGCTGTGAATGTGACGATTAGAAGATATGAGGCTGATGATGATTCTGAAGAGATGCATCGTCTTGATGCGGGAGAGATTGTATATAATTACAATTCTGGAAAAAATGGGCGTGAAAAATATTTAGACTTAAAATTCTGTATTTATGGCAATTGTTATTGTGAAAAAGATTGTAACGGTTGTGTTTTAAAACCTGAAATAGCAACAGTCGATTATTTTAATTTTCGATTTGACTCTATTTTTTTACGAAAATTAGTCACCAGCAAAACGTTTAAAACTAGACGCGAAAAAGTTTTAGCATTCAAATATCCGAAATCATTTAATAAATCCATTCCCATGGAAGATCGTAATAAATCGGTCTTGAATGCGTTGTTAGATGTGGATCATAATCAATCCTTAGACAATATTCTTTTACATTCCAAGGTGAGCGAACTTTTACTTTATAGTATGGAAGTGCTCAATGAGGAAGTTATGGAAATGCCAAGTTGCCCATTCTTGTTAGAGGCAGAGGTAGTTAATCGTATTTACGATGCAAGAGATATCTTGGAAGACAATCTCGGTACGCCTTTAACTATAAAAGAATTGAGCAAGAAAATAGCCATGAATGAGTGCTATTTGAAAAAAGGATTCAAAGAATTGTTTGGAACGACTATCTTTGAATTTTATCAAGATAAAAGAATGGAAAAAGCTCGATACCTTTTGTATGAAAAAGGATTGAATGTAACGGAGGTTTCTGAGCTATTGGGTTATTCATCTATTTCCCATTTTTCTACAGCATTTAAAAAATTTACAGGATTAAAACCTTGTGAATTATTGATGAAGCAAAACTTTTAATTTGTTCCCATTACCGCACTGCAAAGAGATTTACCATAAGCGTAAGTAACATTTGTTTTTTTGAATAAATATTGTAAAGTGAAAAAATCGATTTTTGCGGCTGTATTATTTGCAGCATTGGCGCCTTTAAGTCTATTGGCGCAACAATTGGATAATAGTGAACCTCAACAAGAAAGACCCGTTATGAAATTTAAAGACGGATCAGGTGTAGGTAAAAAAGGGGAGTGGTACTTCTCTTGGGGATATAACAAAGAGTGGTACACAGGAAGTAATCTTCATATCAAACAGCCGTCTTTGGGCAATGATTACACCATTGTTGATGTAAGAGCGCATGATCATCCGGGCTGGGATCAAGACTTTTTTCACAAGGCAATATCCATACCTCAATATAATTATAGATTGGGATTTTATTTCAAAGACAATTGGGCATTTGAAATAAATTTTGATCATACCAAATACGTAGTTTCTACCAATCAACTTTTGCATATTAAAGGAACTGTTAATGGTCAACAAGTAGATGAATTTATAAGCAATAGACCAGATCCAACAACAGGACAAAGATTTTTGCAATATCAATTAAACAATGGTGCTAATTTCTTGATGGCCAACTTGGTACATAGAAAACATTTAACTTCATTTAATACTAATTGGTTTGATGCTGCATTATTATTGAAAGGTGGTTTAGGTGTAATGATCCCACACGTGGATGCTAAGATTGATGGCAAGCAAAATAATGCAGACTTTCAATTTGGTGGTTTCGGGGCAGATGCGGAAGCCGCGATTAGAGGTACTTTCGGACGTTATGTGTATTTAGAATTTGCCAATAAAGTAGTTGGTACAGCTTATTCTCATTTGCATATATATGATGGTTCTGCAAAGCAAACATTCGGTACATATGAAATGGTATTAAGTTTGGGTATCGTTTTGCCAGGAAAAAGAAAAGGATAATTTTCTAATTTCAACTTATAGGAATTAAGGTCAGAATATTAATTCTGACCTTTTTGTTTTACAAATTGGGAAAAAAAAGAATAATTAGAAACTTTTTAACAAAAGAAATCTATGTTTCCTTACCTTTGCGCCCAAATTAGAAAATAGTAGAATTAATCAAAACCAAAAACTACTATAAATAATTGAAAAACAATATTCAATTGTCAATTTTATGGCTAATACAGGTAAAATTTCTCAAATTATTGGAGCTGTCGTAGATGTGCAGTTCCCAGATTCTGCGTCTCTACCAGAAATATACAGTGCCCTTGAATTAAAAAAGAGCAATGGTGAAACTCTAGTTTTGGAAGTTGAACAACATTTGGGAGAAGATAGCGTAAGAACAATCGCTATGGATGCAACCGAAGGCTTGGTGCGTGGAATGGAAGTGGTTAATACTGGTAAACCTATCATGGTTCCTACTGGTGACGGTGTATTGGGTAGATTGTTTAACGTAACTGGTACTCCAGTGGACGGTATGCCATCTGTAAGCAAAGAACATGGTAGAAGTATTCATAACCTTCCTCCTAAATTTGAAGATTTAAGTACTTCAACTGAAATCTTAACTACAGGTATCAAAGTAATTGACTTGATCGAACCATATTCTAAAGGTGGTAAAGTTGGTTTGTTCGGTGGTGCCGGTGTAGGTAAGACTGTATTGATCCAAGAATTAATTAACAATATCGCAAAAGGACACGGTGGTCTTTCTGTATTTGCTGGTGTCGGTGAACGTACTCGTGAAGGTAATGACCTTTTACGTGAAATGATCGAAGCAGGTATCGTAAAATACGGTGAAAAATTCAAAGAAAGCATGGAAGAAGGTGGATGGGATCTATCTGCTGTAAATCCTAGCGAATTGAAAGAATCTAAAGCAACATTCGTATATGGTCAAATGAACGAACCTCCAGGCGCACGTGCTCGTGTTGCATTGACTGGTTTGACTTTGGCTGAATATTTCCGTGATGGAGATGGTGAAGGTAAAGGTCGTGATATCTTATTCTTCGTTGATAATATCTTCCGTTTCACACAAGCTGGCTCTGAAGTATCTGCGTTGTTAGGTCGTATGCCATCAGCGGTGGGTTACCAACCAACTTTGGCTACAGAAATGGGATTGATGCAAGAACGTATCACTTCTACTAAAAATGGTTCTATTACTTCCGTACAGGCGGTATATGTACCTGCGGATGACTTGACCGATCCAGCTCCTGCGACAACATTTGCGCACTTGGATGCAACAACGGTATTGGATCGTAAAATCGCCGATTTGGGTATCTATCCTGCGGTAAGTCCATTGGAATCTACTTCACGTATTCTTTCTCCAACTATCGTGGGTGACAAACACTACGATTGTGCGAATAGAGTAAAAATGATCCTTCAACGTTACAAAGAATTGCAAGATATCATCGCAATTCTTGGTATGGATGAGTTGAGTGAAGAAGATAAATTAACAGTTGGACGTGCACGTAAAGTACAACGTTTCTTATCTCAACCTTTCCACGTAGCAGAACAATTTACGGGTTTGAAAGGTGTATTTGTAAGTATTGAAGATACTATCCGTGGATTTAACTCTATCATGGATGGAGAAGTGGATGAATACCCTGAAGCTGCATTTAACCTTGTAGGTACATTGGAAGATGCGATCGAAAAAGGTAAAAAATTGTTGGCAGAAGCGCAAGGATAGGATTTAGGTAATAATTAATAATGAATAATTAATAGTTGAATTTGATATTTCAAATATTGAATTTGACAATAGTAATCAGAGGATTATAATTTAAATAGCCCATTATTAATCATTAACTATGAATTGTTAACTATTAACTGAATTAAAGTGATATTAGAAATATTAACTCCAGAAACTAAAATCTTCAGTGGTGAAGTTTATGGAGTACAACTTCCAGGAGTGGATGGATTATTTGAAGTGTTAGATCAACACGCTCCTTTAGTAAGTGCTTTAGGAAAGGGTGCGATCAAAGTACTTAAATCGAAAGACTCCAAAGATAAAGCAGCTACTTATTCTATCACTGGTGGGTTTGTAGAGGTTTTAAATAATAAAGTTTCTGTATTGGCAGAAGGAGCAGATGCTTCTATATAGGTCACTACTAATTAATTAAATATTTCCGGAATTTTGATTCGTTCATTATTCCGGAATTTTTTTATCTCAATCAATTTGCAATTATGAATTTGGATATTTTATTGAAATATTTTGATGATTTTACAGATACTCAGTTGAAAAAATGGGAATTATTATTTCCAACGTATAGCGAGTGGAATGCACAGATCAATGTAATCTCAAGAAAAGATATTGATAGTTTATATCTAAAGCACGTATTACACTCGCTAACAATTGCAGCTGTTGCTGATTTTCAACCAGGAACGAACATTGTGGATATTGGTTGTGGTGGCGGATTTCCTGGCGTTCCATTGGCAATTTTTTATCCAGAAGTGGATTTTCTTTTGGTCGATAGTATTGGTAAAAAATTGAAAGTTGTAGAAGGTGTGGTTGAAGCAACTGGAATTAAAAATATCCGAACAAAACACGCTCGAATAGAAGAAATAAAAGGGCAAAAATTTGACTACGCTGTTTCTCGGGCTGTCGCTCCTTTAGCGGATTTATGGCGCTGGGCAAAACCTATTTTGAAAAAAGGTCATACGCAAGAAATGGCTAATGGATTAATTTGTTTAAAAGGTGGAGATCTTGCACAAGAAATTTCGGATAGCCGTCTTCGTCCAAATAAGGTAGATGTCTACGATATTTTTCCAGAAGAATATTTTCAAGAAAAATACTTGCTACACGTACCAGCGTAGGAAGTGTGCTGTATTTTGTAGAATTGAATTATTTTTGTACTATGGTTATAAAATACAATAAGGCTTTCGTTGAAAAACTAGAACGGATTTTGGTAGAATCTGATTACTTCATTCGCTATGAACGTGGTAATTTTCAGAGCGGTTGGTGTTTATTAGAAATGAAAAGAATTGTTGTTCTCAACAAATTTTTAAATGAAGAAGCACGTGTAAATACTTTGATGGAATTGATTCCTCAGTTAAACATTGAATTTGACAAATTGACCATCGACTCTCAAAAACTCTACACATTTTTGTTAGAAGAAGTTAAGAATGTAGAGCGTACTGTAGATGAGGAAAAAGGAAATAACCAAAATATTCTTCCGCTGTACTAATGAATGTAGGAGGTAGTATTTGTAATATTGTATCTACCGCTTCCTTGGTATTTTTTTGACCAATATTTTTCATTCAAATCACTAATCATTACACCTTTAGAAGAGGATGCATGGGTAAATTTATTGTTTGATATATATATACCAACATGTGAAATATTTCTCTTGCTCGAACCAAAAAATACCAAATCCCCTTCTTGTAGCTGATCATCTGTAGATAGTTGATTAGATTGAGCAAACTGTTCTTGTGCTGTTCTTGGTATTTCAGTGCTAAATATATCGTGCAAAATTATCTTACTATAACCTGAACAATCAATACCACTTTCTGTATTCCCACCCATTACATAAGGTGTTCCCCACCAATGATCTACTGCCGCTAATAGAGGCAATTCTGCTTTAACATCTTCTATGTCCGTATTCAAAATCAACGCATATTTTACTTGTAAGTCATTGACGTTTTCAGTGCCATAATTGTTATATAGATTTTGAGAATACCTATGAAGTGTTTCTAGGTTTTTTTCAATATGAGTTTCTGGATTTCTAGCTTTGGAATGACTTTTACTAGGAAGGACTTCAATTCCATCTATAAACATAGGCTGATTGGAGTTGCTGTTGCTGCGAGAACTATAACTATTAGAAGCTGCATTTTTTCTAGTAGAACTACAAGAAAACAATCCAAGTGCTAAGAATGACAGTAAAAATTTCCAGAAATGCTTTTCCATGCTTATTTGATAAATCCTAAAAATCAGTTCAATAGATATTTAAAATACAAATATATCCTAAAAATGTTCTGATATGTGTATAAATATCAAATTATGTAGATAAGAAAGGAAAGAGAACTGGGCTATTTAGAAGAGTTAAGCCCCTTTATTTGCGTAGCTAAAGATTTTATTTTCGCTTTTATTGAATTTGCCTCCATTGAATTCTTATCTGATTTGAATTCAAGTTTTACTGCGTTTTCTTTTAATTCTATTTTGTACTCTAGTCCATTGTTTTTGTATACACTTGTATGTCCATCAAATTGGGGAAACTTGCTTGATATGAGATCATTAATTTTTGCATGTACATTTTTTTGAAAAGTAGAGGAGAATGCAAATGAACTATTGGTTTCGGCTTCTGCATAATTTTTCCCAGTAGAGCTAGTTGACCTACTTGTTGATGTTGAGGTTGTGGTTGTTTGGGCATGGCCTACACTAAGATTCGTTACGATAATCGCGGCGACGAATAAATTCATTTTCATAATTAGAATGTTTTTTAATAAGAAGTGATTTTTACAAAAAAGTTGTAATGATTTCCAATTTATTTCTAAAAATAGAAAAGTCGCTGGTGGATAACTAAAAGCAATTGGCCTTGTTTTTGGCCCAAATTTTTGGGAACTTTGTATATACGTTTATTTAAAAGTAGTAGAATCTAATATGCCACAGTTTTCACATTTACATAGTCATACGCAGTTTTCATTATTGGATGGTCAGGCGTCTATAGATAGTTTGCTCGCAAAAGCTACTCGAGAAGGTATGCCTGGATTGGCCATTACAGATCATGGAAATATGTATGGGATATTTGACTTTGTGGCCAAAGCTTGGAAGGATACTAAGATTATCGGAAAAGATGCTTTTGGGAAAGATATCGTGGTGCCGAAGGTTAAGCCAATAGTTGGCTGTGAATTATATGTGGTGGATGACCGTTTCCAAAAAACATTTACAAAAGATAAAAGAGATAAACGTTTTCATCAAATCCTTTTAGCCAAAAACAAAAAAGGCTATGAAAATTTGGTAAAATTAACTTCACTCGGTTTTATCGATGGTTTGTATGGTAAATATCCTCGTGTTGATAAAAAATTAATTGAAGAATATCATTCTGATTTGATTGCTACGACTTGTTGTATTGGAGCATCTGTACCACAAGCAATTTTGAATAAATCGGCAGAAGAGGCTGAGGCAGAGTTCAAATGGTGGTTGGATCTTTTCGGAGAAGATTATTATATCGAATTACAACGTCATAATTTAAAAGAGCAAGAGATCGTCAATGAACGCTTATTGGAATATGCGGCGAAATATAATGTGCCGGTAATCTGTACCAATGATAGCCATTATACAGATCAAGAAGATGCTAATGCGCATGATATCTTATTGTGTATCAATACAGGAGAAAAACAAGCAACTCCAGGTTACGATGATTTTGTAAATGACGATACTTTGTTGAAAAATCGTCGTTTCAAATTTCCCAACGATCAGTTTTATTTCAAAACAACTAAGGAAATGGAATCCTTGTTCAAGGATATCCCGCAATCATTGGAAAATACCCAACAAATTGTAGATAAAGTTGAGCCGTTGAAATTGATGCAAGATATCATGTTGCCCAATTTTCCGATTCCTGCAGAATATAGCAGGACGAATGACGATACGCTTAACCAGTGGAATTATTTACATGCTTTGACTTATGAAGGAGCGAAGAGGCGCTATTCTGAAATTACGGAAGAAATACGTGAACGTATTGATTTTGAATTGAATACAGTACGTACAATGGGATTTGCTGGTTATTTCTTAATTGTATGGGACTTTATCAAAGCAGGAAAAGATATGGGCGTTTACATTGGGCCAGGTCGTGGTTCTGCCGCGGGAAGTGTGGTTGCCTATTGTTTGGAAATTACCAATATCGATCCGATTAAATATGATTTGCTATTTGAGCGTTTCTTGAATCCCGATCGTAAGTCCATGCCGGATATTGATACTGATTTTGAGGATGAAGGACGCCAACGTGTGATAGACTATGTGGTAAAAAAATATACCAAACAACAAGTCGCTCAGATTGTAACTTATGGTACAATGGCTGCAAAAATGAGTATCAAAGACGTGGCGCGTGCTTTGGATTTGCCTTTACCGGATTCCAATGCTTTGGCAAAATTGGTTCCGGACAAACCAGGTACCAAATTAAAACGTGTATTGAAAGCTCCGATTACTTCTAAAGATGCAAAAAATGGCGAAAAGTCGCTAGAAGATAAAGAAGGATTTGGTCCAGAGGATATTGAAAATATTAAGAAAATTAGGGAAATATACGCTGGAGATGATTTGCGTGCGGAGGTTTTACATGAAGCGGAGAGATTGGAAGGTTGTGTTCGTAATACGGGAATGCATGCCTGTGGTATCATCATCGCGCCAAAGGATTTAACTGAAATTGTTCCGGTAAGTATGTCTAAAGATTCGGATCTTTTGATTACGGAGTATGAAAGTAGTGTGATTGAAAGTGCGGGTGTGATTAAGATGGACTTTTTGGGATTAAAAAACTTATCCATTTTAAAAGATGCGATCAAATTAATCAAGCAAAATTACGATATTGAGCTTTCTGTTAACGACGTCGCTTTAGATGATGATATTACCTATCAACTCTATCAAAGAGGTGATACCAATGCAACTTTCCAATTTGAAAGTGCTGGTATGCAAAAATATTTACGCGAATTAAAACCGGATAAATTTGCCGATCTTATTGCGATGAATGCCTTGTATCGCCCGGGTCCAATTGCTTACATTCCAGATTTTATCAAACGTAAACATGGAATCGAAGCGATTGAATACGATCTGCCAGAGATGGAAGAGTATTTGTCCGATACTTACGGAATTACCGTTTATCAAGAACAGGTAATGCTTTTGTCCCAAAAATTGGCAGGTTTTAGTAAAGGCGATGCCGATGTCTTGCGTAAAGCAATGGGTAAAAAGCAAATTGAGGTTTTGAATAAAATGGAGGCAAAATTTGTCGAAGGTGCCAAGAAAAATGGTCATCCTGAGGATAAATTGAAAAAAATCTGGGAAGACTGGAAAGCATTTGCCCAATATGCCTTCAATAAATCTCACTCTACTTGTTATGCTTATGTGGCTTTTCAAACAGGTTATTTAAAAGCACATTATCCAAGTGAATACATGGCCGCTATCCTCAATCATGCAGGGGATCTGAGCAAAATCACTTTTTACATGGAAGAGTGTAAAAAAATGGGTATTAAGGTGCTTGGTTGCGATATCAATGAAAGTGACAAAGGTTTTTCGGTTAATCATCATGGACATATCCGTTTCGGTATGGGTGGTTTGAAAGGCGTGGGAGAGGCTGCGATCGAAAGTATAATCGAAGAGCGTACAAAAAATGGCAACTATAAAGATGTATTTGATTTTATCAAAAGGGTAAATCAAAGAACTGTAAATAAAAGATCTATAGAAAGTTTGGTGTATTCTGGTGCATTTGACTGTTTTCCAGAAATGAGTAGAGCGCAATTTTTCAATATACAAGCAGGAGAAACAGTGTATAATATTGAACGTATTATCAAATTTGGAAATGCTTGTTCGGCTGGAGAACAAAATATGATGGCGAGTTTGTTCGGTGATATGGGAATGCCTGAAATTCCAACACCTAAAATTTTGCCTTGTGATGAATGGAGTTTAATTGAGAAATTGGAAAAAGAGAAAGAAGTTACCGGGATCTATTTGAGTGGACATCCTTTAGATCGTTTCAAATTTGAAATGCAACACTATGGAATCATGCCTATTGCGGATTTTGTAGAGATGAAAGATAGTCAAGAGAAAAAGCCGCCAACTGGAAGAAATTTCAAAGTTGCTGGATTAGTTACCGAGGCGCAGCATAGAATTACTAAGACAGGACGTGATTTTGGAATTTTACATGTGGAGGATTTTTCAGGTAAAACAGATTTTGCACTATGGAGTGACGACTATGTAAAATTTAAAAATTATTTGGAAGCTGGATTGATTGTACTAATCAATGGATTTTTCAAACAGCGCTACAATAGTGATGTGTATGAGTTTAAAATAAATAGTTTGTGCTTGTTAGAGACTGCACGATCAACTATGGCTAAATCTCTAGAAATAGTGATGCGCCCTCAAAATGTAACACCTGAATTTGTAGATTTTCTTTCTACGAATATGGAAAAAAATATCGGAAATGTTCCTTTGAAATTTAAAATATTTAATCCAGACGATCAAGTAATGATTAATCTACTATCCGCAAATAATGGATTGGAAATTAATGACGAACTATGTGATTTCTTGATGAATACACCAGATATTGAACTGAATGTAGCTATTAATGGTTAACTATAAATAATGAATTTAAAGGCAGGAGATATTATAGTTAGTTCGCCTTCTAATCAAGACGAATATTTTGGGAAAAGCGTAATTCTTTTAGTAGAAGTGAACAAGGACGGAGTGATTGAATTTTTTCTAAATAAATCATTTGGAAGAAATTTAAACTAATTACAAGAATTCGCTAGCCAAAAAGCAATTCCTTTATTAGAAGGTGGCCCAATGGATCATGAGCATTTGTTTTTTATTCATAATCAGCCTGAGATTGGTGGTGATGAGATAACGGATGGGCTATATTATAGTGGTGATTTTAAGAAAGCTTTGAATAATCAAATACCTGCTTTGAATTATAAAATGAAAATATTTGTCGGCTATTGTGGCTGGGATAGAGAACAACTATTGGATGAAATAAAAGAAGGCGATTGGCGTGTCTTGCCATCTCCTTCTTTGGGTATAATTTTTAACGATGATATTACTACTATTTGGAACCTGTCGGTTGATAAGTAGTATAATAAGCCCAACTAAAATTAACTTTCAATGTTGGATCGGATTTTTTATAACCATTCAATGTATATCTTATTGGATATCCTATAAAACTATCATCATCCGTTACTGCAGTGATATATTGATATGCATCCATAATCCCATCCGAAACTTTGTGCGAACTTACAGTCCCTATTCCTAATTTAAATCCGTAGTATTTTGTTGCGTCGAGCACTGTCTGATCTTCTGTAGATAAACTAGCTAAAGCAGTTCCTGCTTTTAATGAAGCGGAAGATTGACTAAATAGATGCGATAGTGCGGCTTGCAATTTTGTAGAATCTTTGGACTCAAATATCATAGTGACGCCATATCCATAAGATATAGTATTGATAAAATAAGGATTGTCTTGTCCAAAATATTTAGTCCAATCAGAACTTCCATTTTTTATATTTGAATAATTGTCTGGACCATAAGGATTATTTTCTAGTGTTACATTAAATTTAGTCGCTTCCATAGTATAATACATTCGAGTGTAATTCGAGTCTAATGAGGAAGTGTCACTTTTATCTAATCCGAATAATTCCTTGACATCATCTTTCGTTCCTAGAGTAGCTCTTAAATTATTGAATCTCCCATTTAATTCTGCTCTAGTTCCAACGGAGCTCCCTACCCATTGCTGAAACGAATGATCATATTTGAGAAAATTTTGTATAAATGCATTCTGATTTTTTTTATTTGGAATTGCGTCATAAGAAAAACTGTCTCCAATTGCTTCCGTAAAGTAAGTTTCAGTACTCCAAAATGCGTTATCCAAAATCTTTACATTTGGAAAAAGTGTTAATAGAGAATTGGTATTTGTAACATACATCCCTAAAGCGATAGAATCTCCAAAACTTTTTCTCAGTATCGGAAATTCTTCTACTGCTACATTTTGATATATGATCGTATCTCTTTTCGCAACGCTAACAATGTTAGAATCTTTTTTAGTGGAATCTGTTGAAGTTGTAGGAGGTGTTACTGGTTTTTCTGGCGTTACATCATTGTTAGATTTAGAACAACTAGCAGCTATTATGATAATAGGTAATATGAATGCTGCAATCGTATTCTTCTTTCTTGAAATTAGGTGCATGGTAATAGTAATTGGTTAAATAGTTCTTCAAATATATAGAAAAAAATTAATTTGTCTTATTCTCCGTGACTTATTTAATAAATATCATATTAATTTAATAGTATAAATAAAAGATCCATTGTTTTTTGATATTATCTTTTGATATTATCTTTTGATATGTAATCCTTAGTGAATTTTTATACCTCTAATGTTATGTTAAAATTAACTAATTATTATAGTTGTATTAACTTTCTATTTACATAGTTAAACACCAAAAAATATTACAAAAATTTGCCAAGATTTCAAAACTAATAAATCGAAACAACGGCAAATAAGATGAAATTAAAGAAAAAGAAGCGAACCAAAGATGTTGCTAAAGTCCTTATGGTACTATCTGGGCTTTTTGCAATGGCAGACGCTCAAAACGTAATTGATTCCACTAAAGATTCAAAAACAGATACCTCAAAAAATCTACAAGAGGTGGTTGTTACTGCGATGGGGATCAAAAGATTAGATAGGAATATTGGTTACTCTGTCCAATCAGTAAGAGGTGCAGATCTGGTGAAAGCAAGAGACGCGGATGCGATTTCTGGTTTGACTGGTAAAGTCGCTGGTTTAAGTATCGGAACTTCTGCTGAAATGTTGGGTTCTCCACAGGTAGTATTACGTGGTAACAAAGATATTATGTACGTCGTAGATGGAATTCCTGTGAACTCAGATGGCTGGAATTTAAGTCCAGATGATATTGAATCTTACACAGTATTGAAAGGGCCTAACGCTGCTGCTTTATATGGTTTTAGAGGACAAAATGGTGCCATTGTTATCACTACAAAAAAAGGAACTAGAGATCCTCGTGGTTGGAAAGTTTCTTTAAATAGTAGTAATGTTTTGGAAACAGGTTTCCTAGCTTTACCCAAACCTCAAACAGAGTATGGTAGAGGTTCTAACTATTTATATCAATATGCGGTGGGAGGATCCTATACCTATGGAAACTCTGGTACTGATGCGCTCTATGATAATACGCAAAGATTGGCTATTTGGGGACCAAGATTTGATGGGCAAATGGTGAAACAATATGATAGTCCATACGATCCTACGACGGGAGTGCGCACGCCTACTGCCTATGTGTCTAGAGGGAAAGATAATTTCAAAAATTTCATGGAGAATGGATTTCTTTCTACGAATAACGTAGCGGCTTCTACAAGTGGAGATAACTATGATATGCGAATGTCGTATAGTCATACATATCAAAAGGGGATGGCTCCAAATACGAAATTAAATATTGATAATTTAATGATTGCTGGTGACTATCGCTTTGACGATCATTGGAGTATGGATGCTAGTTTGAATTTGAACATTCAATATTCTCCAAATATCCCAGACGTATCTTATGGTCCCAATAGTTTCGTATACGAATTGGCTGTATATGGTCCTGCAGACTATGATGTTAGGGATTTAAAAAATGTTTGGGGTGGTGCGCAAGGGGCTAAAGACGTTATGCAATATAGTGAAAACTATGGTCGATCCAATAACCCGTATTTTCAGTCCCAATATTGGTTGAGAAGTCACTACAAAACGGATATTTATGGATATTTGAGATTAAAGTATAGAGTTAACGACGATTTAGATGTCTCTATTCGTAGTCAAGTCTCGACTTGGAACCAAACTAGAGATGAAAAAGTTCCCATATCTGCCGTACTTAATGATTATCTACCAAAAGGGTGGTACACCTTTGGACAATATAATGGAGATTTCAGAGAAGATAAAAGAACTTCTTTGGAAAATAATACCGATTTATTATTGAACTATAATAAGCAAATTAGTTCTGATTGGCATTTGAATGCTTTAGCAGGTGCAAGTATGCGTTCATTCAAATATAATTCTACTTGGGCAACAACTAGAGATTTATCTATTCCTTGGGTATATACTTTGCAAAATTCTAAAGGTGCGGGTTATAATTATTCCTTCAATTCTAATATGATGGTTTGGAGTGGATATTATTCATTTGACGCCGTTTACAAAAAGTATTTTTCCTTAACTACAACTGGACGCGTAGATAATTTATCAACATTTGCCAAAGGAAATAGAACTTTCTTTTATCCATCTGTATCTTTAAGTTCTGTAATTACAGATTATTTAAAATTACCTGATTTTATATCATATCTAAAATTAAGAGCATCTTATGCCAATGTAAAAAGTGGCTTGACCCAAGCAACTGTTCCTAGTGCTTATTATATGGCAACAGGTAAAACGACGAATGCTGGATTACTCGGTTATGGAGATGAACTTTATTCTTCTTATAATGGTCCATCCTATTCTAATCAGATGGGATATGCAACTACAACTTATTATAATAATACTGTTTCTCCTAGTTATTCTACTATAATATCTAATTCAAGTTTGAAGCCGGCTAGTAATACATCTTATGAAGGTGGTGCAGATATCCACTTGTTCCACAATAGATTAAACTTTAGTGGTACTTATTTTATTAGTGATGCGGGTCCTCAGATTTATTCATTGGCAGTAGCTCCTTCTACTGGCTATGCTGGACGTAATGTAAATGGCATTACCACTAGAAAAAAAGGTTGGGAATTAATGTTGGATGGTACTCCAATTAAGAATCCAAATGGACTAACTTGGGATGTAGCTATTAACTGGAGTACTTACAAGGAAAAACTAAAAGATATATACGGAGATGAGACGGGATTAACGCTGAATGGTCATACGTATCGTGTAGGAGAGCGTATGGACGCATATTATGGTACTGGATTTGTGAGAAATCAAGCGGGCCAGATTATTTATAGTTCCGGTTTACCTATGCAAAATCCTAGTAGTTCTTTAGAGGATAAAAAATTCTTGGGCTTTATGAATCCTAGTTTTAGTTTTGGAATTAACAACACATTTAGTTATAAAAGTTTCTCCTTCTCATTTCAATTTGATGGACGTATAGGTGGGAAAATATTTGATAGAGTGTATGATCAAATGACAAATGGTGGTACGTCCCAAGAGTCTGTGACTGGAACATTAGGTACTGCAAGATTGAAAGAATGGCAATCAACTAATGGCGGTACTTTAGCTCCGACGCCTGCATATGTTGGCGATGGAGTGGTTATAACTTCAGGTACGCCTATCTATAGTAAGGGTGTAATTACTAATTCTGATCAATTAACATTCTCCCCAAATACGACTGCTGTAAGTGTACAAAGTTTCTTATCTAATGGAGTCTCTGGTGGTAACATCATTGATGAGTACTTTATGATTAGTCGCTCTTATGCTAAACTAAGACAAGTTATTTTTACTTACACATTGCCTAACTCCTTGTTGAAAAATGGATTTATTAAAGGTGCAACAGTATCTGTGATTGGAAGAAATCTTTTATACTTCGCTGCACGTAAAGATTTTGATATTGACCAATATGCAAGCGGTTATAATTTTAGTGACAATTCCTTATCTGGAACTGAATCTACAGGTTTGCAAAGTCCTACCGCAAGAAGATATGGTATTAATATCAATTTGAATTTCTAGAAAATACTATAAATCTATTAAAATGAAAATTAAAAATATATTGTTTCCAACCTTGCTAACCCTAGGTATTGGAGTATCTATAACAAGTTGCCAAAAAGGAGACCTTACTTCGAATCCAAATCAAGGTAGTTCGGTTTCTGCTTCTTTATTATTAAATGCCATAACTTCAAGATTTGCAGCTGGTGGAGGCGTAATTAACGGAGAGTCAGGCGCAGTCGCAGAGTCATTTTGGGTATTTCCTAATTTGACGTCTAGTGCGCCTGCTAAGTACGGACAATATCATGTTTCCAATTATTCCTATTATCAAGGGACCAATTCCTATAACTGGTCATATTCTGCAACACAATACGATTTGTTGAAATATGTAATCAAAATGGAACAAAGGGCTGCAGTTGAAAATCCTAGCACTCCTCAAGCAAATATCTATGCAGGATTAGCAAAATTTTTTAAGGCATATTCTTTCATTTGGCTGGCTGAGAGAGTTGGTGATATTCCTATGGATCAAGCTGGAGATGAGACAAATCTGCAACCCTCTTATAATACTCAAAAAGAGGTATATTCAAAATCTTTAGTGTTGTTAGACTCTGCAAATACTATAATTGGGAATATTATAACTGCGCAAAACAACGGCTCGACGGTAGTTAGTAGTACTGGTGATATATTTGGGCTTACTTACTTACAATGGCAAAAAGTAATTAATTCTTATACTATTAGAGTGTTGTTGAGTTTAAGTAAACGTGCTGATGATAATGCAGATTTAGCAATTAAGACAAAATTTACAACTATTGTAAATAATCCTACCAAGTATCCCATTTTTACTAGTAATTCGGATAATATGGTTTATAAATACAATAGTATAAATGCGTTTCCTTTATTTTCAAGTCCATATAGTCAATATGCAAATATAGGTTCTACTTATTTGAAATTGACTACAGCAACGGCTGATCCACGTACTTTCGCAATCGCTACACCAGCTCCTGGTCAGATTACTGCGGGAAAAACCGTTGCTGATTTTAGTGCATATGTTGGTGCGGATCCTACTTTGTCATTAGCAGCATTGAATACAAATTCTACAGCTGGTATGTATTCATTCTTAAACTTTAATCGCTATTATACTTCTGCAACCGGCTCCAATTGTGAACCTTACATTTATATTGGTTATCCGGAACTATGTTTTAATATCGCGGAAGGAATCAATAGGGGATGGGCTACTGGTGATGCCTCAACTTGGTATAATACAGGGATTAATGCATCGCTTAGTTTGTATGGTTTAACTAATGGCCAGAAGTTTACTATTGGAGATAAAGCAGGAACCACTTTAGGTTCGGTAACTATTGATGTAAATACTTTTTTAAGTAATGTAGCTTATAAAGGCGGCTCTACTGGTTTAACTCAAATATTAAATCAAAAGTATATTGCAATGTTTGAAAATTCTCCTATGGAGGCTTACTTTAATTGGAGGAGAACTGGAGAACCTGAATTAGCTCAAGGTGGAGTTGGTATCGGTACTTCAGACTATAAAATACCTCATAGATGGCAATATCCAAATTATGAAACCACAGAAAATGCTCAAAATTATCAAAGTGCTATTCAGTCACAATTTGGAGGTACGGATGATGTAATGCAAGATACCTGGTTAACTAAATAATTTTATTACAAGGGAATATTTTTCTAAAATATTCCCTTTTTTAATTGTGGTATATATAACAAGTGTATGTTTTAGTTTTTATATTGATGAGTTCTTTTGCTTCTGCACAAATTAAGAATAGCACAAAACGCGAAGTAAAATTAGATAGTGTTGTTAATTTTAGAGATATTGGTGGATATTGGAATAGGCGTAAGTGGTTAGTTTTTCGAAGTTAGTGTAATGAAAAAAAAGTTGTAGAATTAACCCTTTTTATACCGATATCAAGCAAGGTAATTAATTGCCCCGTATCGATTAGCCTTTCTGCATAATTGAAATCGCTTTCAACATCATTATAGATTCCTGTTATAAGCCACTTTCTCCTTATTTCAATATCTTCCAGAGTATGGGTCTAAAATAATACCATAAAGACCAAAATTTGATGATAAAAGGAATTATGATTTTGGGAGAAGCCATAGTAATTTGTCTAGTCATCATATCTTAGGTTATTGTTAATTACTAATAACTAAAGTTAATTTGAAAAATCTTATTCCCAAACTGTTAAATTTTCATTTTAAAACGCCGAAAATTGCGTGTGTATCAAATTGTGTATCAAATAAAAAAGCAGCTATGAAATAAATTCATAACTGCTTGATTTTCAGTGTGGGCCCACTTGGACTTGAACCAAGGACCACCTGATTATGAGTCAGGTGCTCTAACCAGCTGAGCTATAGGCCCTAAACTTTCCAAATGGAAAATTCGAGGACGGCAAAAATAGGTATTGAAATTGAAATAGCAAATAAATGTGCAATTATTTTTTCTGCAGATAGAAAAAAGTATATTCGGTCTATGGGAAAGATAAAAAATGTCATATTCGATTTGGGAGGTGTATTTATTGATTTAGATTTTAACAAGACAAAAAACGCATTTGAAAGTTTAGGTGTAAATAATTATGCTGAAATGTTTAACCAACATCATGCGGATGATTTATTCCTTCAATTAGAAACGGGTAAGATATCTGAAGTAGAATTTTATGCTGCATTTAGGAAATTGGTAAACGTCGAACTAAATAATGAGCAAATTAAAAATGCTTGGAATGCTATGTTATTGCATTTCAATCCAAAGAAAATAGAGTGGCTGCAAACTTTGAGAGAAGATTATAAATTATTTTTATTTTCCAATACCAATATTATTCATCAGAAATTTTTTGAGCAAAGATTTATAGATGATCTAAATGGAGCTCATTTACAAGATTATTTTGAGAAAGTATATTATTCTCAAGAAATAGGCATGCGAAAACCCAATAAAGATGGCTTTGAATTTATTTTAAATGAACAGCAACTAGATCGGTCTGAGACTTTGTTTATCGATGATACCATCGGAAATGTGGAAACTGCTAAAAGTTTAGGATTACAAACTTTTCATTTGACTCCTGATAGGAAATTACAAGATGTCGAAGTTCTTCTTAATCTTTAATTTCTTCAAAATCAATATATTCTCCAACTTTTGACTGTTCCGTTGATGTCTCTTTGCGTGTCTCTTGTTGGTAAGATGGATTTGTGTTGGATGTGTCACTTGTTTGTTGATTATGAAAGTTATTCATTTCCCCAACTTTTTGTTTTACCATTTTTGTTGTACGATAAATCGGTAATAAAAAATTAAAAACAAACTTATAAAATATGTATACGACGATTGCCGCCACGATTAAATCTATCATTATGAAATATTTCAATATATAACCAATAACGAAAGTATGCGAAAATCGTTCAAATGAAATGCAAAAATTAATTTTTTGAATATGTACATATAAAAATATACCTTTGCGGAAGCTTGGAAAAGAAGAAGGGGACGCGAAACGTTCCCTTCTCTGTTTTTTAATTGTAAAATGATTTATGGCTAACGAAATAGTTATAGAAGAATTAAAGAAGATTTTAGCAGAAATATTGGCGGAAGAAACGGAATATTTTTTGGTAGGTATCAAGATTAAACCTACCAATAATATCAAAATCTATATAGATGGAGATTATGGTATCACAATTGAAAAGTGTATTAAGATAAATAGGAAAATGTATCCTATACTTGAGGAGCAAAAACTTTTCCCTGCGGATGATTTTTCCTTAGAAGTTTCTTCTCCTGGTATCGATACTCCGTTGGTATTGCAAAGACAATTTGTAAAAAATAAAGGTAGACTTTTAGAAGTTGTGCTATTGGATGAAACGGAAAAGTTAGGAAAGCTAATTGAAGTGACTGATGCTGATATTACACTAGAAATTACTACCGGGAAAGGGAAAAAAGCGGTAACTACACAAGAAGTTATTCCATTTGAAAATATTAAAAAAGCAACAATTCAAATACAGTTTTAGTATTGATAAGGATGTTTTTAAGTAAACATTCTATTTAAAATTATAAAAATATGGCAAGTATCAACCTCATTGAGGCTTTCCAGGAGTTTAGGGAAGACGAGAATATTGATAGATCAACCTTGATGAAAGTCGTGGAAGATGTTTTCAAAACATTGTTGAAAAAGAAATACAGTAGCGATGATAACTTTGACGTAATCGTTAATGCGGAAAAAGGGGATTTGGAAATATTTCGTCGAAGAATGATTGTAGAGGATGGAGAGGTAGAAGACCCATTGGCGGAAGTCGCTTATTCTGAGGCTGTTACGATAGAACCTGACTTTGAGGTGGGAGAGGAATTGTACGAAGAAGTAGATATGTTGGACTTCGGAAGACGTGCTATACTTGCGGCAAAACAAACTTTGGCTAGCCGTATTGGTGACTTGAAAAAGAATGTTCTGATGAAGAAATATGAAAGCCGTATTGGTGAGATTGTTTCTGCGGAAGTCTATCAAGTTTGGAAAAAAGAAGTATTGTTGATGGATGAAGAAAATAATGAGTTAATTTTGCCAAAATCTGAACAAATCCCACAAGATTTCTTCAAAAAAGGTGAAAATGTCCGCGCTGTCATTAGACGTGTAGATATGAAAAATAATACACCCGTTATTATCTTAAGTAGAACAAGTCCAGAATTTTTGGCAAAGCTCTTAGAAATTGAAGTTCCTGAAATCTACGATGGCCTTATTACTATTAAAAAGATTGTTAGAGAGCCAGGTGAGCGAGCGAAAGTTGCGGTAGAAAGTTTTGATGATAGGATTGATCCAGTGGGTGCTTGTGTGGGTATGAAAGGAAGTCGTATACATGGTATTGTAAGAGAATTAAAAAATGAAAATATAGATATTATCAATTACACTGATAATATTCAATTATATATTCAAAGGTCATTAACCCCTGCAAAAATTTCTTTTATGGAATTGGATCAAGATAAAAAACATGTAGAAGTGTTTTTGAATTCTGATCAAATATCCCTAGCAATTGGAAGAAAAGGGGTGAATATTAAATTAGCATGTGATCTTACTGGTTTCAATATTGATGTATTTAGAGAAGAGGAAGAGGGAGAAGAAGAAGAATACGATATTGATTTGCAGGAATTTAGTGATGAGATTGATCAATGGGTTATTGAT
Source organism: Rhizosphaericola mali (assembly GCF_004337365.2). Lineage (GTDB taxonomy): Bacteria > Bacteroidota > Bacteroidia > Chitinophagales > Chitinophagaceae > Rhizosphaericola > Rhizosphaericola mali. Next base: position 3,289,582 of record NZ_CP044016.1, on the reverse strand, counting down.
GAATTTAAACGTATCGGTTGTGATACAGCGCATAGCGTATTAAATCTTTCACCTGATGAATTGGAAAAAAGAACCGATTTAGAGAAAGAAACAATAGAAGATGTAAGAAGAGTCTTACAAGAAGAATTTGAAAAAGAGTAGTAATTATGGATTAAAACGTTAACCCCCATTTTTATTACGGCTAAATAATAATATGTCAGAATTAAAATTACCAAGATTATTGGCAGCCGCCAAAGAATTCAACATCGGTAGAGATACCCTTGTTGAATTTTTGGTGGGCAAAGGTTTCAATAGGGATGACTTAAATGGAAATGTTAAGTTGGAAGCTCCTATGTATAGAGCATTACAACAACAATTCTTAGATGACAAAGTAGCAAAAGATAAAGCCGACCGTATTGAAATCCCTAAAGGATTACAGTCTGAAAAGAAGAAAAAAGAAGAAAAAATCGCATCTGCAGCAGCAAAAGTTGCTGAAAAAGAGGAGGATGCAAATAATGCCGCTGTGTCAGATGAGTCAACTTCTGTTGATATCGTGCCAGTTGATAGTTCTGACAAAGGTGAGGTAATAACTACTACAAAAGAGGAAAATGCACCAAAAGATAATTTCCCATTTGAACAGCCTAAAGCTGCTGCGGAAACTATCGAAACAAGTGTACCTAAGATGGAAGAGGTAAAATTAACTCCAAAGGTAGAAAATGCTGTTGAGGATATTCAACCACAAATAGTAGCAGAAAAAGAAATTACTTCTACTCCTAAGGAGACTGAAAAGACGCAAGAACCTGTAGAAAAGAAAGAAACTCCTGCTCCTGAAATAAAAGCAGAACCCATTAACGAGCCAACTCCAGTTGTTGTCGAAAATGTGGTAGAGAAAAAGGAAGCAACGGTCCTTGTTCAGGAGGTTATTACTCCTAAAGAGGAACAAAAAAGTGCTCCAGTAGAAAAGGTTGCTGAGAACACAGCACCTACAAAAGCGGATACTGACATTAAACCTGAAGGTGTGAATACAACCGAAGATGTAAAAGAACCGGAAGTAGTGAAATTTACACGTCCTGAATTAGAAGGACCAAAAATTCTAGATAAGATCGATTTATCCGGAATAGACTCTTCCACTCGTCCTAAAAAGGGAAATTTTGTACCAAATAAAAATGGCAACAATAATAATTTCCAAAATGGGAATAAAAATTTTAAACCGCAATCTCAACATCCTCAAGGTGGCGGTAATAATAGGCCTAACGTGCCTGCAGCTAAGGATGTCAATCCAAGACCTAAGGCGCCAATAACGCCATATGAGTATACTGAAACAAAAAAGACAGTAGTACTTGGAAATCCAGACAGCCACTCTAATGTTGAATCCGTAGATCCGGTTTTCGTTAAAATTCAAGCTGAAAAACTTGAGGGGCCTAAGATTTTAGGTAAAATAGAATTGCCTGTTGATAACGATACTCGTCCCAAAGTGAACAACAGAGGTGTTGATGAAAAGCGAAAAAGAAAACGTATTCCTATAGATAAAAAAGGAGGTGATAATAATAATCATCCTCAACAGGGGAATAATAATCAAAATCGTCCATACAACAATAATAATGGTAATCGCCAAGGACAAGGTGGTAATAATCAAAATCGTCCTGGACAACAAGGACAAGGTGGTCCACAACGTCAGGGTCAAGGTGGTCCTCAACGTCCTGGACAAGGTGGCAATAATAGGAATTTTAATAATAATAATGGCAATAGAAATGGTAATTTCCAAAACCGCAATAATCGTGCGGTAGAAGAAAATAAGGAAATTGATCAAAAGAAAATTCAAGAAAAAATTAGAGAAACACAAGCTAAACTAGCTGGAAACTCTAGAAACAATAATACCAAAAATCAGAAAGCTAAACATCGTAGAGAACGTAGACAAGAAATGGAAGCTGAATTGCAAGAGCAATCAGAAAACAGAGTATTGAATGTAACAGAGTTCATCACTGTAAGCGAATTGGCGAATTTGATGGACGTAAGTTTTGCTGATATTATTAGCAAATGTATGAGCTTAGGTATCATGGTTTCTATTAATCAGAGATTAGATGCTGAGGTTATTGAATTAGTTGCTGGTGAATTTGATTATACAGTTTCCTTTATTGGATTGAGTGATGAAGATATTGTACAAGAGGAAGAAGTAGTTGATAAAGAGGAAGATTTGTTGCCTCGTTCTCCAATTGTAACAATTATGGGTCACGTTGACCATGGTAAGACTTCATTACTAGATTATATCCGTAATGCGAATGTGGTTGCTGGTGAAGCTGGAGGTATTACGCAACACATCGGTGCTTATGTTGTTACATTAGAAAATGGTAGAAAAATTACTTTCTTAGATACTCCAGGGCACGAAGCCTTTACTGCGATGCGTGCTCGTGGTGCAAAAGTAACAGATATTGCTGTAATAGTAGTTGCTGCGGATGACGCGGTGATGCCACAAACAAAAGAAGCTATTAGCCATGCCCAAGCAGCTGGAGTTCCTATGATTTTTGCTATCAATAAAATTGATAAAGATGGAGCTAATCCTGCAAAAATATATGAACAATTATCCGGTATGAACATTCTTGTAGAAGAATGGGGTGGTACTTTCCAAAATCAAGAAATAGCAGCCAAACAAGGTTTGAACGTTAATTTGCTTTTGGAAAAAATCTGTTTAGAAGCAGATATGCTGAACTTAAAAGCTAATCCTAATAGAGAAGCTTCTGGTAGCATTGTAGAAGCTTCATTGGATAAAGGTCGTGGATATGTAGCTACAGTATTAGTACAAAACGGTACACTTCACCAAGGTGATTTGATTGTTTCTGGTCAATACTATGGTAGAGCGAAAGCGATGTTTAACGAGCGTAATCAACGTATCGAAGTTGCTGGGCCATCAACACCTGTTCAGATTTTAGGTCTGAATGGAGCCCCTCAGGCTGGTGAGAAAATCAAAGTATATACGGATGAGTCAGAGGCAAAAGAAGTTGCTACAACTCGTGCTCGAATATTGAGAGAACAAGGTCTTCGAACACGTAAACATATTACATTAGATGAAATTGGTAGACGTCTGGCTCTTGGAAGTTTCAAAGAATTGAATGTAATTATTAAAGGTGACGTGGATGGATCCGTAGAAGCTTTGAGTGATTCACTACAAAAATTATCTACAGACGAAATCGTTGTTAACGTTATCTTCAAGGCAGTTGGTCAGATTTCTGAAAGTGATGTATTGTTGGCGACGGCATCTGATGCGATTATCATTGGATTTAACGTTCGTGCATCTTCACAAGCTGGTAAATTGGCTCAAAATGAAGGTGTTCAGATCAAATCTTACTCAATCATCTATAATGCGATCGAAGAAATTAAGAGCGCAATGGAAGGAATGCTCGAACCTAAGGTTGAAGAAATCGAAGTTGGTACGATTGAAATTAGAGAAGTATACAAATTTGATAAAGTTACCGTTGCTGGTTCTTATGTTACCGAAGGTAGAGTTAAACGTGATAGTAAAATCAGAATATTCAGAGATGGTATATTGGTTTATCCGCGTAATGAAGGTGGATTTGGTGAATTGGGTAGCTTGAAACGTTATAAAGACGACGTTAAAGAAGTAATTCAAGGATATGAATGTGGTCTTACACTAAAAAACTTTACTGATATTCAAGTTGGTGATAACATCGTTGCATATCAAGAAGAAGAAGTAAAACGTACGTTATAAGATAGTTATACATCTAAAAAATAAATTTTTATGTTAAAAGCCTGTAAAAAGGCTTTTTTCATATTTGGAATATTTATTTTTGAAAATATTGAAAAATAATATGAAAAAAATTATTCTGCTTTTAGTATTATTATTTGCTTTTAATTTCTATTCTAATGCTCAACAACAGAAAGTAATTGCAGATAAAATTATCGCTCAAGTAGGTGGTGATATAATTTTGCAATCGGATATAGACAATGCTATTCGTGATAATAAAAGGAATGCTGTTGCCTCTGGTTCTGATGCAAATCTGCCTCCAGATTTTGAATGCGTGATGTTGCGTAATATGTTGATGCGCAAGGTATTGATGATACAAGCTCAGCGTGATTCATTGCCTGTTTCTGATGATGACATTGATGCCAAATTGGATAATAAATTGAGACAATTTGTGAGAATGGCAGGGTCTCGTGATGCATTTGAGGCAAATGCAGGGAAAAGCCTTTTTCAATTTAGGGAAGATATGCGTCCTTATTTCAAAGAACAAGAATTATCAAGTGCGGAACAACAAAGTATTGTAAAGAGTATTAAAATTACGCCAGAAGAGGTTGAGGCGTATTACAATAAAATTCCTAAAGATAGTTTGCCTTATTTTGAGGCAGAATATGAGGTGAGCCAGATTATCATGCATCCAAAAGCTAATAAAGAAGTAGAAGATTATCTTTCTGAACAGTTAATGGGATATAAGAAAGAAGTGGAATCTGGCAAAAGAAAATTTGATGAATTAGCAAAAATCTATTCTCAGGATCCAGGTAGTAAGGATAATGGAGGTATGTATAATATTAATAGAACGACCTCTAGTTTTGATCCTAAATTTGTTTCTGCAGCTTTTCGTTTAAAAGATGGACAAATATCTCCTGTAGTGAAAACTCAATTTGGTTATCATCTTATTCAAATGGTTAGTAGAGTAGGTGATGATGCCGTTGTTAGACATATCCTACTTATACCACCAATTAATCAAGCGGAGATTAAGGAGGCACAAGATAGTTTGACGCATGTTCGTACTTTTATTTTGGATAAAGTAGTGACTTTCAATGCTGCAGTAAGCTTATATGGCGATGATGAAAGCGGTCGATATACAGGAGGTGCAATTACTACGCCAGACGGTTCACCTAAAATAACTATTGATGATATTAAAGATCCTTCATTAGTAAAGACCGTGACTAGTTTACAACCTGGTGAAATTAGCATGCCAGATGTATTTAAAGATCCAAGCAATCTAGACAAAGAATCTGTAAGAATTGTTTTTCTAAGATCTAAAACAAATGCACATCGTGAAAATTTAAAAGATGATTATGATGTAATCTCTAATGAAGCGTTGAATCAAAAGAAAGAAAAAATTTTAGATCAATGGTTTTTAAGTCATATTCCTCAATATTACGTTCATCTGGATCAGAATGCCGTGAGTGATTGTTCTACATTGAATCAATGGAAACAAGTTTCTGACCAGTTAGATAAAGAACAGAATATTATTAGATAATAATTTGGATAAAAAATAGTTAAGCCATTCCTTATTAATTAGGGATGGCTTTTATTTTTGGAAAAATACTAGACAAACTTGTTTATTTTTGTAGCTATAAGATATTGTAATGGAAAAAATCAAACCTATTATTGGATTTAGTTGTGGTGATTTAAATGGAGTTGGATTAGAGGTAGTAATCAAGGCCGTAAGTAACAATCAACTTCTAAGTATTTGTACTCCTATCATTTTTGCGAATAATAAATGTATAAATTTTTATAAAAAAGGAATTATTGAAGGTAATTTCAATTTTACAATAGTAAAAGATTTAGCTACTTTAAATACAAAGCAAGTTAATGTTTATAATTGTTGGGAAGAAGATGTAGCTATTCAGCCAGGGCAGATGAATACGGAAATAGGTAAGTATGCTTGGATATCTTTAAAAACGGCTACTGAAGCGTTAAAAAATGGAGAAATTCATGCACTAGTTACTGCTCCAATTCATAAAAAAACAATCCTCTCTGATGAATTTCATTATACAGGGCATACTCCATTTTTGAAAGAGTATTTTGATTGTCAAGATGTAGTTATGTTCATGTGTGCAGAGAATATGCGAGTTGCAGTTGTAACTGAACATATTCCTATTAAAGAGGTTGCTAACTCATTGGATAAAGACATAATAGTAAGCAAACTAAAAATCATTCAAGAGAGTTTACGAGTTGATTTTGGTATAACAAAACCCAAGATTGCTGTGTTAGGGTTAAATCCTCATGCAAGTGATGATGGTTTAATTGGTAATGAGGAAGAAACAATCATTAAACCTGCAATAAAATTAGCAAGAAATAAAGACATTCTTGCATTTGGTCCTTATCCAGCAGATGGATTTTTTGCACACGGTCATTATAATAACTTTGATGCAGTACTTGCAATGTATCATGATCAAGGAATGATTCCATTTAAATCTTTAGCAATAGGAGAAGGGGTTAATTATACAGCAGGGATGCCAGTTGTACGTACTAGTCCTGATCACGGAACAGCAATGGATATTGCGGGGAAAGGAATCGCTGATAGTACCTCTACTTTAGAATCTATTTTTTTGGCGGTAGATATTGTGCGCATGCGTTTTCAATATGAAGAAGATAGAGCTGATCCAATTAAAAAGATGAGTGAGAGAATTTTAGGTAATTTAGCAGATGAAAAAATCGTTTTAGATTAAAAAGCAGGATTATGATTTATTTAGAAAATAATTTTATAAAGGCTGGATTTGTTGAGAAAGGCGCGGAACTACAATCCTTGATAAATAAAGAGACAGGAGTTGAATATATGTGGGGAGGAGATCCTGTTTTTTGGGGAAAGCATAGTCCTGTACTATTTCCTATAGTTGGCGGTTTAAAAGACAATGAATATAGTTTTGGTGGTAATAAATATAGCTTGGGTAGACATGGCTTTGCTAGAGATAGTATTTTTTCTGTAATCGAGCAAACTGAGACTAGTATTTCATTTGGTATGTCTGATACGGCAGATTCTTTAACCAAATATCCATTTCACTTCCAATTTTTGGTACAATATACGATTAATAAATCTGAATTGATAGTTAAGTATATAGTCAAAAACATGGGGAAAGATGCAATGTATTTCTCTGTAGGTGCTCACCCTGCATTTAATGTCCCTTTAAATAAAGATTTAACTTTTGAGGATTATAGTTTAAAATTTGAGAAAAAAGAAACAGTATCTATCTACCCATTAGATGATAGTGGGCAAACTAAAATAAATGCCATTCCTTTTTTGAACGATTCAGATGAGCTGCCTTTACATAAAAGTTTGTTTTATAAAGATGCATTGGTATTTAAAGAATTGGTTTCCGATAAGATAACCATTCAGACAAAAGATGATACACACGGGATTACTATTGCTTTCAAAGAATATCCATATATGGGAATTTGGAGTGCCAAAGATGCTGATTTTCTATGCATAGAGCCTTGGGATGGTATTGCGGATAATGAGGCAGTGAGTGGAGTGTTGGAAGAGAAGGAGGGTATTAAAATTCTACAAGCGGCGCAAGTATATGAGTCTAGCTGGAGCATCTCAATTTTCTAAGTTTTTAATTTAATTTTTTGACAGACTATACATTAAAAAAATCATTAGGGCAACATTTCTTAAAAGATGAAAATGTTACCAAGAGAATTGTGGAGGAATTAACATCAATTCAATACAGGCAGCTTTTAGAGGTGGGGCCAGGTGCTGGTGCACTGACTAAGTATTTACAATCTATTGAAGGTATTGATTTTAAAGCAGTAGAATTAGATAATGAAAAAGTAATTTATTTGGAAAAAATATATCCAACACTTGCAAACAAAATCATTGAAGCTAGTATCTTGGATATAGATGCGCCTTTTGAAAATAATTTTGTAGTAATTGGTAATTTTCCCTACAATATCTCCAGTCAAATTTTATTTAAAATTTTAGATTGGAAAAATCAAGTAACGGACTCGATTGGAATGTTTCAAAAGGAAGTAGCCGATCGAGTGGCTGCAGGACCAGGAAGTAAAACCTATGGAATTTTGAGTGTACTAGTTCAGGCATATTATGATGTTAAATATTTATTTGATGTCCCTCCTGAATCATTTAATCCACCTCCTAAGGTGATGAGCGGCGTTATTCGCCTTACAAAAAGAAGTATTCTTCCTAATTTTAAATCGGAAAGGTCTTTATTTGTTCTTGTTAAATTGGCATTTAATCAACGTAGAAAAACCTTGAGAAATGCAACTAAAAGTTTATTTAGCGCTGAAGTATTACAAGATCCTATTTTCGATAAAAGAGCTGAGCAATTGAGTGTAAATGAATTTGCTGCACTGACGTTTAAGATGAATTAATTTATTTTAGCCAGATCTCGCTCCAATAATTATTGGTAGCTATACTTGATGGAACAAGAACTTTGTGGAAACTTCTTGAGTAAATATCGAATAAGCCCAGCGCACCATTGGTAAGATTGCTCTCAGGGTTGTCTGGTGCTGTATTGATTGCATTTTTAGCACTAGCACCAGCACTATTTTCTATTTGACTAAAATAGTTGTAACTAGCTCTGTTTTGAGATCTTAGTTCTATTTCTAGTGTGTCTTTTTCATGAATATAACTACTGTCATAGTCTAATGTATAATGCATATAGCGCCCGTCAGATAATCGATCATTTAGATTAAATGAGTTTATTTTTCCACTACTAATATTTGTTACGATGATCCTGTAATAATTTGTGGTGTCTATAGGGTCTTGAAAATGTAGTATAGGTTGTATGATTTCGATACCTAATATGTTTTGTTGTTGGAATGTTATAGAATCTAGGTGGACTCTATAAGGCATCTGTGCAGAGGCAGTGTATATCGTATCATTAATATTGACACTTAGTTTGTATATGCTTCCTTGTTTTCCTCTTTTAGAATTAGTATAGTATCCTGCATAATTCATTTCAGATAATGAATAGCCAAGATTCGTATTAGAATCCAAAATGTTTACGATAGCTCCACTTATGGCAGGAAAGCTATTGTCTGCGTAAAAGCTAACGGACTCAGAAAGAGTTGCTTGCATTGAACTATAATCTGTTACAGAGGCATAGATAACATTCATTGTTTTAGCATCAGTCAATTTTACGGTAATGTTTTTTTCACAACTATAAAGAAATAATAAGATAATAAGTTTATATATTTTTTTCATTACTAAAATTTAAAATTATACGTAATTGTAGGAATAAATCTAAATAGCGCAGTTTGTCTTGCGATAGTTTTATTTGGGTTATTTGGATCTTTTATAAAATCTATCTTATAAGTATTTTCCCTACCATAAGCATTAAAAATTCCAAATGTCCAACTAGAGTGATAATTTCTTTTAGTTAATGGTGTATATGTGGCAGACAGATCAAGTCTATGATATGCAGGATATCTGTTCTGATTACGCCCCGAATAATAGTTGACGTATATGCCATCAATTGTATATTTGGCACTTGGGTAGGTAACTGCAGGACCTGTGTAATAAATAAATGTACTTGAATATGTCCATTTATTATTAGACTTATAGATCGCAACAATGGAAAGTTCATTGGGTCTATCCTGAAAAGTAGGATAATAAGAATCGTTATTAATTCCCATTATTTTTTTCATAGACCTAGAGTAGGTATAGCTAATCCATCCAGTCAGTTTGCCATTGTTTTTCTTTAAAATATTTTCCCATCCATAAGTTTTCCCTTTTCCATAAAGCAGTTGTGATTCTATATAAGTATTTATTTGCAAGTCAGCGCCATTTTTATAATCTATTTGATTTTCGAGTTTTTTGTAATACAATTCCGATGTAAAATCATAAGTCTTATTTGTAGATGTAATATTGATGCCCATAGAATATTGATCAGCAATTTCAGGTTTTATATTATTGGTACTTGATAGCCAGATGTCTGTCGGTGTGCTTACGCCTGTGTTGTTAAGTAAATGGATATTTTGAGTATTTCTAGCGTAGCCTAATTTTATATTTATGTTTGTAGTTATACTATAGTTAAATGTAAATCTTGGTTCTAGATTCCAATAGTTTTTAACAATACTTCGGTGTAGATGTTTAGAAGAGTCAATTAAATTACCGCTATTATCATAGTCATAAAATATACCTGGTCCTAAAATCATAAAGTCACTTGCTCTAAGTCCAAGATGAACACTATATTTTCCGAAAGTGATATTGTCTGCAATCCATAAATTATTTTCCAAACTGTATTTCTTTGGTTGAATCAATGTATTATAGTTGGCATATTGATTTGCATATATACTTCCTGGTGTTATTCTGTGATAAATCGAACTCAATCCTACATAAAATATCTGATTTTTATGAAATTTTAATTGTTTTTCATGCTTGAAACCAAAATCACTTATTTTAGATAATATTTGAACATCGCTTGGATTCGTTGGTGTTTTATCCATATCTAGATTGATTAGGTAATTGTAGGAAGTATGATAAATGGTAGTAATGGAGCTTAATTTATAATTTTGCCAATGACTATAATTTCCAGAAATTAAAGTATTGCCCCAACTTAGACCAAATTGATTATTTAATCCTAGATTATCTCTCCCTTTATATAAGGAAAAGCTTAGATTACCTTTTTTTACTTTAAAGGATAGTTTTGCATTTATGTCATAAAAATTTAGTACATTTTTTCTGATAGACGTATCTGATGATAGTTTCAATAATGCGTCAACATAGGTACGTCTAGCGGACAAATAAAAACTGCTTTTGTTACGTTTGATTGGTCCATCTATATTTATATGCGAGGATATAAGTCCGATACTACCGCTATAATTTGTTTTTGTGTTGTCACCATCTTTGGATTTTATATCTACTAGAGAGGATAGTCGCCCACCGTAATTCGCGGGAAGATCTCCTTTGTAAACATTTAGAGATTGTATTATGTCGGCGTTGAATGTTGAAAAAAAACCTAACAAATGTGACGCATTATATATCGGGGCTTCGTCGTAGAGTATTAAATTTTGATCTGTATTACCCCCTCTAACGTAGAAGCCGCTATTGCCGTCGCCAGCAGATTTAATACCCGGCAATAATTGTATGGATTTTAATACGTCTTGTTCTCCAAAAATGACTGGAATGTATTTATTTTTCGTCATATCCAAACTAGTTAAGCCAATGAGTGGCTTGTCCTTGATTATTTGGTTGATATTTTTGACAAGAACTGTATCCAAATAATTATGTAATGGATGTAATGTGAATATATATATAGATCTTTTAGTGCTGTCAATATCTACAGAATCTGTTGTGTAACCTACATTACTAATATATATACGATGTGATTTATTTGTTTTTTTTATAATATAAGATCCCGTAGCGTCCGTGCTTCCTAGACTTTTACCTAAAGAGTCTAGGAAAATGATGGCGCCTTCTATCGGAATATTACTTTCATTTAAGACTTTGATTGAAAGAGGTGATGTCTGGTTTTGACCATAAGAAAAATTAAAAATTGTTATCATCATAATTGAAAAGACAAACATTTTGATAACTGTAGTCATGTAAAAAACGTTACGTTTGTAATACTTTTAAAGTTACGTTAGCGCAATAAGATAACCAAAAATGGCATCTATGTTTTTTGCAAAAAGAAAAGTAAAATATATTGGTATATTATTACTAATTATTGTAATATTAAATCTGTGGGAGTCTTTTTCGCAATCCATAGAGCTTTTTTATTCCTCTAGTATCTATAAAGTTTTTTCTATAGTAGAGCGCGCTCTATTAGGATTTCTACCATTTAGTTTTGGTGATATTGTTTATACGATTGTTATACTATATTCCATTTTTCAATTTGTTTTATTTATAAAAAATCTATTTAAAAGAGATTGGAAAACGCTACGGTATAAATTGTTCATATTGTTGAAATCCATTCTATTATTATACATTTTCTTTTTGTTAAATTGGGGATTGAATTATTCAAGACTAGGTATCAGTTATCAACTTAAAATGGATAAACCCACTTATTCCACTATAGAATTAGAGGATCTCTCCAAAGAACTTGCTTCAAAAGCTAATTTTTACCGTAAACAATTACCTCAGATTATTCATCGAAACGATAATAAAGTCTTATTTCAAGGAGCCGATAGTTCGTACAAAATATTGAGTGAGAAATATTCTTTTTTGAAATATACTATGCCTTGTGTGAAAGTCTCAATTTATAGTGAACTGGGAAATTATTTAGGATTTACAGGGTATTTGGATCCATTTACAGGTGAAGCTCAAGTTAACACTCATACGCCATATTATCAATTACCTTACATAACCTGTCATGAAATTGCGCATCAATTGGGCTATGCAACGGAGGATGAGGCTAATTTTGTGGGTTATTTGGCGGCGTCACATTCAAATAATAAGTTATTTAGATATTCAACTTATGCAGATCTTTTTAGATATGCTATCAATGAATTGTTTATTAGAGATTCTACAAAGGCGATTCCTATTTATAAGAGTTTGGATACTTTAGTTAAATCCGATTTTATAGCAAGTCGAAAATTTTATTTGCCTTATAGAAATAAAATGGAGCGGATAGTTACTTGGATTTACGGTGCCTATTTGAAAGCAAACAAGCAACCGCAAGGTATAGAAACCTATAATGAAGTCGTTTCGTTATTGATTGGATACAAACATAAATATCATCAATTATAGTTGGAAGTCGTCGATTTGATTTTGAATAATTGTTCGCCAATTTTCTGTAATTGTTTTATAGCTTTCCATATATTCAGCACGCAAATATTCAGCTTTGTACATGGTTATGAAAGCCTTACCGATTTCATCTACATCGATTTTTTCAACTATAAAAGTTTTATTTTCTATAGTTTGATTGGCTGTACTATTTTGAGTGATTAGACATGGTATTTCTTGAATAATAGAATTATTGAAAAAAGCCAATTCACTATCCAAATTGTTTAAATCGATGGTACAATATGCAGATCCTATAATTTTGGAAATTTCAGATTTATCAGGTGCATTGACAAGCTGAACGTCATTGCGATATTTATAATTGCTTAATGAATTTTGAATAGTTGTGATATTGTCTACCAATAACAAAAGCTTAATATTACTCTTTTGCCATTTTTTTAAAATGGAAAATCCTTTTAGTATTTGTAGGGTATTCTCTAGCGGTTGGTTGATACAGTTTACAAAGAAATATTCTTCTCCTTCGGAATATTTTTCTTTTATAGTTTGTTGTTCATCCCAACTTAAATTTAGTGCTTTCGTCTCTGATAATGGGTATAGTATTTTGCAATTACAATTGCGTTTTTTATCTTGAAGCTGTTTTGCTAGTTGATCACTATACACTATACATTCAGAAGAACTGTTATTCAAATATTCTTGAAATATGGGTATTTCAATTTGCTTTCTATCCTGAATAAAGTAAGCTATCTTTTTAGCAGTATTTATGGGAAATGCAAATGAATTTACAATTACTTGATCAATATGATATTTGCCAATAAGACTATTGAGTTTGACTTTGTTAAACCAAACTTTTTCTAATTTATTTGTAGGCGCATTTATCCAAAAAATATAAGATTTGTTTGTATCAAATTCGATTGAGTCTTTAGATATTTCTGTTACTGAGAAATTTCTATAATGCGTTAAGAAGTCTAAAAAATATTTTAGAAAACCAAAATTTATCGAAGTTGTACTATCTTTAATTAACAACAGGTTCATTTGCCAAAGATAAATTGGTTGACGGTAAAATTAAATTTTTAAGTATGATAAAGTTGATATTATCATTTGTAATATGTGCGTTTGTTGGATTAAATGTTCATGCGCAAATGAATAAAATCCAACCTCCGAAAGATGCCAAAAATTATGTGGAAGTAGATGATGACGACCATGATTTTGGACAGATTCAATATGGGAAAGGCGTAAGTTATACGGTGCATATTCAGAATATTGGGAAAGATACATTGACGCTTAGTAATGTGCAAGTAAGTTGCGGTTGTACCGTGCCGACTTGGAAGAGAGGACCATACGCGCCTCGAGATACCTTTTCAATTCAAGTGGCGTTTAATGGTTATTCTGAGGGGAAATTTAATAAAACGCTAACCTTGTTATTTAACAATGATATTGTCAAAATTTTGCGATTTGAAGGAGATGGAATTAAGAATTTCAAACCATCTACAAGCGTGAATAATGATGATAACGACGAGGACGAAGGCTCGACCTCTGCCATTCAGCGCGTTGAAGTGTTAAAATACATGTAGCAATAAAAGAGATAATTTTTTTTAATAACTTTGAGACAAATTAAAAAAATGAAAAAGACGATTTTAATGTTTTTGTTTGTTTGCTCTGCTTTCTTAGCAATGGCACAAACGTCTCCTGTAAAATTTGAAGAATCAAAACATGATTTTGGTAAAGTTACTTTAAATCAACCCGCATCTACAAGCTTTGAATTTACAAATACAACAAGCAAACCTGTAATTATTGAAATGGCTCAGGCAAGTTGTGGATGTACCACTCCTGAATATCCTAAAAAACCAATTTTACCTGGAAAAAAAGCTGCTATTAAAGTTACGTATAATGCGGCTGCCGCAGGTCATTTCACTAAATCTGTTACTGTAAAATTTGCAGATGTACAACAACCTGTAATTCTTTCAATTACTGGTGAGGTAGTTAAAGGTTAGTATTTTTTGAACATATTGTAATGCGCCAATATTTATATTGGTGCATTTTCATATACATAAGATTTTGATTATCATATATGTTTTAAGAAAATATAAATTAATAGTGATAATGTGATGATTATGTATTTTTTTTGCACAACGAAAATTTTTTAAATCCATGTCTATTCAACAACAACCTGCTGTCCTTTTACTAGCTGACGGCACGGTATTTTATGGAAAATCTTTTGGGAAGATTGGCACCGTTGGTGGTGAGATTTGTTTTAATACGGGTATGACCGGTTATCAGGAAGTTTTTACCGACCCTAGTTATTATGGACAAATGCTGATCATGAATAATGTGCATATTGGCAATTATGGTGTGAAATCTGAGGAAGTAGAAAGTGATTCTGTGAAAATTAAAGGGTTGATCGCTAGAAGTTTGGAAGAAAAATATTCTAGACCTTTGGCAGATGGTTCTTTGGAAGATTATTTGAAAACCAATAATATTGTTGCGATTGAAGGTATTGATACAAGAGCATTGGTTATTCACGTAAGAAATAAAGGTGCAATGAACTGTATTATTTCTTCTGAAACTGCGGACATTGATGCGTTGAAAGAAACATTGAGCAAGGTTCCAGACATGAAAGGTTTGGACTTAGCGAAAGAAGTTTCTACCAAAGAAGAATATTCTTATGGAGACCCAGGTGCGGCGTTGAAGGTTGCCGTATTGGATTACGGTATCAAAAGAAATATCTTGAAATGCATGTCCGATAGAGGTGCGTATTTGAAAGTTTTTCCTGGAAATACGCCAGTGTCAAAAATTAAAGAATTTGCTCCAGACGGATATTTCATTTCTAATGGTCCTGGTGATCCATCAGCAATGCCTTATGCAATTGAAACAGTAAAAGAAATATTGAAAGAAAAGAAACCATTATTTGGAATCTGTCTTGGTCACCAATTATTGGCTTTGGCAAATGGTATTCCTACTTTCAAAATGCACAACGGTCACAGAGGATTGAACCATCCGGTGAAAAATTTGGTTACTGGTAGAAGTGAAATCAGTACGCAAAACCACGGATTCGGTATCGATGCGGACGGCGTTAAAAAGAATCCAAATGTAGAAATTACGCATTTGAATTTGAATGATGATAGCGTTGAAGGTATTCGTTTGAAAGATAGACCTGCATTTTCTGTACAATATCATCCAGAAGCAACTCCTGGTCCTCACGATAGTCGTTATCTATTTGATGATTTCATCAATTTGATAAAAGAAAATAAATAATTAAAAAAGCTGAATTCATTTGAATTCAGCTTTTTTATGCTAGCTACTTTTATCTTATTTTTGAATCATGAAGAAAATCGCAATTATCAATGGTCCTAATTTGAATTTGTTGGGTGTACGCGAACCGGAAGTGTATGGCAAACAAAGTTTCCATGACTATTTTCAAATATTACAATCTAAATTTCCGAAAGTCGAACTTACCTATTTTCAAAGTAATATCGAGGGAGAAATGATCAATGAAATTCAAAGAATCGGTTTTGAATATGATGGTATCGTCTTGAATCCTGCGGCATACACACATACTTCCATTGCGATAATGGATGCCATCAAAGCCATTACGACACCATTGATAGAAGTGCATATTTCCAATATTCATACAAGAGAAGAATTTAGACATCATTCTTTTATCTCTGCCGTGGCAGTCGGTACGATTGTCGGTCTGGGTTTAAAAGGCTATGATTTAGCTATTCAATATTTTTTGAGTAAATAAAAAGAGCGCCAAAGCGCTCTTTTTATTTACAAATATTTCAAATCTGTTTGAGGAGATAAGGTCAATAAAGTTTCGTATATTAATTGAATCGTAGCCTCTACATCTGCTTTGTTAATCATTTCCACCGTTGTATGCATATAACGCAAAGGCATGGAAATCAATACGGATGGACAACCATCATTTGCATAAGCGAAACTATCCGTATCTGTCCCCGTGCTGCGGCTCAATGCGCGCATCTGTACCGGAATTTTGTTTTTCTCAGCGACATTTTCTACAAAATGCAACAATTTTGTTTGTACAGCCGGAGCATAAGCTAAAGCTGGTCCTTTGCCACAAGCAACATCGCCTTCCACATTTTTATTGATAAATGGCGTCTGTGTATCATGTGTTACATCAGTAACGATCGCGATGTCGGGTTTGATCCTTCTTGCCATCATTTCCGCTCCACGCAAACCGATTTCCTCTTGTACGGCATTGACGATATATAAAGCGAAAGGTAATTTTTTCTTATTTTCTTTAAGCAAACGAGCCACTTCTGCGATAATGACACCGCCAATTCTATTGTCAAATGCACGACCGATCCAATTGCCATTGACCAATTCGTCAAAACCATCTTGATAAGTAACGACAGATCCCACGTGAATTCCCAAATCTTCCACCTCTTTTTTGCTACGTGCTCCGCAATCAATGAATAAATTGTCCACTTGAGGAGTTGGTTCTTTGGATGCAGTGCCACCATGTCTTGTATGGATGGCAGGCCAGCCAAATACACCTTTTATAATACCTTTTTTTCCATGAATATTGACACGCATGGCTGGGGCGATTTGATGATCTACGCCGCCATTTCTTTTTAGATAAATAAGACCGCTATCATTTACATAATTGACAAACCAACTAATCTCATCTGCGTGCGCTTCTATCACCACTTTAAACTTTTCTTTGGGGTTGATAATTGCTGCGACTGAGCCATATGCATCCACAATATGCTCATCAATATAGGGGTGAATATATTCCAACCAAAGTTTTTGTCCACTAGATTCAAAGCCAGTAGGAGAGGCGTTGTCAATATATTTTTTTACAAATGCTAAAGATTCTTTCGTTAAAATTTCTTTTGTCTCTTTTAATTTCTTTGATTTTGCCATGAGAATTTTTTATACAAAGTAAGATACGGGTAAATGCAAAAACGCCAAACAGTAATTTAACCATTTGACGTTTTTTATGAAGATTTTTTAAACTAATCTTTCGGAGCTTGTTGAGGCTTTGGAGCTGCGGGAGCTTGTGGTTTTGGTTTACTGCTGCCACCTTCTGCACCTTTTTTGGATGCTTTTGGCGCAAACATAACCAACATTCTCTTTCCTTCCATTTTAGGCATGCCTTCTAATGCGCCTACTTCGTTTAATCGCTCAGCAAATTTCAAAAGAAGTAATTCGCCACGATCCTTAAACATGATCGCACGACCTCTAAATTGAACGTAAGCTTTTACTTTATTGCCTTCTTTCAAGAAACGTTCGGCATGTTTGATTTTAAATTCCAAATCATGCTCATCCGTACCAGGAGTGAAACGAATTTCTTTCACTTCACTTTGTTTGGCATTCGCTTTCATTTCTTTTTCCTTACGTTTCTTTTCGTAAAGGAATTTTTTATATTCAACGACACGGCAAACAGGAGGAGCTGCATTAGGTGAAATTTCAACTAAGTCAAGTTCTTGTTCGTTAGCAATTTTTCTTGCTTCTTCTATAGGATAAACGCCCACAGTGACATTATCCCCTACCAATCTTACTTCTGGAACTCTGATTCTTTCGTTAATACGATGTTCAGGTTCTTCATTTCTTTTAAATCTTGGGTTAAATCTACCTTTATTCGGTAACGCCATTCACTATTTTTTGGGTCAAAAATAATATGATATAATCAATAATTATGCAAAAGTAAACTATCTATTACTTTTTTTCTGCAATTTCTTTTGTAATATTAGAAATAAATGTATCTAGAGGCTGTGTTCCAAGATCTCCTTGTCCATGTCTTCTGATAGAAACCGCTTTCTCATTGGCTTCTTTTTCTCCGATTACCAACATGTAGGGGACTTTTTTCACCTCAGTATCTCTGATTTTTCTACCAATTTTTTCATTTCTTTCATCCACATTTACCGTAATATCCAAAAGTCTCAATGCGATAGCTACCTCTTTGGCGTAGTCATTGAATTTATCAGAAATTGGTAAAATCGCCACCTGAATAGGAGCTAACCATAATGGTAAGTTACCAGCACAGTTTTCCAATAATACCGCGATAAATCTTTCGATAGAACCAAATGGTGCGCGGTGGATCATTACCGGACGCTTTTTCGTATTGTCGCTATCCACGTATTCCAATTCGAATCTTTCAGGTAAATTGTAATCTACTTGAATCGTTCCAAGCTGCCAGCTACGACCGATGGCATCTTTTACCATGAAGTCCAATTTAGGGCCGTAGAATGCCGCTTCGCCTTCTTCTTCAATAAATGGTAATCCTTTTGCTTTAGCCGCATCACGAATCGCATTTTCAGCAATATCCCAATTCTCGTCTGATCCGATATATTTCGTTTTATTGTTTGGATCTCTCAAGGAAACTTGCGCTGTAAAGTTTTCAAAATTCAAAGCTTTGAATACGAAAGTTACTAGGTCAATATTTCTTTCAAATTCTTCCAATACTTGATCAGGTGTAACGAAAATATGCGCATCATCTTGGGTAAATGATCTAACACGAGTCAAACCGTGCAATTCACCTGATTGTTCATAACGATAAACGGTGCCAAATTCTGAAAAACGCAAAGGCAAATCCTTGTAAGAACGAGGAGATGATTTGTATATTTCGCAATGGTGAGGACAGTTCATTGGTTTTAACATGTACTCTTCACCCTCTTGAGGTGTCGTAATTGGGCGGAAAGAATCTTGTCCGTATTTTGCCCAGTGACCAGAAGTAACATATAATTGTTTGGAACCAATATGCGGAGTCATTACCGGTTGGTAACCTCTTGCGATCAATTCTTTTTGTAAGAAATCCTGCAATTTATTTCTCAATAAAGTTCCTTTTGGTAACCATAAAGGTAAACCGGGGCCGACTTTTTCAGAAAAGGTAAATAATTCTAATTCCTTACCGATTTTACGATGATCACGTTTTTTCGCTTCTTCGATCATAGTAACGTATTCATCCAATTCTTTTTGAGAAGGGAAGGTTACACCATAGATACGCGTAAGCATTTTATTTTTTTCGTTGCCTCTCCAATACGCACCAGCGATGTTGGTTAATTTGATCGCTTTGATAAAACCTGTATTTGGGATATGAGGTCCGCGACATAAATCAGTGAAATGTCCTTGAGTATAGAATGTGATATGACCATCTTCTAGACCGTCAATCAATTCCAATTTGTATTGATCTCCTTTTTCTTTGAAATATTCAATAGCATCCGCTTTGGAAACATCTTTACGTGTATAGACTTCTTTTTGCAAAGCCAATTCCTTCATCTTCTTTTCCAATGCGACTAAATCACTATCGGAAAGTTGACGATCACCTAAGTCTATATCATAATAAAACCCTTTTTCGATCGCAGGTCCGATACCGAATTTTGTTCCAGGATACAACGCTTCCAACGCTTCTGCCAATAAGTGTGCAGAAGAATGCCAAAACGTAGATTTACCTCCATTGTCATCCCACGTCAACAATTTAAGATGTACATCTTGCGTCAACGGACGGAAAGAATCGATTACTTTACCATCTACTTCTGCCGCCAATACTTTGCGAGCTAAACCCTCGCTGATTGACTTGGCAATGTCCAATGCTGAAACTCCTGATTCGTATTCTCTTACTGCTCCATCAGGAAAAGTGACTTTTATCATATTAATTGCGCTATGCTCCATTTAAATTAAGGTGTACAAAGGTAATGAATGCCTTTCAATATAAATGCAGTAAAAAAGAGGATAATTAAGTAAAATAAAGAGGAATACGAAGAAATTCGTCCGCTATCCGTTTTATTTTGTACTTTAGAAAATCAATTGAAGATCCACATAATAGAATGACCATCAGACCTCTCATCATATTTTTACTGCTACAACTGCCTTTTTTTTCATTTGCACAAAATCTAACAGGAATTTGGAAAGGGTATTTCTCCTCAGGTTTTGGTTCGGATAAAAAATATTACAGTTATGAATTACAAATTGAGGAAATGAGTAATGGTCATATTAGTGGCGTTTCATATTCCTATTTAAATAATGATTTCTATGGTAAAACCGCAGTGAGTGGGAGTTTTAATGACAAAACTGGAAAACTAGACATACGTGAGAATAAACTATTAGAAGTCAAGGCGGTAGACAAAAATTCGGTATTGCTAATGTCTTTGGATATGAATTATTCCAAATTGTCAGGCAAACGAACTTTATCTGGATTTTATTCTAGCTTTCGTTCCAATTCTAATCAAATAAATGATCAAGGCGCAATTGAATTAAGTAGTTCGGATAAAAGTGATTTCTCCAGAGAAGCATTTTTGCAGAAAAAAAAGCATAACTCCAACCTTGTAGTTACAAAATATAAAAAGAAAACAAAAACTTCCACGACACATACTGCTACACTATCTACTGTTTCAGGAACATCGGTCTCGGAAAAATCTTCTGTTGAAAATAAAAATGAGCAAGTTATTAATACACAATCATTGGTTGCAGTTGATAAAATGCCCGTCCCATTTGTAATTAAAAATCGTACGAATAAATTAATTCAAACTATCGTAACGCATACCAAAGATGTGGATGTTGATTTCTTCGATAATGGAGAGATTGATGGAGATTCCATTTCTCTTTATTTGAACAATAGGCAGGTAATTAAGTCTGGAAGATTAACGCGAAACGCGATTAATTTCAAAACTGAAATTGAAGACAATCAACCAAATTTAGACTTTATTTTAGTTGCCGAAAACTTGGGAAGAATCCCGCCAAATTCTGCTTTAATGGTCATTTATACCAATCACAAGCGGTATGAAATATTTATAGAATCAGACCTAAAAACAAATGGGCAGGTACGCATTATATACGAACCGCCCACTACGAAATAAATTAAATAATTTTTATACGGCAAATGAACTGCCACAGCCACAACTAGAACTTGCATTAGGGTTATTGAAAATAAATCCACGTGCATCCAAGCCATTGTGCCAATCAATTTCCAAACCTTGTAAATAAATCAAATGATTTTTATTTACCACGCATGGAATGTCATCAATTTCAAATACAACATCTTCTGGTAATTGGCTGTCGAATCCCAATACATAGCTCATGCCACTACAACCACCACCTTTTACACCGACTCTAAGAAATTGCTCTTCAGCATCGGATTTGGCAGATAATATATTTTTAAATTCTTTAATCGCTGTTGGCGTTATGCTGATCGGTTGTGCTACTGCTTCCATAATCTTCCTTTAAATTGTGATCAAATACGAATATGAAGGTATTAGAAAAATGAGTTTCGCACAAATATTGGTGGGAAATTTACCTAATCATTACATTTTTATACTGCTTTGAAATAATTATCTTCGTAATGAGCTCACATTTTCATTATAAATTTTCAAATGATATGTCACCAGAAGAACAACGTCTAATCGCCAATCAAGATATAAATTATTACATGGAAGAATGGGGGCCTTATTTGTCCGAAAGACAATGGGGAACTGTTCGAGAAGATTTTAGTGAAAATGGAGATGCTTGGAATTATTTTCCATTTTCTCATGCACACAAGCGCGTCTATCGCTGGGGGGAAGATGGATTGGGTGGATTGACTGATATATTTGAAAATCTTTGTTTCAGCGTCGCACTGTGGAATGGAAAAGATCCTATTTTGAAAGAGCGATTATTCGGTTTGGGTAATTCGGAAGGCAATCACGGAGAGGATGTGAAGGAATTGTATTATTATTTGGATAATGTGCCTTCGCATTATTACATGCAATTTTTGTACAAATATCCGCAAGCTGCATTCCCCTATACGCAATTAGTGGAAGAGAATGCTAGACGTTCCACTTTGGATAAGGAATTTGAAATTTTAGATACAGGGGTATTTGACGATAATAAATATTTTGATGTACAAATTACGTATGCCAAATATTCAAAAAGAGATATTGGGATAAAAATTGAAATTACTAATCGTGGCAGAAGTACGGCTCCTTTAACTGTATTGCCAACGCTATGGTTCTACAATCGCTGGTGCTACAATAAATCAATGCCGCGTCCAGAGATAAGAGAGATAAATGCACAATGTGTGCAAGCAGATCATTATAAATTGGGACGATATTATTTGTATTTTCAAAAATCGGAAGATCGATTATTTACGGAAAATGAGACTAATTTCGCAGAAATTTACGAAGGGCGAGAAAATGAATCGGAATTTACAAAAGACGCATTTCATAAAGCCATTATTCAAAAAATAGGTTTGGATAAACTTCGTGAAAAAAAGTCAGGAACAAAATTTTCACCCGTTTATCAATACAAAATTGCTCCAGGCGGTACGCGTACCATTCATTTGCGCTTAGCAGATACATTTTTAGAAAATCCATTTGAAAAAGGATCGGAATATATCTTCAATTTGCGAAAAGCGGAAGCGGACGCCTTTTACAAAACGATCATTCCTGCGCATCTTTCTGATGATTTGAAAAATATCCAAAGGCAAGCGTATGCGGGACTTTTGTGGAGTAAGCAATATTATCATTTTGATATAGAGCGTTGGTTGTCAACGAGTGATGGTATCGCGCCAGTAAGTGAAGAGCGTAAACTGGGGCGAAATCATGAATGGGTGCATTTGAAAAATCAGAATGTGATCCTCATGCCAGACAAATGGGAATATCCGTGGTATGCAGCTTGGGATCTGGCATTTCAGTGTATCGCCGTCGCACGAGTCGATGCCGCGCTTGCTAAAAATCAATTGGTATTGATTATGCGTGAATGGTATATGAAGCCAGACGGGCAATTACCTGCCTATGAATGGAGTTTTGGTGACGTAAATCCGCCTTTACAAGCATGGTCAGCGTTGGAAGTGTATCAAATTGAAAAACGAAATACCGGAACTGGAGATATCTCTTTTTTAAAAAGAGTTTTTCAAAAATTGATTATCAATTTCACTTGGTGGATTAATCGGAAAGATCCCAATGGCAACAATATATTTGAAGGTGGATTTTTGGGTTTGGATAATATTGGTGTATTTAATCGTAACCACACGCCATCTGGAAATATGCGATTGGAACAAGCGGATGGGACGAGTTGGATGGGCATGTATGCATTGAATATGATGGATATTGCGCTGGAAATTGCCTTGAATGATTCTTCATTTGAAGATATGGGAACCAAATTTTTCGAGCATTTTGTATTGATTGCAGAGGCGCTGAATGAAATGGGAATGTGGAATGAAGAAGATAAATTTTACTATGATACTTTAGCTGAAAAAGGTGGCAATACATTGCATCTACGCATACAAAGTATTGTCGGATTGACAACGATGTTTGCCGTTTCTGTCATTAGTCGAACAGCTTTGAAAAAATTAGCGGATTTTAATAAACGCATCAATTGGTTTGAAAATTACAGAAAAATAAATGGTCGTTTTTGGCCCAATGAAGAAAAGGCAGAAAGTGAAAGAATTTTACTTTCTCTCGTTCCAAAAGATCGCTTGATTGCATTACTTTCTCGTATTTTAAATGAAGATGAATTTTTGTCTGAAGTGGGTATTCGTGCACTTTCAAAATACCACAAAGCCAATCCATATTCCGTAAATATTGGAGAGGAGCATTTCGAGATTAGTTACGATCCGGGAGATTCTGTTTCTGATTTCTTTGGTGGAAATAGCAATTGGCGTGGCCCTGTGTGGATTCCGATAAATTATTTACTGATCAAAAGTATTCGCAAATATGGGAAATTTTATGAAGATAGTTTGCAAGTGGAATATCCCACGGGCTCAGGTGATTATCTGAATTTAGAGAAAATCGCAGATGAGATTTCCCTGCGCGTAATTGGCATATTTACATTAGATCAAGAAAATGGTCGAAAATATATAGATCCTGCACACGCAGAATTTTATAAAAGACCAGAAAATCGAAATTTGATGCAATTTTTCGAATATTTTCATGGAGATTCTGGACGTGGATTGGGAGCGAGTCATCAGACTGGTTGGACTGCTTTGGTCGCTGAATTGATCGATCAAGTAAAAGATAGATTGGGATAACGTTTATTTTCAAATTAATTGAATAATAATGAGCACGGTTATTTATAGGTCTAGAGACTTGTCTATATTTATTATAATATTTTTTCTATTTTTTTGGACGAATAATTCATTTGGTCAGAAAATGCATACAAATAATACCATACGGGCATATATAGAAAATAGATTGTATTCAGATTTTTTTAATGATTATTCGTTAAGATCTAAAGACTCTTCAAGTGTTTATTTTATTTCTCTAGCTATCTATAATTCTAAAAAAAGAATTGATTCTGTTACAATTTTAAATACGAAAATTGATTCTGGAATTTTGAAATATGTTGATGATATTAGATCTCATATTATAAAGTATGTTCATGTAAAAAATACTCATAGAATTATGGTTTATAATATTTTTTTATATTATGACTATATATCTCCATCGTATAAAAATTTAATCAATGAGTATGATTTTCAATTATCTTGGAACGATCTGGTCAAAATGCAGAAATTAGAGACTGATAAGAATGTTGTAATCGCCCCAAATATTATCCTTAGAATTCCAACTTTTTCAAAAGTCAATTAAGCAAAAAGGTGAGATTAATTTATTTCCCTATTATCTGAATCAATATTTTATTCAATTCATAAGCCGTCGAATAAATTAGTTCCAAAATGGTCTGAATTGCTTGTAATTGTGAAAGAGTTGCTCCGACTTCTGTCGGTCCAGCAGTTCCGAATTGACGGAGTTCTTCTTTTCTTTTTTCAATCAGAGAATTGAGCTCCATGTTTTTGGGTAGTGTTAGTTTCTGCCTTTTGTAATCTTGGATATCATGTGAGCTCATTAATTGCACGCCTTCGGACATTTCTTTTTCAATCTCGCTCACCTCGATTCCAATTTCAATAGAAGGTAAATTTTGAGATTGCGTATGAGCGTAATAGGAGAGGGAGGCAATATAAGAGGTCATCATGTGTGTTGTGGCGACAAACTGATGTAATTGACTGATTTTGGCTCTTTTCCCTTTCGGTTCGGATAGCATACGTTGAAAATTATCCGAAAGATTACCCAATTCAATGAACGCTGCTTTTCTACTTAATCTAAATTGCTCATCATCACCTTTTCTATTTAAAAGCAGATCTGCGGTATTGCGGAAATAAGTTTTGTTGGCCAATAGTGCATTTTTTACATAAACACGTATTTGAGACTCTTCCCAAACTGGGAAAATGAAAGTAGATGTCAATCCTACAATTACGGATGCCACGACGGTATCGACACTTCGATCGATAAATAGTGTATGTATGTTTTGAGGACTTAAATAGAAATAGGCCAAAATAACAAATACGGTAATGCCCAACGTGGCGAACATGTAGTTAATTTTTAACATACTATAACCAAAGGTCATAAATGCACCTAGCAACAGAAATATAGCTAGTTTGGATGAAATAAAAGTGATTAGAATTAGTCCTAAAAACATGCCAACCAACGTGCCGATAATACGATGTTTATTTCTTTGTTTGGATAAACTATAAGCCGGTTTCAATAATACGACAATGGTCAATAGTAACCAATAAGAATGTCCAGTCGGTAAAAAGAGCGATACAATATAACCGATTAATAATGCGATCGTTACACGCAACGCGTGTTTGAAAAGATTAGAATTTAAAGAAAAACTGGACCAAAATAATTTGGGATTATAGGTGATAGATGGCGTGAATCTTTTTAAATTGATGTTAAGCCGCTCGTCTTTTTTTATCTCTCCAAATTTTAATTTAGTTGCATTTTGAAGTTTTTGAATACGATTTTTTAGATCTTCAATACTGGAAAGTATTTGACTCAAAACAATAAAATCTTGAATATTTTCTGTTGTTAATTTTTCTGCGCGCAATTTGGAAAAAGAGTCCTTACAATTTTGAAAGGAAATATCTAATTCTTTGTTTTCTTGAAAGGGCTTTTCCAATGGAAGAATAAGCGAAAGCGATTGTATTTCAGAGGCTAATCTCGAAATATATGCGCCAAATTGCTGTACGATATGTGAATCTTCTAATATTTTATTCAAATGTTCGTAATCATATTGCGAGGTCATAATCCGCTCAAACAACTCAATACTATCTAGGAAAATGAACATCAAAGAACGGCTTCGTGGTGTAGATTCATTGACTAATTCGCGTGTTTTGAATAACATTTCGCGCAAATCATCTTGGTCGGTTCTGATTTTGGTTTGTAATGTTATAAGCCGCGTTTTGATGGATTCTGTATCCGGATTTTTCTGATAATAGCTGGCTTTTATTTTCAAAAAAGAACCAATATCATATAAATATTCGCTTAAAGATTGCTCTATAGCTAAGTAAGGTTTGATTCTATTGAGTAATAAAAAAATCAAAATATACCAAAGCCCACCTATCGTAAAGTAAAGCGCACTATCAAAAAATTGTTTACCCGAAAGATGATCGTCAATGTAAAATGTAAAAATAATCAAAGCCGTCGTTCCCATATTGGTCAAGCGCGTACCATAAATGCCGATAATGGAAAATACCAAACTGAAGACGATAATTTCTATAAAAACAGCAAAGGGTATATTACGTAAAAGCGTAGTAATTAGCGCTACAAGTACATAAACGCCCAAGCTTAAAAACAATGTTTTGATCCGTTCTTTTTGAGGGCCGGGATTGTCTGTTAGACTCAAAAATAATGCACCAAGCGGTAATGCCATCATTTTGGCCAAAAGATGTAAATTAAAAAGGAGGATACACGGAATCAGCGCGCCGACAGTTACCACAATGCCGCGAAATAAATGTTGACCAGTAATAAATCGTTTAAACTCGGTTCTGTAATCCATCTATTTTTTCTCTATAATTGAATATACGTAATTATTCAATCGAAATATTATTATACCTATTCATCGTCCTTTCCAATCCCATAGTAGAAAACGCTTCAATGATTTCCACGCTTTTTTCGATTTTCTTTTGAATAATTAAGCGTTCCTCTGGGAACCATTTACCTAATACAAATTCCGCTTGCATCCCTTTGGGGAAATTATTGCCAATGCCAAATTTTAGACGTGCATATTTGTCTGTATTTAACATCAGTTGTATGTCTTTCAATCCGTTGTGTCCAGCGTCACTACCGTGACCTCTTAGACGGATTTTGCTGATGGGAAGTGCAAGATCATCTACAATTACTAATATATTTTCCAATGAGATTTTTTCTTTATCCATCCAATATTTGACAGACTTGCCACTCAGATTCATAAATGTGGTCGGCTTGATACATATAAATGTATTGCCTTTCCATTTGACTTCAGACATATCAGCAAGACGATCGCTTTTGAAAAATCCACCATGTTTTATGGCAAATGCTTCCACCACATCAAATCCTGCATTGTGACGTGTATTGTAATATTCCGTACCGATATTTCCCAATCCTACGATTAGATATTTTGCGGGCATTTTTATATTTTATTAAAAATAACAAAGCCTTGCAAATTAGCAAGGCTCTGAAATATGTTTATGAAATTATAAACTATTTTTTTGCTTCTGCACTTGCTTGTTTCAATTGACGAGTCAATACAACAGATGCAATAGGAATACGTGGAGAGTTCATGATTTCAAAATTGTCAGCATGTACATCTTCTACACGAATGTTACCGTTCAAATCCAAAGAAGTGATATCTACTTCGATAGCTTCTTTCAAATGTTTAGGTAAAGTTTTTACTTTCAAAGATTTCAATTTAGCGATAAATTTACCACCAGCTTTTACACCTTTTGAAGAACCTACATATTTAAGAGGCAAAGTTGCAACTACTTTTTTATCATCGTTCAATTCTAAAAAGTCAACGTGCGTCAATGCATCGCTTACTCTGTCAAATTGAAGGTCTTTCATGATAGCTTTGTAAGTAACGCCATCAACAGTAATATCAACTAATTGAAATTTGTCGGTATAAACCAACGATTTAAATGCTTTAGCAGGAGCAGAAAAATTAATCTCCTTAGCACCCCCGTAAATTACAGCAGGTACATTGCCCTGAGAGCGAACCGCACGGGTAGCTTTTTTGCCAAATTCGGTCCTCAGTTGACCTTCGATTGTAATTGTGTTCATAATATATATTGTGTTTAAAAATACACTTGTTTATAATTCTCTTCTTTGAGAATGTACAAATAAGCTCGTAATACTTCTGTTTTCGTATGCATTTCTAATTGCGATGGCAAATAAATCTGCGACAGTTACGACCTTTATTTTATTTTTTAAATTGTATTGTGCAACCTTTTCTTTATTTAAAGGAATCGTATCGCATACAACTAATTCTGTCAATACACTATTGGCGATATTTTCATACGCTTTACCACTTAAAACCGGATGTGTACAAAGTGCTCTTACACTTTTCGCACCTTTCTCTAATAACAAGCCTGCGGCTTTTGTTAAGGTTCCTGCGGTATCAATAATATCGTCAACTAATATGATATCTTTCCCCGTTACATCACCAATGACCACCATACTAGCGATTTCATTAGCTCTTTTTCTGTGCTTGTCACAAATCACCATTTCAGCATTGAAAAAGCTTGCAATTTCACGTACTCTGTTTGTACTTCCTACGTCAGGGGCGGCAAAGGTAATATTTTTTATCTTTAAATGCTCTAAATAAGGAATGAAAATTGCCGAACTATCCAGATGATCTACAGGGATTTCAAAAAAGCCTTGAATTTGTGGTGCGTGTAAGTCCATAGTGATGACTCTATCTGCGCCGGCTTTTTCTAATAAAGAAGCAATTAATTTGGAACCGATAGCTACACGAGGCTTGTCTTTTCTATCTTGACGAGCATATCCATAATAAGGAAGTACTACGACAATTTTCTCTGCACTCGCTCTTTTTGCTGCGTCGATCATCAGCAACAATTCTAGCAAATTTTCACTAGGAGCAAAAGTGCCATTGACCAAAAAAACATAATCACCACGAATACTTTCCAGAAAGACCGGCTGTATCTCGCCGTCACTGAATTTCTGAATTTTTATCTTGCCTAAAGTTGTACCATAACTCTCGGCTATTTTTTCAGCCAGTTCTACTGACCCTGTACCTGAAAAAATCTTAACAGATGGATTCATAAAAAGAAGATGTAAAATAGGTTGCGAAGATAAACACTAGATAACAAAAAATTAAAATTAAAATGAATAAATCATATTTTCTATAGATTAAAATTCTTTTTACTCAACTTATTTTTGAACAATTTACTATACTGAAAGATTAGAATCTTCAATCAGTTTATGAAAAATTTCATATTTTTTGCCATCGATTGTAATGGTATTCATTGTATAAATATTTAATTGTTTGGATTTTAAAGGTTTTTGATCTATGATAATATCCTCCTTTTTACAAGTAATGGTATCAGAATTATTTGAAGAAATATTGAAAAGGTAAAATTCCACTGTGTTATTTTCAATCAAATTGATTGCATAAATAGTTCTTCCAATTCTTTTTATTTTCCGAATAGGAATAAGAAAAACCGCAAATAAAATGAGCAAAACGATGTACAAAAAAGCAAAATACACTATAGGTGTAAGATGATTCAATGCAATAGGATTTTTAAAACTCCTAATTCTGATATATGTGATAAGAATTAAGAAAAGGGGTGTGATAATCATAGATCGACGTAAATTCCTAACAGCTTTGGTTAATGTATCTTGCACGTCTTTGTCCATTTGAAAAGTTGGGTTGTTCATTAGAGGTATGTTTTTCGTATTAAAATTAAATGCCTATTTTTATAACCAATCCAAATGCTAACTAAAACACTGTTTATGTCTGTAACTTCCATTAAAAATTGGGCAGAAGATGATCGTCCTCGAGAAAAATTACTTCTTAAAGGTAAATCGAGTCTAAGTGATGCCGAGCTAATTGCAATAATCATCAATAATGGAACGAAAGAGGCAAGTGCCGTACAAGTCGCTCAAAAACTCTTAGCGTCTTGTGATAATCAATTACAAAAATTAGCTGGTTTGACCGTAAAAGATATTCAAGGTTTAAAAATCAAAGGAATTGGCGAAGCAAAGTCTGTCGCCATAGCGGCTGCATTAGAATTGGGAATTCGAAGAGAAGTGATTTCCAAGAAAAAAGAAACCATTCGCACAAGCGAAGACGCCGCTGCATTTTTGCAAGCGCAATTTCAACATTATGCAGAAGAGGTTTTTGTAGTCGTATTTCTCAATACGGGAAACAAGATTATTCATTACGAAATTGTCAGCCACGGAGGACATTCTGCTACGATTGTCGATACCAAAGTAATTATGAAAAAAGCCTTACAACAAAATGCTACCAAATTGATTATCAGTCACAATCACCCGAGCGGTAATCTGCAACCTAGCAAAGCGGACGATAGCGTAACTCAAAAAATACAAGAAGCGGCTAGACTGTTAGATATCGAAATGTTAGATCATATAATAGTAAGTGATATGGGTTATTATAGTTACGGAGATGAAGGCCGCTTGTAATTTTTCCAATTAGTTTTTGTAAGTAAATAAAAATTGATTTTAGATTTGCCAAATGAAAAAGAACATTCTTTGGTTATTGATATTATCATTTTTGATTTCTTGTAACAGTCCCGCGCCATTGGAATATTTTAGTAGATGCGTTTTGAGCACAAGTTATATCGAGCATTTCGGTGCCGGAGAAATTCGCAGTATATTGGCTTTGCCTCCGATGGTTTTTAATGAAAAAACAAAAAATCTGGATAGCGCTACTTATCAAAAAGTAATCGCAGAGAAAATTGCTGTAAACAAAGCTTCTTTGGATAAAATAAAGGCATTAAAAGAAACAACCGATGCAAAAAATATGATGGAAACTTCTGTCGGTGTATATAATCTCGTGATCCAAGATCAGGAAACTAAATATATGCAATTGGCTAAATGGAAAGATGAGCATCAAATGAATGATTCTTTACTATTTATAAAGGCAATCGAGCTTTTGGATAAGGATGAAAAAACAGTACAAAATCAGTTGGATTTACTTTGGGGATATGGAAAAATGTATGCGGATCACCACCAATTAGATTTGAGTAATACCAAGAAATAAAAATTTTATTATACAATTTTAAAAGCATTGTGTGTATTATTGCATGAAAGAACTGCATTTGAGCCAATTATGGCAAAAAAATCAAAATGACGTTCTTCCTTGAGAGACAAATGTATAGATTATGGCAAAAAACTTGTTGATTGTCGAGTCCCCTGCAAAGGCGAAAACAATTGAAAAATATTTAGGTAGCGATTTCGAAGTTAAAAGTAGCTATGGGCATGTTAGAGATTTGGATAAGGATAACATGGGCATAGATGTCGCGCATAATTATTTACCCAAATACATTGTTCCTGAGGATAAAAAGAAAGTCGTCACCGAATTAAAACAACAAGCTAAAAAAGTCCAAGAAGTTTGGCTTGCATCGGATGAGGACCGTGAAGGAGAAGCGATTAGTTGGCATTTGGCAGAAGTATTAGGTTTAGATCCTAAAACAACGAAACGTATTGTTTTCCATGAAATTACCAAGCCGGCAATTGAAAATGCGGTGAAAAATCCGCGTACCATCGATATGAATTTGGTGGATGCGCAGCAAGCAAGAAGAATACTAGATCGTTTAGTGGGATTTGAATTGAGTCCTGTTCTTTGGCGCAAAGTCGGTATGCAACGTAGCTTAAGTGCTGGTCGTGTACAAAGTGTTGCAGTTAAATTAATTGCAGAACGTGAAAGAGAAATCAATGCATTCAAAGCCGAAAGCTCGTTCAAAGTTGAAGGACATTTCGTCGCGAAAGATATTAATAAGAAAGATGTCGTTTTCAAAGCAGATGGTCCTGCTAAATTGAAAAGTGTACAAGACGCGGAAACGTTTTTAGATAGTTGCAAAAAATCTACGTACAAAGTAGTGGATGTGCAAGTAAAACCAACGAAAAGGACGCCGGCGGCGCCATTTACGACGTCCACTTTGCAACAAGAAGCTTCTCGTAAATTGGGATATAGTGTGAGTCGTACGATGCGATTGGCACAACAATTATATGAAAATGGTTTGATTACTTATATGAGAACGGATGCTGTCAATCTGAGTGAATTGGCGATGGCGGATATCGAAAAAGAAATCAACCAAGCATACGGAGCGAATTACCATAAACCTCGTCATTATAAGAATAAAAATGAAAATGCGCAAGAAGCGCACGAAGCGATTCGACCAACTTATATTCACGATCACACGATTACAGATGCGGACACACGAGCATTGTATAATTTGATTTGGAAAAGAACGATTGCTTCGCAAATGAGCGACGCAGAGTTTGAAAAAACGAATGCAAAAATTGAAATTTCTTCTAATAAAGAGCAATTAAACGCTTCAGGTGAAGTATTGAAATTTGATGGCTTTTTGAAAGTGTATTTAGAAGGTCGCGATGACGACGATGACGAAGAGAAAGAAGGTGTTTTGCCTCCTTTAGCTGTCGGTCAGGCTGTCGATTTGAAAGAAATAGTGGCTTCCGAAAAATTTTCTCGTCCTGCACCACGCTACACTGAAGCGTCTTTGGTAAAAAAATTAGAAGAATTAGGAATTGGTCGCCCATCTACGTATGCGCCAACGATTACGACAATTACCAAAAGAAATTATGTAGAAAAAAGAGATAAGGATGGAGTAGAAAGAGCTGCGCAAAAATTGACATTAAATGCGAATGATGAAATCGCTAAAGTGAATTTAGTAGAAACTTTCGGAACGGAAAGAGGTAAACTATTTCCTACGGATTTAGGTTTGGTGGTTACGGATTTCCTAAGTGATCATTTTAAAAACGTGATGGATTATCATTTCACCGCTAGGGTAGAGAATGAATTTGATGAGATTGCAGGTGGTAAATTGAAGTGGAATAATATGATTGATGGCTTTTACCAACCTTTTCATGAAAATGTAGAATCTACCATGGAGACTGCTGAGCGTGTAAAAGGAGAACGTGAATTGGGAACAACTTCTGAAGGTAAAAAAATCATCGCGCGAATGGGACGTTTCGGTCCGATGGTTCAGATCGGAAGCCAAGAGGATGAAGAAAAACCACAATTTGCTGCCCTTCGTAAAGATCAAAGTATCGAAACGATTACTTTGGATGAAGCATTGGAATTATTCAAATTGCCAAGAAATCTCGGCAAATTTGAGGGTGAAGATGTAATGGTCAATATTGGAAGATTTGGTCCGTATGCAATGCATGACAAAAAATTCTATTCTTTAACGAAAGAGATGGATCCGTATTCTGTTGAATTGGACGAAGTCGGACCTTTGATAGAAGAAAAACGTAAAGCAAAAGAAGAACGTACGATCAAGATATTTGAAAAAGAAAAAATTCAAGTTTTGAAAGGTCCTTATGGTCCTTATTTAAAAGTGGGTTTGCGTAATTACAAATTGAATAAAGAGCAACAAGATAAGGTTACGGATCTCACAGTTGAAGAGGCAAAAGCCATTATTGAAGAGCAAAAAGCCAATCCTCCTAAAAAGCGTAAAGCTGCTACTACAAAGAAAAAGAAGGCTTAACATATAAAAAGAAAGGACGCAATGAAAATTGCGTCCTTTCTTTTTATACAATTATCTCTTTAACTATTTCACTTTAGTTGAACTAAGCGTTGCATTAGTATTTATTTTCATTGGGATTTCTTGTCCCATTGCATTTATTTTTCCACTCAAATCTTGTATGATATTGGAAGAATCAAACATGCCAGTTTTAGTATTAATTTGCAATTCTCCAGATTGAGTGCCATCCAAAGACATTTCTAATGTCATGCCATTTGTTTCGAATTTTTGAAGGCCATTAGATCCAATTGTTCCTGTAATTTTTACAAATGCTGTTGTTCCTTCCACTTTTTCCAATGTATAAATGGTATTTGCAGTAAGGTCGATCCCATTTTTAACATTTAATGTTTTTTTCCAAGTATCCCCTACTGCAACCGGTCCATCTGGATATATTTGAAAGGATTGTTCGAATAATTTTTTGATAGATTCTGAGTTGAAATATTGACCAGCACTTCCCATCATTGCTTTTAATGAATCAGCACCAATAATTTTTACAATATTTCCTTTTTTATCCAAAATCGCTTGAAACTGTAATTGTGTTATTTTTTTTAAAGTTTCGCTTTCTTTATTAGAACTATCGCTGCTCAATTTAATATCTTTACCCATGGCGTCTACATTAACATCTAAGTGTTTGTAATGCATATTTACGGCTGTATTTTCCCCAGATTTTTCGATGTCGTAAACCGTTTTACCCACCATATCCATATGGATATCCATTCCCATCTGATTGATTGTACTCTTCATGGTCGTAGATATATCATATTGCTCTTTTGGCTTTAAGTTAAACTTGATGTCATACTTTTTTTGTGCAAATGAGGAAACACTAATGAGGGTAGTTAATAATGCTAATGAAAAAGATTTCGTCTTCATAATAGGTTGTAATATTTGCAATAAATGTAAGATGAAATTCAAATAAATGTAGAAATATTATTCATCCTCATCATCTTCATTTTTCGCAGGAGGTGTATAAGTGACCAAAAGTTTATCGATTCTATGATTGTCCATATCGATAACTTCAATGTCAAAACAACGCCAAACATATTTTTCGCCTTCTATAGGTATATGTTCTAGATGATGTAATAAAAAACCTGCAAGCGTATCAAATTCATCACTATCATCCTCTTCGATCCAAGATTCCCTATGGAAATACGAAAGGAAATCGAAGAATGATATCTGTCCATCGACGATGTATGAGCCGTCAGCTCTTTTGACAATATCCAATTCTGTTTCATCCTGATCTGCCATGTCACCGACAATAGCTTCTAAAATATCATGTAATGTAATAATTCCTTGTAGTGTGCCATATTCGTCTACGATAATGGCATAATGAATTTTACTTTTTTTGAATTTTTCCAATAAATGATATGCCGAAATATTTTCCGGTACATACATGACAGGTTGCAAAATTTCCTTTATTTTTTTGCTATCGGGAGCCGCGAAAAGATCTTTAATAAATACAACGCCTTTTATTTGATCCAAATGTTTTTCACATACAGGATAGACTGTATGTAGTTCGTATTCATTTTTGACTTCACTTACCGTTAATTCTTGGTCTAACCAGACGACATCATTGCGATGGGTCATCATCGAAGTGATATTACGATCTCCCAAAGAGAATACACGTGTAATGATTTGTTTTTCAGCTTGCTCGATAGTTCCTTGTTCGGTTCCCTCGTTGATGATAGCTTTGATTTCTTCTTCGCTGATTTGATTTTGATTCTTTTCAATATGCAATAATCGTATTATCAAATCGGTGGATTTATTCAATAACCAAATAAATGGATAGGTTATAAATATTAAGCCACGCATCGGTCCAGTAACCCATTTGGCTGTTTTTTCTGGATTGGCTAGGCCGATCCTTTTTGGAACCAATTCACCAATTACTAACGACAAATAAGTAATGATGATGACCAAAGTAACTGTAGAAATTACTTGACTATAAGGTCTTAAAAATTCTATTTGAGAAAGTTTGCTGGATAGTTCCATTTTGATAGAATCACCAGAAAATATACCCGTTAATATGCCGACTAAAGTAATACCAATCTGAACCGTTGATAAGAAAACGTTAGGTTTGTTGATGAGTTTGAGCGCTTTTTTGGCTTTAGCGTCACCCTTGTGTGCGTCTGCTTCTAATCTTGCCTTTCTTGAAGAAATTAATGCGATCTCCGCCATGGAGAAAAAAGCATTGAACAAAATTAAAATCAGTATGATTATAATTTCCATTGTAAATATAGACTTGCAAAATTAGGAAATTGTACGTAATCTGCGGAAATAGTTCTGTTTTCTATTGAAACAGATATAATTCTCTAAAATGGAATCGAAATATTATCTTATTTGAAATGGTTAAATTTATCTTTTTTCCCTATGACTTTGATTTTTTACTATAAAGCTTCTATTATATAATGCGAGTAATAAAAAACCCATAATGTTTTTATAATTAATTTCTTTACTATTTGTAATTACATAATATTTTGAAGATTCTCTTTCTACTATCGTGATTAAATTATTTTCTTCCAGAAATGAAATCGTTGATTGGGCATATGGAATATTTTTAATTTGAACGTATATTCCATTTGGACTAAAAATTAAATATGAAATTACTTGAATTTTTAAAGAGTTGAAAAGGTTGGCATAGTTGTTCAAAAACAATTCTGGGCTTTTCTTCAGGTAATTTCCAAAATGATTATAAAATGCTTCAAATCCCCAATCTTTGGAATCAGACAATCCCAAATTTGACATAATATATTCTAAGAATTGAGGAATCTCCTTTTCTGATTCTAGCATATTCACAACTAGATTGAAGTCGAAGTTTGCCTTGTTTTTTTGTTCAATATTTTTATTATTAGCTTTTTTAAATTCATCAAATTCATCATTTAATTTACTTTTTTCATTATTTAAATTACCAATGATATCTTCTTTTTGATTTATTTTAGAATCAAATTTTACTCTATCTCCTTGAAGTTTGTCTATCTCATTTTGTTTAGAATCAATCTCTTTCTGAAGTTCCTTATACTCTTCTTTGGTGATTAATCTTGTATTTGAAATTCTAATAATTGAATTGTTATATAAAATTGATAATTTTTTAGATCCGAGTTTGCATAAATAGGTAATTATCAAAACAATAGTTGCTACAACAATACATATTATAAGGTCTCCAATAAAACCATAATGAAAGCCAAATAAATTTTTTTGTCGCCAATATTGTTTAAAATATTCAATTTTTTCTTCAAGAGTACATTTTTGATCAATAAAAAAGAATGAATATACTATTGTCCAATTATGTATAATCCAAGTTATAATAAACGTAAAAATGAAAGGATTTCTTACTTTGTCAGATACTCCATCCGTAATAGTTTCGGTTATTTTGACTTCTTTCTCAATTTGTTTTCCAAGCATTGATTTGATACTATTAAAAAGTTCCATTTTTTAAGGTTGAATACCAAAGTTACAAATTGTTTATTTGCTATTTTAATAGTATGAGTTTATGTTTAATACAGGTTTTATAAAAAAAGCATCCCCGAAGGAATGCTTTTTTCAAATATAATGTATGCTTTAATTTAGAAAGGCCATTTTACAAAGGCTTCAATTGCTGCATATTTTGTAAGTCCTAATTGAGAATAAAGATTTGCAGTATTTGCGTTTCTTTCTTCTGCTCTTTGCCAAAATTCACGTGCATCTGTTCCTGCAAATGGAACCATGTCTTTTTGACTTTGGTGGAAATAAATATTGTAACGTTTGCTCATTACTTGGTCTGGACTCATTGGGATGGCCATTTCGATATCGGACATATCCCATTCTTGCCAAGCACCTTTGTATAACCATAACCAACATTCTTTAATCCATTCGTCACCATCTGCTTTGATTTGTTGCAATGCTTCCATCAATACGTTGAAACAAACTTTGTGGGTGCCGTGTGGATCTGCCCAGTCACCTGCAGCATATACTTGATGAGGTTTTACTTCACGTAAAAGCTTTTTAGTAATATCAACATCCGCCTGACTCATAGGTAATTTTTCAATTGTACCAGATTCATAGAAAGGCAAATTATTGAAATGGATATGATCTTCTTTTAGTCCGACATTCATAGCCGCCGCTTTTGCTTCACATCTTCTGATTAGTCCTTTTGTTTGGCGGATAAATTCAGAATCTTTACCATCTTTTTCTTTATTTGAAAGGAAAGAATTAGCATCATTTTTTAATTCTTCAGTTTTGTCCGAACTTCTACCAATCAATTTATCAAAACCAACTGCAAAATCTAAATAACGACCTACGAACTCATCCGTAACTGCGATATTTCCGCTTGTTTGGTAAGCAACGTGTACATCATTGCCTTGTTCTTGTAATCGTTCAAACGTACCACCCATGCTGATAACATCATCGTCAGGATGTGGCGAAAATAAAAGAACGCGTTTTGGATAAGGATTGCTTCTTTCTGGATGATTTGGCAAAGAAACATTTGGTTTGCCTGCAGGCCAGCCTGTAATGCTATCTCTCAATTCGTAAAATACTTGCAAATTGATTTGGTACGCATCACCTTTTTCTGCTAATAAATCACCCAAACCATTTTCATTATAATCATTTGCAGATAAACTCAAAATTGGTTTTTTAAGTTTAAGTGCCATATTGATAACTGCTTTTTTTACAGTTTTAGGCGTCCATTCGATCTCTCCTGTCAACCAAGGGGATTTGAAACGAGTTAATTCTGATGCTCCTGGTTCGTCAATGACGAATGACGCATTTGGGTGTTGTTGCAAAATACTTGCAGGAACTTGTTCTGTTACAGGACCTTCTACAGCTTTAACAATGATAGGCGCTTTGTTGCTCCAAGCAACTAAAACAACTTTTTTGGAACGCATAATAGTTCCGATTCCCATAGTTATAGATAAGCGAGGGACTAATGTAATATTATTTTGAAATTCTCTAGAATTAGCAATTCTAGTCTTGTTTTCCAAAACTTGTAATCTTGTTTTGGAGTTGAAGCTGCTTCCTGGTTCATTAAATCCGATATGACCATTGTCGCCGATTCCTAAAATTTGCAAATCTATGCCACCAGCTTCTTCGATTTGTTTTTCGTAATTAGCGCAGAATTCTTTTACCTTTTCTTTTGGAAGAGAACCGTCAGGAATGTGAATATTTTCTGGTGCAATATCAACATGATCAAATAAATGATGATGCATAAAGTACCAATAACTCTGCGTAGCACTTTTTTCAATAGGAAAATATTCGTCTAAGTTAAATGTGATTACATTTTTAAAACTTAAACCTTCCTCTTTGTGCAAACGAACTAATTCGTCGTAGATGTAAATAGGCGTTGAGCCTGTTGCTAGACCCAATACGCAATTCTGACCTGTAGCTGACTTTTCCTTAATTAAAGAAGCGATAGTTTCCGCTACATGTTTTGCACCATCTTTTGGTGTTGCGAAAATTTCAACTGGGATTTTCTCAAAAGAATCAACAAGATTCATGGTAAGTGATTTTAGATATTTTCTTTAAATAGGTAACTAAAGTAGAAATTAAGTAGATGCTAATCATACTCAATCGTTTGCAGTAGCTATCTTCATCTATGTGCAAAATTAAACATTTTTATTAATTTTTAAAAACTTTTTAAAAAAATTATAAAGTATTAACTTATGATTATATTTTAGGTATTTTTGTATTTAATAATCGTTTTGGTATGAGTATTCAATGGCGTTCGTTTAAAGGTTTGGATACCCCACTTAAGAAGGGTATTGTGAGACAATTATATTATGAAAATAATCTGTCTTCATTGGAATTAAGTGAGGCTTTAGGAAAAAGTGTACCATTAATAACCAAGGTGGTTAATGATCTAATTTCTAGTAAGTGGGTAGAAGAAGCAGGGCGGGCACCTTCTAGCGGGGGGCGACGACCTATGAAATATAGCCTTCGCAAAAATGATTTTTATGTTATTTCTGTGGTGATGAATAGATTTTCAACTTCTATTATTATGTTAGATTTACAAAATAATCCTATCTCCGCGCCAATGGAGATGGAGTTGTTGTTAAAAGACAATGAAGAAGCTGTAAATGTTTTAATTCATTCCATAAAAGAAGTTGTTGATAAAGCGAATATTGAAATCATAAAAATATTGGGCGTCGGAATTTCAATGCCTGGCTTTATCGATATAAACAAAGGGATTAATTTCTCTTATTTGCAATTGCCCAATAAAGCTTCTTTGCGTGATTATATTTCAGAGGCAATTGATTTACCTGTATTTATTGATAACGATTCTTCTACATTGGCTTTGGCGGAATTGAGATTTGGAGAGGGAAAGGGTAAAAAAGATGTGATGGTTATCAATGTTAATTGGGGTATTGGTCTTGGTATGATAGTGAAAGGTGAATTGTATCGTGGACATTCTGGATTTGCAGGAGAGTTGAGCCATATTCCGATAGCGGAAGACGGACTCCTATGCGATTGTGGTAAAAAGGGTTGCTTGGAGACAGAAGGTACATTGCTCGTAGTAGCAAAAAAAGCGATTCAATTTAGTGAAAAGAAAAAAGA
Organism: Rhizosphaericola mali; assembly: GCF_004337365.2. GTDB lineage: Bacteria > Bacteroidota > Bacteroidia > Chitinophagales > Chitinophagaceae > Rhizosphaericola > Rhizosphaericola mali. Next base: position 3,249,178 of record NZ_CP044016.1, on the reverse strand, counting down.
GGAATTAGAAATTATATCAGATGATATTTATGAGGTAAGTGAACATTTAATGGATGCGGCTAAAAATGGCAATCAAGATGCTATTACTTTATTTTCTGAAATTGGATCAAAGATAGGACGAGCATTGGCAATATTAATTCATATTGAAAATCCTGAACAAATTATATTGAGTGGTAGAGGGGCAAAAGTTGGGAGGATTTTATTAGCTCCTATTCAGCAATCTCTGAATCAATATTGCATTCCTAAATTAATGGAAAATACAGAATTGACGATTTCTAAATTGGGAAAAAATAGTGCATTGATGGGTAGCGTGGCTCTCGTTATGGAAAATTTTAATTAGTTTGGGTTCTTTTATAAGAAAAATTGATTCTATTTTAATTTATTTGAAATTTTATTAAAATATTTTAATAAGTTTGACATTGAGCCTATATTGCTTATTAAAATTGCACTACGATGGGAGCCCAACTAAATGAACTCACTCTAAAGAAAGAAATAATAAAACTATTATACTATGACAAAAGATTGTCTTGCGCTGAGCTAAGCAATGTTTTGGGTAAAAGTATACCAATAGTAACTAAAGCAATTACTTCTTTAATACAAGAAGAATGGGTTGAAGAAAGTGGTTTGGCTACGTCAACAGGAGGTCGTCGTCCCATGGAATATACCTTAAAAGCCAACGAAAGGTATATTTTATCTATTTCTATGGATAGACTATTTACGCAGATCGCATTGTTTGATTTGCATAATTCTCCCGTTACGCCTATTGAAACACATGCCCTACCTCTTTATGAGAATCCGGCATCCTTAAATCAATTGATTTCAATTATTAATTCGTTTATTCAAAAACATAATCATAAGGAAAGAATTATTGGAATCGGAATTGCATCTCCAGGTTTTATTAATAAAGAAAAAGGAATTCATCATAGTTACTTACAGACACCAGATGGTGCTACTTTAACTGAGCATTTGGAAAGACAGTTAGGTTTACCTGTTTATTTAGATAATGACTCCTCTGTAATTGCGTTAGCAGAATTAAGATTTGGCAAGGCTAAAGAGGTGTCTGATTCCATGGTTGTAAATATTGGTTGGGGTATAGGGCTGGGTATGATTATAGATCATAAAATATTTAGAGGTTCTTTTGGTTTAGCAGGAGAATTTAGTCATATTCCAATATCCGAGAGTGATTTATTGTGTGAGTGTGGTAAACGAGGTTGTTTAGAAACAGAAGGAACCTTGTTGGTTGTAGCAGAGAAAGCACAGCGTCTTTTACAAAAGGGAGATATTTCTGGAATTCAATATTCGGATAATGCGTTTGAACTTTCTCAAAGATTGATGGATGCTGCAAATAGAGGAAATCAAGATGCTATCGCCATGTTCTCAGATATGGGTAGTAAGATTGGTAAAGCTCTCTCTATTCTAATTCATATTATTAATCCTGCACAAATAATCCTAAGTGGTCGAGGGGCAGAAGTTGGCCGACTATTACTTGCGCCAATACAGCAAGCCTTGAATACTTATTGTATTCCAAAACTATTTGAAAATTCGGAATTGGTTATTTCGGATTTAGGTAAAGGTGACGTTAATGTGGAGCTGATCGGAGCTGCGGCGTTAGTGATGGATATGATCTAATTAGATGGATGTTAAACTTAAATGGCATGATATTTAATAATTTCCATTTTTGTGTACAATGTCCTTGCTTGTTTTTAAACAAAATTTTATTCAAAATAAGTTACTTATTATACCAATATACAAATCTCTTTCGGATATAGTAGTAGATTCCTAGTAATTTTTAATCAAATTGCATTTTTTGCTTTATTATAGTCGTTCCTTTTTCTTGTATTTTTAGATAACATAGAAAAGGAAAAGTATATGAATTATTGTACTGGTAAATCATTAAATACAAACACATGTATTGTGTTATAGTAAGAATGTATTGCAATTATGACAAAACTATTCAGCGTTATATGGAATTTTTTTTACAATAATAAATTCTATGAATAGTAAAGGTGTAACTCTATCACTGAAATTTTTTTCAATTTTCTCATAGTTGTACATATCCTCGATATAATTTATCTGATTTAGGTTTATGCCTTTTAAATCCTATTTCTAAGAGTAATCATTTTTCTTTGTTTTTATTCTTATTGGAAATCAATCTGCAAGTATCCCAATCCGCTAAATTCCTTTATAAAAAGAGCATTTGCTGTTTCCAATTATAAAGCATTTCATGTTTTGAATTTTTTTTAAAAAAAATATTACCATAATTGTTGTATTAACTATTAATTTCAATACTTTTATAAAATTATTATAAAGTATTGCTGATACATTGATTACTTATTTAAGTCAGCATCAATATTGTTTTAAGACTACTATTTTTCAAAACTTTAAATCAAAACATGTATGAAGTTAAAAACTACAGGTTTTTTATTGGTTTTTTTCATTTCACTTATTTTCTTTAAATCTTATGGACAAGGTGTTATTGTAATAACTGGAAATGTAAAAGATACAACTGGAAAACCTATTGTGGGAGCTACAATCTCTTTAAAGGGCAAGTCTGCCTTAGGTGCTACTAATGACGATGGTGATTTTACTATCAAACTAAATAATAAGGAAGGTATACTTGTAATATCTTCAATTGGCTTTACAAAAAAGGAAATCAATGCAAATACAAGTCCCTTGAACGTTGTTTTGATTCCAGAAGAAACGAATGGTAATGAAGTAGTTGTTTCCGCATTTGGTATTAAACGTCAAAAGAAATCACTAGGCTATTCCACTACATCCGTTGGGGGGGATCAATTTACGCAATCTCGTGATGTTAATTTGGGAAATGCATTAACAGGTAAAGTCGCAGGGGTTAGCGTGGCTAATAATGCTACTGGACCAACTGGGAGCAGTAGAGTTATTATTAGAGGAAATGCATCATTAACAGGCAATAATCAGCCATTATATGTAATAGATGGAATTCCTTTTGATAATAGTAATCAAGGAAGTGCAGGACAGTATGGTGGTCAGGATTTAGGCGATGGACTATCAAGTGTAAATCCTGATGATATACAAAGTATTGAAGTATTAAAGGGTGTTGCGGCGTCTGCGTTGTATGGATATAGAGGTGGTAATGGCGCTATTTTAATTACAACTAAATCAGGAAGTTCTCATAAGCCCTCGGTTGATATAAATAATAATTTTACATTGAATCCGATATATGACTATAGGGACTATCAGTCTGTATATGGACAAGGATCGCAAGGTATAAAACCAACAACAGAAACATCAGCCTTTAATACGGCATCATTGAGCTGGGGTGCAAAAATGGATGGTTCTGACGCGGTTAATTTTTTAGGCAATACCTATAAATATCAAAAAAATGGAGATAATTGGAAAAACTTTTATAACACAGGCTTGACTAATCAATCCTCTGTTGCATTGAGCGGTAGCTCTGATTTCGTTAAATATAGATTTGCAATTTCAGATTTATATAACAAAAACAATATACCAAATTCCAATATGAATCAACAGGTATTTAACATGAATACCATTTTTAATATCTCTAAAAAATTATCTCTAACAGTAACGGCTAATTATGTATTTGAAAAAGTAAAAAATAGGGCCTCTATGTCAGATGCATCAACGAATGTGAATGCAACATTGACCTATTTGGCAAATTCATTTGACGTTAGATGGTTAAAACCTAGAGTTAAATCAGATGGTACTGAACTTACTCCTGGTAATAATTTATACTTCAATAATCCATATTTCTTGACACAAAATTTTTCCAATACATCTGATAGAAATCGATTAAGTACTGCTGCTACTTTAAAATATACTATAAATGATTGGTTGTACGCACAGACTCAAGTATCAAGGGATGGGTATGTATTGGATTATGAAAATATAACACCAACTGGTACTGCATATGCAAATGGAGGTTCATTGAGCCAATGGGAAAAGAATTATAGAGAATTGAACGGAAGTTTTATGTTGGGTATGAACAAAACTTTTGGAGAAAATTTTACTTTAGATGCAAACGTAGGAGGTAACTCCCAAGATGATATCAGTAAAACATATGGCATTGATGGTACCGCAGGTCCATTTTTAATACCGTACTTGTATACAGCTAATAATATATCCACTAGACCTTACACGCTTAGCTACAACCATTATAGAGTTAATTCATTTTTTGGTGCAGCAAACTTAGGATATAAAAATTTCTTATTTCTAAACTTAACAGGAAGACAAGACTGGTTCTCAACTTTAGCTATAAATAGTAACAAATATTTTTATCCTTCTGCAAGTTTAAGTTTTGTTGCATCAGATGCATTTAAATTGCCTAATTGGATTAGTTATTTAAAACTAAGGGGCTCATATGCACAAGGTTCAAATGGTACGAATGCTTATCAAACTTACTTGACTTATGGATTACAAGGTTATACCATCGATGGTCAAAATGTGGGCTATATAACGAATAGCTCGATTCCAAATGCCTATTTAAAACCAGTTCAAATTCAAGAAAGAGAATTTGGTATGAATATGCAATTTTTAAATAATCGTTTTGGTTTTGATGCGGCTTATTACTATAAAAAGACGAATAATGATATAGCTCAGGTTTCTGCTAGTTCTGCGTCAGGTTATTCATCTGCAATTACTAATAGCGGTAGGATTAGAAATCAGGGTATTGAGTTCTTGTTAAACGGATATCCTATTAAAAATCAAAAATTTAGATGGAATGCATCTTTTAATATTGCATATAATGATAGTAAAGTTCTTTATTTAGGTGAGGATGTAAACTCCCTTGCTATTAGTGGTGCGGTCCCAAGAAATGGTGATGGGGTAACTATTAGTAACGTTGTTGGATTGAATTATGGACAAATAATGGGGTATGCTTATAAAACTGATGCGAAAGGGAATAGAATTTTTGCAAGCGATGGTCAAGCAGAAAGAACAAGTAGTGTAGTGCCTCTAGGTACTGGTGTTTATAAGGTGACTGGTGGTTTTAATAACCAATTTACATTAGGGCATTTTAACCTATCTTTCTTACTCGATTTCAAATATGGAGCTAAAGTGTTCTCTGGAACTAATTTAAGTTTGTATACTTCAGGATTACAAAAAACTACATTGCAAGGACGTGAAGATGGTTTTGTCGGAAAAGGTGTGACAGAAGATGGAAGTGTAAATACTACATCTATCAATTCTCAAACATATTTTACAAATTTAGCTTCATCTAACATTATTGCTCAAGAATTTGTTTATGACGCAAGTTTCATCAAGTTAAGACAATTTTCCTTCTCTTACGACATCCCAACTGCATCCCTAGAAAGAATGCATATTAAAGGAATTAATGTAGGAATCGTTGGACGAAATTTATGGACTATAATGAAACATACTCCTAATATAGACCCTGAAGCTGCATATAATAACAGTAATGGTCAAGGACTAGAAGGAAATGGTTATATGCCGACTAGAAGTTATGGTTTTAACGTGAATATTAAATTTTAGTTGAGGAAATGGTAAAGGCCACAAGAATTCGTCACAAAAAAATGAAATTTGAAATGAAAAAGATATTATATATAGCATTGATGATTTTTAGTAGTGGGATTTTGTTTACAAACTGCACTAAAAATTTTGAATCGATAAATACGGATCCCGAGCACATAACTTCTGGGAGCATGGATTATAATTATTTGTTTACTGCAGCAGAGATGTATACCGCTGGGTCTGATTATGAAGCTTGGCGTAATAGTATGATTTACTGTAGTACGATGATTCAACATTTAGCATCTACTCAAGACTATTGGAATGGTGATAAATACACCTATAACGCGGCTTATAATTCTGCATATTGGGATCGACAGTTTCCTACAGCAGTTACCTATATTGAAGAGGTTATGAATAAATTTAAGGGAGATAGTGCTAATGTTAATTTATATAATATTACGAGAATTTTGCGAGTAATTATCTATCAAAGGATGACTGATTTGTATGGAGATATTCCATATTCAAATGCAGGTAAAGGATACTTATCACAGATAACTACTCCATCTTATGATAAACAAGAAGATATCTATACGAGTTTCTTTAATGAATTGGATTCTGCGGCTCAAAATTTAAGTACCTCTAATACGAATACTATAGGAAGTGCGGATTTGATATATGAAGGGGATCCAACTTTATGGAAAAAATTAGCATATTCTCAAATGTTAAGATTGGCTATGAGAATGACGAAAGTAGATGCTACAAATGCTGAGAAATGGGTAAAGGTCGCAGTAGCAGGAGGTTTGTTTGAGTCGAACTCTGATAATGCCATAGTTCAACACGATGCAGTTACGACTGCCCCAGGAAATGCAAATGGCTTGATATTGGTTTACGATGATCCTAATGCATATAGAATGAGCAATACACTTATTAGTATGTTAAATAACACTGGAGATCCTAGATTGCATTATTTTGCCACGGTATCAACTAATCCAGGTGCACAATGGGGAACTAGTAGTTATAATTATGGAGATACTACAAGTAGTGTTCAGTTGGGTATGCCAAATGGTTATGATCAATTAGGTGGAACTACAGATATATCAACAGCGACTAACTGGCCTGGAGATATCAATAAATATTCTATAGTTAACAGGTATACTTTTGCAAGATTAGATGCGCCAACTTTTATCTTGACTTATGCCGAGAATTCTTTATTGTTAGCAGAGGCTGCATATAGAGGTTGGGTTGATGGTGATGCGTCTTCTTATTATGAAGAAGGTGTAACTGCCGCGATGGAGCAAATGACTCAAACAGGAGCCTCTACAGGTATCTCAAGTGCACAGATTGCAACCTATTTGGCCAAAAATCCATATAATTCATCTACTGCATTATCTCAAATCAATACACAATATTGGTTGGCAACTTTTATGGATGAATATGAAGCTTGGAGTAACTGGAGAAGGACGGGCTATCCAACTTTAACTCAAGTTAGTTATTTTGGTAATGTTACTGGAGGTACAATTCCTAGAAGATTTACCTATCCAACAACAGAAGCTACGTCAAATCCTACAAATTACACAGATGCTATTTCTAGATTGTCAAATGGGGATAAGATGACCTCTAGGATGTGGTGGGATGTTGCACAATAAATTATTATTATAATTTTTTCAATAGCGTGTTAATTTATTTTCAAAAATTAGCACGCTATTTGCATTTTATTGGGCAAACATTATAATATGAAAAAGATTATTCTTGGAATTGCTTTGTTAGGTGCTTCCTTGATAGGATTTCACCAAAATGCCAATGCTCAACGACGTGGTGCATCATATGAAAACGGATTAGGTTTATTTATTGATGCCGGTAATGGCGGTACGTATGTAGGACCACATTTGAAACATTATTTTAATGAAAGTGATGCTGGTCAAGTGAATTTGTTATTCGGAAATAACACCACAATTATCGGAGTTGAATATTCTTATAATCAACCTATTGATGGTGCCAATGGTTTAAAATGGAATATCGGTATAGGACCTCAAGTCGAGTTTTATAGTCATGATCATTATAGTCAAACAAATTTCTCTCTTCGCCCTATGGCTGGGTTGGAATATAAAGTGCCTGGCGCGCCAGTTGCTCTTGGGTTTGATTGGCGTCCATGGTGGACTTTAACACATGGTAGTAATTTCGAAGCGGCAAGATTTGGAATTGGATTCAAATATGCATTCTAAAATAAAAAAAGAGACCGGAAATTTCTGGTCTCTTTTTTTATAATTTAAATTGGTCAAAAGCAACTTTGGTATCATTCCAAAATTCATCTAATTTGATGATTCTTTCTTTAAAAAAAGTGATGACAGTCGGCCAATTTTCTTTTACATTGATACTTACGTCGGGCAATTTTTTGTAGATAATAGAAATAATTTTTTTGTGTTCGTTAGAAAAACTTTCTTGCCAGATCCAATCTTCTTGCATGGTTTCGTTAAAGATGGTTTTCAAACTTTCAAATTTTTCGTAGATTGCTAATCGTTCGCTATTGTCATTTCGAGTGATTTCAATGGCGATTTGTGCATTTTTCCTATCCAAATCCATTCGGAAATTTAGTTGACGAATTCCCGTTTTATAATTGATCCAATTAATCTCTTCTCCTTCGCTATTGGGGATAGGTTTTAAATATTGTCCCAATGCGGTCCAAAAATCCTTTTTAAACTGAAAATTTTCCTCTTTGCTATACATAAGTCTCTGTGTGGCTTTGCGCAAAAATAATTAAAACGTATATCTTATACCAATACCGCCCATATTTGGCGTAAAATCACTTCCTCCTGCTAATACGATAGATGGTTGCCAGTCAACGCTGAGATTAATAGGTACACTTGGTATTTTATAATCCAAACCAATTATTCCATCAATTCCAAATTCTGTTCCTGCGTCTTTCTTGTCCTTATATTCTTTATTCCAAAAGCCTAAATGTGCTCCAGGTCCTAAAATAAAATTTAAACCATCAACACCCTCGATTGCATAATTAAATTCGTACAAACCTGCAAAACGAAAACCATGTTTCCAAAATGATCCTTGAAATTCTAAATTATTATCTGAAATATAATTTTTATAAGATATCGTGGTTCCTCCAATAAATCTGGCACCTAATGCTTGGTGATAGGTAGATTGAGCTTGGGAATAATGTGCGAAAAAAAGTACGGCAACGGACAGAATAAAGTATTTCATTTTACTAAAAAATTTAACTGCCTGTCATTTATACAAAAATGAAGCCTAAAATCCTGAATATATGTTCCAACATTCATTTAACTTTGCACTCTCTAATTATGAAAGTCAGAACTTTAAAACAAGATAAGGTAAACATTATCACATTGGGTTGTAGTAAAAATCTAGTGGATAGTGAAGTGTTGAGTGGTCAATTGAAAGCCAATGCCATCGATGTAGCGCATGAAAATGAGAAACTCGATCATAATATCGTGGTGGTCAATACTTGCGGCTTTATCGACAAGGCTAAGGAAGAAAGTATCAATACGATATTGGAACAAGTAGAATTGAAACGTGAGGGGAAATTGGATAAAGTGTACGTTACCGGCTGTCTGAGCGAAAGATATCGTGATAACTTGGAGGATGAGATTCCTGAAGTCGATCAATGGTTCGGAACATTTGAATTGCCTTTGATGTTAAAAGCATTGAATGCAGATTACAAAAAAGAACTTTTGGGTGAAAGACTTTTAAGTACGCCAAAACATTATGCTTATTTGAAAATAAGTGAAGGTTGTAACCGTACTTGTGCTTTTTGTGCGATTCCTTTGATGCGTGGTAAACACGTAAGCAGACCAATAGAAGAGTTGGTCAGTGAAGCGGAACGTTTGGTTAAAAATGGTGTGAAAGAGATTATGTTGATCGCACAGGAATTGACTTATTATGGTTTGGATATTTATAAAGAACGCAAATTAGCGGAGCTTTTAGATAAAATGGCAGCGGTGGAAGGATTGGAATGGATTCGTTTGCATTACGCTTATCCTAATAAATTTCCAATGGATGTATTGGATGTGATGAATAAACATGCCAATATCTGTAATTACCTGGATATGCCATTGCAACACGCTAGCGATCACATGTTGCAAGCCATGAAGCGTCAAAGTACGCGTAAAGAAATGGAAGATTTGATCAAAGAAATTAGAGCGAAAAATCCAGGTATTTGTTTGCGTACTACTTTGATTGCGGGTTTTCCTGGCGAGACTTTGCAAGATATTGAAGAACTAAAAGATTTTTTACGCGAACAAAGATTTGACCGCGTAGGTATTTTCCCTTATAGTCATGAAGAAGGTACTTCTGCTGGCGAATTAGTGGATGATGTGCCTGCAGAGGAGAAAGAACGACGTGCGCAAGAGATCATGGATCTACAAGCGGAAATTAGTTACGAAAAAAATCAAGAAAAAGTCGGACAGACTTTGAAGGTTTTGATAGATAAGAAAGAAGCTGGTAAATATATTGGTAGAACAGAGTTTGACAGTGTAGAAGTGGACAATGAAATAATTATCGCATCTAAAAAGAAATTAACGATTGGTGATTTTGTTATGGTCAAAATTGTTAAAGCGTATGATTTTGATTTGGAAGGGGTAGTAGTGGAATAGAATTTAATTAATAGTTGGAAGATGTATTCTTTAAATTTTAACTTTATGGTTTATGCTTTTTGCATTTAGCTTTAAGCATTTATAGTTGAAAGAAAGTATTGTAATGGCAACAAATTTATCGTTTTCAGATACCGGTTTTTTCTCCAAAATTGCCGTCGATTATAGGGAAGCTCGCGAAGAAATGCGTCCGTTTTATTTACACGATGTTTCTTTGGATGGGGTAAATGCAGCTATTGAAAATCGAAAGCAATTTGCACAAAATCGTCAGATTTTGCATGATGAGTTACGCTTACAATATCAAGGAATCGAACTTACTGAAAAAGAAAATTTGCATATTGATTTATTAAAGTCAAATACAACTTTCACTATTACAACCGCGCATCAACCCAATATTTTCACTGGACCTTTGTATATGATGTACAAGATATTGCACGTCATTCAATTGTCCATTTACCTGAAAAAAGAATTTCCACAATATGATTTCGTTCCCGTATATTATATGGGAAGTGAAGATGCGGATCTGGATGAAATCGGACAATTTACAGTGGATGGAAAGAAATATGTTTGGGAAACCAAGCAAACAGGTGCAGTTGGAAGAATGATTGTCGACAATGATTTGCGTAAAATATTGGAACAATTAAAGCGTCAAATCGATGTAAATCCTTTCGGAAAGGAGTTGACAGAAATGTTTGATCGATGTTACTCGTTAGGAAAAACAATCCAACAAGCGACTTTGGAGATTATGCATTTTCTTTTTGGGGAAATGGGATTGATTACGCTGATTCCCGATAATGCTGCATTGAAAAAAACATTTGAACCTGTTATTAAAAAAGAGCTACTCGAAAGATTTTCACATAAAATAGTTACCAAAACGGCTGATGCACTGCATAAAGCTGGTTACAAACAACAGGCGAGTGGTCGTGATCTCAACTTATTTTACTTATTTGAAGATCATCGCGAAAGAATTGAATTTGCCGAAGGGAAATACTTCGTTCAAAGTTTGAATTTAGAATTCTCGGAAGCCGAGATTTTAAATGAATTAGAAAGTTATCCAGAGCGTTTTAGCGGTAATGTGATTTTGCGTGGCGCATTTCAAGAAACGGTTTTACCTAATATTATTTTCGTTGGAGGTGGTGGTGAAATAGCTTATTGGCTGGAATTGAAAAATGTATTTGCTTCGGTCAATGTGCCCTATCCCATTTTGCTTTTACGCAATTCATTTGCCTTGTTGAATAAAATTCAAACAAAAAGATTTGCGTCTTTGGAGCTCCAACCACATTGGTTATTCAAGCCAACTTTTCAAATTTTGGATGAATTGTCCATTCGAAAAAGTGGAAAACATGAGTTAAATGCAGAGATGGATGCGTTAAAAGCTATTTACCTAAATATTGGTCAAAAAGCAGTAGCATCCTCTAGTTCTTTACAAAAACACGTGATGGCATTGTACACGCAAGCGATCAACAAAATCCAACGTTTAGAAAAGAAAATCCAAAAGGCCGAACGAAATAAACTTATAGCAGAAAAAGAACGTTTGGAAAAGCTAAAGGAAATATTATTTCCGCATGATAGCTTGCAGGAACGTGTTGAAAATGTTTCCAGTTTTTATTCTGTGTATGGTCCCACCTTATTACCGCAAATATTAGAGGCGAGCCCAGCTTTAAATTCACAATTTGTTATGTTGGACTTACAATAAAATGGAATAATTTTGGTAGGATAGACAGTATTGTTCTCCAAAAATATGTGTATGCTACTACGTAAAGTTTTGTCTTTTGCAGCGATTGCCTTGTGTCTAATTTCTATTACAGCTTGTAATAATGACAATACAGATGCCACAGGCAATTCGTTTGATAGTTCCAATAATCCAGATGTCGATAATTTAGTTGCCAATCCAGATAGCTCTGGAATTAATGTGCCAGACAGTTTTGTAGCCAAGATTTTTGCAGACAGTATCGGGGAAACTCGTCATATTGTCGTGTCTCAAAATAATGTTGTTTACATCAAGTTGATGGCATTGAAAGATGGAAAAGGTATTGCGATATTAAAAGATCGAAACAATGATGGAGTTGCAGATCAATTAAAATATTTTGGGGATTTTGCCGGTACTGGCATTGATATATATGACAATAATCTTTACGCATCCTCTGATGAAGGCATTTATCGATACAAAATAAATTCTGATGGTTATATCATGGATACCAATCTACCTACAACTATAGTAGAAGGACTGATTGCGCGTAATGAACATCAAGCCAAAGCATTTACCATTGATCCGAACGGTAATATATATGTAAATATTGGCGCTTATTCTAATGCTTGTCAGATGGAAGACAGAGTGCCAGGCTCTCGTGGTATGTACCCCTGTCCGATTTTGGATTCTGCGGGAGGTATTTGGAAATTTGATGCCAATAAGATCAATCAGAAATATAAAGATGGCTCAAGATATGCAACGGGTTTGCGCAATGTGGTTGGTTTGGATTGGAATACACAGACGCAGTCTTTATTTGTAATGCAGCATGGACGCGACCAATTAGCAGATATGGCTCCCAAATTTTTTGATGCTGAAAAAAGTGCAGAGATTCCAGCAGAGAGTTTGTATGAATTACATCAAGGTGATAATGCAGGCTGGCCTTACGTGTATTATGATCCATTTCAAAAGAAATTATTATTGGCTCCGGAATATGGAGGTAATGGAAAAAGAAAAGCCGATAGCTCTTATTTGAATCCTATTGCCAATTATCCTGCGCATTGGGCACCGAATGGGTTACTTTTTTATACGGGAAATCAATTTCCTGCAAAATATAAAAATGGCGCATTCATCGCATTTCATGGTAGTTGGAATCGTGCACCCAAACCACAACAAGGTTTTTGTGTAGTGTTTCAACCATTTAAAGATGGAAAACCATTTGGTGACTATGAAATATTTGCAAAGGGATTTCCTGGTACAGATGCTCCATTACAAAATCCTGGAGACGCGGCTCATCGCCCATGTGGTTTGGCACAAGGCCCCGATGGCGCTTTATATGTTACGGATGATGTAAAAGGAAGAGTGTATAAGATTACCTATTCGGGTAAATAGAAACTATAAATACTATTCATATTAAAGCTCAATTGATAATTTTTCAGTTGAGCTTTTTTTATGAATAGTTATAAAAAGTTCTTGATAAGAAATGAAGGGATAATGTTATTTTTTGCCCTTCTTCTTTAGGATGCGGGTTGGGATGAGGTGCAATATTAGGAGGAAAGGAATTATTTCAAATAAAAATTGACTATGTTCTGTATTGGTATTTATTGGATTAACGTTAAGAAAATAAATCAGTGTAGTCGATAGAAAGAATATATGTCTGAGCGAAGCGACCACGTTGTAGCGCGAAGCAATTTATATTCTTTCCGACGAAACGATTGATTTTTAGTTAAGACAATACCAGCCTTGATCTTTTGTTTCTTTTCTATTAAGAGAAAAGAAAAATAAAAAATATTTTCATTTTTTGTGTAACATTTTTAATGCGTTCGCTACTAATTATTCAAACGCCTTTACAAATTGAGTGACTTAAAACAAAAAGAGGACTTTGCAAAACTGATCAAGGAGAACGAGCTCTTGGTGATGAAAGTCTGTCGCGTATATGCGTACGATACACACGATAGAAAGGATTTATTTCAAGAGATTCTGATCGCTGCTTGGCAATCTTACCCGAAGTACAAGGGTGATGCCAAATTCCGTACTTGGTTGTATAAAGTGGCCATATATACAGCTATTGCAGGTCTTAGAAAAAGTAAATCTTTTATCAAAAGTACGGATCCAAACGAATTGCCACAATCGACAATTACGCTAAGTTATGATGCCTCACAAGATGATCAATTGAGTGTCTTATATAAAGCCATTGCTCAGTTAAATGAAATCGATAAGGCAATAGTTATGTTGTATCTGGAGGATAAATCCTATAAAGAAATGGAAGATATTATGGGTATAAATGAAGCTACTCTACGCGTAAAAGTGAACAGAATTAAGGAAAAATTAAAACAAATTATTAAATCATAACATCATGGAACTAGACGATCTAAAACAAGCCTGGCAAGATCAGAAGCTCGATGTATCCGAAGCTCCTGATGTGCAAAATATTATGAAAATGTTACAAAATAAGAATTATGGACCTATCGCAAGTCTAAGAGAAAAATATAAAAGAACCGCTTTGTATACAGCCATTACTTGGATAGTTTTGTTGACATTTATTACTTTACAGAAAGGTGGTTGGGATGGACTTTGGCATCAATTGTCCAATAATGAGAATGGTGTACTCTATTTTTTACTCCCAATGATTGCTTTGGCATTGATAGGTGGAATATTTCAATTTGCGATTATGATTGTGCTAAGTGATTTGAGAAATATTAAAAATCCAATAAAATCTGAAATTCAATCTAAAGTACTAAAAATTGCCAAATATCTAAAATGGCAAAGATGGATGATCATCATTATGGCAGTTGTGTACACAATATGTTTGGAGTTTGCTTTCCTCTATCATCCTGCTAATTATTTACGAGATCTTGGATCTTGGTTTCATTTGAGTATTTTTATTAGGATATTAGGATATGTAGCGTATATAGTATTAGCAGTGTTTATTAGCCGATATTCCTTTCAAAGACAATACGGTAAGCATGTTGACTATCTTAAAGATCTAGCTAATCAATTGCAATAACATAGTTAAATGAAAAAAGCCTTTCTAAATAGATTTTTAGAAAGGCTTTTTAACTATAATTTTAATCTTCATCCTCTGTTTTAATACGACGTTTAGTGCCTTCGTATAGTTCGTATTTTAAAAGTCTGCAATCCAATTTACTATTGTAAAATTCAATTTTTCTTTTAGGTTTGAGACCGATTTTTTTACCCAAATCTGGATTTCCAGTAAATATAAAACCTGTGTAACCTCCACATTTTTGTTTCATAAAATTACCAATGCGTGCATAGGTTACTTCGAGTTCTTCAATTTCACCTAGACGTAGACCATATTCAGGATTCATCATCAGAATACCATTGTTTGTTTCTGGTACCGTGCTTACCTCAAAATCACATTGATCCAACGTAATATATTCCAATACATCGGCCGCCGCTGCATTCAAACGTGCATTTTTGATGGCGTCACGACTATGGTCGGAGGCAATAATTTGCAAATTATCTGGATGTTTGATTTGCTTTTGAATTCTCATTTTTTCTTCTTCAAAAATAGCCTCTTCAAACCCCAAAATATGTTTAAATCCATAATTGTCTCTAAATAGTCCGGGCACTCTATTCGTGGCAATCATGGCAGCCTCAATGGCTAACGTACCCGAACCACACATTGGATTGATAAAAGGAGAAACTCTATCCCAACCTGTAGCATAGATAGTGGCTGCTGCTAAAGCTTCCAACATCGGCGCTTGTCCAGGATATTTGCGATAGCCGTGTCTTCCTAATGAATGCCCAGATGTATCTACAAATATTTCAGCTTCTTCTTCTTTCCAAAAAAGATGAATTACTGAGGCTTCCGGATCGGAACCGGTGTCAGGACGACGGCCAGTTTTGTAGCGTAATCTATCCACAATCGCATCTTTTACACGTACATTGGCAAACATGCTATTGTTAATCGTTTCGTTATTAACAGAGCTCGTAATGGTCAAGTACGCATTGATAGGTAGGATAGATTCCCATTGCATTTTGCGTGCTTCATTATATATTTCATCAGCATTTCTCGCAGAAAATTTGCGTAAGCTATACAAAACTTGACTTGCACATCTTAAATTCAGATTCAAACGAATACAATCGTTTAAAGAACCTTTGATTTTTACGCCAGTAACAAATTCCTCTTCAATGGCAAAACCTAAGGCTTTTACCTCTTGAGCTAAATAGGGCGCGATGCGATTGTGACAAGTAATAGTAATATTGCCGGGCTTTCTGAAATATAACATGAATTCAATTTGCGTGCAAAGGTAAGGGAATGTATAAAGTTATCAGTAGATAGTTATAAGTAGTAGGTCGTTAGTTATAAGTCGTTACAGAGGTCTTGTCCTTCGCCTTTAGGTGGAGGGTTGGGATGAGGTTTAATAAATAAGGCGACCAATTTTGGTCGCCTTCCAATCTATATATCAATTCCGATGTGTTTCTACTAATAATAGTAATAATGTGGACGATGATGATAATGTCTTGGAGGTGGTGGACCGTAGGCATAACCAGGTTGCGCTACCACACAAGATTGCATAATCATTGCGATAATACTCACTCCAATCAAAATGTGCCAAATATTTTTACTTTTCATAGTTTTTCATTTTATTAGGTTCAAACTATAAATAAGACAGCGCAATAATGCAATAGTTACACGATCAACTTTTAAGAAGATGTTAATCTCTATGGCGTGAATTGCGCTTTGCGTTTAATAGGCCATTTTATTTTGATCCTACTGATGAGTAATACGCTACTTAATATGATTATCAACCCAATTATTTGAATAAATGAAATGTCCTCATGTCCGAATAATGCGCCTAGAAATACGGCAATCACCGGATTGACATAAGCGTGTGTGCTTACTATAGTTGCAGACTTTACTTGCAAAAGCCATACATAGGAAGTGTACGCTAATAAGGAACCAAATGCGATTAAATAAACTAAGGAATAAATGGATCTCACAGGTAAATGTGCCCATTCTACTTTTTGCATATCTCCTTTGATAAAACTACCCACTAAGAAAATAATTCCTGCAAATAACATCTGCCAGCCTGTTGACACAAATGCATTATCGTCTTTGTCAGATTTGTATTTGGAATACAAGGAACCAATTGCCCATGTGGATGGTCCGAAGGTCAACATTAGTAAGGCGATTAGTTGCTCTTTTTTAAATCCTGTATGGAAAATTAATTGCAATCTTTCCCAAAATAATAATACTACGCCAATCAATCCAATCAATACGCCTAATAATATTTTTTTACTAGAGAAATTGACTTTCCATTGTCTTTTATCTAAAAATATAAACCACAAAGTAACCGTGGATGCCATGATTGCAGCCAAACTACTAGGTAAATATTGCTCCGCCCAAATGAACATACCATTATCTAAAAACAAAAGTAAGAACCCCGATAACGCAGCAATTTTAATCTGTCTCCATTTAAATATATCTAATCCTTTCGCTCTGCAAATCAACAATAAAATAATACCAGCACTAACAAAGCGAATCGCTCCTAATACAAAAGGAGTGAAGCCTTTCAATGCATTTTGTATGAAAAAATAAGTCGACCCCCAGACGATATAAACGAGTGCAAAAGCAAGTACGACCATGGATAATGGCGCTTTGGTATTGTTGGACATGGATTAATTTTTTTGAATATTTAAATGATTTGTTTCTTTCACGGCCTCTAGTACGATTATCGTCTTGGTGGAGACGATACCCTTGATTTTACTAAAGGAATTTCGCATGATATTCATCAAATGTTCTGAATCTCGGACTCTAATTTTTATGAGAAAACAATCCTCACCAGTTACATTATGTACCTCTTGTATCTCTGGAATCTTCGCCAATGCCAATCCTGTAACTTCTGAACCAAATGCATCTGAAGTCTTTATGGAAATGAATGCCAATAACTTTTGATCTAGTGCCAATGGATTTATTTGAATTGTATAGCCTTTGATTACACCTTTTTGTTCCAACTTTTTCACACGTTCCAATACACCAGAAGGCGCCATTCCCAATTCGCGGCTCAATTCCGCATTGGAAATTTTGGAATTTTCCTGAAATGCATTCAAAATTTGAAAATCCACCGCATCTAATTCAAATGAGTTATTCATACAGTAAAGGTATGTATATTTTGAATTATATTCTTAATTATTTATAAATAATGTATTTTGTTCTGTTTTTAATATTTTTAATAGTGAATTGTTCAGTCGTTTTTAATCTTGCTGTGCATTGTTTCTTTTATGTAAATCTTACTATTAGAAAAAGAAATGGGTTATTCATTTCTTCTATTTTACTAACATTGTATTTCAAATAGATAATCAAACTTATACCAAATGCTACTAATTATGAAGATTCAGAGAATGAAATTGTTATTTTTAAGCTTATTTGTCATCCTAATTCTCCACTCTAATACACATGCGCAATTTGTAACTACGCGTATAAATACGCCTTATGGTACTGTAAGTACTACAACTTTTCACTATATGCCTATGTATTTTAATTATGGTAGTGGTGATCCTTTTAAAAATACGATGTACTTGATTGTTCTAAAAAATCAAGATACAATTAGATGTAAGGGGACTATGGTCACAGAGAATAAGCAAACGTATATCAAGTTAAAAAAGCCGTTAAAGGATAGTCTTATTTATCCAAAAAATACTATTTCTATACGAAATATAATTAAAAAAGATACTTCTATTGCTTATCCATATAAGGATAGTATTTGGCTCATTGAACCAAATGTGGATATGAAAAAGAAAGCAATTGTGATGTATGTGCCGATGTCTGTAGAGTTGAATTCGATTTATCTAAAACAAAATGGAGTCTTGACTCTTGCTACAAATGATATGGTTTTGAGATTAGTTGCGGGAGATCCGAAAGCAGAGAAAAAAGCTAAGAAAAACCAACTTGCAGATGCAATCGATGTTTTTAATAGTAATAAAGATCAAAAACAATATGTAGATGTTGATATTGATAAAATTGAGACCACTATGAAGGCGACAGATCCTGATGATAAACCATTAACATTCTAATCTAAATTACTTAAAAAAGCGATAATTGGTCGCCATTTTTTGGCGGCTGCGCTTTTCCAAAAACGGAACGTCCTCCATATTTGTAGGATTCGGCTCTTTCTTTTTCGATCCAATCGTCAAAACGATCATTTGGGGTAAATCCTTTTTCCAATTCTTGACTTACACGAGTTAAGTTGAAAAGCGCAGACGATTTTTCTTTGTCGTCCATTTTGGCCTTTTCAATGGCTGTATGCATGTGCTCAATCGTCTGATCATATATCTTGATTGGTACTGGAAAAGGATGTCCATCCTTGCCTCCATGTGCAAAAGAAAAACGTGCAGGATCTTCAAACCGAGAAGGTGTACCATGGATCACCTCACTTACTAATGCCAAAGATTGCAAGGTGCGTGGTCCTACATCTTTGAGGAGCATTAAGGATTCGATCGAACTGATATCTGTCTCATGTGCCAATGCTAGTGCGGCGCCCAATCTTTTCAAATTGACGTCTTTTGCAGTTACTTCATGATGTTTGGGTAAAATGAGTTGAAGTTCTTGCAATAAATCCACTGGTCGCTCCTTGGTCAATTCCAACATACTAGACTTGGTGGATGTGGCATTTTTATCCGTAAGATTTAATATTTCGCCTTGATTAGGACCATAAATAAATTGATGTGGTGTTTCGACAAATGATTTTACTTCTGAGGATAACCAATGATAACGGCGCGCCATTTTAGATTCCGTATTCATGCCTTGTTGGACAATCGTCCATTCGCCTTCATCAGAAAGAATAAAAGAGTGTAAATACAACTGAAATCCATCTTGAATAGCATTGTTATCGACTTTTGCCGCAAGTTTGCTACTATACACTAAAGAATTACCATCCAAACCCGTTTTTTCGGCGATTGCCAATAATTCAGCGGGTGTTTTACGCGAAGCTTTTCCTCGACCGCCACACATATAAATTCCCAATTCATTGGAACGGGGATTGACATATTTTTTCAAAGCGCCCAAAACGGATGTTGTAATACCGGAAGAGTGCCAATCCATCCCCAAAACACATCCCAAAGATTGAAACCAAAATGGATTACTAAAGTGCTCCAACAAGGATTGTTTGCCATACTCCAACAATATAGACTCCACAATAGCTCCACCCAAAGAACTCATTCTTTGCGCAAGCCACAAGGGAACGGTGCCATAGTGTAAGGGAAGATCTGCATGACCACTTTTCATACGAGCAAGGTAATAATTATTGCGTTATGAAAAATTAATAATAGTATAAACAAATGTTTTGCATAATCAATAAATTATGAGCGAAATTGAATGCCAAAAAATGACGAATGGTTTGAGGCATTTTGTTCTGTTTTCTTTGATTGGTGTTGTGGGGATGGTTTGGGATTTCGGCAGTACATGGTTTTTGAAGGAAAAGCTAAAATGGAATCCATTCGTTGCGACCAGTATTGGTTTTGTACTTGGGGTAACGAATAATTATGTATTAAATGCGATCTATAATTATCATTCCAAGTCAATCGTTGATATCCGAGCGATAAGTCTATTTTTTATAGTCAATTTAGTAGCGTTGGGAATTAATTTAATAGTTATTTATATCTGTAATAAGAAACTTAAAATTAATTTTTATTGGAGTAAAGTAATTGCTAGTGGATTTGGTACGGTGTTAAATTTTACAGTAACACATTTCTATGTGTTCTGATAATTAATAGTTACCACAAAATTTACTTCAATCCTCAATTCTACCTTTAGCCATCCGCTTTTCGCATTCAGCTATTCCTTAACTAAACAAATATTGTAAATCTTCTTCTGATAAATTTTTTACAAACCCTTCTTCTGCTCCGACTAATTCTTCTGAAAGCAATTGTTTTTTGCTCTGTAGAGAAATGATTTTTTCTTCGATCGAATTTTTACAAATCATACGATAGGCAAATACATTATTTTTTTGCCCGATTCTGTGCGTTCGGTCAATGGCTTGTTGCTCTACTGCCTTATTCCACCAAGGATCGACCAAATAGACATATTGCGCAGAGGTTAAATTCAATCCGGCATTTCCAGATTTTAAACTGATCAAAAATGCAGTGGTTGTATTATTTTCCTCTTGGAAATTTTTGACCATTTCTTGCCGCTTTTCAATAGCCGTACTACCATCAAAATGATAAAAAGAAATGCCTCTTTCCTTTAGTTTATCTGCAATTAAATGCAACATTCCGGTAAACTGTGAAAATATGAGTGCCTTGTTTCCAGAATCACTTATACGTTCCATTTCATCTAAAATACGATCAATTTTAATAGATTCACTACATGGACTATAATCGTCTTGGTCTTTCATTAAACTAGGAGCATCACATATCTGACGTAATTTTTGAATGCCTTGCAAGATATTGAGTTTACTGCGTTCCAAGCCTTCATTTTGAATGCCGATAAACAAACTATCTTGAATGTCAGCTTTTACTTCATTGTAAAAAGCTTGTTGGTCTTCGGTCATTTCACACCACAAAATACTCTCTGTTTTATCTGGGAGATCTGTCGCAACTTGTTTTTTTGTTCTTCGTAAAATAAATGGCGCTGTTAACTGTCGTAACGCGCTACTTTTCTCTTGGCTGCCATCTCTATCAATAGGAATAGCGTATTCTTTTTTGAAAAATTCACGATTGCCTAATAGTCCTGGAAGTAAAAATTGTAGTTGCGCATATAGATCAAATGTATTGTTCATGATCGGCGTGCCACTTAACGCTATTCGATGCATCGCTTTTAGTTCGTATATAGCTTTCGTAATTTGAGCAGAAGGATTTTTGATATTTTGACTTTCATCGACTACTGCGCCAAGCCAAGTATTTTCAGCAATGATTCCCATGTCTTGCCTGAATGTATGGTAACTTAGTATTAAAATATCAAAACCGTCTTTTGTAGTTTTTTCAAAATCTCTATTCTGTCCATTATGTACCGCAATTTTTATCGTTGGTGCGAATTTTTTCCACTCCGCTTCCCAGTTGTAAATCAAGGATGCTGGGCAGACTATAATAGATTTTCCATCGGGATGCTGTTCTTTTAACCAAGTTAAAAAACATATAGTTTGTAAAGTTTTTCCTAATCCCATATCGTCGGCAAGGCAAGCACCAGCTTCGATTTTGGATAATAAAATCATCCATTCAAATCCCTTTTGCTGATAGGGGCGTAGTTGGGTTTCGATACAAGTCGGAACGGAGTATAAAATTTCTTCGGTTTGCCATTGTAGCCATAGTTTTTGCCAATCTGCTGGTACGATTTCTGCAATATTTTCCTTTTGCGTATTTTCTATAGTATTTAACTTGCCAATGAGTACCCAAGATGGAATCGTTAATCGATTTTTGTAGACAGCTGCGTGTTTAAAAAAAAGCGCGTATTCTTTTACCCATTCATCTGTAAATACGGCAATAGAATCATCTTTTAGTAGCACATTTCGTTGACCTGCTAATAACATTTTTTGTACAGTCAATAATGGGACTTCTTCTTTTCCAAATAGTACTTTAGCAAAATATTCTAGTTTGCTTCCTTCTTTTTTTTGATAGTTTAATTCTGTTGTTGGTTCAAATGGACAATAACGAAAATGTTGCAACATATCCAAACCAACCACGTCTATATTATTATTTAATAGTTCGCGATATGCTTTGATGAACCATTGTTTTTTCTTCGCATTTGCAAAAGAGAGAAAATAAAATCCACGATGTGATTGTGTTGGAAAATCTGGATGCAAACTTTGAATATAGGTTCGAAAATCTTTTTCCTCTTGTTCGTTTCTATGAATTACATAGTCTTTTCCACCTGCTTTTCGAGTTTCCTCGCTTTTATAGTCACCCTCAATCATAAAGCCATCATATTCCCAACGAGGCGTTAACATGAGAAAAGAATTACTTAACTCAGTAAACAAGATATTGCGTTGAGGCAGAGATTCTACGGTCTCGGCAGGGAAAAATATTCGCTTATCTATAGTATAGTCTTTCTCTAGTTTTTGAATAACTTTTTCTGCAAATTCGGTAGACGATTGCCCTAAAGTTTCTAAATCTGTGTCTTGTAACCATTCCAAAGTTTGAAAATCCTTATATGAAATAAGATGCCAAACGGAATCGTGTACAATCATATATTGAAATCGATTAGATTCCTCTAGTTCGAACGATTCATTTTCTCCAATTATCGTTGTCTTTAGTCCAAATTGATTTCCAGTTTTTGTTATTTCAAGTTGTATCTGAGCTATTTTACGTGCAAATTTACAAGGTGCCACTAAAGGATTTCCTGTTTCCTTATTGATAATCTTGTGCATGGTAACAATCGCTCCACTTTTGGGCATCAACATTTGGATTTGTTTCATGCGGTGCTCAGTCAATGCTTTTTGAAAAAGCATATTCGCTGTAGGATTATTGCCCATTTTGGCCTTTTGTTTGGCGATAGCAGCTTCGACTTTAAGATTGGCTTCTGTGCTCAACTCTTCCAAGAGTTGTACGATAGAGCTACTCCACTGACTACTGATTTTGTCGATATTTTTTTTGTTGAGAAGATCTTGACGGTATTGAGGAATGCCATCTTTTTTAGTAATAGTAACTAATGAAAAATAAGGTTTGTTTTTCCATAAATTTTCGGGCTCCCACATCAAGCCAACTTTAACATCTAACATCATACGGCTGCAAATATATTGAATGCATTATTTTTGAAATATGGAAATGGAGAAAGAATTATTATTGGAAAAAATAGAAACAGATATAAAATCCCAATTTTTAAATGAAAGTACAGGACACGACTATTATCATATTGCTCGTGTAGCATATATGGCTCGGCAAATCGCACAGGCGGAACATGCGGACGCGTTTGTGTGTACTTTGGCTGCTTGGGTACATGATATTGGGGATTACAAATTAAATGGGGGTGTGGATAAAAGTGAAGAACTGATTAGAAATTTCTTGTCCGAATATTCATTAGGCACGAGTCTTATTGATCGGATAGTGACTATCGTATCGCAAGTTTCCTTTAGTAAAGGAAAACATGCGGAGTCTCTTGAAGCAAAGATCGTCCAAGATGCGGACAGGCTAGATGCAATCGGGACGATTGGTATAGCGCGAGCATTTGCCTATGGCGGCTCCGTTGGACATTCAATTTATAATCCAATTGATCCTACTCAAAATACATCCGTTCAACATTTTTATGATAAATTATTGAAACTGAAAGAATTAATGCACACGCGAACAGCCATTGCAATAGCGGAAAAAAGACAGCAGTTTTTGTTGCAATTTTTAGAGCAGTTTTATAAAGAGTGGAATATGGAAAATGAGTGCTTAAATTAAAATATATGAAATACGTTTTATTATTTTTCTTGCAAGTGGTTATTACTGCAAATGCATTTGCCCAATCCAAAGAGGCTAATGATTTGTATTCGGAAGGTAAATATAAGGAAGCATTGTTAGCATATAGTGAAACTTTTTCAAATTATCCTTTAGATAGTGTCGATCCTACATCTTTTTATAAGGCTGCAGAAGACGCATGTAAACTTAATGAATTAGATTCAGCAATAAAGTATCTTGGTTTTTATGCAGAAATGTGTAAAGTGCCTCAATTGACAATAATGAGGCTAAATGTAAATTTTAAAAAATTACATTCTTTTATTCAATGGCCGGAATTTGAGAAATTATTACAACAGAAGGATGATTCAATTGCACAATTGAATCATTATAATCTAGCACTTCGTCATCAATTGGACGAAATGTGGTATGATGATCAACATTATCGATATTTAGTAACTTTTGATAGTAGTATTATTGAGGATTCGAAAAAAGTAGATAGTCTATGGACTCTAGCGGACATTTCAGATAGTATCAATATTATGCGGCTTAAAAAATTATTAGATCAATATGGTTGGTTAACTAAAAAACAAGTGGGTGATGTCTCTTTTGTTCAGTGGATGATTATTCAACATTCAGATAAGAGTATCATTGATAAATATCTACCTCTATTAAAAAAACAAGCTGAAAAAGGAGAAGTGAAAAAGGCGGATGTAGCATTAACTATAGATCGTGCAAATATATATGCAGGGAAAAAACAAATTTATGGATCTCAAATTACCTATGCGGATAAAGATAAAGGAAGACCTGCATATATAGCACCATTAGAAGATCCTGATAATGTCGATGCTCGCCGTGCAAAAATGGATTTAGAGCCTATTGCTAAGTACGCAAAAAGTAAAGGTATTTATTGGGATTTAGAAGCATATAAAAGGAATCTACCTCAATTCGAAAATTGGGATTTTAAAAATATGTAATTTTAATAGTTATTAATGAAAAATTAATATAATGCAAAATAAGTGTTAATTATTAATTTCGTTTATATTGCAAACTATTATAAACCCTAATTGTAAATATGAAAAAGAATTTAGTCCTAGTTGTTGGACTTTTTGGAATGTTAACCTTAAATAGCTGTGGTGTTATTTTTGGTGGAAGTAAATATCACGCAAACATTATAGTACGCGACCATCCAAATGCGGATATATATGTAAATGGTGATAAAATTGGTACAGGTTCTGCTAATGGCTTATACAAAAGAGATAAGAGACTAAAAGTTGAAGTTAAACAAAATGATTGCCCTCCTTTAACTAAAGAGTTTGATCGCAAATTTAGAACGGGTAATTTTATACTCAGTTGTGTAGGGTTTGGACTTATAGGTTTGGGTGTAGATTTGGGTACTGGAGCTGCATACAAACCAGATGATAGTGATCCCAATATCACAAGGGAAACAACTAAAGATTTTACATTTAAAATAGATTATACAGGTTGTCCTACTAAATAAATTGTTTATTTTTTCTCATATTTTTAAATTCATTATTCTATGCTTTTAATTTGGAAATATGGGAGGGCAATTTTCGGAATTGGTATTACATAAAACTTGTTGTTTAGTTTTGGGTTGTCAGTATTTCTAATATTCTTGATGGAAAATTTGAAAAGTTAATTTATGGTAGCTTTGAGAAGATCTCGACATATTTAAAATCAAATGTTGAACTAAAAATTAGACTCAAAATAAAGCCTCCGAATTTTTCGGAGGCTTTATTTTGGAATAAGAAAAGTTATATTCTCAATTCTTTTTTAGAAACTGTATTATTTTGTGTAAAGAAATTGCTCAGTAAATTTTTCTGATAATTCCCCCAAGGATTGTGACTGATGACTATATGAGCCCGACTTAAACGTGCTTTTTGAAATTCAAAGTTATATTGAAGAAAATGCTCCTTTAAAAAATGGAATTTTAGGAAAATGATGGAATTCGTGGTAACTTACGATTAAGAAATACCAAATCTCAAAATTATTATTGATTATGAAAAGTTTGTTGACTGCATTTTTAATTTTATTTGGAGCAACATTATTTGCTCAGTTGCCATCTGCTAAATTCTTTAACAAAATGAAAAGTGTAGATGGTACAGAATATTCTTCAGTGAAGCAAAATGGAACAGATTCTATTACGGGAAAGAAAATTCCTTTATTTATTCAAACTGTTACAGTTGATAAAGACGATAGTTTGTATGGAAAAACAAAAGTTGAAATTGAAAAATTAATTCATCAAAAATCTTACACAAATTTGATTTCTGTGAATGATGATGGAAATAATTTGAATACTTATTTTTTTGACAAAGAACCCAATTTTGAAATATTGATTTTTACGCAAGATTCAGAGGATAATATTTCTTTAATCTCTTATTCGGCTAAAGATTTGTCGAAGAGTGAAAAGGAACAGATGAAAAACATGAAAATTTCCTCTAATTAGTTTCAAATAAGTTCAATTGCCCTTTAGGTGAAATTTTAATATTTCTGGAAAGATTACATGTCGCAATGGATTTGTTATTCTTTATAAATACTAATTCAAAATGATTATCTGAATACATAATATCTGATTGATAGATATTTTGTAAGTCAAGTTGAGGTAGTTTTTTCGCTATATCTTTTGGTTGGCTATATGGCTGGAGTATCAAGAATTTGTCCCATTGAATTCCTAAATCCAAAGTTGTCAAATCAACGGGTTGTTTTGTTTGTTGAAATGAATATTCGATACGATGTGTAATCTTTTTATTAGGTTTCAGTTGAAATAAATAACCGCAGCTGATACAAAAGGTGAGGATAATTAATGTAACAAGTATTTTGGTTTTCATGCAATTAAAGTAAACAATAAAGTTGAATCGAATTGCAAATTTACCCAAAAATAAAGCCTCCGAAAATTCGGAGGCTTTATTTTAATAAGAATAAGAATAATTATTTTCTTAATTCTTTATATGCGTTGATCAATCCATTAGTAGAGGAGTCATGCGTCGTAATTGCTGCGTCATCTGCTAATTCTGGAAGGATTTTACCAGCTAATTGTTTGCCCAATTCAACACCCCATTGGTCAAAGCTGAAAATATTCCAAATAATACCTTGAACGAAAATTTTGTGTTCGTACAATGCGATCAATTCACCCAAACTTTCTGGTGTGATTTTTTTCAACAAAATAGAGTTGGTTGGTTTATTTCCTTCGAATACTTTGAAAGGAGCAATTTTTTTGATGTCTTCATCAGATTTACCTTGTTCTTTCAATTCTTCTTTTACAACCGCTTCTGTTTTACCATTCATCAACGCTTCCGTTTGTGCAAAGAAATTGCTCAACAATTTGTTGTGATGATCACCCAAAGGATTGTGGCTGATTGCCGGAGCGATAAAGTCAGCAGGGATGATAACCGTACCTTGGTGGATCAATTGGTAGAATGCGTGCTGACCATTCGTTCCTGGTTCGCCCCAGATTACAGGACCTGTGCTATAAGAAACTTCGCCACCTTTTCTGTCTACATGCTTACCGTTGCTTTCCATATTTCCTTGTTGGAAATAAGCAGAGAAGCGGTGCAAATATTGATCATAAGGAAGGATAACTTCTGTCTGAGATTTGAAGAAATTAGTATACCAAAGTCCCACCAATGCCATGATTACAGAAATATTTTTGTCAAATGGTGTGGATTTGAAATATTCATCTGTTTTGTAAGCACCTTTTAATAACGCTTCAAAATTATCATAACCAATAGTCAATGCGATAGATAAGCCAATTGCACTCCACAATGAGTAACGACCGCCAACCCAATCCCAGAATTCAAACATATTTGCTGTATCGATTCCAAATTTGGAAACTTCTTTTTCATTTGTGCTTAACGCAACGAAATGTTTTGCAATATGTTTTTCATCTTTCGCTGTTTGTAAGAACCATTCACGAGCTGTATGCGCGTTAGTCATGGTTTCTTGCGTAGTGAAAGTTTTAGAAGCAATCAAGAAGATGGTTTCTTCAGGATTGATCAATGGGAAAGTCTCTGCGATATGTGTACCATCGACATTACTTACGAAATATGGGTGAATGCCATGACTCCAATAAGGTTTCAATGCTTCCGTAACCATTACTGGACCTAAATCGCTACCACCGATACCGATGTTGACAATATATTTGATTTTCTTTCCAGTGTAACCTTTCCAATCTCCTGAATGGACCTTTTCACAGAAAGCTTTCATTTGTGCTTGTACGCGATGTACTTCTTGCATTACATCTTTTCCGTCGCTGTAGATAGGATTGCCTGAGAAATTACGTAAAGCAGTGTGCAAAACAGAACGATCTTCTGTTTCGTTAATTTTTTCACCATCAAACATAGCGGCGATTGCATCTTTAAGATTACAATCTTCTGCTAATTGCAAAAGCAGGTGAAGTGTTTTTTGATTGATAATATTTTTAGAATAATCAAAAAGGATGTCGTCAAATTTCAAAGAAAATTTTTGAAATCTGTCTCCGTCTTGAGCAAAAAGCTCTTTCACTTTAGCATGGCGCATCTCATCCTCAAAGTGTTTGCGCAACAATAGCCACGCTTGTGTGGTTGTCGGATTAATTTTTGGTAACATTTCGAATGTTTTATTAAAAAAATGCTTTTTGTAAAATAAGGCGATAAGAAATTATAACCTCAATTTACAGTTGAGTTGTTTCTTAACCGTTGCAAATATAGGTTCTGAAAATGAAAAAAAATGCTATAAAAATTAGATAAGTGAACAAATTAATTTTTTATTAATTTCATTTTTTAAATATTAATACTACATTATATGAAAATTTCGTAACTTTGCACGCTCTAAGAATTTTTGATTATAATAAAAGAAAAATATTATTTAACGAAACTTTTTTGAGATTAATACGTTCTGAATAATACAAGAAGGAATAATCGTTTTAGGTAGCAGAATTTAAAATCAAGGTGTAATATATGAGGCAGCTTAAAATTGCCACCCAGATCACTAATCGTGATTCTCAGGCTGTGGAAAAATATCTTCAAGAGATTTCTAAGATCCCAATGATCACTCCAGAAGAAGAAACCACACTCGCCCAAAGAATCAAGATGGATGACCAAAGGGCTTTAGATAAGTTGGTGCAAGCCAACTTAAGATTCGTGGTATCTGTTGCAAAACAATATCAGCATCAAGGGTTGTCATTGAGTGATTTGATTAATGAAGGTAATCTTGGATTGATTAAAGCAGCTCAACGTTTTGATGAAACAAAAGGTTTTAAATTCATTTCTTACGCTGTATGGTGGATTCGTCAATCCATTTTACAAGCTTTGGCCGAGCAAGGTCGTTTGGTACGTCTGCCACAAAATAAGATTGGTACTTACAATAAAGCCAATAAAGCCTATATGGCATTTGAACAAGAGCACGAACGTGAACCAAGCACTGAAGAGTTGGCTAGTTTGTTGGAAATGAGTGAAAACGAAATCAACAACATTTTCCAAAGTAATACGCGTCACACTTCGCTAGATGCACCTGTGCATGAAGCCGAAGACGTTGCAATGGGAGATTTGTTAGAAGGTAGTGATGATACCGATGATGATGTGATGAAAGATTCATTGAGAGAAGAAATTCGTCGTGTATTAAAATCTTTGAGTCCTAGGGAAGCAGAAATTGTAAATGCATATTTTGGCTTAGACGGAGAAAATGGAATAACAATTGAACAAATCGGACAGAAATATGATCTTACTAAAGAACGTATTCGCCAGATTAAAGAAAGAGCCATCAAACGTCTTCAAAAAGCTAGATACAGCAGCGCATTGAAAGCTTATTTAGGTTAAGTTTGGTAAAAAAAAATTAACTAAAGGCTGGTCCGTAATTGGTCAGCCTTTTTTATTTCTAATAGGAAAACATTCAAATATGTAATTATTAAAATTACATAACTTACTTTTACGCCCTTAATAATTAATTACGTATTTAAAAAGCGTAGCTTAAAAATTAACTATGCATTCTTTTTCTGAATTATCTGAGCAATTTTGCAATTATTTTCATATACCCAATTTTGATCGGGAGCCTAAAGGGTTATACGAGCCTTGTGCCTATTTTTTAGGTGCAGGTGGTAAACGTATACGTCCCGTATGTTGCTTGATGGGTAATGAATTGTTTGGTGATATACATCCAGATGCTTGGAATGTGGCCTCAGCCGTAGAACTTTTTCATAATTTTACCTTGATGCATGACGATATCATGGATAGGAGTGACCTAAGGCGTGGTCGTGAAACAGTACATAAAAAATATGGAGAAGCTTCTGGCATATTGAGCGGTGATGTTATGTTAATTATTGCTTATGATTATTTGAATAAAATCGATTCTAAATTATTACCACAGACTTTAAGCCTTTTTAATAAAACGGCTATAGAAGTATGCGAAGGGCAACAGTTAGACATGGATTTTGAGAAAATGGATCATGTAAGCTTAGAACAATATATAGAAATGATTACCTTAAAAACTTCCGTATTGTTGGCTGCGAGTTTATCTATGGGAGCATTTTTAGGTGGTGCTTCTAAAGAAAATTGTGATAAGATATATGAATATGGAAAAAATCTTGGAATCGGTTTTCAGGTACAAGATGACTTTTTAGATGCATTTGGTGACGAGAAGAAATTTGGAAAAGTTATAGGAGGTGATATTCGCCGTAATAAAAAAACCTTTCTGATGCTATATGCTATGGAAAATAGCAATGCAACGCAGCGAAAAGAATTGCTACGATTAATGGATGAAAATCCGATAGACAAAGTGGAACGCGTATTGGAAATATTTGAACAAGTCGGTGTCAAACAATGGGCTTTAGATCTTAGAAAAAAATACGCTGATGCTGCATTGAAATCATTAGGTGAAGCAGAAGTTGCAGAAGAGAGAAAAGCTCCATTGATTGATCTTACTGATAAATTATTGAATAGAGAGGTCTAAGCATTTGAAAATAGATTTTTAATTAATATATTTAGGTGAATTTAATTGACTTAAACGCATCTGAGAGAATACATGGCTAATTCACTTTTTAGAAAAAAGACAGTAAATCAAATATTATCGGATTCTTCTAATGAAGCGTCATTGAATAAAGTATTGGGCGTAAGAGATTTGGTTTCATTAGGTATAGCAGCCATTGTCGGTGCTGGGATATTTAGCACGATTGGCTTAGCTAGTTATAATGGTGGGCCAGCAGTGTCTTTACTATTTGTAGCAACGGCGATTGCTTGTGTATTTACTGCATTGTCTTATGCTCAATTTGCAAGTACTGTACCTGTTTCAGGAAGTGCTTATACCTATGCTTACGTTGCCTTTGGCGAATTGATTGCTTGGATTATTGGCTGGGCCTTGATACTAGAATATGCGGTTTCGAATATGGTTGTCGCCATATCGTGGTCGCAATATTTTGTCAGTATGATGGAAGGCTTTGGTGTACATATACCTCGATGGCTCACCATTGATTATTCTACAGCATTAGAAGCATTTCAAAAAGTAAACAGCGCAGCGGGTGAACATATTTCTTCTTTTGAAAAAGTATTAGCACAAGCTTATCAAGATGCACCTACTATTGGTAGTTTGCATGTTATCTTTAATCTTCCCGCGGGTTTAATTACGGTATTGGTGACTGCATTATGTTATATCGGTATTAAGGAATCTCGTATTGCTAGTAACATCATGGTAATGCTAAAATTGGCAGTAATTGCATTTGTAATCGTAGGTGGTGCATTTTATATCAAACCGGAAAACTGGTCTCCATTTGCACCAAATGGAGTGAAAGGTATTTTAAGTGGTGTCGCCGCGGTATTTTTTGCTTTTATTGGTTTTGATTCGATCTCCACTACTGCAGAAGAATGTAAAAATCCACAGCGAGATTTACCCAAAGCAATGATTTATTGTCTATTAATTTGCACTGTTTTATACGTGTTAATCACGCTGGTATTGACAGGTATGGTTAATTATAAAGAGTTGAATGTCAGTGATCCTCTAGCATTTGTATTTTCTCAAAATGGATTGAATTATATGGCGGGCGTTATTTCCGTAAGTTCGGTAATCGCCATAACAAGTGCATTATTAGTATTTCAAATAGGTCAACCACGTATCTGGATGACGATGAGTCGGGATGGTCTTTTGTGGAAAAAATTCTCTCAGATCCATCCGAAATATCATACACCATCCTTTGCTACAATAGTTGCAGGTATTGTTGTCGCAGTACCAGCGTTTTTCTTCAAAATGGATTTCTTTGTAGATCTTACTAGTGTAGGTACATTTTTCGCATTTATTCTAGTTTGTGGAGGTGTTCTATATCTGGATCAAACAGGAATGTCCCAATACTCAAAGTTCAAAGTACCATATGTAAATGGAAAATATCTTGTAGGTATCGGTCTTATTGCCGCAGTTATCTGTATATGTAAATTTGGACAACCGATCCTTGCTGAGTGGAAAGCATTGCCATTCGATCAATTGATAGAACACAAATTGTTGACGATGATTTTCTGGATTACTTGGCTAGTTCTATCGATCGTTGCATTTATCAAAAACTTCTCCTTATTGCCAATCATTGGAATCTTAATTAATCTGTATTTAATGACGGAATTAGGTGTTTCTAATTGGAAAATATTTATCATCTGGTTAATTATTGGATTATTTGTATACTTCCTTTATGGCAAAAAGCACAGTAGATTGAATACAGTTACCGATCAGAAATAAGGATTCATTTGTATTGAATAAATTCACTTGGAATAAGTGTAATTCACTAATTTTTATATTTATATCTCCATTTAATTTTTTTAAAATACTTAGTCGAAAGGTGTTTTTATCTCATAAGAAAAGTTTACATCATAACAATCTGAAACAATACACACTTAAGCTGAATGTTTTGTCTCCCTTACAATATTGCTTGAAAATGGATTTTATAGTTAAGTGAATCAATTGCTTTTTTACCATTTTCTACATCTCTGCCACCTAAATACACATAATATCCTAAGTGTTATAATTGTCTTGCAGTTTCAAAGTCAATTCCTTTGTTTGCTCCTGTTATGAAAAACTCATTCCTTATCGTATCTAAATCATGGAAGTATCACGCCAAAATACGGAATATTTGAAGCTTAGGATGATATATATTCTTATTAGGTACTCAATCAAATTATTTATTAAAAACGTAGGGGAAAATGAAAATTCCTGTTTGAAACACGTAAGGCCTAATTTCATTAAACATATAACAATTTTGGCTCTTTTTTGAAGCGATGGATTAAATAAAAGAGCGTTACTTAAAACAAGTAATTAAGAAAATCAAGCGTACTGTTTTGATAAAAGAAAATTGATCTTGGATATTTTGCAAAAAAATAATACCCTATAAATTTTTAGTTTATAGAGTATTATTAGAAAATTCATTTTTGCTTTACAGAATTAATATCACAT
Source organism: Rhizosphaericola mali (assembly GCF_004337365.2). GTDB lineage: Bacteria > Bacteroidota > Bacteroidia > Chitinophagales > Chitinophagaceae > Rhizosphaericola > Rhizosphaericola mali. The sequence continues at coordinate 3,215,650 of NZ_CP044016.1, read as the reverse complement.
TAATTTTAATTCTATTATTTCTGTATTTCATTTTTATCTTAAATGGATTTAATTAATTCATTTTCATATACTCGAAATGGTAGTAAGGAAAGTTTAATGCAGCTGTTGTTGCATTTGGTTGCGCTCCAGAATACATACTTACTATATGGAATTTGTAATAATTACCAGTTGACTTATTTGTAATAATATAAGTTCTAGTCATATATGCACCTACGATATGAGTAGTTGCGTTATATATGTACCATCCTGCTGCCGTAGGTACAGAATCTGTAGATGGGTACGTATTATTCATACCCGCTAAACCAGTAAGAATGTTGGTTCCGCCTGTGGAATCCGTAACATTATCGAACGTTTTATTGATAAACGTTAATTTATATTTAGATGTATCGACTGATAATGCATAGGAACTTGTAAATTTTATATCATAGTTGGTGGTATCTCCTTGATTTTCGGTTAAACTATAATAGAATGTACTATTTTTAGTTGCAAATGATAGAGATGTGTCTGTAGTACTTACGCCAGTTCCTTGAGTAAAATTACCTACATAAAATGTTTTATTAGCGATTAATGTCAAGTATCCTTTTGTGTACGCATTGCTTAAAGAAACCGTATCTCCAATGGACAATCCATCGTTACCATTATCACTAGGGTTTGTTGAGTCGCTTTTGCTACAAGAGTATATTGCCGCAGGGATGAAACATAATAAGAATAAACGGCTAAATTGCTTTTTCATTTAGAATTTGATTGAAAATTTAAAAAATTATAGTTTGTGTAATTAAGACGAAGTTGTAGTTCTCAAATTTTTACTTCCGTCTTTTTGGATATAGTATCGGAATGTTAAATAAGGAGAGGGCCAATACAGATCGGTGACTACGGCTGGGTGATTTTTATAAATACTTATAAATTCCACTTTTCCATATAATCCCTGTGATGTTTTAAATATAAATGTCCTATTGGTAACTGCTACGCAAATATGATTATCTAAACTATAGTAAAACCAACCTTGACCATCACCTTGGTCCCAGCCAACGCTTGTCATCGCATCAGATGTCATTTCTGCATCTGTAGGGGCCGTTGTGATCTGGTCAAATGGAGTATTTTCTGTCATAATAATAAATGTGCCACTATTGCCATTTGCTGGACTGGTTGCGTAACTACCATTATTCGGTTGTACAGTAGAGTTATATTGTGCAGTGAAGGCAATATCCCAAGCAGTATCACTAGATAAATATTTAGAGGAATCTTCCGCGGTTTTAAGAATATGTGAATTACCAGTTGAGAAATTAAATAATAATGGATAAAATGCTCTTTCAGTTTTTCCTGATTCGATTCCAACCGATGCAGCAGTGTCTCCAACTAAGTCATAAACATAAATCCCTGTTCCTGCGGTTGTGTCTGAGTCTGAGGTAGGTGTAGCACTATCTTTACTACAACTATACATAAAGAAATTCAGTGAAAATAAAATTCCGAATAACCCAATTTTTTTGATCGACATTATAAAACGTTATTTAAATGCAAAACTCGTATTAGTCAATTACCTCTGTGGTTAAAATTGGTTATGGATTTACCTATTCGGGTATTTTTCCTTTTTTGGCGTAAAATACCCGAATGGGTAAATATTATTCCGTTTAGAAAAAATGACATTATTATGGCAATTCTATTTTTGTAAAAACAAAATCATTATTATGACGAAGAAATTTGCAGCGATTAATTATATAAGTTGCCTTCCTGAATTTGAACCAACATTCGAAAATTTATTTGCGACTCGCAAAGGTGCTATTGATACTATGCCTGGATTTGTAGATATGGAAGTACTGAAACCATCCAAACAAGGAGAGCCTTATCTTATACTTAGTCATTGGGATAATAAAGAATCATTTGATACTTGGACAAAATCTCCTGAATTTTTAGAAGGACACAAGCGTGGATTTGCCATGTTGGAACAGGCCAAACAAGAAGGTAAGCCTGCACCGATGAAAAGTGAGTTTAAAGTATATAAAATTATTGCGGAGTAATGACCAGAATATTCAGAATATTGACAGAGTCGGCATATATTGCCAAGCTGCGTCGCCGTTATGGTAAGTGGCTTCTATTACTTATTTTCTTAAAATTGGTAAGTTGGGCTTTGCTGATTTTTTGGATAAAGAAATAAAAAAATGGGAAACGAATTCGTTTCCCATTTTTTGTAGATTATCGCACTTTATTGGGTGGAAATCCAAATTGTCTTTTGAATGCTCTGGAAAAATGAGATATTTGGTTATACCCCGTTGCATACGCCACATCGGTAATCGAGTAATCTTGCTTGAGCATTTCCATGGCTCTTTCCATTTTGAAATTGAGCAAATAGGAAAATACGGTTGTTCCAAATACCATCTTAAAATGCTTTTTCAAATAAGTGTCATTGGTGCCCACACTATGTGCTAAATCAATTAATCTGCATGGGTGATTGTGATTTTTTTCAATGATTTCTTTTACCAAATACATTCTTTCTATTTCCTCTTTGGACAATCCTTTTCTAGCATTTTTTTGTTCGTAGGAAAATACTTCTTCGAATTGTTTTAATTGTAGAGAGATTAATTCTACCGTTTTTGCCTGAATATACAATCTTCTCAAATGTCCTTCCATCGGACAATTCAACATCTGAAAAAGAATCGTCGTGCACTCAGATTGTAGCGGTAAATTATTTTCCCCTAAAGCAAAATTAGTCATTCGATCATTCTCTATTGCCATGCGCTGGTACATGGGATGATCTTGCGGCAAGATATGGTTGAAAAAATTCTCCGTAATTCCAAGTTCAAAGGATTCCAATTTTTGATTGCCGATCCAACCGATTTTCATCGGACCTGCCGGTAGATGCAAATAATTGTATTGTAAAGATTTAAGATCTAACGCAGATTTTTGTGAGGCAGGAACAACATATTTTTTTGAACCTAAAATATTAAAGCTCAATTGTATATATGGCGATTCATTATACAAATTGATTTCCTCATCTTTAGTTGAAATGACATTGTGATAGCCAAAATAAATGCCATCAGGTGTAAATATTTCTTTGCTTATTCCTTTTTTATCTCCATTCAATTCGCCATAATTTCGATTCGATTCTCTTATTGCCTCTAAATTTGCCAATTGTAAAATGTCAAATTTGCAATTGGCAGTTCCTATATTATTGATCATTATACTTCACTTTTTTTATCCTCAAAATCAATCTCTTCTAATTTAACTAACTATAATTATTTGCCATTTTTTACAGCTGACAATTACCGTTACAGACGACCTATAAACGAAATTATTACATATAGCTGACAATTCTTATCGAATTTGGTAATTATTCGAAGGTTTATACCGTATATGGTAAATTCAGCCAATTAGTTTTGCTTTTTTGGAAATATGATGAATGATTTGAATGGATGTAAGGCGTGTATAATATTTATTATCAGCTTCTTTTTAAGTAATGCAAAAGCACAATTTGTAGTTCAAGGTAATGCTTCGGGGTTTAAATCAAATAAGGATACGATTGAGTTGCAATTGAAAAATAAGGATCTTAATTGGTCTACTAAATTATCTGTTCATTCCAATAATTATTCATTTGAAAATATCCCTGCGGGCAATTATGTATTTATCGTTGTAGGAAATGGTTATGTTTCTGTAGTGGATTCTTTAAATGTAATTGCTAATTTGACTAGAAACATAGAATTACGTTATAAAAATGGGCTGCAAGAAGTTGTAGTACAATCCGTCAAGCCAATCGATCAGAAAAAAAATGATGATCTTATAACTTTTGATCAGATTACCAATGCCAAAAGATGGGTGAGCAAAAGACAGATCGAGTTATTGGGTTCTCAAAGGTTGGATGAAGTCTTGAAAGAGCAATTAGGCGTAACTGTTGTCAATGACTTGGGCGCTGGTAACCGTGCTGTTGGTGTGCAGATGCAAGGTTTTGGCTCGGACTATGTAAAAATACTAATGGATGGTATGCCGATTGCTGGTCGTATGGATGGTAATTTGGATCTATCAAGATTTTCAGTACAAGATATTGATCATATCGAAATTATCAAAGGTGCAACCTCTGCCTTATATGGAGCAGATGCTATGGGTGGTGTAATTAATATTATTACCAATCAAAATGCTGCGAAACGAGCTATAAATGCCGGTGTGAGTTATGGCAGTTTTGATACTAAAAATATCAATGTCGGTTATACGAATCCTTTTGGAAAAAGAAATAGTTTCTATCAAATAAAAGAAGATTATTATCAAACAAATGGATTCAATGCTAGTCCACAATATCTCGAAGGCGGGCAAACTTCGCCGCCATATACTAGCAATACAATTCAAGGTAGAGCTAGATTTGAATTAAATGATCACGATAATATCAATGTGAGTGGGAGATATGCATTTCGAAATAGTTTAATGACTAGAAACTATGGAGATAATTACGTGACTTTGGATAAGTTGAATGATAATGACTTAAATCTACTTACCTCATGGAATCATACTATCAATAATAATTCTCAATTTCTAGTACGATATTATCTTACGCATTACTATTCTTCAGAGCAAGTTTCTTTACAAAATAGAAATAGTTCCTTACAAAATTTTCGTTTTGGAGAATGGGACAATCATCTTGAAGGACAATATCATGTCAACTCCAATGATAAAAAATGGGATTTGATTTCTGGTTTGGGTGCTGAGTTCCAACAATTACAAGGTTATGAAAATGCACAAAGTGGACATCAAGTCAACTCATTTGTATATGGACAATTGAAGTATGTATTTAGTTCAACTATAAATGCAACAGTAGGAGCGAGAGGTTCGCATAATTCTATTTATGGAGGAAAAGTAACACCCACTGCTGGGCTCAACTGGAATCCAATACAGCATTTATACATTCGACCATCCTTTGGAATGGGATTCAAATCACCCACTTACGTACAGATGAATCAAGTCTTTACTAATTTGTCACAAGGCTATACTGTAGTTGGAGCCAATGTTGTATCTTCTGCTTTAGCTGCATTAGATTCCGCAGGACAGATAAGCAGTATCTGGGCGGTTGCGTCCACTATAAAAAACCTAAAAGCAGAAACTTCTCATAGTTTTAATTTGGATGCAAAATGGGAACAAGGGGGCATTTGGAGTTTGGAAGCCAATGTATTTTACAATCATATTGAAAATATGATTTTTACCGAGCAAATTGGCATTAAGACAAATGGTTCTCAGATATTTAGTTACGTCAATTTAGCAAAAGTCGTCAATAAAGGTTTGGAATTATATGGTTCCGTTCAACCACTGAAAGGTTTGCATTTAGCGGCTAACTATCAACTACTGTATTCACAAGATCTGTCTGTTTTAGATTCAATCAAAGCCGGAAAATTAACAGTCAGAAGTAATCCAATAAGAAAAGCTACCACTAAAGATTATTTTAATCTACCTAATCGTAGTCGTAATATGTTGCAATTGCAATTGTTTTACGATAATAAAAATATTCCTTGGGCAGGTTCCATTCGTGCAAATTATCGTGGAAAATTTGGGTTTATGGATTTGGATAATAATGGATTTATCGATCCTTACGATATTTATGTGCCTGGTTATTGGTTTTTCAATGCGAGTATTCAAAGAGTATTGCTGAAAAATAAAAACCTGCGTGTTCAGTTTTCTGTGGATAATATTACGAATAGGACTAATTATCTTATGCCATACCAAGCGGGAAGAAATTATAAAGTGGGGCTTTTTTATAATTTAAGCTTTGAAAAATAGAATTATTTTGGATTTTGAATATTTCGTTTTTCGATTGTTTGATATGTTTTATCTTTTAGCAACAATGGGACATAGCTTAGCTGCTTGAGTCGTGGCTTCAATATTCTTATCTATTGATACAAATAATGTCATTTTATTGAGCGTATTCTATGAATTAATTTATGAACGATTTGTAGTTCAACGATTAGTTCATAGAATCTTTGCATTCAATTGAATTAATTTGATATAGAAATAAAGAGAAATACGGTAAAATCGGTTAATTTTTTCCTGTTTCTAAGCATGAAATGGTTTGTTCTTTTCTGGTAAAGAAAAAGATTAGAGAATATTGATTATTGAAAATCAATAACTTGTATCTTCGGAAACTTCTTAGAAAGAAAAAAGGATAAATCAATTTTCGTTGATTTATCCTTTTTTAAGTTGTCGGGGCGGCAGGATTACCGCATCTTACCTGTAATTTATTTTAAATCAATATATTATAATAGACAAACATTTTTTTATACACCTATTAATACACTATATAAATTAATCTTCACTATTTTGATTTTATAAGTGAAGATATAAAAAAATTGTGTATTTAAAATTTTATAGGGGGTTATGAAAAGATTACAGATATTATGGATTTAAACATCAAATTGGCCTAAAAACTTCTTTATAATTCAGAAATAATAATTCTGGAATTGGCTATTTATTTTAGCTTATCAATGTCTTATATAGAATCATAAAAGTATTATGTTAGTAAAAGTTATTATATTCTATATATATTTGATTTACGTAAAACTTTAACAAAATTACTACATAAATAATAAGTAAGCACCCGACGAACTACATATTGCGTCACCGATAAAGTCATTCTAGCTTTGCATACATGAATAAAATCAGTATCAAGCGTGAGCGTATGCAAAAGCTAGTGTCGGCATGGGTAGCGAGCAACCAAACCGCAGTTTTGCCAAGAAAACAATATCTCAGAATCAACCTTTGATTATTGGCGCAAAAAATATCATCCTGACCACAGAACCAATACAAAGTTTATCAAGATTACACCAACAGTATCTAGTGTGTCAAGTGTAGAAGTGCACTATCCCAATGGTGTACGCATTGTAGTTGCACGCGATATGACCTTAATTTCTCAGCTCATTCATTTGTATTAATATGCTTTCATTGAGTTCTACGCATCCATTTTATCTCTACGATGCACCCTGTGACATGCGCAAAAGTTTTGACGGACTATGCGGCTTGATCCATCATCAAATGAATAAAGTTCCTACCAGTGGAGAAGTGTTTATTTTTCTCAATAAAAGTCGCACTCATATAAAGCTTTTGCATTGGGAATATGGAGGTTACGTACTCTACTATAAAAGGTTGGAACAAGGCACATTTTCAAGGCCAAAACAGCGTCATCAACCATTCTCCTATAGTGATTTAGTACTCATGATTGAAGGAATAAACGTGCTAAAAAGTACGCATAAAAAAAGGTATAGTTTAGCCTAAAACAATCCTCTTTTTTCTTGTATAAACCACTGGTTTTCTGTAAATTTATACCATGGAAATGGTACCCGAAAACCTTACTAAACAGGAACTCCTACAGCTCGTTTATAGTTGTAATGAAGCCATTTCGACTCACGAAAAAAAGGAAGAAAAATACCTAAAGGAGCTCACGCACTATAAGCAAGAAAACGAATATCTAAGACAACAAGTAGCGATGCTTAAGCGCATGCAGTTTGGACAGAAACGAGAACGTTTTGAAGCAGAAAGCAACCAAATGGCGCTCCCCTTCGAAGCCCCTGTGGAAGAAGTTGAAAAGCAAGAAAAAGTAGTGGAACAAAAAATAGCGTACACCAGAAAAGCCGCTACCCATATAGGCCGTGCCAAATTACCCGAACATTTACCCGTAGAAGAAATAGAAATACATCCAGCAGGCGACTTAACCGACATGGTATGCATTGGTAAAGAAATAACAGAAGAATTAGAATGCGTACCTGCCCGTTTTTTCATCAAACGATATATCCGTTTTAAATATGCCCCTAACAATGGTGAAGGTGTAATTATTGGAACTTTACCTGAAAGAGTAATAGATAAAGGTATTCCAGGTGCTAGTTTGTTAGCCACTATTATTACGGATAAATACATGGATCATTTGCCACTATATCGCCAAAAACAACGTTTTGCAAGAGAAAATATACAAATAGCGGCATCTACCATGGATAGTTGGACAAAAGAAACGCTCTTAAAACTAGAACCGCTGTACGATCAACTGGTTTTCGATACCAAATCAAAAGGTTATTTGCAAGTGGATGAGACGCCGATAAAAGTAATGGATAGCGAGAAAAAAGGCGCTACCCACCAGGGATATTATTGGGTATACCATGCGCCGCTGGAGGGTACAGTGCTATTTGACTATAGCCCTACTCGTGGCAGTAGTGCGCCCTTACCTATCTTACAAAACTTTAAAGGCTATTTACAAACCGATGGCTATGCAGTGTATGAAAAATATGCGCGTAGTAATGCGATTACACATGTAGCTTGCTGGGCACACGCACGCAGGGAGTTTGAGCGTGCATTGGATAATGACAAATCCAGGGCAGGACAAGCTTTGAATTGGATACAGCAGTTGTATGCCATAGAAAGGACAATAAAAGAAAATAGTTTGGATCATGCGCAAGCCAAATTATTGCGATTAGAAAAAGCACTTCCAGTCATTAATATGCTGGGCAAATGGATCACACTACAAATCAAAATGGTATTACCTAAAAGCCAAATCGGTAAAGCGCTCGCCTACGCGTATGGTAGATGGGATGCATTGTCTGCTTATCTATACGATGGTCATCTACAAATAGACAACAACTTGGTGGAAAATGCGATACGACCGGTGGCTTTAGGTCGTAAAAACTATTTGTTTGCTGGTAGTCATGAAGCCGCACAACGTGCAGCCATGATTTATTCTTTCTTTGCTATCTGCAAAAAGCATGACGTCAATCCTTACCAATGGTTGAAATACACGCTCGAAAATATCATGACCATAAAACAGAAGGACCTCAAATCCCTTTATCCGCAGAACTATAAGGCTTCAATTGCTATTTGACAATATGTACTTCGTTGGGGGGATACAATAATAATAGTATTTTTCTGAAGTTATTACAAAGAAAATATATTTAGAATGACAGTATTTGAGTTTGGTTCTAATTTTTTATTTTCATAGTTCATGTTCTCTCAATTAAGAAAATTTTCTAATTGAAATATTGTTTATCTAAGTAATATGAATTTTTAAATTTCAGCTTATAGATTTATGTAATACGTTTTTATTGTCTAAGTTAAAATACTAATGAATTGTTCGGTTACTAAAATAATGCATTTCTTTATCTTAATTAGCTTACTAAATGTACTTTAATATTATAATCTATCTTAAACTTCTTTTATCACATACTTATGCTACTTTGTGGTTGGGCTAATCTTCACTTAAGATATGAAATACTTTCTAAATAATTTATTATGGAATTTTACAGGTTTTTCGACGAGTTATTCAGCTAAATAGTGAAATAATATTTTTGTTTTTAAGATTCTAAATGTATTATATATTAGGAATACTGACTATGCATTATTTTTGCTCATACAGGTTAAGAATAGCAACAATATTAATTTGTAATTATAAGATATAAAAAATATGTTTAGATTAAAAAATTATACTACATTTGTCTATCAAAAAGGTAGACTATTACTCCTGCTTCTAGATTACAAAAAAAAGTGGAAGCGCTCCAACGCTTCCACAAGGTAATTAAGTAATAAATAAGCCGCTTAAAACATATTTAATAAACTTAATCATCCAAAATTATGGAAAAAAATCGGTTGATTCATTTCGTGAGATTATTTTGTGTTGTAATAATCTTAAATTTTCTCTACTTATATATAAGAAACAATTGCAGTTGATGCATAGTTGTAGTAACTAATAAAACTAACAATCAATCAATCATCACTTTTTATTTATAACGTTATGCAACAACTTATGTCACAATAAAAAAACATAAGAAGGATTTCATCTGCGATGCATTATAATAATTTTAACATGAATCTAAACAAATATTATTGTTGGATAGGGAAAATCTATGCTCTATTTCTACTGTTTTTAATTCCTTACAAGGCCTTTGAACAAATTCCTCTTCCTACAATTAATTCTGTACTTGAGGGTAAAATAACGGACTCAAGGAGCCATATTCCTCTAGATGGAGTATCTGTGAATATAAAAGGTACAACTAATCAATCTATTACTAATGAAGAAGGAAAATTTATCCTTCGAACTGGACAAAAATTTCCTTATATTTTACAAGTTAATTACATAGGATATAAATCGTTAGAACTGACTATAAACCAATCAACTATAAATATTGAATTGGTTGCGATTAATCAAGTATTATCAGATGTAGTTGTGGTAGGATATGGAACCCAAAAGCGAAGTAGTTTAGTCGGTGCGATTTCGACTATAGATCCTGAACAAAATAGAAATTTGCCTGTGGCTAGTATTGATGCTCAACTTCAAGGAATGGCTGCGGGTTTACAGATTAATTCTAATACTGGAGTTCCTGGAGATGCTGTTTTTGTGAGGGTTAGAGGTACTACGTCTATAAATGCAGGAAATGATCCATTGTACATTATAGATGGCGTTTTTTTAAATAATACTAGTTTGCAAACTGTAAATACAGGAGGACGAGCAACCTCTCCTTTGGCTGATATCAGTTCTGCTGATATTGAAAGTGTTGAGGTCTTAAAAGACGCGTCAGCAACTGCAATTTATGGATCAAGAGGAGCAAATGGAGTAATTATTATTACGACAAAGCATGGGCATTTTAATGCACGTCCATTAGTTACAGCAGATATATCACATGGACTAGCTTGGGCTCCCAAATTGTGGGATTTGACAACAGGTGAACAACATGCTGAATTGATTAATGAATTTTATGTAAATTCATATGCCGATGCCTTGGCCTCCAACAATGCTGCAGGAATTACTAAATATAAAAATCTTCCTTTTTCTGGTTCTGTATTGAATCCTGGAGCCAGTACAAATAGAGGAGCACCAGATTTGCAAAAAACGTATAATCGACTTGGGGAATTATTCCGTACGGGTCAATTATCAAATTACGATCTATCTATTCAGGGAGGAAATGACAAAACTAGATATTATATTGGTGCTAATTACCTATCACAAGAAGCAGATATTAAACCAGTTTCCTTTAATCGTGGTTCATTCAAAGTTAATATAGACCAGAAAGTAAGTAATCGAGTAACAATTGGAACAAGTAATATATTGTCGAGGTCATATCGAAACCAGGCCCGTGCTGGGGATGGTCCACAAGGAGGGTTACTTCAATCAGCATTACATACACCTACGTATCTCCCTGAAGTAAACACAGATGGAACACCTGCACGCTGGGCAGGCTTCGATAATCTAGAAGTATTATTGAATAACTACAATGTTCATACTACTAGTCTCCGATACGTAGGTAATGTATATGCTGATGCTGAATTATTTAAAAATTTGAGATTTAGAACTAGTTGGAGTATAGATTATAATAGCTATAATGAATCTGAATATTGGAATGATAAAACGCAGCTGGGAGCTTCTCCTACCAATGGTCTAGCTACATCTTCGATTACCCAGAATTCATCTTGGATAAATGAACAGACTCTTTCATATAAACTACAAAGCAAACTTAGTACATTTGACTTTTTAATTGGAAATTCTTTAATTAGTAATATTACACAAAATACTAGTGCCCAAGGAACGGGCTTTCCAAATAATTCTTATACTCAAATATCTTCCGCATCTACTGTTACAGGTGGACAGAGTTGGACGAAAGGAAATCTTGCCTCTTATTTTTCTCGCATTGGTTATAATTATCTTTCTAAATATTTTCTGGAAGTTAGCTTAAGGGCGGATGGCTCTTCAAAATTTGGTGCAAATAATCGTTGGGGATATTTTCCCTCTGTAGGGGCTTCATGGCGCCTTAAGCAAGAAGATTTTCTTAAAAATGTAGATTTCCTTAGTGATCTAAAATTGCGATTCAGTTATGGAATTGCAGGAAATCAAAATGGAATTGATAACTATGCTGCCCTTGGATTATGGTCTGGGGGTGCAGGCTATCCCGATAATTCAACTAGCGGAGATAAGGCAGGAACGGCACCTCAACAAGTTGCCAATCCTGATTTGAAATGGGAGCGGACTGCCCAGACAAATATAGGTATGAACATGGGTTTTCTTCATAATCGATTGACTATTGAGTTCAATCTGTATTCCAAAATAACTACGAATCTTTTATTAGCCCAACCTGTAGCTGCGTCGACTGGTTTTAGTACTTATACTTCAAATTCTGGAAAAATAAGTAATAAAGGTTATGAATTCAGTATTAATTCAACTAACATACAGACAAAAGATTTCTCGTGGAATACTATACTGAATTTTGCAGGAAATAAAAATCGAATAATAACGCTTGAGACTCCCATCACCGCTTACAATCGTGATTGGATAAGAATGCAGCAAGGTAGTCCTATGTATTCCTTTTGGTTGTACAAACAACTCCGAGTAGATCCGCAAACAGGAAATTCCGAATTTCAGGATGTTAATAATGATGGAACTATTACTGTAGCTGACCGACAAATATTAGGGAATGCTATGCCTACTTTCTTTGGTGGATTATCCAATACACTAACTTATAAGAGATTTGATTTTAATTTTTTAGTCAACTTTCAGTATGGAAATAAAATCTTTAATTTAAATAGATTCTTTGGAGAGGGTGGTGGTACGCGGGATGCGAATAGAGTGCTTTTTGCAAGTCAATTAAAACGTTGGCAAAAAGTTGGTGACATTACTGATGTACCACGCCTGACTGCTTATGGTAACAATTATACCCTCGAACAAAATAGTAGGTTCCTTGAAAATGGATCGTTTGCTAGGTTGCAAACGTTAACCTTAGGATATACAATTCCTTCGTCTATTGTAAATAAAATAGGTTTAAATAAAATTCGTTTCTACTTTACAGGTTCTAATTTGTTCTTGATTACCAAATATACAGGACCTGATCCGGAAGTTAACGTAACTGGCAACCAGAATATACAAGGATTAGACCTTGGAACCCCTCCTCAACCCCGTACAGTGCAACTCGGTATTACAATTAATCCATAATTATTTCTTCATATTAATTAATAATATAATGAAAAAAAAGTATATGTTTTTTTCAATATTACTTGGATTCGCTGCGAATTCTTTTTCTTCATGCAATAAATTCCTAGAAATAAACCCCAAAGACGATGTCTCTGATGATCAAACCATTGTGGATGCAGCGTCTGCAAGGACGGCTATTAGAGGTGTTTATCGTGCTCTTTCGGCTGATAGTTATTATGGCAATTCATTTCCTTCACTAGGATATTTAAATGGCGATAATGTTCAATGGACGGGATCTCAATCTATTGTCCAACAGTTTATCAGTCATAATGTTCATTCTGACAACGGAACGATAGAGTCTGTTTGGACAGCAATTTATGCAACTATAAACCGAGCAAATAACGTTATTGCCAAATTACCTAATGTAATTGATGTTAATTTAAGTGATTCAGAAAGGAACCAAATTAAAGGTGAAGCATTTTTTGTAAGGGCTCTTTCATATTTTGATCTAGCTCGTACTTGGGGAGGGGTACAATTAAAATTGAATCCTACTGTTTCCCTTAGTGGTAATAGTGGAATTAAAAGATCAACTTTAGAAGAAACCTATGTTCAAGTATTAAATGATTTGGATTCCGCAGAAGTACTACTGCCATTAGTAACAAATAGAGTTCGAGCTACAAAAAAGACAGCATGGGCTCTAAAGTCTCGATACTACTTATACCAACAAGATTGGCCCGATGCTGAAACATATGCTACAAAGCTGATTACGGATAATAATTATAGTTTACTTGCTCCATATAACGCATGGTGGGCTAATGATGTGACTGCTACTGCAGAATCGATATTCGAACTCGCTTATAGTGCTAATTATACCAATAGTCAACGTAACCAATGGCAACCACCTGCTAATGGAGGTACAAGACAAATAGCTCCTAGTGATGCTTTTCTTTTATTAGTAAACGACCCTTCAGTTGGCGGAAATAGGAGTTCGTTAGTTGCCCAAACTACACAGGGACTTTGGTATGGAAATTTGTATTATAGAAGTCCAGCTACAGATCCTGCATATGTAATTCGTATTGCTGAGCTGTACCTCATACGTGCGGAGGCAAGGGCTCAGCAAGGAAATCTTGCCGGAGCATTGTCCGATCTGAATATAGTACGAAATCGCGCCGGACTGACAGATTACACCACTTCTACAAAGGCCGATGCATTGCTTGCCATAGAAAACGAAAATAGGATAGAATTTGCCTTGGAAGCGCACAGGTGGTTTGATCTGGTGCGTACAAATCGGGCACAGACAGTACTTGGTATTACCGACAATAACCGATTGCTGATGCCGATTCCCATTAATGAACTGACCGTAGATCCCAATCTCACTCCCAATGCTGGATATTAAATTGCTCATTTCAAAAACTTAAAATATGCAGATTGCAAATGTTCAAAAAACGGCAAATACAATTTTATCCAAATGGGATAGAATCCTTTTCCGGTGGGCTTTTATTTTTTTTATATTACAGTTTCTGCCAATTGATACTCATTTTTTCAGTTTTTTCAGTACTGAAAAATGGCCTTTATTTTCCTTTCCGTCCTTATTTTATATAACGCGCTACGTACCGCATTTCTTTTCAGGAACAGGTGCTTGGAGTCTTCCGGGATGGTTCGACCTTATCTTTTGGGGTTTTGTAGCAGTATTAGGAGTGGTTGTTTGGAAATTATTTAAAGTCGATGAGGCAAAGGTGCAAAAGTTGGAATATGTGCTCAGAGGCCTATTGCGTTATCGATTGGCTCTTGGGATCGTTGGTTATGGTTTTCTCCAATTCTTTTCGGTGCAGGCTCCTTTCCCTTCGCTCAGCAATCTCAATACACCGTATGGGTATTTTTCTGATTGGAAAATATTTTCCCTGAGTTTGGGCATTGTACCGGGATACGAATCGTTCTTGGGTGCAGTACAGATTCTGCTGGGTATATGGCTGGCTGCTTATAGGAAAACGGCGGGTATTGTGTCTCTGTTTATTGCCATTTTCCTGGGCAATGTATTTTTTTCCAATCTTGCCTATAATGGAGGAGAAGGCGGATATAGTCTTTTTTTGCTATTGATTGCACTTTACCTATTTTACCACGATTTTATAAGGCTGTTAAATGTCACAACAATGGGAACCGCGGCAATACCTGATACGTATGTGCCAGTTGTTGTCTCCAGAAAATGGAAGGCAATATTGCTCATCGGTAAGATAGCTTTCTTTCTGGTCTTCATTTTGCTTCTGGGCATTGATGCGTCGTCTTTTAATGCTGAAAGATCCTATCAGTTTCCGGCAAGTGCTGGATTGCGCGGAATCAAAGGATTTTATAATGTTTCCTCGTTCAAACTAAACGATTCCATTATCCCTTATTCAGAAACGGATACGTCAAGATGGGGGAATGTCGTATTTGAAGACTGGAACACAGTTAGTGTGAAGGTCAACAAGAAACTAAATCCGATAGAACTCTCAGAGGAGACAATATTCAAAAATGATTATGACCGTGTTTATGAAAATTCAGGTACCATTGGAAGGAATTACTATTATTATACGTTTGATTCTACAAGAGGAGTTCTTTTATTGAAGAATAAAAACTCCCATTATATAAATGATATCTGGCAATTCCAATTTCGGAAGTTACCCGGCAACGGTCTTATCCTGAAAGGATTCAATACGCTTACCAAGGATTCTGCTGATATTCAACTAGATAAAATAGACAAAAAATACCTATTGGAAATTGGCAGGAAAAAAAATATCAATATATAATGGAGAATCTCCTTTTGTTCATTAAAAAATTATTGTAAACATGGTAAATATAAATGACAACGGTTCTGAATGGGTAAAGGAGACTGATGGTCTCTCTCAGGATCGTATCTGGAGCTTATCGGAAAAATTTCTGTTCCGCACCGCGTTTATTTTTTTCATTCTGTTCAGTATTCCCCTTTCGGGGAGGTGGTATGCCGACCTGTTTTCCATCAACTGGCTGCGTCTGCATTACAGGGACATATACGATATCGCCCGGTTTTCTCCTGTTTTTTTAGGAAGAAATTCATCCTTTTTTCTGCTTGGTTATGGTGATTGGTTACTCTTATTGTTAGTTGCGCTTGTGGGCGCGTTGGTCTGGAGTCTGATTGACCGAAAGACCCAATCGTATGAGAGACTATATTACTGGTTGCGGGTAATCGTACGTTTCCGTGCCGGTATTGGTATCATAGGATTTGGATTTACCAAATTACTGCCGGTTCAGATGCCTTATCCTTCATTGGGCTTGCTCAATACTAATTTTGGCGACTTTACTGCCCAAAAAATATATTGGCTATCCATTGGTATTGTTCCTTGGTACCAAGTGTTTGCAGGGGTGGTAGAATGTGTCGCTGGTGCATTTCTGTTTTTTAGGAAGACTATATTTCTTGGCGCGCTTTTACTGTCGAGTGCATTAGGTGATATTACCTATGTTAATTTTGCTTATGACGGTGGAGTACATGTGTACGCTTCTTATTTCGTTGTGTTTTCGGCATTTCTCTTGCTTTACTATGTAAAGGATATTTACATAGTGTTGATAAGGCAGGAAGTTGTAGTCCCACATTGGTATGTACCTGTATTTGCTAAGCGGCTTAGGTGGACTCGCTTTGGGCTGAAAACGGTGACTATAACTGTATTCCTTGTTCTTTTGTTTTACGTGCAGCTCATTAATTTCTGGTATGATCCCTACAAGCAACCTGCTGTTGCGGGTGAACAAGCACTGAGGGGGAACTATCGTGTCGAAGAATTTACCATCAACGGAAAGGCACTTCCATATTCGCCTTTGGATACTGCCCTTTGGCAAAATGTAACTTTTGAAAACTGGTCATCATTGAGTTTTACGACTAATAAGCCCCACGTGATAGATCTTTCCAATGGGGGAGGAAGCCCGATGAGGGATATTGACCGGACATTTGAAGTTACGGGCGCCGCAGGGGGCAAAAACGTCTATCATTATGAGGCCGATACGGTAAATCATATTTTGTACCTGGAAGATAAAAACATAGCAGGTGTAGTAGGTAAAATAAAGAGGGGTGGCGAAACTAACAAAGCTTCACTGAACAACCTGAATTATGGGGAAAACAGAGAAGCTCGGCATACGGAAAAAAAGAAAGAGAACTGGATTCCCGATTCCTCGTTAAAATATATAAAGGACGAACGGTTGTCTATACAGAAAATTGCTTATTCGGCAAGAAGGGATAATGAATTTGCAGAAAAGCAGCGAAAGGTGAAACGAGGGCGTATGGTTTTACATTATCAAACGATAGATGGATCGGAAATACTATTGTCTGGTATAGACAGCCATAATGATTCCATTGTGGTAAAACTGGTAAGGTGTAAAAACCGATGAAATTGACCCCCTAATACCAAAATTAAATTGACCCCCTAAAAAACGCTTTCGAAGAAGCGTATTTTTAGTATCGCAATATGGCCCAAAAATTATCCAAAGAACATGTTGTATTTGTAGTGCAAAGTTACTAAATCTAAATCAGCACCATTACGGCTGTATTCTCTTTTTCTTTCTCAAGGATTCACCATATAGTTCGATACGTATCGCTTGGTGTACGATTCTATCCAAAATTGCATCCGCTACCGTTTTCTCGCCAATGATATCGTGCCATTTTGCCACAGGTAATTGAGAGGTTATCATTGTAGATCTTTTACCATGTCGATCCTCAATGATGTCCAACAGGAGATTCCTTGCTGCTCCGTCCAGTGGTTGCACACCAAAATCATCTAAAATGAAAAGCTGCGCCTTTTCTATTCTGGCAAGTTCCTTTAAATGGGAACCTTCGGCTTTGGCAACTTTTAGTTGTGCCATTAATTTGGAAGTAGTGGCGTAATAGACTTTGTATCCCAGTATACAAGCTTGATATCCAATGGCGGAAGCAAGAAAGCTTTTTCCCGTACCAGTACTACCGGTAATAAAAACATCGCTCGCCTGATCGATAAAACTACCTTCTAATAGTCTTTGTACGAGATTACGATCCAAGCCACGATCTCCTTGATAGTCCAGTTGTTCTGGTTGGGCACTATAGCGAAAGCCTGCATTACGTATGGATCGTTGTTGTGCCCGGTATCTGCGATCCTCCCATTCCGATTGTATGAGAAAATGGATCAACTCATCCTGCGTATAACCTGGACCACTGGAGCCATCCTGTTCGATATAGGATTTAAAAGCACTGGCCATGCCACTGAGGTGCATGCTGCTCATTTTGTCTAGGCATTCTTTGTTTGTGTTCATATCTGTTGTTTTATCTTTTATTAGCGATGATGGATTTTACTTTTGTAAACGGCTATTGATAATACTTTCCACCGCGTATATTGTCGTGATCTGGCATGGACGAGTCTGGTAGGTTCTGTGGTGTATCTTCGTCCATAAAGTCCGCCTTGGACTTCAGTATTTTTTCTATAATACCATAGTTATAGATGCCGTATTCATGAGCTCTTTTACAAGCATTAACCAGTCTGGAAGCTCCTACTTTTCTGCCGATATTCAATATCCCTTGGCAAGCACGTAGGTTCTTGTCGGGGTATTCCGGCCGCGCCAATACTTTTTCCAGATAGAAATTCACTTCTTCGGAGATTTCCTCGGCTTGCTGTAAAAAAGCGGTAGGATCCCACATGGAAGCTGCCCCCGATTGCCAACTGGCCAAGTGGGCAGGGTCTTGTACGTATTTTTCTTTTTGGTAACTGCGTGCATGCTGACAGATAAGTTCACTTCCTATAAAGAGTTCTACGCGGGTACTACTATAGAGGAGCTTTATTTTTTTACCGATGTATTTATAGGGAACGCTGTAATAATGATAGTCCAGTGCCACGTATCCATTTTTACCTACGGTGGTAATACGGCTATCCAAAGGATCGTATCGGTATGCGTTTAAGGGTTGTAAAGTATCTTTTTCCAAAGTCTCAAATTGCTCCCTGCGACTGGGTAATCCAGCAGTCATCGGATGATTATTATGCCTTTCCAAATGAAGAGCAATAGCTTCATTGAGGTCGTTCAAGCTGTGATATACGCTTTTGTCTATTTGGGTAAATATGGAAGTGTAAACCAGTTTTACGGCTCCTTCCACCAAAGCTTTGTCTTTGGGACGGTACACTCTGGTGGGGAATACATGCGTTCCATAATGGGCAGCAAACGCAGCAAAGCTTTCATTGACCTTGGACTCATAACGCCCCGGTTTACTGACGGCAGACTTTAGATTGTCTGGGACAACCGCTTGGGGTACGCCACCAAAATAATGGAGTGCCGACTCACAGGCATCTATAAAATCTTCTTTCTTCTGGCTAGCCACCGCCTTTACATAGGTCAATTGGCTACAGCCCAATATCGCCACAAATACCTCTACCGCAGTAATGGCTCCTGTATCAGGGTCTGTGAGATAGAGCTTTTTACCCGTAAAATCAATATACATTTTATCGCCCGCCTTATGTACCACCCGAAGTGATGGACGGATCTTACCCATGTATAAATTGAGATAATCCATAAAACGAGAAGATTTATAACCATTTGGATGAAGTTGTCTGTACTGCTCATACAACATCCATTTGGTTACGCCTCTGTTTTTGCGTAGTTGACGGACATAGTCTGCCAATAAGGGCTCGAGCGCCTTGCTGCGCTGGCTGGGACTCCACTGTGGTCGCTGAGCTACACCCAATAGGGACAGCAACTGTTCATCGCTCATCGCGGATAATTGTGTGGCATCATAGCCACTACCACGCAGTAATGTTAGATACTTCTTAACCGTATTGCGAGATATACCTACGGCGGCACTTATATATTTACTTCCCCTGCCTTCAAGTGATAGGCGTATCAATTGTCTAATCTTGTACATTTCTATTGTTCTGTTTGCCATCGAAAATCACCATTTGATGTAGTGGTAACTTCCGAGTTTTTACGCTACAATACAACATAGACTCCTAGATATTTTAGGGGGTCAGTATACTTTGGAAATAGGGGGTCAATTTAATTTTGGCGAGTGGGGGTCAGTTTGAATTGGCGGAACGGGGTCACTTTCATCGCCTATTCCAATCTATCCTCTGGATGCGTTCATCGTCCGTCAACTGGTATTTACCGTCTGTCAGCAAATTGTTTAACGCGTCTATGTCTTTTCCAGCTGCTGTCATCAGACCTTTTACAAGCGTTTTCAGGTATTTCTTTTCCTGCAAGGATAGCATATCTGTGCTGGATATATTTTTGTAAACGGAGGTCTGCAATGTTTCCATTTTGGCATAGATCTCCATCGTTTGAACAGCCGAAGGATATTTTCGAATGTTTGGATTTATCTGTAACAAAGAACTATAATATAGACTATGCAAACCGTATTCCCCATTTTTAAAGGAATGTGTTAGATCCAGCCCATTCTGTGCTATTGAAAGTCCTTTGTCTAAAAGATTACTATAGGTTTGTAAATATCCAATCTGGAGGATATTGTTTTGGATCATTTTTTTATCTTGGTTGCCAAACAATTGGGCATGTCCACGAGTTGCCAGGATACATACTATAAATGTGGTGATAAGTGAGATTTTCATAACTATTATATTTTTGTTTTATAAATAGGCCAAAAGGATAATAAGGGGGAGCTTTCTTCTATAGCCCGTAATAGGATTTGATGGCTTTTACTTCTGTTTCGGACCTAGCTCGGCTCATACAGACCAGTTGGTTCTGGCGGTTGAACTGCAGCAGCGTAATCCTGTTGTTTTCCATGTTTGTCGCCAGCTTTTCGATGAGCGCCAAACGCCTGCCGTCACTCATTTGTGTAGAGTAGGCACTGATGATGGTAGTAAGTGCTGAAAGGTCCTGTACACTTTTGTCCAGTATGCCCGTATAGACCGTGTACATGTACAGTATCTCCTTTGGCGTAAAATGGGCATCGTTTTTAAACAGGTTATAGGCTGTTTTATAGTCCGATACCATTTGCGTCTGCATCTGTAAGATTTTTCCCACTTTTTTATAGCCACTAATGACGGATTTTACCTGCTGTAGCTCCTGGTAGTAACCACTGAACAGGGTCTGTTCTTTTTGGGCAAAAGCGGCGATCTCGTCGAGTTTGAGTTTACCCATTGTATTTTCCACTACTTTTTGTGCATTCTGTAAGACAATGGTCTGGTTTTGTAGTTTCTGTATGCTGATATCAATGGCCTTGATGGCGGCTTTGATGGCATCACTGAACAAGGAGCCAAAAAGTGCATGGCTTTTTGTTGTGGGAGCAACGGACATCCCAATGGTCAATACTAAGGAAAGGAGGACTATCCCAAATTTAGTTTTCATGACATATTATTTTAAAAATGAAAAATCGAGGTCATTGTTTTTTGGTGAGTTGGCGTATACCGGCTTCCATGCTGCCGTACTTTTTGGCATATTCGAGTACCTCCACGCGTTCCTTGCCTTCGGTCGTATAGGCGAGGTATTCCTCGGGGCAGAGTTCGTTTTTGAATACCTTCATGCTTTGCCCACCGAGATCGATGAAGATCTCCCGGTTCTCCTTGTTGACGGACAATAGTAGCGCCTTGCCTTTGTCCGAAAGTCCCAATACGGATTGTAATTTGTCGAACTTGCTTTGGTATTTGCGCATGTCCATGAGTATCTTGACATCGGCGTTGTTGATGATCGCTTCCTTGATAACCGGACTGTCCACCAGGTCGTCGAGTTCCTGCGTAATGACGATGGGTATCCCGTTGAACTTACGGATGGTCTTGAAAGCGTATTTCAAAAAAGCCGCCATACCCGCCTTGGCGATCGCAGCCCAGGCCTCGTCCACACAGAGTACCTTGCGTTGTCCTTCCAGGTTGCGCATCTTGGAAATAAACAGTTCCATCACCACCATCGTTACCACCGGGAACAGGATCGGATGATCCTTGATCGCATCGAGTTCTATAACGATGAACCGGTTATTCAACAAATCCAGGTTCTCTTTGGCGTTCAAAAGGAAATCAAATTCTCCACCTTTATAGTAAGGCCTCAAAACATAAAGGAAATTATGCACATCAAAATATCGGTCTCGAACGCCCTGTGTTTCAAGTAACTTCACATAGTCTGATTGTAGGTATTCATAGAAACTGTCAAAACAAGGAAACATCTGATTGTTATTTGCAAGATGCATATAATACCCCGCCACGGCATTAGAGAGTGCCACGTACTCACTACGCGTAAAATCCTCGTTTTCCTGCTTCCAGAGTGCCGCGAGTAGGGTCTTTAGGCTTTCCTTCTTTTCCGTATCCAGTGTTGTCCCTTTCGGTAGATAAAACGGATTGAACCTGATCGGGTTGTTTTCCTCGTAGGTGAAGTAATAGCCACCACTGAGTTCACATTGCGCCTTGTAACTACCTCCGATATCCACCACAACGATATGACCTCCCTGTATGTATTGGGAACGAAGGATATGGTTGACGGTCATCGATTTACCACCGCCACTGCTACCACATACGAGTGTACCCATATTGGAGGTAAGACCTTTCTTTCTAGGGTTGTCATAGAGATCTAGCCAAAGCGGCATGCCGTTACGGTCACAGAACCTTGTCCCTGTATCTGCTTTGTCACTATGGTAGGCAGTCTCCATAGTTAACATGCAGGAGGCTTGTGGAATAAAAGTGTCAAATAGCTCACTGCTTGGAATCTCACTTTCGTTTCCAGGTAGTGCTGCCCAATACAGTTGGGCGGCACATAGATCCTCCTTTCGGGGGCGGAAACCTGCCTGCGAGACGGCGGCAGCAACTTTGGTATCCAGTTCTGCCACGGAAATATTCCCTTCCGTCCAGGCGCTGATGTGTATATGGGCTTTTATGGGGGCTATACCCTTGGAAATGGACTCGTCCATAAAATCGTTGATCGCATTTGCGCTAAGCGCATTGTTTCTTCCGGATAACGATAAGGACTGCATCCTTTTTCTTTTTTGCTCCAATTCCCGCATTGTTTTTTGTCCGTCGCTGATGACAATGAACTGTTCCAGGCTATGGTTGCATTCCAACAAAATACCCAAGGGTGCCATAAAACCGGTACTCAGCGTCGTTTTGTCCGTACTGAACTTGTCATATCTCTTGGAAGAAGCAACAAAGGCAGGTAGGTCCTCGGTCTCTGACAGACTATAGGTCACTACTTTTTTATTACCTATTGTGAACTCTGGTTTGAACTGGATATCGACCAATTTGGATGAACTACCCATAGGTTCCAGGTTTAGATGACTATCCAATAGTCCGTTTTTTTCTTTTGTGCCCA
This sequence comes from Rhizosphaericola mali, assembly GCF_004337365.2. Taxonomy (GTDB): domain Bacteria; phylum Bacteroidota; class Bacteroidia; order Chitinophagales; family Chitinophagaceae; genus Rhizosphaericola; species Rhizosphaericola mali. The sequence goes on along the minus strand of NZ_CP044016.1, from coordinate 3,192,492 downwards.
ATAATTGCACTTCGGACAACCGACGACTTTTGACCAGACCATCTTCTGAAAGTACCCTTTCAAACCGCGCTACGTTAGCCTGGAAATCCATCAAGAAACGGTTATTCAACACTGCGGGTTCGATAAAGTGTTTTCGAAGTAGGTTACTGGAGACGTGAGAGGCGGGTTTTCTTCCAGGAGCCTTCATTGTGAGCATCAAAAAACTCCGGTGTTTCAGTGTTGCCCTTCCCTTGAAATGGGAATTGGCACTCAGGGAGAGAAAATCCTTTTGTTGGGATACTGTGCCCACTCCATCCTTTGTAAAGACGTCTTTTTTGTGGAGGATGCATCCAACGGGTAACAGTCCAATCACCTTTGTCCATAGGGCGTGTAGCCTTTCGTATTCTTCCGTGGAAAGGGTGAATATCTCGGGTAGTTCCAGCTCCAAACAAAGGGTGATGTCTCCCTGTTTGGAAAGTAAAAATCCGTTTTCCATTTTGTAAAGAGGGAACATCTCTTTCAAGTCCCGACGTTCGTCCTTGGGTTCTTTCAGTTCCAATAGAAACGAGGCAACCAGAACAACGACTAGTATAAAAAAAACAACGATCATAATTTACCGGTTGAAGAAGAAATAAATAATAATTACTATAGGTCTTTGAATAGTCTAACCATCGTCCTGGTCTTGAGTGCTTTGGGGAGCGCCTTGAATCCTGCTTGTTTACCCAGACCATGCACGCCGTATTTTTTGGAATACTTACCAACTATTGAAAACAACAAGGTGCCGAGTGTGCCAATGACGGGAAGCACCAGATAGAGTGTGACACCGATCAGGTAAAGCAAAGCAAACAAAAACAGCAGAGCGACGAGTCCGACCACCATATAGACCAGATACTGGGCACGGATCCCCTTGAATTCCAGTGGGCGGTTGATGCCCTTGTTGAAACTATACTGCATATCGCTGTTTAATGGATGATTTTGGTAGAATGGAAGTATTCCTGTATTTTTTTGAGCAGTACATAATTGAAGGCGGTATCGGTCTGGCTATCCTCACTGAACTGAAAATCCTCAAAGATGGGAATCAGAAGCGCTTCCAGATTGGTAATCTCATAGACGAGTATGCCCTGTTGTTTCCACCTTAGATACTTGCTGCTGAACTGAGTCTCCAAGAAATCCGACAAAAAAAGGTATCGGGACGGTTTTAGGTCCTGTGTCAGAAAATCCATGCACGCTTCCTCTATGAAACTGGGAGCGGTTTCTTGTTCTATCAGTTGGTCCAACAAAGGATAGGCGGTCTGTACTTTTTGTTCCAGGTATTCGGTTACCTTTCCTGCTCCCTGCAATGCCAGCAATAGATCTGGATTATTTTGCAGCATATAACTGTGTAGTTGATGTATTAGTATTTGTTCCATTTCAATGATAAATTTGGAGTTATGAATTGTGAATTGTAGAATCAAGACAACTATATACGAATAGTTACCCAGTGTCCATTTAACTAGACGCCAAAGAAGCTTTGTAGGACGGTAGCAACAACGACTAGGAAGATGCAGCTACCAAACCATGCGGCGGCCACTTTGTTGGTGTCTTGGTCCCCGGAGTTCCATTTGTTGAATACCTTGATGGCACCTACGATACCCACTACGGCACCGATAGCATACATCAGTTTAGTGGCAACGGAGAAATAGCTTTTTACTTTCGTCGTAGCTTCTTCAATACCTGCGGCACCGTCTCCGGTCTGTGCCATTACGACAACAGTGAGTGTAGTCAAAAGTATGGTGACTGACAAGACCTTTATAGTCTTTGGAATTTTGATTAGTTTCATGATGGATTGGTTTTGAGGTTAAAAAATTGCAGAAATATGTAGTTGTAGTTAAGTAGAATTAGATAAATCAAAGTTGTCTTATTCTTTTTTCCAGACGGCTTTGAGGTCGTCTTCTTCTAGTACAATACCACAACTATCCAGTGCGGTCTGCGACATATGCCAATTCAAGGAATCCATGAAGGGCGTAAGTTCATCCGTGAGATTTTGTTTTTGGATGATACTTGAAAGTTTTGAGATCAATTCTTTGGAATCTGTATTGGTACCCAGACTCGACAATACTTCTGTGATCTGGTTGCCTGTCTCTGTTGTTTTGTCCAGTTTCCGAATGGTTTCCGGCGTTTCTTCTGGTGGGATTTCATGATTGGATTCTTCTTCCATCTGGGTATTTTCAGGGGATAGTGCGCCCATAACGTTGATGGCGGAATTGTGCGATGGGAAGTTTGTCCTTGGAGAAATGTTACGGGAAAAAGAACGAATGATCTTCTTCCCGTAAAAGCGGAAACCAATACCTACATAATAGACTGCTGTGGTGACTCCAATAGTCATCCAATAATGCGACGAGCTAATTTTTTCCAACATGGTGGTAGATTTTTTTTGTTGTTGAAATAAACACGGTGTCGTGTTGTTTACAATAGCAAAACTGGCCAAACGGAGAAGCCGAAATCCCAAGGTGTTCCCAAGTTGGGTAGTTAAAAAATGTTAAAAGTCTCGTTGAGTAATTATACTTAAGATATGAATTGGCATCAAATTTTAGTAGGAATTGACAAGTAGGATATAATAAAAACTTTAATAATTGGAGATGTATCAGTTTGTGCAGGAGGCATCACTTCTTTTTCCGTAGTTTATCTTTTAGAGCAGTTTTGAATGTTTTCCCAATAGGAATCTCCATATTTTTTATCCCAATAGAATTTGTATTTACGTATTCAATATCCTTTATAGAAACGATAAAGGATTTATGTGTCTGTATAAAATCATCAGCAGGTAATTGCGACAGGATTTGTTGCATGGTTATATGTCCAAACAATTGTCTGTCTTCCAATATTAAAGTAACATAGTTTTCTGCGGCTTTAAGTACTCTAATCTCTGAAAAATAGATCTTCTCTATTTTTTGACCGGATTTTACAAACAAATAATTAGTATTTTGATCATGTGTTAGGTCTATATAGTCTCTAGCTTTTTCTACAGACTTGATGAATCTTTCTTGACTAATAGGTTTTATTAAATAGTCTAATACATTTAGTTCAAAACTTTGGAAAGCATATTGTGAATAAGCTGTGGTAAGTATGACCAACGGTCGTTCCAAATGTTCCAACAAAAAATCTATACCGGTTTTACGTGGCATTTCAATATCCAAAAAAAAGATCCACTTTCTGGCCTGCTAATATATTTTTTCAATCATCAATATTTTCACCTACGCCGACCAATTGCAAAAAAAATAAATCCTCGACATAACGCGTTAACCCTCTTCTCGCAAAGGGCTCATTATCTATGACAACACAAGTTAGGCGTTCAGGCATATTTCAATTTTAAAATTACTTTGAAATCAACATCACTCGCATGAATAATCAGACTATGTTTGTTCGGATAGATTAATTCTAGTCTTCTTCTAAGATTTTCCAAACCAATTCCTTGCTGAAACTTATTTAATTCCAATAGCGAATCTTTCGAATTTTCAATGTAAAATTCTATCCAATTTCCATTTTTTCCCAATTCCATATTTAAATATAATTTACCACCCGAATACTTAAATGCATTTTCAATTAAAGGTAAAAACCATAATATGTAAATCTTTTGATCCTTTAATTCAATATCATACGTTACTTTCAGATCCAAATTTTCCGAAAGTCGAAGCTTTTGCAATTGTATATAACTATTTATACATTGAATCTCTTGTTCAATTGGGACCATTTCATCAGGGTTATATAGTTGATATCTCAATAAATCAGAGAATATTTCCACTATCATTGTAGCGCCTGCAATATCTTCATCCATTTGAAAATAAATTGTATTGAGCGCATTAAACAAAAAGAGTGGGTGGTATTATGTCGGATTTTATTTTTGAATTTTTTAGATATTGGATAAAACTACAATTGTTAACTTGTGACGAAATAGGATAGTTTATGTGTTACCATGTTTCAACCGCTCCAAAGGAAAAGCTAGAGAAATTTGCAATAAATAAATCTTTAGTAATTCAAACGGCTATTGAAAGTTTTTATCATGTTTCTGGATTTGCTCGACCATTTTTGCCAACAATATTAAATAGTGATTCTAAATTGATTCAGCCATCAAGATGGAAGCTGTTACCTTTTTGGGTTAAAACCGAAGACGATGCTAAAAAGTACGCAAATACCTTAAATGCGGAAAGTGAATCTATTTTTGAGAAAAAAAGTTACGCTCCTTACATCTTAAAAAATCGAGGACTTTTATTGGTTGACGGATTTTATGAGCCTCATAGTATAAAGGGGCAGAAAGAAACTGAGAATTACTATCTGACTTTTCCAGAGCACAATATATTTTCCTTGGGTATTGTATATGCACCATGGACGGATCAAGAAACAGGAGAAATAATGTATACATTTTCCATTATTACAACTCCTGCAAATGATTTATTGACGAAAATTCATAACGTAAAAAAAAGAATGCCCTTAATTATTCCAGAAAATAAGTGGAACGAATGGTTAATTGCTGATACGAAACAAGATATTGAAAATTTAATGCAACCGTTGGAAGATGGGATTTTGGAGGCTAAACATGTTGTTAGAGTTACAGGAATGCGTGGAGAGGATACTAATACTAGAGAGATACAAAATAAGATTAAATAGAATTTAGAATTTTTAGATTATAATTTAGAATTGAAATTAAAATGCAACAATTTATATTTGCGTTATCCAAAATTCGCTAAATGACAAAAATTATAAGTACGCGGCTAATTGCAATTTTTTTATCTTTTTTTCTATCAAAGTATATATACTCACAAACCACCCAAGATTGGCAAATTTTAATAGCAAATAAACAGTACGATAGTGCTATTTCTATAATTAAAGAGCAAATAAAAACAAAACCTACTGACGAGTTATATTATAGCCTTGCTCAGGCGTATTTTGTTAAGAATGATATACAAAAATGTATTCAATCTTTAGATCAATCTATTGCTTTAAGCAATAAAAATGAGAATAGTTATTTACTTCGAGCATATTGTTACTTCTCTATGCAACAATATATCAAGAGCATCAATGATTATAGTGCTGCGATTAAGTTAAATAGTTCGCCCAAAGATGCCTTAATAAATAGAGGTAGACTTTACTTAATTATGAAAAATTACAATGGTGCACTTATTGATGCAAACAGAGCAATTGCTATAGATAGCTTAGATATGGAATCATATTCATTTAGAGCCCATGTTTTTGGGCAGATGGAAAAATTTGATGATGCTTTAGCTGATTGTAATAGATGCATTTCTAATAAAACACAAAGTGCTGAAGTCTATGGTTTGAAAGCCACTATAGAATTTTATCAAAAGAATTTGTATGAATCTTTAGCGGATTTTAATACCGCAACTAAGATGGCCCCTAATGAATTTTCTTATTGGCATGGAAAATCAGGAGTTAATTATATTTTGCAAAACTATAATCAAGCACTTGATGATATTAATAAATCGATTGGAATTGCACCGTTGACAAATGATATATATTGCGAAAGAGCTAAGATCTACTTTAGGTTGAAACTATATGATCTTTCAATAAATGATCTAAAAAAAGCGTTGAGTTTTAATCAAAGAAGCGATACTGCAACTTATTTTTTAGGAAGAGTTTATTTTGATTTAAAACAAAATGATAAGGCTTTATTTTATTTTAGCAAATCAATAGAGATTAATCATACGAATTCGGAAGTATATCAATTTAGATCGCTTTTATATAAAAGAATGGGAAAAAATGATCTTGCGCTATTGGATAACAAAAAAGAAAGGATGTTAAATCCCAAGCGAGAAGTATATAATTAATACTTGTTACTAATTAAAAAAATAAACAGCCTAAATTTTTATAGTTAATATATCATCCAATTCTGTTGTATAGCATGGTGAAATATGATTTATCAACATGTGTGCTTTATGCAAAAATCCATGAGCAGCAATCCGTGTGACTTTATAGCCATATCGCTTGTTTATTTCATCCATAACATGCATTGCAGTATTGGATTTATCATTTTCTGCAACAGAAAACAATGATCCTTGTAATACATTCTCAGGGCATAAATCAAATGCCATTACTCCGCATTTTTTGTAATTAAATCCTGGTTTGAATATCTTTTGTAAACCTACTTTAGCCACTCTGATCAGTGTAGTTGTATTGTTGGATGCTTTTAGTAAGGGAACTTTAAAACTATTGTAATATTGTTTGTCTTGGGTTCTAAATCTATTAGTATGTACAAATACAGAAATGGAGCTAGTGCATTGTTTTTGTCTACGTAGTTTCATAGCTAGGGTATCTATATGTTTGAATACGGCATTTTCAACATCCTCATATTTAGTTAAACTACGAGGGATAGATCTTGATACGACCATGTTTTTTTTATCGGGCGTCTCTAATTCCATTTCAATACATGAAATGCCATTTAGCTCCTTCCAAAGACGATGTCCTACCACCGTCATTTTTTGTAAAACATATTTTTCTGGTAATTGCGCAAATTGCCAAGCGTTGGTAATATTCAATTTTAGTAATGCATTTTCATATTGCCTTCCAATGCCCCAAACATCGCCAATCTCAGTCCATTTCAAAACTGTTTGCGTATCTTCTTTACATAAATACACACCCTCTTTAGTTTCCTTCTTTGCATATTTGTTTGCAGCTTTTGCAAGGGCTTTTGTTGGAGCTATACCAACGCAAACAGGAATACCCACTTCTTTTAATATTGCTTTTCTAATTTCAATTCCCAACTGGAAAAGATCGGTTATATAATGCTCTATACTACTAAAATCTAAGAATGATTCGTCTATTGAATAATCCTCGACAGTAGGAACGTAACGCCTAAGTATAGAATGTACACGATTACTTAAACTTCCATATAAAGTATAATTAGAACTAAATACTTTTACTTCTTTTCCAAATGGTAACTCTAATAATTGATAATAAGGTAGTCCCATTTTAATACCCAATGCTTTTGCTTCATTGCTACGAGATATGACACAACCGTCATTGTTTGACAATACCACAACTGGGACACCATTGAGATCTGGACGAAATACACGTTCACAACTCACGTAAAAGTTATTACAATCAATTAGTCCAATCATATAAATTGATTTACAGCCGATGTAACAACTCCCCAAATTATTGCATCATCTTTGCCACTGATTAAAACGGAAGGAAACGCATTATTTTCAGGTTGTAAATACCATTTTCCAGAAATCCTTACTAATCTTTTAATGGTAAATTCTCCAGAAATGCAAGCCACCACAATAGAACCATTTTTAGCAGTTAAGGAACGATCAACAATCAATATTGCTCCGCTATTTATTCCTGCACCGATCATACTTTCTCCATCAGCACGAACTAGAAATGTAGATAATGGATTTTTAATCAATTCCTTAGGTAAATCGATATCCTCTTTTGCATAATCAGCTGCGGGAGATGGGAAGCCTGCAGGAACTCGGTTTATAAAAAATGGCAAAACAATAGCCATTGATTCTTGATATTTTGAAATAATCATCATTTGTAAATACTAAAATATTTAGCAAATATGAAGAATTAATTACTAATTTTTGTTAGTTTTTATTTATCAGAATGGATTTTAATACCCAATTTTCGATAATTTAATTTTGGTTGGCAGATTTGTTTTGTTGAGAATATCAAATAATTTAATAGATTTACTGAATCTAATTAACCCGTTGTGCATTTAGGCAATGTTAATTTTTAGGTTGTTTATGTTTCGTTGAAAAACCGTTTTCTTAAGGAATTGAATGATAGTAGTAGCCGTTATTTTGTTGAGGATTCTAGTTTTAAACCCATTGAATGATTTTGAAAAGTTTCTTTGTATCATAAACTGAGCGCATAGTTGAGAGAAAAAAGTCTCTATTCTTTTTCTAGTCTTTCTGATGATATGTGGCGGAGGATTATAGTTATGTTGATTTGCCCTCATAGGGACTTCCAACTGGATGTTTACGGTTCTAAAAAGGTCCAGTTGTTGGGGGGGCGCAATGTATCCCTTGTCTCCAATGATAGTGCAGTCGCGCATTTCAGCCTGTACATCCTTTAAAAAATGGACATCGTGAACGGCGCCGCAGGTCATGTCAAAGTGCTGGACTGTACCGCTGGCTGAAATAACCGTATGTATTTTGTATCTGTAAAACCAGCGATTCTGTGAAGCGCAGAATCCTTTGGATGGTGCGGTTTCTAAATACTCCCTACAGACCGTAGAGCGACTAGCTCTGGACATTTTGCAGATGTCCAACGGTATGCTGTCTACAATGAAAAACTGTTCAGTTTCATTCAGTATATTGGCAATGTGCTGGCGCACTTGTTCCGTCAATAAAAACAACATCTTTCTTCTCCTGTTAAATACAGACCTGTCTATTTTATATTCCAAATTTGTACCTTTTAGCATCCTAAATAATTGATTTTCAGAATCTATGCTCATGAACTCCGAAGTAAGTCCTAGTGCAATACATTCCATGTTCGATAACTTAGGACGGCGAATCTGCAGATAAGGTGTGTAGATTATGGGAAATTCGGCTAATGTTTTAAGAATTATTTCGTAGTTTTGAATAAGATGGTTCATAATATTTAATAGACTGGTAATCAATTAAATATACAACTTATTGTTGAAATATGAGCCATCTTTTTTTATTATTTTCCTAAATGCACAACGGGTTCAAAAAAGTATTTTCACTATATTTATGTCACGTTATATCGGTTAAAAGATGAATAGCAACAAGAAGGAAATTAAAGAGTATGGACTATCGGATAGTGGAACTAATGGTATTTTAATTAAACCACTCGATAGCATGAGTGAATCCACCCATGATACCTCAGTTCCTCACCGTGACGACCATTATCAATTACTTTTTGCATTTGAAGGTCAATATAAATTTAGGATCGATTTCGAAGAGATAGAGGTCAAGGCTCCTTTTTTCCTATGGACAGAGCCGGGGCAGATACATCAATTGGTTAAGAGCGTTAGGTCTAAGGGCTGGATGCTGGGCATTGAAAATTTATTCTTGGAAGATGAATTTAAAAAGCTTCTTGATAGCAGTCATCATCACATCTTTCCTGTCAAAGAAGAGCAACTTAACTTTCAGCAATCAATAGATATAATTTTAGAACGTGCTTTTCTTTTTCAAACAGGGAAACAAAGTGTTTATATCCATAGGGCAATATTCCATTTGGTTAACACGGTGCTTTGTTTGCTTATTCAGGAAGCCGGTAACTCCACCAACAGCGGTGGCAGAGCTTCGAAAGAAAAAAGAGCATACATTATCGAACAGGAATTCAGGGCACTGCTGAAACGCAATTATAAAGCTTGGAAAAGTCCCTCCCAATATGCTGGACATTTATCCCTGACCACTGCTCATCTTAATGACAGCATTAAAGAAGTGACAGGAAAATCGGTCACAGCACATCTTCAGGAGCAATGTATAATGGAAGCTAAACGATTGCTCTATTTCACAGACCTGGAAGTAAGGGAAATCGCTTTTACCCTCGGCTTTGAAGATCCTGTTTATTTTGGAAGATTATTTCGTAAGCTGACTGGAATGACGCCATTGGGTTTCCGCAATAAATTCCGTGATTAGTACTATCATACCCCTTCGTAGTTCTAGCACCTTTCCTCCATTTGTGGCTAGTTTTGCATCAATAAAAACATCCAATAATGCAGATAGCAACAAGTGCAGATATCGCCATTGAGGCGGTCAAAAATGTAGGAAGATATTTTCTAGGTGAATTTAGAAAAGCACCTGTTCCCACAACTCCAAATGATTTGATGAAAACATTGACCATTATCGAAGAGATCTGTCTGTCTATGCTAAAGAAAGACATAGACACCGAGTATGGGAATATTCCTTGGGCAAGTGACGATGAATTCGATAATAATTCGCAGCTAGCTCCGGCACCTTATGAATGTTATTGGCTCTGCGATACCATGGATGGTGCTATCCAGTACCTACAGCATATTCCAGGGTGGACAATCAATCTGGTTTTGATTGAGAAAGGCGAACCTGCTTTTTCAATTATCTATGATCCGTTAACTGATGAATGTTTTCATGCGGAAAAATATCAGGGAGCCTACCTTAATGGCAGACCGATTGTTGTATCGGAAAAAAAATCTGCTGAGAATATGATAGCTATTCTTGAATATGGCCATCAATTGAAATCTTCGAACAAGTGGGAAAAAGATTTATCATCGGCACTTATCCGGCTTACCGAGAGGTTCGGAGTAGTTCGAAATTACGGACCGCATGGCCTACAATTAGCTTATATTGGTGCAGGACGTATTGACCTTTTCGCTCAGTGTGATTTGGATACACATAACTGGCTTGCAGGTATACTGATTGCAAAAGAAGCGGGTGCCACTATACTTGCTTCTGATGGGAAAGCCTGGAAATGGGGAGATGAAAGCATCATAGTGGGTACGTCGGAAGCGGTAGCCATCAATTTTCAAAAATAAAATTATATCATGCATATTACAATAATCGGAGCCTCTAACGGGGTTGGATATCAATCTGTTTTACAAGCCCTTAAAAAAGGATATAGGGTAACAGCGTTGTCATCACGGCTCGATACATTGCCTGACGATGAGAACCTTATCAAAATAACGGGAAGCGCGACAAATCCAGACGATGTTGAAAGAGCTATATTAAATACAGATGCTGTATTGATTACCATAGGTACAAAACAAAAGAAAAATTCAACCCTTTTCTCAGATATGGCCAAAGCAGTTGTCAAAGCTGCCGAGCGAGTGAATTATATCAGCCCAGTCATTTTCATTTCAGGATTTGGTGTCGGTGAAGGGTATCGCTATGCAAGTATATTTATAAAGTTGGTCATCAGCCTCTTTTTGAAAGATCAGTACAGGGACAAAAAACTCATGGAGGATATTTTCGAACAGAGTTATCTACAATGGGTAATGTTGCAACCTGGCATATTGAGTGATGCACCGTTAACATCTAACTACAAGGTCTATTCGTCTTTCGAAAAGAGGATGAAGGTTGGAAAGATATCCAGAATGGACGTGGCTGATTTTATGCTAAAAGAAGCTTCAGCCCCTCGATACCTCAAAAAAAGAGTTATTGTAACTTACTGATTTACTTCCCCCTGTAAGGCTAATTAACGAGTTTTAAGCTTGTAAGAGGTCTAGATCATTTTTTCTCAGTTAAGGAATCGATTAATTTATCTCCAAACCTAATTAATTTTTGAAAAGGCACTATATATTTCATGGCTCTATTATTGGATAGTTTTTCATGAATAGAAAGATAATGAAAGAAGTCGGATGTTTTTATTGCTTCTAAATGATTATTTAGAGTTTGTGCTTCTGCTGATTTTCCATTAGCCTTTTGAAGCTTGGCATTCCAAAGAATAGCATTAATTTTTCGATTTGTTGAAATTTCAATGCGATCACCGTTGATAGTGATTCTGGCATAAATTAATGAAAGCCCATCTACATTTCTAGATTTTGCTTGCCAAAATCTAATGGAAAAAGGATTTAAGTTCATGATTAAACATTAAAAAGTTAAAAAATGAAATAATCATAACTTTCAAAGTAACAACTCGGTAATTTGTTAAATATCAAATGTTTAGATCTAATTCGGTTAGCAATTTTATTAAAAATTTGTGCTAACCGAATTGCAACCTTTTTATTTGAATTTATTTGAACTAAATCGGATTAGAAATAAAACAAAAAACCGTGATAATCATTGATTTACCACGGTTTTAAACTAGTTTGATCTCCTATCTAGCGGTGAGGCAGGGATTCGAACTATATTAATTAATCGTTGAATTTCAATGAAGTAGAACTGTATTATTTTTTAACTAACCGAATTGCTACCTAGAAAATATGGTATTATAATTAAAGCTACAGAATTAATATAATATAACCCGTTGTGCATTTAGGAAAGAAAACAGTTTAATTAGGAGATTGCTTCGTCATTCTTCCTCGCAAAGACGCTTAAATTTGAAAATATTGGCGATAAGTCGCGTCATTGCGAACGTAGTGAAGCAATCTTTTCCCAAATTCAATGAAAAAAATCTCTAAATGCACAACGGGTTCTAATTAATAATGAAGTATACGATCCTTTTGCATTTTTATGCAAAGGGATTTTACTTTGATTTTTTAGACCTTGATGAAATTCCTAAATAAACAGCTAGTGCTACGCAAATGATAGAGGATAGAATCATAAAAAAATTGAAGGGTTTGTAATTTATGGAATTTAATCATTTTTCGGTAAGTTTCCAAATTCACGCATAGAGATTGTCAAAAAACGATAATTTCTTACGTAAAAGAGATTTTTTAAGATGTTGCGGATAAATGTATAATTTAATAAGACTTAAGATCCTAAATCAGACTGTTCTAGGCCGCGAATTAAGTCTTTTCGTAATTTATCTATAAACATGCTTTGATTTTTTCTTGAATATAAATCTTGCTTATTTCGGTAAATATTTACTTGTTGAGTATTGAAAACTTGTGCTAATGCATCTGCGATTGTTTTTACGTCTACATTTCCCTGGTTTATAGCGCCAGAGTATTTCAGTGCATAAGCCATCTCGGTTAACGACATACCTGTATCTGTCCAATTAAGATTGGTTCCTATATTTTGAGCTTGATTGTTTTGAGACGATATGCAATTTTGTTGTTTTTGCAGCCAAAAGGATAGCTTTTTATAAGCTTGTAGTTGAGCTATTTTATAGGAATGTGCTGTAACAAATTGTTTATCTATGATCTGCATAAATTCTTCATCAAATGGAATTTCTAATTGAGCCTTAATTTTTGTATAGTATATAGCATCGAGATAGTTGTCGTTACGAGCCATATAACTATATAATTCTGCATTGCGAAGTAAAAAACGGTTAATTTCTTTTTCTTCCCGATTTTTTGCTTTTTTTCCATAAATAGATTTAGAGAGTGAAAATTTCCATGCTCGATAATGAAAAATATAGGCACTGTTAAATTTTGGAGCTAAATACTTATGAAAATGTATCTCTTCTTCTTGATTTACAAAATGATAGGCATATATGTAAAGTTTTAGTTCTTGTAAGGCTTTGTTACAAAATAGTAATGATGCTTTATGTAAATCTATAGATCCCAATTCTTTTTGTTTCAAATGTGTTAATTCTTTTTTCAAGGATTCCCATAGTTCTGTTACGAATTTTTCCATGATCTTTAGTTTTAGTTAAAAATGGAAGATTGTTTTCAAAATAGGCCTAGGTATTTTCCTTTCATTCATTGTAATTTCATGTCACAATTTATGAGACAAACTGATGGAAAACTGGTAAATTAGTTATATCATAATATTTTTTATTTAGGATGCTATTGATGATGCAGGCATTTCTGTAAGGACCCAAGCTTAAATCTGCTGCATTAAAGCCATGCGTGTTTATTTCTGCATTTTGAATATAGATTTTTCCAAATTTTTTTTCATAAATATTGTAATCCTCTCCACAGATTGGAAATGCCTGCTCATTTATTTTCATAGATTTTTCTATGGAAGAAAGTAAGTTTGATGGACTTTTAGTAACGTAACCCGTTGCGAGAATTACAACATCAGCATCCAGTTGAATGTATCGTTGCGTTCTTTGTTGAAAAAGCTTCACCGTATAATTACCATTATTTCGATGTTCTATAGATATAGCCTCTGTTGCAGTATGTATTTCAAAAGGTGGACGTTCATTATTTCTTATGGAGGATTTTTTTGCTTTTATTTGCCAAGAAAATAGATTCCATATTTTTTAGAGTCGGTTTGGTATATATAGAGCTTGCTTTAATGGGAACACCAATGTGATTACCTTTCTTATCCAATACGTGATAGGTCAAACCACTTTTTTCAAACATCTTAGTTCCTTTTTCTCCTCTGTAGGCTTCCACGTTAAATCCTTTTAATACCGCATTCATTTCTGCTAACGAAGTGAATTTATAGTCTCTAATAATCGCCCTTACTACGTTGGAAATTGCAGACTTGGTTTCGCTTTTGCCATAAATAACTTTCTCTAAGATGGGTTTTAACGATTCTACTTCACCTTGTTTTTTTGAGGTGGCATTGACCAATCCATATTCCTTTTCCAAAGTGCGGCAGGCTTTCATGCTTTTATCTCTTCCTAAATTATACATCGGTATCTGTGCGCCGTCGGATCTAATGTTGGTAGTTACTACATGGACATGTTTATGTGCGGCATCGTAATGTTCATATATCAAATAAGGCTGCTCATTAAATCCAATTTGTTTCAGGTATTTTTCCGTAATAGAAAGTAAATCACTTTTATTTAAAGCATCTTTCTTGTCAAAATTGATACTGATATGCACACAATTGCTTTTAGCCCGATCGTTCAACTCAGTCCTATTGGAGAATACAAATAGCTTATCTTGAAAGGAAAGTTGTTCCAATGATAACAGAAAACCGTCTGCATGCAACAAGGCTGCTTTTGCTTCTGAAACTTTAATTTCATTATAGCTCAATGCTCCATTCATATTTTTACCTACCATTATTTTTGCAACCATTGTCTGGCAAATTGTTGTATTTGTTTTTGTATAACACCAGTCTTCTCTATCAATCTTTTTTGGTTTTCCAATGCCAACGGAAACCATATTTTACCTTCGGGAGAATCTTTAAAAGTGTTGATATTTTTTACCACTTGATTGAAATTGCTACCGATGGCAGACAGTTCTCTTTTAAGTGTATTCAACTCTTGAATAAATGCATCAGTGGAAGCGTTGCGTACTTTTAAAATGACTGGTTGACCCAGAATTAATTTCCGGGCATAGGTACTTATTTTGCGTTCTGTACTGGATGCAATGGCATCTCTAACTTGATTCATTTCAGATATAGTTAAGCGAACATGAAGCCACAGATTTCTATTTTCTTGCTTGTGTGATTCCATATAAATGCATTTATGATTCAATGAATGAAATACGATTCCAAAAGAAAAAAGACGAGTTCCGAAGTCTTTTTTAATGCCTTTGCTCCAATGGACAAAGGCCTTGCAAGTCCAATTGTGAAACAATTGAACAACTTGCTATATCCACGCGGATATTCAAGGCTTCCAATACAGCTTTTTTCAGATGAAAAAATGAGCTGATTAAATGGGTAACATAAAGCACCCTAAAAATTTATTTTAAAAACTTCTTGAACTATGATTTTTGAGAAATTTATTGGCGGAGGAAAAGAAAGGGTCATCGTCGTAAACCATAAGATATCTTAGGATCTTCCTGCTCTTTGTGTTGTAAATTTTGAGCCACCAAGTAAGTATTTAAATCTTTAAAACCTTCGTATAAATGGCTATAATCTCTTATCTTTTCACTCCAAGAAAGTGCTTGCTCGGTTGCCTTTTTACCCGCCATATCACCGTCCAAATACAGATCTATTTGACCAAAGGATAAAATCAAATCTTGTGATTTATTCAGAAAAGAAAGCGAGTTTAGCACTAGAATACTGTCTGGTTTTTCAACAAAATGTTTGTCTTTTTCGAGTAGTTCTAGAAAAGAAAGCATACTAAAAAAGCCCTCAAAAACAGCCAAACTCTGCTGCGAAAAATCATTTTCACTTTCACTTAATGAAAGAATCGTTGGCGCTTTTGGCATAGAACTTCCCTTGAAATATTTGTTTCGCAGCTCATAACCGCCGCCATTGTTTGCAAATCCTAAGGCTGTATAGTATCGTCCATTCAATGAATAATCTACTTCTTTCAAATACTTTTCGGCAAGGGAAATAGAGATACTTCTACTTTGAATATATTGTATCAGATAATATTTTTGGATGGAACGCTCCGAAATAATATGGATAT
The DNA here is from genome assembly GCF_004337365.2 of Rhizosphaericola mali. Lineage (GTDB taxonomy): Bacteria > Bacteroidota > Bacteroidia > Chitinophagales > Chitinophagaceae > Rhizosphaericola > Rhizosphaericola mali. Next base: position 3,176,712 of record NZ_CP044016.1, on the reverse strand, counting down.
GTCTATCCGCATTTTCGAAATTACCTAGTTCGATATTCTGTTTATTTTTTACCTCCAAAGTAGAAGGATTTAATCCCTGAAATTCTTGCAATTTTATCAAAGATTCTTTGAAATTACATCGATGAAATGCCTTGATAAAATCTATCAAGTCTCCGCCTTGTCCTGTGCCATGGTCATACCAAATTTGCCTCTTTCGATCGACTTTGAAGGATGCCGTATGCTCTTCATGTAAGGGCGATTTAAACCAATAGTCGTGATGATTTTGCTTGGAATATTGGAATCCTAAAGAAAAAATATAATCCACTAAATCTATTTGTTCCTTGGCTGCTTTGAAATTGAATTGCTCGTGTTGCATAACTATATTGTTTTGTAGATGAGATTGTTTGGTGAGGATAAATCGTTTCATTTCGGAACAAAAAGCCAGTCAAATGCTGCTTTCTTCCAATCTCTTATGGGAGTGCCACTTCTGGCTTTCCATTTGTTTCTTTCCATGAAATTCCAAAACTGGGAAGCATTCAATTGCGGAACTCCTTTTTGTAAAAAGTAGACTAACACCAACTCTTTTTTTGGCGGAATCAGGCATCCAAATCCTTGATGCTTTTGAATAATATTTTTCATGACGCTAGTTTTTTAGAGGATTTTTTTTGAAATGTTCCATCATCTTTTCTAAATCTGTACGATAGTAAAAGATAGCACCTCCAATACGGGTGAAAGGAATTGTTCCCTTATCACGCATCGCCTGTAAGGTTGGTCCACTAATACCCAACAATTCTCTGACCTCATAACTTTTCAACCACAACTTCGAAGGTGTGCCAGTTATTTCTATGGAAAGTTGTCGAATGGCGTGTAGTAACTCTATCTTGAAATCTTCCAAATCTCCTCTGGTCAAAAGCTCATCACGACGGAGTATTAATAATTTTCGGTTGTATTCTTCCATGATTTTCCATTTTCTTCAAGAGCAAAACTCAGACAAGCAGAGAAGAAAAATCACAAGGTGATGACATGTGGGTACCGTTAAAATTTGTTAAAGTACAAGGACTATTTTATGTAAGAAACCCAAAATCGGAGATACAAAAGTTCAATGAACAAAAGGAGGATAATACAATACTTTAGAAGATCTGCAACATAAAATAAAAGCTAGAGTGAAAGCCAATAAATAAGTTATACAAATGAAAAAACTCTAGAGTATTTTAAATTACGGCTTTCCGTAATGCCTTTGTTTAAATATTAAATATCTTGCCTTGCTTTTAATTTTTAATTGGATAATGGTGATTTTTGTTGAGATTTTATATTTCTTCTTGTAAATTGGCATCCAGAATAATTTAAAATATGGCCAAGGCATCATCCTCTAAATCCACTGAAGAAATTCTCTGGGACTCTGCAAATAAACTACGTGGTTCAGTGGAACCATCCGAATATAAACATGTTGTTCTTAGCTTGATATTCCTCAAGTTTGCGAACGACAAATTCCTAAAACGTAGAGACGAATTAACGAAAGAAGGCAAAGAGGCGTTCTTGGAAATCCCCGAATTCTACCAAGCAGAAAATGTATTTTATCTGCCGGAAGAATCTCGTTGGACATTTATCATCGAAAATGCAAAGCAAGAAGATATTACCTTAAAGGTAGATTCCGCGCTCAAAACGATCGAACGTACCAATAAATCATTGGAAGGCGCTTTGCCAGACAATTATTTTTCACGATTAGGATTGGATCAATCTAAGTTTTCTGCCTTGTTGGATACAGTGAATAATATTGATACGCTGAAAGATGAGTCTCAGGATATTGTTGGTAGAGTGTACGAATATTTTTTGTCCAAGTTTGCGATTGCAGAAGGGAAAGGTAAAGGTGAATTCTACACACCAAAATCCATTGTTAACCTAATTGCGGAGATGATAGAACCTTACAAAGGTAAAATCTATGATCCGTCTTGCGGTTCGGGTGGTATGTTTGTGCAATCGTTGAAGTTTATAGAGAACCATAAAGGAAACAAAAAAGACATTTCTATTTACGGACAAGAACTCACGAATACCACTTTTAAATTGGCAAAAATGAACTTGGCGATTCGAGGGATTTCTTCCAATTTGGGAATGAAAGCCGCAGATACTTTTGGCGACGATCAGCACAAAGATTTGAAAGCCGATTACATTATGGCGAATCCGCCATTTAATTTAAAAGATTGGCGCGCCGAAAATGAATTAACGGATGATCCACGTTGGGCAGGTTACAAAGTGCCGCCAAAATCCAATGCCAATTACGCTTGGATTCTCAATATGATTTCTAAATTATCGCAAAACGGTGTGGCAGGATTTATCTTGGCAAACGGCGCTCTCAGTGGCAGTGGTGACGAATACGAAATCCGTAAGCAGATTCTGGAAAATGATTTGGTGGAAGCCATTGTTATTTTGCCGAGAGCGATGTTTTATTCCACTGATATTTCGGTGACGCTTTGGATTTTGAACAGAAATAAAAAGGCACACAATGTACAAGTAATTGATGGCGAAAAACATTACCGTGATCGCCAACACGAAGTTTTGTTTATGGATTTGCGACAAAAAGGCGAACCGTTTGAAAAGAAATACATTCAGTTTTCTAAAGAAGACATCCAAACTATTACTACAACGTATCATAATTGGCAACAAGAGGCTTGGAAAGAAAATTATGAAAACATTCCAGAGTTTTGTTATGCTGCTAGTTTAGAAGAGATCCGTAAGAAAGATTACTCTTTAGTACCGAGCAAATATATTGAGTTTGTGAATCGAGATGAATCTTTAGACTATGCCGATCAAATGCGAACTTTACAAACAGATTTGCAAAGCTTATTTGAACAAGAAGCCGAACTAAAACAACAAGTTCAAAACGTATTTAAAGAGTTGGGCTATGAGTTATAAATTATTGGGTGAATTTATACGTAAAGTAGATAATAAAAATAAAGATTTGAAAATACTCAATTTACAAGGATTGAGTATGTCAAAAGAATTTAGAAAGTCAACTTCTAATATTGTTGGAACGGATTTGTCAAATTATAAAATTGTAAAGCAAGGTCAGTTTTGTTGCGATTTTATGTCCGTTATACGAGTGCATAAATTTCCAGTTGTACTTAATAGTTTGGGTGAAGATGTTATTATATCGCCTGCTTACGTTGTTTTTGAAATTAAAGATGAGAAACTCCTTCTTCCAGAGTATTTAATGCTTTGGTTTAGAAGAAGTGAATTTGATCGTTATGCAGATTTCAGATGTGATAGTTCTATTCGAGGTGGTTTTCAGTGGGAAGAATTGTGCGAAGTGGAACTTCCTGTTCCCAGCATCGAAGAACAGCAAAAAATAGTTGATCAATACCAATGGGTGGCTAACAAAATAAAAGTCAACGAGCAAATTTGCGAAAAACTAGAAGCCACTGCTCAAGCTTTGTACAAACATTGGTTTGTAGATTTTGAGTTTCCAAACGAAGAGGGAAAACCTTACAAATCTTCTGGCGGAAAAATGATTTTTAACGAAGAGTTGCAAAAAAAAATTCCTAATGGTTGGGAGGTAAAAAGTTTGGGTGAAATTTGTTCAAAAATAGGGAGTGGTTCAACTCCTTCAGGAGGAAAAGAGAGTTATTGTAAAGATGGTATTTCATTAATACGGAGTATGAATGTACATGACTTAGAATTCGTTTTTGATGATTTAGCATTTATAAATGATGGACAAGCTAGAAAATTAGCGAATGTTTCTGTTGAAAAATATGATTTGTTAATTAATATTACTGGAGTTTCTGTAGCTCGGTGTACAATTGTTCCAACAGAAGTAATTCCAGCTAGAGTGAATCAACACGTAATGCTAATCCGTCCTTTTTCTGAACAATTTGCAAATTATTATTTGCTTATGAATTTGACAAGTGTTGAAAGTAAAAACATCTTGCTGGGGGTTAGTCAATCTGGCTCTACGAGAGAGGCAATAACAAAATCTGATATTGAAAAATTTAAAATATTAATGCCAATACAATCTAGTCTAAAATCATTTCAAAAGAATATTGAAAAATCTTTTGAAATGATAAATAATGCGAGAACACAAAACCAAAAACTCACACATCTGCAAAGTTTGTTGTTATCGAGATTGGCGAGGATGGAGGCAGTTGAGAACTAATAAAAACTATTTGAAAACTACTAATAATCATGATTAAAAAAATAAATATAAATAATCTAGGTTTATATCAAAATTTCCAATGGGATGTTACTGTTAGAGATAAAGGAAACAATCCAGCTTATTTTAAAAAAGAAAATATAATCTATGGGAGGAATTATTCAGGCAAGACTACATTATCAAGAATAATCAGAGCCTTAGAGACTAAAGAGATTTCTCCCAAATATATTAATCCTGAATTTCAAATAGTTTTAGATAATAATACAATTGACCAAAATAATTTTCGGACAAACAAATTAAATGTGAGATGTTTTAATGAAGATTTTATTAAGGAAAATCTAAGATTTATTATAGATCCTGATTCTGAAATAAAACCATTCGCTATTTTAGGAGAAAATGCTGAAATTGAAGCTCAAATTGAGGCTATTAAAGGAGAATTGGGAGAAAAGAAAGAGGATTTAAAAACATTAAAATATAAAGATTTAGACGATTTAATAACTTTAGTTATAACTAAAGAAAATGAATACTCAGATCTTAAACGCAATTTAGAGTCTCAGCTAACTACTAAAGCAACAGGTGGAACAAATAGCATAAAGCAACAGCATGCAAAATTTGGGGATATTAGCTATAATATTACAAAGCTAAATCGTGATATTGGAATTGTCTTAAAAGGATCTTTTGTTCCAATCGATTCTTCTAAAGAAGCTTTAAATCTTCAACAAATAAAAGAAGTACAAAAAACGAATGTTACGAAAGAAATTAAATTTATAAATGTTTATACTCAAGTTTTAGCGAAAATTACAGATTTATTAAATCAATCATTATTAGATGGGAACAAAATTGCTGAATTATTAGCAAATAGTTCTCTAAACGAATGGGTAAAAAAGGGTTATGAACTTCATACAGAAAACAGAAATTGTGATTGTAAGTTTTGTGGTAATCCTATTAAAACATCTCGTTGGGAACAATTAGACGATCATTTTGATGATGAGACCAAAAAACTTGGGGATTCTCTTTTGTCTTATAAAAGACAACTTGAAACAGAAATAGCTAATGTAGAGTCATACAGGTTACCAAGTTCAGATTTTTTTTATATTAGCTTTCATGAAGAATTGGCGGCATGTTCTTTAAATTTCAATGTACATATTACTAATTATAAAACTGATTTAGAGTTTTTAGTGTCTAAAATTAATGAACGTTTATCAGCAATTCACACTCCTGTTACAGTTGAAGATTCAATCTCCTTTTCAGAAGAAAGTTTAACTGATGTGATTACAAGCTACAATGAACTTAGAGATAAAAATAATGCTTATTCAAATGAATTAATTGATAAAATTAAGGAAGCAAAAGAAGAATTGAGACTTTTAGAAGTTAAACGATTTGTAGATACAATTCAATACTCTGCTCTTCAAACAAATATTACTGCTAAGGAATCCGATTATAACACAAAAAAACAAGAAAGAGATGATTTAGTTGTATTTATCAAACAAAAGGAAAAAGAAATTGAAGACTTATCTCGTCAATTGAATAACGAAGAAGAGGGGGCAAGGAGAGTTAATGAGTATTTGCGAAATTATTTTGGACATCAAAATTTAGAATTACAAGCTATTGAAGAAGAAATTGATTCCTACAAAAAAATCAGATTTAATATTGTTAGAAATAGGAATCTTGCATATCATCTTAGTGAAGGGGAGTGTAGTATTATTTCATTTTGCTACTTTATGGCTAAGTTAGATGATATTCATACTGCAGGACAAAAACCCATTATTTTTATTGATGATCCTATTTCCAGTCTGGATTCGAATCATATTTTCTATATATACAGTTTAATAAATTCTGAGCTATTTATAAAAGAAAGGTTTCAACAGATTTTTCTTTCAACACATAATTTAGATTTTTTAAAATATCTAAAAAGATTGAAATTCTCGAAAAATCAATATGAGTATTTTATAATTAATAGATATAGCGATTATAGTGAATTAGCTCTAATGCCAAATTATTTAAAGAATTATGTTACTGAATTTAATTTCTTATTTGAACAAATTTACAAATGCGCTAAAGCTGAAATAATAAATGATGATAACCATTCTCTATTCTATAATTTCGGAAATAATGCTAGAAAATTTTTAGAAGCATTATTATTTTATAAATATCCATCAAAAATTGATAATCAAACTCAAAATGCTAATTCAAAGAGACTGTTAAAATATTTTGGAAACGATCAGCAAGCGGCAACATTAACAGACCGTGTAAATAATGAATTATCACATTTAGAAGAAATTTTTGACCGCGGAATGAGTCCAATTGATATACCTGAATTAAAAAGAGTTGCTCAATTTATCCTTGATAAAATAAAGGACAAAGATGAAGAACAATACAATGCTTTACTACAAAGTATTGGTAAAGAAGAACCTGTAATTCAAAATTCAGTTGTATCAAGTTTAAATTAATCAATGAAAGACACCGAAAACCAACATACAGAATACAAACAAAAGGTAACGCCAGAATTGGAGAAGGAAGTGGTGGCATTTCTTAATTCCAAGGAAGGTGGCGTGATTTATATTGGCATAGACAAGCATGGAACAATCGTTGGCTTAACCGATGCCGACCAAGAACAATTATTGATAAAAGATCGATTGAAAAACAATATAGTTCCTTCTTGTTTAGGTTTGTTTGATTTGGCATTGGAGCAAAAAGACGGTAAAGAAATTATCAAACTCATAGTAGCAGGAGGTTATGAAAAACCATATTATGTAAAGAAATATGGACTTTCGGAAAAAGGTGCTTTCATTCGCATAGGTAGTGCTGCAGAACCGATGACTGCAAGACAAATCGAAAGTCTCTTCAGTAAAAGAGTGCACAATGCTATTGGCACTATTCAGTCGCCCAAACAGGATTTGAAGTTTCAGCAGTTGCATATTTATTATCAGTCGGTAGATAAAACACTGAATCAGCAATTTGCAAGAAATCTTGAATTACTCACAGAAGATGGTAAGTACAATTATGTTGCTTATTTGATGAATGATATCAATGCTGTATCTATAAAAGTGGCGCGTTATAAGGGTTTGGATAGGATTGATTTAATAGAAAGTAACGAATATGGTTACGAATGTTTAGTAAAGGCGACCAAACAAGTATTGGATAAGCTCCAACTTGAAAATCGGACTTCTACTAAAATAACTGCCAAAGAACGACAAGAAACGCGTTTATGGAATGCCATAGCCCTTCGGGAAGCGGTGATTAATGCTTTTGTGCATAATGATTATACCAGAGAAATAGCACCCAAGTTTGAAATATTTGCCGATCGCATAGAAATTACCTCCTATGGTAGTTTACCTTCTGGCTTGTCGCAAGAGGAATTTTTCGAAGGTTTTTCTGTTCCGAGAAATAAGGAATTGATGCGTATTTTCAAGGATTTGGATTTGGTGGAGCAATTAGGTTCTGGTGTGCCAAGGATATTGCAAGCATATTCAAAAGAAAATTTTCAATTTTCTGAAAACTTTCTTCGATTGACTTTACCTGCAAGCGAAGAGATTGCCCCGCAAGATACCCCGCAAGATACCCCGCAAGATACCCCGCAAGATACCCCGCAAGTCGAAGCGTTATTGAAGGTAATAGACGGACAACATTCCAGACAAGAATTACAAGACTTGCTTAAGTTAGCCGATCGTGAAAATTTCAGATTAAATTATCTGCAACCAGCCATTAACGCAGGATACATAGCTTTGACCTTGCCCGATAAACCAACCAGCAGGAATCAACGCTATTATTTAACTCAGAAAGGGAAAAATAGGATTAAATAAAGGATTTCAGAATAGAATTGTGTACATAATGAAATATACAGAATCACAACTAGGATAATCCTTATCGAGGTATTATTCTTGTCACAAATATTTACTAAATTTGTGACAAGAATTTCAAGTGAAATAGTCTAAGAATGTCTAAAAACCAAATAGAAACAAAGATTTTAAAATCATCTCGTGGCAAACTATTTTTTGCAGATGATTTTTCAAAATATGGTTCGCCTGAAAATATTCGTCAGGTACTCTCACGTTTAGAGAAAGAGGCTGTTTTGGTACGTTTAGCACATGGTATTTACTTAAAACCTAAAATAGATCCTTTGCTGGGAATCATCAATCCCAATATAGAAGAAGTTGCAAAAGAAATTGCAAAACGGGACAAAGCACGCATTGCAGCTACAGGGGTTCTTGCTTTGTATTTATTAGGCCTTAGTACACAAATTCCACTTAAAGCGGTTTACCTTACGGATGGTTCTCAACGAGAAATCAAAATTGGAAATAGGAGCATCAAATTCAAGAAAACGGCTGCTAGGAGTTTTGCCATTAAGGATGACTTATTGCATTTAATTGTACAAGCACTCAAAGAAAAAGGGCAAAAAGAAAACAACGATGATTTTTTAATCCAATTAAAACCATCCATATTGAAGTTAGACCCTTCTGTTATAAAGTCACAACTTCGCTATACACCCGTTTGGATACAGAAAGAAGTAAATGAAATAAAAAAAAATGAGTAATTATCAAATACCCACGTTACCGTTAGATTTTGATTTGGAAACAAAAAAAGTTTTCAAAAAAACTGTTGCGGCAAACAAAGCACTAGCTGAATTAAACGGTGTATCGGAAACTATTCCTAATGAAGAGATTATCTTAAATACACTTTCTTTACAAGAAGCAAAAGACAGTTCAGCTATTGAGAATATTATCACTACGCATGATGAGCTTTTTAGTAGCGATTCCATCGCAAAACAGTTTACAAGTTTTGCAGCGAAAGAGGTATATAACTATTCTAGCTCTTTAAAATTTGGGTTTGAATTGGTAAGAAAAATAGGATTGTTAACTTCTAACAACATCATTGAAATTCATGCTGTTTTAGAAGAAACCAGAACAGGATTTAGAAAAGTTCCTGGAACTTCTCTTAAAAATGATCAGACAGGAGAAGTAATTTATACTCCACCTCAAAGTTTCAAAGAGATTAGTGAACATATGAATAATTTAGAAAACTTTATTAATGATTCTGAGCTGTCTGATCTTGATCCTTTGGTAAAGTTAGCTATTATTCATCATCAGTTTGAAAGTATTCATCCTTTTTACGATGGAAATGGAAGAACAGGGAGAATCATTAATATTTTATATATGATTAAAGAAGAATTACTCCATCTTCCTATTCTATATTTAAGCCGATTTATTAATCAAAATAAAGCTGAATATTACAGGCTTTTGCAATATACTCGAGACTCCAACGAGTGGGAGGATTGGATTCTTTTTATACTAGAGGCTATAGAAAAAACTTCTGTACAAACGATTTCTATAATTAAAGGCATTAAAAGTTTAATGCAAACTTATAAAGAGAAGATTCGCTCAGAATTGCCTAGAATTTATTCCCAAGATTTAATTAATAATTTATTTAAACATCCGTATACTAAAATTGATTTTTTAGTACAAGATTTAAGTGTTTCGAGACAAACAGCATCTCGCTATCTAGATCAGTTAGTGGAATTGAATTTGGTTCATCGTCAAAAAATTGGGAAAGAGAATTTTTATATTAACATAGCACTTTATCAATTTTTAAATGAAGCTACTCAATTGCATAAGTTGAATGACGAATAAGCAAAATGTTATAAAAACTCTAAAATTGTAACACGTTATTTTTTCATGTTACAAAAACCCGAAAAATGTAACACGTTATTTTGTCATGTTACAAAAATTTCAAAAATGTAACACGTTATGTGATCGTGTTATAAAAAACTTAAAAACTTAACTTGAAAAAGTTATCATGAAATATACAGAATCACAACTAGAACAAGCATTCATAAGCCTTTTGCAAATAGAAGGTTACGATTATATTAATGGCAATAAATTAGAAAGAAAATCTAATCAAGAAGTTTTAATCAGAGAAGATTTACAAAATTTTCTACTGAATCGGTATTCCAATTTGGAAGAAATTGAATTAACAACCATCATCAACGAATTGGCTTTTCAATCCGCTTCTAATCTGTATGATTCAAATAAATATATATGTAAACTATTAGCTGATGGATTTATTTTTAAACGCAATAATCCCAATAAAAAGGATTTGCACATTCGCTACATCGATATTGAAAATGAGCATAACAACTCATTTCAGATCGTCAATCAATTAGAGATCCAAGGATCGGAATTGCGTATTCCAGATTTGATTTTGTACATCAATGGAATCCCAATAGTAGTTTTTGAATTTAAAACGGCCATTGAAGAGGAAGTCACCATTCATGATGCATTTAAGCAACTCACGATTCGATATAGAAGAGATATTCCAGAATTGATGAAGTACAACGTATTTTGTATTATCAGCGATGGTATCAACAATAAATCAGGAACTATATTTTCTCCTTATGAATTTTTCTATGGTTGGAACAAAATTACTGGTGACGAAAAGAAAGCACTCACAGGAATAGAAACCACTACGTCCATCGTTCATGGAATGTTGAATAAGGCTCGTTTAGTAGATCTTATTCATCATTTTGTATTGTTTCCAGACACATCCAAAAATGAAAAGAAAATCCTTACTCGATATCCTCAATATTATGCTGCCAATAAATTATTTCAGAACATTCTAGCACATAGAAAACCCGAAGGAGACGGAAAAGGTGGTACTTATTTTGGCGCGACTGGCTGCGGTAAAAGCTTCACAATGTTATATTTATCGAGATTGTTGATGCGCTCTACAAAATTTTCAAGTCCAACAATTATCATCATTTCCGATAGAACAGATTTAGATGATCAATTATCCAGAGATTTTACCAATGCGAAGGATTTTATTGGGGATGAAAATATCATCAATATTACTTCACGAGAAGATTTACGCAATAGATTAAAAGGCTTAGAAAGTGGTGGTGTGTATTTAACTACCGTTCAAAAGTTTGCGGAAGACGACGATATTTTATCTGATAGAAACAACATTATTTGCATTTCAGATGAAGCCCACCGTAGCCAAGTTAATCTGGATTTAAAAGTAAAAATTGATGAAAATGGTGTGAAGAAATCTTATGGTTTTGCCAAATATTTACACGACTCTTTACCCAATGCAACGTATGTAGGCTTTACAGGAACGCCAATTGATAAAACGTTGGACGTATTTGGCGATGTAATCGATCAATATACCATGTTTGAATCGGTCAACGATGAAATTACGGTGAGATTGGTGTACGAAGGTAGAGCGGCAAAAGTTAACTTGGATAATGCGAAGGTAGCAGAAATTGAAAGCTATTACGAAAATGCAGTAGAGGAAGGGGCAAGTGAATATCATGTGGAAGCCAGCCAAAAAGCTATTGCGAAAATGGAAGTGGTTTTAGGCGATAGCGACAGAATAAAAGCCATTGCTCACGATTTTATCAAACATTACGAAAGCCGTTTAGAAGAGAATGCAACCGTTGCGGGAAAAGTGATGATTGTGTGTGCCTCCAGAGGAATTGCGTATAAATTATTTCAGGAAATAATAAACTTACGTCCTGAATGGAACGAAATAAAAATTGCAGAAAATCTTACCGAAAAAGAACAAAAGGAAGTTTTACCAATTGAGTATATCAAAATGGTAATGACCAGAAATAAAGATGATGAACAAAGTTTGTGGAATCTTTTAGGTAGTAAGGAGGAACGAAAAGAATTGGATCGTCAATTCAAACAAATTAAATCCAATTTCAAAATTGCGATTGTAGTCGATATGTGGCTAACCGGTTTTGATGTGCCATTTTTGGATACGATATATATTGATAAACCTTTGCAAACGCATAATTTAATTCAAACAATTTCTAGAGTGAATCGAAAATATGAAGGGAAAGATAAAGGTTTGGTGGTGGATTATATTGGCATCAAAAAGAACTTGAATCATGCCTTAGGAATGTTCAACGGAACAACTGCTGACGATGACTTTGAAGATTTAGATAAAGCTGTTATAATTGTAAAAGACCAAGTAGAATTACTTCGACAATTTTTCCATCAATTTGACACGACCGAATATTTTGAAGGAAATCCTGTTGAGCAATTGAAATGTTTGAACCGAGCTTCGGAGTTGGTTTTGGAAACGGAGCAATCGGAAAAATTCTTTGTAGATGTTACAAAAAAATTGAAATCTGCTTATAACTTGGTAAGTGGTTCTAATTTGTTTTCGGAAAAATATGTAGATGAAATTCATTTTTATTTTGCGATCAAATCTATCGTGGTAAAATTGACCAAAGGTGAAGCTCCTGATACTGCTCAAATGAATGAAAAAGTGAGCAAAATGGTAGAGGAAGCCATCATTTCTGAAGGTGTGGAAGAAATTTTTAAATTGGATGATAACAAAGCCAATGCGATAGATTTATTCAACGATAAATTCATTGAGAGAATTAGCAATTTAGAATTGCCAAATACCAAGGTAAAAATCCTAGAACGACTACTGAAACAAACCATTTCAGATTTTAAGAAAGTAAATAAAATTAAAGGAATAGAGTTTGCCGAACGTTTACAAAGTATCATTAATCGATACAATGAGCGAAGTGAAAGAGATATTTTGGATTATGACGGAATACAAGCCGATACCTCTGAACAAATTTTGGATTTGATTCTAAAGTTAAGACAAGAAATGGCTTCGTTTGAAGATTTGGGAATTGACTATGAAGAAAAAGCATTTTACGACATTTTGGATATGATCTGTAAACAATATGGATTTGAATTCGATAAAGATAAAATGCTGGAATTGGCTCGTGAGATAAAAGCTATCGTAGACAACACTGCTAAATATCCTGATTGGAGCGAACGTGACGACATCAAAGCCCAATTAAAAATGGATATTATCGTCAAGTTGCACCAATTTGGTTATCCGCCAATTACACAGGATGATGTTTACAAAAATGTATTGGAGCAGGCAGAAAACTTCAAAAAACATAAATAGGGGTGACTATAATATCCCTAAATAAGAACTTTATAAAATACCCTTGAAATAATAGAAAAACTAGACCAAATTATGAATGAAGAAATACTGACTCCCGAAATTGTAGTAGGATATTATCCTTTCATCAACTATACATTTTGTTTAAATAAATACAATTTTCTTCAAGAAATAGAAGTACATAATCTGCCAGAAAATACGGAAAATATTAAGGTAGAAGTTTCATCTAGTTTAGACATTATAAAAGAATATCAGGTATTTATAGATAAACCCATTGATGGAAAAATTATAGTTTCAAAGTTTGATTTTCAATTTAATCTTTCTTTATTAAGAAATCTTACAGAAAAGGATGTTGATAATATCAATATTAAAATATCTACTGGAAATATAGAGTTACAGACTAAACAAATAGCTTTAGATGTGTTACCAATGGATTATTTTGGTGGTTTGCAGGTGCTTCCTCAATTGTTATGTTCTTATGTAATCCCAAATCATCCAACTATCTATGAGATCAAGACAAAAGCGATAGAAATATTGGAAAATAATAATCTATCGCCCTCTTTTGAAGGGTATCAAAGAAAAGACAAGGAAAGAGTTGTACAGATGGTTTCTGCAATTTATAAAGCCATTCAAAATCAAGAGTTCATATATAGTGCGATGCCTCCGAGTTTTGAAAGTCATGGACAACGTATTCGCCTAGTGGATCAAGTCTGGCAAACAAAATTTGGCAATTGTATAGACCTATCACTATTGTTCGCTGCCTGTTTAGAAGCGATTAGCCTTCATCCAATAATCATAATTACCAAAGGGCATGCATTTGTTGGCGTTTGGATAGAAGACAAGCGATTTGATACAATGGTTAATTTTGACCAAGCTGCTATTTCTAAAAGGATAGCATCTGGTACCAAAGAAATTGCATTAATAGAATCTACCAATCTATGTAAGGGCAATAATATTCCATTTAGCAAAGCTGTTGCCAATGCAGAAGTGGAATTAATGAATCTCGACGATTTTATTTTATCTATAGATGTAAAGAGCTGTAGATCTAATGGAATATTCCCTTTGCCTACAGTAAAATCAGAAGATGTTCTAAGTAAAGAATCAAACCAACTAGAGTCCGATTCAAATTTTACCTTGGATGAAGAATTTGAATTTGGAAATGTTTATGATAGTTTAGAATTAACAGATTTAAGCAATTTAACCAAGCAAAAGATATGGGAGCGTAAACTTTTGGATTTGTCACTAAGAAATAATTTGCTCAATATTCGCTTCACAAAAAGTATGTTACAAATAGTTGATCTCAAGATCAATTTACTAGAAGATACTTTAGCAGATGGTAAAACATACACCATTCATCCAAACGATAATCAACCTATTACTCGAAAATATGGCAACTATATAGCACCATTGCACTCTTCTTTGCCATTATTTAAACTTGCAGATGAGGAGTTTAAATACAATAGATTACTAACTACTTACCACAGTGATGATCTAGAAACGATTCTCACCAATCTTTACAGATCGTCCAAACTAGCAGAAGAAGAAAACGGCAAAAGCACTTTGTATTTAGGGCTCGGTCTGTTGAAATGGTTTGATTCGAAGGCCAAAACGATCCCAAGATTTGCACCAATATTATTGGTTCCTGTAGAACTTTCTAGAAAATCGGCCAATACTAAATATACGCTGCGTAGCCGGGAAGAGGAGACTATGATTAATATTACATTGGTAGAGTATCTGAAACAAGAATATAAGTTAAATCTTAATGCCTTGGAAAATTTACCCATGGACGAGTCTGGCGTAGATGTAGGAAAGGTCTTGGCAATTATAAGAAATGCCATTATGAATCTCGAAGGTTGGGACGTAATGGAGCAAATTGTATTAGGAATCTTTTCATTTAATAAATTAATACTTTGGCAAGATATTTCTAAATATTCTGAAGAAATACAAAAAAGTTCCATTGTTAAAAGCTTGATAGAAGGCAAGTTGTCCGCCTCATTAGAAAGCGTAGAAAGTGATGATGCAGCATTAGAAAATCTACCTGCAGCACTGCTTACATTACCCATTTCGGCTGATAATTCTCAGCTTAATGCTGTAAAGAATGCTAATCTCAATAAAACATTTATCCTTCACGGCCCTCCAGGAACAGGTAAGTCCCAAACTATTACCAATATTATAGCGGACGCCTTAGCTAATGGAAAAAAAGTGTTATTTGTTGCGGCTAAGAAAGCGGCGTTGGATGTAGTACACCATCGATTAGAAAGTATTGGGTTAAGTCCTTTCACATTAGAGTTACACTCCAATAAATCTAAGAAATCTGATGTCCTTCAACAATTTGAAAGAACATTAGACGTACCCAAATATCAATTGAATAGAGATTTTGTATTGGAAGGCGGTCGATTAGATGAAAGAAAAAAAGAACTGAATAAATTCGTTACGCAATTACATCACAAAAATAATATTGGTTGGAGCATATTTGATAGTCTTTCATTTATTGAGATAAATGAGATTACATTTAAAAATGAATTGAAATTATCGATTGATATTGATCAACTTGATGAGCAACAATGGAATGAATGGCTTGATTGGTTGAAGCCTTTTAGTGCAGTTGCAGCGAAGATTGGACAGCCGTCTCAACATCCACTAAAATCAGTAAAACTTACGGCGCATCGATATGAAAGTAAATCAAATTTATCAACCTCAATAGAAGAGTATATTCATTGTTCCCAGAAAGCGAGTGCTGTATTTCAACAATATCTGTTAGCCGAAAAAGATATTACATTGTTCGTTCCTGTGATATCATTCATAAAAGCTAATAAAATTAGACCTATTCTTTTTGATTTTATTTTCGATAAGGAGAAGAACCGCACGCTAAAGTTTTGGTTGTCAGAAAATGAAAAGCACGCAGAAATTGAATCTCATATTTTGAGTAATTTCAATAAAAGTATTTTAAAATTTGATTCGGAAAATTGGAATTTTCAGTGGAATCAATCCAAGCACGCTTGGTTTTTTCCAAAATGGTTAAAACAAAGAAAAATTAAAGCACAGTTACAAGGTTTTGCAAAAATTAAATTGTCTTCTGAACAAGATATAGATCAAATTTTTACTCAACTAGAAACGTATAAAGCGGTACTTAATAATCTCTCAGACACTAAATATCAACAATTTGGATCGCTATATAATGCATATTTTTCTTCAGAAAAATTAAATATTGATGCTATTGAAAAGGATTTGGAGAATATAGTAAAACTTCAAGAATTGCTACAGTTGTCTAACGTTGCAGATTCAGAAAGTTGGATAAAACATAACTTTATTACCGAAAATATTGACAAAAATATTGATGCGCCGCTTTCTCTTAGTCAGAAATTAGAAGAAGCTCGTAATCACCTTTCTACCTTTTTATATTCTATTGGTGATAAAGATGAATTAGAAGTTATAAATGCTAGTCTGCCTAAATTGGAAGATTGGATCAACTATAATATTTTCAAGTTTAAAGCCGATAAATTAAATCTCCATTGGTTTATTGAAAAATTAGAACAAGGCATTTTTGATACGGGAAATATTGAAATCGAATTTTATAAAATACTTCATCTCAACAATTTCATTCAAGGCATTAACGCAAAAGAAATATTGAACCGTTTTGATGCTTCCGTTTATGAGTCGATGATACATCAATACAAAGATTTGCACAAAGAATTTATTGAAATTTCCAAAAATAAATTGATAGTACAATTAAGTTCCAATATTCCCAATTTCAACCAAGAAGCCGTGCAAAGCTCTGAAATAGGAATCTTGCAAAAAGCCATTAGAAGTAAAGGTCGAGGATTATCGATCCGCAAATTATTTGATCAAATACCTACTTTAATTCCAAGGCTGAAGCCTTGTATGTTGATGAGTCCTATCTCTGTAGCTCAATATTTCAATGTCAATCAAGATCATTTTGATTTAGTGATATTTGATGAAGCCTCACAGCTACCTACCTCCGAATCCATCAGTGCATTGGCAAGAGCCAAACAAGCGATCATTGTAGGAGATCCAAAACAAATGCCGCCCACTAGTTTTTTTGCTAGTTCCAAAACAGATGAGGATAATTATGAATTAGAAGATTTGGAAAGTATTTTAGATGACTGTCTGGCGTTATCGATTCCGTCCAATTATTTGTTGAGACACTATCGTAGTAAGCATGAAAGTTTGATTTCTTTCAGTAACAAGCATTTCTATGATAGTAAATTATTGACATTTCCGTCTCCTGATGATTTGAATCAAAAAGTAACATTTGAATTTGTAAAAGGCTTTTATGATAAAGGTAAAACAAGAACAAATATTCATGAAGCAGAGGCTATAGTAAATTATATTAAAACTCATTTAACTACAAAAAATGAAAAATCTTTAGGTGTTGTTACTTTTAGTCAAATACAACAAAATTTAATAGAAGATCTTTTACAAAAAATGTTTCAAGAAAATCCATTATTGGATGAATATGCGATGCAGTTAGTAGAATCTATTTTTATTAAAAACCTAGAAAATGTACAAGGCGATGAGCGAGATATAATTTTATTCTCCATAGGATATGGGCCAGACGAGTCTGGAAAAGTTTCTATGAATTTTGGTCCATTAAACAGAGACGGTGGTTGGCGTAGGTTGAATGTTGCAGTAACGAGAGCGCGGTATGAAATGAAAATATTTTCTTCACTTATTGGCGATCAAATAGACTTGAACAGAACCAAGTCTGAAGGTGTAAAGGGATTAAAAGACTTTTTGAATTTTGCACAAAAAGGTAATCTACCATTAAAAAACTTAGAAAATACTATAAGTAATTCTTCATTAGTTGATTCAATCGCGGATAGTTTACAGCATAAAGGTTTGCATATCAAAAAAAATATTGGAACTTCCAACTATAAAGTTGATATAGGAATCATACACCCTAACAATGAGAAAGAATATGTATTGGGTATTTTATTAGATGGAGAAAATTACTATCATATTCATACGACTAATGACCGAGAACTATTGGCGCCTGGCGTTCTTAAATCTTTAGGTTGGGACATATTTAGAATTTGGTCTCTTGATTGGATTAAAAATAAGGAACAAATAGTCGCAAATATTTTGTGTTTAATAGAGGAAATTATTAATCGTCCTAAAGTGGAAAATGATACTGTTTTAGATAATAAAATTGAGCATGAAAATACATCTATAACAGATCAACCATTATTAGAAATTACGGACGAAGTTGCAAACTGTTCTAAGATTCCATACACTTGTGCTCAACTAGAGCCATTACCATTTGCCAATTCCGAAACGATATATTATCCAGAAAATCGAGTGTACCTTTTGAATCAGATTAAAGAATTGGTAAATATTGAAGCTCCAATTAGTAAAAATTATTTGCAAAAGAAAATATTAAAACTATGGAATACTGCTCGTGCAGGGAATAAGCTCAGTAATTTTTTGACAGAAATAGTATACTCAATACCAGGAATACAAAAAATAAATTCACATCAAGAGTTTTATTGGAGTGGGGAAATAACGCCTTCAAGCTTGGACCATTATAGAGATAATTCTGAAGAAAAACGCACAATAGATGATATTGCACCAGAAGAAATAAAAGTTGCCATTATGGAAATTATGAATGCTAATCTAAGTTTGAATAGAAGTGACTTAGTTAGATTAACAGCTCGTATTTTTGACTATCTTAAAGTAGGTACGCAAATAGATCTAATCATAAATTTAACTATTAATAGAATTGTTTCTGATGGTTTATTAAAATCATCCAACGATAAGATTTTAGTTTGTTGATTCATGATTTGAAAATAGGATATGGGATATTTTTTATTGTTAGGTCAGATACTTTTATTCTTTTGAACTGTAAATTTTCATAAGATTACGAATATCATCTAATTAAAATTTCTATTTTTTTTATAAACAAACAGAATTGCTTACGTCATAAGAGAATATTTTTAAGAAAAAGATATGGTAGCATCTATCTCCTTAGCTGTGTATGTTAAGGATATAGATACTACTTTTAAAAATAGTTATCAATTAAGAAATTGAAATTTAAAAAGCAAATTTTCTACCCGCTCTACATGTTTACCTATATTCTTCTTACTTACTTTAGCATAGCGTTCTGTTATTCGGACGGAATGGTGACCAAGCATTTTACTGACAGTTGCTAATGGTACATCATTATCCAATAAGATTGTGGTCGCAAATGTATGACGCCCCACATGACTATGCAAGTCATGATTAATTCCGACCTTATTAGCAATACCTTTCAAAAGCCGGTTATAGTATTGGACACTAAAGACTGGAAATAAAAAACTATAGTTCATACGTTTTGGATGGATTTCATATTTGCAAATTATATCTGAAACAATTTTCATTACAGGCACAGTTTCATTGCGTTGCGTTTTTCCTCTTTCAATGGACAGCCATTGTTTTCCATCTATTCCAATAATTAAGTTTGTCATTTTTAGTGCAGCCAATTCTGCATAGGCATAGCCAGTAAAGGTTTCTACAAGAAAAGCGTCTTTTGCCATTTCTTCGCTACTATTCAGGTTGTCAGCATTTATGAGTTTTTGTATGTCGTCCATAAATACGGCCTCCGGTTCGGGTTCTTTATATGTACATTTATAAGATTTCAATGGATTGACATTGATCCATTCACTAGTAACTGCTCGGTCAAGTACTTGTTTAAAATTCTTGATGTGCTTCATAGTGTTGTTGTTGCCACATGCTGCCACTACAGTAAGATAATCATACAATTTTTCACCAAACTTGAGTTTGATTTCAGTGAGGGTAATACTACTACGTTTCAAATGATAGGCAGTGAAATTTAATAGTTTTTGTTTGGTATCCAACCATTTTAGATAAGTAGAAAATTTGCGCGTACCTGCCATAACTTTTCGTAAAAATTGCAATAAAAACTCGTTTATAACATCCTGTATTGTTATGGTATCTTTTTGAACAGAATTGAAATACTTGTTTGAGCGTTCCTCTATTTTTTCAATTTCTTGTCTGATAGTGTTTTGTTCTTTGTCCAATACAGAAAAATGGTACTCCCTTGATAATTCGGAAACATAGATTTCGGCTTTTTTACATTTTTTGAAATGGATAGCACTTCTTTTCGTTAAATCAATTATGTGTTGTTCGAGTTCGAAATCCTTTAATTCTTCCTTCAAATCTTTTTCGGCCTTGAGTTTTGGCTCCGGTTTGTAGGCTTTTACAACCATTTCGGCTGTGACATATTTTTCCTGAATACAAAGTAGGATGTATAGATTGCTAATTTCCCGGGTCATCTGTGACAAGGCATTGTTTGCCGGAACGGAAAGGCTTTTGGCTCCTCCCGTGACCAGTTTCAATTCATTGTTCCAGTGATCCGGAAACACAAAAAGTCCTGTGGAAAAATCTTTTCTTTCTCCATTGATTCTTATTCGTACCCAAATAGGGCATTTACCGTCCTTTCTTTCTTTTTTACGGGACAGATAATAAAGTGGTATCAATTGTTCTTGGGCCATGCTTACCAAGTTTAAAAAATGAACAATTGTGCTAAAGAATTTATGAGAATGGAGCACTTGTCTCCATGCATGTTGTAAAAGTAGGTCCCCTTTTAGGTCCCCCAATAGGTCCCCTTTTGGCTTTAATTCGATTTAATCGAATTTTATCGCTTTTCTTGTAAAACCTTGATTTCTAACTGGTTTATATACAAAAACACGCTAAAATTTAGCGTGTGTTGTGATCCCGCTGGGAGTTGAATGTTATATTATTTTATGTTAGGAATTAATAAGTTATGAATCGACTAATAGACAAGTTTGATATTTTTTATTGCAAAAAAATCATTTGACAATCGTTAAAAAAATATCTTCAAAACTATAAAATTACTTACCATAAATAGAAAAAGGTAAATTACTTATTGTGCCATTTTCTATAATTAATGTATCTCCGTTAGTTCCTGCAATCCAAGTCTTTCCTGAAAAAATACCATCAAATGCTCCATCTGAAATAGATGTTACAGATAATTCAATAGTACTCTTACTCAGGCCTAAATGATTATCTGAAGGAGTTCCATTTCCATAGTATATATTTTGCTCACTATAATTGAAATAAGGTATAGGAACAGTTTTGTTCACTTTAAAATCGTCATAGTTGATTTGATTTGTGAATAGAGCCAATTTATCCCAAGTTAATCCGAATATTCCTGGACCACCTACATTATATAAAAAATATTTTTTTTCGAAAAAATATTTTTTAAAGGTTTGCGCTTTTCCATTTGCTGTAAATGAAATAATACTTGCAGGCATTAATGGATCTGTATAGTGCCAATCTTCATCATATCTAATTTCTTGGAAACCATAAGATTTATCACTTGAACTAATTCCCAGGATTCTCAAATAAGCATAATCCGATAAGATTGTTGAGTAATTGGGATTGGTTATTGTATTTGTAACAGAATCTTTATATCCCGCATCATAATTCCATTCCACAATATAATGTTCGCCAAGATAACTTACCCAGCCATTGTAATTTGCTGGTATTTCAATAGATAAAGTATGTTTACTGCTATCCTTAGATGTTACTTGAATTTTTAAATCAACAGTTGCATTGACCACCTGATTCATTCTTAAAGTTAAACCATGTGTACCAGCTACATATCCTATCTGTACGGTATCGGCACCTTGCTGTATATTATAGCTATCTGCTTCTTGATTTTTGGAACATGAAGTTAATGCCACAGTAATTAATAATAGAGTCGGAAAAAAAAGATTAGATAAGGATTTAAATGGGGAGATCATCTCATAAATTTCGCAGAAAGGTAACTATTATAAGAATAATTTTAAAAATTTCTATAAACTGTAATTTCCCCACTAATGCTTACTTACCAATTTTATCAAATTATTTAGAAGTTTGAAATTCCTTTTGTTTAAAAATTTTATTCAATTCTTCTCGAGAATAAAAAATTACGCCACCTATTTTGGTAAAAGGAATAGAGCCATTATTTCTTAATGTTTGAAGCGTCCCATGACTAATGCCCAGTATTTTTTTTATCTCATTACTTTTAATCCATTCTCTTTCAATTGGATATTTTTTTTCTTGTAGAGCTATTCTAATTTCAATTAATAATTTTTGTTGGAACTCGGATAATATTCTCCTAATTGCTTCCATCATTACTAATGTATTTTCATCAATATTGAATTCTGTCTTGGGATGATTTGTATTATTCATATCAAATTATTTTATAAAGCAAAACTTCAAAGAATTGATTTAGATTATCCCAAGTTGGTCACAATGTGTATCGTTAAATTTTATCAAAAATATGATTTAGTTATTCTTATTTTCTGCCAAACGGATTCTTAAAGAAGCCATATCTTCTCCAATTTTTTTGTTTAAAATTCTTGCGTAGATCTGGGTGGTTGCATATTTGGTATGTCCCAGCATTTTACTGACCGTTTCCATGGGAACGCCATTATTTAGCGTAATTGTAGTAGCAAAAGTGTGTCTGGAAATATAAAAAGTAAGGTATTTATTTATCGAACAAATTTCACCAATAATTTTAAGAGATCTATTGAGTTGTTGGTTTGAAAGAGGTGGAAATAGTCTATTTCGATGAATGGCGATTGGATGATTAGTATATTTTTGCATAATCTCTATTGCCTTCGGTAGTAAAGGTACATTTACAATAGTTCCGGTCTTTTCTCTCTCTGTATGTATCCATAGTTCTGGACCTTCACCATTAATGATATTATCTTTTGTTAATTTCGATAAATCTACGGGGGCTAATCCTGTGTAACAACTAAAGATAAATAAATCTTTAGCAATGACTAATGTAGAATCATTAAGTGGACATTGTTCAATTTTGTCTAGTTCAATTTTATCTAAAAATTGACGATCATACTTCTGGAATGAAATTCTATAGTTCTCAAAAGGATTTTTACTTAACCATCCTAAACGAACTCCCAAATTAGTAATCTTTCGCAATCTTTCTATATGCTTCATTAAACCATTGTTATGGCAAGGATCAAAATCTTTAAGTGGCGTATTGCGTACAAATTGTTCAAATTCTAATAGGAAACGATAATCTAATTCATTCAAAAAGATATCTGTACGTTTCTTGAATTCAATTAAAAATTTCTGGATATATCTGGATGTAGATCTATAGTTTTTAAGCGTTCCTTCTGCAAGTTTCCCAACCATTTGAGAATTATGATAATCCATTAACTCTAATAAGGTTTTGGCATTTTCGTCTAACCCAAAGTAAGATCGTTTTAGCGTTTCAGCTGTGATGATTTTTCCATCCAACTGCAATTGGCGGTATGATTGCATGATTTTACTTCGTATGGATTCAAGGTATGTATTTAGTTGTCTTAATTCCGGGAGGGTATTTTTTGCACGACTATGTTTTTCATCCCAGCTTTTGACACTTACCCACTCTTTAATAGAAAAGTCTTTACGTTCTTTGTTGACTGTGATACGTGCAAAGATGGGCCATTGCGCGTTTTTGACTTTGCTTTTTCTTACAAAAAAACTGATTCCGATAGTTTGTTGATTTAACTTCATAACTCACTCATTTTCAATGTTCAATAAATATGTTTCACTTTAATTCCTTCCGATTTCCAAAAGGAGAATTCAAAACAGTCTAAAACTGTTCAAATTTGCTAGTACAAAATATTGACTATCAATAAATTACGAAGCTAATTTAGGTACACTGGAGGGTACACCTATTAGTACACCAGATATTTGCATTGAAATGCATTTATTTAGTCCCGAAATAAAACAAAAAAGCCTGTAAACATACTGTTTACAGGCTTTTGACTCAAATTGAATCAATTGTTGTCGGGGCGGCAAGATTCGAACTTGCGACCTCCTGGTCCCAAACCAGGCGCGATAACCGGGCTACGCTACGCCCCGAATGCCCTTCCGCTTATCGCTTCGCGGGGTGCAAATATAGGGATATTAAATTATTATAAGTATTTAAGAACATAAATATTTTTTAATGCTTAAATTCTCTTTCGAATAATGTATTTAAAGGATATATTAAAATTATAGTTTTTCGACTTGCAAGACAATTTCACTTTCTTCTAGCTGAAAGATATTGGTTTCTCCCAATTTTGCGTAAATATTTAAAGTGTTATAATGGTCAGTTTTAGAACCAATGCTTATTACTGGAATATTTTTTCTAATTATCCAATCCACATTTTGGGTATGGTCTGTAAGCATAGAAAATATTTTATTGTTATTATTAGTTGTTAGGTTAAATTTTGAATCGCTTTTAAATTCGAACGTTGCGGATTCAAATCCTTTCAAAAAGTCTTTAAAGTTTGGATTACTTGGCTTCTTTAATATTTTCACAACTTTCCATTTCCCTATTATTTGTTCTGGTGTTAAACTTTGACTATAAATTGTGTTTGTAATCAACAAAAGAGAAATCAAGAGAAAGGTTATTTTCATAAAAATTAGTTTATAAGTAAGTATTTGGTTGTCGATATAAAGCTAAACTATTTAAAATAGAAAAAGACAAATCTAAATGATTTGTCTTTTTAGTCGGGGCGGCAAGATTCGAACTTGCGACCTCCTGGTCCCAAACCAGGCGCGATAACCGGGCTACGCTACGCCCCGAATGCCCTTCCGCTTATCGCTTTGCGGGGTGCAAATATAGGGGTAAAATTTTATTTACAAAAAAATATTTCATTTTATTTTTTCTGCCATATATCCCAATATGTAACCGCTCAAATAAAACCAATATCAAAATGGGTATTTCTATGGATGAAATTCTAATTTTGAATTATGCGAAAGAAGCTAGCAATTATCTGGAACAGTTTTTTAATGGCCTTACAAGAGTTGAAGGTCAATAAACTGCGTACATTTCTTTCGTTATTTGGTATCACGATTGGTATTTTTTGTATTATAGGAGTGATGGCGTTGGTGGATAGTTTGAAGCAAAAAATTAAATCAGATATCGATGCTCTTGGTACCAATACCATTTTTATTGATAAATGGGAATATCTTAATTCTTCCGATTATCCCTGGTGGAAATTTGTCAATCGTCCTGCAGTAAAATATTCTGAATTAAAATTACTTCAAGAGCGTACCACATTGGCGAGCAATATTTGCTTTATGGATAATCAAACCGTTAACCTGCACTATAAAAATTTTCAATATAGCAATGTTAGTGTAAATGGCGTATCTGAAGATTTTAGCGTGATCCAAAAACTCAAGATTGGATATGGTCGTTATCTGAATAGAAATGAATTCGAACGGGGGAGCTCTGTTGGTGTGGTTGGATATGAAGTGGCGAGTCAATTATTTGGCGTTGCGCAGGCGGCGGTTGGGAAGGCGATTAATGTAGAAGGCAAAAGAATTAATATTATTGGCGTTCTCGAAAAACAAGGGAAAAGTATCGCACAGTTTTTTGACTATGATAATTCTGTGATTTTGGGATACTATTGTTATGCGAATATTTTTAATATCAATAATAACAATTCCTCTCCGGTATTGATTGTAATGGCAAAACCTGGCGTTTCCAATACTGCTTTGGTTGATGAATTACGTGGAGCGATGCGGCAAGTACGTAGATTGAGTCCGAGACAGTCAGATAATTTTGCCTTAAATGATATCAATGTACTCAGTAATAATACGGATAGTATTTTTTCTGCGATCAATTGGGGAGGTATTTTTATTGCCGGATTGTCTTTGGTTGTAGGAGTTTTTGGGGTAGCAAATATCATGTTTGTAACAGTAAAAGAACGAACAGGTCAGATTGGTTTGAAAAAAGCATTAGGCGCTAAAAGTGGCTCTATTTTGACCGAATTTTTGATAGAAAGTGCTTTTCTTTGTTCGCTTGGTGGAGCGATTGGACTTTTGTTAGTATTTATACTTTCCTTAATTTTAAGTGCATTTTTGCCTTTTCCCATATTTATCGCCGGTCATATTATTGTGATTGCCTTTACCATTTGTATCGTATTTGGCATACTTGCGGGAATTATTCCTGCCATGCAGGCCGCACGTCTGAATCCAGTTACTGCTATACGCAAATAAAAAAGCTTATATATCCTTCTCTAATTTTTGTCTAATTTTGCCAAATCAAAATCAGAATATTTTGGCAATAATTTTAGGAATAGAATCTTCTTGTGATGATACAAGTGCTGCTATTTGTATCGAAGGAAAAGTGGTTTCCAATGTAACAGCATCACAAAAAATACACGAACAATACGGCGGAGTCGTACCCGAATTGGCTAGTCGCGCCCATATTCAAAATATCGTTCCAGTGGTAGATACCGCTTTGAAAAAAGCAGAGATCTCCGCAAAAGATATTACCGCAATTGCCTTTACGCAAGCGCCAGGTTTGATAGGCAGTTTATTGGTAGGTAGTCAATTTGCCAAATCGATGGCGATGAGTTTGCAAGTACCATTAATCGCCGTTCACCACATGCAAGCACACGTTTTGGCCAATGTTATTCCATCAGGGGAGGAGTATTTGGATAAAAAACCGTCTTTTCCATTTTTGTGTTTGACGGTAAGTGGTGGTCATACGCAGATAGTAGTCGCACATAATCCTTTGCATTTGGAAGTTTTGGGTGAAACGATTGATGACGCAGCTGGCGAAGCGTTTGATAAAACAGCCAAAATTTTAGGTTTGCCTTATCCAGGAGGTCCTTTGATTGATAAATATGCAAAAGTGGGTGATCCACATAAATTCAAATTTGCAGAACCGCAAATTCCCGATTTGAATTTTAGTTTTAGTGGATTGAAAACATCTGTTTTATATTTTTTAAACAAACAAAAATTCGAAAATCCTCATTTTATTGAGGAAAATAAAGAGGACTTGTGCGCATCTGTTCAATTTACCATTATTGATATTTTAATAAAAAAATTGAAAAAAGCAGTTGCGCAGACAGGAATCAATCAAGTGTGTATCGCTGGTGGTGTAAGCGCAAATAGTGGTCTGCGTGAGACTTTAACCAAAGTAGGAGCGGAGTTAGGTTGGGAGACTTTTTGTCCACCATTCCAATATTGTACGGATAATGGAGGGATGATTGCTATTACCGGCTATTACAAATATTTGAGTGGTGAATTTGCAGATTTAAATATTAGTCCTACCGCAAGAGCGAAATGGTAAATTTGGCACTTTGCTTGCATATAAAGTATAACCTAAATTGAAAATATGAAAAAGAACAAATTTGTCCTTGCCCTATTAAGCATTGTGACGATCGGATTAATTTCTTGTTCCTCTGGACATAAAGTTGCAGGAGTGAACCTTGATGGAGATTATGTTTTAAATAATATTAGTTTTAGTGGTATTGATTCTGGTGGTGTTAAGAAAGAATATTTTGCAAAGGATACAGCTACGATTGTTCATTCTGTGTATTTGAATACATTAGTTTTTGATGATGCTGCCCCAAATTGTTTTGAAGGTAGCACATGGCATTTGCCATTCAATGGATATGGTAGTTATACGATTTCAGGAAATAGCAATTGTGGTCCTGGTCAAAGAAGTATCAACTGGTCTATTCGTACCGTAAACGGTCAGAGCCAATTTCGTTTCAAAGTTTTAAATGGTGCGAAAGCAAAAAAAATTACGGATGGTTATATTTTGAATATTGTAAATTCTACTACTTCAGGATTTACAGCTACGGAAGATATCAATGTAGATGGTCGTCCAGCGACTGTTACATTTAACTTTGTAAGACAATAAAGAAAACAAAAACAAATCCATAAACTTGGGGAAATAAGAATTGAATTTAAAATTCTTATTTCCCTTTTTTATCTTTGCACGCATCATGCAAATACTTGACGGAAAAATTGCTGCAGCTGCAGTAAAAGAAAATTTGAAAAAAGAAGTGGATATACTTCTTGCTCAAAATCGCAGAGCGCCTCATTTGGCGGTTATTCTTGTCGGAAATAATGGCGCGAGTGAAACGTATGTCGCAAGCAAACAAAAGAATTGCCACGAGATTGGTTTCATTTCTACGCTTATTCGATTGGATGAAAATGTTTCGGAAGAAGGACTTTTATCTGAAATTAAAAAGTTAAATGAAGATGCTAGTGTGGATGGTATTTTGGTACAATTGCCTTTACCAAAACATATTAGTGAGAAAAAAGTCATCGAAAGTATCAATCCTAATAAAGACGTGGATGGTTTTCATCCTGTAAGTGCGGGTAATTTGGTATTGGGTATTCCGACATTCATTCCTGCGACGCCTTATGGTATTATGTTGATGTTGGAGCATTACAATATTCCTACAAAAGGTAAACATGCGGTTGTTATCGGTCGTAGTAATATCGTTGGACGTCCGATGAGTATTTTGTTAAGTAGCAATTTGCCTCATGGTAATTGTACTGTAACGATTTGCCATTCACATACACCAAATTTGGAAGAAATCTGTGCGCAAGGGGATATCGTTGTTGCTGCATTGGGCAAACCAGGATTTGTAAAAGCAAATATGGTAAAAGATGGTGCGGTTATCATTGACGTAGGTATTACGCGTATTGAAGATGCTACAAAGAAAAAAGGATTTAGAATCAGTGGAGACGTTGATTTTGAAGAAGTAGCTCCGAAATCTTCTTATATCACACCAGTACCAGGTGGTGTAGGTTTGATGACCATCGCTGGATTATTAAAAAATACATTAGTTGCTTATAAAAAAGCAGAAGGGATAGAGGCGTAGTTGATGATAGAGAATATAGAAAAAAATACAACCACTCAGACGAGCATGCATTTGCCCGTGATGGAGTCCTTTTACACCATTCAAGGAGAAGGATTTTATCAAGGACATGCGGCGTATTTTATTCGTTTGGGTGGCTGTGACGTGGGGTGCGTTTGGTGTGATGTGAAGGATAGTTGGGATATAGACGCACATCCAAAATTTTCCATTGACCAAATTGTCGCTAAGGCATTGGAGGAAGTTGGTGGAGATCCGAAGAATATTATTGCGGTAATTACGGGTGGCGAGCCGTTGATGCATCCATTAGATGCTTTGACAGATGCGTTGCATCAAGTTGGTTTTCAGACAAATATTGAAACCTCAGGAGCACATCCTTTAAGTGGACATTTTGATTGGATCTGTCTTTCTCCCAAGAAATTCAAATTTGCATTGCCGGATGTAATTCAAGCAGCAAATGAGTTGAAAGTGATTATTTTCAATAAATCAGATTTTGCCTGGGCAGAAAAATATGCGGCAGAAGTAAATCCAGCATGCAAATTATATATACAACCAGAATGGAGCAAGCGTGCAGAGATGTTGCCATTGATGATCGATTATGTCAAAAGTAATCCTCAATGGGAAATCTGTTTGCAGATACACAAGTACATGGATATTCCATAGCGGAATCTGTGTATTATTTTCGATTTTTAAATTTTAGTTTATGTTTGATATATGTTGTGTCGGTCATATTACCATGGATAAAGTGGTAACGCCGAAAAGTGAAGTATTCATGCCAGGAGGAACGGCTTTTTATTTCTCCAAAGCATTACACAACATTGATCGTCAATTTGTTTTGGTGACAGCCATTGGTAAAAAAGATGAAAATGTCGTAACCAAATTGCGTAATAGTGGTATTGAAATTATTCAATTGCCAAGCGAGCACACGGTCTTTTTTGAAAATATTTATCCAGAAAATCAAGATATCCGTATCCAAAGAGTTTTGGAAAAAGCAGATCCATTTACCATTGATGGATTGAAAGATATACATGCGAAAATATTTCATCTTGGCTCCCTTTTAGCGGATGACTTTTCCGCTGATTTGATGGCATATTTGGCAGAAAAAGCAACGGTGTCTTTGGATGTACAAGGTTTATTACGCGAGGTGAGAGGGGTGGATGTTTTTCCCATTGATTGGAAAGAGAAAACAAATGCATTGCAACACGTTACTTATTTGAAAGCCAATGAATCTGAAATGGAAGTGCTTACAGGAACTTCAGATGTTACCGAGGGAGTGAAAATATTGTCAGATTGGGGCGTGAAAGAGGTGATAATTACCTTGGGAAGTATGGGCTCTGTCATCTATAGTGAAGACGAATTTCACCTTATTCCAGCCTTCGAACCTTTACAGATTATTGATGCAACAGGTTGCGGTGATACCTATATGGCTGGTTATTTATATTGTCGTGCAAAAGGATTGTCTATTGAGAAAGCTGGGGCATTTGCGGCTTCGATGGCGACTTTAAATATTGAAACTTCTGGTCCATTTGAAGGAACTGAGAAAGAAGTTTTGGCAAAAATAGATGCTGCAAAAAAGCGTTTTCCATCATTTGTGATTTCAGAATAAGAACGAACATAAAGCCAAAAGCGTAATGCAAAAAGCAGTTTTCTGCCTTAAGCATTACGCTTTTTGTTTTCAGCATTCAACTCATTCCTCCTCTCTTAAATATACATATTCTTCCATCAATTGATTGGTTATCAATTGCAAATCGTCACTATATCCAATATGGATCGGAGATAATTGCATTATATTACTACGAGCTGCGGTTAACCAACGAAATCTAGAAGGTGCATCCAAACTCGCAATCGGGCTTCTACTTTTTGCACCTGAGGCTATTTGTTGAAATGATTCCAATTGTTGTTTTATCAATTCTAATGGTGCATTTGGAAAAAAACACTGAATCCTTGCCGTATCCAAATGCCATTGCAGGTCGATAAAACGTTTTTGTTTGCAAAAAGTAATTACGCCGACATTGATAAATTCCCCACGTTCCACCTTAGGCATGTATCGGATGATCGCATATTCGTATAAATGTCTATTTTCTTGCATCCGTTGCCGCTTTTAGGAAATTGTCAGAATGGATTAATCTATTTTGTAAAAATTGGAAATATATATCCCTTAAATCCTGTGCTGGTGCATCCACATCTGGCCATTGTAACCAATCTTCGGGAATTGTATTGGTGATCGCTCGTAACAAATCATCGGTAAGGACTTGCTTTGCAAATGTATTGGTTGCTACTAATTCCGTGGCTTCTGGTAAAAGTACATGATCTTTTATTTGGATAAATGGCTTCTCTGATTGCTCTTTCCAATTATCCCAAGTATGGTGGAAATAAAGAGACGCTCCATTATCAATCAGCCACAATTCTTTTCTCCAAATCAACATATTGGTATTGCGCGATGTACGATCTACATTCATCAAAAATGCATCTAGCCAAACTATTTTGGATGCTAATGTTGCATCCACCGTAAATATCGCAGGATCAAATGTCAATGCTTGACTCAAAAAGTGCAAACCCAAATTTAAGCCTCGACTTGCTTTCAAAAGATCTTGAATCTCTTCATCGGGTTCCGCTCTGCCAAATCCTTCTTCTAGATTTGCAAATACCAATTCGGGTATCGGAATTTCTAATGCTTTGGCAATATGCCAACCGATTAATTCGGCAATCAACGCTTTTACTCCTTGACCTGCACCACGAAATTTGAGTACGTATTTGAATTCATCATCCGCCTCTGCAATTGCAGGTAAGGAACCTCCCTCGCGCAAAGGTGCTATATATCGAAGTACTTCGACTATTCTGATCGTCGGTAATGTGTACATGATTTTAATTTAATTGCCAATGGTCTTTTTCGGATAAATATTGCAAAATCGCGTTCCAATTTTCGAATGGTGCTTGTCCAAACCAAATATGTTCGCCTTCAAATTTGGATACGCCATGCACTTTGCGATCATCAATTAGATAATCTCCTTTTAAAAGACCTTTGTTGTGTGTCAAAATGAGCTTTTTCTTTAAAAGATTACCAAATTTTTCCTCAATCCAAATTCTTTTGTCGGAATAAGATTCGGGTAAAGTCCACATGGGGGTAGAAAGTACATAAAGTTCGTAATGCTCGGACAAGATTTCAACACTTTTCAATGCATCTTTTACTAAAGGAAGTTGTGCATAGAAATGTCTATTTTTATCTCTGATCCATTCTTTTACAAGTTCATTGTTTTCTACATTATCCAAATGCTCAATTTCATTTAATTCCTCCAATGCATGCGCAGAATAGTCTGCTAATACACCATCCATATCCAAATACAAAATTTTTTTGCTACTCATTTTCTTTTAAATGTCGTTCTCTTGCTATTTACAAAAATCCTAAAAAATATTAATAATACGTTTATAAAAAATGAATGAATTTACATTTAGCTTTGGTTGGTGATTTACTATTAAACCTATAAAAACAGAAGCTTATCCTTATGAAATTGTATAGGATTTATTTCTTCTCAATATTTCTTATTATTTCTGTTCAATTATTTGGACAAAATATCACCGGTGTTTATCGTAAAGTTTCTGGAACGGACAATGGCGATGAAATGGTCATAAAGAAAATATGCGACTATCTTTATATCTATACTGTTTTCAATAGAGATAGTAGTCGTTATTTTGATGGATTTGCACATTTTGGTTTACTAAATCTTATCAATTCTCATAGATTTTATGGAAAAATAAATGATGTGGGATATCTTTTGGATGTTTCTCAGATGAAAAATGATCAACTTTCTATCACCTACACGACTAATAGTCATTGGAAAAATCAAACGACAAAGAGTAAGGATATTTATCAAAAGACAAAAGACGCAAAATATGGATTGAGCATATTTGATCATCTGGACTATTACCTTAAAGGGATCAATACATATGATATGTATTACGCTTTTGAAAATGGACGAACTATGGACGTGTTTAATCTACCATTTGAATGTAAAGCACACTCAATTGCTATTCAGAAAGGTGATTCATTAAAAGTATTTCCAATTCCAAATCTAATGGATGTTGAAAAAAATGCAGATGCTGTTTATTTCGTTGAATTACAACATAGAGATCAAAAAACGGCCTATTGGATTATGCCAACAAAGAAACATCCCATTTTAGCATACTATCCAGAAAAAGGACCATGGAAATTTCAATATTCGAAAAGGTCTGATGGTTCAAAATTTACTACAGATACAAGTAAGATTCATTAGTATAAATTGCGAATTTGGTAATGTGACAAATTACAATATATTTGCAGCCTTACGGGATATTGGCGCAGTTGGTTAGCGCGCTTCCTTGACATGGAAGAGGTCAGCAGTTCGAGTCTGCTATATCCCACTTTCTGAACTAAAAAAAGTACCTAGTTAGGTACTTTTTTTAGTTTTAACGACAATAATTTTTGTCTTTGTTTTGCTTCTTTTTTTTCTTGTAAGTACGGGAGGTAATATTTTTTATAAAATCTTTTTTTGTCATCTTTATATTGAGAGATGGCTCCGATAGTATACATCATTTTGATATAATACCAAGCTAGGTCTACTTGTAGTGGTTTGAATCCACTTCTCGCACTTTTGGGATAAAGATGATGGTTATTGTGCCATTCTCCAGCGACGATTCCTGGCCATAGTTGATTGATGGAACGGTCTTTATGATTATAATCTACGCCATGTTTTTGTTTGTCCTTTCCTTTACCATGTCCTTCATAATTATACGTACGAACACCAATTGCCCAAAAACCAGCGGCACCAAAAATCGTTACAGCCAAACTATTACCCCCAATTAGATAAAACACTATATACCAAAATGACCAATTAATCAACCATAATGCAATGGATCTCCAAGGATGAGCATAAGATCCCCATTTTAAATATTGCTCATAAGTATTTGCATGGACACCCGTATGTTTCATAAGAGAAACTACTCTTTGATAATCTTCTTTGGACAGATTTTTTGCAATCGGCTGGTGATTAACATCTGCTAAAAAACAATATAAAAATCCGCCTTCCGCATTGTAAGGATCTCCTGGCGTGTCAGATTTAGAATGATGTACATGGTGTGAAATGGCATATATTTCTTCCGGAATGACAGATATTGTTAGGTTTTGCGTTATAAAACGCCAAAATTTATTGCGAAATGTATATGCGCCATGCGTACAATAACGGTGATGCCATATCGTCCCATGTGTACCCATGGCGATCATTCCATATACGAAAGCAATTATAAAATTGAACCAAGTTAGATATTCAAATAGAAATACTATAAAAAAGGAAGCTAATAAAATTGCGCGAGACCAACCGAAAAATGGAAGCCAATTTTTTCTGGATTTAAAAATATTTAATCTAGAAAAAAATTCCTGAAATAATTGTTTGGAAGAAGGTACAATTAAGTCGCCTTCCTTATCCTTCCATCCGTAAGAGGGCTCTTGCAATACTGTATCTAAAAATGACATTGACTGAATAATTTGCATAACCGCACAGCCTAGGCTTCTTGTGACCTAAGAAATGAAGTGTGATTAAAGTTAAAAATGGAATTAATAAGGATTTAATCCCTTTGATATAAAAAATAAATTTTCAGTTGGCCAAACTTATAACTCAGGTTATATATTCAAAAGAAGGAAAATGGAACGTATTAACTCAAATACGTAAAGAAAATATTGTGTAAACGATTTTTACAGATGATTTTAAATTGAACTAGTACAATTGATTACATAATATTCTTAATACTCGATGAAAATACAGTTTAATATTGGTAAATATCAAATGCTTGGAATAAAAGGGAAATATTAACATTTATTATGAGTTAGCTCAAATTATTTTAACAGAAAGTAACGACCAATGCTTTGGCGATCTATTTTTGTACAATATTTTTTTTCTGATGAAAAATTTTAAATTTTACTTGATAGCACAATTGGTGCTTTCAATTATTTCTGGGGTATTGGTCTCTCAAATGTCTTTTATCGGACGTATGGGAATAAATATTGCCTACAAAGAATATAGTGTATTCAAAAGTTGGTGGCAAACGGCTGCGATATTTTTTGCTATTCAAATGTTTTTGACACTATTGCAATGGATCGTCAAACTAAAAGCACCTGCAAATAAATCTAATATGGTTTATGGATTATTGATGATTATTGCCTTAGTGGGATTGTATGCGACATATTCAGACTTTACTCATACATTTTCGCACAAACTATTAAAGGAAAAATTCCATTTAGGATTTTATCTTTTTTGGATTGCTTGGATGATTGGTAATGTATATTTCTTGATGACCAAGCCAAAAGATGGGATTCCTTTGGAAACACAGAATTTGAATAAAATTTAAGAAATTTTACTCCAGCCTGTTTTCCCTTTTTGCGTAGCGAGAAATATTTTGAGTGGTTGATTTTCAGGTTGTATTAATTGTTCGTCTTCTTCTAATAGAGATTCCGCATATTGTTTGGCAACTTCCAAAATTGCTTTGTCTTCCACGATGCTAGCAATTTTGAAATTCAATGCACCGCTTTGTCTTGTTCCTTCAATATCTCCCGGCCCTCTGAGTTCAAGATCTTTTTCGGCGATTTTAAAACCGTCATTGGTGTCGCACATGATTTTTATTCGTTCGCGAGCATCATTACTTAATTTGGAACCAGTAATTAAAATACAATAACTTTTTTCACTACCACGACCAACGCGGCCACGCAACTGGTGCAATTGTGATAGTCCAAATTTTTCGGTACTTTCAATGACCATTACGCTTGCATTGGGAACATTTACCCCAACTTCAATTACCGTTGTACTGACCATAATCTGCGTATTACCGGTAACGAACCGTTGCATATTGGTTTCTTTCTCTTCTGGTGTCTGACGACCATGCACCATCGAAATTAAGTATTTGGGTTCTGGAAAATAGCTTTTCACTTGCTCATAACCTTGCATTAAATCCTCGTAACTCAATTTTTCACTTTCCTCAATTAATGGGTAAATGATATATGCTTGACGACCAAGCGCAATTTCCGACCGAATAAAGTCCATTACACTAGCACGGCGCATTTCGTTACGGTGTACTGTAAGAATAGGCTTACGACCAGGAGGTAACTCGTCAATGACACTATAGTCTAAATCTCCATACGCTGTCATAGCGAGCGTTCTAGGAATTGGCGTTGCCGTCATGACTAGGATATGCGGTGGTAAAATATTTTTTTTCCATAGTTTGGCACGCTGTGCAACGCCAAATTTATGTTGCTCATCGACTACAGCTAAACCAAGATTTTTAAACTGAACTTTATCTTCTATAATTGCGTGGGTACCGACTAGCAAATGTATTTCTCCATTTTCTAGTCCTGCTGCGATTTCTCGACGTTCTTTTGTTTTTGTACTTCCGGTAAGTATTCGAATATTGATAGGCAAATTTTTGAGTAAATCACTCAAACCTTGAAAATGTTGACGAGCCAATATTTCAGTTGGAGCCATCAAGCAACTTTGAAAACCATTGTCCGCCGCTAATAACATAGAAAGTAATGCAACTATAGTTTTGCCACTACCAACATCACCTTGCACGAGTCGATTCATCTGAGCACCTCGAGCTGTGTCTTGGCGTATTTCTTTAAACACACGTTTCTGCGCACCTGTTAATTCAAAAGGTAAATAAGTATTATAAAAATTATTAAAAATATCTCCAACCGTTTTGAATAAAAATCCTTTGCTGGTACGATGTCGCTGCATTCGGATCAATCCTAGACGGATCTGCGCAATGTATAGTTCTTCGAATTTTAGCCTACGTAATGCTTCTTGATATTGATTTAAATCCTCAGGGAAATGAATTTTCCTAAATGCTTCAAATCGAGAAAGTAATCTTAATGCATTTACAGTAGATTGGGGTAGGTTTTCTGGTATATGAATGGGCTGAATCTGTAGGAACAAACTTTCCATTATTTTACCCAATAGTTTACCATTAATACCGCGTGCTTTTAATTTTTCAGTCGTTGGATAAATGGGTTCTAGATGACTTTTAGATTCTACAGTATTGGGATTACTAGCTTCAATCTCTGGATGAGAGATTTGCATTTTCCCATTAAAAAAAGAAATTTTTCCAAATACTTTGTAAGTACTTCCTTCTATCAAAACTTTTTGAATCCAAGTAATTCCCTGAAACCAAATAAGTTCTATTTCGCCCGTACCATCTTGTAAATAGGCTACAAGTCGCTTGCCTCGTTTCTCGCCAATTAAAGCGATGTGGGTAATTTTTCCAACAACTTGTACATAGTCTGATTGAAAATCAATCTCACTAATACGTAATATCTGCGTCTTATCTATGTGTCGTAGCGGAAAATAAGTCAATAAATCTCCGTACGTAAATAGTTGTAGTTCTTTACGAAGTAAGTCGGCTCTGATGGGGCCGACTCCTTTGAGATAATCTAACGAAGTATCTAATATGTTGCTATGAGATTCTATAGTTTAATCCAATTTTTACTCTGCAATTACTTTCAAAGTATTTTTTACTTTATTGGCACGAAAGGTTAATTCGGCTACATCATTACCCAAAATCGTAACGTGTCCCATCTTGCGACCAGGTTTGGTTACTTCTTTTCCATAAAGATGTACAAATACATTTGGCATTCTTAAAACCTCATGCAAACCTTCATATTTCGCAATGCCAGTATATCCTGGTTCGCCCAAAAGATTTACAATAGAGGAAGGCATAATTGGATCTGTATTTCCCAATGGGTATTGCAATAAAATACGCCAAATCATATCAAATTGACTAGAATAGTTGCCTTCGATGGTGTGGTGTCCACTATTGTGTACGCGTGGTGCAGTTTCATTTACCCAAACATCATTGTTCGTATCCAAAAACATTTCTACGGCAAATAAACCAGGGCTTTTAAATTCTGTAGCGACACGACGTGCGATAGCTTCCGCTTTCCACAAAGTTTCTTTTTGCAATCTTGCCGGGCTTATTTGATAACTCAAAAGATTCAAAACTGGATCTGCAACCATTTCTGCAGGTGGATATATCACAATCTCACCGTTATCCGCAACGGCAACAGATATCGCAATTTCTTTAGCAATAAGTACTTCTTTTTCCAATACAGATGGAGCATCGAAACCTTTGTCCATATCTGCAGTTGTATGGATGACTTGAACGCCTTTGCCATCGTAGCCACCTTCACCAATTTTATGAACTGCAGGCAAAAAGTCTGCATGTTGGCGCAATTCTGCTAAGTTTTGCGTGATGACATATTTAGGAGAAGGAATATTATTTTTTGCGTAAAATTCCTTTTGGGTGATTTTGTTTTTGATGGTGCGGAGGGCTGAAGTGTGTGGATAAACTTTTACACCTTCTTTTTCCAATGCTTCCAATGCGTCAATATTAACTGCTTCAATTTCAATGGTGATGGCATCCAAACCTTTACCAAAATTGTAGACATCATCGTAATTTTGGATATTTCCTTTTACGAAATGTGTACAAAGATGTGCTGATGGACAGTTTTCATCATTTTCCAATATGAAAGTCTCTACGACATAATTTGCTGCCGCTTGTAAAAGCATCCTGCCTAATTGGCCACCGCCAAGTATTCCTATCTTTTGCATAATAAAATTAGTGGGACGAAGGTAATCAATTCAGATATTTTAAGCCGGCATAAGTTTTCCAACTTTAACGAGAATTGTGCATTAAAAATGTTGAAATCTTTTATTTTTGGTAAATGAATAAGATCGTTGCGCTCGTTTTCTCTTTCGTTTTTATATATGGTGCAAATGCACAAACTTTAATCGCAGATGGACAAGGTACATCCACAGGTATGACCAATCGTCTCAAAACATTGGAAACTAAAATGCGAAAAGATTTTGATAGTTTGGGTATTCAATGGCCTATCAAAGAAGTTTATTTTCGTTCTTTTAAATACGATGGACAATTAGAAGTGTGGGTGAGAGACAGCGATACGATGCCATTCAAATTATACAAAACCTACAAAGTGTGCGCAATGGCAGGCTCCATGGGGCCGAAAAGAGTAGAAGGAGACTTTCAAGTACCTGAAGGATTTTATTATATATCCGAATTTAACCC
Source organism: Rhizosphaericola mali (assembly GCF_004337365.2). Taxonomy (GTDB): domain Bacteria; phylum Bacteroidota; class Bacteroidia; order Chitinophagales; family Chitinophagaceae; genus Rhizosphaericola; species Rhizosphaericola mali. Next base: position 3,137,913 of record NZ_CP044016.1, on the reverse strand, counting down.
TCGAAGCGAATATCATCTTTCTTTAAAACTTAATTATCCCAATGAATCTGATCGTGTATTAAGCGACCAAGTCTCTCCGGGTGGTCGTATTTATATACATGGTAGTTGCGTTACGGTTGGCTGTATTCCTTTGAGAGATGAACAGATTGAAGAAGTGTATTTGATTGCAGCATCAGCGCGTAGATATGGACAAAATTATATTCCCGTACATATATTTCCAGTACGATTTAATAACAAGAAAAGTTTGCAATATTTATACAAATCCTCCAAAGAAGATCTAGAATTGCAAAGATTTGAAGTGGGAATAAAAGAAGCGTACGATTATTTCAATGAGAACAAAAAAATTCCCCTTATCGGAATTAACCAAAAAGGGGATTATATGGTATTGAATTAACGTAAAAATTATAATTCAGGTACAAATGCTTTGAACGCAATTGTATTTTCTTGTGCTGCGGTGATCGTATATTCTGTATTAGAAAGGATTGCTGCAGCATTTCCTTTTTCTAAAATCAAAGTTTGATCACCAGATTGCAAGCTTATTTTTCCTTGTTCGACAAAGTAGATTTCCAAAGAAAAACTAGTTGAACTAATTGTTTGCTCATTTTTCAAACGCAACATGGACAATCCGAAATCCGGAACTGGGCATGGAAAATTAATTTCTCCAAAAGTATCTAGACTTGCTGCCATTACGTTAGGAGTCACGCCAACGAAACTTGTGTGTTTCAATAATTCAGGTACGTCGACATGTTTAGGGGTTAATCCACCACGCAAAACGTTGTCGCTATTCGCCATCAATTCCATATTTTGACCTTCTAAATACGCATGTGGAATGCCCGCAGCTTGGAATACCGCCTCGCCTGGATTCGCTTTTACAATATTGAAAAAGTAAATCGAGAAAATTCCTTTGTCGATATTTGATTTTGGATTTTCATTTTCATATAATTTGGCAACCCACCAACCCGGCAAAGAACGATCAAGCGCGCCAGCTTTTTTGTTCGCCAATTCGCGTTCAATGATGGGAAATAAAATTTTATCTGCTTCCTCAGTGGACAATTCCATTACTTTTTGATACAAAGCTTTGTAATCGCCTTCTCCAAATGTAGAAGCAAATTGATTAAATTCTGGTACCGATTGTAATACGTTTTTCAATTTTTCTTCACTCAAAAAACCATGCAATAACCAAAATTCACTCAATGCAACCATTACCTCTGGTTTGTGATTACGGTCTTTGTAATTCCTAGTTGGATCAGCAATAGAAATACCTTTTGTATTCTCTGCATCAAACCCTTTTTCTGCTTCGGATTTGGAAGGATGTACTTGGATAGATAACATCTCATTGACATCCAATACTTTGAATAAATAAGGTAATTCACCAAAACGATTCCAAACTTTTTCGCCTACTGTTTTTGCAGGATCGGAAGTTATGATTTTGTTCAAAGCCTCGTCGTTGTTCAAGTCAATTGCAGGAGCTTTGGGATGCGCCCCCATCCAATATTCTGCCCAAGGCTGATGCTCTGGATTTTCTTTATGTAACAATTCGGGTAAAAAACTAAATCCACCCCAAGCGTAATTTTGAACTACACCTTTTATCGGAAAAATACTTTGCAGTTTATTTGACATCCTTGTTAAATTTGGTGACCAAAATACCAATTTTAATTGTAATTCATCTGTTAATACCCAAAATTTCCCAGAAATGACGCAACATAATATAACCATTGGCGCAAGAGGAGAAGCGTTTGCTGTCGATTATTTATTGGAAAATGGATTTCAGATTTTGGAAAAAAATTGGCGTTTCCAACATAAGGAGGTTGATATTATCTGTACAAAAGCAGATATTTTACATTTTGTAGAAGTAAAAACACGAACAAATACAAAATTTGGTTTGCCTGAGTCAAGCGTTTCAGTAGCTAAAATGAAATATTTGAAAGAAGCTGCAGAGCAATATCAATTGGAATATCCAGAATGGAAGAAAATACAATTTAATGTTATCGCGATTTTGCTAAATGGCGAAATTGTGAAGGAATTGTATGTAAATTGGGATGTGTATTTTTAATTAAAGTTTATCACATATTCGCAACTGGCGCAAGTATTAGCGGAGCGGTGCTTGTGTCGATTGAAACCGTCGGTTCTATTGAAAATAGTTCATGAGCTGCTGAAATCATATTTCCCATTTCAAATTTCTAGATAGCTTTAATACAATTTTTTAATGGTTTGAAAATCTTTGGAAATTAAATTAATTCCGGGCTTTTTTCCGATGGAAAAAGTGCCTAATTGTTCCTGCATTCCTAATGCTGCCGCTCCATTGCTCGTTGCCCATTGTAAATATTCTTCTTGTGGAATATTGGGAAAGTGTTTTTGAAGACGATGAATTTCAGACAAGATATTCAAACTATAATTGCTCGCAATACTATCCGTGCCTAGTGTGATTTTGACTCTGTTTTTACGTAAAACATCAACGGGTGGAATGGTACGTTCAATATACCAATTGGCATTTGGACAAAGTGTCCAATAGATTTGTTGATGAGTGTTTTTGGCTTGATTTTCCGCAAATTGAATATCAGATTCCGAAGTAAAACTATTGTGAACTAAAAGAATTTGTGATGGTTTGTTCAAATAGGGAAGTACGGATTGCAAACTTGTTTTTCCCGTAGGTTGGAAAAAGTCAATATTCGCATTCATTTTTTTATATAAATCCAAAAACACGCCTTCTTTTTTTTCATATAAAAGATTCTCGTCGGGTGTTTCTTCATTGTGTATAGAAATGATTTTGTCTTGTGAATAGGCATTTATTTTTTCAAATAAATCTTTAGAAACAGAATATGGCGCATGCGGAACGATGGATGTTGCTCCTGTTTTTTCAAATTGAGCAGCAATTTTTTCTCCATTTTCAAATCTTGGACTTGCTTGTTCGGGTAAAAATCCTGCTAATTCAATAAAATTTTGAAATTCTAAATTTGAATTTGTTTTTGCATCCAAACTATGCGTTGTATTGCAAATATCTCCAACTGCAACAATGCCATTTTTCTGCATTTCTTCCAATGCAGAGGCACAAGCCGATTTAATTTCCTCTTCTGAATATTGGCGCAATTGCATGATTTTTCCGACAAATCCCATCAATCCTGTCGCTTCTGGAATCACATTTTTCATGTGACTCAACTCCGTATGACAATGGCAATTGATAAATCCAGGCGTCAATATTCCCTCAAAATGCTGTACATTTTCAATTCCATTTTTATCAATAATATCAAGAATAATTCCATCCTCAATAACCAAAGCTTTTTCGATCAACCATTTAAAACCATCGAATATTTTATCTGCCGAAATAATATTTTTTGCCATAAACTTCCCATTTTTCCAATTGCAAATGTAATGCTGTTCTGTTTACGTAGGAAAAACGTAATTTTGCACACTTTAAAAGTCAGGTTTACTATATGTTAGATCAGTTAGATGCGATAAAAGCACGATTTGAGCAATTAGGCATTGCTTTGACCAATCCGGAAATCATCAGCAACCAAAAGGAATTTGGTAAGTTGAGTAAAGAATACCGCGATATGGAAAAAATCGTTGGCCCATATGAAGAATATAAAAGAGTGTTGGCAGATTATGAATTTGGCAAAGAATCATTGAATGGTTCGGATGATGATATGAGAGAACTTGCCAAAATGGAATTGCCTGCATTGGAAGAGAAAAAAGAAAAATTAGAAAAACAACTTACACAATTATTAATACCAAAAGATCCACAGGATAATAAAGATGCCGTATTAGAAATACGTGCAGGAACGGGTGGAGATGAAGCGTCCTTATTTGCCGGAGATATTTTGGGTATGTATTTAAAATATTGTGCGAAAAAAGGTTGGAAAACTGCTATTGTCAGTGAAAGTGAAGGTACTGTCGGCGGTTACAAGGAAGTTGTAGTTGAAGTTAATGGGGAAGATGTATACGGTACATTGAAATTCGAATCTGGTGTGCATCGTGTGCAAAGAGTTCCATCTACAGAAACGCAAGGACGAGTACACACATCTGCTGCGACAGTAGCGGTAATGCCTGTAGCGGAGGAAATTGATTTCGAATTGTATGACAGAGATGTAAAAATGGAAACTGCTCGAAGTGGTGGTGCTGGTGGTCAGAATGTCAATAAAGTAGAAACAAAAGTAATGTTGACGCACATTCCTACAGGAACGGTTGTAATCTGTCAAACAGAAAGAACACAGTTGGGAAATAGATTGAAAGCGATGGAAATTTTGCGTACGAAACTATATGAAGAAGAAGTGCGCAAACAAGAAGAAGCTATTTCCAATCAACGTAAAACTTTGGTTAGTACAGGTGATAGAAGTGCGAAAATTCGTACCTATAACTGGCCACAAGGACGTGTGACAGATCATAGAATTGGGTTAACTTCTTACAATTTGGATGCTGTAATTAACGGAGATATTGATGAATTTATCGAAGCATTACAAGTAGCAGAAAATGCAGAAAAAATGGTAAAACAGGATTAGTTTTTGTTTTAAACTATAGTAAAATTAAAAAGGACGTACAATGTAAATTGCACGTCCTTTTTTTGTGATTGGTAACAATTTGGTAATCTTTCCTTAACATTGGAGTAATCTTGCAGTTGTTCTTTTGCGTTCCGAATCCTTAACGGAACATATATGAAACTAAAGATTAGAATTGTACTCGTATTATTTGGATTATTAACACTTTTGAACGTCGAAGCGCAAAGTATCCGTACATTAAAAGGTCTTATTCAAGACACAGAAACAAAAGAGCCTATAGTTGGCGCATTGATATTTGTTGAAAATAATGGAAGACCTATCGCTGAATCTGGCTTTGATGGTTCATTTCATCTGAAAAAATTACCGCATGGAAGAGTTAAATTAAAAATTTCCTATGTTGGTTACAAATTAGAAATAATTGAAGTTGGAGGTGATGTTACAGAAGTTTTAGCTACGCCAATTAATTTGACTAAAAATAAATTAGATGAAGTTTTAGTTAAAGGTGTTGGATCTAAACATGGAGACGCATATACTTATCAGTTGGATAGAAATTCTCCTAATTTACAAAACTCAGTTTCTGCTCGAGCGATTGAAATATCCCCAGACTTATCTGTTGCCAATGTAGCACAGCGTGTTTCCGGTGTTTCCATTGAAAGAAGCAGCAATGGTGAAGGGCAATACGTGATTTTGCGTGGTATGGATAAGCGATATAGTTATTCCTTAATTAATGGGGTGAAAATTCCTAGTCCAGATATTAAAAATCGCTATGTTCCACTTGATATATTTCCTTCAGATATGTTGGAGCGGTTGGAAATTGTAAAATCTCTTACGCCAAATAGAGAAGGGGATGCCATTGGTGGTATGGTGAATATGATCATGAAAGATGCACCTCATAAATTTGAAATAACTGCCAATGCCGCGTTGGGAGGTACAAATGCCACCTTTAATAAATATTCATTCAATACTTGGGATCGCTCTGCTAGTTTGAGTAAATCACCTCGCTACACAAATGGAGATAATTATAGTGCAACGATGGCTGATTTTCCTAAAAATGCATTTGTATATGGAGCAAAGGCGAATCCAGTAAATACATTGTTTGGACTGTCAGCAGGAGGTCGCTTATTTAAAGATAAATTAGGCGTTTTAGTTGCAGGTAGTTTTCAAAATAATTATAAGACTGTTAATAGTAACTTTTTCCCTACTGAAACAGATCAAAATGGGAATACTATCTTGGATGATATCAAAGTAAGAAGGTATTCTATTAATCAGCAACGTACTGGATTACATGCAAGATTAGACTATAAGATTAATGACAAAAATAGTATCAACTTCTACACTGGATGGATGAATCTGGTTAGAAATGAATACCGTTCAACCATTGATACGAATTTGGTATTGGCAAGAACTGTTGGAGATGTTGGTATGCCCGGCGTAGGTAGGATTTCAATTGATTATCGTGGCATGCATGATGTACAAACTATTTGGAATAATACGCTTTCCGGTAAACATGATTTGGGTAAAGGGCTTGATATGGACTGGATTGCATCCTATTCCAAAGCCTCTGATAATAGACCAGATATGGCTACATTAAGTTTGACTACAGGAGTAAACTATAGTAATGGTAATTTGGTACAATCTCCTTTGCAAATGGGATCTAGTTCGGATAGAGTTTTTTATTACAACTATGATAGAGATAAAGCAGGATATTTAAATTTTCATTATCATAAACAAATAGGAGATATATCATCAGTTTGGTCTATAGGTGGTATGTATAGAAATAAAGAAAGAAAAAGTACTTATGATGATTACCAATTAAATCCAGAACATAGTAATGATACTTATGATGGTAATATCGCAGACAATAATTTTACAGTTTATAATCCACAAGGTTCAACTACAAATGCTTTAAATTATAATGCAACTGAAAATGTTGGAGCTGGTTATGCTATGACCAACTTGACATGGGGTAAATTTGATCTTGTTGGCGGGATGCGTTATGAACACACTTATCTATCTTGGTTGACTGCAATTTCTGATCAAAATGTAGGTAAAACTGGAGAAAAGAAATATTATGATTTCTTACCTTCTGGTACGTTGATTTATAATTTAAGTAAAACACAGACGATTAGAGGTGCTTATTTTGCGGGTATCAGTCGTCCTAATTTTTATGAAGTAATTCCACATGTAGGATTAACAGATCCAGATGCAAATTATAAAGAAAAAGGAAACCCTGATTTAGTTGCTACAACATCTAGTAACTATGATATACAATATAGTATATATCCAAAAGGATTGGATCACTTTATATTGGGGGCATTTTACAAAAGAATTAAAAATCCAATTGAATATGGATTAGAAACGGATGGTAGTACGGAAACGTATTATGAAGCAAAAAATAATGCAGGTATAACCAATAACAAAGGTCTAGAATTTGATGCGGTTAAATTTTGGAATTGGTTTGGAGTAAAAGCAAACTACACTTATACAGACTCTAAAACTACTAGAAGTAAAGTTAAAAGAGATGGATCTTCTTCTAACTTTTATGTAAATGAAACAGGCCCATTGCAAGGACAATCAAAGCATGTTGCAAATCTATCTTTCTTATTTAAAGATGATGTTCATAGTGGTATCAATGCTCAATTGGCATTTAACTATACTGGTAAAAGAATAAACACTATATCCGAATTTTATCAAAATGATATATGGCAATCAGGCTTTACGCAAATGGATTTCTCAATTGAAAAGAAACTTGATAAACATTGGGTTGTATATGCAAAGCTGAATAATATACTAAATACGCCATATAAATTATATGTACCACAAACTTACACTAGCGCAATGGCTTCCTTGTATGCCGCTCCCTATCAGACGGTAGGTAAAAATGTATTTGTTCAGGAGGATAAATATGGAATGTATGGAATTGTTGGTATCAAATTTAAACTATAATATTTTTTATTGTAAAAGTTAATAATATGTCTCGTTATTTATATATAAGCTTTTTTTCTATTATTGTAATTTCCTTTTTTGCTTGTCAAAAAAGTACACTAGATTATGTTTCTCAACCCAATATTGGCGCAGGTCAAGAAGTTACAGAAGATACACTCACTGGTAGTGTTAAGGGTACATTGAAGTCAGGGAAAATTTATTACTTCGCAACAGATATTCGTATCAATAAAGGTGATACTTTGCTAATGCAACCAGGATCGGTATTGATCGCATTAGGAGATGGTTCCCAAAATAATAGTCCACAGATTACGAATAGTGGTACGCTTATTAGTTATGGTACGCAAGAAAATCCCAATTTTATTACTGTATTACCAACCTTAAGGCAAGATACCAATGTATGTAAAGGATATTGGGGTGGTATTCAGTGCGACACAACTGCAAATGTTATTATCAAATGGACGCATTTAGAATTTGCAGGTGCTCCTGCTGGTAGTTTGGCGGATCCTGCATTATATAGTTCCGGAGATCCTAGATATACAATTGCATTTACTAATATTAATGGTCAATTTATCGTCGAAAATTCATGGATATATGGAAGTAAAGATGATGGTATGCGTGTGGTGAGTGGAAAAATTAATGTTGTCGGAAATACGTTTGAATCTTGTGGTAAACAAGGTGGAGAATCTTTTAATATGAAGAGCGGAACAGTTGGGAATGTAGCTTACAACGTTTCTATTGGAGCAGCAACCAATTCATTTAAAGTGTCTAATAATAAAGGATCTACACCTGTACAAGCTGTTGTGAATGTTTATAATAATACAATTTTAAACGGAGGATTTAGACAAGTGAAAGATGGTAGAGGTGGTTCCATTGACTATGAGCAAGGTGCCGCAGGTAAAGTGTATAATAATATCCTTGTTAATGTAAGGTTTGGTTTGCGTTATACAGCAGATGCTGATGTCAATGACATTGAGTATGGAAATACTTTGTTTTATGGAAATGATGCGAGAGAAATAGAACAATTTTGGGCTACTGATGGTGTAGCAAAACAACAATCTTCTGATATAGTTAGTACAACTGTGGGGGCAAATGATCCTTTATTTACTAATTACAACGTAAATATTGTTGATTTCTCAAAATTTACATCCGTAAAACCTACTTTGGTATTAGATATTACACAAATGCCTTATTCAATTATTACTGGTGAAAAGCATAGTTTCTCTTTACAATCAACATCTCCGGCTTTAGGAAAGGGGTATACTGGATTTACGCCAACAACGGATTTACCAACAACTGGTAACTATGGTGCAACCTTGATGAATCCAGGAAAAGATATCGGAGCTTATCAATCTGATGGTACAGGTAATCAACATTATATTTCTAGTTTGGAAGCTACCTTTTAATTTTGATACATGAAATTGAATTCATTTTTATTTGTTTTGTTTTTTGGGTTCGGAACTACACTATTTGCCCAAAAAAATCAATTATGGTTTGGGACAAAAGCCGCTTATCATTCCGATGGAAAATATATTAATGATATTCCCCGTGGGTACGAGCCATTTTTTATCAATCATGTTGGAAGGCACGGTAGTCGTTATATGACTAAAGCTGGTGCAGACTCCGTATTGTTTAAAATTTTTAACTTGGCAAAGCTACAAAATGGGCTTACCAATCAAGGTAAAAAATGGCAAAAACTAAACAATTGGTTGCTCGGTCAACAAAACGGAAAATATGCGGAGATAACAGCATTAGGATATGAGCAACATCATGATATAGCTGGAAGGATGCAATCTCATTATCCAAATGTTTTTTCCAAAAATGGGCATTATGATATATGGATTACAAATAAATTGAGGACAAAGCAAAGCGCGAATGGTTTTGTTTCTGGTTTGAATTTTAAAAATAATTTGAAATGGAATCAACAGCCAGAAAACGCTGAGACTATGTTACGTTTCTATGATTACTCGCCAATATATGATTCGTTTGTTGATTCTAGTTTACAAAAGGCAAAAGAGGATTCTGTAGCCTCCTTTGTTAATATTAATGAGGTATACAATTCAGTAGCGCAGAAAATATTTTCAGCGCAGATATTAAAATATTGGAAAAAACAAGGAACCTCTATTGTTATCAAAAATAAATTGACTAAAATTACTCCCAAGTTAATTGCAACATCTTTATATGAAGTGTATGGGGTAGGATTGTCAACATCAATAGAATTCTCTAAGAGTAATGTCTGGCCTTTGAATTGGAATTCTCCATTTTCTGAAGGTGAATTGCAGGCGTTGGGCAAATTAGATGGGGTTGAGGATTTCATGGTCAAAGGCCCTGGTATGGATCTCAATGGTATACAAGCTGAGATCGCGGCTCCTTTATTAGTGAATTTTATTAATACTTCAGATAGTATTTTGAGTGGAAAAAAGAATATCAATGGTATCTTCAGGTTTACACATGCTGAGGCAATTGCACCTATGGCAACCTTAATGGAATTATCTCAGTCGAACCATGCAACTACACATATCAGCGAATATTTTGATTATTGGCAACCTTATACGGTTATTCCAATGACTGCAAATATCCAATGGATATTTGTAAAGAATAAAACTGATAATATTTTAGTTAAAGTATTGTTGAATGAAACGCCTCAAAAATTACCTTTTAAATCGGAAAATGGATTTTATTATAGTTGGAGCTTAGTTCGGAAATATTATGTAGAAAAATTAAGCAAAATGGGGGCTCATTTAGATGGAGATATGAAAATATTTTTACAGAATATAGGTAAATAACTATTCTATTTGTTTTCGGCCTCTCTAGCTTCTATTTCCCATTTGTTGTTATAGTATCCTTTTTTCCAACTTTCATACAGATACATTATTAAAAATTTGAAAAAACCATATTTTTTGAATTGTTGAATATGTTGCTGTTCATGTTTTACCCATTTGCTCTGGGATAAAAAATAATTTTTGGAAACGTTATATAAATATATAGTCTGACCGATGGTAATTGCCATTTGGTCAGATTTTAATTTTTTGGCTGCTAGTTTAGCTATCCAAGAATTTTCTTTTATTTGCAAAGTTTTAATTTTTAAAACAAAAGTATAAAATCATCAACACTACGATTCCTATTAGTATCGCAAATAATATTTTCGATGTACTGTATGGTCTTTCGCCAATAACTTCGCCAGTTGCTCCATTTATTACGATTTGATAAAGCTTATTTTCAAAGTAAAATGCGCTTATCCAGATAGGTAATAGTTCGTATTTTATAGCAATGTTTAGATACTGATTGTCATAGTCTGTAATATGTTGCTCATCTCCACCAATATCGTTTCTAATTGCATTTAAAATGTCGTCATTGATCAATTGTTTTGCTGTCTCTAGACAAGCGTCTGGTGCTAATTGATACGTTTCTGCTTGAAATCCACTCATGTATTGATCGTTATAATGTTGCAATCGATCAAGTGTCCAAGGTTCTAATTTATTCGCTAAAGTTTGAGGTAAACTTTTGCTTGCGGATACTAAAATATCATCAAAACTACAATGCACTGTTCCGCTTACAGAATACCAATTCGTATGTCTGACTTCACGTGTACGCTCTACCTGTTCTCCATTTTCTTCTTCATAATATGTTTCCGTAACCCAATAATAAATACCTTGCTCCCCAACGTATTCTGTTTTCGTATCTGTATCATAACTCCAATAAGGAATGTAAATTCCTTTTAAAGAATTAACTCTCGTTTCATTCGTATTTTTTACTAGATTATCAGGCGCAAACCATAGTTTGGACATCCATTTTTTATATAATTCAATAGCTCGCGGCTGATTGATGATAAATGGAAGCACATAATGAGGTTTTAGTATACGTTGTGTTTGCTTAGTGTTTATAACAAGCGGAGTGGCACAGAATGGACATTTGTCGGCTGTAATTCCAGGTGCTAAAGTTGTGGTAGCTCCACAATTTGAACATTGTACAATATTTGCTTCTGTAGTGTTATTATTGGGAAGCTTATCACTATTAATAAAATCGTTGTAATCAAATGAGTCAATATTTTTATCATTTGTAGTAGTAATTTCATTTATCGTACCACAATAAGGACATTTAAGAGTGCTTGTGCCGGGCTGATATTCTAAAGCGGCTCCACAATTTTTACATTTTATGGAGCCGTCAATTGATTCATTTTTTACTTCAAAGGACATTTGTTGGATTCTATTCTTGGAATTTATTAATTGGGAATGGGAGGTGGTGTACTATTAAAATGATCTTTTAATTCGTCTATCGTATTTGCTGCGATCCATGTGGCAAATCCTGCTTTCCATATTAATGTAGTAGGTGTAATCGTTTTTGATTGAATCTGATTAATGATATCATTTAATGGAAAAGGTCCAGTTTGTTGCCCGTTGATAGCTACAAAATAGGAAGTCGTTGCGGGGATGGGAGGAGGTGCAGAATTTGTTGTGTTATTGTTTGGATTTTGCTGAAATATATTGCCTACTTGTCCTGCCATTGCGGCGCCTAATCCAGCTCCGATACCTGCATTCATTAGTCCGCCTCCATTATTATTTTCTGCACTTTTTTCTAAAGAAGTTGCTGCCTGATATTGTGCATATGCACCAAGATTGCCAACTATTCCTATACTACTTCTTTTATCCAAAGCTTGTTCTACTTCCTCTGGTAATGAAATATTTTCAATTAAAAATTTAGTTAGATCAAGACCTAATTGATTGAATTCAGGTTGTATCTTTCCGATGATTATAGTTGATACTTCTTCGTAGTTGGATGCAAGATCTAATACTGGAATTTTCGATTCAGCTATGGCTTCCATGCCCCTGGATACTGCAAGATTTCTTAATTGTTCATTGATATCTTCTACAGTGAAAGCTGGATTCGTGGATGCAATTTCTTTTAGGAAGACTCCTGGATCCTTAATTTTAAATGCATAATTACCAAATGCACGCAAACGCACAGGACCAAACTCTGCATCTCTCAACATGACCGGATTTTTAGTACCCCATTTTTGATTGGTAAATTGACGCATACTTACAAAAAATACATCCGCTTTGAATGGACTATTAAATCCATATTTCCAACCTTTGATAGTGGTAAGAATCGGCATATTTTGAGTTGTAAGCGTATATCTGCCGGGGCCAAAAATATCTGCGACAGTTCCTTCATTTAGAAAAATTGCCATTTGAGACTCACGCACAGTTAATTGCGCATTCATCTTTATCTCGTTTTGGTATCTTGGATATTTCCATACTAGAGTATCTGTGGTATCATCTACCCACTCAATAATATCTATAAATTCATTACGCAGCTTATCAAACAATCCCATTTTATAAGAATTTTATTTATCCAAATATATTGTATTTGCTTGAAAAAGAAATGTCAATATTTCCCTAATTGGAAGGGGTGTAAATGGGTAGCGTTATGAAAAATGTTGTACCTTCTCCAATTTTACTTTTAAAACTAATCGTACCTTCTGCACTCTCACATATTCCTTTACATATAGCAAGTCCTAAACCTGTACCTGACGATTTAGTGGTGAAATTTGGAACGAATATTTTCTTTTTTTTATCTTCAGGTATACCCATGCCAAAATCGTGAACTGCTATTGTGACTTTATTATTGTGAATACTTTGCGTAATATTTATTTGTGCTTGTTTGTTAGTCTCCGTTGCTTCAATTGCATTTTTAATTAAATTAGTCAGCAGCCTATTAATTTGAGTTTTATCAGCCCATAACATAATTGGTGGTTCTATTTTTTGGGTTGTAATTGTTACGTTGGGTTCAGCTACATACAATGAGGTGATAGATGTTAACAAATCATTGATTGATATTACTTCTGGATTGTTGTTATTTATGTTGGCAAATTGAGAAAAATCACTTGCTATTTTTGCAAGTTGATCGATCTGCTCTATAAGTGTTTGAGTAACTCTTTTGCTTAATTCTTTTACATTTTCAGCATCAGAGTTTATGGCTCTTTCTAAGTATTGAATACTTAATTTCATTGGCGTTAATGGATTTTTGATTTCGTGTGCTACTTGTCTTGCCATTTCTTGCCATGCTCCTTGTCTTTCTGATTTAGCAAGTATCTCCGCGCTTTTAAATAGCTTTTCAACCATGATATTATATTCTGTCACCAATTCGCCAATTTCATCTTTTCTTTTATAATGGATAAGCTCATTCTTTTTACCCAAATTTATGGCTCTCATTTTTTCACCAATTAACGTAAATGTATCTGATATTCTACGAGTGAATTGCATTGCAATGACACCTGCTAATATGAATATCAACGCATTTAAATTGATTACCGTAACCAAAAAACTTGATATTTGTTTCTCTACCTCGTTTTGAGAGTTTAAATAAGGTACATTTATATAGCCAATGTTTTCCCCATTAAAATTATGAATCGGCACGTAAATACTTAGAAAATTAAATGATCCGATGGTTTCGGTTTGGGTAAATTCTAATAATTTTTTAACGTGGATATTATAGTATGCATTTGGATTCATCCAAGGGGCATATATTTCCTTGTTGTAAATAGAAGGCTGAGATGTACTGATTAATCTACCATCTTGTGCATAATAGTTTATATCTAAATTATTAAGTGCTGCAATTTGTAAAATTCGTCTACCTATATTATCGGTTATGTAGTTGGTACTGACAATAGATTTATCATATTCTTCAAATTTTAAACTATACTCTATTTCTCCAGAAATGACATGTGAAGATTGACTCAATCTTTCTTTATTTGAGTTGTTAAATTGTAAGTAAAAAAATGAGATTGTTGATATCCCTATTACAAAAAAAGAAAAAATGCTAATGAAAATAATTGTTCCTTGGATCTGCTTATGTATGTTGGGTTGAAAGTAACTTTTGATATAACGCCAATTAAAATTAGCTTCTAAGATTTTAATAATAAAATAAGAAACGATTAGGACAACTATACTGATACAAAATATATAAGCAAATAGAGTGATCTCTTCAATAATTCGATTATTCTTTTTTTCGATTACGACAACTTTATTATCTCCTGCATTATAGTATAAGGTACTTTCTTTTGAATCATCTTTTAATAAATAGTCGATTTTGGGTGTCAGATCTTTATCCAAATATTCTGAAAATGTACTGCTATTATAGCTAGTAATTATTTTTCTATTTTTATAGATGGCATAAGCATACTTATAGGTAACATCGCCAAGTAATGCTTTTGATGTATTATATAGTTGAAATGTAAGAGTATTATTAGCGTATCGATACGGCTTTACTAAAACAAAACAATATCCAATCAATCTTTGTTGACTATCATCAAATAGATCCTTTCTAAATATATAGCTAAATCGATCAGGTGTATTTTCATTATAATATAGATTCTTAACATCCGTTGGCTTAGCTTGATTATGTATACTTATCTCTAAGGTATTGAAAGATGTACTATCATCGTTATAAAGTCCTTGTTTTGTACTATCGAAAAAATATACCTCTGTACTGTATTTATTTAAATATCCTGAAAAGTTTTCATTAATTATTTGGTCTTTTGTATGTCTATTTTCGATTTCGTTATAAACTGTTGTTGCTGCATTCTGAATGAAGTATGCATTGAGATTATTGATTGCTATTTTTATTAGGGTTTCTCCTGTTTCATCTGACCTTAAACCAATATTTTCAGCAAAGGATTTTCTATCTTTTAATTCTATATTTTGAGTTTCGTAATAAATTACAGCAGTAATACTAACTGAATAGATCATTGTCCAAAATAAAAAATTTGAAGAACTGACTAGATTTTTCCGCAAGTCAATCCATTTCGCATTTATAATCGGTAGTAGTACAGATAGCCAAAGGACACAAATGAAATCCGATGCCATATTGGAATTGTCACGTGCTATTATGGTAAAAAGTAAACCTGTTATTAGACAAAAAATGATTTTCCTAATAGTGCTATAGCCTAATTGTCTAGACGGTAGTAGGAAAATGTACAATAGTCTATGATAACATACACTGGCAAAGGCAATTATTACAAATGCTATTCTAGAAAAATTATTTAGGGAAAAGAAATTTGTTACATCAAATGAAATTGTTGAATCTCTGATTAAACTTTCAATTATATGCATAAACCCAATTGTCGTCAATGTTAATGCAATGATTCCCGTTATTGCAATGGTGTGTTTGACAACTAAACTATTTTTTATACTTAATGGATATTTAAACTGGTGTATAAATCTGCGTATAAATGAGGTTATCCACAATAACAATATTACATTAATAAATAAATCTCCTAAGCTTGCATTTAAAAAATCTGAGGCATAAATAAATTGATCAAAAAGTGCATATATTCTAAAATTAAAAGGAAAATTAAAGAAGAATGAAAGACCTCTTGCTACAATAATCACAGTTAGAAATAAAAATAAACCTTTTTTAGCGCCTTTTTTTCTAGCGTAATTATTTATAAATTTTTGGAAAACTAATAAGATTATTGCTAATGCGATTAACCTAAAGATTAAAGATATATTGTTTGGTTTTATCTGGTCGCTTGATTCAGAAACTAATCCAATATGAAAAAGTGTTTTTCCTTTACCATTAAGTACAGGCATTCCAATCTTTTCAATTTTGAATCTTTTATTCAGATTGGGAAAATCTTCAAAATGATTTTTTAAATAATCATTTTCTTGTAAATACTGCCAATAAATAGGAATGAGTCCGAAAAATTTATATTGTTTATTCCCTATGAATTTGGTCTTTTTTATTAACTCAAATAGTCCATTGTAATAATTAACAGAGTAGTCTCCGTCGATTAAGTTAAGATCTTTAGGCTCGATTTGAGCTGCTATTCTGTTCCAATAAAGTAATCGATCATTTCCAAGTGTATCCTCCTCATATACAAATAGTCCTATGGGAAGCTGGAATAATTCATTGGAACTGACTGTCTGTACTTTTTGACTTATGTTTTCAAGTAATTGATTATTCTCTAAAACTTTATTAAATAATGCCTCTTTCTTAGCGATGTTTTTTTCTAATAAAAGCTTCGCATTCGTTGGTGTTGCATTATAGGACAAATAATTATTGATGATAAATGACAAGGTAAATAACCATGCTGCTATAATCAACCAAAGATTGCCAGAAATGCGAATTCTTTTATTTAGTTTTATCATCGAAATTATAAACTGCTATTTTTTAGTTCTGATTTAGCTTTTTCCCATAAAATATTCATTTCCTCTAACGACATAGTATCGACACTTTTATTTTGTGCTTTCGCTTGCGTTTCGATAAATTGAAATCTTTGAATAAATTTTTTATTGGTTTTATCTAATGCAGTTTCCGGATCTATATTTACGTATCTCGCGTAATTTACAAGAGAAAATAAAACATCTCCAAATTCCGCTTGCATATTTACTACATCATTGTCATTTTCAGCTTCTTGAAATTCTTGTAATTCTTCTTTTACCTTATTCCATGCGTCTTTTTTGTCGTCCCATTCAAATCCAACGTGCTTCACTTTTTCTTGTATGCGTGTAGACTTGATCAACGCTGGAAGACCGCTGGGTACACCAGATAAAACAGATTTTTTTCCTTTTTTTTGCAATTTTATTTTTTGCCAATTACGTTTGACATCTTCTTCATTTTCTACAAATACATTGCCATAAATGTGAGGATGTCTCGTGATCATTTTTTCTGAAATACTGTCAAGCACGTCACTAATAGTAAATTGATTTTGCTCCTCCGCAATTTTAGAATAAAAAATAAGATGCAACATTATGTCTCCAATTTCTTCCTTCATTTCGGACCAATCTTGTTTTTCGATGGCATCACCTAATTCATACGTTTCTTCGATGGTGAGTGGGCGCAACGTATGGATGGTTTGTTTTTGATCCCAAGGACATTTTTCCCTGAGATCATTCATAATATTGACTAATCGTTCAAATTGTTCCTTGTAATCTTTCATGTTTACTTTTTCCATTTTATTTCATATAAATCGGTGCGGCGATCCAATAAATTTTTGACGGATCCAAAATGATGCAAATCTTTTAACGGATTCAAATCTACGTCCACAATAAGCGTCATTTCTGTATTTGGTGTAGATTCTCCTTTTACACCATTGGATGGAAATGCAAATTCAGATGGGGTAAATACTGCAGATTGTCCAAATTGGATATCCATGTTATTTACTCCTGGTAGATTACCCACGCAACCAGTTATCGCAACATAACATTCATTTTCAATGGCTCTGGCTGCGGCACAATTTCTTACACGTGTATACGCATTTTGAGTATCGGTTAAATAGGGGACAAATAAAATTTTCATTCCTTGTTCAGCTAAAATTCTAGATAATTCAGGAAATTCTACATCATAACAAACCAAAATGCCTATTTTTCCACAATCTGTATCAAAGGCTTTCAATTGATTGCCTCCAACAATAGCATAGAATTTACTTTCGTATGGGGTAATGTGGATTTTGCGATATTCATCTATTTTACCATTTCTATGCAATAGGTAAGAGACATTATATAATTTATCGTCTTCTAAGCAAGGCATGCTCCCCGCTATAATATTGATATTTTTGGAAATGGCAAATTCGGACATTTTGAGTTTGATTTCTTCGGTCTTTTCTGCCAATTTACGCATTGCTTCATATTCTGAAAGGTTATTGTAAGATGCTAAAAGTGGTGAATTAAATAATTCTGGAAATACAGCAAAGTCCGACTGGTAACCAGATAGTGCATTTACGAAAAACTCAATTTGTTGGTAAAATTCTTCCAAATTTTTAAATAAACGCATTTGCCATTGTACCAAACCCAATCTAATGTTACTATCCGTTAAACTACTTGGTTTCTCTGCATAGAATACATTATTCCATCGCAGTAAAACTGCATATTCTTCAGATTCAGTATCGCCAGGAAGATAATTTTTTAATATTCTTACAATATGAAAATCATTGGATAATTGAAATGTTAGTACGGGGTCATGGGCTTCTTTTGTACGAACTTTATTGATATATTCCAATGGCGTAAGTGCTTTACTAAATAAATGGTAATGAGGAATCCTGCCACCGATGACAATTGCTTTAAGATTTAATCTTTCGCATAATTCTTTCCGCCCATCATACAATCTTCTGCCTAGACGCATCGCTCTAAAATCTGGGCTTACAAATACTTCTATACCATATAAAATATCACCACTATCATTGTGTGTATTAAATGTCTCGTTGCCAGTAATTTCACTATAAGTGTGATTATCTCCAAACAAATTGTATTGCACAACGATGGACAATGCAACTGCGGCTACTTTATTGTCGACTAATACACACAATTGTCCTTCCGGAAAAAGCTGAATCAATCTTTGAATTTTTTCCTTTTCCCAAACACTTCCTAGTCCGTCGTATGCTTCCATCATCGCATTTTTTAGCTCTTCATAATGCTGTATGCTCAATGGTTCTAATGTGATTTCCATAATGTTATAATAGATTATAGGCAAATATACTAAGCACAAACAGCGTAAGCTCAAAAAAAATAGGTTAAACATTTGTTTAGTTTAAACATTTGTTTAAATTTGCATTTGGAAAATTTGGAAAGAGGAGGATAAATGGATAAAAAATCACAAATAATAGCTTCTGCAACCGAGCTTTTTGCTCGTAAAGGGTTTGAAGGAACCTCTATACGAGATATAGCCTCTCAGGCTGGAGTAAATCTTGCGATGATTAATTATTATTTTGGTTCCAAAGAGAAATTATTTGAGGCGGTGATGGTTTCAGATTCTGAATATATGTTGGCTATCTACAAGGAATTGGCGGATAGGCAGGATATGTTGACCATTGATAAGGTCTATGCGGTTATTGATTATCATGTGGAGAAGTTGATGAGAAAGCGTGAATTTCATAAGCTATTACATCATGAAATCATGTTAAATCAACGTATGGAGGTGAGTGATATAATAAGAGATATTATCAAGAAAAATAAAACTTTATTATCACAAATCGTCAATGATGGTATTATCAAAGGTGAGTTTAGGCAGGTAGACGTGGCTTTGACGATGAGTTTAATTTTTGGGACAATTAATCAATTGTTTCTTTCTAAGACCATTTGTAATGTGGTTTTAGATAATAATGATTGTACCAAAGATCCTTTTACTCCTGAGTTAAAAGATCGAGTAGTGGTGTTTATGAAAGATGTCATGCAGAGAATTTTATTAAAATAATTATACATTTTTACAGTTGGTTTTGGTGAACACGGGCTTTCTTTTCTAAGGAAGCCCTTTTTAATTAATAAATTTATAATAAGATAAATAGATATTATAATTAAATTAATTTGTTATATTGTACTCAATTTGTGAATAAATATCTTACTTTTTGGTTGTGAAAATACAGTATTAGAAAATATCTATATATTTTATAGAAGTTTTGAATATATGTATGTTTTGGCGCCTATAAATTGAATACTTAATATGACAATTGATTATTTTTTAGAAAATTATCGCTACCGGGAAAATATTTGGGATGAAATGCGTGGTAAAGATGGAATTCGCGAGCATTACCTCAAAATCTTTGACACTTTAAAAACCTTAGACGAACAGAAACTACTCCAAAAAAATCACATGGCAGGAGAGTTGTTCATGAATCAAGGTATTACTTTTACCGTCTATAAAAATAACAATGAAGGTATCGAGCGAATATTCCCATTTGACATCATCCCTCGTGTAATTGATGGGAAAGAATGGGATATGTTAGAAAAGGGTATTGCGCAAAGACTAAAAGCGTTAAATCTTTTTCTCAATGATATATATAACGACCAAAATATATTGAAAGATAATATAGTACCAGCATCTTTGATTGCTTCTTGTCCAATGTATAATCGCGAGGTTTTTGGGATAAAAGTGGCTTCGGATATATACGTACATATTTCGGGTATTGATTTAATAAGAGGACAAGATGGTAAGTTTTACGTTTTAGAAGATAATTTGCGTACGCCATCTGGGGTTTCTTATATGTTGGAAAATCGCGAAGTGACTAAGCGCATTTTTTCCAATATGTTGGCGGATAATAATGTAAGACGTGTTAGCAATTACCCATTGCTTTTGCATGATGTGCTTTTGCAATTGGCATCTACGCAGGTTTCCAATCCACGAGTCGTGATTTTAACGCCAGGTATTTACAATTCAGCGTATTACGAACATACATTCTTGGCACGTCAGATGGGGGTTGCGCTTGTTGAAGGTCGTGACTTGGTCGTCAATGACAATAAAGTGTATATGAAAACTACCAACGGATTGGAACAAGTGCATGTTATTTATCGCAGGGTAGATGATGAGTATTTGGATCCATTGGTATTCAAAAAAGAAAGTGTTTTAGGTGTTCCGGGTTTGATGTCCGCTTATCGAAAAGGAAATGTAGCGATTGTAAATGCAGTTGGAAATGGTGTTGCGGATGATAAAGCGGTTTATCCATATGTTCCCGCGATGATCAAATATTATCTCAATGAAGAACCCATTTTGAGTAATGTGCCAACGTATAATTTGATGAATGAGGAAGAGCGTAACCACGTTTTTAAAAATATTCATAGTATGGTTATTAAAAGTACCAATCAATCTGGTGGATATGGAATGATTATGGGCAATGCAACAACCGAGGAAGAGTGGCTCGCTGCTAAACCTGAAATCGAAAACAATCCTAGAAACTATATTGCACAACCCATTGTAAATTTATCTACAGTACCATGTTTTATTGATGGTAAATTTCAAGCAAGGCACGTTGATTTAAGACCCTATGCCTTATATGGACCCGATGGTATTCATTTGGTGCCAGGTGGTTTAACTCGTGTAGCGTTGAAAGAGGGGTCTATGGTGGTAAACTCTTCTCAAGGTGGTGGTAGTAAAGATACTTGGGTCGTAGATTTTTAAATTATGCTTTGAATAAAATTGATAACGGAATAACTATAAAATATGCTTTTAAGTAGAATCGCAGATGCCCTTTATTGGGAAAATAGGTACATGGAGAGAGCACATGTATTATTGAGAGTCGTTTCTAATCATTATATATTGTCTTTAGATAAAGATATCGGTGGAAATATTACATGGAAATCTGTATTAGAATTGTTTTCAAGCTACTCGCCTGAGCAAATTGCTTCTATAGAAAAAGATACAAAATTATCCATAAAGTCTCTTTTGGTTGATAGTTCTAATGATGGTTCCTTAGTTAATATAATTAATCGGTCGCGTGAAAATGCTCGAGGTGTACAAGATCATATTACCAAAGAATTATGGGAAGAAATTAATGGAGTGTATCATTTGATTCATCATTCGGATATTGAAGAACGTATTGATAATGCAGAAACTTTAGATGTATTAGAAGAGCTGATTACCAAATGTGTTTTATATACAGGTACTGCTGATATCACTATGCCAAGAGGTGCTGGATGGAACTTTATGAATTTGGGTAGGTATATAGAGCGTTGCATGACAACCATTTGCATAGCAGAAAAACAATTTGAAATGTTTGATTTTGATTTTGCTGGCGAAAAAGATATTATGAAATGGCGTTTGCTCTTATTAGAATTGTCTGGTTATGAATTGTATCTAAAAACCTATCGTACCCCGAAATACAATACTAATGTAGTACATCAAGTGTTTTTCAATGTCAATTTTCCACACTCTGTTATTTATAGTTTGAGAAAAATTGAAAGATATTTAGATTCCGTTGTTCATGAAGCCTCTTCACCAGAAAATGCGGCTTTATGGCGCAAGTTTCAACGATTGTATAGCAAATTGCGTTATACTGATTATGATTCCATCGATTCAATTGATTTGAAGGAATTTGTAGGAGAAATTAAGTGTGATTTGATTGAAGTAAGTACTCATTTGGGTCAAAACTTTTTCTCTTACAATTAGCGAACCAATATTTAAAAGGTAATTGTATGGCGATTTTTGAAATTAAGCATATAACGAAATATAAATACGATGTTCCCGTATTTGAAAGTGTAAATGAAATAAAAATTTTCCCACTGCAATGTCAAGAACAGGAAGTGAAAAGTCAAGAAGTGATTATTTCGAATCATCCAGATGTATTTCATTTTTTTGATTATTGGGGAAATAAAACAGGCGTTTTCAATGTATTAGAATCGCATCAAACACTGGAAATTGAAAGCAGATTGAAAATTGTCACTTTTAATCAAAATGTTCCGAGTCTGAATTTGCATGCGACCGTGGGTGATTTATCGAGTTTAGTTCCTTCGGATATTCGATTAATTGAGTTGACAACACCTGATCATATTGCGCATCATCAAGCATTAAAGGGTGTTATTAATGGATTTTTCCAAAAATCGACAGTCGTGGCTTCTGTTGTCTCTGATTGTGCTTTTTATGTTTATCAGCATTTGAATTATACCAAAGGAATTACAACCACCGAAACAAATGTGGATGAAATTTTGAATAAAGGTGGTGGCGTTTGTCAAGATTTTGCACATGTTTTATTGGAAATGTTGCGTATTGCTGGTATTCCAGCACGTTATGTGAGTGGTTATATATGTAGCAATAATGGGCAAATGAGGGGAGAGGGTGCAACGCATGCTTGGGTAGAGGCTTTTATTCCTGATTTTGGATGGGCAGGTATAGATCCGGCAAATAATATTTGGGTAACGGATATGCATGTCAAATTGGCCATTGGTCGTAGCTTCGCTGATTGCTCGCCTACCAAAGGGGTATTTCGTGGATTTGGAATACAATCACTTTCTGTATTAGTAAATATTGGTTTTGAAGATGGTTCTGTTTTAGAAAATGAATCAAACGTTAATGAATATGAAGAAGCGGGAGTGACCATCCCCGAACCTTTGGATGCATTAAAAACCGAAACCGAGGACGCTAAGGAGCAAAAACAGCAATAATATCAAAGTTATTAGAATAAAGAAGCGCTATTAGGTAGCGCTTCTTTATTTTTGTTCGCATTAGTAGTTATATTGCAGAACTTTTCTATACAATTATGAAGATTACGGAACATATCGCTCAAGCAAAAGAAACTTTACTGTCCTACGAAATATTGCCTCCTTTAAAAGGGAAGGATATTTCCTCTATATACCAACATTTAGATTCTTTAATGGAATTTAAGCCTTCTTGGATCAATGTAACTTATCATAGAGTTGAATCTGTATTTAAAAAATTACCTAACGGTTCTTTTGAAAAAATACAGATGAGAAAAAGGCCAGGTACCGTTGGGATATGTGCCGCTTTGAAAAATCATTATGGCGTAGATGCGGTTCCTCATATCATCTGTGGCGGTTTTTCAAAAACAGAAACTGAAGATGCATTGATCGATTTGAATTTTCTAGGTATTGACAATGTACTTGTTTTACGTGGTGATGCAGCTAAAAGTGACGGAACTTTCATACCCGAACCCGACGGAAATGCACATGCTTTGGATTTATTAAAACAAGTGGCAGATTTGAATAAAGGTGTTTATTTGAATTCGGAAGGCATTGTCAATGGATTTTCCACTGATTTTTGTATGGGCGTTGCAGGTTATCCGGAAAAGCATTTTGAAGCCCCGAATCTATCTACTGATTTGGAATATTTGAAACAAAAAGTGGATGCAGGTGCAAGCTATATCATGACACAGATGTTTTTCAATAATGCCAAATATTTTGAATTTGTAGAAACTTGTAAATCTATGGGAATCAATGTTCCCATTATTCCAGGATTGAAACCTATTACGAAGAAAAAGCAATTAAGCATTTTGCCAAGCATTTTTCATGTAGATATTCCGGAAGCATTTTCCAAAGAATTACTTAAAACTAAAAACGACCAAGAAGCCGAAGCAGTTGGCGTTGAATGGCTTATCCAACAAAGTAAAGAACTAAAAGCGGCAGGCGTGCCGGTCTTGCATTACTACACTTTGGGTAAACCTTCCACCATTAAAAATGTCGTGAAAGAAATTTTCTAAATCTATTATCCTTTGAAGTATATTATAGGATATGGGGTTAATTTTTAGCTCAAAAAATTGTATATATTTGAAGGGTAAAACTAATTTGATTATGAAACTTTCGATTCTGCTTCTTTTATTTAATATTATTATATTGTCCAATATTTTGATGGGGTGTAAAAAGACGGGTGTTTCGAATATATGGGAAGAAAAATTATATAGATACACCAATGAGGTTTATTATGAATCTCCAATAATGTATATTAAAGGAAAATCTATTACGGATAAAAATGTTATTGCTTCATATTTAAATAATTATTCAGTCCTTTCAAATGAAAAATTTCACATCGAGGCAGGGATGTCAAAAATATATGAGGGGAAGGTTTTTACTACAGCTATCCTTATTCAGCCTAAAAATCAGGTGACAGAAATCAATGACTTTACGTCGTATAAAGACTCAGTTTTATTCGATATCGCGGATAATGTAAATGGAGAGTATCATCTGGTTCAACATGATTCAACAATTATAAAGATTTTTCATGCTAGCAATAGCTATTTTACGTCTTGTGATAGCATTATAGATGGAATTACTATCAAACCAATTCAATCCTTAATCCAATCATATATGAACCTTCCCTATGATTTGTACAAAACAAAGGGACAATCTTTTATAAGTTTTAAAGAAGGAAATTTGTATAGAAAGGAGTTAAACTTTATATGTAATAGTAAAAATTGTTGGTCTTATTTTTCCCCCAGTCTAGATATAATTAGTGATAGCTTATCAAAATTGGAATCAAAAGATACAATCGTAGTGCAAAGGCTACAATTTATTTACAAATAATGCAAAATTCATAAGTAGAATTTAGAAATTAAGAATTGAATTTAAAAATTGCTGCTAACTAATTATAATAAAAGGTTGAAAGTTACTGAATTAAAAATGGTTTCAACGCTCCGTTTTTCTAATTACTAAATACTATGTATATGGAATTGAAGTTGGCTGCTTTAGCAAATTTAATATTTTCTAATTAGATATTATATGTTTCTCCTTCTTGCGTCCTAATAGAATTAGGGAAAACAGAAGCTGCTTCTAATTGAAATGGCGTGAGATCATCATACATGGAACTGAAATGCCCAATCAATAGCTGTTTAGCGTGTGCTAAAGTAGCAATAGTTGCCGCTTGTTTGGTTGTGCTGTGATATCGACTTTCTGCTTTTTCACGTAAATCATCCAAATAAGTGGTTTCGTGATAGATCGTATCTGCATTTTCTATATACGGTAAAAATGAAGTTGTAAATCTAGAATCTGCACAATAAGCATAGCTTTTGGGTAGAGGGGCTTCTTCCGTTAATATTTCATTGGGAATAATCAGTTCTCCATCTTCAGAAATGTAATCTGCACCATTTTGTAATGCCGGATAATAGTCAAACGGTATACCAAATTCTTGTGTTTTTTCTGGTACAATACTTCTTGGTTTCTTAATTTCTTCAATTAAAAAACCGTGACAAGTTACACGATGCTCCGTTAAAAAGGTCGATACTCGAAACGTGGAAGTTTCGACTAAGGGCCCTGCTTCCTCTGGTAGAGGGAAAAAACGCAAATCAAAATTGAGTTTGGTATTTCCATTGGCAAATTGTAACCTTAGAATTTCTTCCAATGGAGGAGGCGCAAATAAATTTAGAGGTTCAGATCTGCCTGTTAAATTCAACGTATTAATCAAGCCGGCCAACCCAAGATAATGATCGCCGTGCAAGTGACTGATGAAAATATAGTTAAGATTATTCCTCTTAACCTTAAATTCCAACATGCGCATCTGCGTACCTTCTCCACAATCCAAAAGAATATTTTGTTCATTCAAATGAACCATCTGTGCAGTCGGATGCCGATTGTATGCAGGCAATGCAGAATTGTTGCCTAATATGGTTACTGAAAACATAATATCCTAGGTTAATTTAATTGGCAAGAAATACTTTTCTTTTATCTAAAGTAGTGAAAAATAATTACAAAACTATATATAAACGAAAAGGTTATTTGTTTCCAAATAACCTTTCACTATTTTGAATGTAAATATTGACTAGTCTGCGTTTTCAACAGAAGTATTACTTACAAATTTTGTATCTGTATTTAAATAGAATGATTTAGCATAAGATGCTTTGCTTTTGAATGGTTTTACGTAGAAGTTAACCATACCATTTGTATCTGGATCTTTTTTGATCATTACTTTTTTATTGAAATCGCTTCCTTTGAATACTTGTTCGAATAAAGGATCTCCTTGATTGTTAGTGATCAAAATTTTGAATGCTTTACCTGAAGGATTGGCATAAGCAACATCAAATACGATGCTTGTGCTATTCATTTCACCAAGATAATTAACAGAAGCTTCATCCTTCAATTTGTCATCTTCTGTAGATTTTACTGCTGCTTTAGCTTCTTTTTCTTTTTCGTTGATAGTAGCTGCGTTTACTGTTACGTTTGCTACTGTTGCTGCTAATACTAATAAACCAAATATTTTCTTTTTCATTATAATAAGTTTTTCTAATACAAAAATTAATCTCCCAAGCATTTTTACAAAATGCTACTCTATTCATCGCAGGTCAAGCTATAATTTTCGAAGGCAAAACTTTTTAATCAAAAGACAAGTTGGAGTCCGAGTGACGTCCGATTTATGTACATAAAAAAGGTAGGTTTAACTCTTTTGTGACCCAAAGTTAATCCTACCTTTTCAATATTGAAATTGAAAATATTTACTTTAACTAATATTTAACATAAAAACTAACGTTTGTTGCAATTAATTATATTATACGGTTTCAAGGTTTAATACTTTCCAAAGTGCATCTTTTAGTTCAACTAACCCTGTATTTGTTACGGAAGAAATGAATAAATGAGGAATTTCTGCAGGTAATTCTTTTGAAATTTCTTCTTTCAATTCTTCATCCAACATGTCAGATTTACTGATAGCAATTAATCTATTTTTTTGCAACATGTCAGGATTGTAGCGTTTTAATTCATCTAAAAGGATTTCATATTCTTTCAAATGATTTTCGCTATCCGCTGGAATTAGGAATAATAGAGCAGCATTTCTTTCGATATGACGCAAGAATTGATGTCCTAAACCTTTGCCTTCTGCAGCTCCTTCAATAATACCCGGAAGGTCCGCAATACAGAATGATTTCTCATCACGATATTGAACCATGCCTAATTGGGGCGTTAAAGTAGTAAATGCATAATTGGCAATTTTAGGTTTTGCGGCAGTGATCGTAGATAATAAGGTGCTTTTCCCTGCATTAGGAAAACCTACCAAACCTACGTCTGCTAACATTTTCAATTCCAATTGCTTCCAACCTTCTGTTCCAGGTAAGCCTGGTTGCGCATGTTCTGGTGCTTGGTTGGTTGGAGTTGCAAAGTGTTGGTTGCCCCAGCCTCCTTTACCGCCAGCGAGCCAAACAAACTCTTGTCCATCTTCTAGAATCTCTGCTTCGATCTCGCCAGTTTCATCATCTTTTGCAATAGTTCCTAGAGGAACTTCTATAATAATATCTTCTGCATTGGCGCCAGAGCAATTGTTTTTGCTTCCGTTCTCGCCATCTTTTGCTAAAATATTTTTGTGATATCTTAAGTGTAAAAGTGTCCATAATTGCTGATTACCACGTAGGATAATACTACCTCCATTACCTCCATCTCCACCATCAGGACCTGCTTTCGCATTGAATTTAGTTCGCATGAAATGTCTACTTCCAGCACCGCCATCACCGCTTCTACAAAACAATCTAATTAAATCAATGAAATTTTTATCTGCCATAAGAAATTGCTATTCTAATGTATTTATTTACAAATGTGAATTGGCAAAATTAACTTATATAAATTAGTTTTTAACTCAGAATGCTGATTGTCGTTGAATTATTTATAAATTGCCCATTCAATTATCAAAATAAATTGCATGATGAAGTTTAACCTATTGTCCGTTTTATGCCTTGGTCTTTTTAGTTTTAATCAAGTTTCTGCTCAGCGTTTTAAAGATAGATCTGAATTAAGTGTGGGACCAGAATTCGCATTTCCTATTGGGAATTTTAATGATGTAAGTACGTTTGGTTTTGGAGGTACCGCTAAGTATTCTTATCATTTCGATGATAGATTTGCCGTTAGTTTGCAATCAGGTTGGATTAAATTTAATAATTCAAATTATAGTAATGGTTATTACCATGGAGACGGTAATTCAAATTTTGCAGCTATTCCAATAAAGGTTGGAGGGCGCTATTCATTTTCCAGATTTTACGTTGAGCCGCAGATTGGTTTTACTTATTTTTCTAATGAGTCTGCATATCAAAATCGCTCCACGACTTTTGCTTTAAATACAGGCGTTTATATAAATAAATTTTTAACAGCCGATGTTCGTTGGGAAAGATGGAATCGTGGTGGTTATGGCGCGAGTCTGATAGGTGCTCGAGTGGCTTATTGGTTTAGATTTTCAAATAAGAAAGATTATAATCATTGGAAATAAGAAAAAAGAGTTGATGTATGGAAATACGCCAACTCTTTAATATTTACACATGAAAGATTTTAAAATTAGATGCTAAATTTGGGCTTTTGCTAAATTGCGATATGCAAACGATTGTATTTGTTTGAAATGTGATTGATGTTATTAAATTGAACAAATTTTCCGGCTGAACTACCTTTATTTTTTGCTCCCCTTTATTTCAATTATTTTTGCGCTGTGAGACGCAAAAAAGAAAGAATCGTTTTAGAAAATGTATTGGTAACGGATTATGCCGCGGAAGGCAAATCTTTGGCTAGAGTGGAAGGTAAAGTAGTTTTTATAGAAAACTCTATTCCTGGAGATATCGTCAATGTACAATTATCCAAAAATAAAAAGGATTTCGCAGAAGGTTTTCCTTTGAGAGTCGTTCAATATTCTCCAGAGAGAATTGAAGCCTTTTGTACACATTTCGGTATTTGTGGTGGTTGTAGTTGGCAAACTTTGCCTTACGAATTGCAATTGAAATACAAACAACAACAAGTTGTGGACAATCTTACACGTATAGGTAAGATTGAATTGCCTGAAATTCAACCCATTTTAGGATGTGGCGAAACGCAAGGTTATCGCAACAAGATGGAATACACTTTTTCCACAAAAAAATATATACCAAGAGAAAATTTCATCGCTCTGAAAGAAGATAATCTTTTGGATAATGCGCAAAATGAAGGTGCTGCTGGATTTCATGCGAAAGGTTTTTTCGATAAAGTAGTAGAAATTGAAAAATGCTATTTACAAGAAGAACCAACCAATAAAATAAGAAATTTCGTTGCCGCTTGGGGACGGGAGAATAATATTCCTTTTTACAATATCAAAGAACATACGGGTTGGTTGCGTAACATGATGGTGCGTATCGCGACCACAGGGGAGATCATGATTAACCTTGTTGTTGGTTACGAAAAGAAATCGTGGAGAGAAGAAATTTTGGGTAAAATAGAGACAGAATTTCCAGAAATTACGACCATTCTTTATACGATCAACGAAAAGAAAAATGATAGTATTTACGATTTAGAACCTAAATCGTGGAAAGGAAATGGTTTTATTTATGAAAAATTAGAACATTTCAAATTTAAAATAAGTCCAAAATCATTTTTCCAAACCAATACGCGACAAGCGGAAAAATTATATCAAGTTGTTAGAGATTTTGCGGAGCTCGATGGTTCGCAAGTCGTATACGATTTATATTGTGGTACGGGAAGTATCGGAATTTTTGTAAGTGATAAAGCAAAGAAAATTGTCGGAGTTGAAGTTATCGACGATGCAATTAAGGATGCAAAAATTAATGCAGCGGAGAATAATGTAAATGATGCTGTGTTTTTTGCAGGGGATGTGATTAAGATATGTGATGATGCTTTTTTTGAAGAACATGGTAAACCTGATATTGTTATCACCGATCCTCCAAGAGCAGGCATGCATGAAAAATTGGTACAAAAATTATTGGAAATGGAAGTTCCAGAAATTGTATATGTAAGTTGTAATCCTGCTACGCAAGCACGTGATTTAGCTTTGTTAGATGCAAAATATCAAGTTATAAAGGTGCAACCTGTTGATATGTTTCCACATACATTGCATATCGAAAATGTAGTAAAACTCAAATTGAAAAAATAATAATATTAGATGCAGCAGTTTAGACCGACAAACTTCCAAGTATTGCCACCCATTATCAAAAATCTTTTGATAATTAATGTATTGGTGTATTTGGCTCAATCGGTTTTGGGTACTAGTGTAGGCAATTATATCAACAATATGTTTGCATTGCACGTTATCCAAAGTCATTATTTCAAACCTTGGCAGTTATTTACCTATATGTTCATGCACGGCAGTTGGATGCATATATTTAGTAATATGTTTGCCTTGTGGATGTTTGGTTCGATTTTGGAAAATTTTTGGGGTCCGAAACGTTTTTTGACTTTCTATATTATTTGTGGTATTGGTGCGGCAGCATGTCAATTGATCTATACCGAATTTTCCTTATTTGGAATAGAGCATGCTTATGCTAATTTGAATACACATTTAACCTTTGATAATTTTCTTCAATTCAATAACAAATATCATTTTGATAAATATGATGGACGAGTATTGGAATTGATTCATTATTGGAAAATGCAACCCAATAGTTTAGATCTTGCGAGAGCTGCTTCGATGGTAATACAGCAGAATTATGATGTATTAGTAAATACGGAAACTGTTGGAGCTAGTGGAGCTATTTTTGGTGTATTGGTTGCATTTGGTTATTTATTTCCTAATACGTATTTGTATTTTTACTTTTTGGTGCCGATTAAAGCCAAATGGTTTGTTACCGGATATATTGCTTATGAATTGTATTTAGGATTTCAAAACTCTGTAGGTGATAATGTTGCGCACATGGCACATATTGGAGGAGGCTTGATTGGATTTATTTTGGTGTACTTTTGGAACAAGAAAAATAGAAACAATTTTTATTAAAATATTTGCGATAAAATTATTTGTATGGAAATTATGGAAGAAAAAAAGAAACCTAGACTTTCTTTTGGCTCCGATTATAATGCCTTGACATGGTTAGTTATACTAATAGCCATAGGCTTTTTGACGATAAGTTCGGTAAAAATTGTATTATTTATGTCTTACGCTGATGTTAAGGCATCTAATATTTATTTTCACCAGACTATTTTACCTTATTTCTCCTTATCGCCAGATTTGGGTTATGTAGGTCGTCATCCATGGACGCTTTTCTTGTATATGTTTTCCCATGAAGGTGTAATGTCTGTTTTAGGTACGGTGATTTGGTTATGGACATTTGGATTTTTGTTACAAGATTTAGCTGGGAACAAGCATTTATTTCCTTTGTTTTTATATGGTGGTTTAGCAGGAGCTATTGTATTTTTAATATCATCCAACGCAATTCACAATTTTGCAAATGGTATGTTGATTCCTATGTTAGGTTCTGGAGCCTCTGTGATGGCTATCGCTGTAGCTGTAACGACTTTAGCTCCAAATTATAGATTATTGCCTATGCTGAATGGAGGAATTCCATTATGGGTTGTTATGGTGATATTTATTGCAATAGATTATGCAACTATTGCAACTACGAGCGGAAGTTTTGCCTTAGCTCATTTGGCTGGAGGATTGGTTGGCTTTTTTTACATTACGGCTTTGAAAAAGGGAAATGATTGGGGGGAATGGATGACTCGAGCATTTAATTGGACAAATGACTTATTCAACCCTGAAAAAAAAATGATAAAAGAGAATAAAGAACAGTTCTATTATAAAGTGGAGAAGGAACCGTACAAAGTTTTCCCAAGGAAGAGTCAAGAGCGTTTGGATGATCTTTTGGATAAAATTAATCGTACAGGTATAGAATCTTTGACCGATGAGGAAAAGGCATTTTTAAAAAAAATGAGTGACAATTAAAATTTGGGTTATGGATATTGGAAATATAAGGACAGATTATCAATTGAAAGTATTAGAGGAAAAAGATGTAAAATCAAATCCTTTTGATATGTTTCAAATATGGTGGGAAGATGCTGTTAAAAGTCAAATTGAAGAAGTAAATGCGATTACATTGGCAACTGTGGATGCAAACAATTTACCAGATGCACGTATTGTATTATTGAAAGATTATGATAAAGAAGGTTTTCATTTTTTCACGAATTATGAAAGCCAAAAAGGAAAAGAACTTGCTGTGAATCCTAATGCTGCTTTGGTATTTTTTTGGAAAGAATTACAAAGGCAAATAAGAATTATCGGAAAAGTCGTAAAAACAACTCCAGAAGAAAGTGATCAATATTTCCATTCTCGTCCATTAGGCAGTCAGATCGGTGCTTGGTGTTCTCCTCAAAGTTCAGTGATAGCCTCGCGCGCAATTTTGGAACACAATCAAGAAAAATATTCTTTAGAATTTGGGAAAAATATACCTAGACCAGACAATTGGGGTGGTTATAAAGTCATTCCATTTCAATTTGAATTTTGGCAAGGACGTCATAGTAGATTGCATGACAGATTTAAATACATATTGAAAGAAGGCGTTTGGCAAGTGGATCGATTGGCTCCCTAATTCTGTAAATTTTTTAGTTATATGAAAAAAAACATCCAAATATTCTTATTTGTGATGGCTTTTGTGTTGAATTCTGTTGCTGCACAAAATTTGTCTTCATTTACACCACAAATTATTAATTTTTATAAGTCCCAGTATGGTGCATCTAATCAAAATTGGGCTGTTGATCAAACAAAAGATGGAGCTATTGTCGTTGGTAATAATAAAGGATTGCTTATTGCAAATGCAGGAGAGTGGCATTTATATGAATTACCAGGACAAAAGATTGTTCGTTGTGTCGCTGCGGCTAAGGACGGACGGATCTACACAGGGGCATATGGCGAATTTGGATATTGGTCCAAAGTTGGTTATGGAGACTGGCAATACACTTCACTTAACAAATTGATAAAAGATAAAAGATTTGAAAGAGATGAGTTTTGGAAAATCTTACTAGCAAAGGATGGTAATGTATATTTTCAATCTTTTGGCGCTTTATATAAATATCAAAATAACAAAATTACGTCTATTCCTATACCTGGAAATATCATGTACTTGTTTGAAGTCAACGATGAGTTATATTTTCAAGTGTTAGGGAAGGGATTATATCGATTGAGAAATAATCTATCAGAGCCTCTGGTCTTGGATGATCGCCTAACAAATGATGAAATTATTTCTATTTTGCCAGCACCTGAATACGGTATCATGGTCGGGACCGTGCATTATGGCTTATTCAGATTTTGGAATGGACAATTCACCCCTTTATTTCCCCATTTAACAGCCTATTTATCGAGAAATCAACTCAATGCAGGTGCTGTGATTAATAAAAATAGTTATGCATTTGGAACGATTGAAAATGGAATTCTGCAGATAGATGCACAAGGAAATATTTTAAATATTTTCAATCAACATCAAGGACTTCAGAATAATACAATTCTTGGATTAAATACAGATAATATTGGTAATCTTTGGTGTGCCATGGACAAGGGCTTTGCAGAGATTGCATTACATTCCCCATTTAGATATTTTAAAGATTTAGGAGGTGATTTTGGATCAGTCTATTCAGGGGTAATTTTTCAAAATCAATTGTATATAGGAACGAATCAAGGTCTATTTTATAGAAATCTAAATGGTCAAGAGGAGGATTTTCAACGTATATCTGGTTTAGATGGGCAGATTTGGAATCTTTCCGTAATAGATGGGCAACTATTCTGTGGTCATAACAAAGGAACCTGTTTAATTGAAAATCATCAACCAATCGTGCTATCCGATATAAGTGGAGGGACGCATATTGCATTCCCACAAAACAATGATTCTGTATTATTACAAGGAACCTATGTTGGTTTAGCTGTGTTTAAAAAAAATCGAAATCAATGGTCTTTTTCAAATATAGTGAAGGGCACAGAGTTTATTCCTATTAACGATTGGTTACAAGATTCAACGGGAAGATTTTGGATATCACATATGTATAAAGGAATCTATTTAGCAGAAATAAGTAAGGATTATACATCTGTAAAGACGATAAAAGATTTATCACATGCAGTAGGTCTTAATCCAAAATATAAGGAGTGGTTGTTTTCTTATCAGGGAAATATATTGTTGACTTCTGGAGACGGAATATATCAGCCAAGATTGATTCATCAAAATATTTATTTTGAGCGAGATGTACAGTTAGAAAAGAAATTTGCTCCAATATACAATGCAAAAAAAATATTTTATGCCAATCATACCTATTGGGGGGTATTTGATGATAATGTAGTGAGAATCGTCAGTGGTGATTTTTCGAAAAATTATACCTACAATTTTAAAGACTTTTCACTTGTTGGTGGATATGAAAATATAGTTCCCTTAACTGATCAAACAGTATTGTTATGTGGAGAGAATGGCTTTGCAATGTATGATTCTGACAAATTTTCGAATCATGGGAACGCTTCTTTTAAACTCAATAATTTTTATTATTTGGAAAATGGTCGTTTAAAAGCGGTTAATTGGGATGGTAAAGTTCCGCTGAGTCTATCTTATAATCATAATGATCTAAGCTTTTCTGTGGATTTTCCGATATATGATCGTGAGGTATTATTTCAATTTCGTCTAAATAGAAATGGTACAATAGGCAGCTGGTCCAATTGGACAAAAATAGGAACTCAAAATTATACTAATCTGAATGCTGGCGATTACACAATAGAAGCAAAGAATAATATAACCAATCAGATCATTACATATGATTTTCATATTAAAGATCCGTGGTATTGGAATCTATTAGCTAAAATTACTTATGTAATAATCGGATTGTTGATTCTTTATTCTATAAGAAAAAGAATCGAGCAAAGACATGCCAACGCATTGCAAAAAAAGCAACGTGAAATGGATGAAAAATTACGTTTGCAAAAATTGGAACATGAGCATCAGTTACTTGTAACAAAACAAGATGTCCTACAAAAAGAAGTGGAGGTGCGCAGTGAAGATTTGGCTAATAGTGCCAATGAATTGATCAAACGAAAACGTCTTTTAAATAAGATGCATAATGAATTGGAGAAAATTAATGATGTAAATACCAATAATAATAATATTAAAAAATTATCGAAAGAATTAGATCGACAATTACAATTAGATAAACAAGAATCACGATTATTTGAAAAAGGATTCAATACCATCCATGATCAATTTTTTCAAAAATTATTAACCCAATTTCCTGATCTGACTCCTGCTGACTTAAAACTTGCAGCCTATCTTAGGATGAATATGGGTTCTAAAGAAATCGCACCATTATTAAACATAACGATCAGAGGAGTAGAGCTAAAACGCTACCGTCTTCGCAAAAAACTGCAGTTAAATGCAGATTCCAATCTAAATGAATTCATGATGAAGTTTTAAAATCTCATTTCCTTAAATGTTAAATTGGGTGAAAGATTTTGCGTATTTATCTAAACTTTATAACTAACAGTCGTAAGTATATTTTATTTCCTAAAATTAAATGTAAAATTAAGTAAATCAATTATTTAAATATTAAATTAATATTTAATGATGTGGTATTGATGTGTTATAAAATATCTATTTACTCGTTTAAATAAAAATAAACATTTGTTAGTAATTTAAGAATCCTTTTACATTTGCTTATGAAATTTTAAGTCTTAGATAAGCTTATATTCTTTTTCTTTTAGACTTCGATTTTGCAAATTTTAAATTTAATAATGTCTGTATGAAAAGATTACATTTTGTATTTCTCTTCTTTTTTGCGCCATTGTGTCTATTTGCCCAAAAACAATTTTCTGGGACAATTTTAGATTCAGCGACAAAATCTCCTATTTCGGATGTGATCATTAAGATCCAAGGAAAATCAAAAGGCACAACTTCTGATTCGCTGGGTAATTTTATGATTTCAGCTACGGCTGGCGATGTTTTGAATATTTCTTCTAATGGTTATAGCACAGCTCATGTAACCTTGGGTGATAATAATAATATCAGCGTATTATTAGGAGCTAGTGTTAATACAACTTTAGATCAAGTGGTCGTGGTTGGTTACGGTACACAACGTAAAGTAGATGTAACGGGTTCTGTGGTTCAAATAAAAGGTGCAGAATTAGCCAAACAAGGTGTAGTGAATCCTGTAAGTGGTTTACAAGGTAAGGTTCCAGGAGTAAATATTACGAATACAGGTACGCCAGGATCGTCTCCTCAAATTAATATTCGTGGTGTTGGATCTTACTCTTCTAATACTGCACCTCTATATGTTGTTGATGGAGTATGGTTAACGGATATTAGCTATTTAAATCCAAATGATATTGAAAGCATGAGTATCTTAAAGGATGCATCTAGCGAATCAATTTATGGAGTAAGAGGCGCGAATGGTGTTGTTTTGATTACTACTAAGAAAGGATCAAGACGAGGTCTTACTGTAAATTACAATGGATCTGTCGGCGTGCAGATAGCTAATCATTTTCCTAAAATGGCTAATGGTTATGAGTATGCTACAATGATCAACGAATTAACAAGATTGACAGGAGGAACTAGCGTATTAGATTCTTCTCAATTTGGAACCGGAACAAACTGGTTTGATGTGGCCTCTCGCAAGGCGATTATAACAAGCCATCAAGTATCTGTAAGTGGAGGTTCTGATAAATCTACATATAATTTGTCTTTGGGTTATTTAAATCAAGATGGAATATTAAAGACCAATACTTATAAAAGATATACCTTAAGTTTCAGTAATGATATTAATTTGACTAATAATATCAAAACTGGTTATAATATTATTGGTACTTATAGCAAATCTTTTGATCCTCCAGCTAATATTTGGAGAGGATTATATACAGCACCTCCAATTATTAATCCTAAAAATGCTGATGGTACCTATGGTGACCCTACACAATATGGTTTAGGGTCTGCAGTAAGCAATCCACAAGCAACTTTAGATTATAATCATGCCACTACACAAAATTATCATATCAATGGTAATATGTACTTGGATATCAGCTTCTTAAAGCATTTCAAATGGCACAGTAGTATAGGTGGAATTTATGATAATACTGAAACCCAAACCTTTGTACCTATTTATCAAGCAACGGTAAATCAATATAGTGCGCATACCACTTTGACAGATGGTAAATTAAATACTAAAAACTGGATTGTAGAAAATACGTTGACATATGAAAATAAATGGGGTGATCATAGATTTACAGGATTGTTAGGTCAGACGGCTTATAAAAATAATTATGGAGAATCTTATACTACAGGATCTGATGGAACCATTACAAATGATCCAGCTACTTGGTATTTTACATCTGCAACGCCAGGTACAACGTATAATGTGACACCAACAAATCCACAAACCTACCCAGCTCAAGAAAAAGTGAGTAGTTATTTTGGTAGGATGTCTTATTCTTATAAAAATAAATACACATTTAATGGAACTTTACGTGCTGATGCAAGTAGCAAATTTACAGCTAATTCAGGTAGAGCATGGTTGCCATCTTTTGGTGCTGCATGGGTAGTATCGAATGAAGGATTTATGGCTAATCAAAAAATATTTGATGCGTTAAAATTGAAAGCAAGTTGGGGTGAAGTTGGTAATAGTGGTGTTCCCGCTTATGTAGCTACTCAACAAGGAACCAGTACTGGTAGTGTTATCTATGGTAATTCTGGGAATATTTCTTCTAGCCAAAGTGTTGCATCTATCGTGCCTAATCCTTTAAAATGGGAGAAAAGTATAGGTACTGATATAGGTATCGAAGCCGCATTTTTACAAAATCGTTTGACATTTGAAGCAGATTATTATAATAAAAAGACAAAAGATTTTGTATTTCCAGTACCTGTATTAGGCACAAATGGCACAGCTGCGTCTACCATATTAACCAATGTAGGTGATATGGTAAATAAAGGATTTGAAGTTGCATTAAATTGGAAAGATAATATTGATGAAAATTGGTCCTACAATATTGGTGTAAATGCATCTCAGAATACTAACAAATTTACCTATAGTCGCCTTGAAAATGGTTTCGTTTATGGAGGAAATGTATCTACTGGTGGTCAACAAGGAACATTGACAACTGTCGGACATCCAGTCGGTGCATTCTATGGTTATAAAGTGATTGGTATATTTCAAACTCAAGCAGAAGTAAATTCTTACACGGATGCTAATGGTAATTTATATCAACCAGATGCAAAACCGGGTGATTTTAAATATGAAAGTTTTACTAAAAATGGAGCTATTAGTGGAAATGATAGAACATTCATTGGTAATCCAAATCCTAAATATTATTATGGAATTAACATGGGATTGAGGTTTAAGTCTTTTGATTTGGCTCTTGACTTTAATGGTGTTGCAGATGTAGATGTTTATAATGCTAACAAAGGTTACAGATACGGTAATGAAAACTTCACGGAAAAATTCTATAATGAAAGATGGCATGGTGAAGGTACATCTAACACAAATCCATCCGTAAATATTGGAGGTAATCAAAACTATTATGCAAATTCTTGGTATGTTGAAAGTGGCGCTTATTTCAGATTGAGAAATGCACAATTAGGTTACACATTACCTCATGAATTGACAGAAAAATGGAAAATCCAAAATTTGAGATTCTATGCAAATGCACAAAATCCATTTACAATTACTAAATATACAGGATTTACCCCAGAAGTAGGTGGTTTGCCAGGTTCAATGGGTATTGATTACAATACTTATCCTTTGTATGCAACCTATACAATTGGTGTTAACTTAACATTTTAATGTCAAAAAAACTTAGTAAATGAAAAATCTAAATATCAACATCTCAAAATATAAATACGCTGTAATTGGTTTTGCTGTTACCGGTATGATAGCTAGCTGTTCGAAAAGCTTTACAGATGCTTCTTCAAATTTATTAGGACAACCAGCAGCAACTACTTTATGGCAAACCTCTTCAGATGCTGAGAAAGCGGTGAATTCTATCTATGGAAATCTTAGAAGCTACGCTAATCTTGGTTTCCCTGCGATAGCAATAGAGTGCACAGGTTCTGATGATGAAGATAAGGGAAGTGTAGCTAGTGATGCTACTTATTTAAATCAGTATAACAATTATACCGTTACTGCTTCAGAAGGCCAGTTGAGTGGTTTTTGGGTAGGTCAATATCAGAATATCAATTTTTGTAATCAAGTATTGGATCATGTCGATACTATGTCTACAGTCACAGATGCAAATAAATCTAGATTTTTAGCTGAGGCTAGATTTGTTAGAGCCTGGTCGTATTTCAGATTGGTTAGAGCTTTTGGTCGTGTTCCTTTAATTTTACACGTGCCATTAACTTCAGATGAACAAAATCCTTCTCAGTCAACTGCTGCAATAGTTTATGATTCAATTGAAAATGATTTGAATATTGCCGCAGCTGATTTACCTGTTTCTGTATCTGCAGATCAAAAAGGACGAGCTACGAGTGGCGCTGCATTAGCATTACATGCTAAAGTGGCAATGTATTTACAAAAATGGCAAGATGTATTAACGTATACCAATACTATAATAAATAGTGGCCAATATTCCTTATTTAGTGATTATTACCAACAGTTTAGAATTGCTAATGAAAATAACTCTGAATCTATATTTGAAGTACAATGTAACTATGTTTTAAATAATTCAGATTTAAGCAATAGTCAATATTCTCAGATTCAAGGTGATCGTGACGCGAGTGTTGGTTGGGGATTTAACGTGCCTACTTTAAATTTGGTAAATGAATTTGAAACTGGTGATCCAAGATTGACGGGAACCGTAATGATGGCAGGTACAGTTACTCCAAGCGGGGATAGCGTTCCAAATGCTGCGGCTGGAGCGCCTACTCGTTACAATATGAAAACATACGTTCCATTTGCTATTGCGAAAGCGACTAATTCTGGTGCAGATCAGAACTATAGAGCTTTCAGATATTCTGATGTTTTATTGATGAATGCAGAGGCCAATAATGAATTAGGAAATACTGCTGCCGCTTTAGCATCATTGGAAAAAGTAAGAGCTAGAGCACGTGGAACAAGCACTACTATTTTACCTCAAGTAACTACAACAGATCAAACAACCCTAAGAACAGCAATCTGGCATGAAAGACGTGTAGAATTGGCAATGGAAAATGATCGTTATTTTGACGTAATTCGTCAAGGAAGAGGTACTGCTGTATTTGGCCCTAATGGTTGGAAAGCTGGTAAGAATGAGGTTTGGCCTATACCTCAATTACAAATTGATAATAGTGGTGGTGTATTAACTCAAAATTCTGGTTACTAAATTTTAATTTATAACAACAAACAACTAAAACTACCGACGAAAAAACTAAGTATTCTCGGTAGTTTTTTATTAATGATTTGTCATGATACATAAATATTTCAAAATTATAGTAGCGCTTTTAATAAGCTCAGTGAGTATTTTAAACTTAAATGCTCAATCTAGAAATGATCGACTTTTGGATAAAGTTGAACGTCAAACTTTTGAATATTTTTGGTCTGGAGCAGAGCCCAATAGTGGTTTGGCTAGAGAGCGAATCAATATGGATGATATTTATCCAGAAAATGACAAAAATGTGGTTACTACTGGTGGTAGTGGATTTGGTTTGATGGCACTAGTGGCCGGATTAGATCGAGGATATATTTCAAAAAAAGAAGGGCGAGACCGATTCTACAAAATATTACATTTTTTGGAAAATGCAGATCGATTTCATGGGGCTTGGCCGCATTGGATGTATGGCGAAACTGGTAAAGTAAAGCCATTTGGAAATAATGATAATGGTGGAGATTTAGTAGAAACCTCATTTCTTTTACAAGGTTTATTAGCTGTAAGAGAATACTATAAATTAGAAAATAATTCAGATACTTTTATCGTAAATACAATCAACCGACTATGGGAAGAGGTAGACTTTAATTGGTATCGTAATAATAAAAATGTTTTGTATTGGCATTGGAGTCCAGACAAACAATGGATTATGAATTTTCCAATACATGGATTTAATGAATGTTTGATCATGTATGTTTTAGGTGCATCTTCCTCGAAACATGCAATAAGTTTAACTGATTACAATGATGGTTGGGCGGAGAATGGAGCAATTAAAAAAGTGACCAACTATAAAAAAGATACTTTATTTGCACATATGCAAGGCAATCCGCCTTATGGAGGTCCTTTATTTTGGACCCATTATTCTTTTCTTGGACTAAATCCAAGAGGATTGAAAGATGCTTTTATTGACTATGGGGAAAATAATATCACTATGTCAAAAATTAATTACCAATGGTGTGTAGATAATCCAAAAGAATATAAAGGATATAGTGCTAGTAATTGGGGATTGACAGCGAGCTACTCTGTGGCAGGTTATGCAGCTCATGCGCCAAATTTGAATGACGATTTAGGTGTTATTTCGCCTACCGCCGCAATATCATCTATTGTTTATACGCCAAAAGAAAGCATTACCGCTATTAATTATTGGAATGCAAAATTGAAAGATAAGGTTTGGGGAAAATATGGGTTTTATGACGCATTTAGTATAAATGATGATTGGTATCCACAAAAATATTTGGCAATTGATCAAGGGCCGGAAGTTGTAATGATAGAGAACTATAGAAGTGGTCTATTATGGAAATTATTTATGGCTGCACCTGAAGTAAAAGATGGTTTAGATAAACTAGGTTTTACTTATAAAAAATAGAGCAATTATTTTTCTTATTTACAACTACTATTTAGGTAAGTAGGTATATTAATTGCTAATATTGTTCAAAATTATTAAAATGAAAAAAATCTTATTGTTATTAAACATTTGCATTTTTATTTTAGGAAAAGAAATACATGCGCAGACCAATTTTCCTTATTATCAAGATATTCAAGAGTTTAAGAAAAAGGATAGTTTAAAATTTCCACCAAAGAATGGTATTCTATTTATCGGAAGTTCCACATTTACCAAATGGAAAGATGTCCAAGCATATTTTCCTGGTTATAGTATTATTAATAGAGGTTTTGGTGGGTCAACTTTATTAGATGAGATTAGATATGTACCTGACATAGTATATCCTTATCATCCAAGACAAGTAATTATATATTGTGGTGATAATGATTTTGCATTTTCTGACACTGTTACATCGGCAGATGTTTTGAACCGATTTAAAATTTTATTTGAATTAATAAGAAAAGAATATCCAGCAATTCCTGTCGACTATATCTCTATAAAATATAGTCCAAGTAGAGAAAAGCTTTGGAATAAAATGAAATCTGCTAATAGACTTATTTCCAACTATTTGAAAACTCAAATCCATGCAGAATATATCGATATAGATCCTGTAATGCTGGATGCAAATAAAAAAATAAATAAAAGTTTATATCTAGACGACATGCTACATATGAAACCTGAAGGGTATAGACTATGGGAAAAGGTAATTAAGCCTTATTTAATTAAAGATTAATTTTCACAATATGAGATTAAAACAATGGATTGTATTGTCCTCAATTGTAGGATGTGTTTCTAGTTTGAATGCGCAGCAAAACGAGATGAATAAATTTGTCTCAAATTTGATGTCCAAAATGACAACTGATGAAAAAATTGGTCAGCTCAATCAGGAAGCAGTTTCTGATGGGGTGTTAACTGGTTCTATAGTCCAAGGGGGTGTCGATGAAAAAATTAAAAAAGGACAAGTTGGTAGTACTTTCGGTATTTGGGGCGCTTCTAAGTTGCGACGTCTTCAAGAGATGGCTGTTAATAATTCACGTCTGCATATACCATTATTATTTGGTTTAGATGTAATACATGGACATCGTACACTGTTTCCTATCCCACTAGGGATCTCAACTAGTTGGGATTTGAATTTAATCCAACAATCTGCACACTATGCGGCAAAAGAAGCAACTGCTGACGG
The DNA here is from genome assembly GCF_004337365.2 of Rhizosphaericola mali. GTDB lineage: Bacteria > Bacteroidota > Bacteroidia > Chitinophagales > Chitinophagaceae > Rhizosphaericola > Rhizosphaericola mali. The sequence goes on along the minus strand of NZ_CP044016.1, from coordinate 3,094,691 downwards.
ATTGAAATGGGTATTCTCACCTATGGTGGATATCGCTAGAGATCCAAGATGGGGACGCGTATCTGAAGGTTCTGGAGAAGATCCTTATTTGGGGTCGTTGATTGCGAAAGCAATGATCAAAGGTTATCAAGGAAATTCTTTGGCAGATACGATGAATGTATTGGCTTGTATTAAACATTTCGCACTATATGGTGGCGCAGAAGCGGGTAGAGAATACAATACAGTTGATATGAGTTTGATCAAAATGTATGAGTATTACTTTCCTCCTTATAAAGCTGCTGTCGATGCTGGTGCCGCATCAGTGATGACTTCTTTTAATGATTTGAATGGTGTTCCATCAACAGCCAATAGATGGTTATTGACAGATGTATTGAGAAAACAATGGGGATTTAATGGTTTGGTTGTTACCGACTATACAGCGGTGAGTGAATTGATCGCACATGGTATCGGAAAGGATTTACAAGAAGTTTCTGCTAAATCATTAGCTGCTGGAACGGACATGGATATGGTTTCTGAAGGATTTTTAAATACTTTGGGTAAATCATTAAAAGAAGGTAAAATCACGATTGCTCAAATTGATTCTGCCTGTAAAAGGGTTCTAGAAGCTAAATACAAAGCTGGACTATTCAAAAATCCTTATGCTGGATTGGATAGTAATCGTTATGAAAAAGAAATTTTAACGAAAGAAAATCGTGCATTTGCAAGAAAATTAGCTTCGCATAGTATGGTGCTTTTGAAAAATGAAAATCAAATTTTACCATTGCAAAAAAAAGGTACAATTGCATTAGTTGGTCCACTAGCGGATAGTCGTAGAAATATGTTGGGGACTTGGAGTGTGTCTGGTGAGTGGGATAAAGCGGTGACAGTAAAAGAGGGTATTGAAAATGCGGTTGATGGAAAGGCTAAAATCATTTATGCAAAAGGGGCAAATATATCAGATGATACTTTGTTCAATCAAAAAGTAAATGTTTTCGGTGAAGAAATTTCTATAGACGAGAAATCTCCAGAAACTTTAATTAAAGAAGCCGTGGATGCTGCTAATAATTCTGATGTAGTAGTTGCTGTTGTCGGTGAAGCAGCTGATATGACTGGCGAATCTTCTAGTCGTTCGCATATTGATATTCCTGAAAGTCAAGCAAAACTGTTACGAGCATTGGTTGCAACGGGTAAACCTGTGGTAGCTGTTTTGTTTAATGGTCGACCTCTGACTTTAGATTGGGAAAAAGAGCATTTGACTGGGATTTTGGATGCTTGGTTTGGTGGGACAGAAGGAGGTAATGCAATTGCAGATATCTTATTTGGAGACTATAATCCTTCTGGTAAATTGACTATGACATTTCCAAGAAATGTGGGTCAAATTCCAATATACTATAATCACAAAAATACGGGCAGACCTTATGTTGAAGGTGGTCCTACTAAATTCAAATCCGATTATTTAGACGTTCCAAATACGCCGTTGTATCCTTTCGGATATGGATTGAGTTACACAACATTTGCATACGATGCACCAACGATAAGTAATACGCATCCAAAAGGAAATGCACCTGTTAAGTTGAGCGTTAAGGTTTCTAATACAGGAAAATATGCCGGAGAAGAAACTGTTCAATTATACATTTCCGATCCTGTTGCGAGTGTGACTAGAAGCGTAGAAGATCTAAAAGGTTTTCAAAAAGTATATCTAAATCCTGGAGAATCTAAAGTTGTTAATTTTATTATCGATACAGAATCACTTAAGTTTTATAATGCTAATTTGAAATATGATTGGGAACCTGGCGAATTTACCTTTCGTGTAGGTACCAATTCCGAAGATACGAAAGCGGTAACCGTTCATTGGGATAAATAGAAGTGAAATTTTAATCTTATATATAGGGGATACATTTGTATTCCCTATTTTCATTATGGAGAATAACCGTTATTTTTGAATAACTATTTACACAAATTTTAAACTATGCTTTATCTGAAATTGAGACAAAAAAAATGGCTCTTAATTGCCGGCTTTTCTTTTATTGGGAGTGGGATTTTTGCCCAGAAGTCTGTTATTGATCAAATGATTCAAGAGGAGTACAAGGATTCTCAATTACCATTATTGGGACATGAGTTGTTGGATGGAATTGGTTCTCGTCTAGTGGGCTCTCCGCAAATGAAGAAGGCACATGATTGGGCGGTTGCAAAATATGCAAGTTGGGATATTTCTGCTAAAAATGAACAATGGGGTGTTTGGAGAGGCTGGGAGAGGGGGATTTCCCATATTGATATGACGGCTCCTTGGGTACGCTCTTTAGAGGGAACACAATTGGCTTGGAGTCCATCTACGAAAGGCAAAACAATACACGGAGAAGTGATTATTTTACCACATTTTAAAGATTCTATAGAATTTAAAGCATGGCTTCCAAAAGTTAAGGGAAAAATGGTAATGATTTCTTATTCTCAACCAACGGGAAGACCTGACTATAATTGGGAAAAATTTTCATTAACACCTTCATTTGAAAAAATGAAAGCAGAGCGTAAAGCGGGGCAAGAAGAATGGACTGAAAGAATCAAAGCATCCGGATTTACTGCTAAAACATTACCTTCTATTTTGGAAAAAAGTGGAGCGATCGCAATTCTAACCAATCTTTGGTCACAAGGTTTTGGCGTAGATAAGATTTTCGGTGCTAATACTAAATTAATTCCAACAGTGGATCTTTCATTAGAAGATTATGGTTTAGTTTATCGATTGGCAAGTTCTGGTAATGCACCATCATTGAATATCAAAACCGATTCTAAAGAAACAGGCATCCAACCCACATTTAATACGATCGCAACTATAAAAGGTAGTGAAAAGCCAAATGAGTATGTCGTCTTGTCTGCGCATTTTGATTCTTGGGATGGAGCGACAGGCGCAACGGATAACGGTACTGGTACGCTTGTGATGATGGAGGCAATGAGATTGTTAAAAAAATATTATCCGCATCCCAAAAGAACTATTATAGTCGGTCACTGGGGAAGTGAAGAAGAGGGCTTAAATGGTTCACGTTCTTTTGTAAAAGATCATCCAGAAGTGGTTGAAGGTTTACAAGTGGCATTAAACCAAGATAATGGTACTGGGCGTATTGTAAATATCGGCGGACAAGGATTTGTGCAAAGTGAAAAATTTTTAACTAAATGGTTGGCTGCTGTTCCTGATACAATAAAAGATACGTTACACACCTCTTTCCCAGGAACGCCGAGTGGTGGTGGTTCTGATAATGCTTCATTTGTAGCTGCTGGTGCACCAGGTATTTCTTTAGGATCTCTTAGTTGGGATTATTTTTCCTATACATGGCATACTAATAGGGATACTTATGATAAAATAGTATTTGATGATGTAAAAAGAAATGTGTTGATTACAGCAATTTTGGCTTATGAAGCATCGGAAGATTCAGAGAAATTTACACACGAAAAAATTGCTGGACCATTTAAAAATGGACGTAACGGAAAAGAGGAATCCTGGCCGGAAGCTAAAGACGGTATTCGAAAAGGTGGATTAGATTAATATTTATAAAAGGAAGTTTTTTGACTTCCTTTTTTTAATTTTATGGTAAATGAAAAATATATTATTAACAGGAGCAACCGGATTTATTGGCAAAGAATTGGTTCGACAAATTTTGCAAAAATATACTAATGCTCATTTACATATATTGACTAGAAAAAAACAGTCAAGTTCCAGTCCACAAATTAGCTACTACACTTGGGATATTGCAAAACAATTGATTGATAAGGATTTGCCAAAAGAAATTGACGCAGTGATTCATCTCGCGGGAGCTAATATTGCAGAAAAAAAATGGACGGAAAAACGTAAGAAAGAATTGATCAATAGTCGGGTGAAAAGCACAGAATTATTGGTAAAATGGATTGATGAAAATTCAATTACAGCTAAAACATTTATTTCTGCTTCCGCCATTGGTTTCTATGGTGAAGGTTCAATAGATCAAATATTTACTGAAAAAGATTTTAGTGGTAATGATTTTTTGGCAGAACTATGTAAAAAATGGGAAGATGCGAGTACGCAGTTGAAAGAAAAAAATATTAGAGTTATTTATATTCGTACAGGTTTGGTTTTGCATCCTGAAGGTGGTATGTGGAAAGAATTATCGACTGCATTCAAACTACATGTTGTTCCCAAATTTGGGAATGGAAAGCAAATCTACAGTTGGATAAGTTTGGATGATTTGATTCGCATTTATCTTTTTTCCTTAGAAAATACAGACGTTGTTGGCGCAGTGAACGCAGTAGCACCAAATCCTTTATCTCAGCTTGAATTATCAAAAAAGCTAATTGAAAAAACAACAAATAAATTTATAGTATTCCCGATTCCTGCTTTTCTTTTAAAAATAATGCTTGGCGAGTTGTCAATTGAACTGTTGAAAAATGCAAATATAAGTTCACGGAAAATTCAAAATCTTGGTTTCAATTTTGAACAAGAAATGCCTTAGTACCCAGTATTACCGGTTCGAACTTTAATTTTCTTTTTACCCGAATTTTCCTTTTCGTATTGCAATACTTGTTTGGGAATAATTTTTTTTGGAGTTGAGGTAGAGTCTTTAGCTACGGTTTTCACCGTTTTATTAGCCAATGGTGCATCACTTTTTAAATCGCCCAATACGTATTCTTCCTTGCGTTGAATCATTTTCCCACCTGGATAATAATATATCCATGTGCCATGTTTTACGGTCGTTCCTTCAATCTTGACACGTTTTAGTTCAACTTTATTTGGATCGTTAATATCATATACTTCAATTGTATCATATTCTTGTTTGGGATTATGCGCTAGCCAACTTTCTTTTCTGACTAATCCTTCTAAGTCATAATATTTACTTACTCCATTTTTATTTCCAAATTTATATTGCTCGATTGCTAATGTATCGCCCATAGAGCTCATGGTGTACCAGACCCCTTCCTTTTTACCATCTTTGAAATATCCATCTTCCTGATATCCATCTTCTCCATATTTTTCGGGCATATTGATATGCCAATGCCCTTGTTTTTGTCCCTCGGCATCGGTTTGATTTTGCGCGAATGAAGATGAGGAAATTATCAAAATTGATAGTATAGAAAAATATATTTTGAATTGCATAATTGTAATATTTAAACAAACATAAAACGATTGCCTTCAATAATCGTACTAATTTTCAGCAGAAATTAATATTTTTAATAAATACTAAATATATTCCTGATGAAATCTTGCATTCCAATTGTTATATGTAAAAAGCATTTTTTTATAAGTTTAGTTCTAATGAGTTTTTTTTCAAATGCTTTATTTGCTCAAAACTCTAATAAAATTGCATCGTTCGATGGGTACAAACTTGTATGGAATGATGAGTTTGATATAAATGGTAAACCAGATAGTAAAAAATGGGATTATGAAATTGGTTTTATACGCAACAAAGAACCGCAATGGTATCAACCAGAAAATGCATTTTGTAAAGATGGCTTACTTCATATTGTAGCAAAAAAGGAAGAAAAGGAGAATCCCAATTATGATGCATCCAGCAAGGATTGGACAAAAAATAGAGCAACTGCACATTACACATCCTCATGCCTAATTTCAAAAGGAAAATTTGAATTTAAATATGGGAAAATTGTCATGCGAGGCAAGATTGATACGAAAAAAGGTATGTGGCCAGCGTTTTGGTTATTAGGTTCTAATCGTGGTCCAGTGCATTGGCCAGCTTGTGGAGAGGTGGATATTATGGAGTATTATCGTAATAATTTATTGGGAAATATTTTTTGGGATGGAGGGATGAAAGATACGCATATTCCATTGGCGCAATTGGGGGACAATAAATGGTCTGATGATTTTCATGAATGGATTTTGGATTGGTCAAAAGATGAAATGGTGATTACCGTAGATGGTAGAGAAGTTAATAAATTTGATCTGACCAAAACAATTAATAAATCAATGGGAAATAATCCATTTAATGAGGATATGTACATGCTTTTAAATTTGGCATTGGGGCAAGCTGGCGAACAAATTCCGGATGAAAATTTACCTGCGAGTTTTTTGGTGGATTATGTCCGAGTATATCAAGCACTTTAAGCGCAATTTATTAAAAAATAATACGTAACTATGCCATTGATTTTAACTGAATAAAATGCGGATTTTTTTATTAGGAATGATGGGTTGCGGTAAAAGTTATTGGGGAAAAGTTTTGTCCAAGCATTTTTCTTTGCCATTTTTCGATTTAGATTACGAGATTGAATTTGATCAAAATAGAACCATCGGTCAGATATTTGAAACGGAAGGCGAAACATATTTCAGGAATTTGGAGACGGAAATATTGAAAAGATTCGAAAAAAAAGATGATTTTATTTTGGCGTTGGGAGGAGGTACTCCATGTTTCAACAATAATATAGAATGGGTGTCTAAAATGGGAGAATCAATTTGGATAAATGAAAGTCCCGAAACGATAAGGGAAAGATTGTTGCCGGAAAGAGCGCATCGTCCGTTATTAAAATCGTTAACAGACGAAAGTTTGTTACAATTTTTAAAGGATAAAATTGCAGAGCGCACACCATTTTATACCAAAGCTAAATTTATTGTGAGTGGTTCGCCGATTACCACAGAGAATTTTATGTTTATTGAAAATATTTTGGATAAAAAAAGGAAGTAATAATGTATCATAAAGTAATTCGCTACTCCAGTTTTTTGGGGGCATTGACGGTTGCATTAGGTGCTTTTGGGGCACATGGTTTGAAAAAAATTGTACCACAGTTTGCTGTAGATATATTTGAAACGGGTGTTCGTTATCAGTTTTATCACGTTTTTGCTTTGTTGATTGCAGGATACTTATATTCAAAATATTCCAATAAATTGATTTTTACAGCGATCGTACTATTTATTACGGGAATTATCTTATTTAGCGGTTCCTTGTATATAATGACATTTATTATGGGTAGGGGGATACAAGGCTATGAATGGATTGGGCCGATTACTCCAGTAGGAGGTTTGGCATTTATTGTAGGCTGGATATTTTTAGGATTAGGAGTCTCTTCCAGTAAAAAGAATAAATATAAATCGCATCACAGTTAAATTATTTATTTTTATAAGAATATTTAATTTATTCCAACGTTTTTACAACAGTAATCGTATTATAAATAGAAGGACATAGAGATATGTTATTTCAAAACAGACAAAATGAAATTTTTTAATAAATTTTTACTCATCGGTTTTTTCGGTTTATCCTGTATGCTGTTAGCTGCATCTTGTGATAAATCTAATTCATCTTTGGCATTGCCAAATATGATGCAGTATGTGCAGAGTAATGATTGGCGTATAGATTCTATTATTTTCATCTCGACTAGTGGAGATGATTCTATATTGAATATGGGTACAACTCCTGGATTGGTAACATCCTCTGTCAAATTTTATAATAATTCAGATACTTCATTCGTGTTTGAAGATAGCGAGACTCCAAGTCTTGCTGGTCCAGATGGATCTACGGATTTGTTTGTTTACAATTATGGGAAATGGAGTCTTAATGCGGCGCAAGATTCGATCTCTATTTATAGCAAATCTGTAAAGGCTACAGATTCTACATATTATTCTGCCAATTGGCGCATATTAGATACAACTCAAAGTCGTTTAGTGATTTCTTACATTGACACAGTGCCGTTGACAAGACAGACCTATTCAAAAAGAGTCATTTTTGCGAAAAATACATTTCAGTAAAGTTTGAAATGGTGGTGTGCTAATTGTGTTGGCATTTAGACTCGGATTGAATTCAATTTTTTGGAAAAAAGCGAATTAAAAGATATTATACTAAGATGCTCAAAGAATGACCGTATAGCTCAAGAAAAGTTATATAGGTCATTTTTTGGGCTTTTTTATACCATAGCCAAAGATTATGTTGCGGATCATGAACTTGTAACCGAAATTATCAACCAAGCATTCTTAAAAATATTTGTAAATATTGCCACTTTTGACGAAAAAAAAGGTCCTTTTGAAGGTTGGAGCAAACGAATTCTCCAAAATGTCTGTATAGATATATATAGAAGAGAAAAAAATCGTCCTTTTACAGAAGAAATATCAGATGAAAGTGCTCAGGGTTATTTTAATGAACAAACACATTCTACGATTTTTAATGAAGATATGGCGAAAGTATTCCAGCAGTTACCGGATATGACCAGAAAGGTTTGTCAAATGTATCTTGTCGAAGGTTACCCGCATAAGGAAATCGGTGAGGTTCTGGGCTTGAGTGAAAGTACTTCAAGATGGCATTTGATGGAGGGAAAGAAAAAATTGAGAGAGCTGTTGAAAGATAAATATGGAGAATAAAAAAGAACCATATCATCCAAACGACTTATCCAACTTAGAGAATTTGGGTTGGGAAAGTATGCGACAAATGTTGGATCAACAAATGCCTGTCCAAGAAGAGGATAAGCCTAAAGTGATTCCAATATTTTGGCGTTGGATGGCTGCTGCAGTAATTTTATTAATGCTGGGTATTGGATATTATTTGTTTTCGGGTAATGAAATTGAGAAAATCAATAATAAATTAGCGGTTCAAAATAAATCTCATCAAGATTCTTCTATCGAGATAAATAAGACCACAGTTATTAATAATTTGAAGCAAGAAAATGATATTTCAGATCGAAAGGCAAGGTCTTTAAGTGATAATGTTGCTGAAAATCAAAATATTGGACAGGAAAATACAATAGCTAGAAGTGGTAATTTGTCCATAAAAAATTCAATGGGAAATTCAAATGCAGAATTACATGGCAATTCTGCTATAAGATTAAATGCTTCCCAATTTATTAATCAACAAGATTCTGGCTCCGTTACTATTGCAATGGGACAGCAAAGAAAATTTGCCAAAAAGAATATGGTTGGTTTGAGTGCACCACTTCCTGCTAATGCCAATAGTATAGATGTTGATAATGGGACGTCCAAATTGATGATTGCATCCACGCCAATTATTCATTCTGATAAAATTAAAACAGATAAATCGATTAAAGAAGAGAACGATCTAGCTTCATTAAGCGGAAATGATTTTTCGAAATTCAGAGCTAAAATGAATGAAGCAATCAAAGAAGATACCTCCTCTTCCTCAATTGCAAAAGATAATAATGAGGATCCTTCAAAAAAAATGGATTCTGCTTCGATAGCTTTGAATAATAAAAAATTAGAAGAATTAATCAAAGCGCAAGAAGAAAATGATGCGAAAGAAAAAGCTAAACAAAAGAAAAATGTTCAATTGGCTTTATTGCTAAATAGGAATGTTTCTGATAAAAATATTTCTAGTGGTAATCAATTATACGATCTACCAGTTTATCCGGCAGTAACGGCCTCTTTAAAAATTACGAAAAAAATTGGAATTAGTTCAGGTGTTTCTGTTAGTGCTCCAGGTAACTTAACCAATGGCGCCCAAAATACAACTACTACCTATACGTCGACGTTATATGCAGCACCAGCGGCTGCTAATAATGGTGCATTTACAGGAACTGTAATAACACAACCCGTTGCAGGAATTAATGCGGTTAATAGCACTACAGGAACTTTGAAATTGGAATCCGATAATTATGTCGGTGCTGTTAGACAAGCATACTATTGGCAAATCCCGATAATGGTGGACTTTTTTCCTATTAATAATTTGAGATTGTCAGCGGGTACAGATTTATCATTCATACAAAAAGTATTGGTAGCAGACGGTGTATCTACAGATGGTAGTTTGCAAAGTTTGTCTGCATATAATAACGAAAGTAGTTATTCGCAAATGCGAGGATTTGATCCAAGATTGTCCATCGGAGCGCAATATCAATTGAAAAAGGTAATGTTAGGCGCCAAATTTTCTCGTTCATTTCAACCGGCATTACAATTTACCAATGGCATTTTACCCAATCAAAATAACCAAATATTTAATTTCTCTCTTGGGTATCGATTATTTCAATAAAAAAATGCGGAACTTTGTTTTAGCATGATTTCTCCACAGACGATACAACAGATTACCAATCGGATTGACATTATTGATGTAATAGGTGAATTTATAAAATTGAAAAAGCGCGGTGCCAATTATTTGGGATTGTGTCCTTTTCATGGAGAAAAATCTCCTTCATTTACCGTTTCTCCAGCTAAAGAAATCTACAAATGTTTTGGTTGTGGCAAGAGTGGTAATACGATCAGTTTTTTGATGGATCATGAGCATATCTCTTATGTTGAAGCATTGCGTTGGTTGGCCAATCGATATAATATTGAGATTGAAGAGACGGAAGTCAGTGATGAGGTAAGAGAAGCGCGCCAATTATCCGAAAGTTTATTTATCGCCAATCAATACGCACAAAAATTCTTTACGGAGCAATTAAAGGAAACGGAAGAAGGCAATGATATTGCCATGTCTTATCTCTATGAGCGTGGATTTACCGACGATATTATTGAAAAATTTCAGATAGGCTATAATCCACAAGATCGAGATATTTTTTTTCGTGAGGCGGTAAAAAATCAATATAACCCAGACATTTTATTAAAAACAGGATTGGTAACGCAACGTTATGGCGATGCGTATGTCGATAATTATCGCGGCCGTATTATTTTTCCTGTACATAATCCTACAGGTAAAATTTTGGGATTTGGTGCACGCGTTATCGGAAAACCGCCCGCCAACGCACCCAAATATATCAATACCCCTGAAAATGAAATCTATGTAAAAAGTAAAATTTTATATGGTATTTATTTTTCACGTCAAGCGATTGATCGTCAAGACGAATGTTATCTGGTAGAGGGTTATACCGATGTGATTAGCCTATATCAAGCGGGCGTGGAAAATGTTGTTTCCAGCGGTGGTACGTCTTTGACACAAGATCAATTGCGTTTAATTCAGAAATATACCAACAATCTGACGATCATTTACGATGGTGATGCAGCAGGTATCAAGGCGGCACTTCGTGGGATTGATATGGCGATTGAGCAAGGTCTGAATGTACATTTAGTCTTGATTCCTGATAAGGAAGATCCGGATAGTTATGTAAAAAAAGTCGGTGCGGAGGATTTTCGCGCATTTGTCAATGAGAATAAGAAGGACATTATCTTATTCCAATTGGATGTGATGATGAAGGATGCAGGTAGTGATTTGAATAAAAAAAATGAAGTCGTTAATCACATCGCAGAGACCTTAAGTAAAATTGACAAAACAGAAGATTTTACCAAACAACAAGATTATATCCGTAAATGCTCGGAATTATTAAAAATTGATGAAGGTGGTTTGACGACTTTGGTCAATAAATATAAACGAGATAAATATCTAAAAGAAGAACGTCGCTACGAGCAAAAAGGTAGTGAAGCGCAGGAAGAAGAAGTGGCAATGCCTGGTTTGGATAGTGAGATTGTTCTTTCCAATAAGGATTTTAATCAAGAAAAAAATCTCATTCGTGTATTGTTGGAATATGGTTTGAATGAATGGGAAAACAATGTTTCAGTTGCGTCATTTATTGAAGAGCAAGTAGAAACTTTTGGTTGGGAAAATGTAGGATTTGAAGAACTTTTCAATGTATATATCCAAGAGTATAATGCAGGAAAAGAACCGACAGTTAAAACATTGCTTTATTATCCCAATGATAATATCAATAAAACAATCGTGGATGCGACGCTTTTTCCATACGAATTAAGTTCGCGTTTTACGGAAAAACAAGGGGTTAGTTTGACGCCACAAGCGACAGATGTTTGGAGGGAAGATGTCAATAAAACGGTTATTTTTTACAAAATCCGAAAAATAAAAAACCTTTTACAAGAAGCAGAATCCGCCTTGCAAAAAGACCAATCTTTTGATGAACAGATTATTATCATGAAAGTGTATAAACAATTGAAAGATCAAGAAGATTTTTTATCCAAACAAATAGGATCTGTGATAATTAAATAATTGAATATGTACAAAATAGGCTATTGTTTGTCCGGTGGCGGCGTGCGTGGCATAGCACATCTGGGAATAATTAAAGCCTTAGAAGAAAAAGGAATAAAACCTGATATCATCTCCGGTACAAGTGCGGGTGCTATTTTTGGAGCTTTTTATGCAGGAGGATTTACACCAGATCAAATAGTAGAAATTATCAGCAAAGTGAAATTTTTGGGTAGAGCCAATTTACAATTTAGAAAACCGGGATTATTTAGAATGGATGTTTTCGATCGGATATTCAAATTATTTTTCCCAAAAAATCAAATTGAAGCTCTCAAAATACCGTTCATCGCCGCAGCGACGAATATCAACACAGGAACGATAGAATATTTTAATTCGGGAAATTTGTCCGAAGCAATTCGAGCATCCTCTTGTATTCCCACTGTTTTTCAACCGGTTGTGATAGGTGCTGATGTTTATTTGGATGGAGGTATTATGAACAATTTTCCTATAGAACCCTTGTTGGGTAATTGCGAATTTATAGTCGGTAGTTCCGTGAATTCAATGGAGATGACCAAAGGGAAAATTAGAATGTTGGATATTATTGACCGTACATTTAACCTATCCATCAACAAATCTGTTTTGGATAAAAGTAAATATTGTGATTTGTTTTTTGATCCACCTGCGATGATGCAGTTCAAGATGCTAGATTTAAAGCAGTCTCGACAAATATTCGAATACGGATATGCTTATGCAAAACAGAAATTGAATAGTTGGAATATATCGCAAGAGCAATAGTATTGTTCTTGCGATACTAGGATTATTTTTTTAAGATTTCCTCTGCATTTTTTAATGCGGTACCAAGACTATCCGCTACACCGCTTACCCATTTAATATTGGATTGTAGATATTGAACTTTTGCGGAGGAATCCATGTTGGGCATATCCATATCAAATTCATCCATCCATTTATTCATGCTACTATCTGCCAAGTCCAGATCTTTTTTTGCTGATTTCCAAGTTGTTAAAAGTGTTTGATCTACTTTTTTTGCTTGTTGCAAACTGTCAATTTTATGTGAAAGATCTTGTGCTGTTTTTTCCACACGACCCATTTTGCTCATACCTTCATCATGACCATGCATCACGATTTCCATCATAGAATCAATCGGAGATTTGCCCGCTTTAGCAGGCGTATTATTAGTGCTTTGACAAGAGTAAAATAAGGCTGTGCCTAAGGTAAGACCTAAAAATAATTTGTTGTACTTCATTATTTATTATTTGATAGATGTAAAAATACTTAAAACTTGTAGGAAATGGAACATTCAAAATTTCTGCCCATTCTTGGGAGTTTTAAAACGTCTAAATGTTCGTAGTAATATTTATTTAGAATGTTGTTACATTGAATATTTAGGGCAAATTGTTGCCATTCTCTTGACGCTCCAGCATTAAATATTATAAATCCTGGAGTACGTGTTTCCCCATAAAAACTACTCACATGATTTTGCGTTGCGGATAATTGTTGGGATAAATAAATATTGATCAAATTTGGATTGTTATAACTAATCTGCGTAAAATCTCTAAATGGCTGTATTAGAGGAAGCGCATGACCTTGGTTGTCTTTTCCGTATTGATAAGAGCTATTATTTATAATGGAAAAATGAGGATCAAAACTATAATTTAAACTCCACTCTGCTCCAAATGAGTGTGCAGAACCAATATTCTGATATTGTTTTACACCTCTGGCGTTCGCCGTCATAGCCTCCTTATTGGGTTGTACTGTACCAGCGATATAATCAGAAAATTGATAACCAAAAACACTGATAGAACTATGTAATTTATCTTTGTGATAGTTTACACTAAGTTCAATATGTTGTATTTTTTCTTGTTTTACGTTTGGATTGCCAATATAGTCATAGTTGTCCGTCGGATTGTAAAGGTATATGGAATACAATTCCTTTGTCATAGGTGATCGTGATTGACTATTGAACGTTCCATATATATTCCAATGTGTATTTACAATATAGCGTGCATCCGCAAAAATATTAAATGGAATATAGTTATGCGAATTATGACTCATTGTAATTGTACTAAGTTGTTGTTTTCCTATATCAGAATACAACTTATTCATGGAATATTCAATATTGCCACCAATATTAAATTCCCAGTTGGTAAAATTGTTGTAATTATAGTTGATTGTTAAATTATTATCCAATTTTTGCGCATCTGGAATAGTCAACATAAACATTTTTGTCTGTGTTGCTGTTGGATACATAGTCATCGAAGCATTCCATCTGAAAAAATAAGATTCTAATTGATAACTTATTTTTTGCTGTTGATTGATTGGCATATCCCATTGTAAAAGATTGCCGATTGTGTGATCTTTTCCTGGCATATCCATATGCATCGCCACTTGTTCGATTGGACGTTTGGTGTCATCCATTGCATGATTAACACTATTTAAATAAAATTTTTCGTGTACTTCAGAAATGAAATTGCCAGCTTTTTTCCAATTGTATTCTATGCTCGCGATATGCGCAATAGCATGTGATACATCCATCGTTAATGCGGGATATCCAATATTATGCGCCTCATCTTGCACATAATCTATAGATAGTTGACTATAATTATTGATCGCATATTTAGTGTTTGCATGAATATTCCATTTCGAATATTGGGAAAAATTAATTTTACCTTGTTGATTTACTGTAAATACTTGTTTGTTGGACCATGTTCCGTAGTTTACAATATTAGAATCTTTATTTCCTCCTGGTGTATAATCGTGCGCTTTGCGATAGATGCCATCCATATGAAAAGCCCATTTGCTGGAATGATAATTTATAGTACCTAAATAACGCTGTTCGTTATTATTACTATTCCAAACCGTACCAAAATTCCCATCCCAATTTCGATTACTATCTATTTGTGCTGTATTTAATTGAAAATTAATATTGCCCATACTATTGCCAATTGTTTGGTTATAGTTGGAAGTATTTACTACGATTTTACTCAGATTGTTGGGCTCGATATAAGACGAAGCCGGATCCATACGATCTGTACAAGCGCTAAAAATACGCATTCCATTGATCGTATTGCTCAGTTGATTTTCATTTAGACCTCTTAATACTGGTTCTTGTGCAAATGCACCACGACTAATTAATGAAATTCCAGGGATTTTTTCTAACAAAGAAGTTACTTTTTCATGTCCATTTCCATGATTAGATTTATTATCACTTGTCTGGATAGTAACTTCTTTAATTCCATCTGCTTCTAGTGTATCTTTTAGTCGTGTTTGTGCGCTACTTGAATAAGAAACTATTAAAAGGGCAATTAATAGTATTGACCTCATTTTACTAATTTAAAATGCTATTTCTAATCCGGTAGAGTCGATAAGACTAGATCCGTTTTGCATTATTTTAATGAAATTTAAAGTCCATGCTCCACCCATTGTGAAGTTTACGCTTCCTTTGTAATGTCCATTTGTCGTATTTGTGGGTATGGTATTATTATCGGAACTATGACCCATATCCGGCATATAAGGATAGAAGTTGGTTATAGTTAAATTGTTTATGGGTGTAAATGATAAAGCTTCATGGTTGTCTCCTCTATAAATCGAAACTTCCAAGTCTTGTATTCCAATTTTTTGACTCGCCTGCTGCGGAGTTACCAATGCGATATAATAGGTATAGCCATCATTGCCAGCAACTGAAGTGAAAAATTGCGTATTGATCTTAATGTTTTTTGTCGCAAAATTATATTTAACAGTATCGTATGTAATATTATTAATTGTGATGGCATATCTCATTGTCCAGCCCGTATAATTTCCAGCATTGTCATAAGATATGGTAGATCCATGTATAGGCATAAATGCGCCAGTATATCCACCATTAGAAGAGGCGTAAATTGGTTGTTCTACAGGACCAGAATGTCTATGCATGCCCGCATTGGCAGTCATTAATGGATCGAAAAGGATTGTCGCATTAGTAATATAAGTACTTGTAGTTGTGTCTTTAATTTTTAATATGATAGGATTGTAACCAACGATTATAGAATCTGTATGGATGTAAGTTTCTATTTTATAAGGAGTCGAGTTTATTGTTTGACTATTGATTAGATTTAAGGAATTCGTTTCCGAGGGAGTTGTTATATTATTATCACTTTTGGAACAAGAATATAGATAAATGATAGAACTACTAAGGAAAAAAAGAATATAGTGTTTTTGAATGTATTTACGCATGTCTTTAGATTTAGTGCATACGAAGTCCTTTCCCTATTTATGTTGAAAATAGAGACTTGAATGCATGTGAATTTGGAATTTACATGTGCTTTTTTGCAAAAGTGTATTGTAAATTCAAATGAATGAAGATTAAACTATGTAATTATAGTTGCTAATAAGTATGTAGACTATGCACAAGGTGGTTTGAAAAGACTATATTGTCTTTTGACTATATTTTCTGAGGGATAATATAGTTGGTAGTTTTTGGTTTGGATAGGAAAACTTGAAGTTTCTGGTAAAATCGGGGTGTAATTATGGTTAACTACGATTTCGTATTTGGCAAATTGATCACCAAGATCTTTGGTTTCCTTTTGCTGTTCTTTTTTTAATTGCCTCATCAAAAAACAGTGTCCATTACAATGCATACTAGGCCGATATTTATTGATACAATATTTTGCGGCGATAGCATCCTGATTAATGTAAAAATTAATCATCACAATGTTTTTACTAAAGCTCATTGCGAAAAAGGACAATAGGAATAATATGGCTGTGATTTTCCTCAAACTAAAAAAAGATAGGCAAATATAAATGAGAATAATTATAAATAAAATCTTTACTATATTTTATTCTGACAAAAAATACTAAGCTTATCTTTAACCCATGAATGAAGCAAGAGAAATTTATTTAAAAAATATATCGGAATTACAATTAGAAGAAACTAATCTAAGTAAAAAACGCAAATTAATCGGTTGGGCAAGATTTTTAACTATTGTTGCTTTGATTGTTTGGATGGTGAAGATGTTTAAAGCTTCATTGCCTATATTAATTGTTGGTATAGTATTATTGTTGATTCTATTTCTTGTTTTTGTGGCGATTGATGTAAAGTGGAAAACTGCTTTATTATATACGCAAAGTTTGCTTAAGGTTAATAGAAGAGAGTTAGATGGCTTGGATGGGAAGTTTTCAACGTGGGAGAGTGGAGACGTCTTTAATGATCCTACACATGCATATCTTTCGGATCTAGATGTTTTTGGTAATTTTTCCATATTCCAATATGTGAATCGTGCAAATACGAGTGGTGGTAAAAAAGTGTTGGCTCAATGGTTTAAAGAAAAAGCCGATAACTCAATCATTTTACAAAGGCAAAAAGCGACACAATATTTATCAAAACAATTATCCTTTCGTCAAGATGTAGACGCTGTCGGATTGGATAATCCTATAGATGAAAACGTATCCAAATTGGTTGATACTTGGACCAAATTACCCAATCCTTTAGCTGCTGGAGCTTGGAATGTCGTGAAGATTGTTTATCCAATAATTACTTTGTCTACACTTTTTCTTTATCTCAATGATTCTATTTCTGGCGGTATGTTTTCCTTAGCGGTCTTGGTATTTTTGATTTTTTCATTTGCTCAAACAAAGAAAATTACAGCATCCTACGATGCAATCAACAAATTGGAACCTAAAATAGCTACCTTATCCAAACAATTGTCCTTATTTGAAAATCTCAAAGTAGAAGGTGAGTTGCTGGTGACTTTGCAAAATAAATTGCGCAATGAAAATATTTCAGCCTCTAAATCTATAGCAGATTTGCGTAAGATTTTAGAAAAATTTGATGTTCGGATGAATGTATTTTTGTTCTTTTTTTTGAACGCATTCTTGCTGTGGGACGTTTGGGTTACACTTGCTTTGAATAAATGGAAAACTGCATTTGGAGATAAAGTTTCCTTGTGGCTAAATACTGTATATGAAGTAGAAGCCTTGAATAGTCTGGGTACGTTGACATTTAATCATCCGGATTGGATTTTTCCAACTATAAATGATACGTATTTCAATATGGCTGCAACGGAAATAGGGCATCCGTTAATTGCAGCATCCAAACGTGTAAATAATTCATTTGCAATCAATGGACAAGATAAAATTGCGCTTATTACAGGAAGTAATATGGGTGGAAAAAGTACATTCCTAAGAAGCTTAGGTGTTAATTTAATATTGGCAAATTGTGGTGCGCCTGTTTGTGCACAATCTATGACAGTCTCTCCGACTAAGTTGATGAGTAGCATGCGTATTGCAGATAATCTAGCAGAAAATACCTCTACATTTTATGCAGAACTAAAGAAACTTAAACAAATTATTGAAGCCGTGAATGGAGGGGAAAAAGTATTTGTATTGTTAGATGAGATTTTACGTGGAACCAACTCTTTGGATAGACATGCAGGTTCAAAAGCACTGATGACTCAATTAATCGAACAAAAAGTGGTTGCGGTAATTGCAACGCATGATGTAGAGTTGGCAAGTATGCAAAATGATTATCCTGGTAAAATAGAGAATTATCATTTTGATGTGCAAGTTGCAGAGGATCAACAATTATACTTTGACTATAAATTGAAAAATGGTATTTGTCAGCGTATGAATGCCGCTATACTAATGCGTGAAATAGGAATTAAGATGTAACTCTAGACGTTAATACGCTTTTTTTAATTTGCGATTTTGATACATTGATTTAACCATTTGTAAAGAAACAGATAGTATTATAAGCGCCAATCCTACATAAAAAGTTGGAGTTAATTCTTTGTTTTCATGATAAATAAACATAGCACCGATGATGCTGTAAATTGGTTCTAAGTTGAAACTCAAATTGATCGTAAATGCATTGAGACTTTTTAAAACATTGGCAATTAATAGGTATAATAAAACCGTACAGAAGGACGAAAGTAGAAATAAATACATTAAGTTTTTTGCGTCAGGAATATAAAAATGCATATTATCCATTTTTAATAGAAATGGCAATAGTATGGAAATGCCAACCCAACCGCCCATCATCTGATAACAGTTGATATTTAGTAGTTCATAATTGTGAACCATTTTCTCGTTATACATGACATAAAGAGATGCAAATAAGGAAGAAATGACACCGATGAGAATGCCTTTTTGGAAGCTTACATCTATATTAAATATGAATCCGACACCGATAAGTGCAATACAACTCAATAATAATTCCCCCCATCTGAATGGAACTTTATTAATAATAGGATTCAATATTGCCGTAAAGAAACTAGTCAAGCAAAAACAAACGACGCCGACAGAAATATTCGAATATTTAATACTACTGTAAAATAAAACCCAATGTAATCCAAGTAATAACCCTCCAAAGCCTTGACGAATGGTATCTTTTAAATTGTATTTTTTTATTTTTTTTGTCAATAAAAGAATTAGAAAAAGAATTATAAAGGAAAAAAATAATCTATACCACACTAAAAGACCAGCTTTTAACGTGATCAATCGTCCAAATATTCCAGTAAATCCTGCCAAAAAAATAGCCGCATGTAAAAGCGCAAATGACTTTTTCATTTTCCTAAAAATTTTATCTTCTCTACTTAAAAAATAGAGGGGCGCAAAGGTAAATCAAATTTAAGTGAGGCGTAACATATTTAGAAAAAATATTATTTATTTCATGATTTCTTAAAGTTAGTTTGGAAAAATTCAACCAACGAGTTGGGATTTACTTTATCTTTGCTCGGCTCTAGGTTTAGTAAATATTTACACACGATATTGAAACAAGTAATAATTATAATCACGTTTTTAGCATTTGTATGCATGTCTTTCAGTAAGGCATTCGTGATTGTAGATTTTTACGCCAATAGGAGCGAAATAGAACTAAAATATTGTGTCAATAAAAATCGTCCTCTTTTACATTGTAACGGTCATTGTTTCTTGATGAAAGCTTTGAAGAAAGAACAACAACAGGAGAAGGATTTGGGCGATTCATTCAGTAAGGTGAATTCCTTGATTTGCCAACACTATTTTTCCTCTGTTCAAAATATTTCTCCAAAATATACTATCAAATCTGAGAGATTATTTCTTCATGATAGTCCTATCTGGCAACTATATGTAGTTGATCCATTATTAAAGCCACCGGCTCAAGTGCTTGCTTAATCTTGCATTTTTTTCTATTATTAATACATTTTTTGTAGTAGGAGTATTGTACTCTCTACTATAGAAAAGAATGTACTATATAGGAGAAAATTGCCCTTATACTTGTTTTAAGAAAGCATTTATTTACATCAATTATTTTACATGAAATTCTCATATGGACAACCATTCTTAGTAATGGTTGTAGGACTATTGTGCATTACAATGACGTATGCGCAGAAATATCAACATGATACGCTCGAAGAAGTAAAAGTAAAAACAACTTTACTTGATTCTAAAGATATAGCAAGTGAACAGGCGGCTAGACTTCCAATAAAGGATCTAGAAAATCCACAGGTGACAAATACGCTTTCAGGTAAATTATTGAATAATAGAAACTATAATCTCATATTCAATATGTTGTCCAATGTCGCCGGTGTGGCGTCTGCCTGGGCTGGCGAAGCTCCTTATTACTCGATACGTGGCTTCAGAACCAATGCTAATTTTCGTAACGGTGTGGATGGATATGTCGCTTATGATATCGATCCTGCAAATATCCAACAGTTGGACGTTGTCAAAGGTCCTACAGGAACATTATTTGGAGGGACGATGACAACATTTGGTGGGGTGATTAATCGTATTACCTATAAACCACAAGATTCTTTATTTACCCAAATTTCTATCGCGGGTGGCAATAATAATATGCAGCGAGCAACATTTGACTTTAATTCTACATTAGATAAAAATGGTCAAGCGCTTTTTCGGATCATAGGTGCTTACAACTATAAAGAAGGATTTCAAGATCAGGGTTTGAATAAAAGTTTTTTTATTGCACCTAGTTTTTCTTATCAAGCAAATTCTAAACTAAAATTGTCTTTGGATGCAGATATTTTTCATAGGAGTTCTGTGAATGTATCGATGGTTCAGCCTGCTAATCCATTGGCAAATGGAATTTTAGTGAATCCTGATAATTCTAAAGATTTAGGATTAGATTATAAAAGAACATTTACCGATAATAGTTTACAATGGAATACGATGACGGTGAATCTATATGGAAAAGCTGTTTATAATATCTCGGATAAATGGAGGTCTGAAACAAATGTAGTTAGTACGAATAGCCAATCTAATGGTTATTATCAGACGAATACGATGATCCAACATGATAGTTCTTTAATTAGAAAAGTCGTTACTTATAATCCTGAAAATATCACTAGTCAACAAATTCAGCAAAACTTTATTGGTGATTTTAAAATTGGAAATATTCGCAATCGTCTAGTTGTAGGGTTGGAATATTTTCATTATATTTATTCAATTGTTTCTAAGTCCTTGTCTTCTTTTGATACAGTTGCTTTGTACGGTTCTAATCCGAATTATGGAATGTTAACTGCACAAACAGTAGATACTAAATTGCTCAATACTACACCGACCAGAACCAAAACGGAATATGCTACTTACTCTGCTTATTTTTCTGATGTAATTAATCCTATAGAAGCCTTGTCTGTTATGGTTAGTGCACGTATAGATCGCAATATTAATCAAGGTACTCTTAATCAATTGACTGGTGTAAAATCTGACTCTTATAATCAAACATCCTTTTCTCCAAAATTGGGTGTTACTTATCAAATTATTCCAAAATATCTTGCAGTATTTGGTAATTATATGAATGGTTTTCAGAATGTTGCACCGATGAGTCAAATTGATGGAAGTGTTTCAAACTTTAAACCAGAATATGGTAATCAATTAGAAGGTGGATTAAAATTTGACTATAATAAATATCTTACAGGTTCTATTTGTTACTATGATATCAATGTTTCTAATGTGGTTCGTTCTAATCCTGACGATATCTCTATGTATATTCAAGATGGAAAACAATATAGTCGTGGTGTGGAATTAGATGTACAATCCAATCCGATAAGTAGTTTTTTCGTTCATGTAGGTGGCGCATACAATAATAGTAAATTAAGTGTGTCTGATGCAAATACACAAGGCTTGCGTCCGATTAATTCTGGTCCAGCTTGGATGGGGAATGTATATATAAACTATGCCATTCAACACGGGAATTTACAAGGTTTATCTTTCGGATTGGGCGGTAACTATAACGGTAAAACGGTAATTATTAATAGTAAATCTGCTGGACAATTTTATACAAATGCCTATAGTATCGCGAATGCCGTTATCAGTTATGAGAAAAGTAGATATGTGTGGACATTGAGTGCCGATAATTTGTTTAATGAGCATTATTATTATGGTTCACGTGGATTTATTACACAGGGATTTTTACGTCAAGTAGTTGCTTCATTCAAAATTCGTATGTAATTATGCAAAGCAAGAAGCGAATAACGAAATTGGCATTTCGGGTACATAGTTGGGTGGGTATTTTAAATACACTATTAATTATAATATTCTGTGTTTCAGGAATGATTCTTCTTTTTCGAAAAGAATTGGATAGAAAATTTAATCCTGAATTACACTATGTACAACCAGCAAAACAAAAGGTGCCGATTGATCGTATTTTTAGAAATTTGATTAAAACGCATCCTGATTTAAGTCAGATCGCATTGCATGATTTTCCAGAAGATAAGTATGATAGTTATGAATTTCTACTATATAAAAATCAAAGAGAGATTTCAAAAGACTATCTCTATTTTGTATTTGTAAATCCATACAATGGAAAAGTATTGAAAGAAGGTTATTATAGTGACTTTCATGCTTCTTTTTTTCGGTGGTTGTACACGCTGCATTACGCATTGTTATTGAATCGGCCAGGTAGATTTGTTACGGATGTTTCCGCTATATTCATGTTATTGTCGATTATTTCAGGTATAATAATTTATAGGAAAAATATCATTAATGTTATTTCATTTAAGTCTCGGGTAAATCATAAAAATACACATACTATAAACTCTTTCTTTCATAGGATTTTAGGTGTTTGGAGTATTCCTTTTATTGCCGTTGTTTTCTTTTCAGGACTATGGTTGAATAGAGAATTATTGAATCCTTTCGATTGGAAAATGAATATACCCAATACTTCCAATTGTTTAGTTTCTGCTAATATAGATTCCGTCCTACAAAAAGCAAACTCGATAGCTGGATTTCATACTATAGCCATCAATGTTCCGACTATTGTAGGGAAAGATATACTGGTTCGTGGTTTGTTTGATGATTCGGGTTGGCTGTTGGGAAATGACAAGGGGAGTGATATAAATTTTGATGCTAAAACGGGACTATTAATTCAAATTAATAAAGTAAATCAAAAACCTTTTGCACAAGCTTTTAGATATGCATTGTATGTCCTGCATACAGGAAAATATGGAGGAATAATTATTAAAATTTTATATATTATAGGAGCCATTGTTCCTATATATTTATCCGTTTCGGGTGTTTATTTATTCATGAAAAGAAAGAAATATTATTAAGTTTTGTCAAAATAATAAAGATCATGATTTGGGAAAGATTGTTATAGTTTATGAAAGATATTTCTTTACTAACTTAGTTATTTTTTCCAAATCATTTTCAGTATGTGCTGCATTTATTACTAAACGATTCAATTTTGGACCTTTTGGGTCTGGGTATGCAAATGAGGAAATGATACAATTTTCTTTCAAAAAATCTGTTTCATTTAGAGAAGATGGCAATAATGCAAGCGGCAATTCAGGATGTAGTTTTATGTCCTCGATTCCCTCAAATAACTGCGCCATCAGCTGAATATTTGCCTTTAATTTTTCCAATTGTGTTAGGTAAATTTCATTTGCATGTAAAAAAGCGTAAAGTTGTGCAGGTGGTGGTGGCGTTACTGCGGCGAAAGAAGGCTGTTTGTGTAATTGGTTTGCTATTTCTCTAGTTGTACTTACAGCTCCAGCTCCAATACCAAAAGCTTTACCTAAAGAATAGGTATAACTATAATTTATATTTTTTGCTTTTTGGATATAACTAGAAACTCCTTTGCCATCCACGCCTGTAATGCCAAATCCGTGCGAATCATCTAGTATAAAATTCGCAGATTGATCTAAGGTTTGTAGAAAATTGAAATCATATTTTTCTACATAAAAATTATTAACGGTGTCGGACGCAAATGTTGGATAAGTGCCGGATTGTATCGTTTCTGCACAAGTTTGTTGCCATTTTCGAACATCTTTTTCCGTATTTTTTTTCTTTAAAATCGCAGGATGAGAAAAAGGCGAATTTTCCAGATTAGATTCAAATAATTGCGTAATTGCTTGACCCGAACTAAATCCCGATCCATACAGAACAGTAGCCTCGGATTCAGTTAATTCGGATAAATAAGCTTCACATTTTTCAAATAAATCTATTTTGGTATTGCTGATTCTTGCTGATGCATACAACCAGCCATATTTACGCAAACCTTCATTTAGTAATTGTAAAAAATCTTTGTTTTCATGAATGGACAAATAATCATAACCAGAAAAAAACAGATATTCCTTTCCATTAATGAACGCATTTCTGCTAAATTTTCCATCCAAATACAAATCTGACATGGCTTAAATTTTCCAATTTTCTTGTTTGTCTAAAAATGCTTGTTCGACTTCTGCACCGATGCCAGGTTGTTCTGGTATCGTGATTTTTTGACCAGTATATTTAATGCCACCAATTACTGGATCTTCTGACTGTCCCAAAAGTGCCGTATCTAAATCAAAATATTGAATATTGGGTATTGCAAGTGCGAGATGCAAATTGGCTGCCAAGGCTAGGCGTGACTCCATCATACTGCCAAGCATACATTTTATTCCAAAACCTAGCGCTACTTCGTTAATCTGAACAGCTTCATGGATACCGCCACTTTTGGCCAATTTAATATTGATAAAATGTGCTGCTTTTTGCGACAAAATTCGTTCTGCATCATAATGTGTGAAAACACTTTCATCCGCCATTATTGGAATTGGGCTTGTTCGTACCAATTCTGGTAATTTGTAATCCAAATGTTTTCGCATGGGTTGTTCGCAAAATTGGATGTTGTATTCCGATAATATTTTCAACATCTTCTTTGCTATCGCAAAATCCCAACCTTGATTAGCGTCAATTCTGATATTTGTTGTAGGTAAAAGTATTTTTCGAATAGCTTTAACTCTTTCAATATCGTCTTCTGGAATTTTTCCTAATTTGATTTTAATTGTTTCAAATCCTTGATTTTCAAAAGATTTTGCTTTTTCTGCCATGATGGATGGCGTATCGATTCCGATAGTTACATCTGTGATGATGTCTCTTTTTTCTCCACCTAAATATTTGTATAAAGGTAACTGGGCATTTTTTGCAGCGATATCATATAATGCCATGTCAAATGCAGATTTGACTGTGTAATTTGCGTAAGCATAAGTATCCAATTCTTTCAACCTAGTTGGAATATCTAAAGGATCTTTTTCTTTCCAAATTGTGGCGAAATCTTTTGCCATTTCAAAACAAGTGGCTTGTGTTTCTCCAACAATCATCGGAAAAGCAGAACATTCGCCATATCCAATCAAGTTGTTGTCTGTGAATATTTTGACTAAAATATTTTGGGCAAAATACATGGTCCCTGTTGCAATGGCAAAAGGATCAATCGGTATGGGAAATTTATAGACTTCTATAGATTGGATCGTCATTCGTAGCAATTTGGCTACAAGGTAGAAAGAAGTTTTGAATAAGTGTGCGTTTTTCTGCGTGTTTTAAAATAAAAAGCGTGTCCGAAAATCGAACACGCTTTACACTTCAATTATAGATCAACTATTTTGCTGCTGCGTATAATTCAGCAACTTTAGTCCAATTGATTACGTTCCAGATAGCTTTCAAATAATCAGGACGTACATTGCGATATTTCAAATAATAGGCATGTTCCCATACATCGATACCAATGATAGGAGTGCCTTTTACTTCGGCTACATCCATTAAAGGATTATCTTGATTAGGTGTAGAACTGATTTCTAATTTTCCTTCTTTGTTAACGATCAACCAACCCCAACCGCTACCAAATTGACCAGCAGCTTTTGCATTCAATTCTTCTTTCAATTTATCCAAAGAACCAAATGTTGCGTTGATGTCTTCCAATAAAGCGCCAGTAGGTTCGCCACCATCTTTGGAAAGAATATCCCAAAAGAATGTATGATTCCAGTGACCACCAGCATTATTTCTTACTGCTTTAGAATAAGTACCAGCTTTTGCTACTAATTCTTCCAAAGATTTGTCTGCATCAGGAGTTCCTTCGATTGCTTTGTTAAGATTGGTTACATAAGCATTGTGGTGCTTATCGTGGTGTAACTTCATTGTTTCTTCATCAATATAAGGTTCCAATGCATCGTATGCGTATGGAAGCGCAGGTAATGTAAATGCCATAATTATTAATTGTTTAGAATTTAAAATTAAATATTTTACGAGCTCTCTGCTCGATATATTTTACAACAAAAAGAAAGCCACAAAGTTCAAAACTGCCAGATTTACCTTTTCGATTTAAAGAAATCTTTCATCAGTTGAGCACATTCCTCTGCAAGAATGCCACCCGTTAATTGTGTTTTTGGATGAAATGGAGAAATGTTGGTGTATTTGCGATAACCATTTTTGTCATCTGGCGCTCCATAAACAATACGTCCCAATTTACTCCAATGTAAAGCTCCGGAACACATCAAACATGGTTCTATGGTGACATACAAAGTTGCTTCAGGTAAATATTTTGCTCCCAAATAATTGCAAGCAGTCGTAATTGCCAAAACTTCCGCATGCGCTGTCGGATCATTTAATAATTCAACTTGATTGTGCGCACGAGCAATGATTTTATCTTTCAATACGATAATTGCGCCGATGGGAACCTCGTCTATATCAAATGCATTTTGCGCCTCGCGAAGAGCTTGGCGCATATATTGTTCATCTGTCATGAAAAATTGTCTATTGATTTTTTAGCAAGAAAATATAGTGCAACATTTTTGTCGCATCTTCTTGACTAAGATTGGGATGTGGCGTCATCGGAATCTGTCCCCAGTGACCACTACCACCTTTTTGAATTTTGGTAATTAATTGGGGGATATCTGCATCCGTGTATTTTTTGGCAATGTCTACAAATGCAGGACCTGTTGCCGTTTCAGAAACTTTGTGACAAGTCAAGCAATCATTGGTTTGTACCAAATCAAATCCTACTTTATAGGCTGGATCTTTGGTAATATCTCCAGCCGCGCTTGTTTCAGTGGGCGCTTCTTTTTTTTCACTACTATTTCCACCACAAGAGTATAATGCGGATAAAAATAGGCTAGAGGCAAGTATTAAAAGCGAAGATTTTTTCAAAACTAAATCCTTTAAATGGTTAAGTATTAAGTTGATATTTTACAATATTATTACATTTTATCGAAACGTATAGTTGTCTTTTGAAATAAAAATCAAATTTGAAATAGGATTAAATTTCTCCCCAGCCATTTCTATAAGTGCGTTTTACAAATTGATTTGCAGCTTCGAAATTGGTTACTCGAAGATTTTGAGCATCCCAATTTAAAGTAATATCTCTACCCGGAAATTGCGTTTTTCCTTCTGCATTGGTCGTTTTTAAATTAAAACTACGAATGGCTAAATTTCCCATTAAAATGGATTCTGTCAAAGGAACCGCATATTCTTCAAAAGGAGAGGAGACCATTTTATGCCCTTTTTCATAACCAGCCAAACAAGCTTCTACCCATTGGCTATAATGACCGCTATCACTGCCAGGTACGCGAGGATATTTTTGAGCAATGCTTGATGCTTTCGCAGCAGCATCTTTGGATAACAGTCTCGGACCTCTGCCATAAGTGCCATAAAGCATTTTACCTTTTGTGCCACGGAAAATAGCTCCATTTCCTTTGTCATCAGGCAAACTCATAGATTCATTAATGGAAAGTTCTTCTGGTCGTTCGGGTTGTATGCCACCATCCATCCAATTGAGTTTGACTTCTTTTCCATTTTTCAATTGATATTTAAAATGAACCGCGGAGGATGCTGGACCACTTTCTGGATAAAATGCTTGTTTGAATATGCCATCATAAAATGTAGATACGCTACAATATACTTCCGTCGGGAAACCTAATTCCAATACTTTAAATGCAGGACCGATTAGATGACAGCCCATATCACCTAAGGCTCCAGTACCGTAATCCCACCATCCACGCCAGTTAAATGGAACCAAATTTTCGACATAATCTTTTTGCGGAGCAGTTCCCAACCAAAGATCCCAATCCAATTCTTTTGGAATATTGAGCGATGAATTTGGCCATTGAATCCCTTGCGGCCAGACGGGGCGATTTGTCCAAATATCAATTTCTTCAATATCTCCAATCAATCCCGCTTCGTACCATTCCATCATCGTACGCACGCCATCGCCAGATGCTCCTTGATCGCCCATTTGAGTAACTACTTTGTATTTCTGAGCAGCATCACCGAGTACTTTTGCTTCGTATATATCATGTGTTAATGGTTTTTGAACGTAGACGTGTTTTTTCAACTGCATTGCTCGATGCGTGATGATCGCATGATTATGATCCGGCGTACCGACGGAAACAGCATCGAAATTTTTAGATTCTTTATCCATCAATTCACGCCAATCTTTGTAATATTTTGCTTTGGGAAATAATTTTCTATTTTCTTCTGCTTGTCGATCATCGACATCACATAAATAAGCAATTACGGCATGAGGATTCTTGGCAAATTGTCGAATGTCATCTCCACCTTTTCCGCCTGCACCGATGCCGGCAATTAGTAATTTGTCACTAGGCGCAACAAAACCTCTACCTAAGACATGCCGTGGTACAATGTAAAATCCAGTGGCCGCGAGCATGGTATTTTTTATAAAATTCCGTCTGGAATTATTGGACTTTGTTTCTTTAGAAGTCTGATTTGGTTTCATGTTGGCAATCTATTTTTAAATAAATAATTATTTGAAAAGCAAAATTCGAAAGAGAAAAACGCAAATAAAGTTTAAAGCGCCTAATAGGCTTTCAAATATACGGAAAGGAGAATAAAAATCGCGGTAGAATTTTTAATTCAAATACTTTAGTTTTAGGTGGTTATTGCAAGACCTATTTAGCTAAAGAATGTACGATGATTAATAAGATTATTGACTTTTATTTATATCCCTTACTTATTGCAATTGTAGTCCTTTCCCTAGTGAATAGCTTGTTTTATATGATATTTCCGACGGATTACATGGGTGATGTATTTAGAACGTTCTTTTTTTATTTAATAATGTATTCTATCTTTTTTTCTGTACCGATTATTCTTTACTTACTTTTTATATATCATATTTTTACGACAAGGTCAAGGCAGACGACATTGCTGTTTTCAATCTTTATTCCGATTTGTATTATGGTGGGGACAGGTTTTAGTATTGGATTTTGGGACATGGATAGTTTTAGTCCGAAATGGATCAAACATTTAATTGCTTATGAAGTCACGACAATTGGAATATATTATTACTATTTATATAAACAAAAGAAAGCGCAGCGAGAAGAAGAATTTTGGGATGAATAATACCACGTTTTAATGCTATACAACCATGTTTGGGGAAATCTTGTCAATTTATATTTTAAACAAAAAGTTAAACAAAACGCATTAATCGGTAATTTTGCGCCCGATTTTTAACCTAAATATATAATTATAATGTCTTCTTCTTTGATTACAGTAGGTACAATGGCTTTTGATGAAGTTGAAACGCCATTTGGACAGTCGGGTAGGATTATCGGTGGTTCTGCAACGTATGTTGCATATGCTGCAGCTCTTTTTGGTGATGATGTAAAACAAGTATCTATTGTAGGAAATGATTTTCCAGAAGCAGAATTGGAAGATCTAAAAAGTAGAGGTGTAGACGTGGAAGGTGTGCATAAAGTAAGTGATAAACCTTCCTTTTATTGGAAAGGTAAATATCATTTGGATATGAATACACGTGATTCTTTGGCTACAGAATTAAATGTATTGGCTGATTTTAACCCAATTATTCCAGATAGTTACCAAGGTGCAGAATTTCTTATGTTGGGAAATTTGGTTCCTGCCGTTCAAAAAAGTGTAATTCAGCAATTGAAGGTAAAGCCAAAATTGATTGTGTTAGATACGATGAATTTTTGGATGGATTCCGCTTGGGATGATTTGATGGATGTATTGAAATTGGTAGATGTTTTAGTAATAAATGACAGCGAAGCTAGACAATTGAGCAACGAATTTTCTATTGTAAAAGCTGCGAAAAAAATATTGGCAATGGGGCCAAATACCTTAATTATCAAAAAAGGGGAAAATGGTGCCTTGTTATTTAAAGACGATAAAGTATTCTTTGCTCCAGCAATGCCATTGGACGAAGTGTTTGATCCAACTGGTGCCGGCGATACATTTGCAGGTGGTTTTATCGGATATTTAGCAAAAACAGGAGATATCTCCTTTGAAAATATGAAAACAGCAATTGTCGTTGGTTCGGCTTTGGCAAGTTTCTGTTGTGAAGAATTTGGAACTTCCAGATTGAAAACCGTTACAATGAAAGATTTGGACGCTCGTTTAAACGACTTCGTTCAATTGGTAAATTTTGATATTTCTTTAAACGCTTAGGCTTTTTTGTAGTCTAATCCACGATATAATTTCAGGATAGATTTTCTTACAGATTTATCCTGAAATATCTAATTGATTTTATCTAATTGATTATTTATGAATTAATTAGAAAAATGACAAAGCCATGACTTTAGAAGCATGATTGGCAAATTTCGTTCGTTAACTTTGCCTGTGCTTATCGAATAAGCGGTGCGATGCTTATTCTCTCTAGAAAGGTAATGTATAGGAATAGATCTTGAACCATGGATGTACAAAATTTTTACTTAGCAGGAATAAATTACAAGAAAACCGATGTCTCTGTCAGAGGTAAATTTGCGCTAACAGAAGAACAACAAGGTAATTTGTTGCAAAAAGCATTGGGTATAGGTCTTAAAGATGTATTTGTAATTGCGACCTGTAACAGAACCGAAATCTACGGTGTAGCGCCTTCTGCAGAAATTCTTACGGAATTATTGTGTCATGAAACTGAAGGTGAAAAAGAAACTTTCGAGCAAATGGCATATATCTATTCTGCGGAAAGAGCAATGCAACATTTGTTTGAAGTTGCTGCTGGTTTAGATTCGCAGATTTTGGGTGATTATGAGGTGGTGGGACAGATGAAACAAGCGGTACAATTTGCAAAAGAGCAAGGTACGATCGCCGCGTTTTCTGATAGATTGGCCAATTTTGCAGTACAAGCTTCAAAAGAAATTAAGAACAAGACTTCTCTAAGTGGAGGCACTTTGTCCACTTCATTTGCCGCTATTCAATTTTTGAAATGGCATTTAAAAGATATTGAAAATAAAAAGATTGTATTAATCGGCGCAGGTAAGATTGGGACAAGTACAGCACGTAATTTGGTGGATTATTTACATACACAAAATGTAGTTATCATCAATCGATCCTTACACAAAGCACAAGAATTAGCGGAAGAATTGAATTTTAAATACGCTGCTTTTGAAGATTATGAAAATGAAATTGCAGACGCTTCTGTAATTATTACTGCAACAAATAATACTACTCCCATTATACAAAAAGCCCATTTACAAGGATATTCTCCTAAAATTATCGTAGATCTTTGTATTCCTAATAATGTGAATACCAATGTAAAAGAGATTCCAGGAACGATTTTGGTCAACGTGGATGAGTTATCTCAAATCGGTCAATTGACTTTTTCCAATAGAAAAGAAGAAATTCCTGCCGCTCAAGCGATTATTCGTCAATATTTGGATGAATTTGCAGATTGGTACAAAATGCGTAGAAATGTTCCGTTTTTGAAAGTTGCCAAACAAATGTTGGAGTCTATTCAAAAACAAAATCAAGAATCGCTGCGTGTCAATCAATGTGCGATGCCACAAGATATCGCCATGCAAAAAGCGATCAACAATATGGCGGTGAAATTGAAAGAAGAAATCGAAAATAAAGGTGGTTGTAACTGCATCGAAGCGATAAATTATTATATCACAGCAACTTCTGTTAATTAGTTGGAAGTTTTTTATATAAATGAGTAATCGGATTTTAAAAATTGGAACCAGAGATAGTGCTCTGGCGATGTGGCAGGCGGAAAAGGTGCAAGCGCTCTTAGCTGCAAAAGATATTGAGACGGAATTAATGCCGGTAAAAAGTACAGGAGATTTGGATCTTGTAACGCCATTATATGCGATGGGTGTACAAGGTATTTTTACCAAAAATCTGGATGCGCATTTGTTAAGTGGTACGATTGATATAGCGGTGCATTCTTATAAAGATGTTCCTACGCAATTGGCACAAGGAATTATCAAAGCGGCTGTATTGGAAAGAGCTTCTCCATTGGATATTTTAGTTTTGAATCCGAAATATTGGGATAAAAAAGACGATCAATGGCATTGGTCACGAGCGAATGCTACTAATTTTTTGATTGGTACGGGTTCTGTTCGTAGACGTGCACAGTGGTTACATAAATATCCAGATAGTATTTTGGAAAATTTACGTGGAAATGTACAAACTAGAATGCGTAAATTAGAAGAGCATGATTGGGATGGTGCCATTTTCGCGGAAGCTGGTTTGGATCGAGTGGAATTAAAATCTGATAATTTCCAGCATTTGGATTGGATGCTTTCCGCTCCAGCACAAGGTGCAATTGTTATTGTTGTTCGTGGAAATGATCATGAAGCATTTGAATTATGCGCACTTTTAAATGATGCAAATACAGATGTCGCTACGCAAATAGAACGTTCATTTTTGAGTGGTTTGATGGGAGGGTGTTCTACGCCAATCAGTGCATTTACAAAAATAGAAAACGAAGAAATTCATTTTCAAGGAAATATTTTATCCCCTGACGGAAAGCACAAAATGGAGATTGAAAAAGATGTTTCCATAGATCAAGCTGCAACTATCGGGAAATTAGCTGCGGAAGAATTATTACAAACTGGAGCTTTAGATATTATCAAAGAAATCAGACAATTTGAAAAAGGAAATTAATATCCTCTGTACGCGACTTTTAGATGTGCCAGTCGTAAATAAGGCCATTCAAAAGGGAATATTTATAGATTGTATGCCTTTTATCAGGACGGAATTTATGATTGATGGTGCGATTGCTGAAAAGGTAAAACAATTAGCAAATACAAAAATTAATGCAGTTTTTACGAGTGCCAAAGCGGTGGATGGGGTTGCCGGAATATTGGGTAATATAGTTCCTGATTGGAATATATACTGTACTGGAGGTGCAACTAAAAAAAAGGTAAACAAACTATGGGGCGATAAAGTTTTTGTCGTTTCTGGTAAACATGCCGTAGATATCAAAAATAAAATCATTGCTGATGCTACTATAAACGAAGTTGTATTCTTTTGCGGAGATCAACGTATGAATGATATACCCGAAAATCTTCCTTTAAATGGAATTGCAGTAGATGAAATGATCGTGTATAAAACGATCCTTACGCCCAAAATTATCAATAAGGACTATGATGGTATTATGTTTTTTAGTCCAAGTGCTGCACATAGTTTTTTCTCAGATAATACTATAAAAACGGACGTTGTTTTATTTTCCATCGGTCAGACGACTTCGGAGATTATTAAAACCTATAGTGCCAATGAAATTGTCACTAGCGAATGGCCGGGACAAGAAACTTTAGTAGACCAAATAATTCAATATTTTGATGTAAAAGTTACATCATAGATTTTAAATACAAATAATGAACGCGACAAATACTACTTTAAAAAACGACTTGATTTTAAAAGCCTTGCATGGTGAAAAGACAGACCGTACGCCGGTGTGGATGATGCGCCAAGCTGGTAGATATTTGCCTGAATATATTAAACTCAGAGAAAAATATTCTTTTTTCGAAAGATGTCAGACTCCTGAATTGGCGTGCGAAATTACATTACAACCAGTGGATATTATGGGGGTGGATGCCGCTATATTATTTTCGGATATTTTAGTGGTGCCGCAAGCTATGGGATTGGAGGTTCAATTAATAGAAAAACAAGGTCCATTGTTACCCAATCCAATCAAATTGGAATCTGATCTAGTTCGTGTATGTGTGCCAGATGTTGCGGATACTCTATCTTACGTATTCGAAGCTATTAAATTAATTAAGCAAGAGTTGAATGGACGTGTTCCATTGATCGGCTTTGCTGGTGCGCCTTGGACGGTATTTTGTTATATGGTTCAGGGGAAAGGATCTAAAACTTTTGATGAAGCAAAATCATTTTGTTTTAGTCAACCTGTATTAGCGCATCGACTATTGCAAATGATTACCGATACCACTATAAAATATTTGAAAATGCAAATAGAAAGTGGTGCGGACTTAGTTCAAATATTTGATAGTTGGGGAGGGTTGTTAGCTCCTGATGATTTTGAAGAAATTTCCTTACAATATATGCGACAAATTGTCGAGGCTGTAAAACCATACGCTCCCGTGATTATGTTTGCAAAAGGAGCTTGGCATAGTTTGGAATCTATGTCAGATACTGGCGCGATGGGTTTGGGTATCGATTGGTGTATTCGCCCAGAATTAGCAAGGAAATTAGTGGATGGAAAAGTTGCGCTGCAAGGCAATTTTGATCCCGCTAAATTGTTGGCGCCAATTCCAGAAATAAAGAAATCTGTCAAGAAGATGTTGGCTGATTTTGGACCTGGAAAATATATCGCCAATCTTGGTCATGGAATACTCCCTAATATTCCCGTGGACCATGCACGCGCATTTATAGATACGGTAAAAGAATACACTTATTAATAAAATAGCCACCGAAATTTCGGTGGCTATTTTATTTCGTCACGGTTCTGTAAAATAAAAAAAATAATTTCCAATAAAGGAAATTGCATTGTTCCTTTGCGGCGACTTCACTAAAATTTAAGATGTATGGAGCAAATATTAACTCAACCTAAGCTTTCACTACAACCTATTAAAGACGAATGGATCAGTTTCATTCACGATTTACAAGATACGATATGTTCCGCTTTGGAAAACTGTGATGGAAAAGCACATTTTTTTGAAGATAAATGGGAACGCGCTGGAGGCGGTGGTGGTAAGACGCGTGTTATTTGTGATGGAAATGTATTTGAAAAAGGTGGTGTAAATACTTCTATCGTATATGGAGATGTAACGGATGAAATGCGTCGTGCATTACCAGATATGAAAGGAGAGAAGTGGTTCGCCTGCGGTTTGAGTATGGTATTGCATCCGTCTAATCCTTTTGTACCAACGACACATTGCAACTATAGAATGTTTGAACTATATGACAATGATGGCAATATTGTAGATCGTTGGTTTGGTGGTGGTACAGATTTGACGCCGTATTATTTATTTGAAGAAGATGCAGTTCATTTTCACCAATCGTATAAAAACTATTGCGATAAATTCGATAGTAATTTTTATAGTTTGTTTAAAAAAGAATGCGATATCTATTTTGGCAATAAGCATAGAAATAATGAAAATAGAGGTATTGGTGGTATTTTCTATGATCATCAAAGACCTACTGAAGATAAAGATTCTCAATTTTGGATGAATTTTGCGAAAGAATGTGGCTATGGATTTATTGACGCCTATATTCCAATAGTGAACAAAAGAAAAACGATGGCGTATTCTCCTGAACATAAATATTGGCAAGAGATTAGAAGAGGTCGTTATACAGAATTTAACCTAGTGTGGGATCGAGGCACTATTTTTGGTTTGCGTACCAATGGCCGTACGGAAAGTATATTGATGAGTTTGCCTCCAACAGTGAGATTTGACTATAATTATCGTCCAAAAGAAGGAAGCGAAGAAGCAAAATTACAAGCTGTATGCGAACAGCCAATTGAATGGTTGGCTTAATTTTTTTAAATAAAATCACACTATAATATGTACTTACAAAGAAGAAACAGAACCTTAAGAAGAAATGAATCAATCAGAAGCTTAGTAAGAGAAACGATATTGACTCCAAATGATTTTATGGCACCGGTATTTATTGGAGAAGGAAAGGGGGAAAAACACGAAATTCCTTCCATGCCGGGATACTATAGATATTCTTTGGATTTAATGATTAAAGAAGTGAAGGAATTATATAGTGTAGGTGTTAAGGCTATCAATCCTTATGTAAAAGCTAGTGATAATCTCAAAGATAATACGGGAAAAGAATCTTGGAATCCAAATGGCTTAATGCAAACCAGTATTAGAGCTATCAAAGATGCCGTACCTGAAATGATTATCATGAGTGATGTAGCATTAGATCCATATTCTATCTACGGACATGATGGTATTATTGAAAATGGCGACATTGTAAATGATGCAACTATTGAAGCTTTGACTAAAATGAGTTTAAGTCATGCAGAAGCTGGTGTGGATTTCGTGGCGCCTAGTGATATGATGGATGGTCGTGTTGCTGCATTTAGAAAAGCATTTGAAGAAAATGGTTATAGTCATGTAGGTATTATGACTTATGCCGCAAAATATGCTTCTTGCTTTTATGGACCTTTTCGTGATGCATTAGATAGTGCACCTGTTGATAGTCAAAATATTCCAAAGAATAAAAAAACGTATCAGATGGATCCTGCCAATAGAACTGAAGCAATCAAGGAAACTTTGGATGATATTGCAGAAGGAGCAGATATCGTAATGGTAAAACCAGCGATGGCGTATTTGGATATTTTGAGAGAAGTTCGCAATGCGGTGAATGTTCCGGTAAGTGCTTATCAAGTGAGTGGTGAATACGCCATGATTAAAGCGGCGGCTCAAAATGGTTGGCTAGATGAAAAAGTAACCATGATGGAAAGCCTAACTTGTATCAAAAGAGCTGGTGCTGACATTATTTCAACCTATTTTGCAAAAGAAGCTGCGATGCTTTTAAATGGTTAATTGTAGATAGTTTAGTTATACAAAAAAGTCCGTTTGAATTAATTTTCAAGCGGACTTTTTTATTTTGACTATAAATTGGAATATTAGTTAAATAAATTCTGGAAAAGTAAATTTTGTAGTCAAATGACAATCGGTATTTATTGTCTTAGCGTTAAGAAAATCAATTGGATGAGTCGATAGAAAGAATATATGTCTGAGCGGCACGAAGTGACGTGAGTTTATATTCTTTCCGACAGAACGATTGATTTTTAGTTAAGATAATACAGCCTTGATCTTTTGTTTCTTTTCTATCAAGAGAAAATAAAAATATTATCCTAGGTATTTTTTCAAGTTTTTAAAACAGTATAGTCCGAAAAAAACTAAGTAGGAATAAGATATAACATGTAACAAAAATGAGGTTTGTACACCATATTTATCAGCAATAATCCCTTGGACGAAGGATAATAATCCTCCTCCTAATATTGCCATAATTAATAGCGACGAACCTTGACTTGCATGTTTACCCAATCCTGTAATTCCCAAAGTATAAATATTGGAAAACATGATTGAATTGAATAAACCGATAGCAAGAAATGTATAAATAATCCAATGATTATCGCTGGTTGCCCCAATAAGAACAAAGGCGGCACTGATAATAGCAAATATCGCTAAGGTTAAACCTGCATTTCTTTTTCCTAAAATAAATCCTATAATATTCAAAGCGATGAAGTAGAGCAAAAACTGAATATCATGTAAGGAAAGCGGATTGATCAATGATAATACGCCAAATACCAATAGTGCAATACCGATCATATAAATCAACCTTTTTCCTAAAGACATTGTTTTGTTAAATGCTATAGGTGCGAGGAATCTACCAATCATGGCGCCCCCCCAATAAAGAGAAACATAGTTTTTGGATATGGCATCAGAAAAACCAAATTTTTGTTCGAGTAGGACGATAATAAAACTACCAATGCCCGTTTCTGCTCCATTGTAAAAGAAAATACCCAACATTCCCAATTTGAGTTGTGGAAATTGCCAAGCGCCTTTTCCTTCTATTTTTTCAATTTCAGTATTGGAATTCGTGAGTTTGGGAAATTTGACTAAAGCAATAAGTATTCCCAATACTATAAAAATACATGCAAATATTAAATAAGGAATTCTCGCCGCATTTTCAGTAGGTACTCCTGTTTGAGGATTGGTAAATAATGTAAAAATCATATAACCGCCAATCAATGGGCCTAGTGTCGTTCCCAATGAATTAAAGGCTTGTGTAAGATTTAATCTTCCTGATGCTGTTTCTTCCGAACCTAAAAGTGTTACAAATGCATTGGCAGTGATTTCTAATAAAGTGAACCCAAATCCTAAAATTAATAGTGCAAATAAAAACAATGGATAAGATGCGAAATAGGAGGCCGGCAAGAATAATAAACAGCCCATTGTAGAAAGTGTAATTCCAATCAATACTGATTTTTTATAACCAATTCTTTGAATAGGATCACCTTTTTTTAGGGAAATACTATAATAAATAATGGAACCTATAAAATACGCACCTAAAAAACAAAACTGCACCAGCATCGACTGGGCATAGTTTAATGTAAATAATTTTCTAAAATACGGAATGATGACGTCCGTCATGGAGCGCAAAAATCCCCACATAAAAAATAGAGAGGTAAGGACAATTAAAGGAACGAGATACGTATTTTTTTTCTGCGCAATTGGTTCTTGTACTATGTTATTTGTTGCCATTGTAAAATTATAGGGTTGCAAGATACTCATAATCTTAAAATTGAAATTTTCTATGAAATGATTGAATAAAAATTGCCCAAGTCTTACATGCTGAGAAAGTATAAACTCTGACAACAAGGAAACTAAACGTATCTTTGCCATTCAAATAAGTGTTATGGCTAAGAAAGGATTGATATTGATGAATCTGGGCTCTCCAGCTTCAACCAAAGTTTCGGATGTAAGGAAATATTTACGTGAATTTTTAATGGATGAAAAGGTATTGGATTTGCCATATTTGGGTAGATTTATGCTGGTTAATTGCATTATAGCCCCCTTTCGTGCTCCAAAATCAGCAGAGGCTTATCGTTCTATTTGGACAAAAGATGGTTCGCCATTGATCACTTTGACCAAAGATTTAAAAGCAGCTTTGGATGGTATGGTTCCAGAATCGATCGAAATTGTGATGCGTTATGGACATCCCTCACCCGAAGAAGCCTATAATAATCTTTTGAAAAATAATCCTGATCTCGAGGAAGTAACGCTTTTTCCCTTATATCCGCATTATGCGATGAGTAGTTACGAAACTGCGGTGGATTATATGGTAAAAAAATATAAAGAAGGCAATTATCCCTTCAAGTTGAAAAATATTCCGGCTTATTTTGATAATGAATTTTATATCAATGCTCTTGCAAATACTATTAAGCCTTATTTGAATCAAGATTACGATAAAATATTATTTAGCTATCACGGCGTACCGGAAAGGCATATTCACAAAGGGCATGCGGAATTTAATCCCGAATTACCAGCCAATACAATTTGTTCTGGAGAGTGCCCATTGACTTTCAAATGTTATCGCGCGCAAGTACGTAAAACAACAAAATTAGTAGTTGAAAAATTAGGAATTCCTGAGGGTAAATGGGAACAAACTTTTCAGTCTCGATTAGGTCGGGATCCTTGGTTACAACCATATACGGCGGAAAGATTGGAAACGCTTCCAAAGGAAGGCGTGAAGAAATTATTGGTTGTTTCTCCTGCTTTTGTAAGTGATTGTTTGGAGACATTGGAAGAAATAGGTATTCAGGGTAGAGAATCCTTTATGCATGCGGGTGGTGAATCATTTGAGGCTATTCCTTGTCTCAATGTATCTCCAGATTGGATTCAAGCGATGGTACAAATTAAAGAAACAGCAGAATCGATTTAGACTTTATGTATCTATATATCAAAGCATTACATATCATTTTTGTTGTTTGCTGGTTTGCAGGTTTGTTTTATTTCCCTAGATTACTTATTTATAATCGTGAGGCACAGGATAAAGAATCGCCGGAAAAGGAAATTCTATCAAAGCAATATTTAACTATGCAAAAAAGGCTTTGGTTAGGTATTACATGGCCATCAGCAGTATTGACATTGATATTAGGTCCGACGGTCATGTTTATGGGAAGTTGGGATGCGATGTTGATACATACCTCTGATGCTAATTGGCTTTGGATCAAATTATTTTTTGTCGTTGTACTATATGGCTATCATCTGAGTTTACATTATATATACAAATTACAACAGGCGAATGATTATCGTTATACAGGACAGCAATTACGTATTTGGAATGAGATTGCAACTATTTTATTATTTGCCATCGTTTTTTTGGCTACTGTAAAAAGTAGTTTGAGCTTTGTATGGGGGATTTTGGGAATTGTTATTTTGTTTATTGTGTTGATGGCTGCGATTCGTATATATGCGAGAATTAGAAAAAAATAACGAATTCTATATTTATTGCAAACTTCAAATGCGGTAAATTTGTTAAGATAAAAGAAACAAATTAAATTATCACCTAATAATTTATTCATATGAAAAAGTCCATATTGCTACCAACCGATTTTACGGAATTGGCTTACCATGCAGCTGATTACGCAATTAATTTAGCAAAGCAAATAAATATTTCTGAAATTATCATTTATCATGCATGGCAAGCGCCTGTGACGATTGATGCAGGGTACAGCAATGCTAATTTGATGAATGGTGAAGAACTAAGAGAAATTAGTGATGAAAATCTAAATTCATTTGCTGAAAAAATACAAAAAATAGCTGGTGACTCTATTCAAATAATTAAAGAAATTGAATATAGCCCAGTAGCGAGTGGTGTAGAAGATATCTGTGAGAAACATGATGTTGCTTATGTTGTGATGAGTGTGTCTGGTTCTGGTAAATTTGTGGAAAAAGTAATTGGTAGTAATGCGGTCACTACGGCTAAAAATAGCACCATTCCCGTAATTATCGTTCCCGCTAATTATCATTTTCAACCGATTAAGAATATTGCACTTTCTTGTGATTATAAAGAAATAAAAAGTACGATTCCAATTACTCCTATTAAAACCATCTTAAATGAAACCACTGCAAAATTGTTTGTGGTAAATGTCGATGTGACGCGTGAATTGTCTGATCAAGATTTAGAAGATGCTAATAAAATGTTGCATGAATCATTTGAATCAACTGATCCAGAATTTCATATATTGGAAGAAGATAATTTCGTAGATGCAATCAATAATTTTTCCAAAGAAAATGATATTGATTTGATTATAGCTGTTCCGAAAAAGAAAGGTTTTTTTGAAACATTGTTCAAAGGAAGTCGTACGACAGAATTAGCATTTAATAGTAAGACGCCGATTTTGGTAGTTCATTAATTAGAACGTACTATAAAATAATAAAAGGCTTCCGATTTCGGAAGCCTTTTATTATATGGTAATCAATATAAATTAATAATCAATTTCAAAACTCCATGCTTCTTTACATGGGAGATTTTGATTCAATTTATCTGAAATAGCTATTTGTAAACTATTAGCGTCTTGTTTCCATTTCAATTTAGAAGATGCACCTAAAAGTTTTACGGATTTAATTTTCTTTCCAGTTAGATTCTGGATAGAAATTTCATTGGGTAATTTGTTCTCATTTTCATCTGCGCGATAAATGGCAAATACCGTATTTGCCTTATTTGTAAATACAAATTTTCCTTGTGCTCCAATAGTACTGTCACCAACACTATTATATATTGCATTCCCATTTATATCTAACCATTTACCAATTTCTTTGAGGCGACTATATGCATTAGGATCCCAATCACCTTTTCGACTTGGTCCGATATTTAAAAGTAAATTCCCATTTTTAGAGACAACTTCTGTCAATATATGAATGACTTTGTTCGCTGATTTATAAGTGTCATTTGGTACATAAGACCAACTATTGCCAAGCGTCATGCAACTTTCCCATGGATAAGGTAAATAATGCGCAGGGATAGATTGTTCGGGAGTTACATAGTTTTCATATTCACCACTTACAGTTCTATCCACAAATAAAAGTCCTGGCTGATTTTTTCTAGCCATAGTTGCGATTTTTGGCATATCAATATCTTGGTCATAAGGGATAGATTTTTGCCAATCTACACTTGTATCTATTGTTGATTTTGGACGTACCCAGCCGCCGTCAAGCCACAAAATATCAATCGATCCATAATCTGAAGTTAACTCGCCAATTTGATTATAGACAAATTGTTTGTACGCTTCCCATTTTTCAGGATATTTCTTTGGATTGTAGGAAGGATTGCGACTGGAAGGTGGAAAATAACGCCACCAGTAATCATTACTATGCCAATCCGGTTTGGAGTAATATGCGCCAATCATGAAATTATCATTTCTAAATGCAGAAAAAACTTCTTTGGCAATATTCGCTTTTGGATTGGCCGAGAATGGATCTTTGGGGTCGGTTACTTTATAGTCTGAATATTTAGTATCAAACATATTGAAGCCGTCATGATGTTTTGTTGTGAAAACAACATATTTCATTCCCGCATTTTTAGCAGCATCCGCCCATTTTTGAGGATTAAATTCAGTTGGGTTAAATGTTTTTTGCAAATTTTCGTACGCTTTTACATATTCGAAGTAATTATCTTTATAAGGACCTTTTCTTTCGCACCAACCTTCATCTTCAGGACAAAT
Source organism: Rhizosphaericola mali (assembly GCF_004337365.2). Taxonomy (GTDB): domain Bacteria; phylum Bacteroidota; class Bacteroidia; order Chitinophagales; family Chitinophagaceae; genus Rhizosphaericola; species Rhizosphaericola mali. The sequence continues at coordinate 3,052,202 of NZ_CP044016.1, read as the reverse complement.
ACTCCAACTTTCTACAACTCCCCACTCGCTATAAGTTCCCCAATGCATAAGTAATCCAAATTTTTCGGTTTGCCATTGCACTAATTTTTTTTGTACAAGTGGATCTGTTGGAGGGGTATAATCTTTACTGGTATTATGTTGTTGTGCATTTGCATGAATTGTTAATGAAAATGCAATGATAGTCAATAGTTTAAGTTTCATATTGTATTAAATTAGATGTGAACATTTTATCAAAATTATGTGTAAATGTCAATACTTTTTAAATTAATTTATTAAATGTGTTAAGAAATTGTTTTTTATATCGAAAGTATTGTTAATTTAGCCTAATATTTAAACACTTTTTAAGTCTATTGACTAAACAATTAATTTTTTTGACTATGTGGATCAAAAACTGTCGTTGGCTATTAATGCTGATGGCCATGTTCATGATGGTCTGTGGCTATGCCCAGCAAATTAAAACAGTAACTGGTTCGGTTTCTGATGAAAAGGGAACCCCTGTTGAAGGTGTCTCTATAAGAGTTACAAATGGTAAAGCGCTAGGTATGACTGATACCAAAGGTAGCTTTTCTGTAAAAATTGGTACAACTGTAAGTTCATTAACATTTAGTTCTGTTGGTTACGCAGAACAAAAAGTTGCTGTTAGTGGTGATTTTTTAAAAGTAACAATGTTAACTAAATCAGATTCCGCTGAAGAGGTAGTTGTAACTACATCTTTTGGTATTAAAAAACAAGCACGTTCTTTGGGGTATGCAGTAAGTACTGTTTCTGCTAAAGATTTGACCGAAAGCGGAGCTACAAATATTGGATCTGCACTTTATGGTAAAGCGGCCGGTGTAAAAATAGTACAGGCTCCTGGAGGTGCTTCTAGTGCAGTCAGTGTACAAGTTCGCGGAGTTTCTTCAATTGGTTTAAATACACAACCGCTTTATGTGGTTGATGGTGTGCCTATTCGTTTGTATAATGATCTTCAAGGAAATTTAGGTACTAATGCAAATAATGGTGGTTTTTGGAGTCAACCTAGAGTACAGAGCAATGGTGTATTAGATATAAATCCGGAGGATATAGCTAGCTTGACTATTTTGAAAGGGGCGAGTGCATCTGCCTTATATGGCTCTGAAGCAGCGAATGGTGTAGTTGTTATTACAACAAAAAAAGGCTCCTCTTCAAGAGGCTTGGGTGTCGACTTTAATGAAGTATTAAATACCGAAAAAGTTGCATATGGTCCTGATTATCAAAATGAGTATGGACCTGGTCAAAGTGCATTTTCAATGTTAAATAACAATGTAACTATCGATGGTGAAACTTATGATCCAACTACAGGTTTTTTTACCAACAATACTACGGGTGCTCAACATCCTTATTATAATACTTATTCTCAATTCGGTCCAAAATTCGATGGTCGTGATGTAACTTATTGGGATGGAACCACTAGAAAGTATAGTGCGAATAAGAATAACTATATGGATTTTTTTCAATCTGGATATAATTCTAATGCGAATATTGCAGTATCTAATGCATCTGATAAAGGTAGTTATAGATTCTCCTATACACGTATGGATTACAAAGGGATTATGCCTGGTAGTAAATTGAATAAAAATAACTTCAATTTTAACGGAACTTTGAAGTTGTCTGATAGAGTGAGTTTAGATGTTGTATCATCATTCAATAATAATTATACGCATAATAGACCATATATGTTAGGTCAGATTTTTGGCTCTTATAGTGGATTTTTCAGCCGTATGGATGATATGAACACATTTAAAAATCTATACAAAACTTCTGATGGATACAAATATGTAGGGTATACAACAAATCCTCAATATGATGAGAGTGAAGTATTTAAATATGCAACGAATGCAACTAACATACTAGATTATTATTGGAATGCATATAGTAATAGCTATGATGAACATCAAAATCGTTTTATAAATAGTGTAACATTAAATGTTGCTTTTTCAGATCATTTGAGATTCCGTGGTAGAGTAGGTGGTGATTTTACCAGTTTTAATAGTGAAGAAAAAGATGCTAATACCATTCCCAATTCTTTAGGTAATTCCGGTACATATGCTATTACGACAAATACTTATAATATATTTTATGGCGATGGTACATTGACTTATAATAATAAAATTGGTAATGACTTAGATTTTACTATTATGGGTGGTGCTTCTGGTCGCAAACAGATATACAAATCTCTTTATAGTACAACAAATACAGGTCTGGGTACAGAAGATTGGTATAGCTTGAATAATTCATTGTCCGCAGTTACAAGTTCTACTAATAATGGGAATCAGTTAGATATAGCTAGTTTTGGAACTATAGATTTAAACTATAAAGGTTTGATTTATTTAGAAGGAACAGGAAGATATGAAGCTACGTCAACTTTGCCAAGTAACGCTAATAACTATTTTTATCCTTCAGTGAATGGAAGCTTTATATTGTCAGATGCTGTTAAATTGCCAAAATTTTTCAATTATGCTAAAATTAGAGCTTCTTATGGGTTAGTGGGTAATCATCCAAATATTTATCAGGCAAATGTTGCTTACACTCAAAATACGTTAAATTATAATTCAAGTAATGTATTGTATCAATATATGGTTGGTTCTACATTTGGAAATAATAACATAAAATCTGAAAAGAAAAGAGAAGCTGAGTTTGGTTTGGAAACAAGAGTGCTAAATAATAAATTGGGCATTGACTTAAGCTTTTATACCAACAAAGTGTCTAATCAGATTCTTACAATCTCTGTACCTTCGTCTTCTGGTGCGTTGGCTTATTTGGCTAATGCAGGCGATCTAGCCAACTATGGATATGAAGCTGCATTAAATTATTCAGCGATAACTACAAGAAACTTTTCGTGGACCACTAGATTTAATTTTGCAATTAATAAAAATAAATTAACCTCATTGCCTAATGGTCAAACAAATTTGATTAACAATTCATTTGATGGAGGCTATGCCATCATTAGATCCTCAGTAAATGACGCATTGGGAAATATATACGTTCATCCTAAAGCTACAGATGGTAATGGTAACGCTATTATAGATGATAATGGTTATTATACTGTGAATACAAGTGATTATCAAAAAGTAGGTAATATTATGCCTAAAATGGTAGGTGGATTTTCTAATAGCTTTAAGTATAAAGGGTTTGGATTAGATTTTACAATAGATTATCGTTTAGGAGGAAATATGATTTCTATTCCTACTTATTATCAAATGGGGGCAGGTATGTATAAAAGTACACTTCAATACAGAGATGCTGCACATGGAGGTATTGCTTATAATGTTGAATCGTCAACTACAGGATACACAAATGTTGCAAATGATAATGGTACATACCATGATGGTTTAATTTTAAAGGGTGTAACTTCATCAGGAGCTACTAATACTAAAGTTATTTCAGCAGAACAGTATTACTCTAATACTTATAATTGGGAAACTGCGGGTTTATATGAAAATGCAGTGTTCAAGAATAGTTATATTAAATTCAGAGAATTGACATTTAGTTACAATTTGCCGAAAACGTTTACCCAAAAGATTCATTTTCAAAATTTACAATTTGCTTTGATTGGACGTAATTTATTCTATATATGGAAAACATTGCCCCACGGTATTGATCCAGAGGCAGGTGTAGGTTCTTCTTGGATGAGTCAGGGTGTGGATATTGGTGCGGCCGCTCCAACTAGAAGTTATGGTATTAGTTTGAGAGCAAGCTTCTAATTATTCAAAAACAAAACATTTAACATGAAGCGCATAATATATAATTTAGTAATATTGATTTCTTTAATTTCAACTCTATCTTCTTGTAAGAAGAGTTTGGAAAATGATTATCTTAACCCACAATCTGTTGAAGATGGGTCTATTGATAGAGTATTTAGTTCTATGCTTTTAAATAGAAGAATACAGCCTACATATTGGGATTTTAGAACTTTTATTTTACCGGCTACAGGTGCCTTCTCTCAAGTAACTGCAGCAGAAAGTGCCTCTAATATGTGGATTCCTAGCCTAGATTATGGTCAGGATCGTTGGACTGATTTTTATTCTGCTAGTCCAGGTATAATTAATGAATATACCGAAATGAATACCCTTTATAATGCATTAACTGATGCAGAAAAAAGTGCCCAATATGTTTATTTAGAATTAGGCAAAATTGTATTATATGATCAAGCCGCTCAAATGATTGATCTATGGGGTGATATTCCTTTCTCAGAAGCTAATTCATTAAATAGTTCAGATAGAACAGTTCATCAAGCAGTGTTTGATGACGCAGCGACACTTTACAATTCTTTTATAGATTCATTAGATAATATCAATACCTATTTAAGCAGCTATACACCTTCTACGGTAACAACTGCATCTTTGAAAAAACAGGATTTGATTTATACAGGTGATTTGACAGGATGGCAGAAATATGCTAATTCATTAAGATTAAGATTATTGATGCGTATTTCTAATGTATCAGAAAGTTCAGCGAAAACAAGTATAACAACGATGTTAAATGATCCATCTACATATCCATTAATTGAATCTAATGATGATAATGCAGTGCTTCCAATGTCTCCAACTACATTTAATAGTGATATACTAAGTGCATTTACGGATAATAGTGGACAATATTCATTTGCTCCTACTTATTTGATTGATAGTTTTATGTCAGCTAATAATGATCCAAGATTACCTTTTTATTGGAACAAAACCTCAAGTGGTACAGATAGTGGAACTTATAAAGGAATGCCTATTGCAGCGGGTTCTGGAGTTTATAATACAGGTGTAGGTAAATATTCTACATATGATTCTGCAACGTTTATGTATAACTACAATGTTCCTGGTGTGCTATTTACAGCTTCAGAGTCTGAATTTTTAAAAGCTGAAGCATATCAAAGATGGAATTTAGGAGATCCCACAAGTGTTTATGAATCAGGAATTAGATCTTCTATTAATTTTTATTATAGTATTCAAAATGGCGCAATATTTAATGCTAGAACTTTCACAAAGGATGCTGAACCAACTGAGACTGCGATCGCAAGTTATTTAGCGGAAGATGATATTGCATTAACAGGAACAGCAACAAATAAACTTATCAAAATTTATAAGCAAAAATGGGAGCATTTCTTTATTCTGCAAGCCGGACAAGCATGGGCAGAAGTGAGAAGGACGGGTTATCCTAAATTGACATTTTATACAGCTAGTAATAGTAACGCATCGCAACCCCCAATGCGATTACTATATCCTTCTACTGAAAAACTTTATAATACTAACTATTCAAGTGTTGAATCTAAGGATACAAGAGATACTAAGATTTTCTGGGATATTAATTAGTATTAGATATAGAGTTTATTTTCCTTAAAGAGAAACAAGTCATAACTAATTAGTTATGACTTGTTTTTTTATGTATATCATCCCAAATGATTGATTAGAAAAAGTGTTATTTATGGAATCATTAATATTTATCTTATATTTTAATATGCAAAAATTTATATAGTTATTATGTAAAAATAAAAAAAATATGAACTTTTGTTTTTTATGTTAAAAGATTTATTAATTTAGTATATTATTAGGAATTGACTAAATCCTGATTGCCATAATTTTTTTAACCAAACAACGTGCTTTATGAATGTAAGATTAATTAGGTTCATTGCAGGTTTTGTTCTATTTGTATGTATCCATAAGGAAGGCTTTTCACAGAGTCTTACTATTAATGGGTTTGTAAAAGACGAATCTGGTGTGCCAATAAGTAATGTGAATGTAATTGTCAAGAATGGACGAAATCTTGGAGAAACCGATGAGGAGGGTAGATTTCTCGTACCCTTAAGTTCCGCAACAATGTTACTCCAATTTGTTCATGTCGGTTATGGTACTGAAGAAAAACAAGTAAGTACTGGAGATACTGTTTATATAACTTTACATTCCACAAATAAAGATGGAAATGAAGTGATTGTAACTGCACTGGGTATCAAGAGAGAATCGAGATCTATTGGCTATTCTGCGCAAAAAGTGAATGGATCTGATATAACAAAAGCTTCGGCACCAGACATAGCAACAGGTTTGATGGGAAAAGCTGCAGGGTTAAATATCTCCACCTCCAATGGCGTTCAAGGAAATTCTCAAAGAATTGTAATTAGGGGTAATAGTATGATTACAGGCAGCAACCAACCTCTTATTGTTATTGATGGTATTCAGGTTACAAATGATGCTATTGGAGGTCAACAACAATCTACAAGAAACGCGAATGGTACAGATAATACTAGTGTTGTTTCTCCTAAAGATTGGGGCTCTTATTTAAATTTTTTGAATAGTGATGATGTTCAGGATATTACAGTATTAAAAGGTGCAAATGCTGCAGCCTTATATGGCGCTCGAGGTGCGAATGGGGTACTTTTGATAACAACTAAAAAAGGTGCAAATCGACCTGGGCTTGGTGTTGATTATAATATATCTATGTTATTTTCCAATCCTTATAGATATCAAGATGTCCAGAATTCCTATGGATATGGAGCCGCAAATGCTTTATGGTCAGCAACACCTCAATTTGGAACTACATCTGATGGTCAATTGCGATATCCTGGGACTTATCCTTGGGATGGTACGCCAGCTGGAGATGCTTATGAAATTGCTGGCAATATTCCTTGTGGATATTCTTCATGGGATATTTTTAGTTGGTATGGTCCTGCTGTAAGTTGGGGGCATAAATTAGATGGAACAGAAATAGTATGGTGGGATGGCGTTAAGCGTAAATGGGATCCGCAGCCAGATAATAGAAAGGCATTTTTCCGTACAGGAAATACGACAACACATAATGTGTCTATCAATAAATCAGGGGATTTTGGTAGTCTCAGATTTGCATATACTAGACTCGATAATACCGCAATTATAAAAAATAGCAATTATCATCAAAATAGTTTTAATCTCGGATCGAGCTTAAACGTTACAAAGATTTTAAAAGCAGACATAACCGCCAGTTATAACAATTATTTTAGATTAAATGTTCCTGATATAGCTGGGGATGCTGGTTGGACTAATTTTATGATTTATTCAATGCCTAGAGATTATAAACCATTAGAATTTTCTGAATATAAAAATGCAGATGGTAGTAAAAAGGATTTTATAGGAGATAGCCCATTTGGATATTATCCATATCAGAATAATTATAATCAAAATTTATTTTGGCATTTATTTGAACAAAATCAAAGATTGTATCGCAACCAATTTTTGGGCTCTGTAAAATTGTCTGCAGATGTGGCTCCTTGGTTAAATATTGCAGGGCGTTCATCTATTAATTATGCCGTTGCTAACATTGAAAGTAAATACTCTCCCATTGATGCACAAGGTGTTCAGGGGCAATATGGTATTGAATACACTAAAAATCAAGATGTTAATTTAGAATCTTTTGCTACCGCCCACAAAAGCAATATTTTCAATTCAAAATTTAGCGGAAGTTTTATGGTTGGTACTTCATCTTTGAAAAGTCGTTATTATGACAATTCTGCTTGGAATAGTGGTGAAAATGGTGCGACCTATGGTCAATCTAGTACTTATCCTTGGACTACTCCTTATAAATATTACTTAGCAAATACTACAAATGCAAATGGAATTCAAGCACCAGTAGAACAATGGAATGACTATAATCTAAATTCTTTATATGGTATATTGGATGTAAGCTATGATAATTATTTGTTCTTGCAAGTATCTGGTAGGAATGACTGGTCTTCTACTTTGCCAGAAAAAACTTCCTCTTATTTTTACCCTGCGGCGAGTTTGAGTTTTGTTTTTACAGATGCAATTTCTGCATTTAAAAACCTTAGTTGGTTAAGTTATGGTAAATTGAAAACTTCATTTGCTAAAAGTGCAAATGGTGCATTACCTTACCAAGCCATATATACATATTCATCTAGTGTTATATCAAATTATCTAAATGGAAATACACCATCTTCTTTTGGAGGAGTACCCGTAAGAGGATATAAGTCTGTATTGCCACCAGGTGGATTCTTGGTCCCACAAAGTAATCGTTCTTATGAATTTGGGCTAGAAGCTGGGTTATTTAATAATAGAATAAATTTTGAATTGACCTATTATCAAACTAGGTCTAAAAATCAAATATTGGCTAGTAGTGTAGCTACTTCAAGTGGCGCTAGTAGTGTAACTTTTAACACTGGAGATCTTTCAAATAAAGGTTTTGAGTTTATAGTAAGAGCTTCTGCTATTAAAAGCCAAAAATTCTCCTGGGATATAACAATAAATGGTGCGCATAATCAAAATAAGGTTCTTTCTTTAGCTGATGGTATAGATAGATATCCATTGCAAGATTTGTGGGGAACAAATGGAGTGCAGATGTATGTAAAAGCAGGGGATAATTATGGTTCCATTTATGGCTACGATTATACATACATTAATGGGAAAAAAGTTGTACAAAAAGTACTAGATAAAAATGACGCAACTAAGGTTGTAGGTACTCAGTATGTAACTACAGAAGATCCTGTGGTAATTGGTAATGCTACTCCAAAGTTGACAGGTGGCATAAGTAATAATTTTAGATATAAAAATTGGAGTTTATATGTATTAACTGATTTTAAAGTTGGAGGTCAGATATATTCTGCAGACTATTCAGCTGCAATGGGAGAAGGTTTGGCACCGGAAACTTTAAAAGAAAGAGATGGAGGAGGTTTGCCTTATACTTTTCCAGATGGAACTACTGCTAATGCAGGAGTGATTTTAGACGGTGTTTATGCAGATGGTACTGCCAACACAGATGTAGTACATTATATGTATAAATATGCAGGTCAATATGCAGCGTGGTCAAATGTTAAGATGCCAAGAAGTAATGCAATATTTACGAATAGTTGGGGGAAACTTAGAGAAGTTAATTTGACTTATTCTGTTCCTAGCGAAATAGTGAGGAAAGCCAAATTTATTCAAGCGTTAGACTTGTCTTTAATCGGGCGCAATCTCTTTTACATTTTCACAACTTTACCAGATCATCTTAATCCAGAAGCAATTAACGGTATCGGAAACGCCCAAGGTATACAATGGTCTCAATTTCCAGGGACTAGAGAACTAGGCTTTTCAGTAAAAGTTAAATTCTAATTATTAAAACATTAGATATGAGAAATTTAATTAAATATGAAATATTGATTTTATTTGGTATTTGCACTATTATTTTAACGACATCTTGTAAGAAAAATTTTGAAGAAATAAATACACCACATACAGAAACAACAGAAGCAACAACTCCAGAATTATTTAATCTTATAATTAGTTCTTTACCAATTCAATCTGGTGAGTATTCATTTATGAATTCCTGGATGTATCCAATTACACAACAAGCAATAGTTACAGCTGGAGCCTATCCTTATGATAATGCAAAAGCAGAAGTCTGGAGTAACTTTTATTCTACAATGGCAAATTATAGGCTACTACAAAGTCGTATAAGTTCAACTGCTGATACAACTACTATGGATAATCTTAGTGCAATGCTTAAAACTATAATATCTTACAAGGCCTTTAAGATGACTAATTATTATGGAGATATGCCATATTCTAATTCAGGCTATGCACCATTGTTAGGTTCTAATTACTATAAAGCTACTTATGATACTCAAAGTGATATCTATAGTGCTATTTTAACAGATCTAGATTGGGCGGTAGATCATTTTTCTTCAAGTTCTAATCAATATTCTGTGGGTTCATATGAAACATTTTTGAAGAATGATGTTACTACATGGAAGAAATTTGCTAATAGTTTAAGATTGTATGTAGCAGTCACACTAGCTTCAAAAAACTCAAGTTTGGCCACTACACAGATTTCTAAAGCATTAAATAATCCTCTTTTACAAGAAGGTGAAGATATTGGACTTTGGCCATCCAATATTACTAATCTACAGTTTCAATGGCGACAATGGTCATTCTCTGCTAATTGTTATTTAAGAATGGGGAGTACCATGTGGAACTGGATGTCGTCCTCTGATGATATAGATGGAAATGGAATATTTGATATTAGAGCAAAAATATTTTATGAACCAAATGGTGATGATAATTGGGTGCCATATCCTCAAAATCCAACCAGTAGTACAACATCAGAAGGAGGTAGTCCTTATAATACATTGAGATTTACAAATTGGGATACCTTGCGTTCTGGAATGCATTATTCTCCTGTTAATTTATATTTTGAACAAGATTTAACATCAATTCCGGAATTGATGTTAACTTCTGCACAAGTCTATTTCTTGAAAGCTGAGGCTTATAATAGAGGTATAGGAGTGACTGCAAATAGTACATTAGCGAAAGCCGCTTATGACTCAGGTATAGCAGCGTCATTGAATATGTGGAAAGGTATTGCGTTTAATTCATCTGTTTGGGTTGTTAATAAACCAACTTCTGCAACTGCAACTGCAACAGAAATCGCCGCTATCACAGCAAATTCAAAAACTTCCTATAATACCAGTGATGCTACAAGTGCGTTAAAACAAATATATGCACAACTATGGATAGATCAATATCGTCAACCATTTGATGCTTGGACCTTGTTGAAACGAACCGGTGGATTGACGCCTATGTCTGGGGATAATTCTCAGTATTACGATAATAATTTTGGTAAATTTTATAAATTCTTATATCCTGACGATGAACTTAGTTACAATAGCATAAATTGGAAGGCTGCAAGTGGAGGTATTAATCTGGCAACCACTAAATTATGGATACAACCATAGCGTTTTATTTTCAATAGAAAATGGCAATTATTTTTAAATTGCCATTTTTATTTCGTTGATTATCTTAATTTTATTGGCTCTGATACAAACGATATGGATAATGCTTTAAAACAAAAGTTGTATTTAAAAACTATATTTAACTTACTATATGAACATCGATATTTATCTGGATTTGATTTGTCAAAAAAAATAGGAAAAAGTCTAACTCTAACTAATTCTGTTATTAGTAAACTGGTCAATATTGGTTTGATAGTTGAAGCTGGTTTAGCAGAGTCTAGTGGTGGTCGGAAGCCTATTGTTTATAGTTTAAATTCCGAGGCTTACTATATAGTAACTGTTTCCATGGATCAATTTTCTGCACAATTTGGTCTTTTAGACTTGGCCAATAATGTAATTTTGCCTATTGAAACGATTAATATAAGTTTGAATACTTGTAGAAATTTGCATGAAATTTTATTATTAAACCTTGAAAAAATTATTTCCTCGTCTAATTTTAAAGAAAAAAGAATTTTAGGGATTGGTGTCGCTATGCCTGGTTTCGTAGATAGCAAAAACGGGATAAACTATTCTTTTGTAAATGAGTTACCTAAAAAAGATACATTAAGAAACTATATTCAAGATAATTTAAACATTCCTGTATTTATAGACAATGACTCTAGTATTATTGCTCTTGCTGAAAAGAAATTTGGATTGGCGAAAGATACGAAGAATGCAATGGTGGTAAATTTTGGATGGGGTATTGGATTAGGAATAATCTCAAATGGAGAATTATATCGAGGTGAAGATGGTTTTGCCGGTGAGTTTAGTCATATTCCTTTATTTAACAATAATAAGATATGTAGTTGTGGCAAAATTGGGTGCTTGGAAACCGAGACGTCTTTCTCATTTATTTTGGAAAAATTGATGTCTTTCATTGATGAGGGACGTCCTAGTCTTCTTGCTAAGAAACTAAGAGAAAATGAGAATACTGCTAATCTAGCAGCATTTTTTCGAGCCGTAGAAAGTGGTGATTTATTATCTTTGGAAGTATTGTCCGAAGCTGCCTACAATATCGGGCGTGGAATTGCTATTTTAATTCATATATTTAATCCTAAAAAGATTATAATTAGTGGAAAAGGTGCTTTACTAGGGAATATTTTATTACCGCCAATTCAACAGGCAATAAATGAACACTGTATTAATAGATTAGCCTCTAACATTACATTAGAAATTTCTCAGTTAAAACAAAATGCAGAGTTGATAGGTGCGGCTTGCCTTGTGGTTGATCATATGAGTGAAAATTTGTTTTAATAAAAAATTAATATTGATTTCTTTCATCATTCTATCAAAGAATACTTAACTTCAAGAAACCTTTTGATATGAATTGGAAGAGATTTAATGGCGAGAGCATTCAATTGCCGATTGTCAATGCTGTTGAACATACTTTGATCAAGGAACAGGAAAAAGGGAATCATTTAAAAGTATGTATCGGTACCGACAGTCAAGTTAAAGGACTTACTACAGAGTTTGCCACTGTAATAGTATTTCTAAGAGAACATAACGGTGGGTTTATGTTCATCCACACAGAAAAAACGCAAAAAAAATTTCACATTAAGGAGCGAATGTTGGCTGAAGTGACCATGAGTATTGAGGTCGCTTACCAACTATGTGATCTATTTATCCAGTACAATGTAGATATGGAAGTGCATATGGATATTAATACCAATCCCCAATTTAAAAGTAACAGTGCATTGAAAGATGCAATGAGCTATATTTTGGGAATGGGATTCGTATTTAAGGCCAAACCAGATGCATTTGCAAGTAGCTCCTGTGCCGATAAAATGGTTAATTAGCTAAATACACCTCCAAAAGCCCATCAGGAAGATTCGTGATGATTTCTTTTTTCTGATGGTCAACTTGTATAATTGTTTCCTTGTGTAAAGGAATCAGTACTTCTTTACCCTCTAAGGTTATCCGAGCCAATACTTGATGCGGTTGGTCGATGATTTCTTCGATTGGTGCCAGTGAGGTTTTATTATCCCAAAGTTGATAGCCAATCAAGCTAATTGGGTTGTTTTTGCCTGCTAATTTTTCGAAATCAACTTGAGTTAGCCACACTTTCTTTTTAAGTAAAGGAGTTGCGGCTTCTTTTGTCTCTATCTCTTCAAATTTAAGAATGGTTTCTTCTGTGTTTTTAGGATTGGATTGGAGTACAAACCAAGGTATTTTTTGTTTATTCATATTTTCAATAAACAAAGCTTGTATATTTTTAAAATTCAATTTTTTGGAAAGTGCGTGCGCAAGTACAACCTCGCCGTTGATACCATGTGTTCCTACGATTTTTCCAATTTCTATATAATCCATTTTTTATTTTTGAGAAAGTAGATTGCTTTTAGCTAAAAAAGCTCTGGAAAACCAGAGCTTAGTTTTAAAAATTTTATAATTCATCACTTGATCCACCGTAAAATGATTCCTCATTGTTGGTGTAGACATTTAACCATTTTTGTGCGGCTTCGTCGCTTAATAATTCTACAATGTCAAAAATTTTGTCTGTCTTTTTTACCCATTGCATACTCATTTCATTTTCATAACGTACGACATACATAGCATAATCTGATACGACTTTGACTTGAATGAGTGTAAGAGGTGCGTCCTCTACTAATTGCACGATGTAATAACAATCCGGTTCCAATAACGAATAACTGTACATCTATAACCTCCTTTTTATCAAATAACTAAATGTGTGTTTCTTACGAAACGATGAAAACCTCTTAAACAAATATAATTGTTAGAAATAAAGAATAAAAATTTATTAGGTAAATTTATCTCAAATTCCAGTCAACAATATTGTTTGCCCAATCTTCTTTATACGGTGCTGTTACCCTAATATAATTATCCGTATAACCTTCCATCATTCCGTTTTTATTTTGCTCTTCGAAGAGCACTTTTCTTACTTCCTCTCTATGAGATTCTGTGAAGTACTGCATCTTTTTGTAAGAAAGATTGCGTAAAACTTTGTTTCGTTCATGTCTTACATGCATCGGTACGATCGGCTCAATTTCCAATGCTTTGGTACGAGCTCTTTCCGAATACGTAAATACATGAAAATAGGAAACATCTAAATCATGTAAAAAATCATGAGTCTCTTGAAAATGCGCTTCACTTTCTCCCGGAAAACCAACAATTACATCTACACCAATCGCACAATCTGGCATGACCTTTTTAATATGTTCCACACGTTCTTGATACAATTCTTTTTTGTATCGGCGTCGCATATTACCCAAAATCTCATTGCTACCACTTTGTAATGGAATATGAAAATGCGGCATGAAATTTTTGCTATTGGCGACAAAATAAATGATCTCGTCTGTCAATAAATTGGGTTCAATAGACGAAATTCTAAATCTATGAATTGCATCTTGTTGGTCAATCGCTTTTATTAAATCCAAAAAAGACTCTTCAGTCTTTTTGTTACCATCTGGACCTTTTCCAAAATCTCCTAAATTGATCCCAGTTAAAACAATTTCCTTCACATTTCCAGTTGCTGCAATGGAATCAATATTTTCCAATACGTTGTCAATATGGTTGCTACGGCTTTTGCCACGTGCCTGCGGTATCGTGCAAAAAGCACAAGTATAATCGCATCCGTCTTGGACTTTTAGGAATGTACGTGTGCGATCATTGAGCGAATAGGAAACATTAAAACCAGTTACATCTGCAATCTCGCAACTCGATATTTTAGTAGAATCGCCTTTGGTTAATTCTTTCAGATGTTCGGTTATGTTGAATTTTTCGGCAGCACCTAACACTAGATCGACGCCGGGAATTTCTGCAATTTCTTTAGGTTTCAATTGGGCGTAACATCCCGTAATGACAACCATACTTTCTGGTGCTTTGCGTTGAATCCTGCGAACAATTTGCCTACATTCTTTATCTGCATTTTCCGTAACGGAGCAAGTATTGATAACGTAAACGTCTGCTACGTCGTCAAATGATTTTTTCTCAAAACCATCCGCTTCCAACATTCTAGAAAGGGTAGATGTTTCCGAAAAATTCAATTTACAGCCCAGTGTATGAAATGCTACAGATTTATTTTTTTCCATGATTGAGTCTGCAAAGGTACAATAATTTGATTATTTGATGATTTGGAAATTTGTTAAGGAATACATTTAACCAAATACACCATTTGCAGGATTTGAAAGCTATGGATATTTCTATAGAATCGGCTTGTCTCTTTTTACAGAAGAGGTATCTATTATTACTTGTTCGGAATTATAGGCTTCAATAGCATCCTTGACGATTTTGTAACTATACGTATTCCTACCTTGTAATGTTTCAAATATTCTAGGATTGTCCCGCACTAGATATTCCAAATTTTGTTTGCCATTGACTTTAGAATATTGATAACTACTAGCATGTACTTGCAATAAGGGGGATCCTGCTTTTTGTGCCATCCACAGTTTTATAGAAATAAAATTGCCATTGGCTTGTGTCGTATTGTAAAATTGTTCGTACAGATTGATTTTTCCTGAAATTATTTTTGTTAACCAAAGGGTTTTACCATCCATTTTTTTTTGTTCATAATAACATTTATCACTCGCATCATAATAGCCTATGAACATAACTGGATCCACCGCATACGTCTCATCGTCTGTGGAGACGAAACGTAATTCCCCCATAAATTTCTTTTTGAATTTACCGTAAATCGTATCGTTCCCATTTGCTGTCACGAGATAATCCAATTTGTTTTTATGTTTTTGTGCAAATATTTGTGTGGAAAATAGTGCAATAAATAAAACGAATATGTATTTCATTGTAAATGAATTAACTTTTTAAAGAAAAATCTTGTTCGGATGCTTTTTTAGCAGGAATCCATGATGCTAATACTGCCACAAATAATACAGTTGCTCCGACAAGAATAAAATCTCCGACAGATAATACGATAGGGTAATAATCTATCAAGAAGCTTGTGCCGCCCAATTTAACAAAATGGAATTTCTGTTGTAGTAAACATATTGTTAAAGCTAGCAACATTCCTATTACGCCACCGACAACACCTAATAAAATGCCTTCTTTTAGGAAAATATTTTGAATAAGTCGCTTGTCGGCACCGAGTGCTTTCAGTATTGCGATGTCTTTCTTTTTTTCCAAAACCAACATGGTCAATGCGCCGATCATGTTAAATGCTGCAATCAATAAAATGATAGAAAGAATGGCGTAAATGATCCATTTTTCCATTTGCATAATGGTAAATAAACCTGTATTTTGTTGAAATCTTGTTTTAACTGCATATCTATTTCCAAAAAGTCGTTGTAAATCTCCTTGCGTTTTATCTAGTTGAGCCGCATTTTTAACCTTGATTTCCAATGCGGAATATTCAGAATCCGAAATATTCAACATGTATTTTACAAAACCAATATTGGTAAATGCATATTTGTTATCAAACTCTTCTTGTACTCGAAAGGCTCCTGTTTGCCCCATTTCAAAAGAAACCATGGCAGATTGTACATCCGAAAAATTTTCCGCTTCTGCATTGGGCATATAGATCGTTAACGGCACGGGAGATTTAAAACTGGATTGCAAGGCATTTTGAATACCATATCCCAATATAATATCTGGTGCATCCGTGCTTCCCAATAAATAACTACCTTCTACGATATGATGTTTGATATTAACCACATTCGCATAATGATCATCTACGCCTTTTAGGAAAACGATATTTTGATAATCTCCATTTTTTAATACTGCTTTCTCCTCCAACATCAAACTGTAATCCGCAATATTACCAATATTATTAAGCTGATGTATTTGAAAAGAATCGAATTTGATTAATTTACCTTTTACTGGTTCTACACGCAAATCGGCATAAAAATCTCCATAAAGTGATTTGACCAAGCCTTCAAAACCATTAAAAACACTCAAGATAATAATGAGCGAGGCTGTTCCCACCGCAATGGCTATCATGCTTATCCAAGAGATAATATTGATAACATTGGTTGTTTTTTTTGATTTGAAATAGCGCCAGGCAAATAAAAGTTGCATCTATCAGTATCCGAATGGTATTTGAGGAGAAAATATTATGCGTTGTCTTGATTTTTGATATTATCATCTTCCTTTTTGATTTGTTCGAATAAGTCTTCCATACGAAATACATTATCCAAAGTATCATCTTCGTAATAATGAATTACCGGAATACGACGTAATTGATGGCGCATTTTTTCAGATAAAAGTTTTTTGATTTCCCAAGCGCGATCTTCTACTTTTTTCAAAGCTGCTGCCTTATTTTCAATTTTAAAAAAACTTACATATATACGCGCTTCCAATAAATCCGGCGTAACTTTTACGTCAGAAATAGAAATTAATCCACCTTCATACATGGAGAGACCTAGATGTTGGAAAATCTCATTCACATATTCCTTAATTACACTCGCTACTTGTCTTTGACGTTTTCCTTCTTCCATGATTGATAATTTAGAGTGCAAAATTAATCACTTTGCGGACTTATCAAGTTGAATTTAGATAAAATTGGCAAACTATTCTATTTCAATGCGTTTTAAAAGGAAAAATGCACCGTATTTTCAGGTGCTTCCATTTTGCTTGATTTACTTTCTGGACCATTTTCGACACGTATCATATTGATTTGTTCCTTTTTGTAATCATATAATAAGGTATTGAAAACGTCGCATTTTTTTATGGGCGTGACTTTGTCCGTTTCGAAATAACACCAGATACTTTCGTTTTCTTGTTCGTATCCAATGAAATGCAGATTGCTCACTTTGCCATTGGTTTTGATTTGTAATCTTTTTCGGATATATGCATCTATCCAATTGTTGATCAAAGCTTTATCTTTCGGATGTAAAATGTCAAATATTACATTTGGGTGATTTTTTCTCAACGTATTTTCTAAATCATCTGTAAAAATACGGACACTTACTTCAAGATTTTGGCTTTTCGGAATGTATTTGATTTCCGTCATGGAAACAAAAAACGGATGCATGAGCCAAGAGAAAATGTAAATGAAAAGTAAATGCATGAAATGAATTGTATTTGAGCGTACAATTTAATGCCTTTTTGGTTAATTTTACAACTTAAGAAACGTGTATGGATGAGTTTTGGATGTTTTTGACTACAGGGATTGGACACATTGCTGATTTTAAAGGAATTGATCACATATTATTTATTTCTGCTTTATGTTTGAAATATGTGTGGAGCGATTGGCGAAAAATCTTAATTTTAGTTACGGCATTTACCATTGGACATTCGATTACGTTAGCCTTGAGTGTATTAAATATTTTAAATATTCCCACAGTTTGGACGGAGTTTTTAATTGCTTTGACGATTTTGATTACGGCATTGGCAGATTTGAAAACTGAAAATTTGAATGAGAAAAAATATCCGTTGATTTATTTCTTTGCATTATTTTTTGGTTTTGTTCATGGCATGGGATTCAGTACACTTTTGAAAAGTATGCTCGGGCATGACCAGCAGATCATCAAGCAATTATTCGCGTTTAACTTGGGATTGGAATTAGGACAAATATTAATTGTCGCGTGTTTATTAAGTGTATTGACCTTACTTGCCTATCTGGGAATTGATCGTTATAAATCCAAAATTTTCTTTTGCGGAGCGATTGCTGCGATTGCATTAGAAATGTGTTTGGAACGACTTCCATGGAAACAAAAAGAGGATAACACGATATTTTTGAATCATAAATTTCTTCCTACAAATATTAATTTAAATGAAAATGAAACATTCTGTTTGGCAACAGATGATGGGATTCGGAGCGTGCATATTGTGCTCGATGCCAATTGTTGCACAAAACATTAAAAACAATCCGACCTCTAATCACGGAAATGCATTCGAACAATTAGGAACCATTTTACCGACACCTAATAGTTATCGTACCGCAAGTGGAGATGTCGGACCTAACTATTGGCAACAAAGAGCAGATTACGATATTACTTGTAATCTTGATCAAAAAAAATTGGTACTAAATGGGGAAGAAAAGATCACTTATTTCAATAATAGTCCTGGATCATTGAGCTATTTGTGGTTGCAATTGGATGAAAATGAACATAGTTCGGTGAATAATGCCAATTATCAAGATCCATCGCATATCAGCAAACAAAATATCATGGATGCCAATGCTTTGGCAAAAATGGAAGAGTCTGATGCCGATAATGGATTGGGCGATCATATTATTTCGATTACAGATGCAAGCGGAAAACCTTTGCATTTTGTCATCAATAAAACGATGATGCGTGTTGATTTACCAAAAGATTTGCCTGCGAAATCACAATTTGTCTTTCATGTAAAATGGGATTATAAAATTACCGATCGAATGAAAGAAGGCGGTCGTGGCGGTTATGAATATTTCCCTGAAGACAAAAATTACTTGTTTACCATGGCGCAATGGTATCCAAGATTGTGTGTTTATAGCGATTTTCAAGGGTGGCAAAATCATCAATTTACAGGAAGAGGAGAATTTGCTTTGACTTTTGGAAATTTTAAAGTGAAAATGACCGTTCCTGCAAATCATATTGTAACGGGTACAGGAACTTGTCAAAATTATCAAGATGTACTAACTGCTGCGCAAATGAAACGTTGGCAACAAGCACAGACGGCCAAAGAGCCTGTCGAGGTTGTCACCTTAGCAGAAGCAAAAGCTAATGAGGTCATAGATGCAGGAGCAAAAACAAAAACTTGGATTTTCAATGCGGATAGCGTGCGTGATTTCGCTTGGACATCTTCCAATAAATTTGTTTGGGATGCAATGCCAACTTACGTGGCAAATAAGAAAATCATGTGTATGAGTTTATACAGCAAAGAAGCGTATAATCTTTATCGCAAATTTTCAACTAAAGTTGTGGCCCATACCATCAGAAGTTATTCTCATTTTACCATAGATTATCCATATCCAGTTGCACAAAGTATAGAAGCTTCTAACGGTATGGAATATCCAATGATCTGTTTCAATTACGGAAGAACGGAAAAAGATGGTTCGTACAGTGAAGCAACAAAAAATGGAATGCTCGGCGTAGTAATACATGAAGTTGGACATAATTTCTTCCCAATGATTGTCAATAGCGACGAAAGACAATGGACTTGGATGGATGAAGGTTTGAATTCCTTTGTTGAATATTTGACAGAAGAATTGTATGACAATAAATTCCCAACACGTAAAGGAGGTGCTTACAATATTATTGACTACATGAGTCTTCCAAAAGATCAATTGGAACCTATTATGACCAATAGTGAAAATATCGTACAATTTGGACCAAATGCGTATTCCAAACCAGCAACTGGTTTGAATATCTTACGTGAAACGATCATGGGACGCGAACTTTTTGATTTTGCGTTCAAGACCTATGCTGAAAGATGGAAATTTAAACATCCAACTCCTGCTGATCTATTCCGTACAATGGAAGATGCAAGCGGGGAAGATTTGGATTGGTTTTGGCGTGGTTGGTTTTATGATATTGCGCCTTGTGATATTTCTTTGGATAGCGTTTCTGCATTCAAATATGATGGCACAGGTAAAGTTGCAGGAAGAATTAAACCATCAAAATCTGTGGATGCTCCAATACTTCCAAAATATGATGATATATCCAAAATCAGAAATAGAGAAGATAAAAGCATTCATTTCTTGACGGATCAAGATACCTCCTTACAAGATTTTTATTGGAAATACGATCGTGGCATTATCATGTATGACTCTACGGTAAAAGTTCCTGAAACCAAATATGAATTGGAAGAATTGACTGGTGAGGATAAAACGGATTGGAAAAATAAATTCATATACGAATTACATTTTACCAATAAAGGTGGTCTAGTTATGCCGGTAATTTTGAAATTCAATTATGCGGATGGTACAAGTGAAATCAAAAGAATCCCTGCACAGATTTGGAGAAAAAATGAAAAAGAATTTTCTAAAGTGTTCATTTTTAACAAAGAAGTTAATTCTATTTTGTTAGATCCATATAGAGAAACTGCAGATATTGATGAGTCAAATAATACTTGGCCAAAAATATCAGAACCAACAAAATTGGAATTATTTAAAATGAAAAAAGAAGCACGTGGACAATCTACAGGATTGAATCCAATGCAAGCGTTTAAAAAATCATAAGTAATATGTTTTTCAATTAATAAAAATAGCCCCGATAGAAATACCGGGGCAATTTTTTGTTTTTATGTTATCCGCATAGCAGATAACATAAAATAAATATAAGGGTTAAGAGTTGAATTTTATATTCATTTCAATAAGAAATGTAGGTGTTTTTCTTAGGCTTTACATTCTTAAATCTGAACGAAAATAATAAGTTATGCACTGCTAAAGAAAATAGTAAAGGGACAAATAGGGGACAAACGGATTCTTTATATAACTATTTGAATGCCAAATTGATATATTCTATTTTTTTACAAATTTTAGATTCTGCGAAACTTGATTTCCTTCTAAAATTTGAAAAATATACATTCCACTATGTAAATTAATAATCGTAATAGTCGCATTTTCAGATCCAATAATTCCAGATTGAACCATTTGTCCAGATAAAGAAATGATTCGATAGGAATCACCAACTTTCGCATTAGACAGATGTATTTGGTCAATTACTGGATTGGGATATAATTTTACTATAGGCTTATTTTGAAATACATTGATACTGATAATCGATGAATATTTTGATTGTCCATCTAAGTCAGTTTGTTGAATTCTGTAATAATTCGTTCCCATTGTATAATTCTGATCATCCAAAGAGTAACTATATCCATTTCCCGTGCCATTCGAAAAGTGAGATGGTACAAAGGCTAAATTAATCCAATTTTTTCCATCGGTACTTCTTTGTGGCGTAAAGCCTTTGTTGTTAATTTCGGTTGCGGTTGTCCAGGAAAGTTTGATATTGTTTTGCTGATAAAAGGCGGTGAAATTTTCCCATGTAACTGGTAATGTTAATACAGACGCGATTTGGTATAAGCTACTATTCGATGGATCTGCTAAAAGTAAATCATTTCCACTTGTTGTAAGTGCGGAAATAGCAGGAATGCCAGCCATAGAAGTTATTGTGCCTTTAGTATCTATTTTTTTTAAAGTACCCTTACCTCCACCGCCAACATATACATTACCATCATTGTCCAAAGCTATACTATTCGTTGCTCCAAGTCCTCCATCTGTCGTATCAGTCGTTCCATTTCCCGCAACGGTTGAAATGATATTGCTCGCGAGATCAATTTTTCGAATGCGTCTATTGAGCATGTCCGTGAAATAAAGTTGATTCTCATGAATTACTACATCTGTTGGGCCATTCAAATTGGCACTTTTTGCATCTGCATTATCACCAGAAAATCCTGCTGTTCCATTTCCTGCAATGGTAGAAATGATACCTGCAGACGTGATTTGTTTGATTGTATTTTGACCTCCGTTTGTAACATAGATATTATCATTTGCATCTAGTGCTATTGCTCTTACTACTCCAATGGAAACTCCTTTCGTATCAACAGACTGGATAATATTGGTTGATAGGTTTACCGTACGTATTTTGTTGTTTCCGAGATCTGCAATATATAAAATACCATTTTGAATGGTGATGTCTGTTGGAAAATTCAGTTGTGCACTTGTAGCAGTACCTCCATCACCAGAGTAACCAGACGTTCCTAACCCTGCAAAAATGCTTTTAGTTCCATCTGTTCCAATTTTAAGGATGACATTTTTTCCACCAGTTGATAAGTATATATTTCCGTTATCATCTACCGCAATACTATTGGGCGTACCAATCCCTGTACTGGATGTTTGCGTTGTGCTATTTCCAGCAATAATTGTTGGGGTTTGTGCAAATGTATTTTTAATGATAAATGAGAGTGATCCTAACAAAACAAATGATATAATTGATTTCATGCTTTTAATCTCTTGAAGGAAATATTCCACTTACACAAATGATGAAATTTATACCAGTATATGGTGGTAATATATTTACTGCTGTTCCATTTCCTGTAGTTCCAATAGATTGTGAAGAAATTGTCGCATTAGGAGCATTTGTCGAATATTGACTACGTAAAGGTATTAGGTCTGCAGAAAGTGGAACCGAAAGTGTATTGCCTGCTGGTTTTAAACTATCTGTAGCATTACCATCATATACATTGAAAGTGTGTGTATGGGCAGGTAGATTAGATGTTGTTAAAGTAACAGTTGAAGCTCCTCCTGTTCTTCCTGTTTGTATATTACTTCCTGCGCCATTTCCCATTCCTATTGGAAATCGCCCTCTTAAATCTGGAAGTGCAAAAGTCGAACTCCCATTTCCTCCATACATTGTACCAAGAAGTGAGAATAGTGGGGCGTTTCCGTTAATTGGCAGTATGCTACCATCGCAAAATGCCCAACCACTCGGTGCAAAATTTCCTGCAAACATGCGTATTTCTCCTACATATGCGTACTGGGCTTTGATTGAATTGGAGAGTAAAAAGCAAAATATAAATGCCGTCGTGAAATGTAAAGATCTTTTCATTGTTTCTTAATATAGCTGAGGTGTAAAACTATTTTACAACTAAGGAAAGATGAAATTCTCGGCGGGACAAATAGGGGACAAACGCTATATGAATTATAATTAATTGATTTATATGTATTTATATATAAAAAAGGTTTTCGTTAAATATTTAACGAAAACCTTTTTTATATTTTTTCTTATTAGAAAAACTATCCTAAAGCAACACGTTTGAATGAAATAACATTCAAATCTTTGTTTACACTTTTGATATAATTTTCAACAGATAAAGAAGCATCTTTTACAAATGGCTGAGCCAATAATGTATTTTCTTTAAAGAATGCGTTCAATTTACCTTCAGCGATTTTTTCTATCATTTGTTCTGGTTTGCCTTCCATTTTAGGATCTGCTTTCATTGTTTCAATGATCAAACCTTTTTCATGTGCTACTGTTTCAGGAGCGATTGCTTCTGGAGAAACAGCAAGAGGATTTAATGCAGCAATTTGCATCGCAACATCTCTACCTACTTCTTCAGCATCAGCAGTAAGACCTACTAATACACCGATTCTGTATGCACCGTGGATATAAGAAGCAACATAAGGAGCTTCAATAATATCCAAATGCGTTACTTCGATTTTTTCACCGATAGATGCTAATTTATCACTGATCAAATCTTCTACTTTTTGACCATTTACAGAAACTGCATTCAATTCTTCAATTGTAGCTACGTTATTACTAACAGCAGCATCTGCAATAGATTTTACGAATGCTACGAAATCTTCATTTTTAGAAACGAAGTCAGTTTCGCAACTTACGCTTACGATATATCCTTTTTTGTTATTAGCTGTAGTTTGAGCGATGATAACACCTTCTTTAGCTTCTCTGTCGCTACGTTTAGCAGCTACTTTTTGACCTTTTTTACGTAACCAGTCGATAGCAGCTTCGAAATCTCCGTTAGATTCAACCAATGCTTTACGACAATCCATCATACCTGCGCCAGTTGCTTGACGCAATTTGTTAATTTCAGCTGCAGTAATTGTTGCTGTAGACATAATATTAATCTCCTTGGTTTTTTAGACCGTTTAAATTTTTATATAAATGAAAGACAAAACCTTATGAGGAAGTAAAATTCGCCCATAAGGTTTGCTACATCAAATAAATTGTATTATCTAATGTTTATAATTTATTTTTTAGCTGGACCTTGTTGAGGGCGACGGCTTGCACCACCTGGTACACGACGTTTAGCTGCTCCACCATTGTTACCACCTTGACCTCTACCGCCACGAGAAGCGCCATTACCTTCTGCTTCTGCTTCTGCTTGAAGGCGAGCTGCTTTCTTTTCAGCTTCGTTATCGATTTCTTCATCATCGTCATCTTTCGCTGCTTGACGTTCTGCCAAACCTTCAGCGATAGCTGCAGTGATATAGTTAGTGATAATAGCGATTGATTTTGTAGCGTCATCATTAGATGGGATAGCAAAATCCACTTTATTAGGATCACAATTAGTATCAACCATACCGAAAGTAGTGATACCTAATCTTTTAGCTTCAGATAAAGCGATATGTTCGTTACCTATGTCAACGATGAACAATGCGGCTGGAAGGCGACCCATAGTAGCGATACCACCTAAAACTTTGTCCATTTTATCTTTATCACGGCTTAAAGTAAGACGTTCTTTTTTAGTTAAGCTTTCTGCGTTTGTATCAGCCAACAATTTGTCGATACTTTGCATTTTCTTAACGCTTTTGCGTACAGTGTTGAAGTTAGTCAACATACCACCCAACCATCTTTCTGTAGCGAAAGGCATGTTTACTTTTTTAGCGCAATCAGCAACGATGTCTTTAGCTTGCTTTTTAGTAGCTACAAACATTATTTTTTTACCGCTTTTTGCGATTTGTTTCAATGCAGCTGCTGATTCTTGAAGACCGTCAACTGTTTTGTTAAGATCGATGATATGGATTCCTTTTTTCTCAGCGAAAATGTATGGTAACATTTTAGGATTCCATTTCTTCTTCAAGTGTCCGAAGTGAACACCAGCATCTAAAAGCTGTTGTTGTAAAGAAGTATTTTGTTCCATTTATTTTGAGTCTTTTTGCTATCAGCAATATGCTATTAGCATTTGTGATAAAATTATTAGAATTTCCTTTAATTGCTTAAAGGGAGAATTAAGTACAATATTAACGTTTGCTAAATTGGAAGCTACGACGTGCTTTCTTGTGACCAAATTTCTTACGTTCTACGCTACGTGCTTCACGAGTAAGCAATCCTGCAGCTTTCAACGCTGGACGTAATTCAGAATCTGTTTCGATCAATGCGCGAGCGATACCTAATTTAGCCGCTTCTGCTTGACCTTTAACTCCACCACCTTGTGCGTTGATAGAAATATCATATTTATCCAAACCTTCTACCACTTTAAGAGGTGACTCAACTTGATTTTGTAAATATGCTAATGAGAAATATTCTTTATAGTTTTTGCCGTTTACTGTAATAGCTCCAGTACCTTTTGCGATGTACACACGAGTTACAGCTTCCTTACGACGACCAACTGCATTTTTTTGTTTTTCCATTGAATACGAATGTTATAATCTCAGAAATATTCTTTGACTAAATGATTTAATTAGAATTTAAGATCTTGTGGTTTTTGTGCTGTATGTGGATGTACTTCTCCAGCGTAAACGAAAAGTTTACCATACATTTTACGACCCAATCTGTTTTTTGGAAGCATACCTTTGATAGCTCTTTCCAATAAAACTTCTGGACGACGTTTCAACAAGTCTTTTGCTAATTCTTCTTTCAATCCACCAGGATATCCTGTGAAATGGTCATATACTTTATCATTCATCTTGTTACCTGTAAGTTTAACTTTTTCGGCATTGATGATGATTACGTAATCTCCACAATCTACGTGAGGTGTGTAATACGCTTTGTTTTTACCACGTAAGATCGCAGCGATTCTAGCGCTGATACGACCTACGGTTTGATTAGTACCGTCAACAACGTACCAGTTACGCTGAACGGTAGCCGCATTGGCATGTTTGGTTGTGAAATGTAAGTTACTCATTTTTTAAAATTTTGTTCGATGCTATCCCACCGAATTTTTTAATTTGGAGTGCAAAGGTCAGATATATTGTTGATATTTGATACAAGTTAAGTGCAGTTATTAATTTGTATCTTTGTAAACGATTGATTTTCAATAAAAAAAATGACTAATTTTTTATTTTATTAGCATTTTGTAGGCCATTTCTCTACTGATTTCTTTCATCTTGCCAGAGGTAAGTTCTTCTAATTGCAATTTTTCTATAGAAAAACGTAATAATCTTAAGGTTGGAAAACCTACAGAAGCGGTCATTTTGCGTACTTGTCGATTTTTTCCTTCTATCAATTGTAAACTGATCCAAGTGGTTGGTTGCTCTTTTCTGAAGCGAATAGGGGGATTTCGTTCATCTATATTTACATTATCCAAAATAGTACACACTGCTGGCAAAGTTTTGTATTTACCCGATTTTAAACTAATCTCAACGCCTGTATTCAAACGCTGTATTGCATCTTGCGTTATGTCACCTTCCACTTGTACCCAATAAACACGGGGATGTTTAAATTTTGGATTAAGCAATCGATGATTGAGATATTTATCGTTTGTCAATAGTAACAAACCTTCACTATCATAATCCAAACGGCCAACTGGATATACATCAGCTGGTACATTGAAATAATCTTTCAACGTTTTTTTCCCTTCTTCAGGAGAAAATTGAGATAAAGTTTGGAATGGCTTATGGACGATGTAATACTTCAGCGGGTCTGCCAATAGAATTAATTTTTATTTACGATAAAAACAAATGGTTTTTCTGGCTCGCTGATAATTTGTTTTATCCGAAATGGACGATTGATCAATTTATAACGATTCAAATCTAGAATTTCATTGGCAATACAAAAGTTGTCCATGCTCTCCGCATAGAATAACATCCTAGTTAGACTCTCAACATAATCTTGTAGTTGCTCGTCTGTATAGATTTTGTCTCTTGTGATTACCAATAAATCTCTATCCTGCATACGTTGTAAAATTTATCCGATGGGCTTCTTGGCTGCACAGCCGCAACCTGCTAAACCTCCACCTTTAGCTGAGGCACATGATGTGAATGCTACTGCTAATGTAACTAATAAAATTAAAATGCTTAAAAATTTCCTGTTTGTCATAGTGTTTTTGAAATATGTAATTATTTTTACGGTATTTATTTTGGGCAAAGCTACACATAATTCTAAAACATTGTTACTCTCTCCATTGGATTGGGGATTAGGTCATACAACGCGATGTATTCCCATTATTCAGTATTTTATTGAAAATCATTGGGATGTAGTGATTGCTTGCACATCATATAGTAATTCATTTTATATATTACAGCAAGAATTTCCACAGATAAAATTTGAAAATTTACGTGGTTACGGTATTACGTATACTGGAAAACGAAAAACGTTTGCTTGGAAAATGATGTTACAAATTCCCAGAATTTTGCGGGCAATTGCAAATGAAAAAAGATGGCTTAATAACTATATAAAAACCCATTCTATTGATCTCGTTATTTCAGATAATCGGTATGGATTTTCTACGAAAAAAGTTCCTTCCATTTTTATGACACATCAGCTTGAGATGATTATGCCTTTTCAATGGTTGAAAGTTTGGGTGCAAAAAAGGAATTATTCTTACGTTAATCAATTCGCACAATGTTGGGTGCCTGATGCTGCAGGTGTTGTGAATATCGCAGGCTCCTTGTCACATCCTAAGTATTTGCCCAAAATTCCACTAAAATACATTGGACCGTTATCTCGCTTGGGTAAAAAGAAAACACAAGATTTTAAATATCGTTTTTTGTGTGTTATGTCGGGGCCGGAACCACAGCGTACAATTTTGGAAAATAAATTAATTGAAGTCGCCACGCAAATGAAAGGCAAATTTTTGTTTGTTCGTGGACTACCAAATGCTACAGATAAATTAGAAGTTCCCACCAATTGCGAAGTAGTTTCCCATCTTTCAAATGAAGATATGAAATTGGCTTTTGCTCAATCCGAATTTATAGTTTCTCGATCAGGTTATACAACTGTCATGGAATTATTAAGTTGGAATAAGAAATCCATTTTAATTCCGACGCCAGGACAGACGGAACAAGAATATTTGGGTAAATATTTAATGTCGTCTCAATTAGCCTTTTCATTCGAACAAGAAAATGTGGATTTTGTGAAGAAAATTAATGAAGCCCAACAATTTTCTTTTCAAGATTTACCCATGGATTACGATACATATAAATATGCCATTAGGGAAAGCTTGCAAGACTTGTGTTTAGATATATAGTTTGGGATAATCGAAAAACCAGAATTTTTTGTGTGCTTTGGGGAAATTTTTCCAAGTATCGGTTTCTATTTTAACGCCAAATACACCACAAGTTGGGACATTATCTACGTGCACATTGGTCAACTCATTCACAAAATCAGTCAATCCTGTATTGTGTGTAAATAAGATTATGGAAGAAAAAGGTTCAGGTAAATTTTTGACAATTTTTAGCATTTCATCGCTATTAGCATCGTATAAATGGTCAAGAAATAAAACTTCTGACATCTTTTTGTCAAAGACATTCAGGAAAAATTTACATGTTGAGCGTGTTCTTTTGCATGGACTAGAAACAAATAGCTGTGGGCGTACGCCACGAGAAAAAAGTTTTTGCGCCATAACTGGAGCATCTTTTTTTCCTCTTTCATTTAATGGACGATCAAAATCAGCGAGAGAAACGTCTGCCCAGCTACTCTTGGCATGCCTAACCAAAATTAATTCCTTCATGTAAGTTCTAGATTTTACAGCCCCAAAAATAATGGAATATTCCAATTATATCTTGCTCAAATTTTTTTCTTGAGAATCAAGTTTTTTGCACAATCAATGCAAATTGCTAAGTTTGAGTGATGGAAAATTACCCATTTAGCTTTGTCTCTATACTAGATAATGATTTCTATAAATTTACGATGCAATGCGCTGTTATCAAATTGTACCCTTCTGCAATGGCGCATTACGAATTTATCAATCGCGGACAGCATGCATTTCCAGAGGGTTTTGGTGTAGAATTACGTAAGCATATTGATGCAATGGCTGGACTACAATTAACCAAACAGGAAAAAGAATTTTTACGTGTTAATTGTCCTTATATTAATCCTGCTTATTTAGATTTTTTGCAAGGCTATCACTATGATCCATCAGAAGTTACAATCAAGCAAGAAGGTGCACAAGTAACTGTTGATGTAAATGGCTATTGGTATCGAACTATCTTATGGGAAATTCCAATTTTATCTTTAATAAGTGAACTATACTATAAAATGTCTCATTTGGAACGCGTCAGTGATGAAGAGATTATTGCCAGAACTGATGAAAAAATGTCTTTGTATAAAGATTTGAATATTACCGTTGCTGAATTTGGAACTAGAAGAAGACATTCGTATGAAGTGCATAGAAAAGTTATGCAAGCCTTGATGAAATTTAAAGGAGAAGGTTTTGTGGGTACAAGTAATGTGCATCTTTCAATGTTGCATGGAATGAAACCAATAGGCACGCATGCACACGAATGGTTTATGTTTCACGCGGCTAAGTATGGATTTAAAATTGCCAATTCTATTGGGCTAGGAAGATGGGTGGATGTTTATCAAGGAGATCTAGGGATAGCCTTGACGGATACGTATACTACGGATGTATTTTTCAAACAATTTGATAAACTATATGCCAAATTATTTGATGGTGTGCGTCATGATAGCGGCGATCCTATTGAATTTGCACAAAAAACCATTGATCACTATCATTCAATGGGTATCAATCCTTTGTATAAAACGATCGTTTTTTCGGATGCCTTAAATCCAGAAAAAGTAAAAACAATCACAGAATATTGCAAAGGTAAAGTGGGATTTTCCTTTGGTATCGGTACTGATCTTACCAATGATACCGGGCTGAGACCTATGAATATAGTTATGAAACTTTTGAAAGTAAAAACTTTACATCACGATTGGACGGAAACCGTCAAGCTTTCAGATGAAAGAGGAAAATATACAGGTGATCCTAAAATGATCAACTTAGCAAAGGAAATTTTGAATATAGATTAGAATAAAAAAGCTTGCCAATTGGCAAGCTTTTTTATTTAACGATGTTGGCTGTATTTCAACGGATATAAATGATCTGCAAGTTCCTTTGCTAATTGTTTGAATTCGTTTCGGATACTATAAGCATGCAGGATGGAATCCAATTGAGCTTGTGTTCTTATTCCAATCGCCGCTGATGCTAACGCTGGTGCGGAAAGTACAAAACTAATCGCGACAGCGGTTGCAGTATCTTTGCCATTAGTTTGCTTATGTATAAGATTTTGAAAATCTTTAATTCCTTTTTCCGTGTGGTCTAAGTAAGCTTTTGCAGGTTTGTCTACTAATAATCCACTTGCCAAGGTACCACGAGAAAGTACACTAATATTATTTTCCTTTAACAAGCCCAACATCGCTTCTTCTGGTCTACGATCTAAAAGACTATATTGCATCATCACACTTACTATATGGGATTTTTGGACATATTCTCTAATTACATTTGGACGAATGCTGCTAATGCCATATTCCAATATTTTGCCTTTTTCTTTCAATATTTCAAAGGCTTCAATCGTTTCATCTATATTGTCTTCCAGTGTCCCGCCATGTAATTGGTAAAGGTCAATATAGTCCGTTTGTAATCTTTGCAGACTATTGTCGATTTCTTTAAGTATATATTCTTTTGTAGGATTCCAATCCCAGCCAGTTACATCAGCTCTCCATTGATTGCCTACTTTGGTCGCAAGTATGATTTCTTTTCTTTTTTCCTTAACTGCTTTTCCTACTAATATTTCGTTGTCACCTTTGTCATACATATCCGCAGTGTCAAAGTAATTGATGCCCTGATCTATTGCGGAGTGAATTATGTTAATATTTTCGGACTCGATATTTTTTAAAGACATACATCCAAATCCTATTTCACTAATCTTTATATTTGATTTTCCTAAAGTGTTATATTCCATATAATTTTTATTTTCTAGAAAAATGAAAGTAAATTTTATTAATTGAATTGTAAATTAAGAAATTATGTTTGAAGCGACAACTCAGATACGTGTACGATATGCCGAGACGGATAAAATGGGTATTGTTTATTATGGAAATTATCCAACTTATTTTGAAGTGGGTAGGGTAGAGGCAATACGTGGTTTGGGGTACAGTTATAAGCAAATGGAGGAAGATGGTATTATGATGCCCGTCGTTGATATGAAAATCAAATATTTACGTCCTGCTATGTATGATGATTTACTTACGATAAAGACGCAGGTGCGTCAAGCTCCGTCACATCGTATTGTTTTTCATTCGGAAATACTAAACGCTGAAGGTAAAATATTAACTAAGAGTGAGATTACCTTATTTTTTGTCAGTTCCAAAACCTTTGAAAGGGTTAGTACTCCCAAAGTTTTATTAGATAAAATGGTAGAATTCTTTGATTAAAAAGAAAAGGTCGTTGATGATTCAACGACCAAGTCATCATTCTAAATTTATATATTTATAAAACCTTACTGATTAATTTATCTTTTTTATAAAGAAATGGTATAAAAATAGCGGCCAAAATGCCATTGATTGCTAAGATTCCAGAAAGTTCTTCTCTAAATTCTACGGTTTCTTTAAAGATGGGAGATCTTACAACACCACTAACTTTATAGATTGCAAAAGCGGTAATGGCTAAAAAAACTATACCAAATACGGTGCTTGCTGATCCTTTAAACAATCTTTTGAATCCGTAGTAAAATACACCACATATCAAGAGTAAAATTACACAACCCATGATAATCGATGATACATTGATAATAGCGGATAAATTGTATCTAGTGAAATATCTGAATAACATATCAAATGCTAAATTGATATAAACTGCAGAAATGCCTACAAATAAACTGGTTAACATACATTTTGTAAATGTGTCATAGTTCAAATCAAATTCCTTTTTCATAATAGAATAATTTATTGGTGAATGAATGAATTTGTAGCTTTGAGGCGGAGCAGGAATATCAATTGTAGTATTGATGCTGATGTTTCGTAGTGTTGTGCTACATATATAGGACTTCAGATGAGAAATGAAGTTTAATCTCTAACGTTAATAGACTCTTAAAACATAATTTATGGTAAGAAAATGGTTGTTTGTTGCTACGATCACTTTGGTTGGAAAATTGAATGCACAGACGGAAAAAGATTGGGCGCAATTTAATAAATATGAAAAGTCGAATGATCTAGTTAAAATATTACCTCAAAGGGAGCGCAATGTTGTGTTTATGGGTAATTCTATTACGGAAGGCTGGTATAGATTTGACAGTTCATTTTTTATAGAAAATAAATATATAGATCGTGGTATCAGTGGTCAGACAACCTCGCAGATGTTGGTTCGTTTCCGAAAAGATGTAATTGATTTACACCCCTCTTATGTTGTGATACTATCTGGAACGAATGATATTGCGCAAAATCAAGGATTTATTTCTTTGGAAAATATTTTAGGAAATATTGTTTCTATGTGTGAATTAGCAGAAGCACATAAAATTAAACCTATCATTTGCTCTGTTTTGCCAGCTTATGATTATCCATGGCGAAAGGGATTGTCTCCCAATGAAAAAATTCCCGCATTGAATAAAATGTTGGAAGCGTATGCAAAAGAAAAGAAGTTTACTTATGTAAATTATTTTCCCAAAATGGCAGATGATAAAAACGGAATGCAAACCAAATTGACCTATGATGGCGTACATCCCAATAAAGAAGGATATATAATTATGGAAAAAGTATTGCTGCCCATCTTAAAGAAATTACGCTAATTATTTAGCGTAATTTCTATTTCCAAATATAGCGGAGCCGACTCTTACAATGGTACTTCCTTCTTCAATGGCGACTTCCAAATCATGGCTCATACCCATGGAAAGTGCACAATTCTGAGGTAGCAAATTTTGGGCTTGGGCTTCCTCTTTTAATTTTCTTAAAATTTGAAAACAAAATCTAGTACCTTCTGGATTTTCTGATGGTTTACCGATCGTCATTAATCCTGTGATTTGGATATTTGGAAGTGCTTTAATCTGTTGAATCAATGCAATTGCATTTTCTGGTGAGACGCCCGATTTGCTATCTTCTTCTGAAGTATTTACTTCAATGTATATTTCCATTGTTTTATTTTCACTTACCAATTTTGCGCTTAATTTTTGTGCAAGATCAATACGATCGACAGATTCAATACAAGTAACATATTTGATAATTTCCTTGATTTTATTGGTTTGTAAGTGTCCTATAAAGTGTCGTTCAATATTATAGTCTTTTAGTTCCTCCCATTTCTCAGTATATTCTTGTACTTTATTTTCCCCAATTAATTTTTCTCCAGCATCCAATGCAATTTTGATCGTATCTGCATCTTGCGTTTTAGTCGCCAATAGCAAACGAACATCTTCTTTATTCCTGCCGGCTTTTAAACAAGTCTCAGCTATTCGTGTATATATATGTTGAAGATTTTGAAGGATGATTTCTTTATTTTCCATATCTAAATGACCATTTTGTGATCATGCGCAAATATAAACGAAGCTGCGTTTTTTTGAAGTGTTATGCTATTTTTATTGTATTTTCACGACCTCAAGTTAAGCTGAAATTAAACTTCTAATATTTAGTTGATGAAAAAAATTGTGTCGCTTTTTTCCGGCATTGTTTTGTTTGCCACTGTGCATGCACAAACAATTGACTCCGCGTGGTTTAGAAATAATTATGAAAAAAAGGAAATTTCTATCCCAATGAGAGATGGCGTGAAATTATTTACCGCTGTATATGTTCCTAAAGATAATAAGGAAAAACATCCGTTTTTAATGACACGCACGCCCTATTCTTGTGCTCCATACGGAAATGAATATCGCGCCTTTTATGCAAATCATTATAAGGAATATTTGAAAGAAGGCTATATCATGGTCTTGCAAGATGTACGTGGTCGATGGATGAGTGAAGGAGAATTTGTGGATGTGCGACCTTATATTGCGGATAAGAAAACGAAAAAAGATATTGATGAGTCTTCCGATACCTATGATACTGTAGATTGGTTGATAAAGAATATTAAAAATAATAATGGAAAAGTCGGTGTATTTGGTATTTCCTATCCAGGTTTTTATTCCACAATGGCGTCTTTATCCAAACATCCAGCAGTGGTTGCAGTAAGTCCGCAGGCGCCGGTTACAGATTGGTTTGTAGGAGATGATTTTCATCATAATGGCGCATTTATGGCGATGGACGCCTTTTCATTTTATTCAAGTTTTGGTAAACCAAGACCTGTGCCGACTACGAAAGGAACCCCTGGTTTTGATTTTCCTACGCAGGATAAATATGGTTTCTTTTTAACAGAAGGAGCTTTACCTAATTTGACAAAATTAATGGGCGACAGTATTAAATTTTGGAATGATTTAATGAATCATCCTAATTATGATAAATGGTGGAAGGAACGCAATGTGCGCAATTTCGCAGAGAATGTGTTGCCGACAACTAATACGATGGTCGTTGGTGGCTTGTTCGATGCGGAAGATTGTTTTGGAGCATGGAGTACATATCGTGCGATAGAATCAAAAGCAAAAAACAACAATAAAATAGTTATGGGACCTTGGTTTCACGGACAATGGGCTGGTCGTGGTAGCGATGGTTCTAATTTGGGAAATGTACAATTTGGTAGTGCTACAAGCGATTACTATGCAAAAAATATAGAAATCCCATTTTTCGATTATTATTTATTAGGTAAAGGAAATATTGATAGTATTAATGAAGCAAATATTTTCTTTACAGGTGAAAATCAATGGCATCATTTTGCAAAATGGCCTCCTGCAGAAGAAAAAGAAACGCCTATTTATTTACATGAAAATAATAGTTTGAGCTTTTCAACTCCAACGGATTCAGAAAAAGAAGCTACGAGCTATATCAGTGATCCATTCAAACCAGTGCCTTATACAGACGGCGTAAAAGCATATCGTACGAGAGAATATATGACCGACGATCAACGATTTGCCTCTTGGAGACCAGATGTATTAAGTTTTCAAACGGAAATATTGGATAAAGATATTACATTGGCCGGTCCGCTAACAGCAGACTTGCAGGTAAGTATTAGCACAACAGACGCTGATTTTGTAGTGAAGTTGATTGATGTATTTCCAGATGATTTTAGTTATTCCGATAAGGATGCGTATGTTATGAATGGCTATGAAATGTTGGTACGTGGAGATGTATTCCGAGGAAGATTTAGGAAAAGTTTGGAAAATCCAGTGCCATTTGCACCAGGAAAAGTAGAAGAGGTAAAATATACCATGCCCGATATTGCACATACATTCAAAAAAGGACATCGTATCATGGTGCAGATTCAAAGTACATGGTTCCCTCTTGTGGATAGAAATCCTCAAAAATTTGTAGATATCTATCATGCAAAAGACAGCGATTTTCAAAAAGCAGAAATTAGTATTCATCATAGTTCTAATGCTGCTAGCAAAATATTACTTCCAATTATTGAAAAATAAATCAAAAAATATACATGAAAAAATTGTTACTGGCTCTGTCTTTCTTACTTGCAGTAGAAGGAATGCAGGCGCAAACTCAAGTAAACATTATTCCCAAACCAAATCAATTAACGGTTAATGCAGGTAATTTTACATTTTCCAAAGAATTAAAAATTTATGTAGGAAAAGGTGGAGAAAAAACTGCAGATTATTTGAAAAAATATTTAGCAGATTATTTGGATGTCACTACTATTACTACAAATAAAAAAGATGCGCAAGTCTTACTGGAAGTGGGCTCTGGTAAAGGCGTAAAAGGTGCATATTCTTTAAATGTAACACCTAAAAATGTTGTAATAAAAGCGGATAATGAAGAAGGTGTATTTTATGGGATGCAATCATTATTACAGCTTTTACCTACAACAAAAGAAACTTCTATCTCTATTCCCGATGTAGCCATTATAGATGCACCAAGATTTCAGTATCGTGGCTTGATGTTAGACTGTGGTAGACATTTTATGCCAGCTGATTTTGTAAAACAATATATTGATTTTATTGCTTTACATAAGATGAATACGTTTCATTGGCATTTGACAGAAGATCAGGGATGGCGTATCGAAATAAAAAAATATCCAAAATTAACAGAGGTTGGAGCATGGAGAAACGGAACAATTATAGGACATCATCCTGGGACGGGCAATGATGAAACTAAAGAAGGTGGTTTTTATACGCAAGAACAAGTGAAAGATATCGTGAAATATGCGGCAGATCGTTATATTACCGTTATTCCAGAGATTGAAATGCCTGGGCACTCCTCTGCAGCAATTGCAGCATACCCTGAATTAAGCTGTTTCCCAGAACAACCTACCGAAGTTTTACCTGGAGTGACTTGGTTCGGACCACGAGATAAGAAAGAAGTGCAACAATCTTGGGGTGTTTATCCTGATATATATGTACCTTCTGAGAATACATTTACTTTTTTGGAAAATGTGTTGAGTGAGGTTCTGCCATTGTTTCCATCAAGATATGTACATATTGGTGGAGATGAAGCACCAAAAGATTACTGGAAAAAATCTGCATTTTGTCAACAATTAATTAAGGAAAAAGGATTGAAAGACGAGGAAGGTTTGCAAAGCTATTTTGTTGAACGAATTGTGAAGTTTTTAAATAGTAAAGGCAAAAGCGTTATTGGTTGGGATGAAATTCTTGAAGGTGGTATTGCTCCGAATGCGACGATTATGAGTTGGAGGGGGGAAAAAGGCGGTATCGCAGCCGCTAAATTACATCATAATGTAATTATGACTCCTGGGGAGTATGTATACCTAGATCACGCACAATTAAAACACGAAGATTCTTTGACTATAGGTGGTTATTTGCCTTACCAAAATGTCTACAAATATGATCCGATTCCTAAAGAATTAGCCAAAGATGAGTATAAATATGTGCTCGGGGCGCAAGGTAACGTATGGACGGAATACATGGCTGGGCCTACTAAGGTGGAGTATATGGTATTCCCGAGATTAGCTGCATTGTCAGAGACTTTATGGACAGAGAAAAAGAATAAAGATTTGCCTGACTTTAATGGTCGTCTTAAAAGTGAATTAGAGAGGTACACATTATGGAACATTAATTACTGTAAAAATTTCAATGAAAATTGACTTTAAATAAGAATTTTAATTTTTTTTTAATTTTTTTGAAAGTATACGCAAAAAGTTGTTAAGTAAATAAATAATTATATCTTCGTTAGGTAAACGCAGTCAATTTCAATATCTCAATTAATCCGGTCGCGTTAGCTGAAGATGGTTTTGGGTTTTGGTTTACTGTTATAAAATATAAAAATTAATAAAAAAAAACCATGAACATTTACGTAGGAAACCTAAGCTGGGCGATTACTAGTGATGATTTATTCAATCTTTTTTCTCCATATGGAGAAGTAGCTTCTGCTAAAGTTGTTACCGATAAATTTAACAACAACAGAAGTAAGGGATTTGGATTTGTTGAAATGTCTGATGACGAAGCAGCAAGAAATGCAATCAGTAACTTAAATGAAACTGAGATTAGTGGTAGAAAAATTATTGTAAACGAATCAACACCAAAACCAGAAGGTGAATTTAGAAAAAAATCTTATGGTAATGGCGGTGGTGGCTATAAAGGTGGTAACTCCAATGGTGGTGGATATCGCGGTGGTCGTCAAGGAGGTGGTTACTAGAATGTAACCATTACTTATCAGAAATTAACTTAGAAGAGATTGCTAATTAGCAATCTCTTTTTTGTTTGAAATTATTGGACTATCTTTAACCTAATAGCTACTTAATATATTTAATGAGAAATTGATGAAAAAAATCCTCTTCACTATATTTACAATTATAGTACATACTCTCGCGTTGGCACAGCATCAAGATGATTATCAATTTTCGAGTAAGGAAGAAATCTGTTATCGAAAAGATATAAGTATGTTAGCTTCTGATTCTTTTAAAGGTAGAAAGCCTTTTACAGAGGGGGAGCTATTGACTACCAGTTATCTAGCCTCAAGATTTAAATCTATTGGGTTAATTCCATGCAATAAAAAAAGCTATTTTCAAAAAGTTCCAATGGTTGAACTGTCTGGTTCATTTCAATCCAATGGTATGATTGTTAAAGGAAAAGAGCAGAGTTTATTTTTACAAAATCTTACAGATATCGTAGGTGGTACACGACGAGTTGAAAAAGAAGTTAAAATAAATAATGCATCAATTGTATTTGCTGGCTTTGGTATAGACGCTCCCGAGTATGGTTGGAATGATTATAAAGGAATAGATGTAAAAGGGAAAATTGTAATTGTGATGATTAATGATCCTGGATACTATGATAATTCCCTTTTTCGAGGAAAAGATATGACCTATTATGGACGATGGACTTATAAATTTGAAGAGGCTGCAAGAAAAGGCGCATTGGGTGTACTAATTGTGCATGAAACAAAACCAGCAGCCTATGATTGGAGCGTAGTAAGATCTAGTTGGTCTAAATCTAAATTATATCTTAATAGTTCTGAAAATAATAAAAGATGCGCAATTGAAGGTTGGATTTCAGAATCGACAGCAAAGAAGCTTTTTGCTATGTCTGGAATAAATTGGGGTACTTTCGAACAAGCTCATACTAAAAGTAGCACGGCTATTTCTTTTCCATTGGTGTTAAATGGTACGCTGAATAATAAAATTAAAAAATCGATATCCACAAACGTTATTGGTGTTTTGCCTGGAACGATCAAAAAGGATGAATATATTATTTATACGGGGCATTGGGATCATTTTGGCGTAGGGGAAGCTATTGACGGAGATAGTATTTATAATGGAGCTGCAGACAATGCATCTGGTACTGCTGGTTTGCTAACACTAGCAGAAAAATTTAAGTCTGCAGGTATGAATGAAAGAACCGTTATATTTCTTTCCGTTACGGGTGAGGAAGCCGGACTATTGGGCTCAGAATATTATTGTACACATCCAATATTTCCGTTGAAAAAAACAGTTGTTGATATTAATATGGATGTTTTACAACCTTTTGGTAAAATGAAAGACATTTTTGTAATAGGAAAAGGAATGTCTGACGTGGATAAATATGCAGATAGTGCAGCAATATATTTTCATAGGGATGTAAAAGCTGTTCCTGATCCAAGTAATGGGTGGTACTATCGTTCCGATCATTTTAGTTTTGCCAAAGTGGGAGTACCTACGTTATACACAGAAGGAGGCATTAATTCCCTTCAATATGGAGAAGTATGGGGAATGAAGAAGAACGAAGACTATGTAAAATACAATTATCATAAACCTTCAGATAATTATAGTGCAGATTGGGATATAAGTGGTACGATGGATGATTTGTCGTTTATATATTATGTAGGTAAAAAACTAGCAAACACGAATGTATTTCCTCGATGGAATGAGGGGATAATGTTTAAAAGAGTAAGAGAAAAATAACTGGTTTGTTTTTTCGGCAAACTATCAAAAATGTATGTATGACTACGAGAAGAGATTTTTTGACGAAATTAGGTATTTTAACCGGTGGTGCTTTACCAGGTATGTTATCCTTGGGCTTACTCAAAGCAGAAGCTAAATTACACGAATTGCCTCCTTTGGATACTAAGATTCCCAATGGTAGTAAGACCGTGATTATCCTCGGCGCGGGTCTTTCAGGTATTGTTTCTGCGTATGAGTTAGGTAAATTGGGTTACAAATGTATTTTGTTAGAGGCAAGAGGACGTGTGGGTGGTCGTGTTTTTTCCGTAAGAAATGGTGCCAGTTCAGAGGAAATTACAAATGGTGTTCAAACTGCTCATTTTGACTCAGGTATGTATTTTAATGCAGGACCTTCTAGAGTGCCGCATTTTCACCAAGTGACGTTACACTATTGCAAGGAATTTAAAATTCCAATGGAAGTGTATAATAATGTTGACGAAGCTACCTATTATTATAGTGAAGGAAATGGTCCGCTTTCCAATAAAAAAATTAAGAAAGCAGCTTTGCACAATGATATGCGCGGATACACGGCAGAATTGTTGGCTAAAGCAATAGATGCTAAAGCGCTAGATCTTCCAATGACAAAGGAGGATGGAGAGAAATATTTGGAATATTTACGTGCCGAAGGTGCACTAAATATGGATGATTTATACAAAGGCTCTTCGCGACGTGGTTATACGAGTTATCCTGCCGATGGCGATCATCCTGGGACTGTGGGTGAACCTTTTAAATTAGATCAAATTATTTCCTCAGGATTATTGGGGAGTGATTTTTATGGTGTAGCCGAATATGTATATGAATTGCAACAAACAATGCTGCAAATGGTTGGGGGAAATGACGCTTTAGTAAAAGCTATGGCGAAAAAAGTCGAGCAAAATATTCATTTGAATAGTGAAGTGACTAATATCGAAAATGGCGATGAAAAAGTGACTATAACATACAAAGATAAAGTGGGTACTCACAAGATCTCAGGTGACTTTTGTATCAGTACGATTCCATTGAAAGTGTTGAGTGATATTTCTCATAATTTTGCATCAAGTTATAGTCGAGCGATTGATAAAACTGAATACATCATGGCGGGAAAAATTGGTATGCAATTTAAACGCCGATTTTGGGAAGAGGATGAAGAAATTTTTGGAGGAATTACACATACAAATAATGACTTGTATCAGATTTTTTATCCTTCAAATGATTATTTGAGTCAAAAAGGAATGTTGATTGGCTACTATAATTTTAATGAGAGAGCGCAAAAAGTGGGAGAGTTGTCCTATGCAGATAGAGAAAAATTAGCATTTGAAAAAGGTAGTTTAATTCATCCTCAATATGCGACAGAATACGAGAAAAAAAGTTTCTCTGTGAGTTGGCATAAAACGAAATATACTTTAGGTGGTTGGGGTATTTATTCTGAAAAAGAAAGACAAACTATCTATCAAACCTTACTTAAGCCTGATCGTTGTACCTATTTCGCTGGAGATAATCTCACTTATCTAAATGGCTGGATGGCAGGTGCGTTAGAGTCTGGTAGGAGTGTGGTGAATGCGATCCATAGTAAAGTAACTCAGAAAAATTTTGAATTAAGTAAATAATTATTGGAACACTTTTTACACATAATAAACTATACACTATGACTACAGAAACTCAATTAGATAGAAGGCGTTGGATTAAAAATAGCGCACTATTGACGGGTGGTTTGGCTTTTGGTACTAGCTTTTTTACTTCTTTGAAAAAAGCGTCAGCTGCAGAGATTAAGGAAACTTTGAGCCAAAGTTTTTTGACTGACAACCTTATCGCCATGGAGACTACTCCTCCAGAAATTAAGGCAAGGCTTAGTGCCAATGAAAATCCTTTCGGGCCTTCTGCTAGTGCAAAAGAAGCAATTCAAAAATCCATTGATAAAAGTTATCAATATGCTTTTTATGAGGGAAGAGAAATGTCGAAAAAAATTGCAGATTTTGAGGGTCTGAGTTCCGATAATTTGTTGTTGAGTGCAGGTTCTTCTCCGATATTACAAGCCGGAGCCATTCTATATGGAAAAGGAACGATTGTATCTTCTAAACCTACTTATGAAGATTTGTTGAGTACTGCCGAAAGTATGGGAACTAAAGTCTTAAGATTGCCTTTGACTTCTGATTATAAGTTTGATTTGGATGCAATTGAGAAAGCTGTTGATAGCAATACCTCTTTAGTTTATATATGTAACCCTAATAATCCCACAGCAACGATAGTTGACTCCAATAAATTACGCGAATTTTGTAAACGAGTTTCTAAAAAAACAATGATTTTCGTAGATGAAGCATATATAGATTTAGTGGAAAATCCTGCAGAGACTACCATGATTCCCTTAATTAAGGAAGGTTATAATATCATTATTACG
The DNA here is from genome assembly GCF_004337365.2 of Rhizosphaericola mali. Lineage (GTDB taxonomy): Bacteria > Bacteroidota > Bacteroidia > Chitinophagales > Chitinophagaceae > Rhizosphaericola > Rhizosphaericola mali. The sequence continues at coordinate 3,010,116 of NZ_CP044016.1, read as the reverse complement.
CGTACTTTTTCCAAATTGTATGGAATGGCTGGCATGCGTTTCGGCTATATGATCGGTCAGCCTGCAACTATAAAGAAATTTGAACAGATTACGCCAGGCTCTATGAGCGTAGCTAATGCCACTTGGGCTGCCGCTCTTGTGTCTTATCAGGATAAACCATTTATGAAAATGTCCTATGATGGTATACAAACTTCAAAAAAATATTTATACGACGCTTTGAAAAAAGAAGGTTATGAGTATGTTCCATCTGATACCAATTTTCTAGTTTTTCCCGTAAAAGAAGATAGTAAAAAATTTGTAATGAATATGATGAAATATGGTGTCAGTGTGCGTAGCTGGGAATTTAATGATAAACAATGGTGTCGTGTTTCAATTGGGACTTTGGAGGAAATGAAAACATTCGCATTGGCACTTGCAAAGGTTTCTTAATCAATTTTTGAATGTAAAATGTAAAGAGATGAAAAAGATTTTTGTATTACTATTTAGTTTATTGAATTTGACAGTTCTTTTAGCGCAGAAAAATAAAGGACTGACTATGGAAGAGTTTCAACAAGCGAAGACATTTGATATTAAGGATTTGGATAAAGATGATTATGCCAAATTTGGAGATAATAAATATATCGTTGAAAGATACGAAGACCGTAAACCCTATTTTATAACGGGTGATGATGGTAAGAAAAAGAGAATCGATTTGTATTCTTTGTCGATTAAAGGTGAAGACGCTCCTTTGGGAACGATGATTTATTACACAACAGAAACAGGTAAGCGTTACATTTCTTGTATTCCCAATAACTTTTCGGATGGTAAAGTTTGGGAAAAATATTTTGAAGATATTCATGGTATTGATAAAATAGAACCGTTTTTCGTTTTGAAATTATCTTATGTTTTATCCAAAGAATTTAGTTATTTGAGATATAAGGCAACATTGAAGGGCGAAGATGCAAATCGCGCAGAAGCGGGAACTTACGGTAATGATATTTGTTTTCCTGGCGAAGATTTGGTGGCGATGGCAGATGGCTCCAAAAAAATGATTAAAGATGTGAAATTAGGAGATCAGATTTTTGTTGCAAATGAAGCGGAACATACAACTAAAGTGACGACGGTAAGCCAAGTAATGGCACATGAGGAAAAAAATTACGCATTAACTAAATTGACTGTCGTGAAAAGTATTATTTCAAATGATGGTCATGATATAGCCTTGACGATTCAACAATTGTCTGCAACGCCTAATCATCCAATGCAAACAACTACTGGATTGAAGAACATTGGATCCATTCAAATAGGGGAAAATATTGAAAGTGTGAATCCTAAAAATGGCAAAATTGAAGAATTTAAAGTTTGGGATTCAGAGGAAAAAGCAGGTGGTATACAGAAAGTATATAATTTAGAAACAAAAGAAGGAAATACTATTATTATGAATGGTGTAATTGTTCGTCAGAAATAGTAGAAATGTTAATTTTTGCAAAAGACTATGGGATGTTTTCAGTTTTGATATATATCAAAAATTGAAATTCTATAGTCTTTTTTATTTAATATTTTGAGTCTCAATGTATTTTTATTAAAATTAAATTATGTGATTTGGTGAAATATTAGTTTTGTTCATAACCAAAAAATGAATATAAATTTGCAAACGCTATGCAAATACAAGTATTAAAATCAAAGGTTCACAGAGCAGTAATCACGGAAGCAGATTTGAATTACGTTGGTAGTTTAACATTGGATGAAGATTTAATGGATGCTGCAAATATGATAGAAGGTGAGAAAATCCAGATTGTTAATGTCAATAATGGAGAACGCATTGAAACTTATCTAATAAAGGGTAAGAGAGGTAGTGGAACAGTTTGTCTTAATGGACCGGCCGCTAGAAAGGGCGCTGTTGGAGATGTGATAATTATTATTTCTTATGGAATATTGCCATTTGAAGAAGCAAAATCTTTTCAACCGACAATTGTTTTTCCTAAAGAAGGAACAAACAAATTATAAATTCGTATAAATACGACAATTGTTAAAAAATAAATAAAATCAATTTTATTTATTTTGTTTTTAATAAAGATTAAATCAACTTACGGTTTTAATGAACCTTGTCGGGCCACGGAATGAATAACATCTAAACTCGGCATCGTTACGTTTAGATTTATAAAAATGTTATTATGAAAAATGTAACTTTTCCTGAACACAAAATTCTTTCTGCGAGAGATATTGAATTGTTGCGAGAAGCATGGAGATTGAAAGGATTAACCGTTGCATTTACCAATGGTTGCTTTGATATTTTACACAAAGGCCATATAGCCTCATTATCTCAAGCTGCTGAAAGCGCAGATATTTTAGTTGTAGGGATTAATTCTGATGATAGTGTTAAACGTTTAAAAGGTCCGGAACGTCCTATTAATAATCAATCAGACAGAGCTGAAATGTTATCTTCTTTAATTATCGTTGATGCTGTGGTTATCTTTGATGAAAATACACCTTTAGAATTAATTCAACGGCTAAAACCAGATGTTTTGGTTAAAGGGGGGGATTATACAATAGATCAGATTGTGGGAGCAAAAGAGGTGCAGAATGCAGGAGGTAAGGTTATTATCAACCCGATCATTAGTGGTTATTCTACGACATCTGTTATCGACAAATTAATCCATAGGTAACCTGTTCTTTTATTTTTATATTAAGACTTACTGTTTTTCCAGATTAACCGATACATTCTTCTAAATTGCGGACCAAGTGAAAGTGTTTATAATTTTAATGGAGAAATTGTAAACTTAGTACCAAGGTTGTATATTTATATTAATACAGATTTAGATGAAGCAAAAAGAATACATACCAAGAGATATTAGCTGGTTAAGTTTCAATGCAAGAGTGTTACAGGAAGCCAATGATCCAACTGTCCCTTTGATTCAGAGGATACATTTCTTAGGTATTTTTTCTAATAATACAGATGAGTTTTTTAGAGTAAGAGTTGCAGCCTTGAAGAGAATGGTTGATCTTAAAGGTAAAAAAGTTAATTTTCATTTCGAAGAAGATCCTCAGAAAATTTTAGATGAAATTCAATCTATTGTTTTGCGACAGCAAAATGAGTTTAATCGAATTTGGGAAAATGTCGAAAAAGAAATGGCTAGTCAACATGTGTATATTGTCAATGATCATCAACTTAACGAAGAACAAAAACAATATGTAAGAAGATATTTTGATGAAGAGGTGGAATCTAATATTATACCATTACTAATAGAAAATATCACAAATTTCCCTTATTTAAGAGAAAAAAGTTTGTACCTCGGCGTTGTTTTAAGCATGAAAGACTCTGCATATTCGCAGAAATATTCCATTATAGAAGTGCCTTCTCGTATCGTTGGCAGATTCAAAGAATTGCCGCCGTCTGCACCAGGAAGACATGAAATCATCTTGTTGGAAGATGTCATCAAGTTTAATTTACCTGTTATATTCTCGTATTTCGAATTCAATCAATTTGATGCGCATGTATTTAAAATATCGAAAGATGCAGAGTTTGATATAGATAACGATCTTTCTACGTCACTTGTACAAAAAATTGAAAAAGGGTTAAAAAGTCGTCGTCAAGGCAAAACAGTCCGTTTTGTATATGATAAGGAAATGGATGCGGGGTTGTTAGAATATTTGTTGTCAAGAATGAATATAAATCGTAAAGGTAATATCATACCTGGAGGTCATATTCATAATTTTAGACATTTTATGGATTTCCCTAATGTTTTCCCTAAATCAGAAAACTCGATTGTTCAGAAACCAATTATACATCCAGATTTTAAAAATTCTAATAGGGTAACTGATGTAGTGTTAAAGAAAGATGTTATGCTTTCTTTTCCCTATCATTCTTTTGGGTCTGTAATTGATTTAATTCGTGAGGCGGCAATGGATCCAGATGTAACGAGTATTAAAATTACCGCTTATCGATTAGCATCTAATTCTAAAATAGTCAACGCTTTAATCAATGCAATTCGCAATGGAAAGCAAGTAACTGTGATGTTGGAATTGAGAGCTCGTTTTGATGAAGAAGCTAATTTGGAGTGGAAAGAACGCTTAGAAGAAGAAGGAGTGGTTGTTCTTGTTGGTGTTCCTAATATGAAAGTGCATGGCAAGCTATGCATCATAAAAAAACGTGTAAAAAATAGTACAATTCAATATGGTTTTGTTAGCACAGGTAATCTAAATGAGAAGACGGCTCGGTTTTATTGTGATCAACTCATAATGACCAAAAACCGTAATGTAATGGCAGATATTAATCGCTTATTTAAATATTTAGAAAATCCAAAAGTTGCTTCACGGATTTATCTAAATCAATGTAAAACTCTGATGGTCTGTCCAACGGGTATGCGATCTCAACTGACAGAACTGATAGATCGAGAGATCAAATTGGCAAAAGCAAAAAAGCCTGCAGCAATCACTATCAAGGTTAATTCATTGAGTGATCATGATTTAATTGATAAGCTATATGAGGCCGCCTTAGTTGGAGTGGAAATAAAATTGATTATCCGTGGTATTTTCTGTGCAAAAGTAGAAAATCCGAAGTTTAAAAAGAAAATACAAGCAATAAGCATTGTTGATGAATATTTGGAACATGCACGTATTTTAATTTTTAACAACGGAGGTAAAGAAAAAATCTATATTTCTTCTGCTGATTGGATGGTACGCAATTTAGATCACCGTATTGAGGTTGCAATTCCTGTATTGAAAGACAGTATCAAAAAAGAAATAAAAGAAATCATTGCTTTACAGTTAAAAGACAATGTTAAAGCACGTATTTTGGATAATAAATTGTCCAATAAATATGTTTCTCATAAAGGTCAAGAAATTCACCGTTCGCAAGTGGAAATCTATAATTATTTAACTAAATAAAATTATTCAAAATTTGAAGTTTGCCGCTATAGATATAGGAAGTAATGCTGCTCGATTGCTTATTGTCGATGTAATCGAACAAAAAAATAAAAAGCCTGAATTCAATAAGATTAATCTTGTTCGTGTGCCATTGAGATTGGGTTTGGATGTATTTAAATCCAAACAAATCAGTCCCGAGAGAGAAGATATGATATTGGAATCCATGCAAGCATTTCGCCATTTACTTTCCGCTTACCAAGTTCCCTATTTGCGTGCTTGTGCTACAAGTGCGATGCGCGATGCCAAAAATAGTAGTGAGATTATTGAGAAAGTGAAGAAAGCAGCAGACATCAATATTGAAATTATTTCAGGCGATGAGGAAGCTTCATTAGTTTTTGAAAATCATTTTGCGGAAAGTTTGGATAGCAAAAATGGTTATTTATATATAGATGTGGGTGGTGGTAGTACGGAATTGAGTTTTTTCAAAGATGGAAAACATATTTACCGTAAATCATTCAATATTGGTACGATCAGAATTTTGCAAGGTTTGGTAACGAAAGAAAATTGGGAGGAATTACAATTAGCTATCAAAACCTATATCAAAAATGCGTCCGTTCCTTTGACGGCAATTGGTTCTGGTGGTAATATTAATAAGGTCTTCTCAATGAGTAAACGCAAGGATGGTACACCTCTGCATTTACCACTTTTGAAAGAGTATTTAACTGAATTAGAACCTTTAACTGTAATAGAAAGAATTGAAAAATTCAATTTAAGAGAGGATCGTGCAGATGTAATTGTGCCTGCACTTCAGATCTATGTCAATGTAATGAAATGGGCAGGGATTAAAGAGATTTTGGTGCCAAAAATCGGATTAGCTGACGGTCTTATTCATAAAATGTATGCCGATTTTTTAATTCGCACTATAAAAAAATAATCCATTTATTCTTTTGTATTTGGAGGGACTTCCTCGAGTTTTACTCGTGTAAGTCCTCTATATAGATAACCTAATTGAATGGCCCCTCCTCGAGTTACATCAATCACTCTTCCTCTATCTGCCATTCTTTGGTGCATTCGATCATTTATCCTTACTACAATAGATTTGTTATTACTTAGATTGGTAACGCGAACCCAAGCATTTAATTTAAAAAAATTACTTGCTCCCGTCATTTTATCTTGATCTAAAGTTTCTCCCGTAGATGTTTCACTTCCTTGTAGGCTTTTGCTGTAGAAACTAGCAACTCCAAGTACAATTTTCCCATGATCCGCATTTGCAGGTTGTATTTTGGCTTGTCCATAAGATTTTGTGCAAATGAAAACTACTCCTACAAATAGGAGGAGTTGCCAGATTACAAATGAGCCACGTTTCGCCACTAAAATGGATTAAAATTTAGAGAGGATGATTTCAATACTTTCAAATTATCTTTGTTTGGGTTCGTTTCTATATTTATTATTCAATGTTTCGCAATATAACAAAAAATGAAAAATAAGTGTTTAAATCCATTCATTTCTATTTCTATAATATTGACTTTGAGCATAATTTATGGAAAAAGTGGCGCGCAACTCACTTCTATAAAAAGCGTATCTCAATATGAAAAAAGCGTGCCGAAAAATAAACGCTTGGTTCTATTGTCTCAATACATACCCAATTTAAAAGAAAATATATCTTACAGTACTACACATAATTTTACTAAACAAGTATTATATCATGATTTTCAACCATTTGCAACTATTGAAATGGCAGAAGCATTACAAAAAGCAAATCAAGCGTTGAATGAATCAGGCTTTGGTATTTTACTTTTTGACGCGTATCGACCTTATCATATCACGCAATTGATGTGGAAAATTGTTCCCGATGATCGTTATGCCGCCAATCCTGCACATGGTAGCGATCACAATAGAGGGACTGCCGTAGATATTAGTTTGTATGATTTAAAAACAGGAAAGGAATTGGCGATGCCTACGGAATTTGACAATTTTACTGAAAAAGCGCATCGCAGTTATATGCAATTATCCGCTACGCAAATAAAAAATCGTAAAATATTGGAAGATGCAATGATTGCCGTGGGATTGAAACCATTATCAACAGAATGGTGGCATTTTTCTTTGTCAAATAGTAAAATTTATCCATTGCTAGATTTGGATTATACTGAATTGAAATAGGGTTTATTCTATTCAAATTTTGACGAAGGACAAAATTGCCGGAACTTTGCCCTAAATTTTACGTTTGGCATCGATCTATATACATATTCCCTATTGCAAAAAAGCGTGCTATTATTGTAATTTTCATTTCTCTACGACATTACATTCTATGTCTGAAATGATACTTTCTATTTGTAAAGAAATTCAATTAAGAAGTACTTATTTGCCCAAAAATGAAATTATAGAAAGTATTTATTTTGGTGGAGGTACGCCGTCTTTATTAAATGATGAACAATTATCTGAGATATTACAAACGGTTAGAAATCAATATAATATAGCTGAAAATGCTGAAGTTACTTTAGAAGCCAATCCAGATGATATTCAGAAAAATAAACTGGCATTTTGGAAAAGTATCGGAATTAATCGTTTCAGTTTGGGAGTACAATCTTTTCAAAATGAAGATCTTGTTTGGATGAATCGAGCGCACAATTCGCAACAATCTTTACAAAGCATAAAAGATATACAAGAGGCTGGTTTTGAAAATATTACGATTGATTTAATCTACGGTACACCGACGCTTTCTGATGAAAATTGGGAAAAGAATATAGAAACAGCTATTCAATTAAATATTCCACATTTATCTTGTTACGCATTGACGGTGGAAGAGGGAACGGCGTTGGATAAAATGATTGCGCAACATAAAAAAGAGAATACAGATCCAGACAAGCAAGCGCGCCATTTTGAATATTTGATGCAGAGATTGAAAACAGCAGGATTTGATCATTATGAAGTGTCCAATTTTGGCAAACCCGGATTTCATAGTAGACACAATAGCGCATATTGGCAAGGGAAAAAATATATCGGAATTGGTCCTTCTGCTCATTCTTTTAATGGAAATAGTCGCCAATGGAATATCGCCAATAATGCGAAATATATACAAACGCTTAGCAATAATGAAATTCCATTTGAAATTGAAAACCTGACTCCACATCAGCAATTGGAAGAATATATTATGACGAGCCTTCGTACGATGGAAGGTCTTAATTTGCAATTAATTACAGAAAATTGGGGCGAAAATTCCGTCCAAAGAATTGAAAAACTAGCCAAGAAATTTTTAGATAATGAGTTGATGATCAAACAAAACGGTTATTTAATTCTTACGGATAAGGGTTTTTTATTAGCAGATGGAATTGCTGCTGATTTCTTTTAAATTTTGTGTGGAATTACGAATAAAAGATAGAACACCAACACAATTAACAACAAAATGCCAAATACCAACAAAATGGTTGTTTTGCTGTATTTTAAACCTAATTGTTTTTTGGCATTATTTTTTTGCTTTAACTGTTGGAGCAGATAAGCGTTAAGATCTGTAGCTTGCCTATTTGCTTTTTCCAAAGAAGAATAGTTGCTGAGGCCATCAATGCCATCTTGCAAAAAATCAGAAGACAATATCGCCTCATCCATCAATCGCTGATCATCATCAGACAATTGATGTTTCAATGACTTGTTAAGTAACTCATCAGAGATGGGAATTTGGGATAATATGTCTTTATCTGTTGGAATCATTTAAGCTTTTTTCCATCATTAATTTTAAATTTCTTTTACCATTTTGTATATGACTCTTGACTTGTAACAAAGTAAACTCCGTATGTGCTACAATTTCGTTATAAGTTTCTTTTTTTAAGAAAAATAATTCGATGCATTCTTTTTGTCCATTAGGTAATTCTGATATTTTAGTTTCCATTAAGGATAGAAGATATTCTCTATCTGCATCAAAATTAAATGCTTGAAATTCTTCTAAAATATCATCGTTGATTTCTTCGGCATGTACCTGCGATTTTTTAGACCTAAGATACATAAAGCATTGATTTTTAGCTACAGTATACAACCAGCTTTTAAAATTACTCACTTTATTATTGGGAAGATAAGCAATGATTTTCATAAAAATGAGTTGCACGCAATCCTTGGCATCCTCCTCATTTTTCAGATATTTCATACACACACCGAGCAAAAGTAATGTGTAACGTTGGAGTAATACACCCAACAAACGATTGTCCTTCGATTTATCAAAATCGAAAAGAATTTCCTCATCCGTTCTATATGGTTTATTACTAAAATTCACTAACCGAAGATAAAAATATTATGAGTAAGATGCTCTATTGTATTAATTTCCATACCTTAACGCCCAAAATCCGTAAATTTATTTATGCAATATGTTGCCGCAATAGTTGCTACGGCTCCCATACGTGCCGAAAATTCGCATAGAAGCGAAATGATCAGCCAAATTTTATTTGGGGAAAAGGCATTGGTAATGGACAAAAAAGGGGATTTTACCAAAGTTAAATGTATAGCTGACCATTATGAAGGATGGGTACAAACAACTCAATTAACGGAAGTGACTAAACACTTTGTTGCAAAAGCTCCCCTCGGATTTGTAGAAAGAAATGGTGCGATGGTTTACCTTAATGAAACTCCGATGTATATTTCGGTAGGTACACCGATTTATAAAGTACGACAAATAGGAAAATTTAAAGTGCGTTACAAAAAAATGCGCTCTTTAAAATTGGACTATAACAGTTTTAATGAGGATGCGATTAGAGAATTGTCACTGCAATTTATGAACACTTCTTATTTGTGGGGAGGACGAAGTAGCTTTGGGATAGATTGCAGCGGATTTGTACAAAATGTTTTAAAGTTTTTTGGAAAAACGCTTCCGCGTGACGCATCTCAACAGGCAAAAGAAGGAGAAGTTGTTGGATTTTTGCAAGCAACGCAATGTGGAGATTTGGCATTTTTTGATAATGCAGAAGGAAATATTACGCACGTTGGTATTTTATTAGATCCATTTACTATTATCCATTCTTCCGGAAGAGTGCATATAGATTCAATTGATAACGAAGGAATTATAAGCAAAGAGTTGGTACAAAGAACCCATCATCTGAGAATTATCAAACGTTTTTAAAGATCGTTTTTTAAATTTGCAATATGAATTATTCTTCCAAAGCGGAGTGGTCCGCAGAATTGACCAGATTAAAACAATTTTTTTCTACTACAGAAATTCCTGCTCCAGGTGAACATCAGATTGATGAAGCATCTAAGATTAAAGATTTAAAAATAGCGATTCAAACATTTATGACTAGAGCAGAAGATAATGTAGGTAATCCTGTTTTTCAAGGTACACTTTATGGTTTGCAAAAAATTGAAAAATATATTGAAAAATATAATGCTTCAAAATAAATAAAGGGTTGCAATTGGCAACCCTTTATTTATTTTATTTATCCAAAAAACTTAAAATTTCCATCACATCTTTTTTGCCAAAACCAGCATCATTTGCATCCGTGTATGCTTTCAATAATCCATCACTCAATGGGAAATTATTGCCTTCATTTTTTGCAAGTTTGACATCCTTTAGCATATTTTCCAATGCAAAAGCGATAGGCGTAAAGTTTTTTGTAACGATCGGTTCTGTTTTAATTTTGCTCGTCACATTTCCTGCCCCACTATTATTAATGACATCTAACATCGTTGCGTTATCAACCCCCAAATTTTGTGCAAATAATACGGTCTCTGCAATTCCCAAATAGTTAATAGCAATTAGATAGTTAATTGCAATTTTCGCTTTATTACCTTTAGTGACTTCTTCTAAAAAGTAATTTTTCTTACCCATCGCATCAAACCCAGGAATGATCGTTTGTACTTCTGATTCCTTTGCACCAATTAAAAATAAAAGGCTTGCGGTTGCCGCTGCTCCAGCACTACCAGAAACAGGAGCGTCAATATATTTAATACCTTTTTCTTTTGCTGCTTCAAATAATTGCAAACTAGTCTCTGGTGAAATGGTACTTACATTAATTAAAAATTTTCCACTTGCCGATGGTGCATTCAGAAAATTAGCGTCTTCCAAAACGATGTCCTTGCAAGATTGATCATTACTCACCATCATAAAAATTACATCCGCTACTTCCCATAATTCTTCTGGTGTATCAACTGCTTTGGCTCCTTTTTCAACTAAATCTGAGGTTTTGGATTTGGTACGATTATACACACTTAATTCAAATCCTGCTTTTAATAGATTATTTGTCATTGGATTTCCCATTGCACCTAGACCAATCCAACCAATTTTAATGCTACTCATATTATACTCCTTTTTTCTTATTTTTTAAAAAATATCCACCCAATATGACAACTAATAAGCCAATGAGGCTCCATAAAATCATCTGATTGGTTACCATATCCCAACCTCCATTTTTCCAACAAAATAATCCTGCGGCAGTACCTAATGCTCCCCCTAAAAAATAGGAAGTCATGTAAATGGTGTTAATACGACTACCCGCATTTTTATCCAAACCGTAAATGCGTGCACTATTCGCAACTTGCGCGCCTTGTACGCCAATATCCATTAGGATAATTGCGATGATGAAAAATAGTAAAGATGTTGGGAAAAATTTGATTAAAACAGCGCTTATTAAACATAAAATCGCACAAATGATTAATGCCATACGTGTTTTCCCCTTATCGGTAATAGTGCCAACTATAGGAGCCATCATCGCTCCAACTATTGCAACAATTCCAAATAAGCCAATTTTTTCCGAAGAATAATTAAATGGATCTCCACTTAAATGAAATGTTAGTGTCGTCCAGAAGGAGCAAAATACACCAAATAATGCTGCTCCCATCAGAGCCGCCTCGCGTAAGTGTCCAAATCTCGTAAATTGTTTTAATGCAGAACCGAGTAAGGAGAAATAATTTCCTTCAAAACTATTGGGTATGTTGGGCAATGTTTTGACTAATAACAAAAGCATAACCAAACATAGTATGGCAGAAATCCCATAGACGGTTTTCCATGCAGATATCTCGGCAATCCACCCACTTAAAACTCTTGCCGCAAGAATACCAATAAGTAATCCACTTAAAATAGTACCAACAGTTTTGCCTCTGGTTCGATGGTTAATTTGCGCCGCCATTGGGATCATTATTTGTGGAGTTACGGAAAGTATTCCTATAAGTACACTTAGTATTTGCACCGTCAAAATACTAGGAGCGAAGACCATTCCCAATAGACTTAAAATGAGTAAAGAAAATAAAATGATAATTAATTTCTTTCTATTCATTTTGTCGCCCAAGGGAATTAGAAAAAACAATCCCAATCCGTAACCGATCTGAGTAAGCATGGAAATGCTGCCCACAGCGGCTTCCTCTATGTGATAATAATTGGCAATGTCTTTTAGTATCGGTTGATTGTAATAAATATTTGCAACAGATACACCAGCGGCAACTGCCATTAGATATACTTGACTTTTTGAGAGTTCCTTTTCCATTTATTCAAAGTTACAATTATGCATATGTTTAGTGCTGTAATATTCTTTGAATTTTATGTCAAATTATTAGAATTATTAATTATTGGAAAATTGAATGCATGCTTGTCGATTTTGCTCAAAAAATTTTAACCAATAAATACCTTGTGGATAATTAGAAAGTTCAAATTCTGTTTTTTCGGAAAAATTAGAAAGTTGTAATGTCTTTATACAAATGCCAGACGAATTGTAAATATTAGCTTTGGAATTATTTTTTATAGTTGGGTGGAAAAATGAAAATTTCTTATTTCCTAAATAACCAATTTTAAATCCAGTGTTGTTAATCTTAATTTGAATAATAGAGCTATACGTAAATCTTCCATCAAAGTCAATATTTTTTAATCTGTAGTAATTGATAGAGTCGGTTGTTTTTTCATCTATATATTGATATTCATTTATTATAGTTGGAATATTATTTGCTTTGATATAGGTTATTGTTTCAAAGTGGTTAGCGTCAATACTTTTTTCAATCTCAAAATGACTTACGTTAATTTCGTTAGTTGTAGTCCAATTCAATTGTACTGAATTGCTTTTATATTTAGCTTCGAATTTTAAAAGGTGTAGTGGTAGCGTTTCAGGATTCCAATTGTCAAATAATCTCAATTCGTCTAGAATAACCGTCACATTATCAGGATCTTGTCTTATCGCAAATGCATCTACCGAAGTAGATATACTTCCGGCAGATGCGATACCAATAGTCGAAACATCTGGAGGTCCTGCATCGGTCTCCGTATTGTAAATCCCTTGATCTTTTACCCAGATTTTTAAGTTATAACTATTCGCGATATCAAATTTGATGTATATTAAATAGACCTGGTTGTTATTAAAATTGCTAACAGAATAAACTGGAGGATAGGCTGTATTCGTTAATGCATTGTTTGTTGCGCCTATTTTAAACGTACCATCATTATTAGATTTAATAACAATCCTCCCAATGTATTGCGTATTAATACTATTGTCTGCATTTTTCTTACTGAAAAATGTAATGTAGCCAGCTTTGTTGGCATTTTCTGTAACTTGTAAAAGAAAACTTCCATAAACTAAAGTCCTCAATGAAAATGGTGTGTAAACATCTTGGCCTGTAATTCCTCTAATGTAGGCCGCATTTCCAACACTTGGATAATTGGGATAGTTTAACCCATTTGTTGTTGCAAGCGCTGTTGTATTTACGCCAGCATATGGAATCCAACCATTTTGATCTAGTGTCGTAGAATAATCGAAATGATCTTCGTAGATGATTTGAGCATGAGAGTTAGGAATACCAATAAAAAATAGCAATAGTTTGGGTAAATAAGAAAGCGTTTTCATAAGTGTTTAGTTTTGAAATTGGTTATGGTTAACCACTGATTGTAATTTACATAAAAAATAGAATATATTTGAGTTTATGAAAATTTTTGACTTACGGCAATCTTTCCTTTTGTCTATATACATTATGAGCATTATTCATGCTACAGCTCAGAGTAATCCTCCCAAATGGATTGATTTTAATAAAAATGGGAAATTGGATATTTATGAAGATGCATCTAAATCTATTTCAAATAGAGTGGAAAATCTTCTAAGTCAAATGACTTTAAATGAAAAAGCAAATCAATTAGCCACCTTGTATGGTTATGGAGCTGTTTTAAATGATCGTCTTCCGACTGAAGGATGGAAAGATAGTTTATGGAAATATGGGATTGGAAATATAGACGAGCAATTAACAGGTCTAAGAAAAGATACTGTTTATGCATATCCGTATTCATCCCATGCATATGCATTAAACATTATTCAAAAATGGTTTATTGAGGAGACTAGATTGGGAATCCCTGTTGACTTTACCTCAGAAGGAATAAGGGGATTAAATCATATGAAAGCCACCTATTTCCCTTCACAATTAGCTCAAGCTAATAGTTTTGATCGTGCTTTAATATACGATATTGGAAAAATTACAGGAAAAGAAGGAAAAGTCTTGGGATATACGAATATATATTCCCCAATTTTAGATGTTGCCACGGATCCAAGATGGGGACGAGTAGAAGAATCTTATGGGTCAGAACCATATTTGATTAGTCAATTAGGAAAACAGCAAATATTGGGAATTCAATCTAATGGTATTGCGTCTACAGTGAAGCATTTTGCCGCTTATAGTATTCCAATTGGAGGCCGTGATGGGAATGTGAGAGCCAATCCGCAAATGACTCCAAGAGAATTATGGGAAATCTATTTGGAACCTTTTAGAGTTGCGTTTTTAGAAGCTAGACCGATGGGCGTTATGGCAAGTTATAATGATTATGATGGTGAGCCCATTATAGGAAGTTATTATTTTTTGACTGAAATATTAAGGAAGGCTTTTCAATTTTCTGGATATGTAGTAAGTGATAGCGAAGCATTTGAATATTTATTTTCCAAACATCATGTAGCCAAAGATGCGACAGAAGCTGCGGCAATGGCATTACATGCAGGAATGAATGTTCGCACAAATTTTGATCAGCCTAAGGAATATTTAGCCGCGATAAAACAAGCTGTCAAAACGGGTAAATTATCTGAGGCTGATTTGGATAAAAGAGTTAGTGAAGTGTTGTCTGTAAAATTTAGGTTAGGATTATTTGATCATCCTTATATAGATGAAAAAGCTGCAGATACTATTGTACATAATACAGCTGCTAAACACATTGCTTTGACTGCGGCACATGAGAGTATTGTTCTTTTAAAAAATGAGCAAAATATACTCCCATTAGATATTAAAAAATATAAGAATATTGCTATCATTGGCCCTAATGCTAAAGAAATAAGATCTTTGTTATCGCGATATGGTCCAGTGAATTCAGCGGTAAAAACTGTATATGATGGAATTAGTGATGCTTTGCCAAGTGCTGTAAATTTAAATTATACAAAAGGTTTAGATCATATTGACGAGCATTTTCCTCAAAGTGATATTCAATATTTTCCTTTGGATGCTGCAGAACAGGATAGTATTAATGTTGCCGTAAATATTGCTAAAAAATCAGATGTTATAATTTTAGTTGTTGGAGATAATTTAGAAACCGTAGGAGAAAGCAAGTCTCGATTGAGTCTTGATCTGCCAGGTCATCAGAACGAATTGGTTAAGGAAATGATTCACTGTAAAAAGCCAATAATATTTATACATGTTGGTGGTAGACCTACGAGTTATAATCTAGCAGCAGACTCAGTGAATGCAATTCTAGAAACTTATTATTTGGGTGAATATACTGGTAATGCTATTGCTGATGTAATTTTTGGAAAATATAACCCAAGCGGGAAGTTAGCAACGCCAATCCTTAAAAATGTAGGTCAAATTCCACTAACGTTTCCGCAAAAAATGTCAGATGATGCAGGCGGCAATGCTTCGGAAAAGGGTTTTTTGTACCCATTTGGATTTGGTCTTAGTTATTCGAAATTTGTTTATTCAAATTTATATGTAACAGTTCCGCAGAATTGGAAAAATGATAGTGTTTCTGTTCAGTTTCAAGTTGAGAATATTTCAAATGTAGATGGTACAGAAATTATGCAAATTTATATAAAAGATAGTTTGGCTAGTTTGGTGCCTTACACTATGAGATTACGTGAGTTTGCAAGGGTAAATTTAAAAGCAGGTGAATCAAAAAAGATTGCATTTAAACTTCCTTATACTGCGTTCTCCATGTATAATAAAGATTTAAAAATGGTGGTTGAGCCAGGACAATTTGTAGTTATGGTTGGAGCATCTTCTGAAGATATTCGATTAAAAAAGGTGATCACTTTATAAGTGCATCACCTTTTTTACAACATCCAATATCTGTGGGAATACTAGAAAGCCATCATCTTGCATGAAGTGTCCAGCATTTGGGATAGAAATTAACTCAGCTTCCAAACTATTTGCAAGTTTTTGTGTCATGGAAAATGGTACTATATAATCTTGAGGAGAACCAAAAACTATAAATGGTGTAGCCTGTTCTTGTAGTTTTGTATAGTTCAATGGGGGTGTCACAAAGTTATTTAATTCGGGCAATTCTTTGATTTTTTGGTCAAATCCTGCAACTAATATAGTCCCTCCTGTTACAATATTTAATGTATTCAAATATTGCAAAGTTGCAATACAACCCAAACTATGACCGATAAAATACGTTTCAGTGTCGGGTTGTTTTACATTTTCCTGTATAGTCGCGATCCATTCTTCTAAAATAGGTTTATCAGGATTCGGCATTTTTAAAATAGTAACTTCTACACCAAGAGGAGAGAGTTGCTCTTTTAACCAAGGAAACCAATGTTTCCCGGGATAAGCCATATACCCATGTGTAATAAATAATCTTTTGCTCATGTTCTAAAGTTTATAGTTCATCACTATGGAAATGTCGCCACACTATTGTTGCTTTTGATTGACCGATTTCACTAGTCAATTCACGTTCTGTTAATGTTTTAATATTCGCGACGGAACGAAATCTTTTTAATAGTTGATCTGCGGTTAATTTTCCTATACCGCTAATTCCTTCCAATTCATTTTTAAAAGTGCCTTTAGATCTTTTTTGTCTGTGAAATGTTACGCCAAATCGATGCACCTGATCTCTTATATGTCTTATGAGTTTAAGGCTTTCGCTATCCCAGGAGAGTTTCAATGACTCTGAATCTCCGGGGTAAAAAAGTTCTTCCTCTCTTTTTGCAAGACCGACTAAAGTCATTTTTCCCAATAATCCAAGATCTGTTATTGCTCTTACGGCATAGCCCAATTGTCCTTTTCCGCCGTCGATAATGACCAATTGTGGGAAAGATTGCCCCTCGTCTTTTAGGCGCTTGTAACGCCTATATACACACTCATACATACTCGCAAAGTCATCAATGCCGACTACGGTTTTTATATTAAAATGTCGATAGTCTTTTTTGCTTGGAATACCATTTTTAAAGCACACCATCGCTGCTACGGGGTAACTTCCTTGAAAATTGGAATTATCGAAACATTCAATGTGGACGGGCAACTGTGGTAGTTTCAAGTCTTTTTGTACTTGTTCTAGTACTTTTTCTTTTTCTATATCTGTTTTTCCTTCGAGTTGAAGTATTTTTTTCTTTTTTAATTCTTCGCGGAAATAGTTCACATTTTTTTGCGATAATTCTAATAGTTTCTTTTTGTCACCCGCTTTTGGTACGGAGATAGTCAGATTTTCTTCCGGATAATCAATTGCATAGGGGACGATAATTTCCTTTGATGGACTATTGAATTTTTCTCTCAATTGCGCTATCGCAAATATCAAAACATCTTCTTCTTCCTCTTCGATTTTTGTTTCTAGTTCTACCGTATTAGTCATGATAATCGTCCCATTTTCAACAATCAAATAGTTGACAAATGCAATTTCATGCTCTTTGACTATAGAAAATACATCCAAATTCCCCAAATGCTTACTAACTATAACTGATTTTGCTTGATAAGTTTCTAATCCTTCAATTTTGCTTTTTATCTGTGCCGCTTTTTCAAATTCTAAATTTGCGACATAGCGATTCATTTCCTCTTTCAAATGATTCAAAACAGGCGAAAGATTTCCTTTGACGATTTCTCGTATTTGACGTATTCCATCCGCATAATCGTCCTCTTGTTGTAGTCCTTCACAAGGTCCTTTGCAATTACCCAAATGATATTCTAGGCAAACTTTAAATTTCCCTTTTTGAATATTATTTTGCGTCAATGGAAGTTTGCATGTACGCAGAGGAATATACAAGCGAATGAAATCCAATATCTCGCGCACTTTAGCCACAGAGGTAAATGGTCCGATATATTCCGAACCATCTTTCAACTTTTTTCTTGTCAGATAAACACGTGGAAACGGCTCTTTCTTGATGACTAAGTAAGGATAAGTTTTGTCATCCTTGAGCATGATATTGTACTTCGGTAGATACTGCTTAATAAGCGCATTTTCCAATAAAAATGCGTCCTGTTCCGTATCTACAATCGTAAATTCTATATGATGTATATGCTGTACAAGCTCATGTGTCTTGTAACTTTGACCCGTTTTATTGAAATAGGAACTGACTCTTTTACGCAAACTTTTTGCTTTGCCTACGTATATGATGGTTCCTTTTGCATCAAAATATTTGTAAATGCCCGGATGTAAAGGTATGTCCTTCGCTATTTGTTGAAATTCCAATTGTGTCATCTACAACAAAATTACAAAGAATCTTTTTGTTCCAGAACGTATGCTTTTTTCTCTATTTATTCACTGCTTTGAGGACTTTGTGGTGTTAGTTGTGATATTTCGCAAAGTCCCCTTTGGATTTTGAGGTTTCCATTTGTAGAATATTTTGAAGAAAGGCAATCTACTCAAAAGGATCTTTTTTATACATCAGTTCTTTTAAGTGCAGAAATGCTTTTTTTACATTTTCTGCTTTATCTTTTGTAACATACAAGCTAATTTCTTTAGGAGTATAAATTTTTGTTCCATCAAATTCCTTCATATGGCAATCTGTGATTAGCTCCTCACGAGAGGATGTTTTGAACAAAAGATTAATTAGACCTAATTCAAATTTAAGCGTAGTATCAATGCTTACACTTTGTAGCGTCTCCCAAGGTATCTGAGAAATATTATCGGTGAATTTACATGACTTTCTCCATCCTCCATTATCAGAATCTTTGGCATAAACTTGTTTAGTTATAGCAACTTTATCCAAAGAAAAAGATTGTTCTTCTATAGCCCAGAAGCTTTCATTAGGATCCGATTTATATTTACCTAATGAAATAGAGAGGATTTTATTGATATATTCGACTGTTTCTTCTTTAGAAAGCTTGATCTGAGAATGAGATTGTTGAGCGGTGATTATGGTTAGAAATATCATGCATAAAGCTGTTAATAACTTTTTCATTTTTTAGATTATTTTTTACTGTTGATAAAAGGATATTGCCTAAATCCGCTCCTAATGGAGCGGATTTTTATTGTGATTAGTTATTTGTTTTTCTTTTGAAATACATTGAAGGGAGGAGTGCTATTTTTCAAATTCTATAAATATTTTGAATTGGGCCTTTCCTCTACAATGCCTCCTATTGCTAGGAAAGTCCTCTTTCCAATAATTGTAATTAATGACTGGAATATTCCATCCGTATCTAATCCATTTTAGTGTTCGATTTTCAAATATTTGATCTTTAATCCATTGGTTTGCAGTTTTTTCAATATTTTGTTTTGGCGTAGGTGCAGTGGCACAGCCACTAACACCACCCCATGAAGCATTGAGATTTGCCTCAATTCTTAATGTATTTCCTACAGAGATTTTATTATTTTCAATATTCGGATTTTCAAAGTTTGCATTTAGAGAATCTTTAATCTGTGCTCACAATATTCCTAACCCTAGGAATATTGTGAGCAGTGTTATTACTAATTTTTTCATCTTATCGATTTTGAGGTTGAATGGAAGTCTTATTCAGTGCTTTTATTAAAGGATTCTTGTCAAACCTAAATGAAAGGCTTACAAATGGATTAACTCTATATTGTTTTGAATTTAAATTGTTGGTCGTCCCTCCCTCCTTTTTAGCAAAAAGCACCTGCTAAAAAGGAGGGGGAATAACCCAACTGTTTACTGGGAAAGTACAACCCGGAAGCCGCAGTAGTAGCCACGGTTCTCCGGCATGCCGCCGTTGCGATTAGCTATACGACAGCCAGCTGCGGTGTCGTCCCAGCTACCGCCACGCCAAACACGGTAAGTGCCAGTAGCGGGACCTTTGGGGTTATCTTTCGTGCTTTTGCCATAATAGTCCTCGCCAGACCAGTCTTTGCACCATTCCCAGAGGTTGCCGCTCATGTCGTAGATGCCCAGCTCGTTGGGCTGTTTGTATCCCACTTTGTGGGTCTGCCTACCGCTGTTGTCGGCAAACCAGCCTACGTTGTCCAGGCTGCGGCCACCACTGTATTTGTAGCCTTTGCTTTTGTTGCCGCCGCGTGCGGCATATTCCCACTCGGCTTCGGTAGGCAGGCGGTAGTTTTTGCCGGTTTTGTCGGCAAGCCAGTCTGTATAGGCAACGGCATCGTACCAGGAGACATACGCCATAGGCGCCTCATCTACCTCGTCTGCCATCTCTGATGGAAAGGTGCGCCCCGTGGCATTGCAAAAGGTTTTCCACTGCAGCACAGTGGTTTCAGTCTTGGCAATGGAGAAGGTCTTGAGGGTAACATCGTGCGCGGGCAGCTCATCAGCACTGCCCTCCATCTCGGAATCGCCCATCGTAAAGGTGCCACCTTCTACCAGGATCATCTGTGGGTATTCCTGCGCATTCACTAGTCCAAACAACAGGAATAGGGCGAGCGTGGTAAATAGTTTTTTCATAATTGTTTATTGGTTTTAAAAATTATCTAGATGTTATTGGTTTAAATATAGACCCAAGCTCGTTTAATTTAAATGCTTTGGATAGGGTTATTCCAAAAAAAGGTCTTGGATTTCTTGACGTATTCATTATTTCTGCTTGCAAAGTCAATCCGGTTGAAGCCTCTGTTATCCAAGATCTTCCTGAAAAGAAAATATCATTAGTTCTTCCGACTTTTGTTTGACCATTGAATGTTAAGGAGTTGCTCGGATAAAAATAAGATGAATAGCCTACTGAAGACTGAACTCTAAAACTGAAACTATTGGTTTCGTAAACGAGTAATATGCCTGCCACACCTAAATTAAAAACATATTCATTTTGAACAGATTGAGTAAGGTCGTCCATAACGATCGTTCCGGATATGGGGGTATTAATAGTGTCTTTCTCTAAATTTGTGGGATCTTCGAATTGTGTGATTGTACTTGATTTTCTCCAAATAAATTCCAATGATGGAGAATAATACAAGTTGAGATTTTTATTAGACGATTCGATAATTTTGAAGACTGGACTTATATACGCTCCTACATTATCTGACACCCTGTTGGTAATCATCTTATTTTGAGAGGTGTATCTTGTATGAGATGCCTCATCTATGGATTCTAATTTATAAGTCCTCCGGACATTACCTGTGGAGTCTATATCGCTCATAGTTCTGTTTCCATATAAGCTAAAATAGAATCCTACTTTATTTTTTTTTGTGACTGGTGGGATAAATATATTCATAGCAAAAAAAAGGTTTTTGGGTTTTGTTTTTCCTTCCACAATATCAAAATTTGTCCCCATGTACGACAAGAAATTGTAATCATTAATTATTTGATTTTCAGTGTTTTTTTGTTTAGTTTTTACGAGAATCACTACTTTTTTGTTTGAGCTTATATTTCTTTTTTCTACATCAATTTTCTCGTCTTTCAATGTCTTTAAGTTAACAACAATATATCTGTTTCTGTCCTCGATTGTATCTATTTTTAATAGGATATTGATTATTTTATCGTCATTCAATGCTGTAAAATCAAAATTAGATGCAAGTAGTTTATAGTCCATTGGAGACATGGATGTGTTTGTTGGGTCTATTTCTACTTTTAGATTATATCCTCTCCAATCCTTTGGATCCCCAATGTTTACTTTTAATGGAATGGTAATATATTCTTCTTTTGAACTTTTTTCCGCATAGATAGTATCATTTTTAAAACCAATACTGAATAGGCTTTTATCTAAGTTATCCTTTTCCTGCCCCCAACCTACTCCACTAATACAGCAGAGTAGAAGTAGCAATATCCATTTTCTCATAGTGGTTGATTTTTAGTGGTTTCTTAAAAAGTTTCTTGGTTTAGGGATCATTTATGGATAATGCCCGCTGTGGGAATCGGAAGGTTCATTAGTTGCACGTTTCTATATTGTAATTGATAGGAGAAATTAGTTTTTCATCTCCGAACCTCATTTCTTTTTCGAGTTTAATCAAAAATGACTCTTTTGCGTTAGGAACCTCCAAAGAATTACAAGATGTAGTTACATTTAGTGTTCTTGTATTCCCTTTTTTGTCTTGGACACTTGCTGATGCAGCACCACTATACTTATGTTGACTGTTCAGATCATTTTCATCAATACTGTAAACTATTTGACTGCTATAATCTTCGTAATAGCATTTTTTCCTGTCTATGGCTGCTTTCAAGCCAAAAAGATGGTTGCATCATCTTTTCCGTCAGCCATTTTACAGTTTCTTCCTTTGTCTGTGCTTGACTTTGGCTGAAAGTTATAAGCGATAAGAAGATAAGGATTATATTAATAGTTTTCATGATTGGTAAGGGGATTTATATAGATTTGTCTAATGGGGCCATTAACACATTTAATCATTCATTTTTTTTCTCCTTTGCAAAATAGAAATCGGTCACATTAATTATAGAAAAGTCCTCTGCCTTGTACTTTCCTATTAGCTTTGTCCTCTCTTTATATATTTTATCGTAAACATCCCTGTCTGACGCAAACCCATTTGCTGTTGAATTGTAAGTATAATAGTCCTTAGTTATTACTTTCATCTTATCATTCCATTGATTTTTTAGATTGATTGTCATTGCATCAACATAGACTTCGCTATTAATAACTCCTGAAACTATATTAGATACATATAGGGTTTTTGTGTTATAGTTATAAGAATAGCCAAATCCGTAGACATTTGTTTCTTGGGATTGCGCAGATGCTTTTGTCAGAAAGGAGAATGTTGACAGGATAAGTAACAGCAAGCTTAATCTTAAGATAGTTTTGTTTTTTTTCATAAAATAATTGATTTGAATGTGATATTTAAGTATTTGGTTTTAATATTCCGTTAGTTAGTTTTGTTTCGGATTTCTGTTTGTTATGGATTTTTTATTGCATTATAATCTTGCAAAGTTGATATGCTTCAAAACAAAAAACAATACCTAAATTGGGGTATTTTTCAAGGTATTTAATCTATTATGGATTTGGAGAAGGAAGGAATATACAGATTAATTTACTGTATCTTAAAATCTAAACAGTCCGTCGTCTGGCAGCAAAGTGCAGAAAATGGTGGAGCTATGTTGTCACAAATGGAATAATGAGTTTTTCGGGTGTATTGATAATTGCTTCGCAATTTCATTCGAGGGAAAAGTGACAATCAACAATCATCGCACAAAGTCCACTTCGAGAGACTATGCGATAAATTAAGGATTGTCTATAAGCTCGATGGAATCTAGTTTTGTTTTTCTTAAGAGAAATCAGGACTTACGACTTCCTCACCAAATTGAAGTATATAGCCGTTATTGTCAAAAATGGCAAATTCTCTCATGCCATAATCAAAGGTTTCAATAGGATAGCAAATTTTGGCAACTGTATTTACCTTTTCCCAAAAATCATCGATATGCGTAATCTCGAAATAGATTGTTCCGGTAAATTTAGAATCCGTAAAAGGAAAATGTACATTCGGAATGGACAGCATAATTTCTATATTGTCTTTTGCAAGTGCTGCCCAACCGATTTCAGGATCAAAAGCATTTACTTTGAATCCTAATATTTTAGAATAAAAATCAACAGTTTCCTGTATTTCTTTTGTGAAAAATACGGGTTTGAGTGATTTGAATAATGACTTTTCCATTATAAAGCTTTTACAATAGCAGCAAATTCATGTGCATCCAAAGAAGCGCCGCCCACTAATCCTCCGTCAACATCTTTCATCGCAAATAATTCTGCTGCGTTATTTGCTTTCACACTGCCGCCATATAGAATAGAAATATTTTCAGCAACGTTATGACCATATTTGCTAGAAAGCAAATTACGAATTGCCGCATGCATCTCTTGCGCTTGTTCCGAACTGGCAGTAAGTCCCGTTCCGATTGCCCAAATTGGTTCGTATGCTATGACTACTTTTTGAATATTTTCGGCATCCAAGTGAAATAAGGATTCTTCCACTTGCTTGTATACAAATTCATTTTGACTTCCTGATTCTCTGATTTCTAATGGCTCTCCACAACAAAAAAGAGGAGAGATTTTGTATTCTAATGCTAAGTCCACCTTGCTTTTAGTTACTTCATTTGTCTCATGAAAATACATTCTCCTTTCCGAATGTCCGATAATAACATATTTGGTTGCAATAGATTGCAGCATAAATCCGCAAACCTCTCCCGTGTATGCCCCAGCTTTTAGATTAGAAATATTTTGAGCTGCAACGGAAGTGTTTTGATGTCCTTTTAATTGGGTTTCAATTTCGGTTATATATGGAAATGGAACAGCAAATATCAATTCCTTTCCTTCAGGAATACTTTGAATTTCATTCAATATAGAATTCACAAGTTCTTTTCCTTCTTGAATCGTAAGGTTCATTTTCCAATTGGCGGCGGCAATTTTTTTTCGCATTAGGCTTTTTTTTCTAGGATAAATTCAATGATTTCTTTTTCGGTATTTTTGATCGTATGGTTTTTCAATTCCATCCATTTTTCGATATCTCTAATAGCATTTTTTACAAGATAAGGACTTTTATTGTCCGTACCCCATATTCCGTTTGGAATCTTTGTAGGTAACAAGCCATTACCAAAAATGTTGGAAGCTATACCAAAAATACTGCCTGTATTAATAGATGAATTAATTGCTGTCCGTGAATAATCGCCGACAATACAACCTCCTTTTTTTCCAATTTCAGTTTCTTTATCCGTGTCAATATTCCACATTTTGATGGGACCAACTGTATTTTTGATATTGCTATTGGTTGTACCGCCTCCGAGGTTGACCCATTGTCCAATAACGGAGTCACCGAGATAACCGTCGTGGGCTTTGTTACTATTGGCCATTAGGACGCTGTTTTTTATTTCTCCGCCCACTACACAATTAGGACCAATAGTTGTAGCTCCATAAATTTTTGCACCCATTTTGACCACGGAATTTTTTAGTATTGCAAATGCCCCGCGAATACAAGCACCTTCCATGATCGTGACTTGTTTACCAATGTATATAGGCCCCGTGCTTGCGTTCAAAATACTGCATTCAACAACAGCATCTTTTTCTATAAAAATATTTTCTGGCGCAATCACTTGATTGGTTTTCGAAATTTTAGCACTTTTTCTATTTTTAGTCAAAAGCTCGAAATCTGCACGCAAATAGACCTCATTCCATTGGAAAATTTGCCATGGAAATTCTAATTTTTTGACTGAATTGATTTTAGACGTTTGTTTATTTTGACTTTTTCCAGATAAAATTTCTTGGAAAAATGTATCAGAGCCGTTGGCTGCAATTAATTGTCCATTTTCATCCAATAACGCACGATTTTCACTTAGAAGCAATAGTTTTTTCAATAAATGAGCTTCCGGTAAAATAGTGGAACGAATATATAGATGTTTTCCCTCTGGGATTTTTGCATACAACGGTTGTAAATGTTTTTCGGTGGAAACATAGACTTTTTGATTGGATACTACTTCCCACCATTCTTTTCTGGTTAAAATACCAATACGGATATCGGCTACAGACCTTGCTGTGGTTAATGGGTATAAACTTTTCCTATCTTCTGTATCAAATAAAACTATGGACATATCGTAAATTTTCTTAGATATAATTGTCTGCCAAAATAAGCGAATCGAAACAAAAATATTCAAATTTAACATTCAATTTTGCCAATTGTTGCTAAATCAAGACAATGATTTGTTTCAAAATAGTCAAGCGCAATTATGATACCCAAATCGATTATTTTAGAAAAAATATTTTTATAAAATAAATAAGAAAAAAAATGATTGATTTTGCAAGCAATAGCTTTATTTTGAAATCATTGTACAATTGAACGTCTTTTCATCTAGTGAAGAAATTTTTATATATTATCGGGGCAAGTCTTATTGCATTAGGTAGCTGCAAAGGAAAATCTAATAGCAATCACTTGGTTGCCTCCAAAGATCCGGAAACCGGATTATACGAAGGAGATACTTCTTATTTCCGCCAATTAACTCCTGAAGAATTACAAAAATATCACGATTCCGCATTGGCTGCGGCACATCGTATCTTGGGAAATAATTTTAATGGGCAAATACTCGTTGCTAAAAATGGGCAAATCGTATTTGAAGAATATGATGGTATATATAATTTTCAAACGAAATCTCCCATTACGCCAACGACTTCATTGCATATCGCTTCCATTTCCAAAACGTTTACCGGAATGACAGTTTTGCATTTATGGGAGGAGGGGCGATTGTCTTTGGATGACACGATTCAGAAATTTTTCCCTAATTTCCCCTATCACGGCATCACCATCAAGATGTTGTTAGCACACAGAAGTGGCTTGCCCAATTATTTAAATTTTTTAGACGTTGACTATAATCGTCGTCATAAGGCAACGAATCAAGAAGTAATTGATTATATGGTTACGCATGTACCGCCATTGCAAGCTAATCCGGACAAGCATTTCCATTATTGCAATACCAACTTTATGATGTTGGCTTCTATTATTGAAAAGGTGACGGGAATGACTTTTCCTAAATACATGAAAGATAGCGTATTTACACCATTGGGGATGATGCACACGCATATATTCGAACCCAAAGATACGGTCAATTATGTCATGACCTACAATGGTAATCGACCATACCCTATGGATCATTTGGATGTTACTTATGGGGATAAAAATGTGTATAGCACGGTGCGCGATCTATTGCAATGGGATAGGAGCTTATATGAACATAGTTTTATCAAAGCAACTACATTGAAAATGGCGTATGAACCACAAAGTAATGAACGCGTTTCAATGCATAATTATGGTTTAGCTTGGCGCATGCTTTTCAACAAAAATGGGGATTCTATTATTTATCATAATGGTAAATGGCATGGAACAAATTCTGTCTTTACTCGTTTACTTCAAGATACAGCGACGATAATAGTAATTGGTAATCGTTTGGATAAAAGGATTTATGGCGCTAAAGCTATCTCGAGCATTTTCACAGGAAAACCAGACTATGTAATACCGGTGGAGTAGAAATAAACTGTATAATAAAAATGCATTTAAAAGGAAATTATATTTTAAAATCGGTTAGAATAATTTTCACCTTTTATAGGTTTTTTATAATTGCATCTTCTATAATTACATTAGTTTGTCTTGGTATTTTCCAAAAATATGGGCCGCTTGTTTTCGGAACACTATTTTTGTTTAAAATATTTACTTTAGGTTTGATTTATTACTTTATTGGTAAATATAAATTTAAAGAATTCTATTATTTTCAAAATCTAGGAATCCCAAAAGTCTTGCTGTGGGCAACTACGTTATTGTTTGATTTTATACTCTTTATCATATTGATGATTTTAACTTATAAAATCAGATGATGCATATACTCGAAGCTGACGGAATATTGTTAGATTTTGGTGCAAAGCGTATATTGTCCAATATTTATATAAAATGTGAAACAAATACGATTACTGGGATTCTCGGCAGAAATGGGCAAGGTAAATCTTGTTTATTGAATATTATTTATGGAAATTTGAAGCCTCTCAGCAAATCTGTTAGAATAGATAAAATAACTTTGAATTCCGCTTTTAGAAATAATGAACAACTAACCTTTCTTCCCCAATTTAATTTTATACCTGCTAACCTTACTTTAGATAGGGTTTTCAACGATTTTCTAATAGATTTTTACAGCTTTGTGGATGTATTTTCCGAATTTAAAAATTTGAGAAAAAGTACATTTGGACATTTATCTGGTGGGCAGAGAAGATTAGTAGAAGTATTTGTTATTTTAAAAGCAAAATCGCAATTCTCCATTTTGGATGAACCATTTTCTCATCTAACGCCAATTCAAATCGAGAAAATAATGGAACTAATTCAATACGAAAAATCAAACAAGGGATTTATTATTACCGATCATCTTTATCAAAATGTGCTTGATATTAGTGATGCTATTTATCTATTAAATAATAGTCGGACAATGCTCATTAATGAGTTGGATGATTTAGAAAGGTTTGGATATGTAAGGTTGTAAATGGAATTACATTATTTTGATTTTTAGTTAAGAAACTAAAGAGCAAAAACTAGAAAGTATCCAATTAGGATCATTTCTTAAACGCTGGATGATACATATTCAAAGTGGCTTTGAGATAATCTCTATCCAAATGCGTATATATTTCTGTAGTGGTGATGCTCTCGTGACCGAGCATTTCTTGAACAGCACGCAAGTCTGCACCGCCTTCCACTAAATGCGTCGCAAAAGAATGTCGGAACGTATGTGGAGAAACTTGTTTTTGTATGCCGGCAATTTGTGTCAAATTTTTGATGATATTAAAAATCATAATACGCGAAAGACTTTTCCCAAACCTATTCAAAAACACAAAGTCATCAAAACCTTTGGCAATTTTTTGATGGACGCGGATTGTAGTAATATAAATCTGAATAAATTTAATAGCTTCATGACCGATGGGAATCAACCTTTCCTTATCACCTTTTCCGATAACGCGTATAAATCCTTCGTTAAAATACAAACAGCTTAATTTTAAATCCACGACTTCACTCACGCGTAAACCCGAACTATACATAGTTTCTAAAATTGCTCGATTGCGTTGCCCGTCGGGGCGACTCATATCAATAGCCGAAAATATTTTTTCAATTTCTTCCACACTCAAAAAATCGGGAAGATTGCGTTGTAGTTTGGGTAATTCAAGTAAATAAGAAGGATCTTTAGTAATGATTTC
Organism: Rhizosphaericola mali; assembly: GCF_004337365.2. Lineage (GTDB taxonomy): Bacteria > Bacteroidota > Bacteroidia > Chitinophagales > Chitinophagaceae > Rhizosphaericola > Rhizosphaericola mali. The sequence goes on along the minus strand of NZ_CP044016.1, from coordinate 2,981,310 downwards.
TTCGCTCACACAGTATTTGAAAAAAGCGCGGATGCCAGAAATTATTCTTGCTTGAGAGCGTGCAGTCATGCCCAACTCCGCTACCCAATGAACGAAAGATTGTAATAGTTTGAGATCAATATTATGAATGGAAATACCGCTATGGAATTCAGTTAAAAAAGCGATTAATTTGTCGACATCACGCAAATACGCCTCGACAGAATTTTCTCCCAAAGATTTTTCCAATTGTAAAAAAGATTTGAATCCATTTTTATAACTTTCCCACATAGCAGCAATATAGTTATTTCAATTAAATACGAATTTTAATTTTACAAAAAAGCGAAGAATGAAAACAAAAATTGTCGTGTTGACTGAAGCTGGAGTAAGTGCGGAAAGTGGTATTGCAACGTTTAGAGATAGTAATGGTCTTTGGGAAAATCATTCTGTGGAGGCTGTTGCAAGTCCAGCAGGATGGAAGCGTAATTCCGCTCTCGTATTAGAATTTTATAATCAGAGACGACGACAATTAAAGATGGTTGAACCAAATGCTGCGCATATTTATTTAGCTAAATTGGAAGAAAAATATGTGGTAACTATCATTACGCAAAATGTAGATAATCTGCATGAGCGCGCAGGCTCTTCTCATATCATTCATTTGCATGGATCATTAACTGAAGTAAAAAGTGAGAAAAATGATGCTCTTATTTATCCATGGACCAAAGATGTAAAACTAGGAGATTTAGCCGAAGATGGCGCACAATTACGCCCTAATATTGTGTGGTTTGGAGAAATGGTGCCTAAAATAGAAGATGCTGTTCGAGAGGCAAAACAGGCAGATGTTTTTATAGTTATAGGAACCTCTTTGCAAGTGTATCCTGCTGCATCACTGATGGAGTATGCGCCCATTGGTTGCCCCGTCTATGTGATTGATCCACATTTGGAACTAAATGATATTTCCGAGAATGTGCATATCATCCATGACAATGCAACCAATGGCGTGTTACAATTACCTTTATAATTATTTTAAAGGTAAATAGCGATAGATACTATAATCACCTTTTTGCATGTCAGTAGTTAATTTTTGATAAGTGGCATCTGTAGCAGTGTCACCACCCCAAAATTTTCTACCTAATACAAAATCATAGTAATATTTATTCCAATTTGGATATACTGCACGAGCTGATTTTAAGGCAGATAATGCATAATTAATGCCGGTCGTACGATCAATATATTCTGCAGAATAACCTAGGCAAACAACGTTGATATAACGTGTAAGATCCCATGCTTTAATGCCAGATGGATTGAAAGAACGGTAATTATTTTTGATAAATTGTAAAAGGATTTTTGCGTCAGGAGTCAAACTATCTTTTGCATAATCAATTTTATCAAGGTCCGCATCCATGCCTCCATTGGCATCCAAAACAGCTTTACATTTTTCATAAAGTGCCTCATGACCTTGGTCTTGCAATTGCGTCAATAACAAATGAAACTCATGTTCATTGGAAATGTCCCACCAAGATTTTAATACATTTCTTGAGTCTAATTTTTCTTTTGGAGAAATATGAAAAGGATATTCAAATAATTTTTCATAGACTTTTTCCAAATCTGTAGCGAAGCCGTCGTCGCCAGGAGATTTTTTCATTTCAGCCTTAATTAGACCAAATGTTTTGTCCGCTCCACCATAACCTTGGAAAGTGTATACTCCACCCATCATAAATGCAGTTAAAGTATCATTTTTAAGCAAATATTTTACATCTCCTTGTGAACCAATGCTTTCTGTATATTTCTTGGGGTCGTCTTTACAACTAATAATTATTAAAGTAAATAGGAAAAACGCAATTATCGGTCTAAAAAGTCTCATTATATTTTCTTTTGAATGGGCAAAGAAAAACAATTCTGCATTGACTTTTAAATGATTATTGAATTTTTCCAGAAATTTTCACATTATTTAGGGAAAAACTACCACCTGTCGTTTCAGAATTGAAAGCATAAAATCTAAAGGAAATAGATTTATTCAAATTCTGAAAATTACTTCCTAATTCTAAAATGCAATTGGAAATGCTAGTATTGGTGGCCCTATCTGCAATTTGGAAAATATTTCCTTGGACAATTCGTACTTTTTCCCCGACGTAACTTGATGCGATATCATTTTGAAAATTATCCAAACTAGATCTTACGCTCCATTGTCTTGGCCCTGTTGCTGATCTTTGAATGGAGAATGAGAAATTGTCCAAATTTAATTGCGCATTTTGGTCAGGTGTAAAAGTTACTTCATAATATTTGTTCAAATCAATAACTCCCGTAAAATCATTGCTTGCGCTTGTAGCACCTGTTGGCCAATTGGTAAAAGAAAATCGTCCGCTTGCTGATGGATTGCTATTCAGACCAATCGCTCTAAAATTACCACATTGTAAATTAGTTACTATTGGCGCTGGCGTGGGATCAATCGTCCCAGAAATAGTAGTTACATTGCTAAATGTATAATTCACTTCTATGTTATGAGCGATTATAGTCGTGGAGTTTTGATAAGAAATATCTTCATTTGTTCGAGTCACTAATTGAATTTTTCCTGCATTCATGGTTAAATAACCCGTGATTGATAAGATATTTCCTTGTGGTAAATTATAACCAGCGGAGGATTTTACGAACGTTTCCATAGAACCTGTGGCATCCATCAAAGTATAACTGCGCCCAGAACTACTCACCGTGGGAGTAGAAATGGTCACATTTGAAAGTTGAACTAAAGAGTTGTTCCACTTAGAAGCACTATCGTAAATTTGGTAAATATTAGTAGGTTTGATAACCGTATTTATAGGAGATGTCGTATATAATTTATCTGCTGAAATATTCGTAATCTCTAATTCATTACTAAACATTTCTAAAGTTGAGCCGCCAAGGTCTAATACTAAATTGGCATTTAATTCGATGGTTGGAATTTTTGTACTGTATAAAATAATTCCATTTCCGAATTCATCTTGCAATTTATAGTTTCCATTCGCTTCATTTTTATAGTTAGAAATAACTTTTGCTTTTATCACTGTACCATAAGGAATCGTTATAGATTTATTAGAATAAAGGTTTTTAACTGTTGCGATACTTGTGATCCTATTCGTATCTGCTAATTGTTGATTGCATCTATCATTTTGGAAATTAAGATCGCTCGTATCTCTGATGATGATTTGTTTAGTTGTGTTATATATAGAGTAAATACCTGTTATAGTTCCATTTCTCGCTGGAGTTTTTACATTAGCAAAATTAGAATAACTACTATTGCGTAATTGTATATCTTGTCCTGTGCAGGTACTGAGTAGATAACTGACTGCGCTGGTTAATTTACTAGTATCTGCTAATGTCTTATTCACATCACTTTCTGCAAATTGAATATTATTTATTTGAATCAGACAACTTTGCAAAGAATCATATAATTCGGTTGTTAATTGTTCGGGTTCTACAAGTTTTGGTATTACATTATTATTAAAACTTCCTTTTAAAATATACTGATCTAATAAAGGATTGGCAATACTGCTTAATTGAGGATTGTAAGCTATGCTACTATCAATGCCGCCACCAATTTGAATTGTATTTCCATAGTCGCCAAGATATAATCCCTTTAATTTTATATATATTTTTCGGCCGATAGGATACTCGCTGTAGTTGTTGTAGCCTCCAATTTTTAAAACGATACCACTCGTATGATCTTGTAAAATGATCGTTTGGTAAAAATTACCGCTTTTGTCATCTGCGGTGATTATTCCACTAATAACTTCGTTAGTTGTAATATATTCAAATTTTCCTACTGTATGCAAATGTTTTAATTCCATGATTGTTATAGTTGCGGTTGCAGAATCATAAGATAGTTGTGGTATGTCATATTTATTAGAACAACTATAAAACATAGTTAGGATAAATGAAATTGCAAATAAGGCTATAGTCTTCATAAATTTGTTTTATAAGGTGATTGAGGCGGAGATATAAATATTTCTACCAATAGCATAATTATATTTATTCGGAAATTTATTGATGTCATAACTTTTAAGATCCATGCGCATTTGTTCATAACCCGAACTGATTATATTTTTGGTATTGAGAATATTATTGCAAATGAAGAAAAAGCTGATAGTTTGGACTTTGTTTTTTTCGTATATGGGAATGGAATAGGAGTATAAACTATTGAAAAGTATACTATTGTTTAATTTTTCCTGGTGTGTAATGGAATGGATAGATTCGTTTTGCGTAATAGGGTTTAAGTCTTGTAATAATAGTTGTGTTCTGCGATAGGGATTAATACTTACGTACCTATTTTGAAAATAATTTCCGATGAATCGAATACTCCATTTATAGCCATTGCTGTAGTTGGCAGCTAAAGCGTATAGATTGTTAGGGCTTGTAGGAATATGTAAATTTTTTAAATAAACGGTTTCGTTGGAAAGTGTTGTGGTATTATTTTCTGACGATACAAGTAGTTTGGGGTTATTTCGATATTTATTATTAGACAAGGCTACAACGCCTGTCGTAGAAAAATTGGGTGTAAACTTATATTCTATTCCAATCTCTCCGCTATAGTGCAGTTTTTGGATATTACTTAAAATGTACGAAGCAAAACTTTGATAATAGTCGTCATAGAAATATCTATTTTCATTCGCATTTTTGATTAATGTATAATAAGTGTTTATTTGTAATTTGATTTTGCTATCATTTTTTATATAGCTCAATTCGGTGGTTTGGATATGGGTATTTTTTACTTGATTGTTTACAAAATCTCTTGTATTGGGATTGATGAATACACTGTTGACATTTGGTGGTTGGTATAAATTAGCGATAAGTATTTGAACGTAATTTTTTCCATTAATTGCATAGTTAATGCCTAATTTGATATTTACATTTGAAAATGAGTAATTAGGCGAAATTGTTTTTGAATTATTGGGAAATAAGCCATTTTGAAAATATCCTTGTCTTTTTATTTGATGTGTAAAATAATCTGCTGCGAAGGAATAGTTCCATTTGTTTTTAGTCCAGTCAAGTTGTACCCAAGTATTTTGTTCGGATAAATTAATAGCAAAATCGTAGCCATATTTTCCATTTTTATAAATTTTCTCATTTGGAAATTCAACATTATTTTGAATAATGGAGGTATCTGAGGGATAGCTCTGTTCGATGTAAGGATTTATATTTACCCAATATTTAGCACCAAGTAAATCTTGTATTTTTCTAAAGTTTCTATTATTTTGATATCGGATAGAAATACCTGCGGTTAAGTGTAGGTTATTAGTAACGAAGGCTGTAATCGTTGAATTAGCGGTTATCATAGTCGTATTAGTTCTTCTCTCACTCAAAATATACAATGCCCTTTGATCAGAACTAGACTGATTTATAAGGTAAAGCTTATACCAATTTATTTGCAATGCTTTTGGATTGTTGGCATAAAATTTTAATAGATTTTGATATTGTGTTATGTCAGTATTTTTATAATAGGACGGTAGATATCTGTAATAGTCAGGTCTTGGATCTGGCGCATTATACCAATCCAAACCAGAATTACTGGAATATCCTTTGGTTATGGAAATGCCATGATGTAGTTGTATATAATTATTTATGCGGTGGTTATCCGCTAATATAATTGTTGGTAAAAAGTTTTTATAGTTGTTTGCATTTCTCTTTTTCCCATTATCCCAACCCCAAGTGGGATTGTAATAATTAGAATTGGCTAATTGATATACTTCTTTCGTTGTTGCGCTTTTAGCTGCAATGTTTGAATATGCTGTTAAGGTAGCAAAGGTTAATATGTGTTTTTTTATTTTTTTATCAATAGCGACGTATAATGCTGGATTCATACCGCTAGTTCCTGGAATATATCCATTTGTACTACCACGAATATTTATCGCCAATGAAAATGCATACCCATTTTTCTTAAAGCCAGAATTGTAAATAATGTTTATTTTTTGATCTAATATTTTATTATTGTACGCATAGGTAATTTGCTTAGTTGGACGTTTATTGCCCGCTGTAATGTCAAAATTATTATGAGTTCCAATATTTCCAAATGTAAAACTATTAAAATTGATAGTGTTGCTATATTCCAAGCTACGTAATGTATTATTTAAGCCATAATAAATATTAAAAGGTGTACTATGATTATCTAAAGTATTTATCGGGATATGGTTGATATAAACCTCATTGTAATTACTCTCATAACCTCGATATCTATATCTTACTGGAAAGAAACCAAATGTCAAATTGTTGGGAATAATATTTTTTCCTGAGTGAAGCATTGGTGGTGTATAATTCTCACCCTCGTTATAATCGTTTTCGTTTTCCAATATGGTTAGATTATTGATTTGATTTATGAGAACACTATCTGTATTTTGACTATAAATACAGATAGTAGGAGAAATGATTATCCCAAATTGCAGTAGTTTTTTAAGTATGTTTTTCATGTAGTTTCGGTTGTTTTAAAATTAAGAAATTTATTTTAATTTTATAAAAGAAATTAACCTATGAGAAAAATATTATTATTTCTGCTTGTATTAATATTTGGGAGATGTTATTCCCAAAGGACAAAATTGCTTCCGCTTATAGTTGCTTTTTACAACTCGGAGAATTTTTATGATACGATCAATAACACAATGATCCGTGATGAAGATTTTTTAGAAGATGGAGCGCATTTGTATAATGGAAAAGTTTACAAAGAAAAATTAGATCATATCGCGCAAGTATTACATGATATCGGAATTGATCAGCAAAAAGCAGGTTTTTCTTTTATAGGCCTAGCGGAAATTGAAAACGACACGGTATTAAATGATTTGGTGCAACATCCTTTGTTGAAAGAACGCAAGTTACAATTCGTTCATTTTGATTCGAAAGATGCGCGTGGCGTTGATGTTGCTTTAATATTTAATCCGTTATTTTTTAAAGTGGAAAAAGCTTATCCAATTTATGTCCCGCATCCAAATGGTTCTAAGCAAGCTCATTTTACAAGAGATATTTTATATGTAAAAGGCAAACTATGTAATGAAACGATACATATTTATGTAAACCATTGGCCAAGTCGTTATGGTGGGCAACAAAAAAGTATCGCGGCTCGTAATAGTGCTGCAATAGTTTTGAAGAAAAATATAAATACAATTTTGAACTATAATTCTATGGCAAAAATTATAGTTATGGGTGATCTTAATGACGATCCTAAAGATGAAAGTATTTATAATACTTTAAGAGCGGTCGAATTAACTAAGTTGTCTGATAGCAATTATTTATACAACCCATGGATTGAAAAATTAAAAAAAGGTAGAGGTACATTAGCTTACCAAAATACTTGGAGTTTATTTGACCAAATAATTGTTACAAAAAATTGGATTTCACCAAATCAAAAACTTTATTATAAAAGTGCCAGTATTTTTCGTCCAAATTATTTAGTGGAACAATCAGGAAATTTGAAAGGTTATCCGCTTCGTACCTTTTCTGGGAATAATTTTCAATATGGTTATAGTGATCATTTTCCCGTATTTGTCACGTTATTGTACGCATTAGAAAAATAATTTTTACTTTTGGTATAGAAAAATGGCATTATGGCGGATTCAGAAAAATTAAGAGTGGACAAATATTTATGGTCTATACGTTTATTCAAAACGCGTAGTCAAGCTGCAGATGCATGTGATAAGGGGCGGGTTAAAATCGTACTTAACAATAGTGCGATGGGGCCACAAACGGTCAAGGCTTCTCGGAATGTCAATCTTAATGAAGTATATGAAATTAAAACTGAGGCTCGCAAATGGGTAATAAAAGTTACTGGGTTATTGACAAAACGCGTAGGATATCCTGATGCTATTAAAAATTATGAAGATATCACACCAAAAGAGGATTTGGATATTGTAAAATATGCGCCAACTTCTTTCCATACAGGAAAACGTCTTAGTAAAATAGGACATCCATCCAAAAAAGATCGTCGAGATTTAGAAACTTTCATGGATGGAAGGCCGGAAGAGGATGAATAATAATTTTTGGTAACATTTTATTAACCTCGGCGTAACATTTAGGTAATATTTGCATGACATCTTTGCGGCAAATAAACCAAACATGCTTTCTCCCAATAACCGTCTTCGGTTCGGATTTTTTGTAATTGCTTTTTTTGTAATTGGTATTCTTCATGCCCAAAAAGCAAAAGTATCAGGTAGGATATTAGACGAAAGTAATCATCCAGTTGTTGGTGCAACTGTTATTTTTCAGCCAAGTAACGTAAAAGTACAATCTGATATAGATGGTTACTTTGTTGCGACAATGAATGCTGGTAAATACAATGTAACTATAACGTCGGTTGGTTATGCAACTCAAAATTTGAATGATTTTGAAGTTAAACTACGAGGCAATGATGATCTGCCAGTCGTATTGCAAACTAAAGTAGACAATCTCGAAAATGTAACAGTAAAGTCCTCTTCTGCTAGGAAAGAGACTGTAAACGCATTAATTCAATTTCAAAAAAATACCAATACAGTAGCTTCTGTTATTTCAGCTGAGGCAATTAGACGTTCACCTGATAGAAATACAGGTGAAGTCCTAAGACGCACACCAGGTGTAAGTTTGCTGGATGGAAAATTTTTAGTAGTTAGAGGGCTCGCCGATCGTTACAATCAAGCGATGTTAAATGGCATATTGTTAACCTCAACAGAACCAGATCGTAAAACATTTTCATTTGATATTATTCCTGCACAGATGTTGGATAATATCATCATCAATAAAGCTTTCGTGCCGGAGATGCCTGGTGAATGGGCAGGCGGTTTAATCCAAGTAAATACCAAAGATATTCCCAATAAAAACTTTTTCAATATTCAAATAGGTACTGGGGCAAATGCACAATCATTTGGTAAGGATTTTTATAAGCAAAAGTCTGGTGGATTAGATTGGTTGGGAATCGATAATGGCTATCATAGTACACCAAGCGGATATACAACTAAAAATCAATTTAGATTATTAAGTGCTGCGCAAAAAAATGAGATTGGTAAAAACATGAATGATGATTGGATGGCGCGTATTGGTAAAGGCTCTCAGAATATTATTCTTCAAGCAAATGGTGGATTTACAGGTACATTATTTGGAAAAAAAATAGGCGGAGTTTTTGGGCTTAACTATTATAGGAACAATAGTATTACCCAAATGATTAATCAAGACAACGTCGTTGATGGCAACGGTGGTTTTGGTACACCGAATAATTCATGGATGGATAATCGTTATAACCAATTGACTACGCTTGGAGGATTGGTTGGGCTATCCATGCAGTTGAATAATAAAAATAAAATTTCCCTCAAATCATTAATTAATGTCAATACAAATAGTTATACGATATATCGTAAAGGTATTGACTATGATAGAGGTGGTACTGAAGCTGGAGAAGATGGATATGGTGAAGAAAATTCATTTAAACAAAATACTTTCTTTACCACCCAATTATTAGGCGAACATGCTATAATTGATCCATTAAAATTAAAATGGTATGGTTCCTTTAGTATTTTAGATGCGTATAGTCCTGATCAACGTAGATACATGTACTATCGTCCCGCAGGTACAGATAATCCTTATGAATTAAGTATTGGGTCTGGATATGATATCAGAAGTAGTAATAGATTATTCCAAAGTTTGAGTGATTATATCTATACTGCAGGAGGTGATCTTTCCTATAACTTCAACATGTTGGGTAATAAGCAAACTGTAAAAGGTGGCTATATGTTACAAGTAAAGGATCGCTTATATGATGCGACGATGTTTATTTATCAGTTGGTTGGAGACAATGCTTCATTGCGCCAAATGAATCCTGATCAAGCATTTGCTTCTTCCAATTTAGGGACAAATCCTGGGCAACTAGAATTTTCAATTTTGCCAAATAGTGATTTGCGATATATGGCAAATACCATTTTAAATGCGGGCTATGTACAATTTGATAATCAGTTTACAGATAAGTTGCGTGTTGTTTGGGGCGTAAGGATGGAAAACTATGATCAATTGGTTGGTTCAAATAAAACTTGGTCTAATAAATTTAATCATACTAAAAAGACCGATTTCTTACCAGGATTAAATGCGACGTATAAATTAAATAATCTGACTAATTTGAGATTGTCTGCCTCTCAAACGGTGATTCGCCCAGAGTTAAGAGAATTGGCAAGTTTGGCATTATACGATTTTGAACTAAATGCAAGTGTAAGTGGTAATCCTGCTTTGGTAAGAACCAAAATTACCAATTTGGATTTAAGATATGAATTGTATCAAAGAGCTGGTGAATTGTTTACGCTGGGTGCATTTTACAAGCATTTCAAAAATCCAATAGAGCAACAGATGGAGCAAGGTGGTCAAAATCTTACTTTTAGAAATACAGATAAAGCCAACTCTTATGGTGCGGAGTTGGAACTTAGAAAAAAATTAGATTTCGTAAATGCATTGCGCCACTTTACTTTTCAAGGAAATACGGCATATATCTATAGTCGTGTAAAAGATGCATCTCGGAATATTAATCGTCAAATGGTCGGTCAATCTCCTTATCTAGTGAATATGTCTTTAATGTATGATCTGGAAGAAAAAGGTTTCTCAACTACCTTAATGTACAATCAAATAGGAAAAAGAATTTATATGTTAGGTGATTTGGATATGGCTGGAGGTCGTCCAGATGTATGGGAAGCAACAAGGCCTGTGTTAGATCTACAAGTAGCTCAAAAAGTCTGGAAACAAAAAGGCGAATTTAGACTGAGTGCTTCTAATATTTTGAATAATACACTCAAGTTTTACCAAAATGCGGATGATAAATCCTCTTATAAAAAAGGAACTGATCCTTTACGTTTTTCAAGAAAATACGGAACCAATTTTAATCTAACATTCAACTATAATTTATAAAACTTATACAAAGAATAAATTTTTTACAACAAATATTAAATAAATAGAAAATATGAAAAAGTACGTTTTGGGTTTGGCTACTGTTATTGCTCTGAGTACTGTTGCTTGCCGTAAAATAGAATCGGATGGAGAACCATTTATTGTAGAAGTTCCAAGTGGAGATGGAGGCGGTACGACTACTGGAAAAATCGTAAGATTGACAGGGAATATTACGAGTGATACAACTCTGAGAGCTGCTGATAATAATACAATTTCTGGATTTGTATATGTAAAAAGTGGTGCTACTGTTACTGTAGAAGCCGGGGCAACGGTAAAAGGTGATTATTTAGCTAATCAAGCATCTACACTTGTTATAGAAAGAGGTGCAAAAATAATTGCTGTTGGTACAGCAGATGCTCCAATTGTATTTACTTCTTCTAATCCTAATCCTGTTTCTGGAGATTGGGGAGGTATTGCACTTTTAGGCAAAGCAAGTATTAATGCCAATAATGGTGGAGCTTCTGGGCAGCATCTTTATTTTCCCGAAGGCGGTTATAGTACGGCAGCGAGTGGTCCATACGCTGGAAACGGTGATGCAATAGCGCCGACTGCAGTGGATGATGATAATTCTGGGACAATGCAATACGTTCGTATTGAATATGCAGGAAATGCGTATTTGCCTAATCAAGAAATTAATAGCTTGACCTTATGCGCTGTTGGTAGTGGTACTACGATTGATCATATTCAAGTTTCTTTTGCAAAAGATGATGCGTTTGAGTGGTTTGGAGGTACTGTAAATTGTAAGTATTTGATTGCGTATAAAACGCAAGATGATGATTTTGATACGGATAATGGTTATAGTGGTTCTGTACAATTTGGTTTGATTATTAGAGATTCATCTATTGCTGACGTTTCTAAGTCAGAAGGATTTGAAAGTGATAATGATGCTTCTGGAACCGTAAATACACCACAAACGAAAGCGGTGTTTAGTAATGTTTCTCTATTCGGACCGAGAGCAACTGCTGCGAATATTGGAAATAGTAATTATTTGGGTTCAGCTATACAGATTCGTCGTAATTCTTCTTTGTCTTTATATAATTCTGCCATAGTTGGATGGACGAATGGTATATTGATTGATGCGAGTACTGGTCGTGCTACAGATTTGAATATTGGTACTTCTGCTGGTAATGATAGTACTCTTCGTATAAAAGGTAATGTTGTTTTTACAAATGGATTTGGTTCTGCGATGGGGTATTCTGCTAATGCAACACCTACGGGAATGACCGCAGCAATTTTGAATAATTGGTTTACAGCTATTGGAAATAGAGTTGTGACGACGGCTCCCGAAGCAAATTTTACTCGTCCATTTGATTATGCAAATCCAGATTGGACGCCAACTGGAAATTCACCATTGATGACTGCTAGTGGTGTTAACTTTACTGATGCGCTAATAACGAGTCGTGCATTTATTGTTCCTGTGACATTTGCGGGAGGTTTGTCTGCTGGTGGTGAGTATGCTACTTGGCATAAGGGTTGGACAAAATTTAATTATTAATATAGTTTCATTCTAAAATAAAAGCCTCGCAATTATTTGCGAGGCTTTTATTTTACCAACCTAGATTTTGTGTGAGATTCTCATCGTTGCCGATATCATTGGTTGGGAGTGGAGTTAGATAATCCTTTTGAGGATCGAACTTTCTTAATGCTGCGGATTGGACTATGATATATCTATTTTCATCCAAATTGGGATTACTCGGAATATTGGATTGTTCATTTGCAAATATTTTCGATCCTCTAACGGCTAATGGAAGTACATTTTCAGCAATTTTCCAACGGATAATATCCCAATAGCGATGATTACCTTCCAAAGCAAATTCAACTCTACGTTCTCTTCTTATTTCATCCAACATATTTAGTCCATTACTACTGACGAAGCTATTTGTTAAATCCGGCATATTGACTCTTTTTCTGAGCAGATTTATGGTTGTATTTAAAACATTATCTGAAATAGAACCGTTGCGTTCGTAGGTAGCTTCTGCATAGTTTAATAAAATCTCCGCATAACGAATAATAATATTATCGACATAACTGGCATTTAACCCAAAATCACTTGGGATGAAATATTTTGCAGTTTTGTATCCCGTTAATGTGAATGAAAATGTGGGTTGGTAGTCCGAACTTATATACCAAAGGTCTTTATTAAATACCGTCATTCCTAGTCGAGGATCTCGATTGGTAAATTCTGCCATTGTTGAATCCTGTGTTGTGCTATAAGTTGTTTTGCCTATTGGCAATCCATCTTTATATAAATACGCATCCATTAAACTCCTAGTGGCACATGTGTAGCCAGAATCAAGATTTTGAGTATATCGGTGTGATGCGATACTATTAAAAATGTTTTGTCCGTATAGACGCACAAAAATACTTTCTGAATTTGTGGCGCCATCTCCCGCATATTGGAATAAGTAAAAATAGCTACTGTCTTGTTTTGGACTATAATTAAACAAACTATATTGACCACTCGATATTAATTGTTGGGATGCATTGATAACTGTGTCAAAATATTTATTACTATAGCTTGTATTTTCTTCATGATATTTAGCCCAACTACCTTCAAATAAAGCGACAACAGATTTTAATGCAATGGTAGCTCCTGAGGAAATTCTTCCATAGTCTTCATTTTGCAAACTTTGGGCTGTTGGTAAATATGGTGCCGCGTCAGTAAGATCTTTTAGCGCGGAATCGATGACAATATTTCTATTAGTTCGATGTGCTTTCATTAATGTATCAGCGTCAGTGAAAGTTCTGAGAATAAGAGGAACATCTCCAAATCTTTTTGTTAGCTCAAAATGAAAATAAGCTCTGAAAAATTTGGCTTCTGAAATATATCTATTAATTTCTGCAGCATTTCCTGTAACATTAGTAGCTTTTTCGATAATATTATTTGCTATTCGAATAGCTGCGTAGGATCTTGACCAATCGGAGTTAGAACCGGTAACGACCCGACTGCCATCGCTGATGTCATTTGGTGCTAGTCCATATGCATTATCTGAACGATTATCGTAGCCGTTACTTTCCATTCCTGGTAGGTAACTATACAAAGCATTACAAGCTAATTTTAGATCATTTGGATTTTTCCAAAAAGTAGCATCTGATAATTGAGATTCTGGTGTCTTATCTAATTGTTTATTACAAGAAAAAACAAGTAAACTTCCAGATAAAAGAAATAGTAAATAATTTATAGTAAGCTTTTGCATGATTAGAAGTTTAGGTTGATTCCAAATGAATAATTTTTCATGAGAGGATATCTCCATGGATTCCCTGCTGCGGTTTCTGGATCAAGTGATTTTATCCAAAGGTTGCTTTTGGTCCAAAGGTCTTGACCCGTAAAGAATATTCTCAAACTTTGAACTTTATATTTTGCTAACCAACTATTGGGTAATGTATATCCCAGTTGTACATTTTTTAGTCTTAAATACGCGCCATTCATTAACCAATACGAGGAAGAAACGGTATTCTGTGTGCCATTCAAATACATTCTTGGAAATCTTGCATCTTTATTATTTGCAGTCCAATAATCCAAACTATAATCTAAAGGCATAACTGAAGAAGATGAATATGCGTACAAATCATTAATGGAAGGCATGAATACTCTTTTGCCTACACCTTGAAACATCGCAGAAAAATCAAATCCTTTATAATTTGCACCGAAACTAAACCCATATATATAGTGTGGATACGTATCACCTAATTTGACTAAATCCCCAGAAGAACCTAAACGACTGTTGCCAACAGTAATGGAGCCGTTGCCATCAATGTCTTCATATTTGATATCTCCAGGGCCGGTTGTAGTTCTGAATAGTGGCGAACTAGCAACTTCAGCGGCTGTTTGAAATAAACCTTGGGCTTTGAATCCCCATATCGTATTAATGGGCTGACCTTCTATAATGTAGTTTTGTCCTGCTTGTACCGCTTTTGCACCACCATAAGCAATCACTTTATTGGTATTATTGGAAATGTTGGCATTTACCCAGTAACTAAATTCTTGCCCAATATTATCTTTCCATCCAATAGCAAATTCCCATCCCTTAGTTTGGAATTTTCCTTTATTGGAAGAGGATGGCGTTATTCCCATAAATGCTGGATAGGCTGGAGTCATCAGCATATTATCATTATTTCTAACATAGTAATCAGCGGTGAATGTTAATCGGTTTTTCAACATGCCAACATCTATCCCGATATCTTTAGTATCAACAATTTCCCATGTTTTATTAAGTGTTGGTAAAATTTGTTGATAATAAGAAGGTGTTCTGTTGTTATTAAATGGATAATATTCCCCATTGACAAGCATGGAAAAATAATCATAGTTGGAGATCACACCATTTACTCCGTCAGAATTTCCCAATCTTCCCCAAGAAGCTCTGATTTTGAATTCATTAAAAATGGGAAGTGCTTTTTGAAACCAACTTTCCTGTGCTAATCGCCAACCTACAGAGAACGAAGGAAATGTTTTCCAACGATTATTTGGGTCCAATCTAGAATTACCATCTGCTCTGACCGTAGCTTGAAACAAATATTTACTATTATAATTGTACTCAAATCTTCCAAAGAAAGAAGACATTGCCCACTCTTGTATATCTTCTGAGTTGGTAGCTTGAGAAGGATCTCCAATGTTTAAGGTAAATAAATCATTGGAAGATAAATTTCTAGCGATAGCGACTGTATTATTTTGACTATAATTTTCAAATGCGTAACCTCCTAATACGTGAAAGGAATGTTTGTATATTTTCTTATCATAGTCTGCTAGTAACTGAATATTATTGGAATAAGTTAAGTTTCGATCTTTTTCATAGGAATTAGGATTATTTAAAAATCCTACATTTTCTGTGATATTATATAAGGAAACTGTACGCTTGACAATTTCATTTCCTTCAATCGTGTAGCGACCTCCATATACTGCACGTAACATGACACCTGGGATGAAATCTTTTGCCCTCAATTGGAACATCGTTGTTAATTCTTCGAATTTGTTGTCCGTCGCGCCTCCATCTTTTAAATAAGGATATGCATAGTTGGCAGATTGATTGAAAATATAGTTTTCTGTATTCGGAACATAGATGGGAAATCGAGTTGGACTAGAATATAAATAATCAAAAATACCATCACCTCCATAACTTGGAGAAGTTGTATACGTTTTTCGATACGCTATTTTTGAAGTGATATCAAATATATTATTCAATTCATGATTATAGTTAAATCTTAGATTAACTCTATTGGTAGAATTTTCTCCTACTTTAAAAAGTCCGTCTTGGTCGTAATATCCAAGAGAAAAATAGTAGTTGTCTTTATTCGTCCCACCACTAAAGGAAAGATTATGTGTAGATGCCATGGCACTATTTTTTACCATCAAAGGGATTTGATTCATATCATAGTAATAGTCATAATTGCTTGGATCTGTCGCGGATATTTGATAGTTCGTGTTGGGATCTTTCATCCAATTGATTTGTTGATCTGTGTAGATTTGGTTTTGTCCCGCATTAATACTCGCTTCATTAGCTAATTCGGCTTCTTGCCAACTATGAATTCTGTCTGGGCGTTTGACGGATTTTTGTACGCCTATCATTGTATTATAGTTCACATGAAATCCACGTTTCCCTCTTTTGGTAGTAACTAATACAACTCCACCAGCAGCTCTTGCACCATAGATGGCAGCTGCGGAGGCATCTTTTAATACGGTGACAGATTCTATATCATATGGATTTACGGTTGTGATATCTCCATTTACTCCATCCACAAGTCCTAACAAATTACCTCCGTTTACGGAGGTGTATCCGCGTGTTTGAAGTGTAAATCCTTCTTTGCCAGGTTGTCCAGAGGATCGATTGACGATAAGACCAGGACTTAAACCTTGCAAACTTCCGATTAAATTGGTCGTAGGTCGATTGATTAATTCTTTTGATTTAATAGTAGCTACAGCACTCGTAAGATCTTTTCTATTTTGAGTTCCATAACCCACAACAACAACATCTTCTAAGTTATCCTCTCCGAAATTACTTTTTTTACTAGTCGTGTCAGACGGAGAGACCAAAGTGATATCTTTTCGTACTCTTTTCGGTGTCAATACTAGCGAGGATGTGTCCGAGCGAGGGACATAGAATAAAGAATTGTGTTTATCCGAAGCTACAAATACCGTATCTCCTTTTTTGATGTTTATCCGAAATAATCCACTTGAGTCTGTGTGTGTACTATCACCAAATGTATAAACTAAAGCATTGGCTATTGGCTGATGTGAAGTGTCTCTTACCAAACCTCTAATATTCAGACTATCACTTTCTATTTCTGGAGGTGGTGCTGCAACCATTAATATCGTTGCGTGTTCTGATTGTGGTATATAACCATTGGTATAGTAGCCTTTTTTTGCTATAAAAACAGAGTCTCCTGATGTGACATTTATTTTATATTTCCCTGCCGTATCAGATAAAGCAGTGTCTTTTGTTGTAAATATTATTGCACTATCTAAAAAAATACCATTAGTATCTTTTACTGCGCCATTGATATGCAAAATTTTCGGTTTTTGCTGGGCTTGAGCATTTTTCCCAAAGCATAATAGTAGTAACAGGACATATAGTCTTACGGACATAGGTATATAATTTTCAATCAATACGTCAAACGTTGATTAATTAAAAAATCGGATAAAATAATAAGCCTTGTGATTGTATTATTTGAAAAGGGAAATGTGATAGCAACTTAAGTATATATTCAAATAAAATAACAATCTATCCATTTTGGTGTGCGTAATATTTTGGTCTGACGCATGCTGGATCTATTTGTGAAAACAAAGAACGTACCAAAAAGCGAATAACTGTTTGGATAGATTTGATTAGCAAATGATTGTATTATCTTTGCCTTATGCAAATAGATATTTTGACCGTTGTTCCAGATTTGTTGGCGAGCCCGCTTTCTCATAGTATTATAAAGCGTGCTCGTGAGAAGAATCTTCTGCAAATAAATATTATACATCTACGAGATTGGGCATTGAATAAATATGGTCAAGTCGATGATTATCAGTTTGGCGGTGGCGCTGGTATGGTGATGCGTTGTGAGCCTTTGGCAAATGCTATTGATGATTTGCAAAAAGAACAACCTTATGATGAGATTATTTACGTGACGCCTGATGGGAAGCAACACAATCAACAAATTGCAAACGAACTTTCACTAAAAGAAAAAATATTAATTATTTGCGGTCATTATAAAGGCATTGATCAACGAATCCGCGACTTGTATGTGACTAAAGAAATTTCTATAGGAGATTATGTATTGAGCGGAGGCGAGTTGGCTGCGGCGGTTATTGTAGATAGTGTTGGTCGATTAATTCCTGGTGTTTTGGGTGATGAAACTTCTGCCTTGTCCGATTCATTTCAAGATAATTTGTTAGCGCCACCCGTTTATACGCGTCCCGCAGAATTTCGTGGGTTGAAGGTGCCGGACGAACTGATGACGGGCAATCCTAAAATAATTGATGCTTGGCGAGATGAACAAGCATTGAAGCGCACCGAAGAAAGACGTCCAGATTTATTACAATAAAAATTTAGGAAAATGCAATTGAAAGGAAATATAGTCGATATAGAAAATAAAAGAATTTATCCTGGTGAAGTAATATTTGAAAATGGAAAAATTACAGCCGCAAACGAATTGAAAGGAGAGAAGTTTGATTCCTACATTTTACCTGGATTTGTAGATGCGCACGTTCACGTGGAAAGCAGTATGCTGATTCCTTCAGAATTTGCGAGAATTGCGGTAACACATGGAACGGTTTCTACGGTCAATGATCCGCATGAGATTGCCAATGTTATTGGGATAGAAGGTGTGAAATACATGATTGAAAATGGGAAACAAGTTCCATTCAAATTCAATTTCGGTGCACCAAGTTGTGTTCCTGCCACCGTATTTGAGACCGCGGGAGCTACATTGGATAGTAAAGCGGTTGCCGAATTATTGGCAAGTGATGATGTGAAATATTTGGCAGAAATGATGAATTTTCCTGGCGTCTTATTCAAAGATCCTGAGGTATTGGCTAAAATTGAAGCCGCTCATAAAGCAGGCAAACCCGTTGATGGACATGCGCCAGGATTACGTGGGGAAGATGCTGCAAAATATGCTGCGGCAGGTATTACCACAGATCATGAATGTTTCACAGCTCCAGAAGCTTTGGATAAATTGGCTGTTGGAATGCATATTTTGATTAGGGAAGGAAGTGCCGCCAAGAATTTTGAAGCTTTGATCGATCTTTTAAATGATTATCCGGATAAAATCATGTTCTGCAGTGATGACAAACATCCCGATAGTTTGGTTCTTGGACATATCAATCAATTATGCCAAAGAGCTGTTGCGAAAGGAATTGATATTTTCAAAATATTGCAAGCGGCTTGTATCAATCCCGTGAAGCATTATAAATTAGATGTTGGTTTGTTGAAAATTGGCGATCCTGCGGACTTTATTGAAATAAAAGATCTGAAAGATTTTCAAGTTTTGAAAACATATATCGATGGGCAATTGGTTGCAGAAAATGGACAAACGAATATCGAATCAGTTACAGAAAAAGTGATCAATCAATTTGAAATCACAAATATTAACATAGAAGATCTTGCAATTAAATCCGAGGAATATCCTTCACAGGATGGAAAGATTCCAGTAATGGAAGCGCTCGATGGTCAACTCATTACGAATAAATTGTATTTCGAACCAAAATTGGGTGGTGATCTTATAATTTCAGACGCAGAAAGAGATATTTTGAAAATGGTGGTTGTGAATCGTTATTTTGATGCACCAGTAGCTAAAGCATTTATTAAAAATTTCAATTTCAAATCCGGTGCGATTGCCTCCACTGTGGCGCATGATAGTCATAATATTATCGCTGTTGGAGTAGATGATGAAAGTATTTATCGTGCTATTCAATTATTAATCGCTGCAAAAGGTGGTGTAAGCTGGGTAAATGGCGCTGAAGAGAAAGTGTTACCTCTGCCTGTTGCTGGTTTGATGAGTGAAAAAGATGGATTTGAAGTTGCAAAAGCATATACAGAAATAGATCATGCTGCGAAATCTCTCGGTTCGCAACTCAGTGCGCCGTATATGACATTAAGTTTTATGGCTTTGTTGGTGATTCCTCACTTGAAGTTGAGTGATAAAGGAATTTTTGATGGGGATAGTTTTAGTTTTTTATAACTAATTATATGTCCTTTTTTTTGCCAGAATTAATTGATTTACTCGCATGATTAGTTCTGGCTTAAATTTTTTGATCAGTGTATTTTCATCTATTAAAATATTAGGAACAATTAATTCTTCCCCATTTTTTAAGATGATTTTGATAAGTGAAAAACCTGCTAATGGGGTGCGTCCATTTGAAGAACCATAAACTTTTACTTTTTCAATATCTTTTTTTGCGTATTGTTTCATATCTGATTTCAATCCAAAATAAAAATATTCATTTCCACGACTAATAATTAAATTCCAATTTTTTGAATAAATGTAATAGTTTAGAAAAAAGAATAACGGTAGCCCTACAAATATCAAAAATACAATTGAAAGAAAAATTATAGGTGCAAAGGTCTTAGCGTTATTAACAGCTTTTATTAAAAGAAGTAAAAACGGAATGACAATAAAGCCAGTACCCGTTCTGAAGAAGAAGTAAATTAGGTTTCTTTTAGATGATAATCTGTAAAGAAAATCGTTAGTGACAAAATGTTTGGAACTATCGATAGACAAATAATTTTCATTTTTAAATGAGTTTGAATCTATCTTTTTACTTGTAAAATCAAGCAATATGGATTTGAACTCTTCAATGTTGGTTGCTGTATGTGTATATAACTTATTTGCTGTAGTTCGGTAATAAATGATAAATTTCCCATGGTAATAAAGTGCCAACTTGAGATAATTGCCTTCATTATCTTCTATAGTTACGGATGGACTTGTCAATCCAACTACAAAATAATCTCTTTGCTTTTCCCAAGGAAAATTATGAACTAGAGAAATGATTTCCTCTTGAGATCTTTCTTTTTCTTCAGAAAATTCTCCAGTTTCATAATTATTATATTGTAGTTTGGATATCAATGTTTGGAATTAATATTCTTGTCCCATCCAAATAGCACCACCAATACTATTTCTACTTGCGCCTGTCACGGTTGCTAATGTCGTATTTTCTTCTCTCCAACGTAAAAGACCTAAAAATGCCATGATGATTGCTTCTTTGAATGCAACGGTATCTTTTTCTGGGATGACCACTTCAATTCCGTATTGTTTCATAAAATAACTAATACGTTTGATTAAAAAAGCATTGAAAGCGCCACCACCAGTAATCAACATTTTATTGGAATTTTTGGGACGAGGATTGGCTGAAACCGCATAACCAATTTGCATAGCGATATGTTCGATATAGGTCGCCATGGCATCCTCTGTCGATAATTGCGCATTTTCGATAATTGGGAAAATTGTATCTGTACCGAAATCGTTTGCCAAGGATTTTGCTCCCGAATTTTTATAATAATCCAAACTATTTAACTTGGTTAATAAGGCGGTGTCTACTTTCCCCGCGGCCGCGATATTTCCGTCTCCATCAAATTCTTGTCCTTTTTTGGCAGCTAAAAGATTTAAAATACGATTTGCAGGAGCTACATCAAAGGCTATAATTTTATCCTCAGATTGAATGGAAATATTGGTAATGCCGCCAATATTTAAATAATATCCGTAGTCGGGAAAAAGAAATTTTTCACCCATGGGTACGATGGGCGCACCTTGTCCACCCAATGCAACATCCAAAGCTCTTAAATCACTGACCACATTTATATTTGTTTCGGCTGCAATGGCTGCGCCGTCTCCCAATTGTGCAGTGAATTGATTTTGTGGTTCGTGAAACGTTGTATGTCCGTGAGAAGCAATCATTTGCACGCGATGCTCCAAGTGGTTATTTTCTATAAATTCTTGGGTTAATTTACCCAAATAAAGACCGTATTCACTATGCAAATGCAGATAATCTCTTGCATTCATTTGCGTAGCTGATTGTAATTTATTTTTCCACTCATCAGAATATGCAATTGTATCTGCAGCTTCTACATTATAATTCCATTGACCTCTTACTTCTTCAAACTCGACCATTGCGATATCCAAACCATCTAAAGAAGAACCGCTCATTAATCCTATTGCTCTGTAAATCATTTTTTTACTATTTTCAATGCAAAAAAATGGCATATTTTTCAATTGGGCAATTCTTATCAATTTTATCGTTTATTTGAGTAATTCGTATACAGACAATATCTTCGCATTATGGTAATAAATATGAGTGAAAGTCACAGCTTGATCAGTAATTGGGTAAGTGAACTTAGAAATGTCCATGTACAGGGAGACAGAATGCGTTTTAGAAGAAATTTAGAACGTATCGGAGAAGCTATCTCTTATGAATTAAGTAAGACTTTACCATATGTTGAAAAAGAAATTGAAACGCCATTAGGTATTCATAATAGCAAAGTATTGGAAGCGCAACCTGTCGTTTCTACGATTTTAAGAGCTGGTTTGCCAATGCACGGCGGTGTGTTGAATTATTTTGACCATGCAGACAATGCATTTATTTCTGCTTATCGTAAACATCACAAAGATGGTTCATTTGAAATTAAAGTAGAATATATCAGTAGCCCATCCTTGGATAATAGGATTTTGATCGTTGTGGATCCGATGATCGCAACTGGAGCATCATTGGTGAGTGCTGTTCATGCTTTGAAAGATCAAGGCAATCCTAGCCAAATTCACGTAGTATGTGCGATAGCTTGTACGCAAGGAGTGGAGTACGTAGAGAAAGGTTTAGGAAGTAATGTGACTATTTGGTGTGGTGATATTGATGAAGAAATGACTGCGAAATCTTATATCGTTCCTGGATTAGGGGATGCAGGTGATCTTGCTTATGGTTCCAAATTACAAGATTAAGGTTGGTGTTTTCGGATTGATTCTAATTAAATCATTTACTTACGGCATTATGTTTGCGTAATTCATGTATTTAATTGGAGATTTTATCCCGAAAAATTAATTTTGCGTTTTTAAATTACAAAGTAGTATGTCTATATATAAAAAGGTATCATTAGGATTTTTATTTGTAATATGTTCATTATTAACGATTTCGAGTTTTGCACAAAGTGATACTCGTACACATTTTATATATATACAATCCGATGGTCAGCAACCATTTTATGTTATCTTAAATAGCAAAACTTATAGTTCTTCTTCTGTTGGTTATTTGATTATTTCCAAATTGAAAGATGGAAAATATAATATTACGATTGGTTTCCCACAAGATAAATATCCAGCTAAAACATACTTGTGCAATATTGCAGGTACCGATGCTGGTTATCGTTTGAAAAAGACGGGTGATATTTGGAGCGTTGTAAATAGACAAACTGGTGAAACGCTTGCTGTGGTAGAAGATGGAAGTCAACAAACTGCAGCAACAGAAACTACTACACCTTCGGATAAATCGGATAATAACGCATCTTTTGGTGCTTTGCTTGCAAAAACGTCTAATGATACAACTAATTACAAAGCGATAGCAGATGCTAAAAAGGCAAAAGCGGTAATGGCAGAAAAATCTACAGGTTTAGATACATCTAAACCTGTTACGGAAGGTCGTGTGAGCAACGAAATTATAAAAAATAAAGAACGTGCTATTACCCGAGTTAATAATGCCAAGCCTACTTTCAAAGAATCAGATTATACAGCAGAGGATAATCAAGAGAAAACAGTTGTCGATAGTGATGTTCGTAGCATGATAAAAACGCAAGAACGTAAAGATAGGAGAGGTATCTCACTTGAATTTGTTTCAACTTCTGCGAATAATACGGATACAATTACTGCATTTATCCCAAGTGATGAAGCCACCACCTCAAATGAAGTGGCGTCTACAAATAATATAGAGAAAAGTGACGTTGCTGCTAATACCAATAACAATAACACAACTTCGGATGCAAAAAATGATAGTAGCAATCCTTTCTACAAAGGTACCACTAAAAAGACAGCCACCTCCAATGATAATTTAGCAGCATTTTCTGATGATGAATCGAAATCTGAAGAATCAACCAAAAAGGAAGTTGTTAAAACAAAAGATAAAAGTGTCACAACGGCTTCTGGTAATGAAATTTTCAACAGCACTTGCACAGACCAATTATCAGATAAAGATTTGGATAAAATCAAAAAGAAAATGATTGCTAAAAATTCTGATGATGAAATGATTTTGGTTGCAAGAAAAGCTATTGATACAAAATGTGTTTATACAGCACAGATCAAACAATTGGGTGATTTGTTATTGAGTGATGCATCAAGATTCTCTTTATATCGTTTACTTTATCCAAATGTTTACGATGGTGGTCAATACAAATCATTAGAATCTCAATTGTTGGATAAAAATTACAAATCACAATTCGAAGCTTTAATTAACAAAAATTAACTCATAACTCGAGTCATTGCCAATGCGTTATTTCTTGGAAGTGTGCTATAAAGGCACCAATTTTAATGGTTTTCAAATACAAAATACTGGAAAAACCATCCAAGGAGAGATTCAAAATGCACTTCTAAAATTATTGAAAGATCCCATTATTCTTACGGGATCTTCTCGTACAGATGCTGGTGTTCATGCCTTACAAAACTATTTTCATTTTGATATAGCAGGAGCTTTTCCAATGGGAAAAGTGTATAATCTTAATTCCATGGTATCTCCTGATATTGTGATCAAGCGGATCGTGGAAGTAGGTGCGGAAGCGCATGCTCGATTTGATGCTAATACTAGAGAATACAAATATTATATTCATCAATCGAAAAATCCATTCATTCAAGATACGTCTTATTATTATCCATATACAATGGATTGGGATAAATTGAAGGCAGCTACTGCGCTCGTTTTAGGACGACATGATTTTTCATCTTTTTCTAAAAAGAATACACAAGTAAATAATCATTTCTGTGAAATATTCAAGGCGGAATGGTCTATGGACAATGAACAAATCGTTTTTAATATTCGCGGTAATCGTTTTTTGAGAGGTATGGTACGGGCATTAGTAGCTACATTGTTAAAAGTAGGTAGAGGTTATTTTTCTTTTGATGATTTTGCAGCTATTTTAGCTGCGCATGATTGTACCAAAGCCGATTTCTCTGCTCCTGGAAAGGGGTTGTTTTTGGTAGAGGTTGCTTATCCTACAGAGGTAATTACGCCATCTCCCGTTATGTAATTGTATATTTTTATAAAGGATATTTATTTCAATTATATTTACGCATTAAATATCCATTTCTATATGACTGATGTGAAAAAAGCTCCTACACAACGTGCCATCTTTTTCATATTTATTACGCTTTTGATTGACGTTATCGGCATTGCTATCATCATTCCTGTTGTTCCAAAATTAATTGAAGAATTATCAGGACAAGGTATCGAAAAAGCATCTGTTTATGGAGGATGGCTCATCTTTACTTATGCGGTGATGCAATTTTTATTTTCGCCCGTTTTGGGAGGATTAAGTGATCGATTTGGACGGAGACCTATTTTGTTGTTTTCCTTATTAGGTATGGCTATCGATTATTTGTTTCAGGCAAAAGCCCCTTCTCTTTCTTGGTTATTTGTTGGGCGTGCTTTAGCTGGTATCGCTGGCGCAAGTTTTACAACAGGTTCTGCATATATTGCTGATGTCAGTACTCCTGAAAAACGAGCACAAAATTTTGGATTGATTGGTGTTGCATTTGGTTTAGGCTTTGTTATAGGACCTGTAATCGGAGGTTTCTTTGCAAAATATGGTTCGCGTGTTCCATTTTATATTGCTGCAATCTTAGCATTTGCTAATTTCATATATGGCTACTTCATTCTACCTGAATCTTTAAAAAATGAAAATAGAAGAAAATTCGAGTGGAAAAGAGCGAATCCAATTGGTTCTTTAATTCAGCTACGCAAATATCCAGTAATTGCAGGTTTGATGGTTACTTTGACACTTTTTTATTTGGGGGGACATGCAGTACAATCTACATGGACATATTATACTATGTTCAAATTTAATTGGTCAGAGCAACAAGTCGGGGTTTCTTTGGGTATTATAGGTGTTTTGGTGATGTTGGTTCAAGGAGTTCTTATAGGTAAAATTATGCCTGTGCTAGGTTCAAAAAAAGCTATTGTGTATGGATTGTTGCTTTTCGCATTAGGAATGTTATTGTTTGCATTTGCGACAACTTCATGGATGATGTATGCAATTTTGCCTATATATTGTTTAGGGGGTATTTGTGGACCTGCGATACAAGCAGCCATTTCGAGTCAAGTTGCTGTTAACGAACAAGGAGAATTACAAGGTGGTATGACGAGTCTTATGAGTGTGACATCTATTTTAGGCCCGTTGATTATGAATAATTTGTTTGCGTACTTTTCTAGTAAAAATGCATTGCTCTATTTTCCCGGGATGCCATTTATTATTGGTGCATTACTATTCTTAATAGCGATTATCCTTGCATTACCAGCTTTACGCAAGCATTTCTAATTTTTTTTAAAAAACTTCTCAAAATATTTTGCCAGATGAAATAATTGTGTATTTTTGCGCCCCCTTACGGAAGTGGGGGGAGAGTTCTAAGAAAGGGTGAAAAAAGATTTAAATAAAATTTGTTTAAGTTAAATATTTGGTTTACTTTTGCAACCCGTTAAACGGAAGCGAATAACGAGATAAGTTCTTGAAAATGAGTAAGTTAGAAAAATAAATAAAAAATAAATTTTGTTTAAATAAAAATAATCACTTACCTTTGCAACCCGCTAAGCGGAACGGATGATTGGCTGAGAGGTTAACATTTGGCAATAAGATTACTAGAGAGTAGTTTTAAAAGATCTTTGAAAGACAGTAAAACGAAGGGTAAAAAGAACCTGAAGTATAAACGAAAAAACAACAAGAACCGAATAGATTTCGAGAGAAGCTAGTCGGGTCAAACAACAACATTTACAATGGAGAGTTTGATCCTGGCTCAGGATGAACGCTAGCGGCAGGCTTAATACATGCAAGTCGAGGGGCAGCACGTCTTCGGATGGTGGCGACCGGCAAACGGGTGCGGAACACGTACATAACCAACCTTATCCTGGAGGATAGCCCGGTGAAAACCGGATTAATACTCCATAGTATATTTTGTTCGCATGAGTAGAATATTAAACGTAAGGGGATAAGACGGATGTGCGTATGATTAGTTAGTTGGCGGGGTAACGGCCCACCAAGACCACGATCATTAGCTGATGTGAGAGCATGATCAGCCACATGGGCACTGAGACACGGGCCCAACTCCTACGGGAGGCAGCAGTAAGGAATATTGGTCAATGGACGAAAGTCTGAACCAGCCATGCCGCGTGAAGGATGAAGGTCCTCTGGATTGTAAACTTCTTTTATCTGGGGCGAAAACCATCTTTTCTAAGATATTTGACAGTACCAGAAGAATAAGCACCGGCTAACTCCGTGCCAGCAGCCGCGGTAATACGGAGGGTGCAAGCGTTATCCGGATTCACTGGGTTTAAAGGGTGCGCAGGCGGATTTATAAGTCAGAGGTGAAATCTGTAGGCTTAACCTACAAACTGCCTTTGATACTATAGATCTTGAATGTCGCTGAGGTCAGCGGAATATAACATGTAGCGGTGAAATGCATAGATATGTTATAGAACACCGATTGCGAAGGCAGCTGACTAAAGGACGATTGACGCTGAGGCACGAAAGCGTGGGTAGCGAACAGGATTAGATACCCTGGTAGTCCACGCCCTAAACGATGATTACTCGACATTTGCGATACGATAGTAAGTGTCTGAGCGAAAGCATTAAGTAATCCACCTGGGAAGTACGACCGCAAGGTTGAAACTCAAAGGAATTGGCGGGGGTCCGCACAAGCGGTGGAGTATGTGGTTTAATTCGATGATACGCGAGGAACCTTACCCGGGCTAGAATGTGAGTGACGTAGATTGAAAGGTCTATTTATAGCAATATACACGAAACAAGGTGCTGCATGGTTGTCGTCAGCTCGTGCCGTGAGGTGTTGGGTTAAGTCCCGCAACGAGCGCAACCCCTATCGTTAGTTGCCATCAGGTTAAGCTGGGCACTCTAATGAGACTGCCGCCGTAAGGCGCGAGGAAGGAGGGGATGATGTCAAATCATCATGGCCTTTATGCCCGGGGCTACACACGTACTACAATGGTAAGGACAAAGAGCAGCCACTTGGTGACAAGGCGCGAATCTCAAAAACCTTATCTCAGTTCGGATCGGAGTCTGCAACTCGACTCCGTGAAGCTGGAATCGCTAGTAATCGTAGATCAGCAATGCTACGGTGAATACGTTCCCGGACCTTGCACACACCGCCCGTCAAGCCATGAAAGCTGGGTGTACCTAAAGTCGGTAACCGAAAGGATCCGCCTAGGGTAAAACTAGTAATTGGGGCTAAGTCGTAACAAGGTAGCCGTACCGGAAGGTGCGGCTGGAATACCTCCTTTTTAGAGATACGAAGGTTTTTAATATTTAGTAGTTTTATTGTCTTTTAAAAATATTGTACGAGAGTACAGAAGAAAAGTTCTTATAGATAAGAAGAAAGGGCGTAAGGGATGCAGCTCATGCCTCAGGGCGAAGAGTCGCTATATAGACAGACTCGTAGCTCAGTTGGTTAGAGCGCTACACTGATAATGTAGAGGTCCCCAGTTCAAATCTGGGCGGGTCTACGAGTTAAATAACTCGGGGGATTAGCTCAGTTGACTAGAGCACCTGCTTTGCACGCAGGGGGTCAACGGTTTGAATCCGTTATCCTCCACAGTGAGTAAGAAGTAGTCAGTCTTAAGTCGTAAGTATTCAATTACTTATAACTCATCACTTATTACTTATAACTCAAAAGATCTTTGACATATTGGAAAACGAAATCAATGCTGTTTAATAGTGTGATCACCACACTATTAGACAGGGTAAATAAAGAAATTTAAAGTGAAATAAGGGCGTATGGTGGATGCCTAGGGTCTGAGAGGCGAAGAAGGACGTGGTAAGCTGCGAAAAGCTTGGGAGAGCTGCACACGAGCATTATATCCCAAGATCTCCGAATGGGACAACCCGCTATATTGAAGATATAGCACTCGCAAGAGAGCCAACCTCCTGAACTGAAACATCTAAGTAGGGAGAGGAAAAGAAAATAATTAAATGATTTCCCAAGTAGTGGCGAGCGAACAGGAAATAGCCCAAACCGATACCGCGTGCGGTATCGGGGTTGTAGGACTGCATTTAGAAATAGTTATCAAGTAGAATTACCTGGAAAGGTAAGCCGCAGAGCGTGAAAGCCGTGTAAACAGAAATTAACTAGGACGAGCAGTATCCTGAGTAGCGCGGGACCGGAGGAATCCTGTGTGAATCTGCCAGCACCATCTGGTAAGGCTAAATACTCCTCAGACACCGATAGTGAACCAGTACCGTAAGGGAAAGGTGAAAAGAACCGTGAACAACGGAGTGAAATAGTACCTGAAACCGTACGCCTACAAGCGGTCGGAGCTTCGCAAGAAGTGACGGCGTGCCTTTTGCATAATGAACCTACGAGTTACTATTTACTGGCGAGGTTAAGTTTTTAAAAAATGGAGCCGTAGCGAAAGCGAGTCCGAATAGGGCGCATAGTCAGTAGGTGTAGACGCGAAACTTTGTGATCTATCCATGTGCAGGTTGAAGGTTTGGTAACACAAACTGGAGGACCGAACCCGTTGACGTTGAAAAGTCTTGGGATGACGTGTGGATAGGGGTGAAAGGCCAATCAAACTGAGAGATAGCTCGTTCTCCCCGAAATGTTTTTAGGAACAGCGTTGCATTAAGAATTTTGTTAGAGGTAGAGCTACTGATTGGACTAGGGGGCTTCACCGCCTGCCAAATCCTGACAAACTCCGAATGCTAACAAATATCTGCAGCAGTGAGGCTTTGTGCGCTAAGGTGCAGGGCCGAGAGGGAAATAACCCAGAACAGCAGCTAAGGTCCCCAATACATGGTTAAGTTAAACAAACGAGGTGGAATTTCTAGGACAGCCAGGATGTTTGCTCGGAAGCAGCCATTCATTTAAAGAGTGCGTAACAGCTCACTGGTCGAGAGATTCTGCACGGAAAATGATCGGGTATCAAACCATGAACCGAAGCTCTGTAATAGTACACTTAAGTGTATCATTGGTAGGGGAGCATTGAAATTGCACCGAAGCCGTATGGCGACGTATGGTGGAGCGATTTCAAAAGAAAATGTAGGTATAAGTAACGATAATTAAAGTGAAAAACTTTAACGCCGAAAATCCAAGGGTTCCTGATCAACGTTAATCGGATCAGGGTTAGTCCAGTCCTTAGGTGTACCCGAAAGGGGAAGCTGATGGCAATCAGGTTAATATTCCTGAACCTGCTATACATTAAAAGTGACGGATCTTCAAGCTTTCTACGTACTTACGGAATAGTGCGTTGAACGGAGTCTACGGACAAAGTGAAGAAGGGGAGAAGGTTCCAAGAAAAGCGAGTATAGCGGCTGGTACCGTAAACCGACACAGGTGGATGGGAAGAGTATTCTAAGGCGCTCGGGTGAGCCGTGGAGAAGGAACTAGGCAAATTAACGCTGTAACTTCGGGATAAAGCGTACCACAGCAATGTGGTTTCAATAAAATGGTGCGACCAACTGTTTAACAAAAACACAGGGCCCTGCGAAATCGAAAGATGAAGTATAGAGCCTGATGCCTGCCCGGTGCTGGAAGGTTAAGGAAGGATGTTCGGAGTAATCCAAAGCTTCTGACTGAAGCCCCAGTAAACGGCGGCCGTAACTATAACGGTCCTAAGGTAGCGAAATTCCTTGTCGGGTAAGTTCCGACCTGCACGAATGGTCTAATGAGTTGCACACTGTCTCCTCCACGAGCCCGGTGAAATTGTAGTATCGGTGAAGATGCCGGTTACCCGCCACGGGACGGAAAGACCCCGTGAACCTTCACTACAGCTTTACATTGATCTTGAACAACCGATGTGTAGGATAGTTGGGAGACTATGAGCCGGCTTCGCCAGGAGTCGGGGAGTCACTGTTGAAATACCAACCTTCTGTTGTTTAGGACCTAACCCAATGCGATTGGGGACATTGTATGGCGGGTAGTTTGACTGGGGTGGTCGCCTCCTAAAAAGTAACGGAGGCTTGCAAAGGTACCCTCAGTACGGTTGGTAATCGTACGCAGAGCATATTGGTATAAGGGTGCTTGACTGTGAGACAGACACGTCGAACAGGGACGAAAGTCGGCTAAAGTGATCCGGTGGTTCTGTATGGAAGGGCCATCGCTCAAAGGATAAAAGGTACTCCGGGGATAACAGGCTGATCTTACCCAAGAGCTCATATCGACGGTAAGGTTTGGCACCTCGATGTCGGTTCGTCACATCCTGGGGCTGGAGAAGGTCCCAAGGGTTCGGCTGTTCGCCGATTAAAGTGGCACGCGAACTGGGTTCAGAACGTCGCAAGACAGTTCGGTCCCTATCTGTGGTGGGCGCAAGTAAATTGAGGGAACATGCTCTTAGTACGAGAGGACCGGAGCGTATGTACCGCTGGTGTACCAGTTGTGATGCCAATTGCATTGCTGGGTAGCTATGTACAGACAGGATAAACGCTGAAAGCATCTAAGCGTGAAACCTATCTCAAGATGAGTTTACTGTTAAGGGTCGTAGGAGACGACTACGTTGATAGGCTGCAGGTGTACAGGTGGTAACATCTTAGCTGAGCAGTACTAATAGCCCGTAAGCTTTATAAAATTAAAAAGAGAGTAGTTTTTCAATATGTCACGATATTAAATATGGAGTATTTATGAATTAAGATTTATGATAAATTATGATTTATGATTTACGAAGTATAACCTTTTTATGGTGGTCTTACCAAGGGTGTTCACCTCTTCCCATACCGAACAGAGAAGTTAAGCCCCTTATGGCCGATGGTACTTGGGCCTTGTCCCTGGGAGAGTAGGTAACTGCCATATTTATTTTACAGCCTTTGTGAGAAATCACAAAGGCTGTTTTGTTTTATACATATATCAACATGCTTGCGGACATATACAAATACACAAACACATACATTTAGTACCTAATATAAGTGATTCTGCAATTTATAGTACTACTACTATTTTTACTAACTATTACTCTCTCTTATACATATTGTACGCTTTGGTTTCAAACAAAGAATAAAATACATTAGAGCATTAAGTATTTATAAATGTTGTATTTAATCTAAAACTTCGTTTATTATTTACGAATAATATTATGTGGTTTTTAATTAAATAATTTCATTTAACTTTATTCTACTATATAACTGTTTTTAATTGAGTTATTTTAAATGAATATTTTTAATATACTCTGTAAATAAATGAGCAAATGACTAGATATTCATTCAGATTTTCTGTGATGATAATGTCTATGGTAATAGCTTTATTGTCTATACCTAAGATATTGAATGCACAATATCCTATATCTACTACGCAAACAATATATCTAAGTTTCGACAATGTCACTTATTCTGAGGGCGACACAGTTCATTTTCAAGCATTCTTAAGCAATAATGGCATTCCTGGAACGGATTCCAAAACAATGTTCGTGGATTGGTTTAGTAGTAGCGACAGCCTGTTGGCACACCAAGCCTACCCTATCGTTAATGCAACGGCTGCTGGACAATGGGTTGTGCCTACCTTTTATGAAGGAGCCAACTTTAAAGCCATAGCCTACACAAGTGCTATGATCCGGAACGATTCCTACCTTGCTTTTCATAAAGAGATACCAATATTGGGGAGGATGGGGTCCGCATCCCAGCATATGCGTATTTTTCCAGAAGGAGGATCCTTAGTTGCTGGTGTAAGTAACAGAATTGGTTACCATTTAGACGGTTTACAAGAAAACAATCTGTACCTTTTGTCGAATTTGGGTGATACCGTCCAACCCATATTGACAATGGGGAAACAATACGGAACCTTCGACTTCGTTCCGGAACTGGGAAAAACCTACCGTATTGGAGCGACAGATATCGTACTGCCAGTAGCGCAAAGCGAGGGTATCGCAATGGAAGCTACAACCTATCCAAATTCTGTGGTTGTAATGTTTCGAAAAACAAAGAACTTTCTCTCCGACTCGATGAATCTCATAGGATATATGGACGGAGAGATTGTTTATCAGTCAATCTTCCTCCTGAAAAATAGGGATAGTGGATTCGTGGAAATAAAAACGAGGACACTACCCACGGGTAAAATGCAACTGTTTCTTTCTGACAAAAATGGAGAAATTCTTTTATACCGTCCTATTTATGTACCTTCTAGAGAAAAAGAACCAATTTTTTTTAACCTAGTCGACGTAACGAAAGCAGGAAGCGCAACAAAAGGCTTACAACTGAATTACCAAGATTCAATTCCAGTCAGACTTTCTATTTCTATAAGAGATACAGTATTCAAAGAGCCGTCCAATATAAAAGGGTGGCTACAATTAGGTAAGAATATTCCTGATAGTGCATTGCAAAAAAATGATCCAGCCTCTATCCAAGCATTGGACGAAGTATTGAGATGCAGTGTGTTGACAAAATCCAAACAATCCTTTTCCGAAAATAAAAACTATTTTTCCTTATCTGGCAAGGTAAAAGGTAAAATACAATCAACAGATATCTCCTTGATTTTGCGTAGTGAAGGAGGTTACCAGCCTTTGAAACTTGCGATAGATGCAAATGGGTATTTTCATGATAGCACTATCGTTCTTTTTGACACTTGCTATCTTGCACTTGCCAAGGGTCAGGAAAAGCTTTCGCTTGATGTTGATTCCCTTCCGCCTTCGGCTTTCTCGAAATCCCCGTATTCTAGCAACCGCGTTAGTCTATCATACGTAAAAAGCAATACTCAAACATCCGAAATTATCCAACCTACTTGGATCAGTTTCTATGGCGACACATCAAGAGGGCATCACGTGCTACCAAAAGTGGTCGTCCAAGCACCAAAATGGAGAACCAAGGCGGACTCAGTCAGAGACATTTATATGTCTGATTTAATGAAGTTGCAATATGATAATGGAAGAGCTGCTTACGACATCAACTTTGAAAATGATCCGTCTGTTTACCTCGGAGGGGCTAAGCTTTGGGATTTGTTGTTGGGAAAACTGCCAGGTTTTGGTTATAATCCGTCAAATCCTAGTAAACTTCCCGTAAATAAAGCTTTTTTAGATGAGATAGAAATGTCTCCAGAGGGAGTATCAGATCTTGTATTACCTCAAATCGCATTTGTCCGTTTTCTTCCAAGACCTGATTCAACCATTTTGATTTACACTAAAAAATACCATGATCCGTCTTTGAAAGCTCGTATTGCCCACAATTGGGGGAAGTCGATAATTGGTTATACATCCTATATTCCCTTTGGCCAGTCTATGGCAGCTAAAGACAAAAGTATACCTGACCGACGCAAGACATTGTATTGGGAACCCGGAGTTACCCTCAGTAAAGACAATCCCACTCTGGACATCAAGTTTGAAACCAACAGCATTGCCAAAAAAATGCTCGTCGTGGTGGAGGGTGTCAAGGCTGACGGAACCCCCATACATTACGAGCAAGTCATCGACAAATAGCTTAAAGTACTCATCGTTTATATTGGCGTTTAAGATTTCAAATTAACAAATAAATCCAAACTTTATAATAGAAAATTTTATATATAAATAATTTCTAAAAATAGAATATTAATTATTAGAATGAATTGTTTATAGAATTATAAGTGTAAGAAATGTATTTTCTTACGCATCCGTAAGTTAGATTTTAGTGCTTTTTTCCTTATATAAAGAATAAAAGATTGCCGTCATTACACTTGCTAATATGACTATTAAGGATACATAAATAGAAATTTCAATATGGAAATATTCAATCAACATTTTTACGCCTATAAAGACTAAAATAAACGCAATTCCTTGTTGTAAATATTTGAATTTATCTGCTGCACCTTTCAATAAAAAGAATAAACTTCTTAAGCCTAATACTGCCATGATATTACTTGAATATATTACCATGATATCTTGTGATTTGAAAGCTTGATTTGCACCGCCTTTTACCAACGAAACTACAGTTGGAATACTATCCAAAGCAAATGCAATATCGGTAAATGCCAATATTAGTACGACCACTGCTAAGGTTGTTATTTTCCTTTTCCCATCTTCTTTGATAAAATATCTTCCGTTTGGTTTGGTATGACTTACTGTAAATACTTTATTAATTAATTTGAAAATTTTAGAGTCATTAGGATTATAGTTCTCTTCTTCTTTTTGAAAAAATAATTTAATTCCAGTATACAAAAGGATTGCACCGAAAATATACATGATCCAACTGAATTTTTGAATTAAACCAATACCTATTGCTATAAATATTACTCTAAATACAATTGCGGCTAATACGCCGAATAACAAAGCATTGGGAGTGTCTTCGTCTGAAACTTTGAAAAAACTAAAAATGAGAATAAATACAAATATATTATCGATACTTAGACTCCATTCCATCAAATAGGCACTGATATACTTCGTCGCATAAACCGGACCCTCATCTACCCAAACAAATACCCAAAATGCCAATGCTAGCACTGTCCAAAATAGCGTTTGTTTTAATGCTTCTTTTATAGTGGTTTTGTGGTGTTTTTTGCTTAGTACAAATATGTCGATCAATAATGCAATGAGTAAAACAACACCGAATGTGATGTATGCTATTTGCGTGTGTGTCATTTATAGTAAATTTCAGAACTAAGATAATTGATATTTTCTTTTTCTGTTATATTGAAATAAGAAACCAGTGAATATTACAATCGCAATTGGGATAATGATATTGATTATTTGCCATGTTCCTTTTTGCACTTCCACTTTATCTTTATCCAAAAGCCGAAGTACGAATGTTTTATTTCGAGCAATGAAAAGACCATTTTTATTTGTCAGATAATCTACACTATTTAATAGAAAATCTTTGTTTGCAAATTTATACTCATCAAAAGGAATTTCGCCCATCGGCATAGGACCGGTCGTTTTGTTTACGCTATTAGTTACAATACCCGCATTCGCAACAACAATTTGTTGTGTTGATTGATTAGCTTCACTTAGGAAATCTGATTGTATATTTCTTTGAATGGTGTCAATCACATCTTGTGTTAATCGGTGTGCATACAAAGATTTGAATTTTCCTTCTAATAAGACGGCAACGGGAATATGCGCTTTATTGAATGTGGTAAAATTGGGATCATCTTGCCAACTATTCAAACTCACCAAAGCTGGTGAAGCAATTGCGCGACTATTTGTATCTGTGGCCAATAATACCGTTTTCGTTATTCCTTCTGCGCTGACGGTATCTATGCTTGAGGGAAATAATGGCAACACGCGATCTATATTTTTCGTAATTGGATTATCGTTGACTGCGTTTAGAAATGGAAAATACGGCCAGGGCATACGTTGCATTCTTGGGCTATTGTCTGGATTGTAACCCACTACGATGGGTAATTTGGCACAATTGAGATCTTGTACCAAATCTCCATTGATACGCACGCCATATTTGAATAAAATATCATCTAATTGCAGATTGCGATCATATGCAACATAATCCGCCTTGCTGCTCATAATACTATCCAAACTCGCATATAATTTGTCCACAAACCAAATAATCTTACCGCCATGCATCACATATTGATCCAATTTGATTTTGTCGGCATCTGTAAATGATTCGGATGGTTTGACGATGAGTAATGTATTGATTTCTTTGGGATTCGGGTAAGATTTTTTCAAATCTAAGACACCTAATCTATAATCATTACGCAGACTTTCGCCAAGGTCATTAATTGTCAAGTCTATCGGTTCTCCATTGCCGACGAGGTAAGCAATTGCTGGGATGTCTTTACGGGTAAGTTTGTCTATTGCATTGGAAAATTTGTATTCCAATAAAGCTTCCGCTGCGTTTAAAGTTGCTTCTTTATCCTCAACAGGAATATCATTGACAACATTATAATTTTTAAAAACCGTTTTACTGCTACGCAAATCTACCGCAATTGGGCGTTTTCCATCAATACTTACTAATGCAGAAGGAATGATCAGTTGTTGAGATTGTTTTTGATCTTTTTCAGAAAAATTTTGATTGTTTTCAAATACAACACCAAGACGAGCTAACGAATCATACAAATTTGCTTTTACAGAATCTTGCATTCCCTCTCCAGGAATTTCGAAGCTATAATGGATATTATGGTGACTTAATTCGCTATATTCATCCAAAAGATTGGCGACTGCAACATTTAATTTCTTGTAATTGGTTGGAAGATCTCCAGTTAAAAATACTTGCACCTCAATAGGTTGCTCTACATTTTCCAAAATATTTTTGGTCGGCTGCGTCAGCGTAAATCTCTTTTCCGCCGTTAGATCCACCGTGAAATGTATATAAGACGTGACGATTGTAATAATGGAAAATAAAACCAAGATCACCAGCCACCAATATTTATTTTTTAATATCTTATTCAAAATTGCCTATTTTAAAATAATATTTCTTTTGCTCACTAATAAACACAAATAAATAATCCCCAAGAAATACAACACATCTCGGATATCGATTACTCCTTTGCTGATATTTTTATAATGAAAATTAAGCCCAAACATTTGTATATAATAACCCAAATTAGAAGAACTCATACTGCCAATAGAATCAAAACCTTTGTATATCAATAAACTCAAAATCACGCCGCTGATAAATGCAACCACAATATTAGAAGTAAAACTGCTGGTACATACACCAATTGCTGCAAACACACTACCAATAAGAAACAAACCAATATAACTGCCAATCGTACTGCCTGTATCAATGCCGCCTGTACTGCTCAGCATCTGAATTGAAATAGCATAAATGATAGTCGGTAATAGAGAAAGTAAAACGATCAAGGTCGCACCCAAAAATTTGCCCCAAGCTATTTGCGCAGGAGAGAGGGGAAGTGTTTTCAATAATTCAAACGTGCCTGATTTATATTCTTCCGCCAAACTACGCATCGTAATCATAGGAATCAATATCAAAAAAATCCATGGCGCAATGGAGAAATATCCATCTAATGTTGCATAGCCGTAATCAAGAATACTGGTCTCTGGAAATACAAATAAGAAAAGTCCATTTAATAATAAGAATGCTATAATTGTTATATAGCCTGTCAAGCTACTGAAAAATTGCCGACACTCTTTGGTGCATATTCTCCACATGATACAAAGATAAGCGGATGCATAAATTATGCTCATAAAAAAAGAGCATAAAAGAAATTTCTTTTACACTCTCCTTTTATTTATAACAAACCAAACAACGCTAATTCCATTTTTCGGTCATCATTCGCATAAAATCCAAACTACCTTTGGCAAGATCGTCTGCATTGTATTTGGATGGACGCCATAAGGATGTCGGACTTCCAATTCCATCCACTTGATTAGTAAAATTTTCTAATACTAACGGATGCTGATAATTTATTTCTGATAAAGCTTTGAATAAATCCTCCCAATGTACATTTCCTTCGCCAAGCATTCCTCTATCACTTTCGGTCATGTGGAAATATTTCAAATTTTTGTCGCTTTTGATTACAGGTTGATAAAAACCGTTCTCCTCAATATTCATATGAAACGTATCCAAATGAAGAGAAATATTGTCCACTTCCAATAAGTTTATCAAATTTAATACTTCTTCTCCAGATGTGCAAACATAACTTTCGTACCTGTTAATAGGTTCAATTCCGATCTGAATATCTTTTGTTTTTGCGTACGCGCCAACCGTATTCCAAACCTCAATTAATTTGTCAGATTCCTCTTTTGTACGGCTTTTACCAGAAAATACACCAATAGCTCCGTGTAAAACACCACCCAAATATCTGCTTCCCAATTGCTCTGCAATATCGATTGCTTTTTTAATCATATGGATCGCAATATCAGGATGGGTAGGTATATGCGCTTCTTTGGGTAAATTTAATCCACAAGTCACTTGGATATTTTCTTTCGTTAATGTGGATTTAATTTCAGAAATATTTATTTCCATGGAAGGCGGCAGTCCCAATTCAATAAGGTCAAATCCTGCTGCTGCTGCTTTTTTAATAGCATAAATACCACTTTCATCCTTCCATTGCGGTGCGACCCATGACAACATGGACGCGCCAAATATTGGTTGTAACATATTATTGATTAATTAATGCGGAATAATTCGTTGTTTCAGGTGCGGGTTGTTCTTGTTTAAATTGATTAAATTCTTCCATGGTATAATCAGGACAAGCACCTTCATGATTGGTAATAAATGCGCCTAAAGCACAAGCATTACTCAATGGTTTGTTTTCTTCATTTAACCCTAAAAATTTACCTGACAAAAATCCTGCAAGGAACGAGTCTCCGCTACCAACCGTATCGACAACTTCCACTTTAATAGCCGTAGAACGATAAAAGGTATCTTTATTCAAATAGACGGCACCTTTACTTCCTTTGGTAACCAATATTTCATCCAAAGAATATTTTTCTTGCAAATAACGCATGCTATCTTCTTCGGAAATATAATTCTTACCACCTTCCGCAAGTAATTCGCGTAATTCCGCTTTATTCATTTTTACAAGATTGGCTTTATGTAAAAGTTCTTGTAAACGTTTCAAGTCAATAAATGGAGGACGCAAATTGATATCAAATACTCTAAATGGCGCCGCTTCAATCAATTGATGTAATGTATTTTTGGACGTTTCATTACGCGTAACCAAACTACCAAATACAAATGCGGAAGATTTGCTCAATAATTCCGCATCCTCTTGTCTGTATTGAATATTATCCCAAGCAACATTATTGATGATATCGTAATGCGCTTCATTGTGTTCGTCTATATGAGCTTCCACTGTGCTAGTGGCCAATTTATCATCCACTTGAATATCATTAATCGGAATATTCCAACTATCAATTTTTTTTAATAGTGCATCCCCTAATTCGTCTTTGCCCACTCTACTAATCATGTGCGCATCTACACCCATTTGTTTTAGGTTGTAAGCAACGTTAAAAGGTGCGCCGCCAGCTTTGCGTGCATGTGGAAAAATATCCCAAAGAACTTCACCGTAACATACGATGGTAGTTGGATTTGTTTGTGTATGTGCCATGGAATTATATTTTAATGAATTGATTTTTTTAAAATTAATGTGGATTCAAATTGTACTTTCTTTTCCGCAATTGGATTATTATCAATCTGTTGGGTCAATAAATCGACAGATGTTTCTGCAAGTAATTGCAAAGGCTGCTGGATATAATACAATGGAGATGTATATAAATCAAATGCGTCCGTTTCGTCAAATGCGACAATATTTACTTTTTCTGGTACTTGTATTTTTCTTTGAATTAATTGTTTGATCCCTTCAACAGCTAATTTGTTGGTGGTGAAATACAAACCATCTATATGTGAATTATTTTCAAATAAATGATCAAATGCTTCGCTCATTTGCATAGGTAAAAGTTTTTCATCTATGTAAAATGCTTGAGATCTAGCTTCTTTATTTTGAGCTATGGTTTGTTCGAATCCTTCTACACGAGCATTCAAATGCTCCAATGTTGTTTTGTAAGAAAATACAGCAACATTTTTTCTTCCTTGATCCAATAAATTTTGCGCTGCTTTACCTGAAATTGCAAAATTGTCAATTGAAACGGAACATACATCAACATCTGAAAAATAACGGTCAATCAATACTAAAGGAATATTGCGGTCTGTCAATTCCTGAATATAAGCT
Organism: Rhizosphaericola mali; assembly: GCF_004337365.2. Lineage (GTDB taxonomy): Bacteria > Bacteroidota > Bacteroidia > Chitinophagales > Chitinophagaceae > Rhizosphaericola > Rhizosphaericola mali. Next base: position 2,940,708 of record NZ_CP044016.1, on the reverse strand, counting down.
TTGGAATTTTCCACCGCACCTATAATCAAACCATCCACTTGACGATTGATAAATAACTCAGTAATCGATTTTAATTTGTCAATATTTTCATCGGATGAAGCAATCAACAAAGAATATTCTTGTTTAGTTGCTTCATCTTCAATCAAACGTGCCACCGCAGAAGAGAATGGATTGGCAATATCAGGTACAATCAAACCGATTGTAAAAGTCTTTTGCAATTTGAGACTTTGAGCGATTCTATTCGGGCGATAATTCAATTCTTTAATAGCATCTTTTATCTTTTGAGCTGTTTGTTCATTGATCCGCTCTTGCAAGCGTCCATTGATGACATAAGAAACCAGCGCAGTCGATACGCCCGCTTTTTGTGCTACATCCTTGATTGATACCTTTTTCATAATGAACGAATGTTAGTAAGGTGCAAGATATATAAATTTAAACGTTTAAACAAAAAATAAAAAATTAAGGGAAAGTTAATATTTAACTTTCCCTTTTTCTAATAAGATTTTCTATTAATTAGAATCTATAACCAACCATAAAAGTAAATCCAGTGTTTTTACTTTTAGCATCTCGACTTTCTTCACTTTTCATTACATGAGAGAAACCTGTATTATATCTTGCATTCAATACGATTTTCGAATTTCCTCCTATAGCAAAGTAATATTCAAGTCCATACGCACCGCTAAAGTCTATCGTATTTACATCTTTTTTGATATCTGTTTCATATTTTCCATTAATGTCTGTTCCGCTCACTGTAAGAATATATTTGGCGTTTGTTAAAATGCCCAATTGGGGACCGGCGTATATAGATAGATTTGAATTGAATAATTGATATTTGGCTAATAATGGAAAATTTACATATCCAAATCGCATTTCATAATCTGCTTTGCTAATGGATGTAGTCAAATTAGCATATTTTGAACCTTGTTGTTGATATAATGCTTCTGGTTGAATATAAAAGCTTTTTGCTATAGGTATACTTACCGCGACTCCAGCTGCAAATCCTGCTTTGTAATTATTTTCACTATATATTTGGCGATTAGTGAGATTATACAAACTTAAGCCGCCATTTATCCCAAATTCAATTTTTTTATTTGATTGGGCTGAGGCAAACAAAAATGGCATACTGAATGCCAATGATAACAATACTTTTTTCATAATGTAGTTTTGGAAAATTAAATTTTGAGCCAACCAAGGGGATCGAACCCTCGACCTATTCATTACGAATGAATTGCTCTACCAGCTGAGCTAGGTTGGCAAAAAAAAGCCGCATTAATTAAAATGCGGCGCAAATATATAATCATTCAAAATAAAAATCAATAATTAATCCAACCTTTTGGTGTTTTAATATGCAATTCATTTTTATCTGAGGCTTCTACATGTCCAATTACTTGAGCATCAATACCTAATTTGGTTGCTTCTTCGATCAAAGAAGGTGCAGTGGCTTCGTCTGTGAATATTTCCAATCGTTGTCCCATATTGAAAACTTGATACATTTCTTTGTCATCCGAACCAGAATTTTTTTGAATCAAATCAAAAATAGGAGGGACGGGCAACATATTATCTTTGACAATTTTTAAAGTTGTAGGCAAATACTTCATGCATTTTGTTTGTCCACCTCCACTGCAATGAATCACTCCATAAATTGTATCAAAATATTTATCCAAAACTTGCTTCATCAATGGCGCATAGGTACGCGTAGGAGAAAGTAACAATTTACCTATAGAGATCTTTTCGCCATCAATTTCCAACGTATCGGTCATTTTTTCTTTTCCGATATAGACCACTTCATTTGGTAATTTATTTTCGAAAGTTTCAGGATATTTCTCTGCATAATATTTAGCCAAAACATCATGTCTTGCGCTTGTCAATCCATTACTTCCCAAGCCGCTATTATATTCTGTTTCGTAAACAGCTTTACCAGCACTGGAAAAACCAACAATTACGTTACCTGCTTTTATTTTTTCATTTGTAATGACTTTGGATTTTGGCCATCTTGCAGTCATGGTTCCATTCACCGCAATGGTGCGTACAACGTCACCAACATCAGCAGTCTCTCCACCTAAATAATGAATCTGAACGCCATATTGTTTCAACGTATCAAAAAAAGCTTGTGTGCCATTGATCACTTCTTTGATTACATCGCCGTTGATAATAATTTTGTTACGATCGATGGTAGAAGAAAATAACAAATTGTCATAGATACCTACGCAAAGCAAATCATCCAAATTCATCGCTACAGCGTCTTGTGCGATGCCGTTCCATACACTGATGTCGCCTGTTTCTTTCCAGTACAAATACGCCAAAATACTTTTGGTGCCTGCACCGTCAGCGTGCGTGATGTTGATGAATTTATCATCGCCACCTAAAAAATCGGGATACATTTTACAAAATGCATGTGGGTAAAGCCCTTGATCTAATTTCTCAATCGCGGCATGTACCTCTTCTTTTTGCGCAGAAACACCTCTTTGTGTGTATAATGACATGGGAATATTCATTATTTATTTAGAAAATTCGAAACCTAAATGCGCGGCAAAGTTAATAAGGCAAAAGGGATTTTTAAACAGAAATTACAATTCTACAATTCTTTGCAAGTATATTTGTCTTTTCTATGAGAGTTTTTAACAATATTGAAGCATTGCCGACCTTTAAAAATGCGGTAGTTACGATTGGAACTTTTGACGGAGTGCACCTCGGCCATCAAAAAATTATATCTCAATTAAAAGCAGAAGCGGCACATCACAACGGTGAGACGATTATCATCACCTTTCATCCTCATCCACGTAAGATTGTGAAAGAAGGTAATATGCCTGTTCCGATATTGACGACGCTCTCAGAAAAAATTAAATTATTAGAAAGCTTTGGTGTTGATAATGTCATCGTCGTACCTTTTGACGAAGCATTTTCTAATCAAAGTGCAGAAGAATATATTGAAAAATTCCTTTGGGATAAATGTAAACCGAGTTGTATCATCGTCGGTTATGATCACAGATTTGGACATGGACGTACGGGCGACTACAAATTATTGGAAAAATATGGAGAAAAAATTGGCTTTAAAGTCAAAGAAATATCCGAACAAGTACAGAATGAGGTAGCGATTAGTTCGACTAGAATACGAGAAGCACTTTTAAAAGGCGATATTCAAACTGCCAATAATTTTCTCGGACATCCTTATTTTTTCGAAGGCATGGTCGTAACTGGCAATCAATTAGGAAGAACGATTGGTTTTCCAACCGCGAATTTGGATGTAGATAATACGGAAAAATTAATTCCTGCAAATGGCGTTTACGCAGTCAAGGTAAAAGATCCGCATAATGAAAATAATCAGCTAAAAGGGATGATGAATATTGGCGTACGTCCTACTGTTGGCGGTACGCAAAGAACAATAGAAGTCAATATTTTAGATTTCAATCAAGATATTTATGGAAAAATGTTGGAAATTGAAATTATTCAACATTTGCGTGGAGAAGTAAAATTTGCTGGTTTGGATGCGTTAAAAGCACAATTAGCAAAAGATCGCGATGCGGTGAACGAGATATTGTAATGTCTTTTTTCGATGCTCTTTCATCTTTTTCTCGTGCAAGCGTTAGTAGGGAAAGAACGGTGCTTGTGTGGAGTTTTTTCTCCGTATAGCCTCTCGAAGATGACTTTGCATATTATGTTTTAACCTTCTTTTCCCTTGATGGAAAAGAAACAAAAGATCAAGGCTGTAATTGTCTTAACTAAAAATCAATCGTTTCGTCGGAAAGAATATAAATTGCTTCGCGGTCACTTCACTTCGTTCTGCTCAGACATATATTCTTTCTATCGACTCCACTGATTGATTTTCCTCACGTTAATCCAATAAATGCCAATAATACTGATCAGTATAAAATAATATTGGAAATAATTTTTACAATTTTTAAATAGAATCAAATACTTCTACTTTTTCCCATAAATGTGCACATTCCTCAATAAATTTTAGATGAATTGGATGTGATTGATATATTTCCTCCTCTTCCAAATTCTTAAACAAACAAAGCCAAGAAATACTATAATCGCCTAAAATAACATCTCTGTCTGTCGGTGCTGGTAGACCTATATGATAATATTGAATTGTCGGCACTTGTGTTAACTTTTTCAAACCATCAATAAGTTGTTCTGCTGCAGATGCATTATCTGGATTTTTTAAATAAAAGAAAACATGATGGACAAAACTTGAACCATCTTTAGATAAATCTATGCTCATATAATTTCTTTAAGATAAACCGTAAATTAATAACTACTAAAATTAGTAAATTATATGTCTTAAATTTTCTTTTTATGATAAAATTCTTTGGCGTAATTGATAATAGAGTAGTTCATATTTGCTAATTCTAAAATCCTAATTGCATTTTGTTCTTTGCAAAGTCCTAATTTCAATTTATAGTCAAATTGTAATTTGTTATTGATAATACTCTCGTTGAAATATATAAAATCATAAGTATTACTAAGATTTTCTGCCATTTCTAAGTCATGAGTTGATGCTAATACGATATTCCCATTTTCATTAAGAAATGTATAAAATGCATATTTGATAGCTATTTTTTCATCATGATTTGTTCCTTTAAATATTTCATCTAACAAAATTAAACTATTGCCCTTTTGAGTCTTAGATGTTATATTTTTCATTACATCTACTTCTGCAAAAAAGAAACTTTTACTATTGTTGATATCGTCCGAAATCGTAATCGCACTATATATTGGAAAATTATAATATTGAAATGTATCGGCAAATGCCATATTTAGCGTATTAGACAATTGGATATTAATTGCAATAGCTCTCATAAAAGTCGTTTTTCCAGACATGTTAGAGCCTGTTATTAAACAAGAACGAGAAAATATAAAACTATTCCCAATACAATTTTCAACCAATGGATGTTGCAAATTTTCAAAGGAGATTTTGGGAATTGAAATTCTAGTTGGTGTGCAAAAATGTATATTTTTAGATGCTCTGAGTGATGCTATACTATATGCCATATCAGTGAAGCCAATAAAATTAAAATAGGTTTTAAGGTTTTCTCTATTTGCTGTAATTCCCTTGGATGTTCGTCGATACAAACGAAATTCCCATAGAAATAAAATTTTTATTTGTTCGTAGATAAGAAATGATATCCCTGTAAAATCGGCTTTGCTAATAGATTCGAAAAATAAGAAAATATTTACTCGATTAAATATTTTTATTCTTGGTAAAGGTGTATTATCAGCAGATTTTGATTGTAGTTCGATTGCTACTTGATATAGTTTGGATATATCATTGAGTTGGTCTGCATAATATAGTAAAAGATATTTTTGTTTGAAATAAACGATATAGTGCGTAATATAAATAATAAAGAAAATGCCTAAAAATTCTACTTTTATAAAGGATAAAATTAAACTTAGTGTAAGTATTAAAGTTGTTATTTTAGTCCATGTAATCTTAGGAAATTCCATTTCTTTAGGAATCCATATTTTTTCAAATAGCGAGAAAAACTGATAGTTCTGTAATTTTTGTAAAGATTGTATGATTGCATTTCTAAATATTGGATCACTGTAACGATTTATATTTAGTTCGGATATTAATTCGGTATTTTTTTGAGTAATCAATTTGCTGTTTAGATATTGTTTACCAATAGGCGTAATGCAGTGGTCAATTTTTTGAAATACAGATTCTATATCTAAGTCAACAATAGTTTGATTAGAGAGAAGTTGGCTTTTATCGCTTTGAGCATAGGCAAAAGGTAATATTTTACTATAATCATTCTCTGGGAAATTCGCAGTTCCAAATTGAATATTCTTCGTGTTCTTTTTTGCCAATTTATCAATAACCCAACTTTTTAAATAATCATATATAGTCATTCTGTAATATACTGTAATGAATGTATTTTTTGTCAAATCTTTTCAAATGCTTCATTAACTTTCTTTTCCCTTGATGGAAAAGAAACAAAAGGGCTGCAATTGCCTTAACTAAAAATCAATCGTTCCTTCGGAAAGAATATAAATTGCTTCGCGCTAATACGTGGTCGCTTCACTCAGACATATATTCTTTCTATCGACTACACTGATTGATTTTCTTCACGTTAATCCATTAATGCGAATAATTGAAATTAAGCATTTTGAATTTTCATAAATATAATAGTAGAAATACTGTCAATCAACAGTTTGTCGTCTGGCAGCAAAGTGCAGAAAATAGCGGAGCTGTGTTTTTTGCGTGAGTTTTAGCAACTAAAAAAATTAAACTAGCAGCAAAAAATGTACACGAGCTATTTTCAAACGTTCCGAAGGGTTGCGTTACCAGCGGTGCTGCTTCGCAGTCAGACGACTTGATCTTTTGGTTACTTTTCCATTCAAGGAAAGTGACATTAAAATTATTGTAATCGCAAAGTCCTCTCCGAGAGACTCTGCAGAGAAGTGGAAACTATGCAATTACATTTTCTTCAAAATCTTTTCAAATGTGTTGATATTGCGAGAAGTAAACAGATTTTTGAATTTCTTATTTCCTAATATTTTTCCAAATCCGGGTTGTAAAGTATTTCCTTTAGGCACTTTCCAATAAAAGTTATTTGTCACAATTTGAGCTGATTCGCCGACTGAATGTGTCATATTTTCAAATTGATCCATTAATATTTTATCCAAACCGATATCCCCGATAAAGCTATAAATATGAAAATCTGGATCAGGTTGGAATGGATTATTATCAAAAATAGAAGCCGCTTCGTCCTTTGTTTTCACAAATAGAAACGCTTCATAATTGAAATGTATAGACATTGCATTTTCTAGAATTGATCTAGCCGCAGAAGCAGTAAGTTGTGTTTGGAAGATGATATTACCAGACGCTAAAATGGAAATCACATTTTGCATACCCGCTTTTTCGAATACGGAAGAAACTTCTGCCATTTTCATACTTGTACCATTAACATTTACACCACGCAAAAAAGCTACAAAAGTCGAAACTGTACTCATTTTCAATTATTTACAACATCATTTTGACAACCATTTCTTTCATTAATTCGGCTGATTCTGCTCCGCCATTATGTACCCCAATTGAACGTAAATTGTATTCATGCAAAAGTAAAAGCACTTTTTCCACACCAGGATATCCATATTTATTGGCAGCCGTAATATAATCTCGTACGAAAAAAGAATTGACGCCAATCGTGTCCGCAATAATTTTTGTATCCGAACTACCTGCCGCAAAAACCATCGCTACTTTACTAAAAAAGCCATACAAAGAAGGTAAAACCATCTGCATCGGACCTGCTTTGGGGTTGGAACCGAAATATTGAACGATACGCATCGCTTTTGTTAAGTCTTTATTTCCCAAGGCCGATTGCATTTCAAATACATTGAAATCTTTGCTAATGCCAATGTAATTTTCGATATGATCTTCGTTGATCGCAGTTGTGCCTTCTAGATTGACCGAAAGTTTGTTGATTTCATTTGAAATTCTAGAAATATCATTTCCTATTGAGTTGATAACCAATTGTAATGCCTTCGGAGTGATGGTAAATCCTTTGGACTTGACCATTTGATTGATCCAATCAGGCAATTGGCTATCGTACATTTTTTTTGTCGTCAGAACTTCGCCATTTTTTTTCAATGTTTTGGCAAATGTTGTGCGTGCATCCACTTTTTTCTCTTTGTAGCTCACAACGAAAATGGTTGTTGGCATCGGCTTCGCTACATAAGATTCCAATACATTGACGTCCTTCATCTGTTGTGCTTCCTTGAGTACGACGACTTGTTTTTCCGCAAACATAGGATAGCGGCGACAAGCATTCACAACCTCTGCCCAATCTGCATCTTTGCCATAGAAAACAGATAGGTTAAAATCTGCTTCTGATGGTGTAAGTATTTTGTTTTCAGCATATTGCATCACTTGGTCAATAAAAAAAGGTTCGTCTCCTTCTAACCAGTAAATAGGTTTAAATTGATTTTTTTTCCAAGACTCGATGATTTGTTCTGCAGACATGTCGCAAATGTAAGTAGGTTGGCATAAATAAGGACAAATGGGCTGGGAAATTTGAAGATAGCCAATCTATTAATCGAAAAAGTTTTTAAAACTAATAATTCATAATTTATAACTCCTAATTAATTGCAGTGTACCTTTGAAATGGTGAAGTGTTTAAAAAATATATGGATATTGTTTTGGCTGTTCTTGCTTGGCTTTTCCCAAAATATTTGGGGGCAGAAAATGGCAAAAGATACTGTCGTTGGTATTTACATAGATCCGCAGACAGGAGATACACTACCTTGTGTCAGTCTTCCGTCCGTTGAGTTGGAGGGAAAGGTTTTGCCAAAATTTAAAAGATATTTCAAAGAGTGGACCCGCTTACGCAATGCTGTTTACGTGACTTATCCATATGCTCTATCTGCATCGAGAGTGATGAATCAGATCAATCAAGAATTAGTAGGAGTGACAGATAAGGCAAAAAGAAAGGCAATAATCCACTCTCATGAGGCTGATTTAAAGAAAAATTTCACCAGCAAAATTTCTAATCTATCTGTATATCAAGGAAAAGTATTGATGAAGCTTATTCGCCGCCAAACGGGTAATAATTGTTACGAAATAATCCAAGAATATAAAGGAAATCTGACCGCCTTATTTTGGCAATCCGTCGCAGTGGTCTTCGGCTCTAGCCTCAAACAAGACTATGATGCTGAGGGGGAGGATCAGGCCCTGGAAGCAATTGCCCAAGATGTTGCTAAAATGTATGGACAACACTAAAATTCTTCACTTATTGACATTTATTGGGTATAAATGTTAAATGACAAACTTTAAACATATTATCCTGCTTTACAACGATTTTAAATGCCGTATATTTGCCGCGCTTTAAAGTGAGTTTTTAAATAACTTACTTCCAAAGGTTGGATTATAATTATTTGCAAATTTTAAGATGAGTGCATTAAAAGTAGATATTTTGGCAATAGGAGTGCATCCCGATGATATCGAGTTGGGCTGCGGTGGTACACTTATCGCTTCTGTAAAACAAAACAAAAAAGTCGCTATCGTTGACCTTACACAAGGTGAATTGGGTACACGTGGAACGATCCATACCAGAAGACAAGAGGCAGAAGATGCCGCTGAGGTGATGGGTATTTCTTACCGCGAAAATTTGGAAATGGCAGATGGCTTTTTTGAAATTACACAAGAAAATTTGTTTAAAGTAATTCAAGTAATTAGAAAATATCAACCAGAAATATTGATCTGTAATGCGCCCAAAGATCGTCATCCAGATCATGGAAGAAGTTCTGAATTGGTGGTACGTGCAGCATTTTTATCGGGTCTTCGTAAGATAGAAACAGAATGGGAGGGCGAATCACAAGAAGCTTGGCGTCCCAAAAATATCTATCATTATATCCAAGATACGTATATCGAACCAGATTTTGTTTTTGATATTTCGGATGTTCATGAACAAAAAATCAAAGCTGTTGTTTGTTATAAGACACAATTTAATACATCGGATGCGTCTGAACCTACAACATATATTTCCACTCCGGATTTTTTGAATAGAACCATTGGTAGAGCATTGTCTTTAGGTAAAACAATCGGTGTACAATATGCCGAAGGATTTATAAGCGAAAAGGCAGTGGGCGTGAGAGATTTTAATGACCTCGTGCAAGTAACCACCTAAATTTTTAGACTCATCCGAATTCATTTCAACTTTTTTATTATTTAAATTTCATCATGCAAGCAGCAAAATTTGCACATCCTAATCCTTCTTTTTACGTTGAACTAAAGAAGCGCATTAATGATTATTTCAAAACAACAGGTCAGCCAATGACCGGTGGTTCTAGGATTTTATCCAAAGCCATTTTTCTAGTAATATTATTGGTTGTATTATATACTACAATTATATTTTTTACGCCATCGTCTAATTTTATATCGATCTTATTGTGTATGCTGTTGGGTGCTGTAGCTTCTGCTGTAGGCTTTAATGTAATGCATGATGGCAATCACGGTAGTTTTAGTAACAGTCCGATTGTCAATCGTTTAGCAGCTAATACTGCGGAATTTGTTGGCGCTAGTCAATATATGTGGAATATGAAACACAATGTGATTCATCACGCCTATACTAATATTGATGGTATTGATGATGATATTGACGCAGAACCATTTTTAAGGATGGCGCCTACACAGAAGAAATATAAAATGCATAAATTTCAACACTATTATTTTTGGTTTTTCTATGCAATACTTCATTTTTTCTGGACATTTATCAGTGATTTTAAAAAATATTTCACAGGAAAAATTGGCGCAACTCCAATCAAAAAGATGAAATTGAGAGATCATATCGAGTTTTGGGTATTTAAAGCGATTTATTATGGTTTATTTATCGTCATACCAGTGGTTAGATTTGGATGGTTGCCATGGTTTATCGGATTTGCTGCATTTACCATGACGGCAGGTTTGATTTTGAGTATTGTATTTCAATTGGCACATACGGTGAGTGATACTGCATTTCCGATGCCGCAAGCTCCAGCTTACACCTTGGAAGACGAATGGGCGGTACATCAATTGAGAACAACAGCTAACTTTGCTACGCAAAACAAATTTATTTGTTGGTATGTGGGTGGTTTGAATTTTCAAGTAGAGCATCATTTATTTCCACGTATTTCGCATATTCATTATCCAGCGATTAATAAGATTGTGAAGCAAGCTTGTAAAGATTATGATGTGACGTATATTGAATATGATAAAATGTATCAAGCAATAGGATCACATATCGGATTTTTGAAACAAATGGCACATGAAGATCAAAAAGCCGCATAATTGATTTGTTTAAAATATTGAAAAGCCTTGAAGCGAAAGTTTCAAGGCTTTTTTGTTTTATTTAGATTTGACAGGGTTTTAACGAAAGTATTTTCCTATTTTTAAGCCCGAAATATTATACAACATTCAAATTGTAAACATAATGAGTCATTTCACAGCGCATAATTTCCAAGGGGAAAAAGTATTGATAAGAGTCGATTTTAATGTTCCTTTAGATAAACAGACTTTAGAAGTTACAGATGATACAAGAATAAAAGCGGCGGTGCCAACAATTAAAAAAATCCTTTCTGATGGTGGTAGCGTTATTTTGATGAGCCATTTAGGTCGTCCAAAAGAAGGACCTGAGGACAAATTTTCCTTAAAATATATTTTATCCAAAGTAGAAGAATTGATCGGTACAAAAGTTGAATTTGCAAATGATTGTATCGGTGCGGAAGCTATTGATAAAGCGGCAGCTTTACAACCAGGACAAGTGTTGTTATTGGAAAATCTTCGTTTTTATAAAGAAGAAGAAAAAGGAGATAAAGATTTTGCAGAAAAATTAAGCAAATTAGGCGATGTATATGTCAATGATGCCTTTGGTACGGCGCATAGAGCGCACGCTTCCACTGCTGTAATTGCACAATTTTTCCCTACTGGAAAGAAATTTTTCGGATTGTTGATGGACAATGAAGTTTCAAGTGCAGAGAAAGTTTTGCATCATTCTGAAAAACCTTTTACGGCAATTATCGGTGGTGCGAAGGTTTCGGATAAGATTTTGATTATTGAAAATCTTTTAGAAAAAGCGACAGATATCATCATTGGTGGTGGTATGGCGTACACTTTCTTTAAAGCAAAAGGCGGAAAAATTGGCGCTTCCTTATGCGAAGATGATCGCTTGGAAACAGCGGTAGAATTATTGAAAAAAGCGGAAGCAAAAGGTGTAAAAATACATTTACCTCAAGATTCTGTTATCGCAGACAAGTTTGCGGCGGATGCCAATACGGAGATTGCTCCAAGTGATGCGATTGAAGATGGCTGGATGGGATTGGATATTGCTGTAAAAGCAGAAGCTGCTTTTACAGAAGTAATTAAAAATTCCAAAACGATATTGTGGAATGGTCCAATGGGCGTATTCGAAATGGAAAAATTCCAAGGTGGTACCAAAGCAGTTGCTACTGCCGTTGCAGAAGCTACCCAAAATGGAGCATTCTCTCTTGTTGGCGGTGGTGATAGCGTTGCAGCTGTAAATAAATTCGGATTTGCTGATAAAGTAAGCTACGTTTCTACGGGTGGTGGTGCTTTATTGGAATATTTTGAAGGTAAAATATTGCCGGGTATCGCTGCAATCAAAGAAGGTTAATATTCACAGACGATAAGAAAAAACGAACATAAATTCTATGTTCGTTTTTTGTGTATCAATATATTAGGATTTTTTTGCATCTAAATTCTAATTTTGAAACTACGAGTTTGGATAGGAGAGAAGCGTTCATTTCAAAAAGATACGTGATTTCACTAATGTTTTTGATTTCGTTTGGTTATCTTCGCACCTTAGGGATATTGTAGATATTTGCAATAACCTGTTCATTATTAATTAGTTTAAACAGTATACAGACCATGATCACAACAGTAATCGCTGTTGTATGTGTTATAGTTGGAATATTTTTAGGTAAAGTAATATTTGCAAAAAATACATCCAAACAGATTGAGGAGGCACAACAACAAGCGCAATTAATCGTAAAAGAAGGCAAAATAGAGGCCGATGCTTATAAAAAAGAGAGAGAATTAGAAGCGAAAGAAAAATATGTACAACTTAAGTCAGAATATGACAAAGATGTAAATAACAGAAATAGAAAAATCAGCGAAGGCGAAAATAGAATTAAGCAAAAAGAAGCCAATATAGGACAGAAGGAATCTGCTCTTGAAAAACAAGTAAAAGAAAATCAAACTTTGAAATCTGAATTAGAAAATCAGATTGAAATTGTCAATAAGAAAAAAGGGGAATTAGAAAAACATCAAGAAGAACATATTCGTCGCCTAGAAAAAGTTGCGAATTTGACTGCTGAAGAAGCAAAAGCGGAATTGGTAGAAAACTTGAAACATGAAGCACAAACACAAGCGTTGACGCTTCAACAAGAAATTATCGAAGACGCAAAACAAAAAGCGAGCAAAGAAGCACGCAAAATCATTATCCAATCTATCCAACGTACTGCTGCTGAGCAGACAATTGAAAATACTGTAACCGTTTTCAATTTGGAAACAGATGAAATTAAAGGTCAGATCATCGGTCGTGAAGGTCGTAATATACGTGCGATTGAGGCAGCAACAGGTGTTGACTTGATCGTTGATGATACTCCGGAAGCCATTGTATTGTCTTCTTTCGATCCATTGAGAAGAGAAATAGCCCGTTTGTCTTTGACGCGTTTGGTCGCTGACGGACGTATTCACCCAGCTCGTATTGAGGAAGTGGTAGACAAAACACGCAAACAATTAGAAGAACAAATTGCAGAAATCGGTGAACGTACCGTAATGGAATTGGGAATTCATGGTTTGCATAAAGAATTGATTCGTATCGTAGGTAAAATGCGTTTCCGTTCTTCCTATGGTCAGAACTTATTGATGCACAGCCGTGAAACAGCCAACCTTTGTGGTATCATGGCGGCAGAATTAGGATTGAATCCAAAATTGGCAAAACGTGCTGGTTTGCTACATGATATTGGTAAAGTTCCTGATGAAGAAACGGAATTAAGTCACGCATTGTTAGGGGCAAAATTGGCGGAAAAATATGGTGAAAATCCTGCGGTAGTGAATGCTATTGGAGCACACCATGATGAAATGGAAATGCAATATGTAATCTCTCCAATAGTTCAAGCTTGTGATGCCATCAGTGGTGCGCGTCCTGGTGCAAGACGTGAGATGATGCAACAATATATCCAACGTATCAAAGATTTGGAAAATTTGGCGCAAGCATATAATGGTGTTGAAAAAGCGTATGCGATTCAAGCGGGTCGTGAGTTGCGTGTAATCGTAGAAGCGGAAAAAGTTTCTGATGGTGATAGCGACAAACTAAGTTTTGAAATTGCACAAAAAATTCAAACTGAAATGACTTATCCTGGTCAGATTAAAGTAACTGTAATCCGTGAAAAACGTGCAGTGAATGTAGCAAGATAGTTATCTAAATATTTTTTAGAAAGGACTGGCATTTGCTGGTCCTTTTTTTATGATATTATGCAAACGTTTACTTTGATTTTCAAATAAGAAACTTCATGTAATTGCTTAAATTTGGTAATATGAAAACATTTTTTTACTGCTTTGTACTAATTTGGATATTTATTTCCCAAAATCTATCTGCACAAACCAATTCAAAACCGTTTGTGATTCCTTCATTACAACAATGGGAAGGTCAGCAAGGGCTTCTTTCCTTGAAAAACATTTGCGTTATTGTAATTGATGGTAAAAACGTAGATGTTACAGAAGCCGCTAAAATTTTGAATAATGATTTTAATGAAATAGGCATTAAAAATACCATTAGTCAAAAAATACCAAAAAATGCTACTGTAATCTCTTTGAAAACATCGCAAGATAAAGAGTTGGGAAAAGAAGGTTACACATTGGATATTGATAAAATTATAACCATTGAAGCTCCGCACTACAAAGGCTTGATCTGGGGCACAAGGACACTTTTACAATTGATAGAACAAGCAAAAAAGAAAAATACAGGTTTGGCTAAAGGAAAGATTATTGATTTTCCTAAATATCCATCACGAGGATTTATATTAGATGATGGACGTAAGTTTTTCTCTTTAGAATTTTTGAAACGTTATGTAAAAATGTTGTCTTATTATAAAATAAGCGAGTTTCAAATTCATTTAAATGACAATGGCTTTCAGAAATTTTTCAACAATAATTGGGATAGTACTTATGCTGGATTTGCATTAGAATCTTCCACTTATCCCAAACTCAATAAAAATGGAGAGTTTTATACGAAAAAAGATTTTATCGCTTTGCAAAAATTAGCCTTGCAATATGGCGTAACGATTATCCCAGAAATTGATGTGCCAGCACATTCCTTAGCCATTACACAAGTATTTCCTCAGATTGCAAGTAAGAAATATGGTGCTGATCATTTGGATTTAGCGAATCCTGCAACTGAAAAAATTGTTGACAATATTTTCAAGGAATACATTAGCGGTGCTAATCCTGTATTTGTAGGGCCTTATGTACATATTGGTACAGATGAATATGCTAAAGCAGAGTCCGAAAGATTTAGAGCGTTTACTGATCATTTGATACATTTTGTTCAAGGGTATGGTAAACAAGTACGCGCTTGGGGTGCTTTGACGCATGCGACTGGCACAACACCCGTTATTTCAAAAGATGTGACATTGAATATTTGGTATAATGGTTATGCAGATCCAATTGAAATGAAAAGATTGGGCTATAAATTAATCAGTACACCTGATGGATTTGTATATATCGTGCCTGCCGCAGGTTATTATTATGATTATTTAGATTTGCCCTATTTGTACAAAAGTTGGACACCTTTAAACGTAGGAAATGTAAAATTTGAACAAGGAGATACTTCATTAGTTGGCGGTTCTTTCGCCGTTTGGAATGATATTGTAGGCAATGGTATTACCGCGATGGATGTACATAATCGTGTTTTTCCAGCTTTACAAGTATTGGCTGAAAAAATGTGGTCCAATGTTACCGATACCAACAATTATAATCAATTTGCAAAAGATGCATTTGGCTTGTCTGATGGAAAACGCTTACCTCTTTATAGTTATCCTTTGCCATTGGGTGCGGATTCTATTCAGTTGAGAAGGCAGATTTGGAATCCGACGACTAAAGGTGTTGTAATTGATCGTAAAAGAAGAGAAGTAAATACGAGTATAGAACATTTGGGATTTCAATATTGTGTTGCATTTGATATAAAAGCAGGAAATGTAAAAGTCAATACGCCTTTATTTTCTGATGATACCTGGCGCACTGAACTATACTTGCTACCTAATAGAAAAATTGCATTTAAACGTGAAAATTATATAGATACTTTTGACTATAATTTACCAGAAGAGAAAAATATTCGCCTAACTTTTTCCGGTACAAATAACAAAGTGACCTTGAAGGCAGATGGAGAACTTGTCTCAACGTTGCATGGATATAGTATCCCCAAGAATGCAAAAGACACCATGTTTTATGTACAGACATTATCATTCCCATTGAAAAAAATCGGGGATAAAAAGACTCCACTAAATGGATCTATATCTAATCTAAGCATTACGGTGTTTAGAAATCCGAAAGAAGAATAATTATAAGTGTTTTAAAAATGATTTTTACTTGCTATTTATTTTTAACAAAATTTGTTTTCCATTTTCGTTGTTGGGATTTAATTCTAGTGATTTTTGATACATTTTTATGGCCTTTGTTTTTTGACCATTGGCAAGAAGCGCTTCAGCATAACTATCAAATGCATTCCAACTTTCAGGGAAAATTTTAGTAGTTGTTCTAAATACTGAAATAGCCGCGTCTTTCTTATTGTGTCGTAGTAGTTGATAACCGAGTTTGTTCATTTCGCTTTCGGTTATAGAATAATTTTTAGGAGTTTTCTGATATGAAGAAACTAAATATTCTGCTCGCTCAAATTGGCCTTGAGCTATAGCATTTCCATATTGTCTTACAAAATTTTCTGCTGGAGGTGTAAAAGATATCCCATTAAGGATATTGAATACCGTATTTGAAACAGTATACATTGAAGTATTTCCAGTATTCTCTAATAAAATGAGTGTTTGCTTTTTAGTAATATTAAAGGCAAGGATACTTGTTAATCCTGTAATTGAACCATCGTGGAACACTATTTTTCCATCTTTTTCATCGTCGTACATTTCCCAACCGAGGCCGTAATTAATTTTTGTGTTTTCCAATTTATAGCCTGCAAGATTTCCGTTGTTTAGTTTTGCAGGGGTAAATGCTTCATTTAGTTCTTCTTTGTCGATAAGTTTGCCACTGAACAAAGCTTGTACAAACTTATATAAATCTTCTGAAGTACTTACAATCCCGCCATTTCCGTAAAAGTTGCTTCTTCCGTCAATTCTAAAATTTTCGGGAATTGTTTTCACGTTTTTAAGTGTAGTAGAATAACGATTTGGAAAACTATATAGTTCTACCTGATTTTTTTGTAATATTTTCCTATTTATTGGTACAACAGAGTTTTTCATGTTTGAAGGCTCAAAAATATTTTGCTTGATATAGTCTTGGTAAGAAAGCTCAGTTATTTTTTCAATTATCAAAGCCGCAATACAGAAATTAACATTATTGTAGTCCCATTTTTCGCCTGGAGTAAATTGTAGAGGTGTTTTATATTGAATGAAAGTTGGAATAATGTCACGGTTAGTAATTATCTTTTCGGGAAATTGAAACATTATGGTATCAAATAAATTATAATATTGAGCCAATCCAGAAGTGTTACTTAACAATTGGCGAATTGTAATTTCTGTATAAGGGAAATCCGGTAGATATGTTTTTACTGGATCATCTAATCTTAGACGTCCTTTTTGTTTCAATTGCAAAATTGCAGTGGATGTAAAAATTTTAGTAATAGAAGCAATTGGAAATTGCGAATTTTCGGTAAGTCTTTTCTTTGTATCGAAATCCGCGAATCCTATAGATTTTATGTATACTACTTTTTTATTCTCTGCAACTAAAGCATTTCCATTGAATTGTTTTATGTGATTCGAGGTTGAAAAATATTGATCGAATTGTTGATATGTAGTTTGCCCATATAATGTGTTCCTTATGACGAAGATCAATACAAATAGAAGATAGAATAGGTATTTGATTTTTTTCTTATTGTCTATTATTATAATTGATTTACATAGATTACACTGAAAGTTCACCATCATGATAATATTTTTATTTATTATGTCATATTAAAGAAGATGGAGAAATTTTAAAAAAGTTGCAAGAAAAGTTATGAAAAATTACCTACATATACTTTTGTATCATAGTTTATTCGGATAGTATTTTCTAGTTGGTACTTGTCGAATAAGGAACGTAAATCTTGTATCATATCATCATATCCATTATTATTTTTTTGGGGCATGTAAGAAGACGATAGCAAGCGGCCCTTCAATCCTTCAAAATCAAAATCTTGAAAATTCGTAAATGTTGTAAATTCTACTGGATTGGGAAAGAAGAATTTTCGAATACTTTCAAGATCTATGTTACGGTGATCCACTTTTACGTAATGAATAGCATGCTTGATAATTAATTGATCGTACTCTATTTCAAAAGGATTAGAAATTAAACGTTCATTCCAAATTAATACAACATGTCCATTAGGTTTTAATATTCTTTCAAATTCTTTCCTTACAGAAATAGTGTCGAACCAATGAAATGCTTGTGCGGCAATAATAAAATCGACACTTTTATTCTCTAATAAACTAGCTTCAGCAGTTCCCGAATTTGCCGTAAACTTTGGATAATTTTTCAAATATTCACTCCCTGCTTTCCGCATCTCATCATTGGGTTCTACTCCTAAAACTGAATATCCCTTTTCTAAGAAAATTTGGCTTGATATACCAGTGCCAGAGCCGATATCGACAATCGTATCTGTAGAAGTTAATCCGAAATCGTTTTCCAGTAAATTTACAATTGCTGAAGGATAATGAGGACGGTATTTTACATAATCATCCACTCTTTCACTAAATCGTTTTGTACTATTTATATTACTCATTATAATAATGTTTCATTTATTAAAACCATCTACAGCAATAATTGTTGAAATATAAAAGCGACTCTAATTCTAGAGTCGCTTTGTGGTTATTAATGCGAAATTTCTTACGCTTCCGCCAATCCTGCACGTTTCAATAGCGCCTCTACTTTGGGTTCTCGCCCTCTGAAATTTTTGTATAGTTCCATTGGATCTTTTGTTCCACCCGAACTTAAAAGTGTCTTGAATTTTGCAGCGATTTCTGGATTGAAAATGCCATTTTCTTTAAAGAATTCAAATGCATCCGCATCCAAAACTTCCGACCATTTATAGGAATAATATCCGGCAGAATAACCGCCTGCAAATATGTGTGAGAAGGATGGACTCATTGCTAATCCTGCTGTAGTAGGATATAATTTAGTGTCAGAAAGTATCTCATCTTCAAAGTCTTCCATAGTTGCATTTTCGGATAATTTTCCCGTGTGGAATGCCATATCTAAAATGCCGAAACTTAATTGTCTTATAGTTTGGTAACCTTCCATGAAATTAGCAGATGCTACGATTTTATCTATTTTTTCCGCAGGTAAAGTTTCGCCAGTTTTATAATGCTTTGCAAAAGATTGTAAGAAATCTTTATCATAGCAATAGTTTTCCATAAACTGTGATGGCAACTCTACAAAATCCCAATAAACACTCGTGCCAGACAAACTTCTATACGTCGTATCTGCCAACATCGCATGTAGTGAGTGTCCAAACTCGTGAAATAACGTAGTTACTTCCCCAAATGTTAATAAAGAAGGTTTGTCTTTGGAAGGACGTGAGAAATTACAAACTATAGAAACATGTGGTCTTTGATTGACTTCTTTGTTTTTGTATTGCGCTTGATAAGAAGTTTCCCATGCTCCAGGGCGTTTTCCGTCTCTAGGGAAAAAGTCCGTGTAGAATAGTCCTTTGTATTGACCATTTTCTGTTACCTCATATACGGTCACTTCAGGATGATATTTTTGGATATCTTTTCTTTCGGTATATTTTAGTCCGTAGAGTCTCTCTGCGGCTGTGAAAGCAGCTTCTAATACTTTTTCTAAGGAGAAATAAGGTTTTAATTCTTCTTCTGAAAATTCGTATTTAGCTTCTCGTAGTTTTTCTGCATAGTAACTATGATCAAAGCTTTTCATATCCTCAATCCCGTCCTGTGCGGCTAGATCTTTTAAAACCTCAATTTCTTTTACCGCAAATGGTTTTGCCTTAAATAAAAGATCATCCAAAAAGCTTAAAACCGTTTTCGGATTTTGGGCCATTCTTTCTTCTAGTACAAATGCTGCATGAGAATCAAAGCCCAATAGTTTGGCACGTTTTGCACGAAGAGAAACGAGTTTGTGGATGATGGCAGAGTTATTTTGCTCATTGTCTTTATAAGCGCGTTGACCGATGGCGATAGACATTTTTTCACGCAAATCTCTATTCTTCGCATATTTCATAAAAGGTACCATACTTGGGAATTGTAGTGTAAACACCCAACCTTCCAAATTGCGTTTTGTCGCTTCCTCTTTTGCCATTTCGACGATGGATTCTGGCAAACCTTCCAAATCTTTTTCCTCCGTTAAGTGCAAAGTGTAGGCATTGGTTTCTTGCAATACATTTTGACTAAATTTCACAGTCAAGCCAGATAATTCCTTATCAATTTCACGCAAAGTTTCTTTATCCGTATCAGAAAGAAGTGCTCCATTTCTAGAAAAACTTTTAAATGTTTTATCCAAAAGACGTGCTTGCTCTTCCGTCAATGATTCAATCGGTGTATGCTCTTTTACATACTTGATACGAGCAAATAAGGCCTCATTGAGTGTGATATCATTACTATATTCTGCCAATAGTGGAGAAACTTCTTGCGCCAATTCCTCAAAAAAATCATTGGTTTCAGCAGAGTTTAAATTGAAAAATATCTCCGCTACTTTGTCCAAAACTTGACCAGAGGCATCTAATGCTTCTATCGTATTTTCAAATGTCGGCGTCGCTTCATTTTGTGCGATAGCATCGATTTCCTTTTTCCCGTCTTCAATACCTTGCAAAAATGCAGGTTTGTAATCTTCATTCTTAATTTCCTCAAATGGAATACTGCCAAATGGCGTGTTCCATTTTTCTAATAAAATATTGGCCATAACTCTTGTTTAATTATCAATATTCGAAAATATACTTCATTTTTTCGAATAAAAAGCTAAATGTAATCAACTTCCGTCGCAAGCCGAAATCTCACTAAACAAATCAAGGCTGCCCATGTGGACAACCTTGGAAAATATATAAAAACGGTTAGTTTATGTAGTTGCTTTTGTTGTTTCTTTATGTTTACCCATGTTTCTCAATTTCATTAGGAGTATAATCAAGCTGAGTGAACCTTGTACTCCGTTGGCAATGATTACAGGGATGTCGTGGCGTAATACTGCGTAATATACCCAAAGTGCACTACCTATTGAGATCATCGTGTAAGTCAATGCGGATAAACTTTTGGTATGGTTTGTTTTGATAATTTTTAATGTTTGGGGCAAGTATGCGCCAGTCGTACATAGTGTGGATACTATGCCTAATATTGAGATAAAATCCATATAATTTTTATATGTGAAAAAATATATTTAAACGATTAAACTTTCTAATATGTTTTTAACATAAGAAAGTCTTAATTGTTTTCTAAACGCCAAATATTCTTGAACAAAAGCATCATTTTCGGTTAATTCAAAATCCTTGAATGGGCTTATTTGTAAAAAAGCTGCATCATTTTCTTGGTGGATTAATTGCCAATCCGCTTCATTTAATTTGGGCGTTTCAGGTACAATTTCATTACCCAAATTGTCTTCTTTTTCTTTCAAATAATGTCCATAAGCCGCTAGTAAAAAAGAAATTCTTTTGGTATCGCTACCTCTTGATAATATTTCTTTTAAAGAAGGAAGTATGAATCCTGGAATTTTTGCGCCACCATGATAACAAAGTCTTGCCAACTGATCGCTCACCGCAGGATTGGAAAAACGCTCGATTAAGCTTTGTTTGTAAGATTTTAATTGTACGTTTTCTGGGACTTCTACGATCGGACTAATGTCTTTATTCATAAAGTCGATCAAATATTTTTTCAAATAAGGATCTTCCATCGCTTTGTCTACATGCGTATAACCCATCAATACCGCCGGATAAGCTAACATACTATGCGAAGCATTTAGAAAACGTAATTTCAAGGTTTCGTATGGTGTTACATCCTCTACAAAAGTAGCTCCAGCTATTTCCCAGTCAGGTCTTCCCATGCTGAAATAATCTTCTATGACCCACTGTGTAAATTTTTCCGCATATACAGGTATGGCATCTTCGATACCACTCGCATCATTCAATTGCGCCTTGTCTTCTTTGTCGATCGATGGCGTAATTCTATCCACCATAGAATTGGGAAAACTTGCATTTTCTTCAATCCATTTAGCTAATTCCTTATCTACTGCTTGCGCAAAAGAAAGCACTGCTTTTTTGGTAACATCACCATTGTGCTGGACATTGTCACAGGACAATACAGTAAAGGCTGGGATTTGATTTTGTTTGCGTAAAGCCAATGCATAAACAATATATCCAAATGCCGTTTGTGGCGCTTCTGGATGCTGCAAATCATATTGGATATTTTCATGTTCAATATCAAAATTGCCATTGTCATCCACATAATAGCCGCCTTCCGTGATCGTTAACGACACAATCTTAATGTCTTCATCGGCCAATATTTGTAAAGCTTCTTTTTCTTGATTTTTGGCTGGAAAATAATCCACAATGGCACCTACAACCGAAATATCTTTCGCTCCGTCTGGTGCAAATTCTGTCAATGTATATAGATGATCCTGTTTTTCAAATTTCTCTGCCATTGCAGGACCAGAATTGGTGATGCTTATTCCGATAATTCCCCAATTTTTTTCATTGCTATTATTGAGAAATTGATGTGTATAATACGCTTGGTGTGCCCTGTGAAAATTACCAACGCCGATATGTGCGATACCTGCCTTAATTTCAGTAGGATCGTAGTCTGGCAATTGAATGTCTGGATGTTGCAACTCGAGCGATTTTTGTATGGAAATCATATAAAAATGGGTTTGCAAATTGGTTAAATATCTAACCAATCAATATGAAAAAATAAATGGAATAAATCAATGAAGAATTCCTCAAATAGGTCAGTTGAAATGACCTGCGTGTCTTCCAAAGATAGTATAAAAAGGTCATTTTTCCAAAGAACGTCGATTTTGAATGTATTGATAATCAATATTTATCCAAGAAAAAACTAAAAGTTAAATATTTTGTATCATGGATTTCTGCAAGTTTTTGTACGCTATTTACAGCCAATGAGCCTGTATGCTTACTAGCTTTGATGGTGTTAAATATTTAATCGTTTAAACATTTAAAATAAATACTATGATTAAGATGACAATGATGTTAAAGCGCAATCCGAAAATTTCACATGAAGAATTTGTAAAACATCATATTGAAAAACACGGTCCATTATTCAAACAAATACCCGAAGCGAAAGAACATGTGATCCGTTACATACAGACGCATCCCATTGCGCAAACTTCTTCTGTTGTGAAAGTCAATGATTTTGATGGTACGGCAGAGTTGTGGTTTGATTCTTTGGAAGGATTGGAAACCGTATTGACTTCTTCTTTTTATAAAGAAAATGTATTTCCGGATGAATTGACATTTTTGGATCATGCCAATACATTGGTGACGCTAGGTTATCAAGACGATATCATCAGTTCCATTCACGAAAATTAAAATACAACGTATGAAAAAGAATCGCTTATGGACGACATTAACCATTGTTTTTTGTTCATTAATAACTTACAATACTATGGCACAAAATGAAAGAATAGCGGCGATTACAGAATTAAAAGCAAAACCAGCTTATCGACAAGAAGTTGAAAACGCCGCAAAAAAAATACAGAAAGATGCATTGATGGAAAATGGATTGTTAGAATTTCGCTTAAATACGAAAATCGACGATCCTAATACTTTTGTTTTTTACGAAGTATTTGAAAATCAAACAGCACTCGATCATCATAAAAAAGAAGCACACACTATTGCATTTGGAAAAAGTATTGAAGGTAAATATGCTAGCAATAAGGTGACATTTATGCATTTGCAAATGGTAGATACAAGCTATAATCGTGGTATCGAGCATATTGGTATGGCGGTGCCAGATGTGAATGCTGCAAGTAAATTTTTGGAAAAAGCCTTGGGCGGCGTGAGTCTTTACGATGTCTTACCTGAAAATGGAAAGCCATTCGAAGGTGCTGAAACTGAACACGAATTGGGTATTCCAAAAGGTAGTAAGATTGTGCACATGCGATTGGTACGTATCGGTAATGGTCCCAATATTGAATTGTTTCAATTTGCCAATGCACCACAAAAAACAGCTGGCGGTTTGAATGATATTGGCGTCAATCATATCGCTATTTACACAGATAATATTCAAAAATCCGTCGCTCAGTTCAAGGCTGCAGGTGGTACGATGTTATCTGATGTACATGGACTTGCCAATGCTGAAGATGGAAAAGATAATCGTGGTGTATATGGTAAAGCGCCTTGGGGTACATTGATCGAATTTATTACTTATCCAGATGGTGTACAATATCCAGCATCTGCTCCTGAAAAAAGATGGAAACCATTTTAAAATAATTTCAACACTCTCTTAAAATTCAAGCGCGATCACCGAAAATGATTGCGCTTTTTTTATTAATATTGAGGTTATGAAGAAAATTATTTTCTGTTTGTGTTTATTCTTTGCTTTTATCAATTCTAATGAAGCACAATTACAATATTCAGATACTACTTGGACTTTACCACCACGACAATATGAAGCGGTTAAAACAAACGATAAGATTAAAATTGATGGTATAGATGATGAGGTCGCATGGCAAAATGTACCAAAAATGTATATCGATCATACGATTGTTGGTTCGCTTGGTGATAATATTCACACCGCTTGGTGCAAGATGCTTTGGGATGATCAAAATGTGTATTATTTTATCCATATTGACGAACCACAATTGTGGGCGACGATGACGCAAAATGAATCCAAATTATTTTTGGAAAATGCTTTTGAAATATTTCTAGATCCTGATGGAGACGGACAGCAGTATATTGAATATCAGACGAATGCCTTGGGTACTACTTGGGATCTTTTAATGAATAAGCCTTATCGCAATGGTGGTGATTTTAACTCTAGTTACACGATTAAAAATACTAAAGAGGCTGTAAAATACTATGGTACTTTGAATAATGACAAGGATAAAGATTCTTGTTGGACTGTTGAACTAGCTTTTCCCATACATTCTATTATTGGTTTGGATAAAATAAAATCTTTACAAGATAAAATTTGGAGGATGAATCTTTCGCGTGTTCAATGGACGCTCACGACAGATGCAGACGGAAATTATCATAAAAAGCTAGATGCGGATGGCAAACAAATACCTGAATCTTATTTTACCTGGTCGCCACAATATGCGGTGAATCTACATACACCTGAAAAATGGGGATATGTGCGATTTGTAGATCATTTATCCAAAGGAAATGCACCAACATTTATCCATTTGGATAAGGAGAAAAGAAAAGATCAACTTTGGGAAATCTATTATGCACAGAAAAAATACCAACAGCAAAATGGACAACTTGCGAAAAAAATAACGATGCTCAATTTGCCTAATAATACAAGAGCTGAAGATTTTAAGTTGACTATCAATGGTAAACATTTTATTATTGAATCGTCTTCAAAACAGTTTGGCGTGATGCGTGTTAATGAAGATGGATTATACCAAGAATCTAATTTGCAGTGAATAAATTAGAACTGAATATCGAATTAAGTTTTAATGAAATCGCAATTATTGGGAAATATTTTTATACTTATTTACAAACAAATGAATAGTTTTAATATCTAAAAAAACAATCAATTATGATACAAGCGAAAGGATATGCGGCGCAAAGCCCGACCGAAGATTTAGCGCCATGGGATTTTGAAAGAAGAGAAGTCGGACCGCACGACGTACAGATAGAGATTTTATATTGCGGTGTTTGTCATTCAGATTTACATCAAATTAAAAACGATTGGTTTCCTGGTGTATTTCCGATGGTGCCAGGACATGAAATTGTCGGTCGTATCGTCAAAGTTGGTGACCATGTAAAGAATTTTAAAGTAGATGAATTGGCTGGCGTTGGTTGCATGGTAGATTCTTGTCAAGAATGCGAAAATTGTAAAAATGATTTGGAGCAATATTGTCTAGAAGGCAATACGCAGACGTATAATAATCTCGACAGAAGCGGCGTGCCTACATACGGCGGGTATTCTAATAACGTCGTTGTACGTGAAGAGTTTGTTTTGCACGTTTCTGATAAATTAGACCTTGCCGCAACTGCGCCTTTATTGTGTGCCGGTATTACGACATATTCTCCACTAAGACACTGGAAAGTAGGAAAAGGACACAAATTGGCGATTTTGGGTTTGGGTGGATTAGGACACATGGGCGTAAAATGGGGCGTTGCATTTGGTGCGGACGTTACCGTTTTATCTACGTCTCCATCCAAAGAAGCTGCCGCGAAAGAATTGGGCGCGCATCATTTCGTAGTGACTTCAGATCCTGCGCAATTAGAAGCGGTGAAAGGAAGTTTTGATTTTATTTTGGATACAGTTTCCGCTCCGCATGACATGAATATGTATTTGTCCTTATTAAAAACGAATGGTACGCATATATGCGTAGGAGTACCACCCAAACCAATGGAAGTTGCAGCATTTGCCTTGTTAGGTGGTAGAAAAAGTGTGGCCGGTTCTGGTATTGGTGGGATTAAAGAAACACAAGAAATGTTGGACTTTGCAGCCGAGCATAATATTGTTTCGGATATTGAATTGATCAATATCAAAGATATCTCTACCGCTTACGAAAGAATGTTGAGAGGGGATGTTCGTTATCGTTTTGTAATTGATAATGCTACGTTGTAGATATTAAGTTTGGATAACTATAAAAATTCCCACATGGTTTTACTGTGTGGGACTTTTTTATAGTTGTAAATGTTTTTTTTATATTTTAAAAATAGCTTTACCGCCATCATTGGAGGTATAGGATAGTGCCTCCTCCACTTCGTCAAGACTAAATGTTTTTCCGATTTTAGTGGTGAAATGTGGCATGTGTAATACTTGACTAATTGCATCCAAAGCAATTGTAAGTTGTTGTTTGTTTTGTACGGTCTCTGTTTTGAAATTACTAAAACTTTGTAGGGAAATATCTTTCACCAATACGCTAGAAGGAAAGGATAACGGCGTTTTTGTATCCAAATAACCATAACTATAAATTGCGGTATTCATCGGTAAATATGCAATAATATCATTGATTATTTTACCACCAACTCCATCAAAAACGGCTGTTGCTTCTAATTCGGATGCGAGCGTTTGTAATTGTGTTTGAAAATGTGGATCAGTTTGAACTATAATATTTTTTGCACCTAATTTTTCCAATTGTTCTTTTCCTTCTTGGGTTCTGACGATGGAAATAATAGGGAAATGATATACCAAACTAAACCCCAATAATGCAATGCCTGTAGCAGAAGTTCCCGCAGTGCAAATAATTGCTTTCTTATTTTGCGCTTGTATTTGTTTTAAAAATGCATAGGAGGTGATTGTATTTACCAATGATCCTGAGTATAGTTTAGGTTCTACTGCGTCTGGTAATATGGCACACTGCATATAGTGCATGTGACTATATTCGCTCCACGTACCTACAATTTCATCGCTAAACTGCAAGGAACGGTAGATCGTCACATATTTACCCAAATAATGACTTGGTACGCCTTCTCCCACGGCTAACACTTTTCCTACACCAGACACTCCCGCAATATCGTAACGGCTGGATGGAAAAAATCCTTTGGGTAACATACCGGATAAGAACACTCGGTCGCCAGGATTAATGCCTATATATTCCATTTTGATCAGTATATGTTCGGGTGCTGCATTTTGAGGTTGTGGGATATTGTCAACGACGATTCTTTGATTATTTTCAACGATAACGGCTTTCATGATTGTCTCTTTTTTTATTTATGCAAATATATTTTAATACCTACTTTTGTACTAGTACTTACCCTAAAGTGTGTATTATGACAGCTATAAAGATATCGTCTTCTAATCAGTTAAATAAGAAAGCCATAGAGATAAAATGCCCCGTAGCTTACACGTTGCATAAGATTGGTGGTAGATGGAAAGCGCGCGTGATTAATCAGTTATTGTCAGGTGCAAAAAGGTATAGCGAACTTAGAAAATCTTTATCTCCCATTACCGAAAAAATGTTGATCCAGACATTGAAAGAACTAGAATCGGATGGCATTATTACGCGTCACACATTTGAAGTAATTCCGCCACATGTTGAATATGATCTTACTGAATTAGGGCATGAATTGAAACCTGTACTTATGGCAATGATTCAGTGGGGCTTGAAACATAATAAGAAAGAGAAATCTTCCATAGGCGTTGCGTAGTTCATTTCTCGATTGTAATAAATGATTATTTAATTTTTCTTTTTCCCTAAATTTTTGATTATCAACTCGTTTTATAAATACTAAAATATTTATCCTTTTAATACTAAAAATATTAGTAAAATTGCATTTGGAAATAATAATTTTCGGATGATGCAAGAGGTTAATCGACATATTGTACACATGGATTTGGATTCTTTTTTCGTATCTGTTGAGCGATTAAAGGATATAAGGTTGAAGGGAAAACCGATACTCGTAGGTGGATTTTCTGATAGAGCTGTTGTTGCTTCTTGTTCGTACGAGGCGCGTCAGTTAGGTGTACACTCTGCTATGCCAATGCGTCTAGCTCGACAGTTATGTCCTGAGGCCACGATCATTAGAGGTGATATGGAGGAATATGCTAAATACTCGCGTATTGTGACAGAAATTATTTCAGAAGTTGCACCGGTCGTGGAGAAGGCAAGTATTGATGAGCATTATTTGGATATTACGGGATTGGATCGATTTTTTGGCTGTTGGCAATGGACGAGAGAGTTGCGTCAACGGATAATCGATCACACAGGGTTGCCTATTTCATTTGGACTTTCGATTAATAAAACAGTATCCAAAATCGCCACGGGACAAGCAAAACCTGATGGAGAATTACAAGTGCCCGATGGTACGGAAAAAATATTTTTATCTCCATTATCTATTCGAAAAATTCCCATGGTAGGAGAGAAGACCTATATCAGTTTGCGTAATATGGGCATTAGTAAAATAGGTACTTTACAGCAAATGGAATTACCTACGATGGCCAAGGTGATGGGGCAAAATGGGATTATGATTTGGAAAAAAGCAAATGCGTTGGATGATGCGCCGGTAACTCCTTATTCCGAACAAAAGTCGATGAGTAAAGAAACTACATTCGAACAGGATACGACCGATATGGAAAAATTACGCAAAGTGCTTTTTCGAATGGTAGATGAGCTGGCTTTTGAGTTGCGTAGTATGGGAAAAATTACAGGATGTCTGACGCTCAAAATCCGCTATGCCAATTTTGATACGCATACTAAACAAATTCAGCTCCCCTACACCGCTTCGGATAAAGTGATTTTGGAAAAAGTCATGGACTTATTTCGCAAGTTATATAGTCGTCGTATGTTGATACGTTTGGTCGGGATCCGCTTGAGCCAATTGATTCATGGTAGCTTTCAAACAGATATGTTTAATGATAAAATTGAAGAATTGAATCTTTTATCTGCGCTAGATAATATTAGAGTCAAATATGGTCAAGATATTATCAAGAGAGCCTTTTTACAAACTAAAGATTTAAAAGATGCTACTCAACGTTCATAGTTATTATAGTTTGCGCTATGGTACGTTGAGTATCGAACAATTGCTGGAAGGAGCAAAGGTTTGTGGTTATACTACAATCGTGTTGACAGATATTAATAACACAGCTTTTGCACTCGAATTTATTTATCAATCGAGAGAAAAGAAAATTAAAGGACTGGCTGGCGTAGAATTTAGAAATGAGGAAGAATTATTATTTATCGGAATTGCACAGAGTATAGAAGGTTTTCGGGAAATGAACGAGCTTCTAACTATAACAAATAGATATAAAAAGAAGTTACCTGAGTGTGCACCTGATTGGAAATATGTGTATGTTATTTATCCTTATGGAAAGAAAAAAATACATAGTTTGAAATCATTTGAATATATAGGAGTACGTCCTTTTCATTTGAACAAAATTCGTTTGGAAGATGCCGATAACTATAAAAAATATGTGATGTGGTATCCTATTACGTATCACCGCAGAGGTGGTTATCTTTTACATAAACAGCTAAGAGCGATCGATCATAATATACTATTATCTCAATTGGAAAAAGGACAATATGCACTGAAAAACGAATCCTATATTTCTTCTGAAGAATTATTATGTAAGTATAAAGATTTTCCTATTATAATAGGTAATACGCTAGCTTTATTATGCCAATGTAAATTTGAATTTGATTATGAAGAAGTGAAAAATAAGCAATGTTTTAGTGAAAGTTTCGAAAAAGATAAAGAGATTTTATTAACTAAAACTTTAGCAGGCTTTTCACAGAGATATGGTGCAGATAATGCCACTGCATTAGCGAGAATATACAAGGAGATAGATATCATTGTAGCGTGTAAATATGCTGCTTATTTTTTGATAACCGACGATATATGCACCTATGCACGGAATAAAGGTTATTATTATGTAGGTCGGGGTAGTGGCGCAAATTCTGTAGTCGCTTATTGTTTGGGTATTACAGAAGTGGATCCGATTGAGTTGAATTTGTATTTTGAACGATTTCTAAATGTAAAAAGAAAAAATCCTCCTGATTTTGATATTGATTTTTGTTGGAACCAACGTGATGATGTTTATAGTTATATTTTTTCTAAATATGGAAATGAGCATGTCGCCCTGATGGGGTCGATGAGCAAATTTAAAGATCGTAGTATAGTACGCGAATTGGGAAAAATATACGGACTTCCCAAATCGGAAATAGATCAATTGGTTAGAGATCCTAATGCGGTTGTTAATAAAAATGAAGTGACGAACTTGATCATTTCCGTATCAGAAAAGATGCGAAATTTTCCTAACCAAAGAACGATACATGCTAGTGGTGTCTTGATTTCCGAACGTCCATTGTCTTATTATGGTGCGATAGATTATCCTCCGAAAGGTTTGCCTACAGTACAGTTTGATATGTATACAGCAGAGGCTATCAATATGGAAAAATTAGATGTATTGTCTCAGCGTGGTATAGGTCATATCAATGATTGTATTCAAATTATTCAAGAAAATAAAGGAGAAGTCGTAGATGTACATCGCCCCAAAGATTTTTTTCAAGATATAAAAATTGCACAGCAATTGGTTTCGGCAAATACGATTGGATGCTTTTATATAGAAAGTCCTGCGATGCGTCAATTACTTACTAAATTAGAATGTAGTACTTATGCGGTATTGGTAGCAGCGAGCTCAATTATTCGCCCAGGCGTTGCGAGTAGTGGCATGATGAAAACGTATATAGAATGTCATCGTCGACCCAATGAAGTAAAATATTTGCATCCGGTTTTTAAGGAGCAGTTGGAAGAAACGTATGGAGTAATGGTGTATCAAGAAGATGTAATGAAAATTGGCCATCATTTTGGAGGTTTGGATCTTGCGGAGGCAGATGTATTGCGGCGAATGATGAATAATAAATATCGTGAAGATGCCAATAGTGAAATTATAGCATTAAAAACTAAATTTTTTGAAAATTGTAAGGCGAAAGGCTATGAAGATGCTACAATTGAGCTCGTATGGAATCAGATGAAATCATTTGCCGGGTTTTCGTTCAATAAAGCACATAGTGCGAGCTATGCAGTCGAAAGCTATCAAAGCCTTTTTTTGAAAACCTATTATCCACTAGAATTTATGGTAGCGGTTTTGAATAACTATGGCGGATTTTATGGACGAAAAGTATATATTAATGAAGCTAGAAAATTTGGAGCAACGATCCACTTGCCCGATATCAATAAGAGTGGATTGCAGGCGAAAATATATGGAACTGATATATATTTAGGATGGGATGGCGTATTGAATTTGGAACAAGCATTTGTACATAGATTAGTTTCTGAACGGATGGAAAACGGCGATTACCTTAATTTGGAAAATTTTATTATTCGTACAAATGTAGGCTTGGAACAGATGATCGTCTTAATACGTTGTGGTGCATTTAGTATGATGGGAAAAGAAAAAAAAGTATTACTATGGGAAGCGCATTTATTCCTGTCGTCCCAATCGAGTAAGGCTGTTGCAGCCCCAACTTTATTGACTTTGTCAGAAACAAAAGTTCATTTGCCCATGCTGGAGACCTCAATCGAAGAAGATGTATATGATGAGATAGAACTATTGGAGTTGCCGATAACAGAATCTATGTTTTTTTTGGCAAAGAGCAACTATAGGGGCTCGGCATTTGCCAAAGATTTATTGCAATTAGAAGGTTTAGCTGTACGTATGGTATTAGATTTTATATGTGATAAAACCGTGCGAACAAAAAATCAACAGTATATGAAGTTCGGAACGTTTTTGGATATGTACGGCGACTTTGTTGATACAATACACTTTCCTCCATCTTTAAAAGCATTTCCATTAAATGGTATGGGATTGTATTTGGTAGAAGGAATCGTTGTTGTAGATTTTGGTTGTGCCGCAGTAGAAGTGCAACGTTGTGCAAAAATGCCATTAAAACCAGACCCTAGAAGTGTTTAAAGGAATACCATGCAAGAAAAAGAATATGCAATAGTAGATATTGAAACGACTGGTGGGCACTGTGCTGTGTCAGGTATCACAGATATTGCCATTGTTATACATGATGGACAGAAAGTAATAGATCGTTATGAAACGTTAATTAATCCAGTGCAACATATTCCCTATTTTATAGAATCTCTGACGGGTATCAGTAATGAAATGGTGAAAAATGCGCCGCTATTTGAAGATGTTGCATCGGAAATCTATAGTTGGTTAAATGGTCGTGTATTTGTAGCGCATAACGTTAATTTTGATTTTTCATTTGTGTCTCATTATTTGTCATTAGCGGGTTATAGTCTGAAAGCTCCCAAACTATGTACAGTGCGTATGAGTCGCAGGGTCGTCCCGGGATTAACTTCTTATAGTTTGGGCAATCTATGTGCCTCGTTAAATATTCCGATATATAACAGACATCGTGCTGGTGGAGATGCAGATGCTACTGCGGAACTATTTACATATTTAAATGCTTTAGATACGGAAGATTGCGTAGAGGATATGCTGAAGCGAGGTAAGAAAGAACATATTTTGCCGCCAAATTTATCCAAAGGAGAATTTGAAAAATTACCTACGGCGACGGGTGTTTATTTTTTTCTAGATAATAAATTTAAAGTTATTTATGTCGGTAAAGCTAAGAATATCCAAAAAAGAGTAGGGCAACATTTTACGGGAAATAATACGGGCTCACAACGACAAAATTTTTTACGGGAAATACATCATATTAGATTTGAGATATGTGGAACAGAATTAATGGCATTCTTGTTAGAAGCCGCAGAAATAAAGCATCGTTGGCCCAAATACAATCGCTCTTTGAAACAATTTGAACCCAAATATGGCTTATTTGAATACTATGATATTAATGGATTTAAAAGATTGGCAATTGGTCGCGTTACACGCAATCAGCAATGTTTGCAATATTTTTCTAGTGAAGAAGATGGCCGAGATTTATTGCATGCGCTAGTCAAAGATTTTTCCTTATGTTCCAAGAAATGTATGTTAGGTAGTTGTCAGTTTGTTGCTAATTGTTATAGTTGTACTATTTGGGAAGATACAAAAGATGCTTATAATGAAAGAGTAGAAGATGCAATTGCTCATTTACATAATTATTTGTCTAGTTATATAATCGTAGATAAAGGACGCGACGAAGGCGAAAAAAGTATAATCTGGATAGAAAATGGGATTTTTTGGGGTATGGGATATGTGGATATCAATCAAGATATTACTGATATGGAAATAGTACAATCGAGCTTGACAAGATACAATAGTTGCCATTATATGGTGCAGCTAGTTAATACTTTTGCTTTTGAAAATCCCCAAAAGACAATTATGAAGTAGATATGTCTAAGTAATATATAAAAATAAACGAAGCACAAAACTCATACAAGTGCGATGCTTCGTTTATTACTATGGGAATACTAAACTAAAATCTAATTGATAAATTAGCAGAGAATCTGCGTTGCATTTGAGGTATTGTCGTAGCCCAACCAACCCAATACATTTTATTCGTAAGATTATCTAATTTAAACGTCAAACTATATTTCGGTTTGTCGTATGATAATGCTGCATTTAAAACGACAAAAGAGGGTAATGCGTAATTGTCATAAAGGTCATTGATTACTTTATTTTGTGATGCATAATTACCTCCAAATCCAAATCCGATACCAGATAATTTACCCTGTTGTAATCTGTAGCTGATCCATGCATTAGCCATATTTGCAGGACCTGCTGAGCTCGGTCTATATCCATTGAGCGTACTATCAATATTTTTGTATTTACTATCGTTATAGGCATAGCCCAATATAATGTTTAATCCAGCAATAGGATTTGCAGTTAGCTGAGCTTCTATGCCTTTGCTAAACTGTGTTCCATTTTGTACTTGATATTGCGGTCTTGCAGGTGCATCACTTCTTACAACATTGTTCACTTGAATATCATAATAACTTACACTTCCACTCAATTTGCCATTAAGTGTATTTGCTTTAATGCCGGTTTCCCACTGATTGGCATGTTCAGGTTTGAATACACTTGTTGAACCGTCAGGCTGTTGGACTGGAGCTACATTAGAAAAACCATTCATATAATTACCGAATAGCGACAATTGATCTTTTACTAATTGGTATACTAATCCAAATTTCGGAGACAGCGCTCCTTGATGGTATCCTCCGGAATATTGAGCGGTAATAACACTTTTTTGCCCTTTATAATCGTAATAATCCCATCTCACACTTGCCATAGCAATTAAGCGATCCGTTATATTCAAAACATCTTGAACATACGCACTATACGTATTTGTTAAAACTGCGCCAGTTTGAATAAATGAAGTTCCACTCATTGCTTTTTGAAGACTTTCATTTGTCAAGGCAGTATATTCCACTCCAGGATTGGACATACTAACTTTATCAAATAAAGAACTTCCGTAACTTGCTTTTGTTGTCAAACTATAATATTCTAAACCTAATAATATACGATTACGCATTTTGCCAATATGAAAATCTCCATTAATATTTTCTTGGATATCTGTAGCGTAATTATTATAATAGTCATACCACATCATCGTCCTATATAAGGAGTCGTTACCGGCTAATGCGCTCAGCCAACCAGAACCACCAGATTCTTGACCTGAGATATAAGAAAAATTAGTTCTGGACGTCCAGTTAGGAGAAAACTGGTGATTTAATACAGCAAATAATTTTTGTTGATTCGATTTGTCTACGATGCCATCGCCTATAAAGCGTCTTTTCCAATTAATATTCAGATCCTCCGGGCTTCTCACGCCTGTAGCAAGCGAACCATCTACAAAAAGTCTATAAAAGTTATTAGCACGTTCATTTAAAAATTCGCCGTCTATTTGTAATGTAGTGGCGGGATCCATTTTGTATAATAAGGATGGCGCTAAGAATGTATAGTTGTTAAATCCCGCATCTTGCCACGAACCTTCTTTATGTATGGCTCCATTTAATCTAAATAAAAGCGACTTGCTTTTATTTAGTGGAGTGTTAATGTCAATAGTCAACCTGTTTAAGCCATAATTGCCATTTGTATAGCTTATTTCACCTTTAGTGGTGTCTAATGGCTTTTTTGTAACAATATTAAATAGGCCACCATAGGAAATTAATGAACTGCCATATAATGCTCCAGATGGACCTTTTATTGCTTCAATATTTTCTATATTAGAAGGATCGATGCTTCCTGATCCTGCAACGCCTACTACACCATTTCGTAAAAATGACTGTGTGGAAAAACCGCGAGAAGTTACCGTACCACCACCAGAGTTATTTTCTAATTGCATAATTACGCCGGGTACATTTTTTAATGCATCGGCGTAGCTTACAATTAATTGATCCTTTAATACGGCATTCGTTATTGTTGTATATACTTGCGGATTCTCAAGATCTTTTAGCGGCATTTTTGCAACAAAATCACTATTACTACTGCTATAACGATTATGCAAACTAGTTACGCGTACTTCTTCTAGCTGTGTTTTATTTATTTGGATATAGAAATCTTTAGACGTTAGTTGGGTATCATTGGATATAGTAAGTGGTTCTTGTGCAATGATTTTGTCTTGTATAGAAAATGTAATCATCAAATTGCCAGCATTCAGTTTGGATAATTTGAATGCACCATCTTTGTTTGTCAATACTTTATTGCTTGAGCCAATTAAACTGACGAAGATATTAGTAACTGGGAGGCTATCAAGTGTATATACATGTCCCTCCATTTGAAAATCCTGTGCATATAAAGAAAATGCTACTAATAATAGCAGCAACATCATGCATGATGTACGTACGAGTTTTTTCATAAAAAAATAAGGATTAAATAATTAAGGATGCAAAATTATTTTCACTTTATAGTTTCATGATTACGAAAATGGGAATTTCTTTTTTATATTTATATTATCAATAGTAATTTGTAATTAAAAATTCATTTTTTAAATTAAAATATATATTAACTATTTGATAATTAAATCTATAAATATATATAATTATAATTATTTGATTTATGGAGGAATAAATTATCAATTACTTTTTTTGTAAATAAATCAGAATATTTTTTATTGGTAAATTTTATTCTTATTTGTTACGCAATACGAAAAAAAATGTTTTTAGTATTCAATTGTATGGGGTTAAAAATAGATGCTAAAATTGAAAATAGATTAGAGCAATCGCAGCAATTGTCATAATAAGAAAAGTTATCATTCCTAATAAATTGGCAATCCAACCATTCGTATTTTCACTCATGATTTTTTTATTATTGCTTATATGTAGTATGACTAAAATTACGATCGGTGCGGTAATTCCATATAGTATAGAGGAAAATATCAATGCTTGAATAGGCGAAATACCCAATCCATGTAAACATAGTCCTACTAACATTGAAATAGATATGACGATATAAAATGGTTTGGCTTGATAAAACTTTTTATTAAATCCTTTTTTCCAATTAAGAGCTTCGGCAACCATATAAGAAATGGACCCACACAAAACGGGTATAGCTAAAAAACCGGTGCCAATAATACCAATAGCAAATAAGGCATAGGCAAAATTTCCAGCAATAGGCTTGAGAGCAAGAGCCGCTTGCTCAACTGTAGTAATATTAGTAATACCATTAGGATATAGAACTGCGCCGCAAGTGAGAATGATAAAAAACATGACTAAATTAGAAAATAACATTCCGAAATCAATATCTTTTCTCATACTTGTCCATACTTTTTTATCGATAAATAGAACATTTTTTCTTTTTTTATGTCCTTCTGTTTCCATAGTCGTTTGCCAAAAAAAGAGATAAGGTGATATCGTGGTTCCTAATATAGCAACCATCATATTAATGTAAGCCGCGTTCCACTGAATATGAGGTTGTAGCGTAGCATGAATTACGGACTTCCAATTAACATTTGTACAAAATGGAACGATTAGATACACTAGTAGTACCGTGCAGGTCCATTTTAAAATTTTGGCTATTTTTTTATAGGAAAAAAGAATAATACTTAAT
Organism: Rhizosphaericola mali; assembly: GCF_004337365.2. Classification (GTDB taxonomy): domain Bacteria; phylum Bacteroidota; class Bacteroidia; order Chitinophagales; family Chitinophagaceae; genus Rhizosphaericola; species Rhizosphaericola mali. Next base: position 2,903,436 of record NZ_CP044016.1, on the reverse strand, counting down.
AAAATAGTGCCACTAAATAAGATAGAAAATAAAAATGCTGGTATTGTAGGGAAAATAAGATTGGCTGCGGCTCCCATTCCTTCTATATCTGCGCCGATATTTAAGAGTATTGCAGGTAAGGATAAAATAATGATGGTCCACAATATCCATTTGGGATAATGATTTTTTAAGGTACTCGTGAGACCTTGTTGGGTAACGACACCAATTTTTCCACACATTTTTTGCATGGCAGCCATTAATGGAAAGGTAAACCATGCCATCCAAAGGGTTGCAAAACCGTATTGTGCACCTACCTGTGAATAGGTTGCTATTCCTGATGGGTCGTCGTCGCTAGCACCTGTCACGAGACCAGGTCCTAATTCTTTAAAAAACTTTATCGCTTTTCGACGGCCTGATTTCTTATGCATGGAATGTGTGTTACTTTATGGTCTCGAAAGTAGGAAGAATTGTGAGATAATGTATTTGTACATTAAGATAAAATTTATCTCACTGAACGTTATATTCTATTTCTCCATTTACTATAAAAACGCTTAGTGCATTTGGGATGAAAATTAGGGAAATGAATGGCTTGCTTTAGTTTTGTTTACAATAATTACGTGGAATGAAGCAATTTCCTATTTCACCTAATTTCTCTTCCAAATGCGTAACGAATCCATATAGTAAAATTTTCCTTAATTGGTAAATATCTTATCGCAATAAGCATGTAAATTTTTTCTTTAAGAAAGACTTTTGTAGAAAATAATAAAAAGTTCAATTAATGAAAAAAATTATTCCTTTAGTCTTATTTTCAGTTGCTAGTATAGTAGGATTTGCACAAGATAGCAAGACGAATGTCGATAAATTATGTGGCTGTTACGAAGTTAGTTTTAAATATGCGGAGACTTTTTCTCCGGATACAAGTTATAAATTTAGAGAAAGAGAGACCATTGAGAATGTTACAGAATTGGCATTGCCGATTGTTAATACGCCTACGAAAGTGGTAATTCAACATTTGCTCGTAATTAATGATACGATGATTGTGAAACATTGGCGTGAAGATTGGACCTACGAAAATCCGATTCAATGGATTTTTAAAGGAGATGGAGTATGGCAAAAAGTAACTTTGTCTGCATCCGAAGTGAAAGGTAAATGGTCACAATCTGTATGGGAAGTTTCAGATGCGCCCCGGTATCAAGGCTCCGCAGCTTGGCAAGTTGTTAATAACAAAACTATATGGGAAAATACAACGGATGCACCGCTTCCGCGTAGAGAATATACGACACGATCTGACTATAATATTTTGAATAGAACCAATCGACTTGTGTTGACGAAAAATGGTTATGATCATGTTCAAGATAATTTGAAAATTCAAAGAACTGAAGGCGCTAGTGATACTATACGTGTAGAAGAAAGCGGATTGAATCGATATGTGCAACAGCCAGAAGAAAAATGTACTCCAGCACTCAACTATTGGAAAAATTATGCGCCATTTTGGATTGCTGTAGAGAAAATTTGGGAAAAGTATATGGATACACATTCGCAAATTACATTAGTGGAAAGTATGGGTAAAGGAAAATCTTTGAATTCTGAATTATTTCGTCTTTCTGATAGTTGGAAGGCTAATAAAGTGTCGGGGAATCTTGATGATGTCTTGCGTGCAACAATTTTACCTCATTTACAATAATTGGATATTTTATTAGTTCAGTCCTTGATAATTTATTAGAGTGCAAAGTACTCGAGTAAATTATCAAGGATTTTTTCTTTTCTTCTACTTTTCAATTTCTTAATCTAGTTCAAGTTTGCTTTTGCAAATAGTCCCCAACTTTGTGTCAACAAAAAAAGGAAATAACATGGCAAACGAAATAAAAGGCTTGCACCACATTACAGCAATCGCCTCTAACGCACAAGTAAACTATGACTTTTATACTAAAGTTTTAGGATTGAGATTAGTTAAAAAAACAGTCAATTTTGATGATCCAGGAACGTATCATTTTTACTTTGGAAATGAAGTAGGCGAACCAGGTGGTATATTAACATTCTTCCCTTGGCAAGGTGTACGTAGAGGTACGAATGGTACAGGCATGGCCACTGAAATCGGTTATTCTGTTAATGCAAATAGTTTGGAATTTTGGAAAGATCGTTTGACTCAATCTAAAATACCTTTTCAAGATATTCAAGAAAGATTTGGCGAACAATACATCAAATTTCAAGATCCAGATGGACTAGAAATTTCGCTTATAGGTTCTAAAACTCCAGATGATAGAGCTCCTTGGACAACTAGTGAAATAACTAAAAATGAAGGTTTAAAAGGTTTTCATACGGTGAATCTTAGTTTGCAAAAATTAGAACCAACAGCTGAAGTGTTGACTGATTTGTTAGGTTATGATTTGATCGGACAAGAAGGAAACAAATATAGATTTGAAACAAAAGCATTTCCAACAGCGAATTTGGTGGATATTACTGTATTACCTGATGGTGCAAGAGGTATTAACTCTGCAGGAACCAATCACCACGTCGCATTTAGAGTAGAAAATGAAGCTGCGCAAATGGAATTAAGAGAAAAAATATTGTCTAAAGGTTTGAATATTACACCTCAGATTGATAGAGATTATTTCTACTCCTTATATTTCAGAGAACCAGGTGGCGTATTGTTTGAAATTGCAACTGAGAATCCAGGATTTACAGTAGACGAACCATTGGAATCTTTGGGTAAAGATTTGAAATTACCTAAACAATATGAAAATGTACGTAAAGACATTGAAAACGTATTACCTTCTTTAATTCAATAAAATTATAGTCCATGAATCATGCACATAAAGTCGTCTATGGCGGCAAATTATTAAAAGATGCGTCTAAAGTCTTGATCATGGTACACGGGAGAGGAGCCAGTGCCGAAAGTATATTATCGCTGGCACCTCATCTTGATATATCAGATTTCGCCTTAGTAGCGCCTCAAGCAACAAATAATACTTGGTATCCATATTCATTTATGGCTCCAGAATCGGAAAATCAACCTTGGTTATCTTCTGCATTGATACTTTTGGATAGTGTAGTGGTAGATTTGAGGCAAAAAGGATTTGCAGATAAGGATATTTATTTTCTCGGATTTTCACAAGGTGCTTGTTTGACCTTAGAATTTGTAGCACAACATGCTGCAGCATTTGGAGGCGTGATCGCTTTTACAGGTGGTGTTATTGGCGAGCAAATTGTTGAAAATAAATATCAAGGAGATTTTAATGGGACGCCTGTATTTATATCCACTGGTGATCCAGATCCTCATGTTCCCGTTCAGAGAGTTTTAGATACCGAAAAGATTTTGAAAAAATTACATGCAGATGTACAAGTGAAAATCTATCCTGGTAGACCACATACGATTACACAAGATGAGATAGATATAGCGAAAGAATTTGTTTTGAAGTAAGGAATCGCTTAATAATGCAGAAAGCTTAGAGCTGAATGCAATAAATAGCTCACTTATAATTTATAATTCATCACTTTTTCGTCCAACCATTTCTTACTTTACTGAGAAACTCTGGTGAGACACCAATATAACGAGCAATTTGATTCTGCGGAACACGTTGCAAGATGTGCGGATATTTTTGCATAAAATCTTGATAACGCTGTTCCGCAGTTTTGCTTACAGATGCATGGAAACGATTCATCATAGTAAACAAACTACGCTGCACCATTAATCGAAATACGCGTTCAAATTTGGGTATTTGTCTAAATAATAATTCCTTGTTTTCATGCGATATCATTAATACATCGCAATCTTCCAATGCTTGAATATTTAAGGTTGCGGGTGTCTGATTGGTAAAACTTTCCAAATCACTTACCCACCAATTTTCTGTTGCAAATGCAACGATCGTTTCTTGCGCATTGAGGTCTACGAAGAAAGTCTTAATGCAGCCTTTCAAGATAAAAGCTTCGAAATTACACACTTGTGTTTCTTCCAATAAGAAACTGTTCTTTTTGAATTTTTTGTAAAAAAATAATTGGTGGAAATACATCATTTCTTCCGCTGTGAAAGGAATGCATTGCTGCACGTAATTATCCAAATTGACAAAATTTTCCATATAAAATTCAAGTTTTTCTAAAGAATATCGTTTCTGATACAAGCAAATATACTGATAGGAAAATTATACGTATTTCTTTAACTTCATTTAAACTTAAGTTGGTATAACTTGTCTAATAAAAGATTGTTGCAATACCGGAACATTTAAAATTATTAGCTCAGAAAATCAAACATATATGAATACGATTATTGTTGCTACAGACTATTCTCCCGAAGCGGAAAATGCCATGAACTATGCTGCGTCGGCAGCTGCGTCTATTGGTAATTATGAGATTATTTTGTTCAATTTGTATAAATTATCCGTACATACTTTAAATGCGCGATCCAACAGTGATTTTATCAGTGAGACGAACGCCTCCCATCAACGTAAATTAAATAAAGCTTCTTATCAGTTAGAACATGCTTACGGCGTAAAAACAACTGCATATTTGGCTACCGGAGATTTTGATGATGAAATTGAAAAGTGTATTAAACAATATGATGCAATGATGGTGGTTGTAGGTATGCCTAAGAAATCATTCGAACAGGATCTTATGGGAAATACAACGACTAAAATGTTGCATATGGCCAAAATTCCTACATTGGCAGTACCATTAGATGTGAAATATACCCCAATAAAAAACATTTTATTTGCTTGTGATATCATGCGTGGTGTACATAAAATGATATTGAGACAAGTGCAAGCTGTAGCGAAATTGTTTCATGCCGAAGTCGAATTGTTTTACGTAAGTGAAAAATTGAACGAATTGAGTCATCAAGAAAAAGCGGATGCTGCAGTTCAAAAATTACGTAAAAATAATGACCTTGATTTCGTCTACAAAAATGTGGAATCATCAGAAATTATTGAAGCAATTTCCGCAGAGATTGATGAATTTCATGCCGATGTATTAGTGATGGTTCCTTACAAATATGGTTTTTGGAACTCCATAGTTCATCGTAGTAAAACGAGAGAAATGGCTTCTGGTAATAAAATTCCATTATTTTCTATTCCATTGTAATCGTAATTATAATAAAATGTAAATAACCTAACAGCCGATTGAATTTTCAATCGGCTGTTAGGTTATTTACATTTGTAATAAAATATTTGATTATTTTAATTATTCTACATTTTTCTCAATATATATGGGCGTTCCATCAATTCTAAAGCCTTCTATAATTATCTTATAACTTTTGGCAATATCAGAATTGTAAAAAGAAAGCTGAATGTTTTTGTGCTCTTTATTATCAAGATTTATTTCAGGATTCCAATACAAAGTTTTTCTTTGATCTATTATAGCATTATTGTCGTTTTGGGAAGAACTATAATTAGGTGAATAAAAATCTTTAGAAATCGTATAGCCGGTCATAGTGAAAGAGGTTGGATTGTCGTTTTTTGTTCTAAAATCATATTCACTAGGAAAACCTTGTTTTGTCCAAATAGCAAGAGCCCCGCCATTACCTCCTCCACCAGGTGCCCCTACAAAATATTTATAATATTTCAAAAATACAATATCTATGATGGGGGTTTGGAATGCCGCCTCTATTGGCATTTCCTGACCATTGACAAAACAAATAGGTGTAATATATGGCGAGTGTGGCTTTACGTCAATATCCATGTGTAATTTCGCTCTCAAAAAACCAATGAAATCAGCACCGTATGCGGCAAGGATGGGCTGGTTCATAACATACACATTTTTTAATGCTGGTGCATTTATAAACTCTGGGGATTGATACGGAGCTTCTAAGCTGTCAATTGGATTGGCGTAAGTTGTTTTATACGAAGTAACGGTAACATCTTGAAGTGTTGTTTTAAAATGGTCAAGTTTCCCTAGTTGTATTTTTTGTAATATCTCGGAAGTCGACGTGCTTAAAGAATAAGGATATTTTGTAAACGATGGATCTGAAAATTTGTTAAAATTAAATGCATAGGTTCTTTGTCCAACAGTGGGATGAAATGTAAGTTTCGTCGTTGTGTATATCAAAAATGAGGAATCTCCAAAATGACCTTCTTTATCAACTATGAAATTATTATTGCTAAAGGATAATTTGTTATTGGTTATAAAAGAAATTTCTTTTGGTAGTTTCTTTTTATTTTTTACGTCTGTAATGCTTCCTTGTAAGAAAAAATAGGCACTATCTCTGCGATATGGGTTAGATATTTTTTCCCCTTGAACTATAGCTTTCCAATTATATTTTCTCCAACCATTGGTTAGCATTACAAGATCTAAATCTTGCAATTTCTGTTTACTAGTGTCTTCAAAATAATAGGCAGGATTATTTATTTTACCTTTTAATTGTCCAGTTAGCAATAAGTATGAGATGATATTGCTGGTTGTATCTATGGGAATACTCCCATCTGTAATTGCAATAGATAGATTTTCTGGTAAAGAATCGTCGTATTGAAGCTGTATGGTATTGAGTCCTTTCTTTTGTAGGTTTGGGGTGATTACAGAAAGATTGGGTTGGGTGAAGTTGATATCTTTGGCTTTAATAAAACATATACGTTCTGCTAAAGGATGCCACTCTTGATCTAAAATAGTTATTGTTAATATGCCCGATGATAATTTTTGAATAGGAATATTTGTTTCAAAATTATCTATTCCTGATAAGTTGATGTTGGATAGATAGTTGATTATTCCATCTTTTTCGGCGAGTAAATGTAGCTGGTTGTAATCTGTATCAGGAGGATTGTTTTCTGTAGTAGTACTAGCGTTATTATCCTGTTTTCGAATAACAATTTTTTTGTTATCCTTTTGGGAAATGACTTGCATAGCAATTCCAGAGGATTGTGCTGAAGGCAAATTGATAGTGGCAGAATCTTGAGAAGATGTATGATATTGTGCGATATAGTTTGTATTCTTTTCTGGATGTAAATAAAAATATCCCATGCCGTCATGTTGGGTGAAGATATCTGCTATTGAATCATGATGATTATCTAGGATCACACCAATTACATCTACGGGCTTACCATATTGGTCCGTTGCCTTAAACGCGATTTTATTTAATATGCCCGCCACCAAATTGCCACCTTCTGGGAAGAATTGTAGGATTGTTTTTTGAGTTTCTTTTTTGGATGGGGTAATTGTCTGTGCTGTATGCGGAAGAATTTCAATGTCTTTTCTGAATAAAAAGTCCGTATCGCTGTTGAGCATCCATTTGGTATAGGCAAGAAGATGTATTTTTTGTTGTGAATATACACTCGGTATCGCAAATTGTCCATCGCTTCTGCCTTGTACGATCGGATAGACTTGATGTTCTATTAGTTTGCCGTTGTCATCAAACCAATCGGTATATAAATTATAACTGTAAGAGGATGGATTGGCATTCGCAAGTACATACGCCTTGAACCATATCGTATCATTTGAGGAATATAAATTGTTGTCTAATTGTAAATATGCTTCTTCGGATGGGTTTGAATTAATATACGCATTAAGGATTTTATCCGCCCGTTGAGCCTTTGCATTGTAGGAAAAAAAGGTAATAATAACTATTATTCCTATTGTAGTAGTCTTCAAATACATATGCGTGTATGCTATTATATATTTTTAAATTGGATTTAGTTAAATATATTTTCACTAAATGTTTAGGAGTGTTTATAGTTTTTAAAGGTAGCTGATTAATTTTGTATTTACAATGGGTTTGTTTGCCTTAATGATATTTATTTTAAAAAAATAGCTAAATCGAGTTGCTTTTTTAAGTATGTGTCTTAAACAAAGATTGCCGATTGAAATTTCAATCGGCAATCTTTATAATATTTTAATTTATCCATCGCAAATTTTATTGCGTTATTGTCAATGCTAATTGTACAGGTGTAGTATGTCTTAATTGAGCTGTTAATGAATTTGTACTTATATAATTGGTCTCAAATTGTAGCGTTGTGCTATCTGTAATTGTATTTAAAGTACTATCTGAATATTTTGTCTCAACTTTATAAACCGAAGAGTCTTTATTATTGTATACTTTTTGCCATAAGGATAAGCCTTGATTTGTGTAACTATTTGCTCGCATTGAGGAATCGATCGATTTGAAAAAATATTTCACATTTTCAGTAGTATATTCACTTTGTAGATAGGCTATGGATATTTGATTTACTTGATTATTGTTGTTAATTGTGGCATCTACTTGAAATAAAGCATTGGGAATATTAAATGCGGAATAGGTATTCTTAAAGGAAATGATATTTCCATTGGTCGTTGTAATATACGCTCTATCTTTTAAAAAAGATTTTACCTCAGTTGTGGACTTACCTACTAAATTAATAACAGCAGTGAATGTTGTATCAAATGCATTGATGTCTGATATTGCATTTGTATTTTGTTCATTAACACTGGATTTACTACAAGCAGATATTGTACCCCAAAAGGTAATTATCACAAATGAAATAATATAGTTTGAAAAAGTATTTTTAATGTTCATGGGTAGTTTTTTTATATGAAATTAATTGACATCAAATTCGTAAAAATTAGAAGAACTTGTATATGTGTTGCTAGTGCCTGTAGCAATTCCTGTAAGAAAATATCCTTTGTTATTAATAGTAAAACCAGTGCCTCCAATTAACTTACCTATATTACTATTGTCATTCATTGGGAATGCTGTATTGGAATACCAAAGGTCATTAGTAATATCGTAACTCCAAGTGCTTGTATTTGCAACACCACTAGCCTCCCCTCCAACAATATACGCCCAATTGTTTATTGTAAAGCCAGATGCGTTTGATCGAGCAATACTCGTGTATTTGTCATCAAAACTTGCAGAATCGGCATTTTTAATTAATCTTAATTCACTCCAATCAGTACCATTAAATGAATAAAAATCATAAGATAAGTCGCCCCCTCCTTTTTCTCCGCCAACAACATAAGCTTTATTATTATTGACAAAACTTACTGCATTTGCTTTTTTGTCGCCGGGAAAAGAGTTTACAATAGTCCATGAGTTGTTGCTTGGACTAAATTTATACACCGTATTTTGATAAATGCCATCAGCATTTATACCTCCTCCAACATATCCATAATTATTTAAAGCAAATGAAAAACTTTTATAGAGGCCGACTATGTTAGTATTTTTTCCTCTATCAGTCCAAGTATTGTTGCTTGGGTCATAGGAATATAAGTCATTGAGCGTAGTTCCTGTCTGAAAAGAATAACCACCACCAACAAATCCCAGATTATTAATTGTAAATGTATAGGGGTAGATTCTTCCATTTGATGGAATACTTGATATTTGAGTCCAAGTATTAGTACTGGGATTATATTTCCAGAAGTCAGTTAAGTCTGTTGATTGTGTATTCGTTGCGTTTAAACTTGTATATCCAGAACCTATATATGCATATTCATCAATTACAAAACTAAAACTACCAGTTCTTCCATAATTTACGGCTGAGGATGTTCCCGTCGGCATTGTAGCTTTAGCAACCCAACTACCTTGAGTTGCGATGTTTGTAGTATCGTTATTGGTTGTTGTGTTTGTACTATTTGAATCTTTACTACATGCAGAAAAAATGGAAACAATAATAAGTGTAGCAAAAAAGTTCTGTATGAATGCTTTTTTCATTTTAGGTTTAATTGGATCTAGTTAGAAGATATCTGAGTAAAGTTATTGGAATTATTATCTATATAATAAATGGTTTATTAATCGTTTCATAAATTTTAGTTAAATAATAAATATGGTTATATTTTTTACATAGCTCGCCTGTATTTAAATGATATAATTCGTTAAAAGACTATCATTCTTTTGTCTGATAACTCATGCTTTTTTATCATGGTAATAATGCATATTATAATTTATCATTTTATTTAATTACGAAGCTTTATAGGATTTCGTTGGTTGATATATTTATTTTTTGGATAAAAAGAATATCACAAAGGTTTCAATTGGAAAAAAGCTTAACTCACGATCTTATGTGGTCTGTTATATATCACATTATGAAGTGTATTTGTATAAAAAAATTTCTAAGTTTTTATTGTGTATAATTAAAAAAGGGTTACCGCAATAACTTTAAAGAAAATAAATTTATCTATTTTATACGTAAAAAATTAATATTTAATGTCGGTGCTTTTACATATTGAATTGATACAGAATCAAAAAAAGGTTGCTCCTTTTGGAACAACCTGTAGAAAATTTGTTGAAAAATCAACTATGTAGCGGGATCGGGAGTTGAACCCGAGACCTCCGGGTTATGAATCCGACGCTCTAACCATCTGAGCTATCCCGCCGTTGGGGTTGCAAAAGTAATGGGAATTTTTATTTACACAAAATTTATTTGCGATTATTCTGCTTCTTTTTCTGATAAAAGATACGCTTTGATAAAATCATCTAGCTCTCCATTCAATATTGCATCCGGATTATATACCTTATAATCTGTTCTATGATCCGTTACACGACGGTCGTCCAACACATAACTGCGTATCTGACTGCCCCATTCTATTTTCTTTTTATTGGCATTTAATGCGTTTTGGGCTTCTTGTCGGCGACGTAATTCCTCTTCGTACAATCGGCTTTTCAACATTTGCATGGCGATAGTTCGATTTTCCAATTGCGTACGCGCTTGCTGACATTCCACAATGATACCGCTCGGTTGGTGACGGATACGCACAGCTGTTTCCACTTTATTTACATTCTGACCACCGGCACCACCACTTCTGTAAAATTCCCAAGTGATATCGGCAGGATTGACTTCAATCTCAATAGAATCATCAATCAATGGATATACGTAAACAGATGCAAAAGACGTTTGCCTTTTACCTTGCGCATTGAATGGGGAAATACGTACCAAACGATGCACTCCACTTTCGCCTTTCAAAAAACCAAATGCAAATGGTCCTTCAAATTCCAATGAAACGGATTTGAGACCTGCAACATCTCCTGGTTCGTAAGATAATTCGGTAACTTTCCAACCCTGTTTTTCACCGTACATGAGATACATGCGCATCAACATCTCCGCCCAATCTTGACTTTCTGTACCTCCCGCACCAGGATTGATCTGCAAAATAGCTGGCAACTCATCTTCTGGTTTATTGAGCGTACTTTTTAGTTCGGATGCTTCGAGTGTATTTAATGCATTTTGGTAAGATGCTAAAGTTTCCTCTTCTGTGGCGTCTCCTGTTTTCCAAAAGTCAAACAATACCGCAAAATCTTCCACCGCAGATTCCGTTTGCCTATACAAACCAATCCAATATTCATTTACCTGAATCTCTTTCATTATGCTCGTGGCTCTTTTGTTATCATCCCAAAAGCCTGCAGAAAGAGAAAGTTGGCGGTCGCTTTCTAATTTTTGTGTCTTATTCTCGACGTCAAAGAAACCTCCTCAAGACAAGCAAACGGTCTCTTATATCCTTTAAATTTTCAATTGTCATAGAGGACGAAGATAGTGTGTTTACTATTGGAGGGAAAATTAATTTTTAATTTTTCCATGTTTTGGGATCGCTATAAGCTGTTTCGTATCCTGCTTTGGTATATAATTCTAGTTGTACTTTAAAACCATCTAATTTTTGTGCATTAGGTGTCAATCCTGAGGCGTTAAAATGGTATATGTCCGAAGGTTTATAATCTGCTAGTTTACGATTAGGAATCCTTTTTTCATTTAACCAAACACCCCACAATGTTGGATTTTTGGACCATTTAACAAGCTGTGCTGCTGTAGGTGAGACTGGCTGTGGCCTATCTAAACGATCTAGGATTTCAATGAATTGTGGCGTATTTGCCTTTTGATATAGGCTCATGTTTCTAGACATAACGTTTAGGTATCCGTATTTTTTATACAAATCATCATCCATTATCCAAACGCCTCTGTAAATTATCCTTGGCTTAAGATTGAGAACATATCCTGTACCTCCAGATTTTGCAGAATCGGCTCCTTTCTTTCTATTTTCTTCGTATAGTTTTTTTGCTAAGGTTTTGTACGATTCCCAATCTGCGGTTGTTAAGCTGTCATTGTTTGCAGTGGGAATTAAAAATAAATGATATTTAGTTTGCGTTAAACTTTTTTGCTGCCAACTCATTTGATGATATAAACTTTTGAGCGAATCTCCATTTGGATTGTTTTGTAGTTCTTTGGTTAGGTCGCGTTCTCTATTTTTAGGATCAAATTTGAAATTAGCCTTTTTCATTTCTGAGATGTAATAGTCAAATTGTTCTTGTGAAATGCCTTGATTCGTAGTTGAAGTTTGTTTTTTGTCCTCATCGGATTGGATAAGATTGTGGAGGACTTTTTTCCCATTTTTTACTTGTGCGAATACGATTACACTTGCAAGTAATAAACCTATTCCCAATAGGGTGAATATTGTATTCTTGACGGGTTTGTTTTTTGAGTTCATCATAGTGAGTCGTTTTTTGATGGTTAAAAAATTAAAATTATGGACGAGTGCTAGCTTTTTTGGTTGAAAATTTTCTTGAATATTCAATATTAAATGTTGGTAATTGGCTTTGCTGGTTTGGGTTTGTAGAACGGCTTTGTCCGCTAAAAATTCATGATTTTCTTTCATCTTTTTTAATAACCAATAGAAAAATGGATTGAACCAGACAAAACAAATAATGAATTTTGTAAAGATTAAATCTATTGTATGTAACTCCTTCGCATGTTGTTTTTCATGTGTAAGTATTTGTTCTGAGGAAACGTCTTTATGTGAAAATGTCGTTGAAATAAATATATAATGGAAAAAAGTGAAGGGCGTCGTTTCCGTATGCAAATAAACGAATGTGTTTAAGCCTTGTTTTTCTTTTGTATTTTTCCTAATTAGTCGGAACATTCCAATCAAACTAATTATAAATTGAATAATAAATAGGCTAGTAACTATACTATAAATGAGCCAAATAATTTTTGTCTTTGTCCATCTTGAGGTTGGGAAAATATCGAGATTATTGCTTTGGTTTTGCAGTTTTGAAGTTGGTATTACTTCATTTTGTTGCGGTTCTGTAGTTGATATTTCAACTTCTCTAGGAGTAAGTTTATATATAGAAATTAGATTGTCGAAATTAAAATTTTGCGTTTGAGTAATTGTTGCTTTTTCTGTCCAATTAGGAAGGTGAATTGCTGGAATAATCAGTGAAAAAATAATCGCTGTAACTAAGTAAAATCTATTAAAACGAAATGATTTTAAATTACTCAAACAGCATACATAAAAGAGCGTAAATACACCGCTTGCAACGATTATTTTTACTAGGAAAATGATTAGGTTATTCATCTTTTTGTTCTTTTAATTGTTGATCAATCATATTGCGTAATTCCGCTAATTCCGAATTGGAAAGTTTAGAATTGGTAGTGAAAAAGGAGGCAAATTTCAATGCGGAATTATTAAAAAAATCTTTGATCATTCCATTTACCCGTGTAGAAAAATATTTGTCTTTAGCTACTAATGATTTGTATTGTCGGCTATTTCCGAAGGTCTCAAAACTTATAAATTCTTTTTCTTGCATTCTTTTTAATAAAGTTGCAATGGTCGAAGGTGCTGGTTTGGGTTCAGGTAGTGCTTCTAAAATTTCTTTCATAAACACAGGCTCCATCTTCCAAATCAATTCCATTAATTGCTCTTCTGTTTTGGATAATTCTATCATTATTCTATGTTTGTATATTTATTTCTACAAATGTAGAATTAAAATTCAAAAAATTACTTAAAAGCAAAACATTTTATTTATTTATTTATTTTCTAAAATCCTAACTACATATTCTATCCATTGATTATCTGGGACGGAATTTCCAATGGGAAGATCGGGTAATATACCTTGTCCATCTATTGTAAAATCTGGAATTCGATAGGATTTGGTTAATGCAAAAGTTAATTTGAATATACCAGAAGGGGAGTTGGTAAACCATAGATTGGAAAAATCTAAAACGCCTGCTGTTTTATGTCCAAACAGTTTTACTTTTTGACTTTGTTTAGCGGTTAATAAAAATTCCTCAGCAGTGCTGCCATTATTTTCATTAACCAAAATCGCTACATGTTTTGGAAATGGTAAAATATTGTTTAATGTATCAATGGTAATGGAGTCTTTATCAAGGTTAATATAGTCGCCCAGATGTTTGTTTAAAGTATCATAGTTGATTCTAAATTGATTCGCCATTTTTTCACTTATCCCATACTTTTTGTAATTATTCGCCAGCTCTAGCATTCTTTGATTATTCAATTTCGTTGAGTAATATTGAGCGCGATAGTTAGTAATTGGATTTGTATATAAATACGGAATTATTTTTTCATAACTGATATCCGAACCGCCGCCATTATCTCGAATATCAAGAATCAAATTTTCCTTACTACTAAGTAATGATTTATTAGTTTCAATTATACTATCAATTTGTTTTTTGTACGAACCACCGAATGTAGGTATGGTTAGTAAAATAGTATTTTTATCTACTATGGAAAAAGTGGGATTTCGTCTTGGTCCCGATTTTACTGTATTGGAATCATTTACTCTAATACCTAGATGTCCATTTCTAAAATAATGTAACCAATTAAGCATTATTTCTGCACAAGTATTTGGATCTGTGAAAGTATCCAATGCGGCTAGCGTTTTGGAATTTAATTTTTCGTAGTCCTCTTTTCCTTTTTTATTGAATACATATTGAAATCCTGCATCGTTTTGTTCAAATGTTTTTTTCATCCATTGAAATTCTTCTTTACAATTACATTTTTGAGCAAATACATCAATGGAAAATAGGACAAATAAGCTAGCGATAATATACTTCATAAACGAGATTATAGTATCCTAAATGTAGTTCAAATAAATAAAAAATGAGTTTTTAAAAAATAAATTTCATTTATAAATGAATATTCATTTATTTTTGCACACAAATTAAGTTATGCGAACAAGAGATGCGGAAAAAGAACAATTGGTCAAGCAAAAAACCATCGAGTTGATTGTTAAGGAAGGTTTTGAGAGTTTTAGTATCAACAAATTGGCGAAAGCTTGTGGTATTTCGGTCGCCACTTTATATATTTATTACGAGAGCAAAGAAGATCTGCTGACTAAAATCGGGACGGAGCATTTGACGCATTGGAATGAATTGATGTTGCAAGGCTTGGATGAAGATCACTCTTTCGAAGAAGGAATGCGGATGCAATGGGCGAATAGAATCAAATTTTATAAAACACATCCCAATGCATTGGAATTCTTTGACCAAATGCGCGCTTCTTCTTTTCAAAAAACGGTCTTTGCTCCAATGATGAAAGTGTTCAAAGAAAGTATTGGTGCTTTTTTACAACGCGCGATCGATCGCAAGGAAATGGTCGCATTGATGACGCCAGAAATATTTTTCTCCATTGCTTTTGTGCCTTTGCATAACTTGATTCGATTTGATTTTACAGGAAAATCGATGGGCGGGCAGCCTTTTGAATTAACGGAGCGCATTCTATGGCACACTTTCGACTTGGTGATGAAAGCGCTCAAACCATAATATTTTAATACTATAAAAAATGAAAACAACAGCTTCTAAAGCTACGTTTACCCGATACGAAACTTGGGTAATATTATTATTGACCTTGACACAATTCACTGTCATTCTGGATTTTATGATTATGTCTCCACTCGGTGATATGATTATGAAAACACTAAAATTAAGCACACAACAATTCGGCTGGTGTGTGTCTGGTTATGCTTTTAGTGCCGGAGTTTCTGGGCTATTAACCGCAGGATTTGCAGACAAATATGACCGCAAAAAATTGCTTTTATTTTTCTATTGTGGATTTATTTTGGGTACATTTTTCTGTGCTTGGAGTCACACATACGAACAATTATTGGCAGCGAGAATCGTAACGGGTTTGTTTGGTGGTGTGATTGGTTCGGTTTCGATGGCGATTGTGACAGATATTTTTACTTTACAACAGCGCGGACGTGTGATGGGATTTGTACAAATGGGTTTCGGCGCGAGTCAAGTTTTGGGATTACCCATAGGCTTATACATTGCCAATCATTTTGGATGGGATTCTCCGTTTTTAATGGCGGCAATACTTGCAGTTGTTGTTTTTGTATTGATTATTTTTCAAATGAAATCTGTGGCAGAGCATTTGAAAATTGTCAAAGAACATTCTCCCATCAAACATTTATGGAAAACATTTACCTCCAAATCCTATCGTTGGGGTTTTATGGCAACCGCAATGATGTCGATAGGCGGATTTATGATGATGCCATTTGCCAGTGCATTTGCGATTAATAATCTGAGAGTTACGACTGCTCAACTTCCGATTATGTACACAGTTTCGGGTATTGCGTCTTTGTTGTGTATGCCAATTATCGGAAAATATTCAGATAAAATAGACAAACTGAAATTGTTCATAGTTGCAACAGTTTGGACATTAATTGTAACGGTTATTTACACCAATCTTTCTGTAACGCCATTATGGTTTATATTGATTTTGAATGTATTGATGATGATGGGCGTATTGAGTCGCATGATTCCAAGTACGGCATTGGTGAGTGGTTTGCCTGAGATGACGGATCGTGGTGCATTTATGAGTATCAACTCTTCATTGCAACAAATTGCAGGTGGTATTGCGGCGGCGATTGGTGGATTGGTTATCGTCCAACCTACTAAAACAAGCCCACTACAACACTATAATTGGATTGGGTACATCACCGTTGCGGTTGGTATTTTGAGTGTTTTGTTATTACGTGTAGTTCATAATAATGTAATGAAGAAAACGGATAATAAGGAAATGGAAAAGTCGACTATAAAAGAAGAAATTATTTCCGTAATGTCAGAGTAAAATCGTAAAAGGCAATAGTTGAAAACTATTGCCTTTTTAGTAAAATTATTTTTTTATATTTTTTATAAGTATTTTATTTGGAACAAATGTTCCGTTAATATACTTTTGCGGAATGATTGTTCCGAATTGGAATATTAAATATAAAAATCTATTATGGAAAAATTAAATGGTAAAGTAGCCGTAGTTACTGGTGGAAGTGCTGGTATTGGTTTTGCAACTGCGAAAGAATTGGTGGCTCAAGGAGCAAAAGTAATAATCACAGGTAGAAATCAAGATTCTCTTGATAAAGCGATTGCAGAATTAGGGAATAATGCGCATAGTTTCAGAGCGGATGCTTCTAGTGTTCAAGACACGGTAGCTTTAGTTGATTTTGTAAAATCTCTTTATAGCACAATCGATATTTTATTGGTCAATGCAGGTGGTGTTACTGAGTTACAACCAATTGGGACTATACAAGAGGAAACTTTCGATATTGTGACGAATCTAAATTTTAAAGGAGCCGTTTTTACTACAGAAAAATTTGTTCCTATACTTGCTGATGGTGCTTCTGTTATCCATATGTCTTCTGTGGCTGCTTTTGCATTTAATCAAGGTAATGCTGTCTATGCGTCTAGTAAAGCCGCATTGATTGCCTATAGTAAAGTGGCAGCAATGGAATTAGCCGATCGTAAAATTAGAGTAAATGTAATTGCACCTGCAATGACGGAAACCTCTGCAATTCATAAAGGGGCTTTCGAAAGTTCGGAATTACACGATTTTATTAAAGAAAAATTTATGCCTTTTAAACGTTATGGTACACCGGAAGAAGTAGCTAAATTGGTTTCGTTTTTAGCATCTGATGACGCTTCTTTTATTTCGGGCAGTGTTATTACGATTGATAGCGGCGCATCTATCAACTCCGTTAAATTATAATTTTTTGCATTAATATGGAATGAATGTTCCGTAAATAGTATCTTTGTGGAAGAATAATGTATTCTTTCACAAAGATTTTTTATGGCAAGGACTAAAGTTTTTGACGAACAAGAAGTATTGGAGAAAGCATTGAACCTTTTTTGGGAAAAAGGTTATAATGCCACATCTGCACAGGATTTAGTAGATACACTTGGTATCAGTCGCTCTAGCATGTATGACACCTATGGAGATAAACATAGTTTATTTATTCAGGCGTTGCAACAGTATCGAAAAGAACGCATTGATCCACTAATCAATGGTGTGGATGATGCTGATAATATAGAGCAATATATTAAAGATGTTTTTATTGCGGTAAAATTAGAATCATTGAGCGAAACGCATTCCAAAGGTTGTTTTATGGTAAATTCCTCCGTAGAATTGGCGCCTTCAGATGACGATGTTGCCATTATTGTCAATAATATTATGAAGGATACCATTACAGCATTGACAAAAGCAATTAAAAGGGGGCAAAAAATAGGCGTATTTACAAATAAATTTTCGGCCCAATCATTGGCTCAATTTGTATTTAATTCCTTAAATGGGTTGCGTGTTACTGTTAAATTAGATACCAATAAAAAAATGTTTGAGGATATTGTTAATATTTGTTTGGCTACATTGAAAGGATAGAATTTTTGAGTTGCAATTGTAATATTGAAAATACTTATTCGGTAGTAATATTACCATTTGTAGTGCTTTTTAACCATCCAAATAATATGCTTTCTATTTTTAAATAAGGCGAATTAATTTCGACTATATAGTATTTCTCTTATACTATATTTTATCAATCATTACTGAACCATATTAAATAGAAAGTATGAAATATTATTTAATCTTGCCTTTGTGTTTAGGGGTATTAATGGCACACGCTCAAAAGACTATAGTTCCTAATAAGAAAATTTTAGGCTCAGACAATTTGAAAAATCGACAATTTGATTTGGATTGGAATGCTATTGTTGGAGAAAATAAAATGAATATTGGTACGGTTCATATAAATATGCTTAAAAATAAGGACCAATTTACAGTAATAACAACTACTAAAATTGCGAAATTTCCCGATAAACCTTGGATTGACTCCTCTATTTGTGCTATTCCTTCTCTTACGCCAATTTATCATAGTTCGTATAATATGCAAAGAGATATGGTTTTGCATTTTGGGGAAACTATATCTGGTTATTATCTTGATAAACAAAAGGACTCATTGACGCATATTTCTGACACAATTACAAGTCCTTATTTTGATAGTAATATTTATCAATGGTTGATTTGTTTATTACCATTGCAAGAAGGAATGAATGTAAATCTACCTCTGTACGACTATAATCCATCTAAAAGTGGACTTATGAATGCAACGATTACCCAAATAGTCAAAGGCGAATATATTTCTCCTGTTTCAGGAAGTCATAAAGTTTGGATTGTACATACAGAAGATGATTTATCTGGCTCTACCAATAAATTAGTTTTTTATATAGATCAAAAAGAGCATACACTTTGGAAAATGGAAGCTACCGTTGGAAATAGAAAAATAGAACAAGTGTTACATGAAAAATAATGGAGGCTGGTTGTAGGAAAATATAAAAGGCAATAGTTTAGAACTATTGCCTTTTATATTTAAAAAAATGCTATGTTTTTATAATGCATGCAAAGTTGCAATGGCTGCAATAGGATCTTGCGCTCCAAAAACGGAACTTCCAGCGACTAAAACGGTTGCACCAGCTTCAATAATTTGTGCAGCATTGGAAAGATTCACGCCACCGTCGATTTCAATTTCAACATTCAAACCTTTTTCATCAATCATTCTTCTTAATTGTCTAATTTTAACCAAAGAATGTTCGATGAATTTTTGCCCACCAAATCCTGGATTAACTGTCATCAAATTAACCAAATCTACATCTTCAATTATATCTTGTAAAAAATCAATCGGCGTATGAGGGTTAACGGCAATACCAGCTTTCATACCCAACGCTTTGATTTGTTCAATATTGCGATGCAAATGCGGACATGCTTCGATGTGGACCGTCAATTGATCCGCCCCCGCTAATTTAAATGCTTCAGCATATTTTCCGGGTTCTTCAATCATCAAATGTACATCACAAATTTTGTCAGTTGCTTTGCGAATTGCTTCAATTACAGGAAGACCAAAACTAATATTAGGAACAAATCGACCATCCATCACATCTAAATGTAACCATGCCGCCTTACTTTCATTGACCATATCCACTTCTGATTGTAATTGAAGAAAGTTTGACGCTAAGAACGAAGGTGCGACGATTGCCATATTTTTAATTATTTATAAGTTATTCAAATTTTTTTTCAGCGCGCACAAGATACAAATTATTGTGCGTTTAAACGTTTTAATCCATCTTCCGCCTCAACAGCAGATTTATCCAAACTTAATGTTTGTTTGAATCTTAATACTGCGCTGTCTTTGATACCCATCATTTCATAACTACGCGCCATATAATAATAAGCATCTGCATATAAATGATCGACTTGAGATGCAAATTTGAATGTATTTAATGCTTTACTATAGTCTTTATTATCAAAATATACCAGTCCTTTTTCGATATATGCTGGCATCAAAGTATAGTTGAGATTAAGCGCACTATTGAAATTTTTTAATGCATTGCTAGAGTCTTTGGTACGTGCATAATATACGCCGGCAATAAAATCGCAATTTGCATTATCAGAAGCGCTTAGGCGCATGGCTTTCACACTTTTGGCCATTTTCAAACAGGAAGAATCTTTTCGTTCTGCTAATAAATTGGCTAAGAATAGAATACTTTCTGGTGCAGGATAGATTTTTATCGCTTTTTTATAGTTGTTAATTGCTTGTGTTGTGTCTTGGTTGTCTTGGGATATTCTGGCTTTGGTAAAATAAAAAGCATAGTTGCTACTATCACGTTTAATCAAACTATCCATTTGAATTAATGCATTTTTATAATCGCCTACACTATCCATTCCAAGTGCAACTTTCATACGAAGTCCGTTGCTATCTGGGTGATTTTTTAATAAAGATATATCGGAAATGAGTGATTCGGAATACTCAATATCTACATTTTTTCCATTTTTTTTAATTGAATTATTTTCATTGTTTTTACATGAAAATGTCATTAATATCATCGCGGCTGGAATTACCGAAAGCCATTTTTTATTCATAATGCAAAAATAGTAAAGCAATTGTAATAGCAATCAATGTATCATTAATTTCATAATATCAGAAATAAGCCTGAAATTTGACTACTGAGTTCTAAATTTGAGAAAATATCGATATATCGTCCTAATTTTGCAGCCCCAAAAATAAAAATTATGCATTTTGATTTTGATCATTTGTTAACGGTGGTATTTACCCTGTTTGCGGTCATTGATGTGATAGGATCGGTTCCTTTGTTTATTTCTTATAAAGAAAAATTAGGCGGATTAGATGAAAAAAGAATTACACTTTTTTCTGGTATTATTATGATTGCCTTTTTGTTTGTAGGTCAATCGCTATTAAATGTATTTGGTTTGACCATTCAATCATTTGCGGTAGCAGGTGCGATTGTATTATTCTTATTAGGATTGGAAATGGTACTCGGACATGAGATATTTAAAGGAGATAATTCTACCTCTCAAAAAGGTGCTGCAAGTATTAGAGCTGGTGCCATCGTTCCTATATCATTTCCAATTATTGCAGGTACTGCGTCCTTGACGACTATAATGTCTTTAAAAGCCAATTACGATAAGCTATATATCATCGCAGGTATTTTAATAAATTTGTTGATTGTATTTGTAGTTTTGAAATCTTTGGGTTGGATCCAGAGAGTTTTAGGCGCAGGTGGTATGTTGGCTATTCGCAAATTTTTTGGCGTTGTATTGTTAGCGATGGCAGTTAAAATATTCTCCACAAACCTAGCGGCGTTTGGAAAGTAAGTAATAAGTCGTTAGTAATAAGTAATCAGTGGTGAGTAATAAGTAATAAGATTTTATTATTCTTTGGAGTAGGAGTGAAATCTCAATAAAAAAGTGAGAAGTAAAATGATATTTTACTTCTCACTTTTTTCATTTGACTAAAAAAAATTATTCGGCCATTAAATCAAGCACGGTTTCGATAATATCCTCTTCATTTGGTTTACTGAAATAATCGCCGTCACTTGCATAAGCAGGACGGTGATTTTTAGCAGACAAAGTTCTTGGAGCTGCATCTAACCATTTGTAACCTTGTTGTTTTTCGATTACTTGCTGTAACATATAAGATGTTGTCGCTCCTGGCATATCTTCATCCACAAATAAAATTCTATTCGTTTTCTTCAACGATTCTACGATAAAATGATGAATGTCAAATGGTAAAAGTGTCTGAACATCAATGATTTCACATGAAATATTATGAATATTTTGTAATCTCTTTGCCGCATCAGAAACGATACGTAAAGTTGAACCATAAGACACAATGGTAATATCCGAACCCGTTTCT
This sequence comes from Rhizosphaericola mali, assembly GCF_004337365.2. Classification (GTDB taxonomy): domain Bacteria; phylum Bacteroidota; class Bacteroidia; order Chitinophagales; family Chitinophagaceae; genus Rhizosphaericola; species Rhizosphaericola mali. The sequence continues at coordinate 2,881,307 of NZ_CP044016.1, read as the reverse complement.
ATAGTTTCAGGAATACCTAATGGTACGGTAATTTCTCCCAAATTATCTGGCAAGTTTTCCTTTAAACGATAACCATTCAAACATTCAATAACGATTCCTGGATCATTGCCTTGTAGTAGCGTATTATACATGCCGGCAGCTTGTACCATATTACGAGGTACGCAAATATACATCCCACGCAAAGAGTTGATTAACATTGCCATTGGAGATCCACTGTGGTAAATTCCTTCCAAACGATGACCTCGTGTACGGATGATCAAAGGACAACTTTGTTTGCCTACAGTACGGTAATGTAAGCCTGCAATATCATCTGCCAAAGGTTCTAATGCGTAATACATATAATCCAAATATTGGATCTCCGCGATTGGACGCAAACCTCTCAATGCCAAGCCAACACCTTTTCCAATAATAGACAATTCGCGTATGCCGGCATCTGCAATTCTTTCTTCCCCATATTTGGCCTGCAATCCTGCAAAACCTTGATTTACATCCCCAATTTTTCCTAAATCTTCTCCAAATGCAATGACTTTATCATTATTGGCAAATAATTGATCGAAATAATGATTCAAAATTTCAAAACCATTTATTTTCTCTGGTTGAGCGCTATAATGTGGCTTATTCCTCGGAACCAATAATGCACTTTTGGACGTCTCATTATGAGTAAATGAGTCGTATTGAGTATGATATTGCGTTTTTAATTCCTCATATAAATGAGCAATAGGCGAGTTGTTTGAATTTTTACCTAAAAGATCTAGCGCCAATGAAAGTGTATGTAAAATATCTCTCTTCAGAGGTTCGCGATTTTTTTCTAAAGCATCAATCAAGTCAGCCAAGCCGCCAAGATTAGCCTCTTTTAAAACTTGTAAAGCTTGCCCTTTCGCCGCAATCAAAGGTTGTGCGTATTTTTCCCAAGCTCGATTTCTACTCTCTTTGACGAGCTTTTTTGCATTTACATGAATTTCGTCCAATTCTTCTTCTGAAGTAATTGCATTTTCCAAAATCCATTCTTTCATTTTTTTCAAACCATCCCAATTTCTTTCCCATTGGAGACGTTCCGCAGATTTGTAACGTTCATGACTTCCAGATGTGGAGTGACCTTGCGGTTGTGTCAATTCTTGTACATGAAAAACCGCTGGTATATGTGTTTGACGGATTTTATCAATGGCATGATCTAAAGTTTCGCAAATGCCAGCGTAGTCCCAACCTTTAATTTGGTAAATGTCAATCCCATTCGTTCCTTCTTCTTTTTGCAGACCTTGCAATGCTTCTGATATAGAACCCTTTGTCGTTTGACGATCTGTCGGTACGGAAATACCATAACCGTCATCCCAAACGAAAACCGCTAAGGGCACTTGCATAACGCCAGCAGCATTGATAATTTCCCAAAAATGCCCTTCTGAAGTTGCTGCGTCACCAATGGTACAAAAACATACTTCATTGCCATTATTAGAAAGCGGTGCAAATTTATCATCTTGTAATACCGGTACTTCTCTGAATAATTTAGAGGCATAAGCAAGTCCCAATGCTCTTGGCATCTGACCCGCTGTTGGCGCCATGTCAGAGGCAGAATTATACATTTCTGCCAATGCTAACCAATTACCTTCTTCATCTGTATTTGGTGTGGCGTGATGCGCCACCATATTGCGACCGCCACTCATTGGCTCGTTGTCTATATTCGTATCTGCGTATAATTGTGAAAAGAAATTTTCAATTGTTACAACTCCATTGGCAAACATCCAAGTTTGGTCACGATAATAACCCGAACGAAAATCGCCCTTACGGAAATAACGCGCCAATGCTACTTGTGCCACTTCTTTTCCATCTCCAAAAATGCCAAATTTGGCTTTTCCGGTTAATACTTCTCGTCTTCCAAGCAAACTAGCTTCTCTACTTTCTACAGCAATGCGATAATCATGTAAAACAGAATCTCTAAATGCCTCGAATGAAAGCATACTTTCCTGATCTTCAATGATATTTGGATTTTCCATATTGCGAAGATAATTTTTTTTTAGAAAGTGAGATTCGCAAGTATTTTATCTAAATTCAAGAACTAAAAAAGCTCATTTGTAAATAAATTTTTACAAATGAGCTTTGACAATTTTATGACAAAATTAAACGGTTAATGAGTCTGTTGTCATCTTTGTATTTAACGGATTTGTCCAATTAATTTTGCGTGTTGCATACATAATAATTGCCAATATCAAGAACAATGCGATGCTTCCCACGATCAATGCAGTATCTTCCAAATTGACCAAAATATACATAAAGGAAAATAATAATGCGGTTAATCCGCCAAATCCGCTCGCGATTTTCCAAGATTTGAATTGTGAATTTGCATAAAAACTAATCAATAATAAAATGGCTAATGATGCGATTGTATACGCAAATGCAAAACTAGAAAACTCCGCGAAAGATAATAAGAGCGTGTAAAAAATACATAGCGCCAAACCGATAAATAAATATTGAACCGGATGCATACTATTGTTTTGCGTAATTTCTAGTAAGAAAATAATGGTAAATGTGAGTCCGATGAGCAATATTGCATATTTGATACAACGTAAGGTGCTTGTGTAGTTATCCGTAGGATTGAGGACTTGCATCCCAAATGTATTCGTTGCGGTATTAGACAAACTATTATAAATCGTTTTACTAAATGCGCTATTCAAAGGACTCAATTTCCAATTAGAAGTAAATCCTTTATCGGCATTTGTTTGTATCGTTGGCAAAATATTTCCTACGGAAGATGGATAAGGCCAGGAGGATTGTAGTGTAATATTGGTATTTTGGGATACAGGTAAGAAGTTAATACTATTGCTACCATTAATATCCAAATGCATAGAAAAATTATAGTTTTCATTAGGGTTGTTGAGTTGAATGGGGGCGGAGAGACCATAACTATTGATAAATGTAGCGGGCATACTTTTTTCAAATGCTATAGTTTGGTTGTTGAATGTTGCTTTTGACAGATTTTTAATTCCTTTGAAATCAGTGATTCCCATACAGATACTTGCCTTGTCTAATTGCAATTTTTTGTCTTTCGTTAGTTCTTCCATGGGAATGTGGAAATTACCTTGTAGTTCTAATGCGCTTTTGTAAAGCAGTACCGAAAAAATAGATCGATGTCTCGTTTCTGGTGTAATATTTCCGTTAATAACGATATTGTCTGCAGGCAAACTAACATAGTGAGTTATTTGATTTTTGTCCGTGTTAAACGTGTATGGAATGGTCAAGTAGGGCGTGGTGATTGTTTGTGTTTTAGCCCATTTTTCAGAGACTTCGTCCGTGATTTGTTCGGATCTTGTTTTGCGTTCCGTAATAAGGTTTTCGATCATTAAAGTTGGGATGAGTAACAATAAAGTCATACCTGCAATTATGAGCAATTTGATCGTGATTTTAGTCGAGTTGTTTTTGTATTCAGTTGATTCGAGATTTGTGTTTGTCTGTTGCATATATTTTGATTTTAAAAATGAAAAAAGGATATAATAAGTTTCTTTTATAGTCGGCATGGATTGTGTCATTATTTGGTTTAGCCCTTTTATATTCAGCCCAGTAGAAATGATAGTGCTGAGCAAAAGCATTTGTGGGAAGTGTCTAAGGATGGGCTCATTTTCACTCAAATAATAAACAATGACGGAATAGATGACGATTAAAAATGCATTAATAATGAATAATTCTGTATAGGAATACTGTGCGTAAAGCAGATTTTTATTCTTTTGAAATATTCCTTTGAAATAGATTACATGAACTAGTAAACTTGGAATACTGAAAAAGGCCGTCAAGAATATTGTAACGAAATAAGCAAAAAAATAATTATCAATTCCCTTGAACTCTTCTGTAAATACAGCAGTATTAATGATTAATAATAACGGAAATATGAGTACATTTTTCCACCAAAGATTAAACGATATTTTCATAAAATTTTATTTAAAAGTACTTTGAAAAACAAAGTAAAAGGGTAAAAAAAAATCAATTCATGGATTTGATCATTTTTTCTAATGCATCAATATGTTGTTGAAATGCTTTCTCACCAATTTTGGTAAGACTATAAGTGGTATTTGTTTTTCTACCAATAAAACCTTTTTGCATATGGATATATCCCAGATCCTCCAAGGCGCGTAGGTGACTTGCTAGGTTACCATCTGTCGCCTCGATCAATTCTTTGAGTTCGTTGTAACTGACTTGATCATTGACCATTAAGGTACTCATGATACCCAGCCGTACACGATTATCAAAAGCTTTATTAAGATTTGCAATTGGATTTTCCATGAGAAATTTTAAGCTTTTTTGGTGGCGATTTTATCATATTTATTCCACATCAGAATGCCATAAATGATGTGCAAAATGCCAAACCCAAAGGTCCAAAAATACATACCATATCCAATAATTCCTAAATTGATCAATCCCAATATCAATTCACAATATCCCAAATACTTAATTTCACCATAGGTAAATTTAGATGCATTGATCAATCCTAACCCGTAGAATATCAAACAAATAGGCGTTATGAGCCCCATCTGATCCAATTGTATTAGTTTTAATAGTAAAATACCACCTGCAAACAAAGGGATGGCTAGATTGATAACCATTTTTTTAGAAGCAATATTCCACATTGGAGAATTTGATTTTTTAGCTTTTTTCCATGTAAAAAATAATGCAACCGCAACAGCTAGGATAATTGTAATAATTGCAAGTAGAAATAATCTTTGTACCAATTGATTGTCGGTAATAGAGGTAGGCGTATTGCCATCATAGTTCGTATAATTGGCAAGATGTATACTATAGTTTGCTGCAAATGCTCCCAAAATCGCTACAAGACCTGCGCCGATACCACTTAATCCGCTCAAACTAATAAATCGGCTACTTTGAGACATCATTTTGCGTATTTCCAATAAAGCGTCTATACTTTCTGTTTGGTTTGTCATAAAAGCACTTTGTAAAACAAAGTAAATGAATGTTTTTCAAATGGCAATTTTTTTTTAGAAAAATATTCAAATAATAATCAATGTTTAAACATTATCTTTGTATAATTAGCAAAACGATAGGAAAAGATGAAGGATCCAATATTTGAAAGTGTACGATATTCTGTGCTTGACTTAGCCACCGTATTGGAAGGGGATAGCTTGCACGCCACATTTCAAAAAACATTAGAAGCTGCGCAGACCGCAGAACGATTTGGATATACACGTTATTGGTTGTCAGAGCATCATAATATGGCCAATGTGGCAAGCTCCGCAACAACGTTATTGATTGGTTATGTTGCAGGAGGCACGGAGAAAATACGTGTCGGATCGGGAGGTATCATGATGCCCAATCATTCTACTTTAAGTATAGCGGAACAATTTGGGACTTTGGATGCGTTGTATCCTGACCGTATCGATTTGGGATTAGGGAGAGCACCTGGAACGGATGGAAAAACTGCTACTATTTTGAGGAGAGGCAATTCCTTATTTGACTATGATTTTGAAAATAGCATCAGACAATTGTACCAATATTTGGATACTTCCAATGTGACAAGTGCAGTGCGAGCGATACCAGGAGAAGGAGCGGAGTTCCCGCTTTACATTCTAGGTTCTAGTACGGATAGTGCACATCTCGCAGCGAAATTAGGTTTGCCTTATGCATTTGCTGGACATTTTGCGCCAACGCAATTTTTTGATGCTATTGAAATTTATAGAAATGAATTTCAACCCTCCGAGCATTTGGAAAAACCATACGTAATGGCTTGTGTGAATATTATTATGGCAGAAACGGATGAAGAGGCACAATATATTTCTCGCTCACATGTGCAAGCTGTGATTAATATTTTAACAGATAAACGTGCACCTTTGGCGCATCCTGACAAAACGGATTTAAAAGTGTACAGTGAGCAAGTACATCAAACTTTGCAAAAATGGCTTGCCTTGACTTTTGTGGGTAGTAAAGCTACTTTGCAGAAAAGTTTGGGCGATTTCATTTCCAAATCAGGAATTAATGAAATCATAGCTTATTCCAATATTTTTGATTTTTCGGCAAAATTGAATTCGTATAAATTATTTAGTGAGTTATTTTAATACTCGTTGTGTATTTAAGATAAATAAAGAAAAAAAAGTTCATTTTTCAACAATAAGTTATGTATTTAACTGATTAAATACAATCAGCCATCTCTTTCAATGCTACTAAGTAATACAATTGTCCATCTTAAACGATCGAATTTGGAACGTACCATCTTAGTATAAATATCTATCAATTTTGGAATATAAAATTGATAGATATTTATTTATAGCATAATTTCGGATTCTATTCCATCTCGCAATATGAATAATGTATTTTTTTTATTATCCAATAAACTATCGTTTAATTCAAAATTGCAAACATCAACTATCTTTTTTTCATTAACACCAATTACTTCATCTCCTATATGTAATTTGTTATTGTTGTTGGTAATTTCGGCTATATAAATTCGTCCTTTGTTATTTATCGAATAATTGAAACCGAATTTTCTAATAAGTGAGTTATTTAAAATAGGCATATTTCCCAACTTTTTAAGGTAAATTTTTTTTGATTTCCAATCAATTATAGTTTCAAAATTTTTGATAAACCCATAACCTAAATTATTTATTTCTTTAGATGAAAATATTATATTTTGATTTGAAAATGCATTTTTTGATAGATTAAAGTCAATTTTTTCTACAAAATAGTTATCGTTGTCTTGTACAGTACTTTTTATCGTGTAGAATGGACTGCCATGAGACAAAATGTAGTTAGACGCTAATATATCATTTTTAAACCTTGAGAATCCGATTCCTATATAATTTGCACCTCCTGTATCAAAGGTTAATAACGTTTGCTTTTTAAAAATTGTAAAAAGTACCATTGGTGTATAATAGGATTTAGGCATTTTGAAGTCAACTACAATACTTTTAGAATCCACTATATTTTCTAATTTTACTTCTTTTGGATTCATTAGTTTTACTTCTTTTTTCTCTGGATTTAAACTTACAATATAGTTGTGCAAGATATCGCAACCAATAATTCCATCAATTTTTAGGCATCTCATATATATAGGGAAAAATGTAGTTAAATCGAATTCTTGGATATCCAAATTATTTAAACGCAATGTTCCTAATTGAAAATCTTTTACCTTTTTGCGATATACTGTAAATTTATTACCAACAGCGTCAAGTTGTACGCTTGAATCTATAGGTGTATTCTCAATTACGCCCTTGTTAATAACTGTAAACGGGCTACCTGTATCCAATATAAAATTTAATAATTTCCCATTTACATTTACAGAAACCACAGGTGTGCCAGTTGTTGAACCGATAGTGAAGTTAAGTATTGTGCTTTGGGCTGTTACAGAACTACACAAGATAAAAAGTACGATAATGCAATAAAAAGATCTACTTAATTTTGTCATTTATAAAATTTTATGAGATTAGATGAATTTATACATTTAATGTAGAAACTTATCTCCGATGAGGTGTAGATTTATACCATATTCGAGAAACGCTTTTAATCCGTCTAATACGGTGGTGAATCCACCTGTAGAATCTTTAATTTTTTCTACTAATTCTGCGCCATTTTCAGTAAATCCATAGTGATTTATAGTAACGTAGGTCGCGTCATCGCTTATTTTTTTGAAGAGAAAGTCCACTTTGGTAGCTGGCTTGCGCCAATCAATAGAAATTTTTTCGTTAAAGATAAGTTCTGTGACCAAAACAGGTGTGGCAACTTGATAAATTTCCCATATCCACTCCACTTCTTTGTGCAAATATATTTTGCCACTAGAGTGTGTAAACCAAAAATTGGTTGTAATTTCTGGATCGATAAATGCATTGAATACAAGATCCACGGGTTTTCTAATCAACATTTGGGCTTCGACGAAAGTTCCTTTTTCTAATAACATAATAATTTTTTTAATTAATTAGTATAAATCAAAATATTTCAATTTTTTCAGGTTTATCTTTGGATAGGCTTGCAGATGAAATAGGGCGATTTGCTAAAATCATTACATAAATTTAATATCAAATACAAAATATTTGGTATAATGTTGGAAGCAAATTGCTAAAAGCTATTTCATTAAATGAAATTTTATGGATAATAAAAAGATCATAAATAATACCAATTTGATGCGATTTGAAATAGAATCGGACAATTTATTGGCACATTTAGATTATCGAAAAGAGGGTGAATCGTTGGCATTTATGCACACTTACGTACCTATGCAATGGAGAGGAAAAGGCGTTGCAGCAGAATTAACAAAAGAAGCATTTGAATTTGCAAAATCAGAAAGTAAAAAAGTGAAAATTTATTGCTCTTATGTTGCATCATATGTTGCTGCTCATCCAGAATATCAAGGGTTTGTCGTCTAATACTATATCTAAGTTATAGTCGGATGGTCACCTATGAATACAAACATCAAACTATAACCAAATATCTAGGATTGCCATGGAAATCGTACAAATTGATAACAAATCAAAAGGCTTTTTTAAAGCGATTGAAAATCAAAAACAAGCAGGTTCGCTTATTTACAGTAAGCCAAATGATCATTTGATCGTTATTGAACACACAGAAGTAAAGGAAGGTTTTCAAGGTCGAGGAGTCGGTTTAAAATTGGTATTAGAGGCTGTCGATTTTGCTAGAGCAAAACATTTGAAAATTTTACCAGAATGTCCGTATGCTAAAAGTGTATTTGAAAAGCGCGATGATTTACAAGATGTATTAGCGTAAAAAAAATGGGAGCTAGGCTCCCATTTTTTATTGCACTCCACCGACGCAGATATATTTTAACTCGGTATAATCTTCAATCCCATATTTGGAACCTTCTCGTCCAGTTCCGGAATATTTAACTCCGCCAAATGGGACGACTTCGGATGAAATAAGACCTTCATTAACGCCGACGATACCATATTCTAAGGCTTCGGATACTTTAATAATGCGATTAATATCTTTACTATAAAAATAAGAAGCTAATCCGAAAATAGTATTATTGGCCATGTCAATCGCCTCTTGATCTGTTGAAAATTTGAATATAGGTGCGATGGGGCCGAATATTTCTTCTTGTGCAAAGTTCATATCCTCCGTTGCGTCTGCGATGACCGTTGGTTCAAAAAATAATCCTTTGCGGATTTTACCACCGGTTTTTATTTTTCCACCTTTTGAAACGGCGTCTTTTACAAAAAATTGGGCTTTTTCAATTGCTTTTTGATTGATGACAGGACCGATTTGTGTATTTTTTGCAAAACCATCACCGATAACTAAATCTTTTACGGCAGAAGTGAATTTTTTTACAAATGTTTCGTAAATATTTTCATGTACTAAAATGCGATTCACACAGACGCAAGTCTGTCCAGAAAATCTAAATTTCCCTGCAATCGTTCCTTTTATTGCAGCGTCGATATCTGCATCTTCGAATATGATCATGGGGGCATTTCCGCCTAATTCCAAACTCAATTTTTTCAAAGTTTGTGCACTCTGTGCACTCAATATTTGCCCTACACGTGTAGAACCTGTGAAGGAAATTTTGGCAACTTTATCACTTTCGCATAAAGCTAATCCCATTTTCGATGCATCCAAACCAACAACTGTATTAATTACGCCATTAGGAAATCCTGCATCATGTGCCAATTTGTTAATTGCTAAGGCCGTCAATGGCGTTAATTCGCTAGGTCGAACGACCACAGAGCAACCTGCAGCAAGCGCTGGCGCAATTTTTCGAGTAATCATTGCCAATGGAAAATTCCATGGTGTAATTGCTCCAACGACGCCGATAGGTTGGCGAATGACCGCTATTCTTTTATCTGCACTAAAGCCTGGAATGATGTCTCCATACATGCGCTTTGCTTCTTCGGCAAACCATTGTATAAATGCTGCACCATAATTTATTTCACCCAAACTTTCTTGATAAGGTTTGCCAGACTCTAGCGTCATAATCGTTGCGATGGCTTCTTTATTTGCATGAATAAGATCAAACCATTTTAGTAAAATTGTTGAGCGATCTTTCGCAGCAAGCGCTTTCCACTTGGGCATACTTAGATAGGCTGCATCAATCGCTTTTTTAATAGATTTTTCGCTATTATCATAAACGGAGATGATTTTTTTATCCGTAGAGGGATTGACTACATCAAAATTTTTATCTGATTCTTTAGTCCATTTTCCATTGATAAAAGATTGGCGAAAAAGTAAATGCTTATACGGCTTCATATTTTCAAAAATTTCATATTGAAGGTAAAAAACATTCTAGTAAATTACTTGTAATTAAGACAAGTTGGATGCAATAACTCTCAGAAAATGAGTAATTTTAACGCCAAATTTTAATTCGCTTGGAAAAAAAGAATAATCAAAATCTTATTCAGAAATATTTAGGACTCGCTGCTCAATTTATCGCGGCAATTTTGATTGGTGTATTTTTAGGGAAGTTTTTAGATAAGAAGTTTAGTTCGGGTAAATATTTATTTACGTGGATATTGCCAATGCTCTTTATTTTTGCAATTCTGTTTTCGGTCGTAAGAGACGTTTTTAAAGATAAATAATCGGATAGAGTTTCCGTAAATTTTAAGATTTTAAATGAAAAGAAGTAAATTCAAATTAGATAGAAATTATTTGTACTTGTTGTTATTTTTTGTGCTGTCGAGTACAATCTGTTTAGGATTTAAGATGAAAGAATATGATGCAAGAGTCAATTTTGATGTGATTGAAGCTGGCAATGTATTGATATTTATATTATCGATGATTAGCTGTCGTATGCATCTTAAAGCCGCCAATTCCAAAGATGCGAATGCATTTGTAAGAAGTATTCAAGGCTCTATGTTATTGAAATTGTTTATTTTAGGTGCTGCTGCATTTATATATGTGTATGTCGCTGGGACGCAAAGAAATGCACCTGCTATATTTATTTGCATGGGCTTGTATGTCATTTATTCGATTATAGAAGTGAGAGGTGCCTATGTGCTGATAGGGAAGAAGAATGAAGAAAAAAATAGAACATCCGCTTAGTGCATTAGCACAATTTTTACCGGAAGGTAGTTTTGAAACGGTTATTGATTATCTGAATAAATTTAAGGTAGTATTGACCGTGACCAATGAAAGAAAGACGATTTTAGGAGATTATCGCAATGCATTAAGGGATAAAAATCATCGCATCAGTGTCAATGGTAATTTGAATAAATATTCTTTTCTAATTACACTTTTGCATGAGTTAGCGCATTTGCTGACATTTGAACAATATGGGAATAAGGTTTTCCCTCATGGAAATGAGTGGAAAGCCAATTATTCTGGGATTTTAGTAGAATTTGTTCAGCTGAATATTTTTCCAAAAGATATTCTTATTCAATTACGAAAATCAATTCAAAGTCCATCAGCAAGCTGTGGTGGAGAGGTCGATTTGATGCGTGTTTTGCGTAATTATGATGTACAAAAAGAAGGCTTTGTTTTAGTAGAAAATATTCCACAAGGTCAATTATTTGCAGATAATAAAGGACGTATTTTCCGAAAAGGAGATCAGGTGCGCAAAAGATTTAGATGTTTAGAAATTGCAACAGGATTAGTGTATTTATTTCATCCCGTGTATGAAGTGAGATTGATTCAGCCAAATGATTGATAAAAAGGACGTTGTTAAACGTCCTTTTTATTATTTCTGATAGTCAAAGTTGACCATCCAACCGATTCCAAATTGATCTATAAGCGCGCCAAAATAGGCTCCCCAAAATGTATCTGCAATCGGCATCGTAACCATGCCTCCTTCGGACAATTGAGTGAATAACTTATCCGCCTCTTCTTTGGATGAGGCATCAATGGAAATGGAAATATTGTTGCCTGGATTGTATTGATAATCACCACAGAATCCATCAATAACATCACTACCAAAAAGCTGATTGCCATCATTGATAGACATGGAAACGTGCATGATTTTTTCCGCTATTTCTGGGGCCATTGGCGGCATATCTTCGGATGGCGGCATATCTTTAAACCTACCGATAAATGTGAATTCTTTTTCAAATGCGGCTTTATAAAAATTAAAAGCTTCTTCACAATTTCCTTTAAAATTGAGATAGACGTTGATCTTTGCCATGGTTAAAAATTTTAGAATGGAAAATTAAGCTAAAAAAGAAAGCGCAAATATTAAATTTGCGCTTTCTGTAAAATTATAAAGTTTCTTTTAAATGCTTGACTAAGGCAATATAGTCGTCAGCTGCTTGCTCGGAGGAGGTACCTTTCATTTGCAACCAAGCTTGATGTTTTGCTTTGGCTACAAAATCAAACATATTATATTCTCCTTTTTCGGGAGCATCACCCTCTTTTGCCTGTTTGTACAGACTATACAACTTTAATAAAGTTTCGTTGTCTGGTTTACTAGGAAGCGTTTTGCTTTCTTCCGCTGCTTTTTCTAATAATGCGATATCTGCCATAATAATTTATTTAGTAGTTCTGGTCCACACTGTAGTGCGACCTATTAACGAAACGCCGATATAACCTCTGATAGACAAAGTATTAGCATCTTTTGGTGTGATTTTACAAGCATAAGTTTTACCACTTTGAGGATCATAAATAGTTCCGCCAGTATAAATATCACCATCCTTAGTAAAACCTTTCAATAGTAACAATCCAATTAGTGGTTTAGAACGTAAAGATTCATCTTTATTTTTTTTGTCTAATTTAGGTTTACCATTTTCCAATGGTTCTTTAATCCAAACTAATTTTCCATAGTATTTTCCATCTTTTGCTTCATAAATTTCTACTTTACCTTCTTTGGAATCATTGAACCAATCTCCTGTAATACCCGTCTCTTGGGCAAACAAACTAGAAAAACTCAAAGTGATAATTAATACTAATAGTACTTTTTTCAAATGTTTCATAAATAATTATTTAAATATTAAGGGAATTTAACTCCGATATAGTTAGACGCATCTATTTCTTTTATAGTCGAACCATAAGTTCCGTTGATCGCATCGATGAACTGATTAGCAAGCATCGCATTACCCAAAGGTGTAAGGTGAATTCCATCTAAAGAAAATGCCCCACCAGTTACAAATGTAGCAGTGATATCACGTCCATTATAGTGTATGCCCGTTTCTTTAACTTTAGCTAAAAAAGCATTTACGTCAACGAATGCTAGACTTTTGCTTTCCGCAACGGCTTTTAACTTGGCATTAAATGCTGTCGTTGCCGTTTTAATCGCCGCAGCTTCTGCTTGAGTCAATACATACTGACTAGCCATAGGGTAGGATATCCCATTTTTATTAATAGATGTTGATGGTGCAGTTGCGATAGTAGCACCTATTGCTGATTTAGAGGATAATAAAATATAATCATTCGCAGTCGCTTGTCTTGCTTGACCATAAATTTGTCCAAATACGGTAGCTGTTAAAGCTCCCAAACTTGGCGTTAATGCCGCAGTTAATTGTAAGGATAAATTTGGTAGTGTTGAATCTTTTATAAGCAATGGATTAGACGCTGATGCAGATAATAAATTTATTCGATCTCCTGCGCCAAATGCAGTCAAAGCTTGTTTTAATGGACCATATAATCCTGCATTTAATGCTGTTATTGTAGCAGAACCTGCTGCGGTATCTTTATTTCCTAATACGGCTGATGTTAATGGATTATATGGTACTGTTGTGAAAAATGGAATGGTTGTAATGTCTGGAATGTTAGCAATAACTCCTTTCGCTCCATTTGCTGTCATCGTATTGACTATAGCGTCGATACTTGCATCAAATCCAATACCTGCAGCACCAGCGATTGGAGTGATAGCGTCAGAAGCTCCTCCAGTTAGTGCATATGCTAGTACATCATTACTTCCAATAAACATACTAAAAAAAGTGGGAGCCTGTGAAGCGGCATCTGATAATATGGATGCAGTAGTGGGCGCAGTCGTCATTCTATAGAAATATGGATTATAATTCCCAGCTCCCAATAATGGATTACCATAACCAGGATAAACTGTTGTAGTTGCTTTAGCTCCGGGAACGCCCATATTATTAAATGGTCCACTTGCCGCAACACTCGTTCTCCAAATACTTGAATCTCCACTTGCAGCAGCAGGAATTGGAGAAAGTTCTCCATCTACAATACCCAAAATTAATTTTGCATTTCCAGTGCTACCGATACCTACTGAGTTTTGTGGAACTAATGGTTGCGTAAATGTGCCACCTCCAATTTCCATAAATTGTTTAGCTAAAAGATTGGGATAAGATACGATCTGTCCATCGTAATACAATGCGGCATCTGCAAAACCAGATGTGATAGAGTTACCGATGGCTACATATTTAGATACATCTATATCGCCTTTAGTGGCTGCCGGAACATCCGTTTTAGGAGTACAACTCGATAAATACAATATGGAGGACGCTAGCGCTATATTTATATATTTGTTTTTCATTCTTAATAAATTTAATAGGATTATAATTGGTAAGTAAAGCCTACACTTGGGATAAATAAATTAAATTTATAGTCTCCATTAATATGTGACAATCTATTCTCACCTGATCTCTTTATATGCTCGTATAAGAATGATGCATCAAGAACAAATTTATTAGAAGTTCTAAAACTCAAACCAACAGAAGGTATAACTCTGTTTGCATCTGGTACATCTGGGTTTACTAAATCATTTGGAATGGGTGATTTATTATAAGATATACCCGCACGAACTTGCCACTGGTCATCAACTGTATATTGCGCACCTAATCTATAAGAGTATCCTCTTTTGTACAGTCTTACAAGTTTAGTATCTGTAAGATTCGCTGTTTGTTCTGTGTAATGAATTGTAATTGTATCATACGGTTTCCAATTAGACGTCATAAAGTCTGCAGCGAACATCCATTTGTTGTTGGGCGTATACTTTACACCGAATGTCCAGTTGTTTGGCAGTGGTAATCTTGCTGTAATTTTTTGATCTGGAAATTGTGATGCCAAAGAAGCTGGCACATCAAAGTCTGCCTTACCATTATTCGCTTTCATTTTTAATGCAGAACGATAAGTAGCTCCGATGGAGAATTTTTCGGAAAATTTATAGTATGCACCAATGTTGTAACCATAACTATTTGCTTTAGTACTGATATTACCAGTAGCAAAACTTCCATCAGATTCATTAATCGGTAGGTCTTTATCCAATGTGATATGACCATAACCATAAACAAAACCAGCACCAATACCAAAATGATCTGTTACTTTAAAACTTACGGTAGGTTGAAATGCTACAGATATTAAAGATATTTTAGTTATTTCATAGTGTCCTGTAAAATTATCATTCCATTTCATAGTACTCCCAAATGGCGTATAAATGGATAGACCATAGCGAATCCTACCAGCAGGATTTCCTAACAATATATTGGCATTGAATGGTGTAACGAATGGGTTGCTAGCCTTAGTCTCGTTACCAGAGGCTTTATCTGTGAATGTTCCGTAGGAGGCAACGCCACTTACACCAGCAGCAATTGAATTTTGTTCTAGAAATGCAGAACTTCCTGGATTATAGTACAAACTAGTGGCATTAAGTGTGCCTGCTGCACCGACTCCACCCATCCCAGATTGTTTAACACTCTGTAGATTAAGTTGATATCCTTGGGCAAAAATGGCCATCGGTACAAATGATACTAGGCTTAATATCAGTTTTTTCATATGGGAAAATTTAATTAAAACACAAAATGGTAATTATTAATTGGCAATCAAAAAGTTTTATTTAAGGCATCTATAGTATTTTAAAAGGTTTTAAATTTAATATTGAATATCCTCATAGTGAAATGAAGATGATTTAGGAAATTTTTCAAAGGCAATATTTATTTCTTCTGGTAATTTTCCAAGTTTGCGTTTATCTAAATCTAACCAAGCTCCATCCACTCTAATTTCTGAAGATAGTATATTTTCTGCATTAAATATAGAACAAAGTATAGAGTATTTTGAATGATCTTTTTTGGATTTGGTTAACTCTACGCTAACTTTAATTGTCTCATTTATCCTTATTTCTTTCAAGTAAATTATTTCTTCTCGAAAAAGAATTGGACCCAATTTATTTTCAAATAATTGTCGTGATACGCCAAGTTTTTCTAAAACATTTACTCTTGCTTGTGCAGCAAAATCTGCGTAGGCAGAATGTCTCAAATGTCCATTGGCATCAATCATTGACCATAAAACTTGTCCTTCGTAAAAAATATTTTTCATTAGAAAAGCTTTAATGTTATTATACTAGAATCTTCTCTTCATAGAATTTGGCAATTAAATCCGCGTATTTTTTTGTAATAACTTTGCGTTTCATTTTTACGCTAGGAGTTAAGTCTCCAGATTCCACCGTCCATTCGTCCGCAATCAAAGTAAATTTTTTAATTTGTTCTACATGATTGAAACTAGGATTGTATTTGTCAATAATTGCTTGATATTGTTCAATTACTTGTGGCAATTTTATTAAATCTTGATTGTTGTTAAATGGTATATTATGTTTTGATGCCCATTCTTTTAATGATGGAAAATTAGGAACTATCAATGCAGAAACAAATTTTTGACTATCTCCAACCAACATAATCTGTTCGATTAGAAAGTTTTCCTTTAATTTATTTTCAATGGGTTGTGGTGCGACATACTTACCCCCAGAAGTTTTTAAAAATTCCTTTTTACGATCTGTGATTTTTAAGAAACCATTTTCCATTTCTCCAATATCACCTGTGTGAAACCAACCATCCGCAAGTGCTTCTTCCGTTTCATTTGGTCTTTTGTAGTATCCTTTCATAACATTATCACCCTTACAAAGAATTTCTCCATCTTCTAGAAATTTAACTTGAACTCCTTTCAAAATTCTTCCAACGGTACCTAATTTACGATCTTCATTCTCGTAACGATTTACAGCTATTACTGGTGAAGTTTCTGTAAGTCCATATCCTTCAAGAATAACAATTTTCGCGGCGCCAAAAATTTTAATAAGCCTTTGTTGGCACGCAGCACCACCGACAACTATAGCTTGTACATTCCCACCAAGTGCGGCACGCCATTTACTATAGATCAATTTGTCAGCGATAAATAGTTTTAATTTATATAAAAAAGGATTATTTCCTGAAATGTCATATTGATTAGCCAATTTAATCGACCAGAAAAAAAGATTTTTTTTCCAACCTGTTAGTTCTTGGCCTTTTTGTAAAATCTTTTCATATACTTTTTCTAGTAGGCGAGGAACCGTTACAAAAACATAAGGTTTAACTTCCTGTAAATTTTGTGCGACTTTTTCAATATTCTCTGCGAATGATACTGAAAATTCATTATACAAATAAACATACATCAGCATTTTTTCCAAAATATGGTTCAATGGTAAAAAACTTAATGATTTGTTTTGTTTGAGGTGAAATTTTGAAAAAACTTCTTGGGATGCCATAATTACATTACTCAAAATATTTTTATGTGTGAGCATCACCCCCTTAGGCATACCTGTCGTCCCAGAGGTATATATGATCGTCGCAATATCATCTTCCCCAATTTCTTTTGCATTTTGGGATACTTTACTTTCAACTTCTGGTGTAAATGGATGAACTATATTTTCCCAATTATTTTCTGGAGTTGGGTCATCAAAAACATACACTCGTTTTAGTGTAGGTATCTCCGGTTTTAAACTTTCGAGCAGGTTATATAATTCCATATTACCCACGAAGCAAATTTTTATTTCTGTTTCATTAAAAATATGAATGATTTCGCTAGCACTTATATTTGGATAAAGTGGTACTAATAATGCACCTGTTAATTGGGCTGCAAAATCAACAACCAACCAATTAGGGCGGGAAAAGCAAATTAAACCGATTTTGGATTTTTCTTCTGCCGTTGATCCTTGATTATACTTTTCGCTGATAAAATAAGAGGCTAAGCCGAATGCAAGATCTCTTGTTTTTGTTGGAGTATAGTAGGTCCATTCTCCATTTTTTTTGTAGCAAAGGAGTTTTTCAGGAAGTTTTTCAATGTTTCCAGGCATTAATACATCAAAAAGTCTAGTGGCGTTAGAGATCATCTTACATCGTTTTTAGTTCTTTTGTAAGAACATATGGCAAATATTACTTCTTTGGAAATAGTATATCTGCGAAATACAGATATACTATATGTTTTTTAATTAATTATCTAGTAAGAAAAATTAATTAGCTTTTATCTTCTTAATCGCTTCTGTTAATTTAGGAACTACTGAGAATGCATCACCGACGATTCCATAATCGGCATTTTTGAAAAAAGGTGCTTCTGGATCATTATTTATTACAACAATAGTTTTGCTACCATTGACACCAGCAAGATGTTGGATCGCACCAGAAATACCAATAGCAATATACAAATTAGGTCGAATAGCCAAACCCGTTTGTCCGACATGTTCATGGTGTGGACGCCAATCAGCATCTGCTACTGGGCGAGAACAGGCAGTTGCAGCACCTAATGCGTGGGCAAGATCTTCCACAATTCCCCAGTTTTCAGGACCTTTCAATCCACGACCCCCACTAACAACTAATTCTGCATCTGGAAGTGGTACACCACCGTGAGCGACGTCATCGTTCACCTTGAAGTTTTTCAATTGGACTCCATCTTTCAAATCTGTAGATGGTGCAAATGCAACAACCTCCGCGGATTTGGGATTACTAGCAATCTCAATTGAATTTGGCATTACCGAAATAATTTTGAAAGCACTTTCAATTGAATAGATAGCAGAAGCTTTCCCTGAGAAAACATTTTTTCTGACTTCTAATTTGTTCCCTTCAACTTTTGGTAATTCTGTTGCGCCTGCAACCAAACCAGCTTTAAGGTTAGATGCTACATAAGGAGCAACGGATTGACCTGAACCATCGAATGAGAAAATTATAACATTTACATTTTCTTCTTTAGCTGCGGCAATAACTCCTTTTGCTAATGATTTTATATTGATTGTCGTAATGGCACTATCAGAAATGTTCAATACTTTCTCAGCTCCAACATTACTAATTTCTTTAATCGTTTCTTCACTAGCATTAAAAGCTATAGCAGTAACGGATGTATTCAAAAGCTGTGCTACTTGACTTGCATAACTTACAGATTCAATAGCTGCTTTTTTAATTTTATCTTTAATTGGTTCTATATATACTAATACACTCATCGGACTATATTTAATAATTAAAATGCACGAACTTTTGTATGTAAAATGTCTACAAGTTGATCGATATTATCTTCTGGAATAATTAGACAAGAAGTACGCCCAGGCGTGGCTTGATAGGATTTAATTGTAGTTAATTTAGTATCTGGACCAACGGCATTTATGACTTGTAGAGGTTTGGTTCTAGCCGCCATAATACCACGCATGTTGGCAATTCTTTGTTCGGCCATGCCTTTTGCACATGAAACAACTAATGGTAACTTAGCTTCTAATTCGCTTACTCCACCATCGGCATCTTGTTCTAATGTTGCAGCATCTCCGTTAATTTCTAATTTAGTTGCTAATGGTACGAAATCCCATTCCAAATCACCTGCAATCAACCCTCCAATAGCAGCGCTATTATAACTGATAGACTCTTTTCCTAAAAGGATTAAATCATAGCCATTATTTTTTGCATAGTCTGCTATTTGGGCAGCTACAAAACTGCTATCACCTTCACCTTCTACACGTACTGCATCGTCTGCACCGATAGCTAAACCTTTTCTAATCGTAGCGTCGTTTGCTGCCGGTCCTATATGAATCAAGGTAACTTTTTCTGCTTTTCCCGTTTCTTTCAACTCTAAAGCTCTTACGAGCGCATACCACTCATCATAGGGATTGATGATAAAAGAAACCCCTGCTGTATTTAACGTTGTATCGTTGTCTGTAAAACTAATTTTTGCTGTAGTATCTGGTACTTGACTTATTGGTACTAAAATTTTCATATGTCATTCTTAGATTAAAACTATAATTTGAACGGTGTACACTAGGATGATTTTTACTATTTAAATATAGGGAAAATAAACATATCCTAGTGTATTTTTTGTATAAAAAAATTATAAAGTATAACTACCGTCTGCGATCAATTTTTGAGCGATTTTTTGACGAGCTTCTTTTACGTTGAATGGTTCTTGTTTTGTATAACGTTTTAGTCCCATTAACATCATTCTTAGTTCGTCTCCGTCAGCGAAACTATTCAATGCATCTTTGCCAGCTTTCCAGATTTTGTCAGTTGCATCATTCAAATAGGTTTTTGCAATATCGATCTTGATACCCGCAGCTTCTTCGCCATATGCATCAATTACTTTTTCTACGCGCAATAATCCAGATTCTGCAGCATAGATCTCAATTGCCATATCTGCGATATTCATTAATACCTCTTCCTCTTTCGCTAAATTTTGCATTAGTTTTTGAACGGCTCCACCTGCAACCAACATCAAAGCTTTTTTCAATTTTTTCAATTGTTCTTTTTCTTTTGCAAATGTGGAAGTATCTTCCAAAGAATCAAAACTAGGAATAGATGTCAACTCTTGTGCTACCGCTTGTGCTGGCCCCATCAAGTCCAATTCGCCCTTCATTGCTCTTTTTAAAATCATATCGACAATAAGGATGCGATTGATTTCATTTGTTCCTTCGAATATTCTATTGATACGGGCATCTCTATAAGCTCTGTCCATAGGAGCTTCTGCACTAAATCCCATACCACCATAAATCTGAACACCTTCATCTGCAACATAGTCCAATGTTTCAGAACCATGTACTTTCAAAATCGCACATTCTACTGCAAATTGTTCAATCCCTTTCAATTTCGCTTGTGCAAAATCCAAACCTTCTTCATGTAATGCAGCAATGGCATCATCAATATTTTGAGAAGCGCGATACAATGCGGCTTCGCTCACATAGGTCTTGATGGCTTGTTCTGCTAATTTGAAACGAATTGCACCATATTTGGAAATAGGGCGACCAAATTGTTCGCGTTCATTCGCATATTTGATGGAGTTTGCAATAATGGATTTTGAGGCACCGATTGCACCGCCACCCAATTTAATACGACCAATATTCAAAATATTTACTGCGATTTTGAAACCATTTTCTCTAGTGGATAAAAGATTTTCAACAGGAACTTTACAGTCATTGAAAAATACTTGCCTAGTGGAAGAACCTTTGATACCCATTTTCTTTTCTTCTGCATTCAAAGAAATACCTGGATAAGTTTTTTCAACTATAAATGCGCTCAATTTTTTGTCGTCGTCAATTTTTGCAAATACTGTGAATACATCCGCAAAACCTGCATTGGTAATCCACATTTTTTGACCATTCAAAATATAGTGTTTACCGTCTTCAGATAAAGTAGCTTTTGTTTTACCACTATTCGCATCTGAACCTGCGCTAGGCTCTGTTAAAGCATAACTTGCTTTCCACTCTCCAGATGCCAATTTTGGTACATATTTTTGTTTTTGTTCTTCATTTCCATAGTATAAAATCGGAAGCGTACCAATACCCGTATGTGCCATGATCGCAACCGCTGCAGAATATCCCATACCAATTACTTCGCTAGTCAGCATACCCGTTACAAAGTCAAAACCTAGACCACCGTATTCTTCAGGTACGTTCGCTCCTAAAATTCCTAATTCACCCGCTTTTTCAACTATAGAAGGCATCAATCCTTCTTCTAGTTTATCGATTCTTTCCAAATTAGGATATACTTCTTGTGCAAGAAAATCTTCACAAGTTTTTTTCATCATTAATTGTTCTTCATTCCATTGTTCTGGAATAAATATATCTGATGCGGCAGTTTCTTTAATTATGAATTCGCCACCTTTTATTGCTTTTGTTTTCGTAGACATATCGTTAATATTTATAGTTTAAAGAAATAATTAATTTAAGAGTTCAAATACACCTGCAGCTCCTTGACCAGTACCGACACACATCGTAACTACACCATATTTTTTATTTTGACGACGCAATTCGTTAATCAATTGTACCGATAATTTAGCACCAGTACAACCCAATGGATGCCCCAAAGCAATTGCGCCACCATTTACATTGATAATATCTGGATTCAAGTCTAATTGTCTGATGACCGCTAAGGATTGTGATGCAAATGCTTCATTCAATTCAAATAGATCGATATCATTTTTAGTTAATCCTGCTTTTTTCAATGCTTTCGGTACGGCTTCCACAGGGCCAATTCCCATAATTCTTGGTGGAACGCCGGCAACTGCATGTGAAACTAAACGTGCAATTGGTTTTAAATTATGATCTTTTAAGAACTGTTCGCTAACAATCATCACAAATGCAGCACCATCACTTGTTTGTGATGAATTTCCTGCGGTGATAGAACCACCTGCTGCAAATACGGGTTTCAATTTAGCCAAAGCTTCTACTGAAGTATCTGCTCTTGGACCTTCATCTTTTTCAACTGTATACGTTTTTGCTTCGCGTTTTTGTTTAGCATTCAAAAAGATTTCTTCAATAGTTACTGGAACGATTTCTTCTTTGAATTTATCTTCCGCTAAAGCTTTGATAGCTTTTTGATGTGAATGATAACTGAACAAATCTTGATCTTCTCTAGAAACATTGAATTCTTTTGCAACTGCTTCCGCAGTCAATCCCATATTCCAATAGTAATCAGGTGTGTTTTTAGCTACTTTAGGATTTGGTATCACTTTCCAGCCTCCAAATGGCATTAAACTCATCGTTTCTACGCCTCCAGCAATAATGCAATCGGCCATGCCGGATGCTATTTTTGCAGAAGCAATTGCTATCGTTTCCAATCCAGATGCACAATATCTGTTGACCGTCATACCTGCAACTTTATCTGTATCCAATGCCATTAATGAAATCAAACGTGCTACATTCAAACCTTGTTCTGCTTCTGGCATAGCATTACCAACGATCACATCATCAATTAACGTTTGTTCAACTTCAGGAACGGAGGCGACCAAATGTTTGATTACATCTGCCGCCAAATCGTCAGGTCTGTAAAATCTAAATAATCCTCTCGGAGCTTTTCCTACTGCTGATCTGAAACCAGCAACTATATATGCGTTCATTATTATAATAATTTATTAGTTTCTCAATATTTTACCTCCATTCAAAATACTTTGAATTCTTTCTAAAGATTTCTTTTCCGCTGTAAGTTCCAAGAATGCTTTTCTTTCCAAATCCAAAAGATATTGTTCTGATACTAAGGTTGGTTGAGAAATATCACCACCTGCCATAGCGAAACCAAGTTTTTCAGAAATTTTTTGATCATGTTCGCTGATATAGTTGCCAGATTTCATAGAATTAGCACCGATATAAACTACGCCTAAAGCTTGATTTCCCAATACTCTAATATCCGTTCTTGGTGTTGGTTTTACATATCCTTCGTCTGCTAAGCGCAAACAAGCGGCTTTTGCTTCTGTTAATAACCTTTCTCTAGAAACAACAACTTCATCAATGCCTGGTCTTAAATATCCCAATTCAAATGCTTCGTATGCTGATGTAGAAACTTTTGCTTGTCCTATAGTTAAGAATCGATCTCTAAATATATTCAAATCAATGTCGCCATCTTTGTGGTGATCGCCAGCACGCAATGCAAATTCTTTAGTGCCTCCGCCGCCTGGAATCAAGCCCACGCCAAACTCAACAAGTCCGATATATGCCTCAGCATGAGCAACCACTTTATCTGCATGCAAACAAATTTCGCATCCACCACCTAAAGTAAGATTATGCGGAGCAACTACCACCGGAATAGATGAATATCTAATTCTCATAGTTGTTTGTTGGAATAAATTAATGGTCATATCTAACTCGTCATAGTCTTGCTCAATTGCCATCATAAAGATCATCGCAACATTTGCACCTGCTGAGAAATTTGCTCCGTTATTACTAATCACAACACCGCGATAGCTCTTTTCAGCAATGTCAATTGCTTTTTGAATTCCCATTAAGATGTCGCCACCTATAGTATTCATTTTACTATGGAATTCTACATTCAAAATGCCATCACCTATATCAATAATAGATAGACCAGGATTGCTGTAAATGGTATTTGTTGCACGAAGGTTATCTAAAGAGATTAAATCTTCTGTTCCCGGAATTACTTTGTAGCTTTTTGTAGGAATGTCATAGTATTGACTTTTGCCATCTTCAGATTTATAAAAAGTTGTATTTCCTGCGGCTAACATTTCTTCTACCCAAGGAGCGGCAGTTTTTCCTTCTTTTTGCAATATTTCAAGACCTTCCTTTACGCCAATTGCATCCCATGTTTTAAATGGTCCTAATTCCCAACCAAAACCAGTTTCAATGGCGTCGTCGATTTTGTATAGTTCGTCTGCTATTTCAGGTATTCTATTAGAAACATAGGCAAATAAACCCGCAAATGACAATCTGTAGAAATCCGCCGCTTTATCTTTTCCTGCAACTAGAACCTTAAATCTTGGTTTAAGATCTGAAATCGTTTTAGTTGCTTCTAAAGTGGCAAATTTTACTTTTTGAGAAGGTTGATATTCAAATGTATTTAAGTCCAATGCAAGGATTTGTGTTTTGCCATTGGCATCTTTTGTTTTTTTGTAGAAACCTTGACCAGTCTTGTCGCCAAGCCATTTGTTTTCATACATTTTTGCAACATAGTCTGGTAATTTGAATAAATCTCTTACTTCATCATTTGGACAATTGTCATATACGCCATTGGCAACATGTACCATTGTGTCCAGACCCACAACATCACTCGTTCTAAAAGTTGCAGATTTCGCATGACCAATTACCGGCCCTGTTAATTTATCTACTTCTTCCACTGTTAAGTCTAATTTCTTAACGATGTGTGCTATATCCATTATCCCAAATACACCCACTCTGTTGGCAATAAATGCAGGCGTATCTTTACATATTACAGTTGTTTTCCCTAAGAATTTTTGACCAAATTCTGTTAAGTATTCAACGATAGAAGGGTCTGTAGCAGGAGCAGGAATAATCTCCAATAATCTCAAATATCTTGGAGGATTAAAGAAGTGTGTACCACAGAAATTCTTCTTAAAGTCTTCACTTCGTCCTTCTTCTAATAAATGAATCGGAATGCCAGAAGTATTAGACGTAATTAAAGTTCCTGCTTTTCTATATTGTTCTACTTTTTCGTAGACGGACTTTTTGATATTTAGGTTTTCAACAACCACTTCAATTACCCAATCGCATTCTGCGATTTTTTTCATATCGTCATCAAAATTTCCAGTAGCAATTCTATTGGCAAATTCCTTTTTGTAAATAGGAGATGGGTTAGACTTCAATGCGGTCTGCAATGCATCATTGACAATTCTGTTTCGGACAACCTTGGATTCCAATGTTAAGCCCTTCGCTGCTTCTTTTTCATTTGGCTCTTTAGGTACAATATCTAGCAATAATACTTGTATGCCGATATTGGCAAAGTGACAAGCAATACGGCTTCCCATAATCCCGGAGCCTAACACAGCTACTTTTTTGATAATTCGTTTCATTGACAAACTTGTTTTATCTTTTCGTTACATTATTTTTTTGTGTCTTGTAAAACCTTGTGCAATTACATGAATTAAAAACTATTTATCTTTGATTTATATCAAATAACCAAACGAGTGTTAGCTTTTTGATTTTGATTTAATGATTTATTAACAAGCACCTAAAAGAAAAATTAAAAATGAGTATCATTGAATATATCAATACCATTGTAAAATTGCCAGAAGAAATACAAGAAGAAGTCGCCGCTAGCTTCAAATTGGAAAAATACTCCAAACGTGTAGTGCTTGAGCATGCGGGTGTTATTTGTAATAAATTATACTATATCGAAAAAGGATTGGCACGGTTGTTTTATGAAAAAGATGGAAAAGAGATTACAGGTTGGTTTGCGTCTGAAAAGCATTTTATCTCTTGTAATGATAGTTTTTTTCAAAGAGTACCTTCTCATCTCAATTTAGAATTATTGGAAGATTCGGTATTATATTCTATTGATTTTGATGGGTTAAATAGACTATTTGACAAGTTTAAAGAAATGGAAAGATTTGGTAGATTGTTGACGTATAATTTGTTGAGTGAACTATCTGAAAGAATTTATTCAACTTTATTCCAGGCAGCGGAGAAAAGATATCAGTTGTTGGTTGTGCGTTATCCTGAAGTAGCATTAAGAGCTCCTTTGGGTGATATAGCTTCTTATTTGGGTATCTCTCAAGAAACCTTGAGTAGAATACGTTCTCAACAAACTACAAAATCCAAAGGAACTAGTGTCTATAAATAATGGTTAGTGGTTATTGTATTTTGAATATTTTTTTCAATTCATGATGCATAACTGTTGGGTCAACATCTACGCCAGTCCAATATTTTATACCAATAACACCTTGATTAACAAGCATCTGAAGACCATTTACGGTTTTGCAACCTTTGTCGATAGCCGTTTGTATCAAGTGTGTTTTGGGTGGATTGTGTATCCCATCAGCGACAACCATAGAAGATTGGATAGAGTCAAAATTGATATTTAATTTTTGATCAGTTTTGGGAAATAATCCAATAGATGTGGCATTAATTACAATTTCCGTATCTGCAGGAATCGAATAATTATCCTCCCAAGATTGAAATGTTGCATCTGCAGGCGTTTTTTCATTCACTAATTTTGTAAGTGTTTCACCACGTTCTACATTTCTGTTTACAATGGTAATATGTTTTGCTCCAGCAAGCGCCATTTCCACGCTTACTGCACGAGCCGCACCACCTGCGCCAAATAAAACGACTTTTTTACCTTTTGGATCAACAACTTCTTTCATGGCTTGTACGAATCCTTTACCATCCGTATTTTCACCAATCCATTTGTCGCCACGTTTTACAATAGTATTCACGGCTCCGATGATTTCGGCAGATTCACCCAATCCATCCAAATGTTGAATGATGGCGACTTTGTGTGGAATAGAGCAATTAAATCCTGACCAGCCAAGAGCTTTAACACCTTCAACTGCTTTGCCCAAATTTTCGGGAGAAACTTCACAATTGATATATCTCCAATGTAAATTATGGTGTTTGAATGCCGCTTCTACCATTGCGACAGTTGGATTTTCTGCTGCTGGTTGCGCAAATGAACCTACTAACTGAGGTAGAAAATCTGGATATTCTTCTGTTTCTTTTGACATGTTTGTTTATTTATTGGTGGCAAATTTCACTTCATTTTATACTTTAAAATAGAATAAATAAAGCATATAATTGTAAATTTGGAGTATGAAAAAGTTGAAACAATTTGAATCATTGGTCATTCATAATTACGAAGAATCGGTATTTCATTTGCCGGATCATTCGCATACCTATTATGAGATGGTTTATATTGTTAAAGGAGATGGTGAATATTTTATCAATCAAAACAAAGTAAATTATGCGTCTGGCGATTTCTTTATTGTGGCGCCAGGAGATTCGCATTATTTCGACATAAAAGCATCAACACATTTCGTGTTTATTAAGTTCACAGATAGTTATTTTAGTTCCAATATGCATTTGACTCCCGATGATTTTGCGATCAACAAACCAGAAGATATTATGCAATATAAAGGGTTGAGAGAGGAAAAAATACAATTAGATCCCGCTTCGCAAAAAATTTTGGGATACATTATTGATAGTATTTGCGTTTATGATGAATATAAAGCAGCAAGTTTGTCACCGACTGTTTTTCATTTAATCTTGGGTATTTTTGGCCTATTGAAAGAATATATTTCCAAAAATATCCCAAGCGACAATAATTTGCCTACTGATAGTGAGAGTATTATCACTTATATTCATCAAAATATCTATTATCCTAAAGCGTTAAGAATTACGCAGATTTCCAAAGAATTCAATATTGCACCCACGTATTTTGGGGGGTTTTTCAAACGAAATTTTAATATTTCCTATCGCGATTATGTCAACAATCTGAAAATTACATTGCTACGCAAAAGAATTGTTTCAAGCAAACAATCCCTCAAACAATTGGCTTCCGAATTTGGATTCGCAGATGAAAGCCATTTGGCTAATTTCTTCAAGAAAAGAATGAATATTTACCCCAAAGAATTAAAGAAGAATAATAAGAAAAATCTATTGCATTTTCCAGAAGATTGATGTGTTTTTTGATGAAATCGGAGCTTTCTTTTAGTGGTAATTTAACATCGTCGTTGTTTCGGTTTTGTGTATTGGCGTTAATTTTATTTCCATGAAAAACTATTATTGGAAACTATCTGTGCTGCAATGTTTATTGATGATTATAATCGCTAAATCTTTTGGACAAAATAAAAAAATGAATCTTTCTTTCGAAAAAGTTAACCCAAATGGTTATCCTTTAGGATGGGAATTGTCTAATGGAATACAAAATGATGGTTATCTAATTGCAATAGATTCGCAAGTAGCGCAAGATGGAAAGCGATCCTTAGCTATTGAAAAGTTGAAATATATTCCCAATACATTTGGGATGGCTGCTTATACAATTCATATTCAAAAAAACACGATACATAAAATCAAAATTGTAGCCTATGCAAAAGGAAATGTCAAATCAAAGGGAGAAGGAGTAATTTACCTAAATGAATTGGATGATGGCGATCATCAATTGGCTAGATCCTTTGTAAATATTGATAGTACAGACTCATGGACACAATATATAGTGGAAGATTTTGTCAAATCTGAGGCTACAAATATCATAATTGGGGCAGCGTTAATGGGAGATGGAAAAATCTACGTGGATAATTTTCAAGTATACGTAGATGATAAACTGGTGACATCAGATAAGTTTTTTGAAAATATTACAAGTGTGGCAATCAAACTGCGACCTCAACTACCTTTTGAAAAGATTGTATTAAATCAGCGAAATACACAATTGCTCACTAACATTGGTATGATATGGGGATTACTTAAATATTATCATCCTGCAATTACTGATGGGAAATATAATTGGGATAATGAATTATTGAAAATACTGCCTTCCATTTTGGATAGTACCAATAAAAAACCATACACAACCATTTATAATTGGATTGATCAATTAGGTGAAGTCAGAATAGAGAATGAAAAAAAGAATGATTTGTCTAAAAATCCTTTAGATATACAACCCCAATATGGAAATTTATTTGCATCCAATAATTTACCTAATGACTTAAAAAGCAAGTTAAGGATAATCATTGATAATTTTGAGGCTCCACCAACTAGCTACTATATAAGTTTAACTACAAATAAAAATCCCAGTTTTACCAATGAAGAAACCTATCCAGAATCTCCTTATCCAGATTTAGGATTACGATTGATTTCTTTGTTTCGATATTGGAATATGATCAATTATTTTTTCCCTTATCGGAATTTAATTGGATCTGATTGGAATAAAACATTAACCGATTATCTTCCTCTTTTTATCCATGCAAAGGATAAAAATGAATATACTTTGGCTTGTTTGAGATTAATTGGAAGTATTCATGATACTCACGCTAATGTTTACAATAATAAAACATTAGACAGCATCAAAGGAGTGTACATGTCTCCATTTAAAGCTGAATTTATCGAAAATAAATTGGTGGTTACGGACTATTATAAAGATACTTTAGGTATTTCTCTGAATGTCCACATTGGTGATGTTATTGATGAAATTGATGGTGTCTCGGTGGATAGTTTAGTAAAAAAATATATAGATTTATCTCCTGCTTCCAATCACATAACATCCTTAAGAGTGCTCGCAAGTTTGAATGGTTTTTTACTAAGAGGCCAACAGAAAAAAGCAAGTGTAGTAATTAATCATAAAACAATCTATTATGAGCGTATTCCAGCTAGATTGATTCCCGGGAATTTTGATTTTATGCACCACCAAGTTAAAGAAGCCTACAAATTAGTGCATAATAATATTGGATATATCAATCCTGCAAAATTAAAAGGAACTGATCTTAGTGAAATTCGTAACTTTTTTAAAGATACAAAAGGCCTTGTATTCGATTTCAGATGTTATCCATCTTTTTTTACAGTTTATGTATATGCAGAATGGTTAAAATCTCAGAAAAATGAATTTCTTAGAATAACAGGTCCTTCGCTGAATCGACCAGGTGCTATTAATTTCTTAACTGGAGTGTATAATGGACTCGATCAAAATGATTGTTATAAAAATAAAATCGTTTTTATCGTTAATGAAACTACTCAAAGTTCTGCTGAATATCAAACAATGGCATTAAGTTCTCGTTCTAATTCAGTCGTAATTGGTAGCACTACTGCTGGAGCTGATGGCGATATTTCAAAAATAATTTTACCAGGGAATATATATACTTTAATTTCAGGTTTGGGTATCTATTATCCGGATGGTAAAGCTACACAACGAGTTGGATTAAAACGTGACATCACTATTACGCCAACAATAACGGGAATAAAAAATGGACAAGATGAACTCCTAGATAAAGCGGTAGAAATTATTGAAAATGACAAATAATTAAAGTCTCTTCTGTTTATTAACTTATTGTAATTCAATTTATTATAATATATGAAATTTAATTATTCCTCTATTATATTTGCATTCTTGTTTTTTTCATCTATTGAGACTAGTTATAGTCAAAAACAGTTTGATTTGGATTTGTTAGTCAACCATGAAACTACAAATATTCCGTCCATCGATATTGACTCATCTTATGAAAATTTTGATAAAATTGGAGGGGCTGTAGGCAATTCAAGGATAGTAATGTTGGGTGAGCAAGAGCATGGAGATGGATTATCGTTTAAAGCTAAAGCTAAAATAATCGAATATTTGGTTAATGAAAAAGGATTTAATCTAGTGGCTTTTGAGAGTAGTTTTTATAATTTTACAGATAATGATAACTCAATTTTTCCAGATTCAACTTATGGAAATTATTTAAAAGATAATATTTATTACGATTGGGCTTATTGCAGTTATGTACAAAGTCTAATATTCGATTTTCTTCCAAAACATCGAAATGTGAAAATATGTGGCATTGATCCACAGGTTATGTTTACAAAAAGTAGTTCCAAAATAACTCCAAGATTGGATTCTATATTTCAAGCATTGAAGTTGCCAATCACTCAAGCGCAGGATTACGCTTCAAATATGCAGGCGATAGACTCTTTAATGCGATTGAGTGATATTAATATAGATAAACAATCCTCCTTACTAAAAGATCTTACTAATAGAATTTTACCATTTATAGAAAAAGTAAGAAATGAGGTTGGAGATAGAATTGAAAAAAATAATTATTTACTACAAGCCTTAAATAATATATATGCTGATGCGCAGTTATTAAACGAATTTGCCAAAAAAATGAGAAATTTTGTTAAAGCAGGTAATATTAGAGATCTTCAAATGGCCGAAAATCTTCAATGGCTTGCGGATATCAAATATCCCAAAAGTAAAATAATTGTATGGGCTGCAAATCCGCATGTAAACAGAACAAATGAGGGAGTTAGTGTGTGGTCATCACAAAGTATGGGATATGATTTTTCACTAAATAGAATAGGGGTCAATCGTCCTTATATTATAGGATTTACAGCTAATTCTGGATTGTCTTACAGAATAGGAGAACGAACTAAACTAGAAATTAAAAGTGCTTCAGTAAATACGTTAGAATATTCGTTGCATCAAAAAGGTTATAAGTATGCATTTATAAATTTTCCAGACACAATGAGCGATTTTAAATTTAAAATGCGTGGTGGTTTTGGATATGAATTTCAAAAAAAAACGTGGAAAACATATTATGACGGAATGTTTTACATTGACGTAATGAAACCTTGTTTATAAATAAAAAAAGCCCTTATTTTTTTAAGTAAGGACTTTTTTTATTTATAGTTGATTATTAATCCTCCACCAATTGAATATTTTCAACATACTTTTTGTCCAAAATTATCAAGGAAAATGGAACAATTGAATACGTCGTTTTTACGCCTTTTTTTAATTTGTAATGGACCAATAGATTATTTGTATTGGATTGAACGGAAGTTATTTTAATAGAAATAGTACTGTCTGTTTTTGGATAGATTAATGCGATGGCATTGTTTTTTTCAAAATCAATATTTGTTTGTACACTTTTGGAATCCATTGTACGTGCGCCTCCAAAATATTGGTTTAATTCATTTGAAGAGGTCAATCGTATAGCTTGAAGAGCGTTTGCTTCGTAGGTGTTTTTTACAAAATAATTTTTTGCAGCTGTATATTGTACCGCGCTATTATTGGAGGATTGTGTGTGTTGTTGCGAACTGCAACTCATTATTGTAAATGAAGCTATTATAAAATTTAGCGAAACTATTTTTTTCATATACTTTTTTACAAATGTATTAAAAACCATGCGGCTAATTTTCGCAAAAACTGTGTTGTTTTCCGACAAGAATCTACATAAACTTGTTTTAATTTTTATATTTGCCTAAATTCATGCTAAAAATATTAGCGTAAAAAGGAAAAGGATATTATGGCAGCATTGCAAGAAGCAAAGTATGATGATGATAGCATACGGACCCTCGACTGGAAGGAGCACATTCGGTTAAGACCTGGTATGTACATCGGAAAATTGGGAGATGGTGTTTCGCCGGATGATGGTATCTATGTACTCGTAAAAGAGGTAATGGATAACTGTATCGATGAGCACATGATGGGATTTGGTAAGCAGATTGATATTCAGATAGAAGATAAAACGGTCTCTGTAAGAGATTTTGGTCGTGGTATTCCTTTGGGTAAAGTCGTGGATGTCGTGAGTAAAATCAACACAGGTGCTAAATATGATAGCAAAGCCTTTCAGAAAAGTGTTGGATTGAATGGTGTTGGTACGAAGGCGGTCAATGCGCTAAGTGATTGGTTTAGAGTACAAAGTTTCCGTGACGGAGAGACAAAATACGCTGAATTTGAAAAAGGTGAACTTATCAAAGAAAGCAAACTCGAAAAAACAGATCAACCCAATGGTACTTTAGTAACTTTTATTCCAGATAACACAGTATTCAAAAATTTCAAATTCAAATTGGAATTTGTAGATGACCTGCTTTGGAATTATTGTTATTTGAATGCTGGATTGGTTATTATTTTCAATAAAAAAAGATATGTCAGCCGCAACGGTTTGTTGGACCTATTGCAAAAGAAAACCAATGAAGATGATCTAAGATATCCGATTATTCACTTATCGGGTGAGGATATTGAGATTGCACTTTCGCATAATAGTGATTATGGTGAGGATTTATTTTCGTTTGTAAATGGTCAATATACAACGCAAGGTGGTACGCATCAACAAGCATTTCGTGAGGCATTTGTAAAAACGATTCGTGATTTTTACAAAAAGGATTATGATGCCGCAGATATTCGCCAGAGTATTGTCGCTGCGATTGCGATCCGCGTTCAAGAGCCTGTATTTGAAAGCCAAACAAAGACCAAATTAGGTTCACAACATGTATTTGAAGGCGGTCCGACGGTTCGAAGTTTTGTGTTGGATTTTATGTCCAAACAATTGGACAATTTCTTACATAGAAATACGGAAACTGCAGATGCATTAAAAAAACGTATCGAACAAAGTGAGCGTGAGAGAAAGGAACTTTCTGGTATTAAAAAATTGGCAAATGAAAGAGCCAAAAAAGCCAATGTTCACAACAAAAAATTAAGAGATTGTAAATATCACTTCAACGAAGAACCAACTGGAAAAAATAAGGAAGAAGCGTTGGAAATGGTGAATAAATCGATGATTTTCATTACAGAAGGGGACAGCGCGAGTGGAAGTATTACCAAAAGCCGCAATGTAGATAATCAAGCGGTTTTTAGTTTGCGTGGTAAACCATTGAATAGCTTTGGATTAACAAAGAAAATCGTATATGAAAATGAGGAATTTAATCTATTGCAACATGCGTTAAATATCGAAGATGGTTTGGATGGATTGCGTTATAATAAGATTGTAATTGCAACAGATGCCGATGTAGATGGGATGCATATTCGCTTGTTGATTATGACATTTTTCTTGCAATTTTTCCCAGATTTGGTCAAACAAAAACACGTTTATATATTAGAAACGCCGTTGTTCCGTGTTAGAAATAAACAACAAACAATATATTGTTATGACGAAACGGAAAAACAAGCAGCCATTAAGAAATTAGGAAACAAACCGGAGATTACGCGATTTAAAGGTTTGGGTGAAATCTCACCAGAAGAGTTTGGCGGTTTTATTGGGGATGATATTCGTTTGGCACCAGTACTTTTGGATCAAGGTGCGCACATCCAAAGTTTATTGGAATATTTCATGGGAAAAAATACACCGCAACGTCAAGATTTCATTATCGGAAATTTGCGTGTAGAAATTGATTTGGCAGAAGAAGAGAAATTATAAATTATAAGTTATTCAATGAGTACTCATAATTCATAACTTATCACTCATAATTAAGAAAATGATTCATATAGTATTCGAACCGTCAGGCGCTGAAGTCTTAAAGAAAAGTATCACTTTAGACGAAAGTTTGGATGGTGAGATTTTAGTAATAAAAGATGATTTTGCAGCCGGTCCAGTTGCCAATATATACGACGCGGAAGGCTTTCAGGCGCGTAAGGCTTGGTGGCAGAGTGTATTGGAATTTTCTCCTTATACAGATCAATTGGATATCGTCGATGATAAAATGACCGTTCATCAATTGAAAAAGAAATTAGAGGAAACGGAGGAAAATGTTTGGATATGGATGGGGCAAAATCCACATGATGTCTGTGGTTATTATTGGTTAATAAGTCAATTGGCTGATTATCAAGGCAAAATTCAAGTCATTTATCTGAATAATCTTCCATTTATCAATGAAATTGGCGGTATTTTTTATCCGCAATATTTACACGAAATTCAACCAAAAGAATTCCTAAAAGCGAAAAGATTGGCACGTCCAGTAACATTGAGTGAATTTGAACTTGATCCGGATGAATGGCGCAAAATCTGCCGCGAAGACGAAATGGTACGTATTTTAGAAGGAGGAAAAAAGATTGCATCCAAAGATGTTAGTTTTTTTGATAAAGATATTTTGGATGCTTTAGGAGAAAAAACGGTCAAATTACCCAGATTGCTTTCTTCTCTTTTACCCAAAATGTCTATAAAAACAGGCGATGCATTTTTGGTTTGGCGTATAAGAGAATTGGTAAATGCAGGTCGCATTTTGTGTGATGGTTCTTGGGAAAAAGGTTGGAAAGATATTGCGTTGAAAGACACTAAAGGAGAATTATTCGTAGAAATGGACGAGGAGATAAGTGAATAGTTATTAGTATAGAATAGTCTTGGCTAGAAAGTTTAATGGTGCAATCTTTATTATCGAAATTCATAATTTATAACCCATAATTCATAATTTAAACCGTGTTAAATATTCAAAAAATACATCATGTCGCTATTCTGACAGATGATTATGAAAAAAGTAAGAAATTCTATACAGAGATCTTGGGTTTTGAAATTATAAATGAAGTTTATAGAGAAGAACGAAAATCTTACAAATTGGATTTGGCCGTCAATGGTCAATATCAGATTGAATTATTTTCCTTTCCTGATTATAGAGAAAGAGGCTCTTATCCAGAATCGAAAGGCTTGCGTCATCTCGCATTTCAAGTGGATGATGTGGCGAGTTCGATTGTTTTTTTGCGTGACAAGGGTGTGAAAGTCGAAGATATGCGTATCGATGCATATACAAATAAGAAATTTACTTTTTTCGAAGATCCCAATGGACAACCTTTGGAATTGTACGAAATGTAATTGGAAAATACTGAATTAAAAGATGGCGAAAGATAGTAGTAAAGAGATTGATTTATCTATAGAAACTGGGGTACAAGGTCAATATAAAACTTGGTTTTTGGACTATGCATCCTATGTAATATTAGAACGTGCGGTGCCGGCGATTGAGGACGGTTTGAAGCCTGTACAACGTCGTATTCTTCATGCGATGAAGGAGATGGATGATGGGCGATTCAATAAAGTTGCTAATATTATCGGGCAATCGATGCAGTATCACCCTCATGGTGATGCGTCTATTGGTGATGCGTTGGTCAATATGGGGCAGAAAGAATTGTTGATAGAAACGCAGGGAAACTGGGGCGATATCAATACAGGTGATGATGCTGCGGCTCCTCGTTATATAGAAGCGCGTTTATCCAAATTTGCATTGGAAGTTGCATTTAATGCCAAAACGACGGATTGGCAATTGAGTTACGATGGTCGTAAAAATGAACCTGTGACTTTACCAATGAAATTTCCTTTGTTGCTTGCTCAAGGTGCAGAAGGTATTGCGGTTGGACTTTCAACGAAGATTCTACCGCATAATTTTATTGAACTGATCGACGCCTCTATTAAAGCTTTGCGTGGAAAACCATTCGAATTGTTTCCTGATTTTCAAACGGGTGGACAAGTAGATGTTTCCAATTATAATGATGGAAAACGTGGAGGTAAAGTCAAAGTGCGTGCAATTATTGAAGAAGTAGATAAGAAAACTTTGGTCATTAAAAGCGTACCCTATGGCACGACAAGTACGTCCTTAGCAGAATCTATCGTAAAAGCAAATGATCAAGGTAAAATAAAAATCAAAAAAGTAACGGATAGTACAGCGAAGGATGTTGCTATATATGTGGATTTGGCAAACGGCGTTTCTCCAGATATTACCATCAACGCTTTATACGCTTTCACGGATTGTGAAGTGAGTATTTCTCCCAATGCGTGTGTAATTATTGAAGACAAACCGCACTTCATTTCTGCAAGTCATTTGTTGCAAGCTTCTGCAGATAATACGAAGGATTTACTTAAACGAGAATTGGAAATTCGTTTGAGCGAATTGGAAAATAAATGGCATTATACTTCTTTAGAAAAAATATTCTTCGAGGAGAAAATCTACAAAGAATTAGAAAAGAAATACGATACTTGGGAGATTGTAATTGAGGCGATAGATAAAGCTTTTAATCCGTTTAAAAAACGATTGAAACGTCCGATAGAAAAAGAAGATATTCTCAAATTAACAGAAAAACCGGTGAGACGTATTTATCGTTTGGATATCAATGAGTTAAATGAGCAAATTAAATCCATCGAAGAAGAAATTGAAGGTGTTAATTATGATTTGGCACATTTGACGGATTTTGCAGTCAAATATTTCGAAAATCTAAAAAAGAAATTTGGAAAAGGTCGCGAACGTCGCACCGAGATTCGAACATTTGACAATATTGAAGCGCGTCACGTCGTGATTGCTAATACTAAATTGTATTTAAATAGAGCGGAAGGTTTTATTGGAACTTCATTGAAAAAAGATGAGTTTTTGTGTGAATGTTCTGATTTGGATGATGTAATTGCTTTTACCAAAAAAGGAATTATGAAAGTCGTCAAGGTTGCAGATAAGGTATTTATCGGGAAAGATATTATTTACGCTGCAGTCTTTATCAAATCTGACGATCGTACCACGTATAACATGATTTATGCCGATGGCAAATCGGGCGTTTCTTATGCGAAACGTTTTAATGTCACTGCTATAACACGTGAGAAAGAATATGATCTAACAAAAGGTTCGGATAAATCTAAAGTATTGTATTTCACTGCCAATCCAAATGGAGAAGCGGAAGTTGTTAAGGTCTTATTGAGTCCAAGTACCAATGCCCGAAATAAGGAATTTGATTATGCATTTGAATTGTTAGATATCAAGGGACGTGGTAGCATGGGAAATCAGGTAAGCAAATATCCGGTTCGTTCAATTAAATTGAAAGAGAAAGGAAAAAGTACATTAGAACGTAAAAAGTTCTGGTACGATGATAAAATTGGTCGTTTGAATGTGGAAGAAAAAGGACAGTATTTGGGTAGTTTCGAAAATGAACAACTTATTGTTATTTTTCAAGATGGTTCGTATGAAATCACTGATACGGAATTGACACAACGTTTCGATCCAGAAAAAGTAATGTTGGTAGAACAATTTAATCCAGAAAAAGTCATTACGGCCGTTTATTTAGATGCGGAAAAATCTATCTTAAATGTAAAACGTTTTAAAATTGAAACAACAACGGTTCATTCCAAATTTACTTTTATCAAGGAAGGGGATGGTAATAAATTGTATGCAGTTACAACGATAGAAGAACCTATTTTACATGTACAAGGAGGAACCGGAAAACAGGTTCGTACCGTACGATTCAAAATTGGTAATCTGGTGGACGTGATGGGTTGGAAAGCTATTGGAGCTAAATTGATGGAATTTAGTAAATCGGTTGAAATGGAATGGGAACTTCCTTCTGAAGAAAATGATCAACCATCATTATTTGATGCATAAATAATTGAAAGTTAATTTATAAAAGAAGCGAAAAGTAAATACTTTTCGCTTCTTTTATATTGGATATGCCGTGTCACTTTTCGCTTCTGATAGTACAAAAAAACTTTGGACCGTTGTTATATTCGGAATAGCAGCCAATTTATATCTGTAAAAATCATGGTATTCTTCCATGTCTTTCGTTACGATTTTTAATAAAAAATCAAACGAACCTGTCATCTGAAAACATTCCATTACTTCCGGAAAGGCAGAAATATCTTCTTCAAATTTATTCAAAGTATGTAATGTGTGATCATTTAACAATACGTGACTAAAGGCAAGTAGGCCCTTACCTATTTTTTTGCGGTCTAGTATGGCAACTGTTTTTTTGATAAAGCCTTGCTCTTTTAATTTTTTTACACGCTCATGCACCGTGGCTATTGCCTTATTTATTTGAAACGCGATTTCCTTATTCGTTAATGTCGCATCTTTTTGCAATAGACGTAATATCTGGAAATCCGTCTCGTCTATTTTATTTTCTATTTCCATACTAATTTGGTATACTGTAAAAATATCGAAGAATCTTGAATATTTTAATTAAAACTGAAAAATATTCGGATATGTGTTTATTTTCAAGATAATTTATGGAATAATTTGAATCTGTTATTTGAATTATCGATTATGCTCAACTTTGGTTAAAATATTAGGACAATGTATAATGTTTTAGAAAAACCAACTTTAGCTAAAGAAATTCAAGAGAAATTTGAAAGATTATGGCTCTTGGTGGGTAATACGCCGATGATTGAGATTAAATTTTCATATAAGGGAAAATTGAAAAAGATTTTCGCAAAATGTGAACATTACAATTTGACGGGCAGTATTAAGGACCGTATGGCATTATACATATTGCAAGAAGCTTACAAAACTGGAGCAATCCAACCTGGAGATACGATTGTAGAAGCTACTAGCGGAAATACAGGAATCTCGTTCTCTGCTATCGGCCGTGCATTGGGACATGACGTGAAAATCATTATGCCTAATTGGTTGAGCAAAGAGAGAATGGATATTATTAAAAGTTTGGGTGCGGAGATTATTCTGATAAGCAAAGAAGAAGGCGGATTTTTGGGAAGTATTGCATTGAGCGAAGAGATGGCAAAACAGCCAGGCGTCTTTTTACCCAAACAATTTACCAATCAATACAATTGCGAAGCACAAGGGAATACCACAGGCAAAGAGTTGTGGGAGCAATTAGCGTCTGTTGGTTTACATCCTGATGCGTTCGTGGCTGGTGTGGGCACAGGAGGTACGGTTATGGGCGTTGGTAATTATTTAAAATGTAAAAATCCAACGATCAAAGTACATCCAATGGAACCCGCAGAGTCTCCCACATTGAGCACTGGATATAAAGTAGGAAGTCACAGAATTCAAGGTATTTCGGATGAATTTATTCCTGCTATTGTGGAACTTGAAAAATTGGACGAGATCATTGCTGTTAATGATGGTGATGCAATTATCATGGCTCAAAAACTTTCACGTGAATTAGGATTGGCAGTGGGTATTTCCTCAGGTGCAAATTTTATTGCAGCTTTGAAGGTTTTGGAAAATATGAAGGAGGATGCAATTGTCGTAACCACTTTTGCCGATAGCAATAAGAAATACTTGAGTACGGCTTTGATGGGAGATGAGCCAATTAAAGAAAACTACCTTTCTACTGATATTGATTTGGAATCATTTTTGCCAATAAATAGATTATAATCTAATAAAAATAAAACATCTTACTATGAAAAAATTAGTACTCTTAGCGTCGCTTTTAATTTTATCTGTACTTGCTTTTGCTCAATCTAATCCTGTAAAATGGACTGGAACCGCAGCAAAACAAAAATCAGGAGATTATTTGATCACCTTAGTTGCTTCAGTGCCTCATCCTTGGCATATTTATTCTCAACATACGCCAGACGGAGGTCCAGTTCCTACGAAAATTACATTTGTAAAAAATCCGTTGGTGACTTTAGTTGGTGATGTAAAGGAAAAAGGAAATATTAAAAATGTAAAAGATAAAAATTTCGGGGTACAAGTTTTATCATTTGATGGAGATGCGACATTCACTCAATTAGTAAAAGTGAAAAAAGGTATCAAAACAAATGTAAAAGCTAGTATCAATTTCATGGTGTGTAACGATCAACAATGTTTACCTCCGAGCACCGAAGAAGTTACTGTTAATTTGAAATAAAAAATTTTTGCTAAGTTCTGATATCTGATAAAGATTTAGTTAAGATTTCTCATGTGTAAATAAATAAAAAAATGCCGGCATTTCTATGCTGGCAATTTTTTTATACAAAAATGTCAATTGGTAATTATTTCCAAAATCCTTCCGCTTTTACATTTCCATTAAAATTGAAATATCCAGATTTAATGGATTTTCTTAAGGAAACAACTGCTGGAATATTTCCAGCAATATAGATGGTTTGTCCAAGTAAAGTTTTGTTTTTTAACCAAGACTGCCATGTTTCAGTCAATTCTTCTGTACGTAAAGTCGGTTGTAAGTTGGACTTAAAATAGCTAGAAAATTGATTTACATGCTCTGGATTGTCCAATACAACTACACCATTTAAATGTCCTTTGTCTTTGGTCAAATATTCCAATGCTAACATATGTGCCATAGAACTCGTGTCTGCAAAACTCATCATTTCACCAAAGGATGGT
Source organism: Rhizosphaericola mali (assembly GCF_004337365.2). Classification (GTDB taxonomy): domain Bacteria; phylum Bacteroidota; class Bacteroidia; order Chitinophagales; family Chitinophagaceae; genus Rhizosphaericola; species Rhizosphaericola mali. The sequence goes on along the minus strand of NZ_CP044016.1, from coordinate 2,840,542 downwards.
TTGTGGCCAGCGGTACCTACACCTACATAATTAAAATCGTTTCCGATTTCTAAGTTTTGAGCCCAATTAGAGCCTTTGCCAGGATGGCTGATATCAATGATAAGCGTACAAGTATGTGTCTCTGCATCCCAAAATACCGGCGTGTAATCACGATATTCAAATGTCTCAACCTTGACTTTTATATGTTGAACTTCTGTCCATTTGGACATATCTACAAGCGGCAGATGAAGATCGATTTCGCATATTGTGGGTGGATCCCAATGGCGCATACCAATGACTTTACCTGACTTCAAAAATGACTTTTCGATAAACTGAACAGCTTTTCTTTTGAGTAAATTCATAATGCTTTGATTTTGGTCAAAGTTCCAACTCAAAAAATTATTTGGCTTTCATTTTTATTGGTAAACGTTGGATTTTTCGTGGTTTTTGTTTCTAAAGTCTTGTGGAGAGCAACCAGCTTCTTTCTTAAATATTCGACTAAAATAGGCGGCATCTTCATATCCCAATTCGTATGAAATCTCTTTAATTGAAGCTGTTGAGTAATATAGTATACGTTTTGCTTCCAAAATACACTCTTGATGTATCCATTTGCTAATAGGAAAGCCAGAAAGGTTTTTGACAATTTCATTTAGGTAATTCAGCGATAGATTAAGCATCTTGGCATATTCGCTAGGACTTTTGGTGGATTTAATGTTCTTGTTAACAAGTGATCTGAATTTTTGATATACTTCTTGATCTCTTGCAATCCTTCGAAAAAGTATTTCTTTTTCATTTAAATACTCTCTAGCGATTAATCCCAATATGCTATTGGTCAAATCTTTTCGTAGAACTTCCCCATTATTTTTATTTGGGTCATCATTAGATATTACATCCAAAGTGTGTAATATTTGACAAATTTTTTCAAAAATATCAGTCCCTTCTAATTGTAACACTGGAATATCTACAATAACTTCTTCAAATACATTCTTATATATAGGTTGCATTACGCTCGGATCTATTGCAAGGAACCAACCTTTTACAGGATTGTTATAATCTGCTTTATGCACTTGACCTGGACGTATATAAATAATATTGGAATCTCGCATTTCTAATTGTTTAAAGTCAACCTCCATCGGAACCTTGCCATGTTCCAAAATTAGAAATACATAATAATTATCCCTATGTGCTTCCATTATTCTAGCTTTTGCATGATCTTCTTCTTTATTAAATTTTTTTAATTTAATTGTGCCACTAAAATAGTCGGATAATTGATGTATTGGAATGTCTATTGATTTCATATTGAATGTCTTACTCTCTTTATATAAAAATAGATGTCTAAAATTAGAATAAAAAAATGGAGTAGATGGTTTCTTTAGCCAAAGAAAAAGCGTCCGAAATAATTCGAACGCTTTAATTATCGTATCTTCTATCTGATTTTATTTTATCTATTAATGTTGATGTTCCATCCCTTTGGGGTTAGAACGACCTGTATCTGTAGGTTTATTAATACGCCAATCTTTATCATAGCCTACAAAAAAACTTAACCAAAGCGATCTTGAAAATCGCATGATCCATGGCATCGTAATAATAAGAATAAGTATAGCAACACCGAGACATTCAAATATACGATTATCTCCTATAGCTAACGTCATTCCGATTAAGACTTTCCATGCAACAAATACAGCCACCATGAGAGCGACAGTTATTGCATAAGCCGTATATGCGGCACCTGTATAAAATCCAACTTCTATTTCCATTGGTTGACCACATACGGGACAATCTTTTGGCATTTTTAATGAATTGGACAATTTGAAGGGATTTTTTTCGATGAAGATATCCCCTTGTCTACATCTAGGACATTTACATTGGATTGCTGCAGATAAATAATTACGTTTAACTTCTATAAATTGTTTTTCAGCGATATTATTAGTTTCCATTTTATTACTTTTTAAATGGATGAATTGTTTTTTTAACGATACAAAGATAGAATAGAAAACTTGTTTACTTATCTATATATTGGAGCTAATATTTGTTATATTCGGACATAAAATGATAAATGATATGGATAAGCAAATAAATACACTGCATATTGAGCAATTTAACGAATTGACACATAATCAGAGCTTTTATGTAAGTACTTTAACTGATCATCTAAATAATCATCATCATAGAATAGAACGACCACATAAGCATGATTTTAATTTAGTTGTTCTTTTTACGCAGGGTTCAGGTATTCACGAAGTCGATTTTAAATCGTATAATGTACAAGCAGGAAGCTTGTTTTATTTATATCCTGGGCAAGTCCATGCTTGGAGATTGTCCGAAGATATTAAAGGGTATATTTTTTTTCATTCTGGAATATTTACTTCAGAGTTGGAAAGACGAGGTTTAGATTTTTTTTCTTATGCATCCTCTTTAAATCGTGCTCAGCCAAATGTGGATATGGCAGAAGAATCCAATATACTTATCCCATATTTTGAAAAGCTTTTGCTTGAAAATAGTGCTAATAAATATGGAAAAAATACTTATTTACTTGCAATTGTGACCTCAATGTATATTGAAATATACAGAAAATCGTTACATGTTATTCAGGAGAATACTGCTGATGCAAAATCTTATCTCAATTATTTTAATCAATTTAATCAACTATTGGAAGAAAATTTTAAGAAAGAAAAAAGTCCATCTTTATATGCACAGAATTTGCATATTTCACCCAAACATCTAAATAGAATTTTACAATCTGTTATTGGAAAATCCACTAATGATATAATTTTGGATCGTGTGATTTTGGAAGCGCAGCGAATGTTGATCTATGAAAATAGGTCAAAATCTGAAATTGCAAATGAATTGGGTTACGATGATTATGCATATTTTTCACATATATTCAAATCACGTACTCAAATCTCACCAAGTGAATTTGTAAAAAATATTGGGAATCGTTATAATTAAAAAAAACAGCAATTAGAAAATCTAATTGCTGTTTAATATTTTTAAAAGACTTAAATCTTATGCGAATTTTTTCGCATCTTCTAAGAATTTAGCCAATCCACTTTCAGTTAATGGATGTTTCAACAATCCCAAAATTGGTTCTAATGGAGATGTGATAACATTTGCGCCAGCTTCAGCACATTTGATGATGTGAAGAGAGTTTCTGATAGATGCAGCAAGGATTTGAGATTTGTAACCTTGGATTGCATAGATATTTGCAATTTGAGCGATCAAATCAACACCATCCCAACCTGTATCGTCAACACGACCTAAGAATGGAGAGATATAAGTAGCTCCTGCTTTTGCAGCCAAGATAGCTTGACCAGCAGAGAAAATCAAAGTACAATTGGTACGGATACCGTTATCTGTAAAATATTTGATTGCTTTAACACCGTCTTTGATCATTGGTACTTTAACCACGATATTTGGGTGAATTGCTGCTAATTCTTTACCTTCTTTAATGATATCTTCGAATGTTGTAGATACTACTTCTGCGCTGATGTCACCATTTTCAACGATTTCGCAAATTGTTTTGTAGTGATTCAATACCGCTTCTTTACCACTGATACCAACTTTGGCCATCAAGGAAGGATTGGTAGTTACACCATCTAAAATACCTAAATCGTTTGCTTCTTTAATCTGTGCTAAGTCAGCAGTGTCAATAAAAAATTTCATAATTTAATCGATTTATAGATCCACAGATATTGTGGTAAATTATTATTAAGGAGCTTTTTTTAATTGAAAGATGAACGAGTCAATTAAAAAAGGCAGGCTGATTACATCGCACCGCTACAACCATTTACTCTTGCTACCTTCCGGTCCTGGGAGGGTTCAACAGGAGCTGGTCGTGTAAGACCTGCCGGGTGCAAATGTAGTATTATTTTTTATTAATTGGCAAAAAATAATAGAAAAAAAGAAACCCTGCAATTTGCAGGGTTTGAATTAATGATTTTACTAGAAATCTTGTTTTGCTGTACCGTCTTTGATAGCTTGTAAAGCTTTTGCTTCACCTAGTATAGCACTCATTTTATTTCCTTTACCATCGTTACCTTTAGCGATATATCCACCTCTAGCTGTTTTTGAAATTACCGCGTCGTGCATAGGCACATCTTTTTCTTTGGTCTTAAGGCAATACGCTTTAATAAATTTTGAAGTGTCCATAATTTATTTTTTTTGTTTTTATAAAAAGTCAGACTTGTTACAGCCTATAGTATAGGTCAATGTCAACAAATTACTGATAATGAAACGAACTTATTTTTGTTGCAAAAGATCTAAATGCAACTTGTTGAAATTGAGCAAAGAAGAAATTTTTAGATTAGCTGCTGCCCACTTTTCTTGTTTGTAATGTGCATATTCTGGTACGACGACCGTTGTCATTCTAGCAGATAAGGCTGCTATCATACCGTTAAATGAATCTTCAAAAGCAATACATTCTGTAGGTAAGCTGTTCAAGGCTAATGCACAATTAATATATACTTGTGGATGTGGCTTACCATTCAACAGATTTTCTGCAGAGGTTGCCTGTTGTATATATTGTTTGATGCCAATAGCTTCTGTGACTTGCTCTATTAATTTCATAGGAGAGGAAGATGCAAGACCGATTTTGAAACCTTGATTTTTAAAGAATTCAAATATATATGGCACGCCAGGCATAATTTTACCTTTTTGTGCAATTTTTTGAGAAACTTTATTCAATATTGTATCTACTGCTTCATCCATCAAATTGGCATCTATTTTTGCATAAGAGAACCATGTGTGCACAAATTCCTTAGTACGAAGCCCTGTTGTTGTAAGATATTGAGCATCAGATAATTTGAATTTATATATTTCAAAAGTTTCCTGAGCCGCTTCTTTCCATAATGGTTCACTGTCGATAAGTAAACCATCCATATCAAATATAACCGTGTTTAGCATTCTAAATTTTTATTCCTTATTCAAAATCGAGTAGTAATTGTACAACTATTTTTTGTTGTACATTACTTCTTTAACTGTTTGAATAATCTTTTTCGCATTTGGATTATATGCTTCTACTAAATTAGGGGCGTAGTGCATAGGAGCATCCAAACTATTTAATTTTCTGATAGGAGCATCCAAATAATCAAAACCTTCTTTTTGGATTTGGTAAGCCAATTCTGTACTTACAGATGCAAAAGGCCATTGTTCTTCAACAATTACCAGTCTATTTGTTTTCTTTACGCTTTCAAGAACTGTTTTCCAATCCAATGGACGGATAGTTAATAAATCGATGATTTCAACATTAATACCTTCTTTTTCCAATTCAGCAGCTGCAATTTTCACTTCTTTCATGATTTTGTTGAAAGAAACAATTGTTACATCAGTACCTGGTTTGATAACGGCTGCTTTACCTAATTCAATGTAATATTCTTCTTCAGGTACTTCCCCTTTATCTCCATAAGCAACTTCACTTTCCATGAATACAACAGGATCTTCTTCATAACGAATCGCTTGTTTCAAAAGACCTTTCGCATAATATGGATCAGTTACAGATACCACTTTCAATCCAGGGATATTAGCATACATACTTTCAAATGCAGTAGAATGTTGTGCACCTAGCTGACCAGCACTTCCGTTTGGTCCTCTAAATACTATTGGACAATGTATCTGTCCACCACTCATCGCCAACATTTTAGATGCGGTATTCAAAATTTGATCCAATGCCAATGTGGCAAAGTTCCAAGTCATAAACTCAACTACTGGTCTCAAACCATTTTGAGCAGCACCTACACCTACAGCCGCAAAGCCTAACTCGGTAATCGGTGTATCCAAAATTCTTTTTGGACCAAACTCAGCCAACATTCCTTGGCTCACTTTATAAGCTCCATTATATTGTGCAACTTCTTCACCCATCAAAAACACTCTCTCGTCTCTTCTCATCTCTTCATTAAGGGCTTCTCTTAAAGCTTCACGTAAAGCAATTTGTCGCATATATAAAATATTTCAGTTTAACTTAATTAGGAACGGCGCAAAAATAAAGTTTTCCGTATAAATATTTGCTCGTCTACGATTAAATTTAAATTGTATTGACTTAAAAAATCGGAGCGAATATAAATCCAAATATTTAATTATGACTCATTTGTATTTAATTTAACCCAATAAGAGCGTGAAAATATGTGCATATTTTTTTTCATATTTATCAATTCTTAACATGAATTTCTATTAGGTATATTTTTTTATAGCAATATGTATTGAAAATTAATCGTTTAGATGCAAAGTTTTATAATTGGATGAGCCGCCCGCTGAATTTACTTCTATTATTGTTAATATTTTTTCTTGTGAGTAAGATTTCTAATGCTCAGGAAAAAATAGTGCCTACATATAAAATATTGTACCATCTTGTGGACTCTTCTTCTGTAAGTTATTCTTTGAATACGGATTTTGATAATGGGAAAAAGGCGGATGATTATATAAAAACGATTCCTCAATTATTGACCGAACAAGGTTTTCTTGCTGCGTCAATTGATAGTTCAGTGAATGGGCGAGATACTTCCGAGTTGTGGTTGTTTCTCGGTCCCAAATATACTTGGAAGGATATCGTTATTAATGATGCAGATTTGCGATTATTAAATGAGTTGGATCTTGGAGATGTGCTGCACGCCAAAAAAAATATCACTTATGGTATCATTCAACAAATGGAATCTAAAGTTTTGGATTATTATAGCAATCGAGGTTATCCATTTGCAAGTATCATGTTAGATAGCGTTCAGTTGGAAAATGATTCAATTACTGCGCAGTTGAAAATTGCCAAAAATGGCTATTATACCATAGATAGTATTAATATCTCAGGAACTGCCAAAATCAGTCAAAATTTTATTCATCGTTATTTGAATATGGGTAAAAAGGAACCTTATAATTTGTCCAAATTAAAAACGATCAGCACACAAATGCAAAATTTGACCTACGTATCGCAAGAGCGACCTTGGGATATTACTATGGCAAATACTGGTGGGATGGTCAATCTTTATTTAGCGCCTAAAAAAGTCAATCAAATTGATGCGATTATCGGTTTTCTTCCTGCAAATCAAGAAGAAACAGGCTCCAATAAAATGCTCGTCACGGGGCAGGTTAATTTAAATTTGCAAAATGCATTTGCTGCAGGGGAGAGTTTGCAATTTAATTGGCAGCAATTACAAGCTAGATCACCGAGATTAAATTTTGCCTTCACGCGGCCTTATTTATTTAACAGTCCGTACGGTTTGGATTTAGCATTTGAATTATATAAAAAGGATTCTTTGTTTTTAAATGTATATGCTAAAACCGGTATTCAATATGCGATATCTAATAATCAAACGGGATCGGTATTTATGCAATTTAATTCGACGAGAGCGATTTCAGTAGATACGGCAACCATTATAAGTACAAAAGAATTGCCGGACGTGATGGACGTTAGTTCGGTTAATGTAGGCGTACAATATAGTTTTATTAATACCAATTATCGTCTTAATCCACGTCGAGGTAATGAATTTAACGTAATGGTTTTGGCTGGTAGTCGCAAGATTAGTAAAAATGAAACCATTTTACAGATTTCTGATCCGACTTTTGATTATGCATCTTTATATGATACAGTGAAATTAAATAGTTATCAGGTAAAATTTGTGCTTGCAGAAAATCACTATTTCCCCATTGGACGACAAGCAACATTTAAATTGGGTTTGCATTCTGGGATATTTCAGACACCTTCCGCCTATCAAAATGAATTATTTCAAATAGGTGGTTATAAATTATTGCGAGGTTTTGATGAAGAAAGTATTTATACTAATCGATATGGAGTCTTGACAAGTGAGTATCGTTATTTATTTGGACAAAATGCCTATTTCTTTGGATTTACAGATTTTGGATATGCGGGGTATCATGTAAAAACTACCAAATATGATCATACTTATTTAGGTGTTGGTGGAGGTATGGCATTTCAAACCAAAGCTGGTATTTTGAATATCAGTTACGCCGTAGGCAAAAGAGACGATACTAAAATGAATTTGCAACAAGCGAAAATTCACATTGGATTTGTATCTGTTTTTTAAGTTGAAAAAGACCTTCAAAAAACTTTTTTCAAAATTTCTTCAAAAAAAGTTTGTCAGTTTAAAAAAGTCGCCCTATATTTGCAACCTGTTACGGAAACAAGGTGATACAGAAGTGGTTGAAAATGAGGAATTTGTAACAGAAAAGCGATTAGATTTATAAAATAATTATAGCGCGAGGTAGAGCAGCGGTAGCTCGTCGGGCTCATAACCCGAAGGTCGGTGGTTCGATCCCGCCCCTCGCAACTAAGCTTCGCAATTTTTGCGAAGCTTTTTTTTTCTCTATAATTCCATGTAAATTGCTATCTGAATATTTATTTGATCATTTATTGTTATGAAATCAGGCTTTGTAAACATTTTTGGGAAACCCAACGCTGGTAAAAGTACTTTGCTCAACGCTTTGTTGGGGGAGAAATTGGCGATTGTTTCTTCCAAAGTACAAACGACTAGAAATCGTATCAAAGGTTTCTTAACGGAAACGGATAAATACCAAATTATTTTTTCTGATACGCCGGGAATTATTGAACCCAAATACAAGTTGCACGAAAAAATGATGGCATCTGTGAAAAATGCATTGGAAGATGCAGATATTGCGTTGCTCATCGTAGATGTAAAAGATAATCTACAGGAAAATAATGAATTATTTCAATCCTTGAGATTAAAAGTGCCTTGTATCGTCGTCATTAATAAGATCGACAAAGTCTCTGCCGAGCAAGTCCTTGCTGCGAATAATTTTTTCCTAAAACAAGAGTATTGCCATTCTGTAATTGATATTTCCGCATTGGAAAATGACAATTTGAAAGAATTGGTTAGAAAAATTGTGGAATTATTGCCCAACGGTGCACCTTTTTATTCTGAAGACGATTTAACCGATCTGCCTACAAAGTTTTTTGTGGGAGAAATGATTAGAGAAAAAATTTATGAATTATTCGGAGACGAGATTCCTTATCATACAGCAATCATCGTTAACGAATTTAAAGAAAAAGATACACTTACAAAAATACAAGCGGACATCATCGTACAACGTGAAACTCAAAAAGGAATTCTGTTGGGTGGTAAAGGTGCTATGATCAAAAAAATGGGAACGCTCGCTCGCGTGGATATTGAAAAATTCCTCGACCGAAAAGTATTTTTGCAATTATATATTAAGGTTCGTCCAAAATGGAGGGACAATGAATTTCAATTAAAAGAATATGGCTATAAGTAGCCATTCAATTTTCTAAAAATAATTTTTAGTAATGAGCTATACTGTAGCAATCGTAGGAAGGCCCAACGTGGGGAAAAGTACATTTTTTAATAGATTATTAGAAAATAGAAAAGCTATTGTAGATGATGAAAGTGGCGTAACTCGAGATCGTCAATACGGCGTAACAGAATGGGCTGGAAAATCATTTAACGTTATCGATACAGGCGGTTTTGTCGCAGGATCGACCGATATATTTGAATCTGAAATACGCAAACAAGTGCATTTGGCAATTGATGAAGCCGATGCTATCATCTTTATGACAGATGCGACGACTGGGATTACTGAGTTGGATGATGCTGTTTTGAAATTGTTGCGTAGATCGACTAAACCTGTTTATCTAGCGGTAAATAAAGTAGATAATAGTAATCGATTGTTGGATGCGACTGAGTTTTATAGTATGGGATTTGAACATACATTTTTCATTGCCTCAGCAAGTGGTAGTGGTAGTGGAGAATTGTTAGATGCAGTAACTGCTCCTATTCCTGTGGAGAATGAGGAATTGATGGAAAAGGAAAGACTTGAAAATGACATTCCTAAAATTGCCATTATCGGTCAACCAAACGTAGGAAAATCCTCTCTTTTAAATGCATTGACTGGACAGGAACGTACTATTGTAAGCAATATCGCAGGTACAACTAGAGATACCATTCATACAAAATATAATCTTTTCCAAAAAGAATTTATGCTTATCGATACTGCGGGTATTCGTAAGAAATCGAAGGATAAAGATGATTTAGAATTCTATTCTATCATTCGTGCGATTAAAGCCATGGATGAAGCGGATATTTGTATGTTGGTTTTGGATGCGGAAAAAGGAATTACCGCTCAGGATATCAATATTTTCGGATTGGCTTCTAGAAAAGGGAAAGGGATTGTTATATTGGTAAATAAATGGGATTTGGTGGAAAAAGAAACCAATACAGCAAGAGATTATGAAGCTGTATTGAAGAAAAAAATTGCCCCATTTTCTGATGTGCCAATCGTATTTATTTCAGCTACGGAAAAAACAAGGATTTTTAAGGGTATTGAAACCGCATTGCAAGTATTTGAAAATAAAAAGAAACGTATCGCTACAAGTAAGTTGAACGATGTGATGCAAAAAGCAATTGAAGCATATCACGCGCCAGTTGTACGCGGTAATGCGATTAAAATCAAATATGTAATGCAATTGCCGACATTTGTGACTTCGTTTGCATTTTATGCCAATTATCCAGATGATATCAAAACTCCATATCGCAATTATTTAGAAAATCAATTGAGAAAAAATTTCGATTTCAGTGGCGTTCCAATTCGTATTTTCTTTAGAAAAAAATAGTATTTCAACATTATAGTTGAAGCGTGCATAAATTTTATGCGCGCTTTTTTATTTTCTGAAATAAAATCTAATTGTAGCCATTATTTGTCTTTCTCTTAGTTTATATTGAAGATAATTCGCATAGATCGATTGGATATTGTACTCTGTGTAATAATTTTTATTTAGCAGGTTTTGGCATTTTAATTCTAAGTCTATTTTTTTCTTTTTGAGCTGGTACAGATAGGATAAGTCTATAAAGGTATTAGTTTGGTTGGGATATCCTTTTCTTTTGTAGTTGGAATTGTTAAGTTGTATTTGTACTTGATGATTTTCTTTCGGATATAGGAATATGCTTGCCTTATTTTTCCAATTGTATATTTTATATGTGTTGGAATTATTTGCAGCTTGTCTAGTGTAATTATAACTTAATGTATAATTGAAATTGATCCAATTTAAGGATGTATTTTCGAGCGTAAGACTATAATTGTTGGATTGCTGGATATATTTAGTTAATTCGTTATTCAGAAACAAGAAGTTAGAACGATGCGTATTACTTGTATTTATTTTGATAGATGATTTTAGATATTGAAATCTTTTTGTAAAGTATGTAGCAATACTATGACTCGAAATGTTATTTTGATTCATCATATTAGTGTTATCACTTTGACCATTTTGATTAATGTCTGTAGTGTTTATCAAGTTATTTTGTTGAAGCGTATAATCGTAAATTATATTTGCAAATAATAAATGTAAAGGATTATTATACTGAATTGTATTGCTATAATTATTGGTTTTTATTTCTGAAAAATTACCAGAATTACTATACAAATTCAACATATTTACAATAGGTGCTAACATAAAATCAGAGGCTTCTGAGAATTGGTAATTCTTTGAATAACTGAATTTATATGTCCAAAAGTTGTTTAAATTATAACTCAAGTCCACATTCGGTACAAAAATGGATTTATGAATGTTTTTATTCAATTGATTAGCAATATCATACGCCTTAAAATTGTAATAATTATAAGGCAATGTTGCGGATAATTTTATTTCATCAGCCTCGTAATTGATATTTAACTTTGTGGATACTGTAGTTGTATTGTATCTCAAATGATTGTTATAGTATGTATCTGTAGTTTGATTTAAATCGTAAGTTGTCAAGTCTGATAAGTCTTTTTCATTTTTAGTGGTGAATTCCGTTGAAGGAACTATTGTAAATTTTCCATAGTTTAAAGGTAGAGACAATGTATGTATTGTTTCAAACTGCTGATGCTTTAGAAATTGCTCAAAATTGTTAGAATGTGTAACTATGGAATCTGGAAAAGTTAAATTTTGTATAGAATCAATTTGATAGTATTGTTTTTCATTGGACGCTTGTAGAAAGGATTTGATATTAAGCATTTTTCTCGCTTTTTTGTCTAATGGAATCAATATGCTCAGTGAGTTTTCGAAAGCATAAGAGGGTGAATTGAGATTTTGATAGTTTGGCAAAGCGTCAAATAAAGCGTTTACCTTGTCTGTGTTAGCATTTATTTGGTAATTTAAATTTTCTTTTAAATAAAAAGTATTTGTGTTTTTAGTTAGGGTTATTTTATTATCCCAATGGCTCGTATATATTTTACTATTACTTTGCCTTGTATATGCAATAGGTGCATTTATGGAAATTACACGTACTTGTTCTTCTCCATTTTCTACAGATCTATCATGTAAATAAAATGCATTAAAGTTAATTTCGTAATCTTTTTTAAGTTTTTTCAGAATATTGATGGAGGTAGATTGTGTATTGTTTCTTAGGTATCGATTTTGATTGATTTGTGAAGGTACGCTCACTTTGTAGCTAAAAATAGATGGTTGAATGGGTTTCTGTATTTCGTTACCTTCATATCCTCCAATTACTGTAAATGATTGAAGATTTTGCATTAAATTTTCTCCATTATTATTGGCTTGAATATCTAGTACCGCTTGTAATGGTTTGGTAAAAAGCATTGGCGTTGCTTTTACATTCCAAAGAAATGGTGATACTCCGATCCCTACATCAGCTTTTCCGGATACAGAAATTCCTTTTTTTAATTTGATATTCAGTGCTGGTTGGAAAGATGGTATTTTTCCATCTAACATTTTTATTGGCTGGTGTTGTTGGTATACTTCTACTTTGGACACGTCAAGTTGAGGCATAGCATTCGTGATAATATTATATCTACCTTGCATTAAATCTGATCCTTCCACATAAAATTTATTAATAGGTATTCCTTGAAATCGAATACGACCAGACTCGTCTACTTGTATTCCAGGCATTTTTTTCAATACGTCAGAAAGCGTTCGATCACTTTTGGAGGCAAAACTAGAAACGTCATAGGCTAAAGTGTCTTTTTTTGCAACAATAGGTGGAGATTTTACAATTAGAGTCTTCAGTTCATTTTTTTGTAATATCGGATGAATATCTATTTTCTGATTTAAACTCAAAAAAGCTTTATAAAAAGTGGCGTAATTAATGTTTTTAAATTCTAATAGGATACTATCTCCATCTCGGTTATAGGTAAAATTATAACTTCCTTCTTTTCCTAATAATTGATAATCTATAATGCTACTATCTTTTATGCTTAAAAGCATGATTGATCCATTAGTTATAGGATTGCCATATTGATCTAATACTTTGCCGCTGAATTGCACCGTTTGACTATGCAGATGTACACTCATAGTCAGAAATAGGATAATTATTATGCTTAATTTTCTCACGCTGCTTCCAAATCTTTTAATAGCTAAAAGGTTTTAATTCTAATGCATTGCTTCTTTGCATTTTCAGCTTTTTATAATATTCAGGACTTGTGAATTTAATAGAGTCTTTGGGATCTACATAATGCACTCCATCTTCTTTTTTTGATGTATAATTATATTCTTCATACATATTTAGAAATTCCTTTTTCGTAACAAGTAATGGTTTAGCGTCCGAATTGTCTTTGAACGTATAATTTTCGGGAGATAGATAGTATAAATTAAATTGATAATCTTTTGCGTCGTCTTCTAATGAAATAATCAGGCCAGGCAATCCGTAAAATTTATAAGGTCCAAAGGGAAATGGATGATCTATAGAAAACCAAGCGGTCCAATGTCTGCCAAATAAATTGCATTCCGCTTTTGTACAATTAAAGTTTTTTATTTTTTTTGCTTCATTGCTAATCTTCCAGTGGATTTTAAAGTTTTCTTTATATTCTGTGTGGATGTCATGAGTAGGCACATAGAGTATATCTTCTTTATATAAAACTTCATTATTGGCGGGAAAAGTAGTTATATTATAAATAAAATCTGAATAATATTTCATCATAACCCCCATTTTTTCTTGGAGTGAGGCGTTTTTCATCGTCGTATTTTCTACGCTATCCCAAGCATATCTTTGAAACGATCTGAAATAAGATTGTTCATTATTGAAAAATAAGATGAATTGTGTTTGGCTTATATGCTTCGATGTAGAATCAAGGCGATATTTTAAATTGTATTTGGCACGATAATCAAATTTTATTTCTTTCTGATTTTGTGCAAATAGATGTATGCTATTAAGACTGAAAAGCAACAATAGTAAATAGGTTCTCATAAGTCTATAATTATGAAAGTTAATGAATTGTAACAATATAATTAATTTCTTTTTAACTAATAGCTAAAAGGTTTTAGTTCTAATGCATTGCTTCTTCTTTTTCTTCTTTTTTCAAAGTATGCTGGGCTATTTTCGTAAATGGAATCTTTCGGATCTCCAAATTGGATACCGTCATTTTTTTTAGAAGTGTAATTGTATTCTTCATACATATTTAGGAATTCTTTTTTAGATACGAGTAAAGGTTTACCGTCCTCAATATTTTTGAATGTATAATTTTCAGGAGAGATATAATACAATTCAAATACATAGTCCTTTACATCATCTTCAATTGATAGGATTAAACCTGGTAATCCATAAAACTTATAAGGCCCATATGGGTATGGGTAATCTGTTGAAAACCATGCTGTCCAATGTCTTCCAAATAAATTACATTCTGCTATTGTACAATTAAAGTTTTTAATTTTCTTATTTTCTTTTCCTATTTTCCAATGAATTTTAAAGTTTTCTTTATACTCTGTATGGATGTCACGAGTAGGAGCGTAGAGTATGTTTTCTTTATAAGTGACCTCATTTTTGTATGGCGTTTCTATTATTTTATACGGGAAGTCTGAATAGTATTTCATCATAACCCCCATTTTTTCTTGGATCGTCGCATTTTTCATAGTCGTATTTTCTACACTATCCCAAGCATATCTTTGAAAAGATCTAAAATAAGATTGTTCATTATTGAAAAATAAGATGAATTGTGTTTCGCTAAAATGATGATTGGTTGAATCTAGACGATATTTTAAATTGTATTTTGCACGATAATTAAATTGTATTTTTTGAGCAAAAATGCCATAATTTGTTAATAAAATCAATATTGTAATATAAACAAAACGCATAGTCTTAGAATGTTTAAAGGCAATAGTTTACATGTTGAGTAAAATATTGCCTGTGAAAAAAAAGAAAAAAATTATGGCTTATCTACAATAACTACTTTTTCTAATGTCCAACCTGGACAATCGTCTGCTGTATATTCTGCAAGTTGATCATACATAGCATCCGCTGTCGGTTTGCTTGGATATGTTTTTGTATGATGTGTTCCACAAGGAGTGGTGTATGAAACACTTGTAGGTGCTTGCGCTATGGCAAAAAAGGATCCACTCAATAATAAGAAGAATAATAAAGAACGTTTTTTCATTTTGGTTAAATTTAAAAATTAGAGAAAACAATTAGTTAATTGGACTTAAATTTATACAAAAATTAAAAATTAACATTTTATTATAACCTAGATTTGATTCATAAATGTCTTTTTACAAATGAACCTAACTGAAAAACATTACCAACTCGCTTTGACGAAAGTGCCCAATATTGGGCCTGTGCAGATGAAACAATTACTGGATATTGTTCCTAGTGCAAAAGATCTGTTTACCATGTCAATAAAGGAACTATTGACTATAGAAAGTATGGGAGTTGTAAAAGCAAAAGCCTTTAAAGCATTTGATAGTTGGGATGAAATTGAGAATGAATATGATTTTATAGAGAAGTTCAATATCGAATTAATTTTTATAAATGATCCCCAATACCCATATAGACTCCGGCAAATTTCCGATCCTCCAACTATACTATTTAAAAGAGGAAATACGTCATTGAATCCTGAAAAATGTATCAGCATTATCGGGACAAGAGATAATACGAACTATGGAAAAACGATTACTGAAAAATTAATACAAACATTACAGAGTTTAGATGTGACTGTATATAGTGGATTGGCACTTGGGATTGATACTATTGCGCATAAGTCAAGTTTGGATAATCAACTATCCACTATTGGTGTTCTTGGTCATGGATTCAAACATTTGTATCCATATGAAAATAAAAAACTGGCAGAAGATATTCTAAATAATAATGGAGGTTTAATTACGGAGTTTTTTCATAGTACGATTCCTGATCGCTTTAATTTTCCATTGAGAAATAGGATTGTTGCAGGTATATCAGATGCAACTATAGTTATTGAAACAGCGATGAAAGGCGGCAGCATGATTACCGCACATCTAGCAAGTGACTATAATCGTGATGTATTCGCCGTTCCAGGCAAAATTTCGGATATAAAAAGTCAAGGTTGTAATCAGTTAATTGGAGATAATCATGCAGAAATTTTTATTTCACCTGAATATTTTATTGAAAAAATGAATTGGTCTGTAAAGCAAACCAAACCTCAAATTCAACGACAATTTTTCCCAGATTTAACACCTTTAGAAGAACGTATTGTACAATTATTAAGAAATCTATCCATTGTCTCAATAGATGAAATTCAACAAAATATATCCGAAACACCGAGTGTTATCGCAGGTGCGCTTTTGAATATGGAACTGTCTGGTGTTATAAAAACATTGCCCGGGAAAATGTATGAATTACTTTGAGTTATGCACAGGATGTGTGCGTAAGAAATAACATTTTTAAAAAATATTTGGAAGGAGTTGTTGTTGTGCTTTACCTTTGCACATGGCAACGAAAAAATCCTCTTCAGAAACCAATCGTGATTACGAACAACGATTGTTTGGTACAGGCCTTACATTTGATGACGTACTGTTAATGCCTGGATACAGCGATGTTTTACCAAAAGAAGTAAGCATCAAAAGTCAATTAACTAAAGAAATTTCCCTGAATTTACCCATTTTATCCTCTGCGATGGATACTGTTACAGAAGCAAGTCTGGCTATCGCATTGGCGAGAGAAGGTGGTATCGGTATTCTGCATAAGAATATGACGATCGAGCAACAGGCGGAGCAAGTGCGTAAGGTCAAAAGAAGTGAGAGCGGTTTGATCCTTGATCCGATTACTTTACATGAAGATGCTACGATCGGAGATGCATTGGGCTTGATGAGAGAAAATAAGATTGGTGGTATTCCAATAGTAGATTCAAAAAAATTATTAGTCGGCATTCTTACAAATCGTGATTTACGTTTTGAAACTAAAAAAGCTAAAAAAGTTTCTGAAGTGATGACTTCCGAAAACTTAATTACCGCGAAAGAAGGTATCGATCTTAAAAAAGCAGAAAAAATTCTACATCAATATAAAATTGAGAAACTTCCGGTTGTAGGTAAAAAAGGTGAATTAATTGGATTGGTTACTTATAGAGATATTTTACAATTGAAAAATTTCCCTAATAGTATCAAAGATAATTATGGTAGATTATTGGTGGGGGCCGCATTGGGTATCACACAAGATATGCTAGAAAGAGCTGAGGCTTTGATCAATGTAGGTGTAGACATAGTTGGTTTGGATAGTGCACATGGCCATAGTAAAGGTGTTATAGATTCTTTACAACTATTGAAAAAAACTTTCCCTAAATTACAAGTTATCGCAGGTAATGTTGCTACTGCTGCTGGTGCGAAAGCTTTGGCTGATGCAGGTGCGGATGCGGTGAAAGTGGGTATCGGACCTGGTTCTATTTGTACTACACGTATTGTTGCAGGAGCTGGCGTACCACAATTGACAGCAATTATGGAAACCTCGAATGCTTTGAAAGGAACCGGAATTCCTATAATTGGAGATGGAGGTATTCGTTATACAGGAGATATGGTTAAGGCCTTAGCTGCTGGTGCACAGACTGTTATGATGGGTAGTATTTTTGCAGGAGTGGAAGAAAGCCCTGGAGAAACGATCATTTACGAAGGTCGTAAATTCAAACAATACCGCGGTATGGGTAGTATTGGTGCTATGTCTATGGCCAATGGTAGTAAAGATCGTTATTTCCAAGAAAGTAATGATGCCAAAAAATTAGTACCAGAAGGTATTGAAGGTCGTGTACCTTACAAAGGTTATTTGCATGAAGTGATTGCTCAATTCATTGGTGGTTTGAGGTCAGGAATGGGATATTGCGGTGCTCGCACTGTAGAAGATTTGCAAAAAGCAACTTTTGTTCAGATTACGAATGCAGGTATGCAAGAAAGTCACGCTCATGATATTGATATTACGAAAGAGGCACCTAACTATAGTAGGAGATAATTTTTCGTTTAACAAAACATATAAAAGAGAACAATAAACTTATTGTTCTCTTTTTTTATCTTTGATAAATGAAAATTAAATGGCTATTTCTTCTACTTTTTAATTTGGTTATTATGTCAATACAAGCTCAATCATTGCAACAATCTACGATCGATAGTATTTCTAATAAAATATGGGCAAACATTCAACCAGATAAACAATCTAATTTTTTTGAATCAAAATTGTTAGAAGATGGATCTGTAAGTATTGTCTCTACAGATCAAAATGCCATCAACCTGTTGAAAAGTCAATTACCCAAAGGAATCAATACACATGAGAAGTTATTGCCTGTAGCATTTGCCAATGGTAAAAACTATGGAATTGTCAATCTTTCCGTAAGCAATCATAGAGCGGCTCCAGCGCAGCGTTCGGAATTGGTTACACAGGCATTATTGGGGACTTCTGTAGAAATTTTGGATACAATAGATGGTTATTTTATATGTAAAACTCCCGATAATTATATTTCTTATGCAGAGGGTGCGGGCATTTTTCCTGTAACAAGAGCCGAACAAGAAAAATGGAATGCCACTCCTAAAATTATTTATAATGAAAAATATGGAACCACTTATTCGGAATCTTCTAAAAAGTCGATGCCCGTATCGGATCTGGTAGCAGGCGATTTATTGGAATATTTGGGTAAAAAAGGAAAGTTTTACGAAGTAAGATATCCAGATGGTAAAACCGCTTTTGTATCTAAAAAAGAAGCTATGCCTTATGCAAAATGGCTCAAAACTAGAAAGCCAGACTTTGATCATGTGTTAGCTTCTGCAGAGTCTCTTTTAGGTACGCCTTATTTATGGGGTGGAACTTCCACTAAAGGGGTGGATTGTAGCGGATTTATGCGCACGAGCTTTTTCTTGAATGGTATTTATTTGGATCGTGATGCTTCTCAACAAGCATTAAATGGAGAATCAATTGATATTCAGGTAAATGGAAAAGTTGATTTGCAAAAAGCTATTAAAACGTTACAAAAAGGTGACTTGATGTTTTTCGGCACGAAAAGAAAGGATGGTTCGGATAAAGTGACGCACGTCGCCATGTATATTGGAGATGGAAAGTATATACAAGCTACAGGATTTGTTAAAATTTCTAGTTTGTACCCCGATGCATCCGATTATGATGCTTATCATGGAAGCCAATTTTTAAGTGCGAGAAGAGTATTTAATAAATTGGGAACCAAAGGATTAGAATATTTGAAATAATCAATTAAGTAATTTTATAATATTATTTTTTCGTAAAAATAGAGTTGCGTTATTTCAACGATTATCTTTGACTCATGCAGTTTTTAGAAGTACACAATATATCCAAATTGATAGGAAAAACAGAAGCTCTCAAAAAGGTTTCCTTTCAACAAGAAAAAAGTGAAAATGTCGCTATTATTGGCGAAACAGGCTCTGGAAAAAGTACCTTATTAAAAATTATTGGTGGTCTTATTCAAACAGATAATGGATACGCAGCACTGTATAACAAAAAGATTTTAGGCCCTGACGAAAAGCTTATCGCTGGACATGAAAAAATTGCGTATTTGTCGCAACATTTTGATCTTCCCATTCATTTACGTGTGGAGCAAGCATTGGAATATGCCAATACGCTAGAGGAAAATGTAGCAAAAGATTTATACAAAATCTGTCACATTAACCATCTATTAAAACGCAAAACCAATCAATTATCAGGAGGAGAGAAGCAACGTATTGCTTTGGCTCGCTTGATCTCTATGCAACCGGAATTGTTATTGTTGGATGAGCCATATTCTAACTTGGATCCAATTCACAAGTCCACGCTTCAGACTATAATTCAAGCAATTCAGGCAAAATGGAATATTTCCGTTTTGATGGTTTCCCATAATCCAAAAGACATTTTGGCTTGGGCAGATAAAATTATAGTGATGCAAAATGGCGAGATTGTACAACAAGGATCACCTGAAGAAATATACAGAACTCCTGCTAATCTTTACATAGCGCAATTGACAGGTAACTATAATATTATCAAATCCGGAATTAAAAACTTTTTATCGAAAATTACAGAAGTAGAAAAACATAAAATTATAGTTGTGCGTCCAGAATCATTTTCTATAGTGGATGCAGAAAATGCGAATCTAAAAGGAAAAATTACAGAAGTACACTTTATGGGTGCACAATATGAATTGGTCGTGTCTATAGATCAAACCTTAGTAAAAATAACTACGCCATTTAGATATTTTAAAGCAGGAAATTCGATTGATATCTATTTGTCGCCTAAGGATATTATTTATTTGAATGAATAAAAATGAACTAACTATAAAAAAATAAAAATAAAACTATTTGGGTTCGTCTTAAATAGTTTTATTTTGTAAAATATCAATACTAACTTTTTATATGAAAATATTATTTCATTTGTGTATCGGAATTTTATTTTCCCTAAATATTCTCGCCCAAAACAATAAGCATTATGTTCAGATTGCTCAATCTGCATATTCAATCTATTGGTTAGCAGAAAAATATCACGTGCAACCTCGAGCTATGGATAACCATTTTTCCAATGATATATGGAAAAGTTTTTTAGGTACATTGGATGAAAGTAAAATTTTTTTTACAGAAGAGGATATACAGAAATTAAGAGAATATCAAGATGTAATTGATGATGAAATTAGGACTAAAAAATATAGTTTTTTTGAAATTTCTTCTCAACTATTTGTAACAAGGCTAAAAAGAGCTGATTCAATAATTACGAATATTTTAAAGAGTCCATTTAACTACAAAATAAAGGAAACGTTTACTGTAACAGAAGATACTTGTTATGCAAAAGATGATAAACTATGGATAGATAAAATCAGAAAAACACTTAAAAAATATACATTAACTCATATTGTTGAGCAAAATTCAAATCCTACTCAAAAGCAAATTGATAGTTTGGATGTGGTGTATCGGAAAAAGGCTGCAAAAGTGTATAAGCATGTAATTAGAAATTTTTTAGAATCTCCTAATGGAACGATTAAGGAATTAGGCGATTATTATTGCCAAACTATTGCTTCTTGCTATGATCCTCATACTAATTATATGTCTTTAGCGGAGAAAGAAGATTTAGAAGAAGAATTAGGTCAAAAAACTATGATATTTGGTTTTAGTTTGGATAATGACGAGAATGATATAGCGATTATTGATAAATTAATTCCAGGAAGTGTGGCGTTTAAAAGTGGACAAATTAATAAAGGCGATAAAATCAATCGATTACAATGGGAAAATAAAAATGCAGTTGATGTAAGTGATGCTTCTGCACAAGAAATTAGTGAATTATTAAACCAAGATAACCATAGTAAGTTAACATT
This sequence comes from Rhizosphaericola mali, assembly GCF_004337365.2. Classification (GTDB taxonomy): domain Bacteria; phylum Bacteroidota; class Bacteroidia; order Chitinophagales; family Chitinophagaceae; genus Rhizosphaericola; species Rhizosphaericola mali. The sequence continues at coordinate 2,819,074 of NZ_CP044016.1, read as the reverse complement.
ATTTCTCAAAAAACAAGATGGAAGTGAACGGATTGTCAACCTTACAAGGTCTGAAAATACGGAAGATGATGATAATAAAGTCAAAAGTTTTATTCTAAAAGGAGAGAAGACGATCGGCTATATTTCGCTTCCTGCCTTTTATAAAGATTGGGAACATGAAGAAAATATAGATGGATGTGCCAATGATGTAGCTAAGGAAATTGTAAAACTAAAAGAGGCAAATATTGATGCATTAATTCTTGATGTGAGATTTAATGGTGGCGGTAGTGTGAGTGAGGCAGCAGAGTTGGCGGGAATTTTTATTGATGCAGGGCCAATAGGAATTATGCATGTGCGTAATGAAAAGAATACTTTATTAAATGACGTTAATCGAGGAACTGTCTATGATGGCCCATTATTATATATGATTAACGGTTATAGTGCATCGGCGTCTGAGATTGTTGCAGCTGCCCTACAGGATTATAACCGAGCACTAGTTGTTGGCTCACGTAGTTATGGAAAAGCCACAGGACAATTAATTATTCCCTTAGATACGACGGTTAATCTTGAAAAATACAATGAATTGGATAGTTTAAAACAAGAATATTTAAAAATTACGTCCATGAAACTATACCGAGTAGATGGTAGTATGGCACAGTTTTATGGTGTGGCGCCAGATGTAGTTTTGCCAGATTTAAGTTCTATTTATCCTCAATATGAAGGAGATGAACCGTATGCACTAAAACCGGATAGAATTGCGGGAAATAAATATTATAAACCATTTGGATACCCTTTACCCAAATTCCAATCCTACGCCGATAGTGCCATGATGAAATCTAATTATTTTACGGAATTAAATAAAATAATTAGTACTGAGCACAAGCAATCTGAATTTATTGATATCCCCTAAATATGCAAACTTACATTGCTCAATATAGAGAAAATAATATTGATGTTGATTCCATAGGGCATGACAATCCAATTTATAAAGTCATTAATAAAGGAGAAGCGCAAGAAAAAATAAACATGAATAGCGACCTAAAGGAAGCTAATGATGTTTGGATAAAAATTTTGACCCATGACCCTTATATTCAAATGACTTATATGCTCGCTTTAAAAATGATAAAATAATTTTTTTAAAAATAAAAATTTTAAAACTAATACTTATGAAATGTAAATTCCCATTGCTTCTTATTTTTATAGCGCTCTTAAAAACTACTACTGCACAGACCTACAATGATCCTGTAAGTTATATGAATGCTATTTCGACTGCGGAAACTGAAATGAATGCTAACTATATGACCTACCTAAGTGCTGTTGCACATGGTCGTAGAGCTAGAAAAGTGGAAAAACTAAGACTTAAAACGGTTGAAGGTATTCAAGAGTGTAAATCTAAAATATTGAGCCTTCCTTATTATAAGGGAGATGCTAGTTTGAAAAAATCTAGTGTAAGTTATATTGACGTAGTCTATTACGTTTTTAATGACGACTATGCTAAATTGGTTAACAAGGAAGAAATTGCGGAGCAGAGTTTTGATGAGATGCAAGCTTATATCCTTTTAAAAGAAAAAATCGCTCAAAAATTGGGGGAAGCTTTTAATAAAATGCATGATAGTACTTTACAATTTGCCTATAGAAATAATGTAAAACTTACCTCTCAGAGAAGTGAACTTGGAGATAAAATGGAAATTGCTAACAAGTTGCAACACTATACCAATGATATGTTTTTAGTGTTTTTTAAATGCAATTGGATGGATAGTAAATTGACGGAAGCAATTAACAAAAAGAAAATAAATGATGCCGAACAAGCTAGGAATTCTCTTATTAAATATGCGGAAGAGGGTTTACAAGCATTAAAATCAGATAGTTTAAGAGCTTTGTCAGGAGATGCTAATCTTGCTATTGCTTGTGCTCAAGTTTTAAATTTTTATAAATCAATGGCACAAAATGACGTACCTAAAATGACGGATATGTTTATCAAAGAAGATAATTTTAGTAAACTGAAAAAGACATTTGAGGCGAAATCTCCTAAAGACAGAACTAAGCAAGACGTTGACGCCTATAATAAATCAGTTAATGATATCAATGTGGCAGTTAATACTTATAATAATACCAATAATAATGTAAATAAAAAAAGAACTGAGATATTAACGAATTGGGATAATAGTCAAAATCAATTCAATGATGTACATATGCCATATTTTAAAAAATAATTTTTAGTATTCAATTTTAATTTCGAATATATTGACAAAAATCAATTGGAATAATGAATACAATTATTGCACATTTATAGAGTTGGTAATTTTGCATATTGTTATCTCTCGTTGAACGATCGACGAAACCTTAAATTTTATACAATATGTTGACTTTAGGTGTTGCTGATTCTGATACTTTATATCGCTCTACTTTAATTAGTGAGATCTGTGTACGTAGTGATAGAAAAGTTTTGTTTTGTGCTGCTAATGGTTTGGAATTAATAGAAGATCAACAAAATACTCCTGCAGATATACTCATAGTAGAATTATATATGCCTGTGATATCGGGAGTCGAGGCCATCAAAGTTTTACAGAAAAGAAATAAATATTCTAAAATACTTGCCATCTCTGCAATTTTTCAACCAGAAATGCCAAAGCTTTTACAAGATCTAAGGGTTAATGGTTATTGTTCCAAAATAAAAGAAGATGTTGTTGTCGCTATGGAAATATTACAAAAAGGAGGTACATATTTTGATGGGACATATTTTCAAAAATGGGAAAAAGACGGAATGCGTTTGATTAAAGAAAAGCATACACCGTCTTTAATGGAAGAGCTTAAATCAGTTGAAATAAATATTATACAACACACTTGCGAAGGAAAATCAAATAAAGAAATTGGAGATATTTTAAGTTTGAGTAAGCGTACTATTGATACCTATACAAGAGATTTGCTTCTCAAATTGAATTTAAAAACCAAAATAGAATTGGTTAATTATGCAATGAAACATGGCGTGTGTAGAACCTCTTGTCAGAGTAGTGATTTGGGATATTGCGCATGTAAAAGTCTTTTTGTAAAGGATTAAAAGAAAATGTATTTTATACTGAGAGCGATACGAATAGTATCGCTTTTTTTATTGCGTATCGTCTCTGGTTTGTCATTTTTTTTAAAATTATGAAGTATCGTATTTGTGCGATTGCCCAAGATATCGAAGGCTTCTACCTTTACACTATTAAAGAAAAAGACATTTACCACTACATAATAGGAGGGAATATGAATAAGGAAAAAGATAATAGTATCGGACTCGACAAATTACAAAATGACTTGTCTGTAACGAATGCCAAATCTATCGCAGAAGTAAACCAAGGAGAATGTCAAAATTGCAAAAAATGTAATTGTCAATCACAAAAAATATTGGACAATATTCAGACTACTATCAAAGATAATTTGAAAAAATAATATAGTAACAATATAAATTTTTAGTCTACGTAGAGTATGTAAAATGCTTTACTAGGGGATTCTATTCTTATCACTTAATAAAATATATCAACTATGGACAAAGAACATGATTCATTTGATGAAAATTTCCGACCAAAAGGCGCTATAGTTTTCTTTTTACTATTATTGCTGTTATCTGCTTTGGTTTGGTTTGGTATTTACAATATTCAATTAGAAAGACATTCTTAAACTATTTCAAATGAACAAATACGAACAAAGAATTATTCTAATCACAGGTTGTCTGATGGGATTATTTCTATTTGCAATTTTATACAATGTTTTTAGCCGAAAAATTGATGTGCCTGCTTGTACTCCATTTAGTACAAACTATGAAAAGCCTCAAGTTAAAAAAGTCGATAGTCTGCGTTATGAAATATATGCGATAGCGCATATGTGGACATTTGAGCCCAGTGACATAAGTGTGCCAGCAGGGAGTACGGTAGATTTATATTTGACAAGTACAGATGTAGTACACGGATTTGATATAGCTAGAAAGGATATCAATTTGATGGCAGTACCCGGTGGAGTTACCAAAAAAACAATTCATTTCGATGAGCCAGGAGTCTATCATGTGGTGTGCCACGAATATTGTGGTGCTGGACACCAAAATATGATGGGAGATATTAAAGTTACTTATAAATAATTACAAGATGAAAGTTTCTAAATCTTATAAAAATACAATATTAATAACCTTGTTTTTTCCTATGACGCTATTTATTTTAGGGATTTACAATGGATTGATGCAGGTATTATATCGCTCTGGTATATTATCTCAAGCTTCTTTTTTGAAATTAAATTATTATCAAGGCCTGACGATGCATGGCGTGATTAATGCGATAGTCTTGACTACATTTTTTGCCGTGGCATTTGGTCATGTAACCATAACCCATTATTTGAAAAAAGAACCACCAAAATGGTCCTATAAAATAGGAATGTGGTTAATGATTATCGGTACTTTGATGGATGCATACACTATGTTGATTGGCAAGGCACAAGTTCTCTATACGTTCTATGCCCCTTGAAAGCCCACCCTTTATTTTATATAGGAACTGCTTTGCTAATCGTAGGTAGTTGGTTTGGATTTTTTGGATGGATAAAAATCTGGTTTGAATGGAAAAAAGAAAATCCAAATAAGAAAATGCCTTTAGGTGTACTTGGGACTTTCGTTAATTTTACAATTTGGTTGACTTGTTCTATTCCAGTTGCCTATTCTGTTTTAGTATTGTTGACTCCATGGAGTATGGGATTAACCAATTCATTGAATGTACCATTAACTAGAATGTTGTTTTGGATGTTTGGTCATCCATTAGTATATTTTTGGTTGCTTCCTGCATATATCATGTTTTACACAGTATTGCCTAAAGTAGCAGGAAGCAAACTATACTCTGAAAATGCCGGAAGATTAGCATTTCTTTTATTCTTAGTTCTTTCTATTCCTATTGGAGTTCACCATCAATTTTCCGAACCAGTTTTTTCACCAACGGTTAAATTGTATCAATCGATTATGACATTTGGAGTAGCAATTCCAAGTTTTATGACGGCTTTCAATATTGCAGCAACATTGGAATATGGTGCTAGAAGGAGAGGAAATAAATCCTTGATGGGATGGGTGAAAGATCAGCCTTATTTCCAAAAGAAAAATTTCCTATTTGGATATTTAATTTGTGGATTGATCATATTTGTTTTTGGAGGATTGAGTGGTATTGTAAATGCCTCTTATAGTTTGAATTCCGTCGTACATAATACTGCTTGGGTTCCTGGTCATTTTCACATGACTGTTGCTGGTCCAGTTTTGCTTGCTATTTTGGGAATGAGTATTTATATGTATTCTCATTTATCAGGTAAACCGATTAAAAATGAAGGTTTCGTTACTATTTGTCCTTACTTATGGATGATTGGTATTATGTTCTTTTCGCATGGATTGATGGCAGGAGGCTTGATGGGGGAGCCAAGAAGAACCAATATGGGCTTATCTTATACCAATCCTGAAAGTCCTCTATATAATCCACATTGGGTATTTACGGCAACTATTGCATTGATTGGGGGTATCATAATGACAACTGCAGCAGTGCTATACTTTATTGCGTTTTATAGAACTGCTTTGGGTAAAAAAGTAAATGAATCTGAATTGGTATTACCAGAATTCGAGGAGTTGCATGAAGAAAAACCAGTGAGTTTGTTATTGAATATGAAACCTTGGTTGGTGGTGATGGTGCTGTTGATTTTCCTTTCTTACATACCTGCATTGATGAGTGTATTCAAATATAGCGCTCCTGTAAAGAATAAATTCAATGTTGAAAGCCCAGTGAATTTAATCTCTTCAAATAAAGATCAAGCAAAATAATTTTTTTAAAACGTTTAAATATGAAAAAACATAGTTCTATTTTCCTATTTATCTGTTTGGCAGTAATCTTTCCTGTATTGGCATTTGGATTGGTTCATTGGTATCAAAATAATGTAGATGAATTACCCTACTATGGGAAAGATTATCAATTGGCAAATAATACAAATGAAAAATTTGTAGTGGGTGATTTCAAATTTGAAGATCAAAATCAACAATTATTTGATAGTCAAAAACTAAAAGGTAAAGTTTGGGTGGCTAATTACTTTTTTTCCAATTGTAAAACTATTTGTCCTATTCTAATGCCCAATATGCGTGTCGTTGAAAAAGCTTTTGATAAAAATAGTGATGTGCAAATCGTATCGTTTACAGTTGATCCGGAAAGGGATTCTGCGCAACAACTACATTCTTATAGTCAAATTATTGGAATTGAGAATTCTACTTGGCATCTTTTGACGGGTAGTAAACTATTACTTTACCGTTATGCACGTAATCAATTATTTGTGACAGCTAGTGATGGCGATGGTGGTGCAGATGATTTTATTCATAGTGATAAAGTTGCATTAATTGATCGGAGTGGTCACATTAGAGGTTACTATGAAGGGACGGACAAAAAAGATATTCAAAATCTAATTAGAGATATTAAAAAAATATTATAGAATGAAAAAAATAGGTTTGTTATTAAGTTGGTGTATTTGCACTATATTATATGCAAATGCTCAAGATGCAGCGGCAGGTAAGGAAATATTTACTCAAAGATGTACTTCTTGTCATGCTGTTGGCAAACAAGTGGTTGGCCCAGATTTGATGAATGTGGATCAAGAAAGATCGGAAACGTGGATTATCAATTTTGTACATTCCTCTCAGACCGTGATTAAAGGTGGAGATACTGCTGCCGTACGTCTTTTCGGAGAATTTGGAAAAACAATAATGCCCGATCATCCTGATTTAAAAGATCAAGATATTAAAAATATTATCGCTTTTATAAAGGAAGAAAGTGCTCGTGTAAAGGATATGCCAAAAGGTAATGGTAATCTTCCTGATGCACCTCCTATATATAAGGTGGATAATCCCAATAATATATTACATAAAATGATTTTCTTGGATGTAAATGGCGCATTTAAACCGATGGACTTTCATCATTATTTTTTCTGGACAGCATTAGCGGGAACAATTATATTACTTGTTACGGCATTATTATTAGCAGTGAAATTGGCAGATATTAAAGAGGATAAGAAACACAAATCAATATAGTTTTTATTAAGGTGATAGAGATAACGACCACGCGACCTCATTCTTGGGGTCGCTTTTTTATTTTTATTTAGTATTATTGTATCATGGTAAAGTCAACTGATATACATCTTCAATTTGCAAGTTATTTCCCTGATGAAAGTATTTGGCCATTTATTTATAGCTTATCAAAAAAAATTGAAGAAGGTAACATTTGCTTAGATATAAAAGATATAAATCTAGATAATTTACCAGATGCTTTGAATACCAAAAAAATCAATTATGATGCTCTAGAATCATCTCCATTGATAGGGCGTAAAGATAACTTAAATTACCCTTTTATTCTAGATCATGAAAGGTTGTATTTGCAACGATACTATAAATATGAAACTATAATAGTTGAAAAAATTAAAGACATTATTAAGAAAGACGTAAATTTTATAAGTGACAAAGTTGAATTTTTAAAAAGTAATATTGAACATTTTTTGCGCTCTTTTCAAGTAAATACTGAGGAAAATAATTGGCAATTTGTTGCTTGTGTTTTGGCTTATATCCATCAATTTTTTATTTTGACTGGTGGTCCTGGTACCGGAAAAACAACTACGGTGGCCACAATGATACAATGGATGTTGATGGAGAATATCGAATTGCGAATAGGTCTAACTGCACCAACTGGAAAAGCCGCCGTACGGATGGCAGAAAGTTTGGCTAATGCGGCAACTAAAATGTCGGAATCTTTACAATTAAAAATAAGGGAACTAGAACCGCAGACTTTGCACCGATTGTTGGGTACACAACGTGATTCTATTTATTTTAAATATAATTCGGATAATTATTTACCCTACGATGTCTTGATTGTAGATGAATGTTCTATGGTTGATACTGCTCTTTTCGCTAAGTTTATTTCTGCTATAGGACCTGAAACTAAAGTTGTTTTATTAGGTGATAAGAATCAACTAGCTTCTGTTGAAGCTGGTAGTATATTTGGGGATTTGTGTAAAATAAGACCCGTGAATAACTATTATTCCAAAACTATAACTGATTTATTTTCTATTTATTTTAAACAAAATATACCTATTTCTCAAAATGAAAATTCTGTTTTGATAGATCATATAACTGAATTAGAGAAAAGCCATCGTTTTAATTCAGAAAAGGGAATTGGTAAGTTAAGTAAAGCTGTTATTGAGAATGATGTAATTTTATTAAATACATTTATGGAAATCCCTAAATTAGAAAATGAAGTGACGATAGATCTAATTTATTCCAAATCTATATTTGAATCTTTTATAGCAAGTTATAGTGAGTATATTAAGGAGCCGAGTATATTTGATGCTTTACATAAGTTAGAAAGCCTACGCGTATTATGTGCGGTAAGGGATGGTAAATATGGAACGATTGCGAAAAATATCGAAATTAGAGATTACTTAATTCGTGAGGGATTACTGTCAAGGAGTACTGATAATGAATTTTATGAAAATAGACCAATTATAGTTACGCAAAATAATTATGATCTGAAACTATATAACGGTGATATTGGAATTATTAGACATGGTAAGGCGTGGTTTCCAGATAATACGTTACCTGAAAAAATCCGGTCTGTAAACCCTGCATTAATAGCTTCTTTAGATACTGTTTTTGCTATGACTATACATAAAAGTCAAGGTTCCGAATTTGCAGAAGTCTTAATTGTTTTACCAATGAATGATCAACGTCAATTGTTGACTAGGGAATTGATATATACAGGTGTGACCCGTGCTAAAGAGAAGGTGATTGTGCAATCGGATCCTACTATTTTTCTTCAATCTTGTGCTTTAAGAGTTGATCGGGTGTCTGGTATGAAGGATCGTATATAATCAATAAGTTTGGCTGATATGTTGTTCCATCTTATCAATTAAGCGCAATTTTATCTGAATAGTACTATCTATTGCATCCAATTTATCGTCATATTCATCAGAGTCATCTTGTACGGACTGATATATTAAATCAAATTGTTTGATTCTGGTTTGAAAGTAGAATTTGAGTTGGTCATTATAGTTTTGAATGTAGACTGGTAACTTTGTTTCCTTTAATTCTTGGATTAATCTTAAGTCTTCATTCCAAAAGTAAATACCGATATCTTTCAGATTTTTTTTGTAATCTTCTTCTGTTAAGTCATCCGTCCATTCGTATGCATTCATCGCCATATTGGATGTTGTATTTAATTCACGCATTTTAAGTGAATATTGCATAAGTGCTTCAGTAGAGGAGAAGTTATCTACATTTTTATTTTTGATATATAAAAATGATATAACGCTTCCGAAAAATAGTATTGCTAATATACTATAAACGATATTCCATTTTTTAGAATTATAATTAAATTTAATAGTTGGGATGTATAAGTATCCGACTATGAAACCTGAAATTAATCCTCCTATATGTGCGGCATTATCGACAGTTGTATTATTGGAAAAAACACTCAGTAAATTATAAACTACAAATATAGAAATGGCTATTAAATAAGAACGACGAACATTTTTGTCAAAAACATCGGAAACTAATAATGCAAGGAATCCTCCGATCAATCCAAATATAGCTCCAGATGCACCTACGCTGATAGGTACGTGTCTAAATAAATGACTCGATAAACTAGCGCTAATACCTGAAATTAAATAAAGCATTAACGTTTTTGTTTTTCTAAGATAAGGCTCTAATAATAATCCTATATATATCAGTACCCACATATTGAAAAATAAATGCACGATCCCTGCATGTAAAAATAGTGAAGTTATCAATCTCCAATATTGACCGTTATTGACTTCTATTTTGGTGTTTGCTCCCCAATCATATAGCGTTTGAACATTGGAAAGTATTAAATCGGAACCTGTTATTGTTAGTAAGATAAATACGATAATATTTAAATCTGCTAATATTGGAATAACTGTATAACCTTTCGTTGGGACAAATAATGAAACAAAATCCTCGATAGAATTTCTAAAATTGCTTGGTGGTTGGAGAAAAATAGAATCTTCTTCTTCCAAATCTAGAATGATTTTTTTTGCAAATTGATTAATATTCTCTTGCGTTTTGGCGGTAATTATAGTTTGGAAATTTTTATAATGAGAAATGAATTTTTCTAAATTAGATTTATTTTTTCCAAGATCAAACAATTGTAATCCAGTACTCTTACTTTCTATAAAAACGTCGTCGTCTTCAACTGAAAATCGCATTTCTTCTCCAAAAGAACGCAGTGAAAATGTAGTATAAGCCACAAATCCATCTTTGTAAATATAACTACATTTCCATCCGAATGATTCACATAGTTTTACTCCAATAGCAACAAATTGATCTGCATCAAGCCCCGATAAATTAAGGCTGATGCCTTTTCTGGGAGGAACGCCTATTGCCATAAAAATATTTTTAGTTTTGGTAAGTTGGATTTTTTAATGGAACATAATATACGATATAATTATTGCGGCAATTACACCAATGATATCTGCTGCCATACCAGCCCAAACAGCATAACGTACTTTTTTAATACCAACACTTCCAAAATACAATGCAATAATGTAAAATGTCGTATCTGCGGAACCTTGAAATGTACAAGCTAATTTACCTAAGAAACTATCCGGTCCATAGGTTTTCATAATGTCTATCATTAATCCACGTGCTCCACTTCCACTAAATGGTTTCATAATTGCCACAGGTAAGGAAGGTACAAAATCACTATTCACTCCAGTTTGTTTGATTAACCAAGCAATTCCGTCTGTAATATATCCCAATGCTCCACAATCTCTAAAGACTCGTATCGATACTAACATACCCACCAAATAAGGCAGGATTTTTATGATAACTTCAAAACCCTGTTTGGCACCTTCAACAAATGCATCAAAAACGGATACTTTTTTATACGCGCCAGCTAATATAATTCCTACGATAATTGTTAGCAAAATAAAACTACCAGCAACTTTAGTAAAAATATCTCTTTGTTCATTTGATAGATGTGCTACGAAAAAAAGTATACTTGAGATCACAATTATAATACCTAATAACCAGCCTATTAATACCTTATCCCATTTCAATTTTTGTTTAATTCCAACCAAAATTATTGCTGCAACAGTTGTACATACCGTCCCCATCACACAAGCAAGAAACACACTTGCTGGATCTTTAGAACCTGCAGCCATCCTGTAAGATATAATCGATAAAGGAATAATCGTCAAACCACTCGTATGGAGGACTAAAAACATGATCTGCGAATTACTTGCAGTTTCTTTATCTGGATTCAAATCTTGCAAACTCTTCATTGCTTTAAGCCCAAAAGGTGTCGCTGCATTATCTAATCCCAACATGTTCGCACTGAAATTCATGACCATCTCGCCCATTGCTGGATGATTATCAGGTACTTGTGGAAATAAGCGCTTCATAAATGGATTGAGTAATCTTGCTAATTTGTTGATGGCTCCTGCTTTTTCTGCAATATTCATTAATCCTAAGAAAAAAATCATCGTACCTGCTAAAGGCAGGCCGACATCCATCACAGAAACTGTTGCAGAATCAAATATGCCGTCTGTAAGTGTCCGAAAAATCTCTGTATCTCCTAAAACTAGAAATTTAATAATAGCAATTACAAAAGCAATTATGAAAAATAAAATCCAAACAATATTTAATGCCATGTCTGTTAAGAAAATTAAAATATAAACTAAGTGCTAAAGCTAAACTATATTTTGATTGGTTCATTTTTGGAATTAAAATTTTCAAAAAAAGAGAAGGAAAAGATGATTTATTAGATTTTTTCCGTTTTATTTGCAATTACTAATATTTGTTAGTTTGTTTAAACGTTTAAATAAAAATGGACAAGATTAAATTTACGGAAAAGAGATTTTTGTTGACTTTGTGTTTTGTGGTTTCCTTGTTTTTAATATGGGGTGTGGCATTGTCGATGAGCGACGTTTTGAATAAACATTTTCAGAATGTATTGAAATTGAGCAAGTCTCAATCAGGGTTGATTCAGATGTCGGTATTTGGAGCTTATTTAATCATGAGTATCCCAGCTGGAATGTTCATGAAAAAATTTGGATATAAGAAAGGGATCATCTTGGGCTTGTTTTTATTTGCTTTAGGGACTTTATGTTTTATTCCGGCTGCAAATGTTGAATCGTTTAACTTCTTCCGATTTGCCTTGTTTTTGTTAGGTTGCGGTATGGCCACATTGGAAACTGTTGCGCATCCATTCATGGCGGCTTTGGGCGATCAACGATCCAGTGATCGTCGATTGAACATGGCACAGTCGTTTAATGCCGTAGGTACTATTATTGGACCATCATTGGGTGCATATTTTTTATTGAGAAGTGACAAACCTGGTGTAATTACGACGAATTTGGATTCTGTAAAAGAATTATATTTTGGAATTTTTATTGTTATTATTATATTCTTGGTGCTTTTTTTCTTTATCAAAGTACCTGAATTAAAAGATCCTCATGCCTCAAACAGCGATGATCCTTCAGAGAATATTGATACGTTAAAAAACAAACCATTATTTAAACATCGTCACTTTAGTTGGGCGGTATTTACCCAATTTTTCAATATAGCTTCTCAAGGTGGTACTTGGGCTTTTTTCATCAATTATGGACATGAAATCATGCATTATTCTGATGAAAAAGCAGCAACCTATATGAGCTTGTTTATGGCTTGTATGGCTATTGGTCGTTTTGCTGGGACTTTTTTAATGAAATATATTGCTCCGAATAAATTGCTAGCTCTTTTTGCTGTATTGAATATTATTATGTGTTTGATCGTTGCACAAGGTTGGGGTATGGTGTCTTATGTGTGTTTGTTTATGATTAATTTCTTCTTTAGTATTATGTACCCTACGATTTTTAGTTTGGGGATAAAAGATATGGGAGAAAAAACACAACAAGCATCTTCCTTTATTTCCATGGGCGTTGCTGGTGGTGCATTTTTCCCAATATTAATGGGTTTGGTGGCCAATCATAATGTGGCGCACGCTTATTACCTACCAATTATCTGCTATTTCATCGTGTTTCTTTATGGTATCAAATTCTATAATCCTAAAAGGTAAAAGAACATACTCAGATTTTATTTAACCAAATAATTCATCGCTATTAGAAAATTTATGAAAGCAGCTGTTACTGTATTGCTTATAGTAACGCTGTTTTCTGGTAGGGCTTTGTTTGCTCAAATTATCATTGCAAATAAGAATTTCACGTTTGGAACAACTGGTAGATTAGGTGCTGGTTATTCCCCAGGAATCGTGGGCCATACTGGAAGGCAGCTAAACTTATTGGGACAAGGATCGCTCGGAAGTAGGTTAGAACAAGGCGATTATATTGACCTTTTGCCAGCATTTAATTTTATGCCCGTACATGCTAATAAGGATAGTACAGCTATTCAATTTCAAGCAAGATTGGCATTTTATTCTACCAATGGAACTTTTTTGGGAAATGTTAATTCGGGTAGTGTAAATGGAGGATTGACGGTTGCCTTACCTGAGGCATTTGTAGAAGCTCGTAATATTATGGGTAGCAAATGGAGTGCTTGGGCAGGAGCGAGGTATATGCGCTATGACGATATACATATAGCAGATTATTTTTATTTCGATGATCATAGTGCAGAAGGATTTGGAGTAAAATATAATAAGACCTCTTTTACGATGATATTTCCATCGGCCATTGATACGTCCAAAAATTACGCAACGCCATATTCTTACGTCAATATTATTTCTGGTGGAGGTGGCATTGCTTATCGACAGAGAGTTGTCATGATCGGGGAACAAAGCTTTAATATTGCCGATCGGCATACTTTAAAACTATTAGGCGAATATCATCAATTAGAAGAGGCGGCAAAAAATGTTACACCACAATATAAGGCAGACAAGGGGTTTGTTATAGGCGCGAAATTGTCCTCTATCGTAAAAACAAAAATGCCTGGTTCTTTCAATCAATTTGCAGTGAGATATGGTACAGGTATTGCCAATGGCGGTGACAATGGTAATACGCAGACGTATAATACCTACGGTGCGCCAGATTTTGTAACTAAAACTTATAATGGAGCTTATTCATTAGCAATTGTAGAGCATGCGTTGTTTAATTTTAATAGGCATTTTACGACGAATCCTTATATCGTTTTTACAAAAAGTAAGGGTGGCGGAGATTCATTAAATAAATCTACCGATTTGTATGGTAGGAGTATTTTTAATAGAAAGATGGACTTTGTTATCGGTACGAGAAATATTTTTTATGTAACTGATTGGTTTCATTTACTAGGAGAAATACATTATGCAATACGCAAAGATGGACAAAATCCAGATGCAACAATGTGGAAATTTATATTGGCTCCAACTATTGTTCCTACTGCAGAACGCAGTCCTTGGGCGAGACCACACATTCGTCTAATATGTTCTTTCGCAAAATATAACAAGTTTGCATCCAACAATTTGTATTCTGCTTATTTACAGCAAAGTGGGGTAAAATCTTGGGGTATTTATTTCGGTGTAAGATCTGAATGGTGGATATTTTAATTATTTTGTTGTATCCACAGATAAATTGACATTTTGACCTCCAATATCCAAATTGTGATTAAATTCCTGATTTTTTTCGTTTTGTATGGTTGTGTCGGACTGGATATTATAACTGTTTTGGATGGGGGGAGTTACCATGGCATCTGTAATTTTTTTATTTTGATACCTTTTATACAGCACCCCGGCTGCAATGGCAACTACAAATATTATTAGCACGTTTAAAACGTTTGAACTTCTTTTTTCCATAGCATAAATTACTAAAAATTACAGAACATAAACAAATATTATCGCAAATATTAGGAAGATGTTGACACTTGAACTAAAAGAAAAATCCCTTTCGTCAAAGACGAAAGGGATTTTTAATTATTTGAATAAATACTTATTTCCAAAGATTGTCTGGATAAGTACCATTGGCAATTAGGGTGTCTATATTCGCTTTTACGATCGGAGCATCTTCTTTATATGTTACGCCAAACCATTTGGAAGTTGTTGGGATGACTTCAATATTACCCATTTTAGATTTGATGTAATAATCCGCAACCTGCGGCATAAAAAATTCTGCTGAAATATCTTGCAAACGATTATCCAAAAAGGATTGAAATTGTTGGTAACAAAGCTCAATAAAATTGGCATCAAAGCAAAAAAAGTTCATACTCACTTTCGTATCTTCAGATAGTGGAATGACGGCGCCGTTCAATTCATATACAATCTGACCATCCTCTTGTTTGTATATTTTGACTCTTTCCGTGATACTTTTGATGTGATTGGCATCATCTGTTTCTATTTCGCCTCTGCTAACATAGCCATTTTCACTCAAAGTATTCACTAAATTGTATGCGATAGAAGCATATTGCGTTTCAGATACTTTATTCGTCAAAAAATTATAACCTTTGATAAAGGAATCTCTACCGTAAAAATCATCTGCATTTATTACAGCAAATGGACCATCAATCTGACCACGGCAACAAAGAATGGCATGCCCAGTTCCAAAGGGTTTTACCCTATCTGCTGGCAGGACACGACCTTCCAAAAAAGCATCCATTTCTTGAAAAACAAAACCTATTTCAATTTTATCCTTTAATTTGTCGGCGAAAACTTCTTTAAATTCTTTTTCAAACGAGTGACGAATTATAAATATGACTTTTTTAAATCCAGCTTGAATCGCATCATATATCGCATAATCCATAATTGTTTCACCAGAAGGCCCGAAAGTTTGTATTTGTTTCAGACTTCCGTATCGGCTCGCCATACCGGCTGCCAATATAACCAATGTGGGTTGTTGCATAAATTAACTCCGTTTTAAACGCTGCGAAACTAAATTATAATGCTTAGGTCACCAATAAAATTTTTGGAATGGATGAATTATTGAAATATTTACAATGGGGAAAGGTTGATATACAATCTATTGTAATAGATGGATATGAAATAGATGTGTTGCGCTTAGATAAATTGGATCCGTTGATTAGTGGAAATAAATGGTTCAAATTGAAATATTTTTTATCCGAATATTTTTTATCTAATAAGAATGTATTCGCAACTTTTGGAGGAGCATATAGTAACCATATTGCTGCAACTGCGCGTGCGGGTAAGGAGTTGGGTATCACAACTGTGGGATGTATCCGAGGAGAAAAACCGAAAAAATACAGTCCTACACTATTGCAAGCGGAGAAAGATGGTATGCAGTTTCAGTTTGTCTCTAGAGAAAATTACCAAAATAAAGAAGAAATTGTCGACGCTTTTCCAGAATATTATTGGGTTCCAGAGGGGGGATTTGGTTCGATTGGCGCTAAAGGAGCGCAAGATATTTGGCAATTTTTACCTCAAAACGAAAGTTATACAGATATTTTTTTGGCTATGGGAACAGGTACGACCGTTGCAGGTATCGTTAATGGTAGTCCAAGTTTGGGAAAAGTACATGCTGTTAATGTTTTGAAAAATAATTACTCAATCAATGATGAGTTAGCATCCATGCTTCATCAAAATAAATCACAAAACTTAGTCATTGAAAATGAATTTCATTTTGGCGGTTATGCCAAGAAAACGCCTGAGTTATTGGCTTTTATCAATAAAATATATGAAGACTTTCAATTGCCATTGGATTTTGTCTATACAGGTAAAGCATTTTATGCACTTTTTACCTATTGTCTAAAGAAACAATTTAGTAATGGATCTAAGATTCTATTTATTCATACGGGCGGTTTACAAGGCAACAATTCTTTATCAAAAGATGTTTTAAAATTTTAAACACCTATTACTGCGCAAAAACGCCTTGTAAGTGCTTATATTTGTCTATCCAGAAGTTTGAATGATTATATGAATAAGTTTTTAGTTACAGTTTTTCTTTCCTTAATATATATTGGCGTTTTCGGACAACAAAAACCACTTCCAGAATTTTATGTGACACAAGGTCCACACAATTCTAATCTGATTAGTTGGGTCAATAATTTTGGGGATGATTGTATTCAGTTAAATATACAACGATCCTCTGATAGCATAAATGGTTTTCGTACGGTATTTTCTACGCCAGCCCCAGAGCTGCCTTCTAATGGATTTACAGATAAGACAGCGCCTCCAGGGAGAGTATTTTACCGCATTTTTTATATGCTAAATGGCGGTTCTTATTATTTTACGGTATCAAAACAACCAGCGCTAGCGCAAAAAATAATCGCCAATACAGTAGATACGGCAAAAGGGTTTACCACACCGACACTTACGAATAGCAATAAAAATAATAATTATGTGAAGCCATTGTCGGTTGCAATCAATAACTTTGGAAACATATTGATTACTTTACCTTCTGATGATATCTACCGATATTCCATGGAAATTTGGAGCAACGACGACAACGCTCCGATATTCACTATTAAACATTTTACGGATAAAGTAGTCGTATTAGATAAAAGTAGTTTTTTAAAATTTGGCAGATATAAATATTTGCTTTTGGATGGAGACAAAAAAATAGAAGAGAATTATTTTAATTTAAGTAAATAGTAATTTCTTTTAACATTGTTTAGAATATTAGTAACTTGCGCCAAAATTTTTAGGTAAGGTATGCCTAAGAATTAATTATTCTAAGGCTTGCTTTTATGAATATTGACAAATGAAAATTTAAAAATATGAGCAATCAAACAGGGAAAAAAGTTGTAATCATTGGAGCCGGTTTTGCTGGAGTGCAATTAACCAAAAGGCTGATTAACACTAATTTTGATATTACATTAATTGATTCACACAATTATCATCAGTTTCAACCTTTATTTTATCAAGTTGCTTCTGGTCGTTTAGAACCAACTACAATCTCTACTCCAGTAAGAAAACTTTTCCCTGATAAGCAAAATTTCCATTTCCGTTTAGGCAAAGTAAAAAATATTGATACCGCGGCCAAAGTGGTATCTTTAGGAGAATTGGAAATCCCTTACGACTATTTAGTCGTAGCAACTGGTTGTTCTAATAATTATTTTGGCAACGAGAATGTCGCTAAGAATTCTTACACCATGAAAAGTACAACGCAAGCAATTGCATTGAGAAATAAAATCTTGTTGAACTTAGAAGAGGTGTATAGTGTAAAGCCAGAGAATAAAGAAGCGTATCAAAATATTGTTATAGTTGGTGGTGGTCCTACAGGTGTTGAGACAGCGGGAGCCTTGGCTGAATTGAAAAACAATGTTTTGCCCAAAGATTATCCTGATTATGATTTCTCCAATATCAAAATTTCATTGATTGAAGGTACGCCATTCACATTAGCACCAATGAGCGAAACTGCACGTAAATTTTCTAGAAAATATTTGGAAGATTTGGGTGTCGAAGTTTTGACTGAAAAATTGGTAACAGATTATGATGGTCATACCGTATCTTTTAAAGATGGTAGTACGATTATCACAAATACATTGATATGGGCAGCGGGTGTGATTGGTAATGTTCCTGCCGGTATTCCAAAAGAAGTAATTGGTCGTGGTGCTAGAATCACCGTGGATGAATATCATGCGGTAACTGGTTTGGATGGTGTATATGCAATTGGAGATATTTCTTCAATGATTACAGATGCGAATCCAAGAGGTTATGCCCAATTAGCAAACGTCGCAAATAAACAAGGTGATAATTTGGCTGAAGTATTAAAAGCAATTGCAGATGGTAGAACGCCTAAGAAATTTGTATACAAAAGTCCAGGTACAATGGCTACTGTAGGTAAATGGAAAGCTGTTGTAGATATGCCAAGTTTTAGTTTCAAAGGTCCTTTTGCTTGGGTCACTTGGATGTTGGTACATATTATGTTGATTTATAAAATGAGAAACAGACGAGTTATTTTCTTGAACTGGATGACTAGTCTATTTACAAATAATTCTTACTTGAGAACTATATTTTTACCAACTAAGAAAAGTATTAATTTTACAGATAAATATCCTGAAGAAGAATAAGCATATTTATATTTATTAAAAAATAGCCTCTGTGATGAATTTCATAGAGGCTATTTTTTAATATGGTACTGCATAATCATTTGCAAACGGTTTACCCTGCCAAGCTTTTAGTTGCGTCCATTCGGTAAAAGGATCATTCCAAAATGGATCCTTGGGGGATAATCCTAAAGGTAGAAATACTAAGCTTGCGATGTACATACTTCCTGTATTAGAATAATAATCTGCTAATTCTCTTTGTTCATCTCCAACCAAACCTAGCCTTAACCAACCCTTATGAAATGTAGAATCTATAAAAATGTTTTTCATTACTTTGGTTAATGCGGATCGCACTTGGGCCGGACTTATTTCTTTTGGTAAATTTTTTTCCAATGCTAATTGAACCAAAGGCTGAAAAGCACCAGTTCGATAGGTTGAAGACCGTCCAATAACCAAATAGTAACCTTCTGGAGATATATAGCGCTCTAAAAAATGAGCATACCGTTGCATTCTTTTATAAGAGATTTCATATTCTTCTTTAGTACGTCTTCCTTTTTCTACATTTATCTTAAGGCAATCAATTAACATACTATGCATATCATAACCATTATAATGGTCAAATGCAAATTTTGGTCCATCACTGTACCATCCATCTCCTACATACCAATTGATAACACTATCAATACCATCATCCATTCTTTTAAAATCACAGTCGGGACCATATTTCAATAAAAATGATTCTATAATAGAACTAAATAAAACCCAGTTATTATTAAATGGTCTCTGTAATCTGAATTTAGTTAATTCTTGAATAATTCTATTCTTAGTTATATTATCTAAAGGTTCCCACAATTTTTTGGGGCAACGTATTAAGGCATGTGCAAAATAGGCGGCATCCACAAGTGGTTGCGCTACTTGATTACTATGCCAAAGTAAATAATCTGGACTTTGTGGGTTTACTGCGTTTTTAATACTTTGTAATGCCCAATTATATATTTTAACCCTTTCTTTATCTTCAACTTCTGATACTTCTGGTGCATTAAACCACACTGCTATGCCTGCTAATAGCCGCCCAAATGCTTCTAAATAAGCAACTTGCTTATCTCTTCCATCCCAAGAAGGACTATAATCAACTACCATGTTTTTTCGCAGCGTATTGTTGGCAAGATTTTCTAATACTGGAGTAGATATTTTGATTAGAAGATTAACCCAATATATTCGATCATTTTCATGTGATTGATGGTTATTGATTTGATTTTTGTAATTATTTTCTGGTAAGACCTTATTAAATACGCTTAGCCCAGTTAAGGAAGATAAATGAATAAAAGATCGACGTTTCATGACTAAATTTTTTATAAATACCAATTTTTATATCTAATCAACGCTTCCAAAAAGTAATAATCTGCATAAATTAAAGGTACATCTACTTCGGAGTTGAATGGTAATGCACCTGTACTATGCATCAAAAGGAATCCACCATTGCTACCTAATTTAGATCTGTAACCAGGCGAGGATAAAGATTGCAGCATAATTTCTGCATTCGTAACGTAGTTGCTTTTTTCTTTTCCTGAAGTATATTGTCCTAATTCTAATAATGCCGAAGCTATCAATGCTCCTGCTGATGCATCTCTTGGAACATTGGGTATTTTTGGATCGCTAAAATCCCAATAAGGAATTTTATCAATTGGAAGCTTGGGATTGTTAAGGATGTAATGAGCAATATGTCTGGCTTGCTCTAGAAATTTTTTATTTTTGGTAAACCGATACATCATCGTGAAGCCATATAATCCCCAACCTTGACCTCTTGCCCATGAGGAACTATCTGCATATCCCTGCCAGGTTTTTTTTTGTAGGACGGTTCCATTGCTTGTATCATAGTCCACAACATGAAAAGAACTGTAGTTGCTCCTAAAATGATTTTTCATGGTAGTGTTGGCATGTTGTAATGCTATCTCTGCAAATTTTCTATCGCCGCCGTGTTGACTTACCCATTCCAACAATTCCAAATTCATCATATTGTCAATAATAACTGGGCAGTTAAAATTCTTACTTTTATTCCATGACTGAATGGCTGGAATATGTGGACGAAATCTAGAAGACAAAGATGTAGCGGATTGAAAGAGTATTTTCTTATAACTAGCGTCCTTTAAAATTGAAATGGCATTCCCGAAGCTACAAAACATCATAAAGCCGAGATCGTGATTACCAGTATAATTTTCGTTGGGTTGTATAACTTTTAATGTACGGCGGATTTCAGGTAATAAAGATTCATCTTTTGTTTGTTGATAAATATATAATAGATTTCCTGGATAGAAGCCTGTGCACCACCAAGTTCTTTCATAACCAGTAACTTTGTTTGTTGTATAATTAAAACTTTGTGGCATTTCGTCTAAGGGTAGACCTGCATTAATTAGATAATGATATTGGCTATCTGCAAATGCAAAATTATCCGCTATTAATTTTCTCATTTCTTTTTTCTGACCGAAGGTATTAATCGTAATAAAAATGGAAAATGTTAAAATAAATTGGCTGAAAAACTTCATGATTGGCAATTTTAAGAAAGATAGTAAAAAGAATTTGTTTAGATATGGAGTAGCATTCGTTAAGGCATATTTATTTTGTATTCAATATCATAGAAATTGTAGCTCCTTTTCTATTTTGATTGTATAAATTGATTTGTTTATTTACTTTGACGTTATCAATGGTTCCTTTAATAGTTATATCGCTTAATGATTGACTAGGATCTGATATGGATATTTTATATTTATTTATGCCTATTGGACGTATCATCAAAAGACATGCTTTATCACTTGTTATTTTTATATTTTTAAACTTTAATATTTTATTATTTTGAAGAAATGTCGCTTGTATAATTCCATCAAAACATACCGCTTGAATATTGGAATCATTGCAAATGATATTTTCTTGATGCTTAGATAAGAATTTTTCTAGTTCTGTTTTTGAATGAATGTTTGGAATGATTGTATACTGATAGGTGGCATTTGCGGGGTTTTTATGATGATTTAACCATAAGGAAAAAACGCTTTGCGATACTATAGAGTCTTTTTGAGAGTCTGAAATTGTCTTCCAATTTCCAAATTTCTGATTTGTTTGCAAAACATAGTTTTCATTTGTTGGTATTTGATAGGCTATATTATTGTGTAAAATATAGTTATTGATACCTTGATGTATTTTTTTTACATTTCCAACCCAATTGCATTGATTAATTGTCGTATGAATCTCCTGATCCGAATTAGATTGAATCTCTGCACCTAAACAAATAATTGCGCCATCAAAAATGAACCAACTTTTTATAGCATTGGTTTTAAATATGGGATAATCCATGGAATAAGTAGAAATGCCAATCAAACTATCTGAAAGTCCACCTGCAAATTTGGATGTGCCTGGATAACTCCCAACTCCAATTGGAAGGTCTGGCAAACTATCATAGTGCGGTGCTGTAGTTCCAGGAATATGACACCAATCCCAAGTCGGAAAAATATTAAAATATTCATCTCCTTTAACTAAAATATTATATGCTCCATCTGATAAAAAATAACCTTTTTTATCTTCATTATTAATATTCTCTGTACGGACTGTTCTATTAGAAACAAATCTGACATCAAAGAAATAATTTGAAGTGTTATAAAAACTATAATCAGAAAAATAGAAATGCCTATGAGTTGGTTTTATATTTGATGATGGTAGATTTGTCCCATTCCAACGAGATATAGCATATGCATAAGTTTTATCATTTATAGTATCAAGTTGCTTCATTTTGTATAAAATATCTAAACTCTTAGACCTGTCCAATTCGTTTTTATTCGCCATCTGTCGGCCCAGAACAGAATAAGAATAATATTTGCCCCTTATTACATTGTTATATGTATCTAAACAAAATGTTGAAAGTAAATATAGTTGAAAAGGGGAGATGGCATATTGAGTATTTTTTAAGTATAAGGATATATTAGAAAGATTATCTAAAAAGCCATAACCATAGTTGCCAATGTATAGTTGCTTGCCATGTTCTTGGAAAGAAAAATCTGGTTGCAAACCTCCGCCGGGCTCATTAAACTTAAATGTTAATAATGCTTGCTCAACTGCAAAATCTAAATTATTTTTTTGTTGTTGAAGACAAGCGCGATAAATCCAATGTGCTGAAATATTAATCCTATTAGAACTGCCTGAACTGTATTGGCCATTTGGGATTCCACCAATTCTTTCCATTCGGTCTAATAATTTATTTGATAGTGAAATCGGAAAATGATTTTGATCCGTTTTTAGTAGAATTAGAATCACGCCAACTTGTTTTGGACAGAAAATTTGTTGGTTGTACCAGTTGGTGCTGATAGGATTTTTATCATACCAAAATTGTAGTCCATGTATTATAGTTTGTAAAACTTTTTGATTTTGATAATATTTACTTTTTTTATTTGCAAATCCTATTGCTATTGTATGTAACCTTCGCAAATGTTGTCCTGGAGACCAAGCTGTTTGTGTAGTAGAGTTATAGTTAATGTCATTCCAAAAACTATTTTCAGAAATGCTAGTTAAATTTTTCGCAATATCTCTATCTAATTTTTCTATATTAGGTTCTTCAATGAACTCAACATTTCTAATATTGTTCATAATAGAATCATAGACATTCCATTGTTGCGAATATCCTTTTCCAAATATTGTGAATATCAAAAGGAAGATTAGAAAAATGAATTTATTTGTATAAGTCATATTTCAACTGAAAATTTAGATTACAAACAAAAAGCGAAATGAAGATAATTCATTTCGCTTTTAAATTTTGGTTCAATATTGTAATTACGCAGAGTTTCTGCCAGCATTAATCAATCCAAAGGAACAGCGCATTACTATTTTTTCATAAATTTCTTGATCTTCAGAAGATGAAATTCCTTGACTTTCTAATTCCCTAACTTTTGAAATTGCATATTGTTGAATAGTAGCAATGGGTAAGACGATTCTATCTCTTAATTGAATAGATACTTGTTCTGTTGGGTAGCCATGCATTAATTCGGCATGTCCGCTGATCATCAAGATCATTTTTTTACTCAATTCATATTCTTCGTATGCAAGTGCCCATATTTGCCCATATTTTGGATCTTTTGACAAATACTCAGTTAATGGGAAAAAGCATTTTTTCATAGCCATTTCACTATTGTCAATAAGCGTACGGAAGAATAAAGATTCTTGATATAATTTTTTCAAATCATCTAATTTGCCCTTGTCTACCATTTTTTTGATAGCGGTACCTACACCATAATATCCGGGAATATTTTGTTTAATCTGACTCCAAGAACCAACAAAAGGAATGGCTCTTAAAGAATCTAAATTGATTTTTGCATCACTATTTCTTTTCGATGGGCGGCTTCCGATATTTGCTTTTCCATAGAATCTAAGAGGCGTTGCATATGCCAAATATTCTAAAAACTCAGGTCTTTCTTTTAGGTCCACATAGGCATCATAACTTATTGCGGATAATTCACTTAATAAAACTTCTTGATCTTCCGTTAATGTTTCTTCTTTCTTATGTAAAACATCATTGAATATGCCAGCCGTAATTAATTGCTCAATATTGTATTGTGCGGAATTAATCGTCCCGAAATTAGAACTAACTGTTTGTCCCTGGATAGTCAGTTGGATTTCTTTATTTTCAATATTTCCACCCATGGAGGCATAGAATTTTTGTGTTTTACCACCACCTCTAGCAGGAGGACCGCCGCGACCATCAAAGAACACGACATCAATATCATATTTTCTAGATACTTTAGTCATTTCTTCTTTGGCTTTATAAATACTCCAATTCGCCATAAGATATCCTCCATCCTTCGTTCCATCAGAGAATCCCATCATAATGGATTGAATATTATTTCTTTCCTTTAAATGTGCTCTATATATAGGATTTAAATATAGTCTTTCTATGATTTCTCCTGCATTACTCAAATCTTCAATTGACTCAAACAACGGCATTATATCAACCGAAAGCCCATTACGCTGCCAACCTCCAATTTTGAATAATGTCAAAACTTCGATGACATGATGCGCATCTGTACTATGACTGATGATATAACGATTGCAACCTTCCTCTCCACTTTCGTTTTGAATAGTTTCTATTGTTTTGATAACACTCAACGTATCTTTTTCGATCTCATCAGTGAATATATCAGCAGAGATTGTTTGGTCTATTTTTAAAAGTGCATCTACTTTTTCTTTATCGTTAAGATCTGTGTAATTACTAGGAAGTAAATCCGTTTTTTCTGCCACAGTTTTGAATAAATTACCATGTAGCGTGCTATCTTGGCGTATATCCAATGTGGCAAAGAATACTCCAAAGATTTGAACTTTACAAATTAAATTGTCTAATAAGTAAGAAAAAAGACCATTGTGCAATTCTATTAATTTCTTTTTAGCAGTTCTTAATTCTGTCAAAAGAAATTCTTTAGAAATAACTACAGATTTATCATCTCCATATAAATGGTTGTAAAATATAGTTTCTAGATTTTGGATAATTTCCTCCACGCCTCTAAACGTCAATCGTCTTCTAATAGCGCGAATATCTTTATAGTAACATCTCATTACGCCAGCACGTAATTCTCTTGCTACTTTTAATGTAGTATTCGTACGTACAAAAGGATTACCATCTCTGTCGCCCCCTGGCCAGAAGCCCATTCGGATAATTGGATTTTCTTCGCTTACGCTTGTTCCAAATTTATCTTTCATAGTATCCAAAATCAAACCCGCTGCTGGATAAAATATATTTTCCAAATACCAGACTAAGCTTTTCGCTTCATCAAATGGGGTTGGTTTTTGTTTTTTCAAGAAAGGCGTCTTTGCTAATTGTTGCAAATACATATTTACTTTAGCTGCGTCATCAGATTTTAAAGCAATTGCTAAATCATTGATAATGCCCAAAACTTCCCCAGGATAAAACTGTGTTGGGTGTGCCGTAAGCACAATTCTAACTTGGAAATCTTCTAGTTTCTTTTGTAGTGCCACATCTTGACTATTTTGGTCAATTTGAGTTTTCAAATCTGCAATACTTCCCGATCCATTCAAATCATGCAAAATCGGAAATGCTGCTTCTTCCAATGAATCAAAAAGCACGACTTGTCGCTCTGTGAACTGAATAAATCGAAATAAAATATCTTTTTTTTCTTGTTCACTGTAGTTGGGCGTGTATGTCGCCATAAATGAATCAACTATTTCAATAGGACTTTTTCTTTTGGTATAACCTTCCTCACAATGCAAAAGAAACAACGTAAGTAAGATTCCTGTTTTTTCAATTTTATGAAAAGGTAGGGCGGTAAAAAGACTATTGTAGAGCTGGAATCTCACTCCGACATTATCATTGTATACGTCCAGCGCATTGCCTTTATTCAATAATTGCATGATAGAAATAAAATCTGTTAAAAATTGCAGTTAAGGTAGGGCTTATTTTTTACATATTCGAAAAAAAATAAATAAATGGCGTGATTTCTATTTTATTCTCTAATAAATGTTAATAGCTTGAAATTTGTTTACAAAGATTGTGTCATTTTGTTAAATATTTTCAATTAAAAAAAACCTTCCAATTTTAAGAAAATTGAAAGGTTTTGATAGTAATAAAAAATGCTTTATTAATTGCCGCTGTCTTTTTTAGCTTTTAATGTAGTTTGTAAACTACTGCTTAATGCACTAAATATTTTATATCCTGTTGCGGTTTCGATATCATTCACAGTTACGATATATTGTGTCCAATCGGAACTGACTGTAGTTGTATTTGGTGTATTTACAGCCAAAACTCTTGTATCTGCATCAATTCTACTTAAGTCATTGTTGCCCGTTTTTAAGAAAACAACAATTTTCCACACATTTGTTGGCACGGTTACGTTACCATTTGCAATTGTGCCACCATTTCCATAAGAGCCCATGAGTATATAAGCTTCATATCCAGCACTGGTTTGGGTGCGAATATAAGACTCTAAATTATTCCAAGTACCTTCATTGTTGGCTGCAGTTTGAGGTATCATATTTGTCATAAGGAAAGTCGAAGAATTTGCTTCTAAACTACTAGTTCTATCTCCTGATGGGCAATTATGTCCTCTTTCATATCCAGAACTTGAATAAGTATTACTTTGAACTGCAAACCATGAAGTTGGTAACCCTGCCCAAGCCGCAAAGTTGTCTTGTCTTTTAACTACGGCAGTAGTATTTGTAGCATCTAAGTGCCATGCGACCCAGTTTGGCGTACTTCTAGTATGGTTATATGATTCAATATAATAATGCTGATTGATCATATAATTATCTGCCAATGTAATGATTGAATCTGCATCCGTTGGATTGCCTAAAAGTAAGTTTGAGTTATCTCCAGTACTCGGAGGTGCATCACTGCCAGCATTCACATATCTAGCCGCCGCCGCAGTTGATTGGTTGGTAGTATCAGATGCTCCATCAGTAGTGTCAACACTTATTCCAGACTCTCCAGTTCCTACAAAGGTGATATTGTCAACATTTATTCTTGTTGTTCCAGTCTTCACGATTCTTACTTGGACTGGGCTACTCATTGTATTAACGAATGAATCAAGTTGTAGCGTTTTTGACGTATCTGTAATATCTGATCCTAATTGGATGAACGTTTTTCCACTATCAGATGATACTTGCATTTGCCATGTGGAAGTTGCATCATTGCCGTATTTTGCGCTTTTTACAAATATTTTTTCCAAACCACTAATTTGAAAATTTGTAGTTATGTTCCCAGTTCTGATTCTCACGGAAGCATTGTCTTCTTTAGCATCTGCTGTAGTTGATCCAATCAAGGCGTCATCAAATGACCATGATCCGGTTGAGAGATTTACATCAGCAATTTTGTAAGCAGCTTTGGTTCCTGTTTCGAATGTTTCTTCTACGGAGTAAGTTTTTACGGGCGTAGTAGTCGAGTAGTCTTGTTTTTTACATGCAACCATATAACAAGCTACAATGCTTGTTAAGGCTAACACATTCATTTTTATTTTCATATATATACTTTTGACAAAGAAAGTATTTCAATGTTAACTCAAAGTTAAATAGTCAATAATGTGAATAAATAAAGGATCGTTGTCATTGAATAAAGTGCCCAAAAAAGCCAACATGGATTAGGTGTTGGCTTAGTAATGGTTAATTGCCGCTAAAGTATAGAAATTATATTTTAGATAAAAATTATATATTTTATTTTTCTTAACAAATGTGCAAAAAAACTTATAGACCTAATTCTTTTACTGAAATATCTCGCATTTCATTTTTTCGTATTTTTCCAGAAATTGTCATTGGAAAATCGGTTACAAACTTCCAATATTTAGGGATTTTATAGTACGCAATTTTGTTCTTACAATAGGCTAATAATTCTTTTTCTGTTATAGCTTCATTATTTTGTTTCAACTTAATCCAAGCCATAACGGCTTCTCCAAATTTGTCATCAGGCACGCCGATTACTTGTACGTTCTCAATGGCTGGATGACTATATAAAAATTCTTCTAATTCTCTAGGTGAAATGTTTTCGCCACCACGAATAATGACATCTTTTATTCTTCCTGTGATGGTAATATAGCCTTCTTGGTCTATCATGGCTTCATCGCCTGTGTGCATCCATCGCCCTTCATCAATAACTGCTAAGGTGCCGTCCACATTATTCCAATATTTTAACATAACAGAATAACCTCTAGTACAAAGTTCTCCCAATTCGCCAATAGGAACTATTTTGCCTGATTTAGGATGGACAATTTTTATTTCCAAATGATCTTGTACCGTGCCCACCGTAGTAACTTGTTTCTCAATAGGTGCGCCTATTTGTGTTTGTGTGCTTACTGGAGAGGTTTCAGTCATACCATAACAGATACTGACTTCTTTCATATTCATTTTATCTTGCACTTGGCGCATGATTTCTACAGGGCATGGAGATCCTGCCATTACTCCTGTGCGTAAATGACTCAAATCATATTTGTCAAAGTCTGGTAATTGTAATTCTGAAATAAACATTGTTGGTACACCATAAAGTGAGGTACATTTTTCTTGTTCTACTGCTATTAATGTTGCTGTTGGATCGAAACTTTCCGATGGAATAACCATCGTAGCTCCATGCGATGTACAGCATAAATTGCCAATAACCATTCCAAAGCAATGATAAAAGGGAACTGGGATGCAGACTCTATCTTTATTGGTGTATTTAATGCGAATGCCGATGAAATACCCATTGTTTAAAATATTGTGATGAGAGAGTGTTACTCCTTTTGGGAAACCCGTTGTACCTGATGTATATTGAATGTTTACAGGATCATCAAATTGAACTTTTTCTTCTGCCTCTGATAATTCATTATCTGAAATGTCCTTACCAGAAACTAAGAAATTGTCCCAATCTTTATCCAAATAAATGATTTGCTTTAACTCTGAACAATCCTTTAGGGATTCATTGATAATTTCTACATAGTTGCTCGTTTTAAAAGATTGCGCAGATACTAGAAGTTTAACTCCAGATTGATTCATTGCAAAAATAAATTCCGAACTACGATAGGCTGGATTTACATTGACTAAAATAGCTCCGATTCTTGCTGTGGCATATTGTAATAGCACCCATTCATAACGATTTAACGCCCATATTCCAACGCGATCACCAAGTTTAATGCCATTCTGTATTAGCGCTTTAGATATTTCTGTAGTTTGATTCCAGAATTCTTGGTATGTTGCTCTATAATTTTGATGAAAGCAAATTAATGCCTCATTATTTGGATATTGAGATACTGTATTTTTTAAATTTTGTCCGATGGTTTCTCCCAATAATGGAATGGTTGATATGCCATTAACGTAAGAAATATTGGATTGTTCGATTGCCATTCTAAGTGTATTTTAATTAATTATTTCACTTTTTTTAATTCTTTCGCAGATTTTATTAATTTTTGCGGTCCTATATTTTTAAATGTATCCAGTTTTTGTATTTTATCTGAATGTGTTAATGCCGGCTTGATTTTATGTGCTGTATCTGGTTGAGGTTGATTTTTAACTCGTTCTAATGAATCCTTTTTATTCTTTACCTTTTCTAGTTTTTGCAAAATATTGCTACTATAAGATTGTAATGAATCTATTAATTTTATTTCTATTTCTGGGTTTTCTTCATAGTAGTACATACTAGAAAAAAAACGCTTTTTTTCTATTTTATAATAGGCTAGAATAGATTGGAATTTTATAGTTGTCGAGTCTCTTAAATGTAATTTTGTCGCCTGTGTAGTGTCATTATACGTAAGGTCACCTGCTGCCATCATATCAAACATCACAGGGACCATTTCTCCTATATCAAGAATCACAGCATTGTTTTCTGTCTTGTTTGATTTACAGGAAAAAAATACAAGAAATGCAAAGCAAATGGGAATTATATATTTGATCATAAATTAGAATCATATTTTGAACTATTAGCTGGGTCTAAATCCATTAATAGACTTTTGGCAGATGATTTGGTCTGCTGATCAGCTGCCGTAAATATTCCAAGAAATTCAGGAGATCTCAATTGTGTGAATAATTGCACAAACATGGTATTGGGATTTTGCACGTTTAATTGTTGCAATTGACTCAAGGTTTGGTACAAACTAGATTGCGCTTGGTTTTTATTCGAATACATATTGTCTAGACCATTCCTGAAATAATTATAAATGATATTGTGTAGTACATTATAACGTTGGTTATTTGCATTTTCGGAAATCCAATATCTATTTCGTAAACTATTAAAAGACTGCCAACCTGTAATATCTGTACTTGTGGGTGCACTAACAACTATGTTTTGTGCTTTTTTGAAATATGGAATACCTTCATTCAATCCGAATGAATCATAATTATAGCCTAAAATTACATCTAAATAAAAAGCAAAAACTGCCGTAAGATTAGAAACTAAAGGATCGGTTCCTGTAATTCTATTTTCATTAAAATCCATATTTTGATTAGGTAAGTATCTAAAGACAATGTCATTATCTTGATAGTTGAATAGCTGACTGGTATAAGTTGAGTTATAGATGGGACGTGCCGCTTGTACAGTTAAAACTCCTTTCATGTAACCTTCATTATCAGCAGAACTTATATTGAGAATAAAATTACACAGGATACGTTCTTGTTGAGAATATTTGTCTTTTGTCCATGCTTTATTGTTGATAAGATTAGTCAATTGTGTTTGTAAATTGGTAAATATACTTTTACTTATGGTCGATTGTACTTGCTGGGATAAAACAGTGACTTTTGCATTAAACTCTTGACTATAACTATACAAAGTACACAATAACAGTCCGCTAAAAAGAATAGCAAACTTTATTTGTGGTGATATATGGAGTTTAAATAAACGATTCACGCTTCCTATTTTTTATAATTGGAAATTGTAGAGACAATGATTGTCGCAATTTCTTTTTTAGATAATAAGTCAGAATTTTCAATAATACCTTCTTTAGATAAAATGGTTATTTTATTATTATCGCTTCCAAATCCTGCACCTTTTACTTGCGTAGAATTTAAAACGATCAAATCTGCATTTTTTGAGATCAATTTAAGTTGAGCATTAGCCAATTCATTATTTGTCTCCAATGCAAATCCAACAAGAATTTGATTTTCCCTTTTTATGCTTCCCAAAGATGCTAAAATATCTACAGTTTCTTTTAATTCAAGCGTTAAATTATTAGAAGGGATATCTTTTTTCTTAATTTTAAATTGCGCGACATCTTCCAAATAATAATCTGCTACAGCAGCACTCAATACCGCAAAGTCCATATCCGAAAAATGTGCTTGACATTGCTCATACATTTCGTTAGCGGAAATAATATCGATTCTTTTAATTTCTTTATAAGGAGTTTTTAGATGCGTAGGTCCTGTTATTAAAGTAACATCAGCTCCCAAAAAATAAAATGCCTCTGCAATCGCAAAACCCATTTTGCCCGAACTATGATTGCCAATAAAACGTACTGGGTCAATTGCTTCATAAGTAGGACCCGCTGTAATCAGTACTTTTTTGCCTGCTAAAGTTTTTTCTCGGAAAAAGGATTGTATTTCAATCAATAATTCTTCTGGCTCTATCAATCGTCCATCCCCAAAAAGACCACTTGCCAATTCTCCCTTTCCAACTTCCAAAATACGTACACCATCTTCTTTGAGTAAATGGAGATTACGTTTGGTCGCATTGTGATGCCACATATCCTCGTCCATAGCAGGACATAACCAAACAGGACAAGTAGCCGAAAAATAAACTGCTTGTACGAAATTATCCGTGATGCCATTGGCCAATTTGGCTATGGTATTACAAGTTGCTGGAGCAATAATGAAAAGGTCTGCCCATCTGCCAAGCATTACATGATTATTCCATGTGGCAGTTTCAAATAAGTCAACAAGTACTTTATTTTTGGAAAGCGTTTCTAGGACAAGTGGAGATACGAAATCTGTCGCCGCTTTGGTCATCAATATTTTTACGTCACAATCATTTTTAACTAATAGACGAACTAATGTGATGATTTTATAAGCTGCAATGCTTCCTGTAATGGCAATTAATATTTTCTTCCCTTGAATCATATTTCAAAAGTATCAAAAGTCTGCTAACAACAAAAGCCACCATATAATAATATGATGGCTAATTGTATTTATTTGTCCAAGACTTTATCTAGATTATCTAAATAAATTGTTGTCTTCGTTTTCTCTGTGGTAGATTTTGTCATCCAAAAACTCTTGGATACTCAACAATGCCGGATTTGGCATTCTTTCGTAAGCTTTTGAGATTTCAATTTGTTCTTTATTTTCATGAACTTCTTCCAAGCTATCTGTATGTGAAGCAAACTCTTCCAATTTGCTGTGCAATTCTTCTTTGATTGCAACATTGATCTGGTTAGATCTTTTAGACATGATGGAAATAGATTCGTACAAATTGCCAGTTTCATTCTTGATAGCAACCAAGCTTCTTGTTTGAATAACTGTTGGCGTATTTGGGCTAATTTGCTTTCTGATTTTGCTCATTTTTGATTTTATTTAAGGCAGTAACTGCTAAATTTTTATAATCTGTTACGGACGTGGCAAAGTTACTATTTTTAAACCGAGATAAAAAATCGTCGCATTCTGACACTACTTTATTATATCTTTCGGATTGATGCATTGGTAAACTCATCTTTGAATATTCATACATGGATTGAATACTTTTTAATAAATATTCATCCGTATGATCAGAGTCTGGATAATCATCCATCAACAATTCAAATGTTGTATAAGCGGCTTTGTAAAAACCAAGATTGTAATATAATTGACAACCCAAAAATTCCTTTTTTTCCAATTTTGCTTTACAAGCATTAACGATATCATTCGCTTGTTTCGTTCTCGTAGAATTTGGATAGCTATTTACAAATTCTTGGAACGTTGCCATCGCTTTCTGTGTCGGCGTTTGGTCTAATTCTACTCTTGGAGATTGCATATAAAAGCAGTATGCTCGATTATAATACACTTCTTCCAAATATTGGGAAGTTGGGAAATTATCAGAAAATGTTTTGAACAATTGTTCCGCATTCATATAATCCTTCTGATAATAGGCGGTGTATGCATATTTGTAATACATGTTCTCATAACGTGGAGTACCACGCATATAAGACATTAGATTGTCATACAACTCTTGCGCATGAGACCATTTTTTCTCTGCGTAGAATTTTTCAGCCATTTTATATTTGTATTCATTATCTGTGCTCTTCATTATCTTACCGAACCTGCCGGTACAAGAGGAAAAGAATACAACTGCAATTAATAGACGAACAATTAACTTCATAAAGTGCGCAAAAATACGATTTAAAAGCAATATAGAAAGTGAAATTTTTTATTGGGATTTTACAATGTTAATATAATGGTAAATATAATTTCGATCTTTTCTTAGGCACTTTTTTTTCAAGAGAATATTTATGCATAAATGCAATCGCCCAATGAGATATTGCTATACTTTTGACAAGTTTTATAAATATTTTGAAATGAAAAAATTATACACTTTTCTAGCTTCTTTTTTGATATTAGGTGCAAGTTTTGCCCAAAGTGTGGCTGGCGCAAAAGCTGTTTTGAATAAGGTAAATGCCAAATTGAAAAACTCTACAGGCATTTCGGCTAGTTTTTCCTATTCTGTAAAGGATCGTACTGGTAATTCCAAAGGTAGTTCGAGTGGTCAGATTTTCATCGCAGGTAGCAAATACCATATCGTTAATGGTGATAATGAAATATACAGCAATGGGCAAAAAGTGTGGAATTATGATAAAAGTGCCAAAGAGGTAAATGTGTCCTCTGGAGGTGCTGCTTCAGGAGATATTAATCCAGATAAAATTTTGTCCGGTAATTTTTCAGATGCGGATTTTAATTTAGCATTGATCAGTCAAGCGGGAAGTTTTGATCAAATAAAATTGACACCAAAAGATTTAAGAAAAAATTTTAAACAAGTGGTTTTATTTGTAAGTAAAGCACAATCTGTGATTAGTAAAGCGACCGTTTTGGATAAAAGTGGAAATACAACGACTTTTAATTTGGCGAATATTAAGACAAATGTCAATATTCCTGCATCTCAATTTGAATTTAACCCCAAAGCGCATCCTGGCGTAGAAGTGATTGATTAATTGAAAGCAATTATTATATTTAAAAAAATCCTGCGACTGGAAAGTTTGCAGGATTTTTTGTTACTCGGAGAGAACTTTGCTGAGATTTCTCTTTCGCAAGTATTAGCGAATTGGAGATTGTGAGTTTTAAAATTTTACTTTTCCCTTTAATGGAAAAGTAACCAAAAGATCAAGTCGTCTGACTGAGAAGCAGCACCGCAGGTAACGCAACCCTTCGAGTCGTTTGAAAATAGTTCGTGTACATTTTCAGCTATCGTTATAAATTTATCAGTTGGTGTTTTTTACGCAGAAAACACAGCTTCGCCATTTTCTTCACTTTGCTGTCAGACGACAAACTGTTTTGATATTGTATTTTAATTAAATACTAAATTGTTTGCGGTACTAAGAAGTTTTATTGATTTTTTATTAAAATCTAAATCCTGCGGAAAGTATAAACATTCTGGGTTGTAATAAATAATTGCTCGCAGAGATAATATTGGCACTTGCATTCAATACAGTGAAGTTGCGCTCATTTGCAAGATTGGTACATGAAAAGCGAAGATTGATATCAGGTTTGTAAATTCTGTAATTCAAATAAGCATCTAAGAAAAAGCAGTGTGCCAGATTTTGACCATTGAGATAACTCGCATAATATTCACTTCCCAATTGTGCCGTTATTCGCTTGAAAAAAATAAAGTTCAGTGCAGAATTTTGCTTGAATTGACTCGTTTTTTGATCTTCATATCCGCTTGCTTTGGACGTACTATTGCTAGTGTAATAATTCGCCTTTATGTCGATACGTAGCCAATCTGCAGGTCTCGGATTTAATTCAATACCATAATTATTGGACCAATTGGAGGTGGCAAATAAAAATCCATTTTGATATTGTTGGACTTTAGATTGCCCAAGCCCAGAACTCAAAGTGATATTCGTTTTTAACGGAAATAAATACTTACTGATACTGCCATCCAAACTAAAATTTCGCAAATTATTGCCAATGGGTAATGTGGAAACTTGATAGCTTGTATTAGTTATCGTCGATGCATAGATGAAATAGCGATGTGTCGTTGTATAACTACTATTAATATTCCAAAAGAACATTTTCAATGTTTTTTTATAAGCAAATCCCAAACTATATTTATTTGTATATCCATTTTTTAATGGCGTTCCGTAATAGGAATTGATTGATCGATAACTTTGCATAATCCCCGCGCCATATACTTGGTCCAATTCGGAGAATATATTGTTGAATTGGTAATTGGCAATTAACTCATGTTCTTTTGCAATTTTCAAATTGTAACTAAAATAGGGTGCAATGAAAATATTATTCAACTTGTCGTGGTTGTCTATACTTTCATTTTTATAGTTGATATTATAGTAATGTATGGGAAAATAAATATTGATCCGGCTTCTGTCTTTTTCAAATTGTACACTTGATTGTGCGTAACCATCAGATTTATTCCAATTGAGTTTATTTTGAATTCCTGTTGATTGACTAGAATTCGTTTCATTTTGCTGAATAAAAATATCCGAATTTAACTTGCTATGCGTATAATCAAAACCAATTTTGTTGTTAAATGTCCAATAGCCATTTTTTATAATAAAACTAATATTATTTGTGGTTGTAAGTGTAGGAATATTGGTCATTTGGATGGACTGATGATAATCCAAACTATCGTTCAATATATCTTGCAACCATCCAGGTTGTACACTAAAATTTTGAGGGTTACGACTGTAACTTATATCCGAACTATAATTTAAAATATGATTTTTTCTACCAAGGTTTAGAACGCCATTTATACTATGAGAAAATGTATTCAAATTTGTACGTAAATTTTCCAATAGTTGTACGCCATTGGTCCTAATGTTCACAGGATTTTTAGTCGTTGAAATATCTGTAAATATAGATTCATTGAAGTACTTCTTTTCTGAATTATTGTTGAGGGTAATTGTAGCTTGTAAGTGATTTATTTGCATTCTATTTTTAGCAATTTCATTATAGCCTACAGTATCGCCGCTTGGCAAATAATAAGTAGTAGTACTGCTGCTTTGAAACGGCTGCTCATCATGTAAATAATATGCATTCAATCGAAGCGTTGTCCCTGAGTGAAATTTCAACATGTCATTCAGGTTGACCATATGATTTTTATTAAATAAATAGCGATTTTTACTAATGCCGACAGGTCTAGATTGGGCAATACCTATCATGGGGTCGGCAATCCCATCATTGGAAAAATGGGAGATAAGTTCGTCACTGAGGTCATTGCCGACATTATTGGCTTTAACAACATTGATCGCTTTAAATTTGGGTTTAAAAGCCATCGCATTGGCGGAGATGTTATATCTGGATGGCGTACCGCCACCGATTTCTGCATTGTTAATCCATTTTAGTTTGCTTCTATCCTTGAGTCGAATATTTAATGCAGGTTGATTGGATTGTACGATGCCGTTCAACATTTTGATATGCTGATTGTGTTCAATTACTTCTACTTTGTCCACATCTTTGGATGGAATATTGTTTGTTGCGATATTATATTTTCCATCTAAAAGATCGTCGCCCTCAATATAAAATTGATTCAATTCCTTGCCATTGTATTTAATCACGCCATTATCAGACACTTCGATTCCTGGGATTTTGCGAATTAAATCACCTAAAACACGATCGGAAGAATCTCTAAAAAAATCTGCATTAAAGCTAATCGTGTCTGATTTTTGGATGATGTAGACTTTACTTTTCACCTTCACCTCCTCTAGATGTTTTACTTCTTCTGATAAAGTCAGCTCGACTAATTCATTTAAATTCGTTATTTCTTTTTGTGCTTTTAAAAATCCCGT
Source organism: Rhizosphaericola mali (assembly GCF_004337365.2). Classification (GTDB taxonomy): domain Bacteria; phylum Bacteroidota; class Bacteroidia; order Chitinophagales; family Chitinophagaceae; genus Rhizosphaericola; species Rhizosphaericola mali. Next base: position 2,781,727 of record NZ_CP044016.1, on the reverse strand, counting down.
ATGACTTGCTTTTATTGCTAAGGCAGAATCTTTCCATTTCTCAGGGATTTTTATGGAAAATATACCTGCGCTATCCGTTTTGGCAAAGTTAATTCCCGCTCCATTACTAGTTTTGAGTAGTGTAATTGTTGCATTGGATATTGGATGTTGCAAACTATCCACGATTTTCCCATGAATCGTAGTTTGTTGCGCAATACTGATCGTTGCACAGCATAATATTAATAAAAATAGAAGTAGTCGTATTGGCATAGTTAGTCGATCAAATAGGAACGAAATTATTTGACTAGATCGATTGGAAAATTAATTACGACTTTCTTTTGATTTTTATTAGGCGTAAATGATGATGATGTATTAATGGAGATTGATTTTATTTTGGACATATCTTCACTACCACTTGAGGGACTTGATGACGCAGTGTTATTGAAAAAAGCATTTGGATTTGCTTTGAAGGCCGCTTGCATTTCATCATATTCTTTTTGAGTTGTCGCTAGCGCATTTTCTGGTGGTCCGATTTGTTTTCCAGTTTTTTCAGAAAATTGTTTAAATGTGTAAATAATTCTGTCGGTTACGTCATAAGTTTCTAAAATTAATCCTGGTAAACCACTCAATTTGCGTGGTCCATAACTATAGGGTAAGTCTGTTGTAAACCAAGCAACATAAGGTCTTCCATGCGAAATTCCTGTGGCTTTTTGGCAAGTGTAACCGCCAATAGTTTTTGTAGAGTCTTCAATAGTCCAATCAATTTTACTCTCGGAATCTTTGATTAAATACTTTTTTTGAACAAATTCTTTTTGTAGAAAGATTCCGTTTTTATCAGAAAAATAAATATCTGTGCTCCCCAATCTTGGTTTCATAGTCAAGCTAATATTGGCAGTTCCAGCTTGGTCTTTCAATTGTTTTTCCATGTCAGCTTTGGATGTAGAGTCAGAAATATGAAATGTTTGGCTGGAAAATTCACTATAGTCTTTACTATATTCCAAAAGCATAATTTCTTTTTTTACTAATTCTGGCTGTGTTGTATCTGCGATGTAACTAAAATCATAAAGCACTTGACCAATTACCGGTTGAGGATCTTTTAATTTTACTTTAGAATCACCTCCAAAAATAGTCATTTGAGCGGATGATAAAAGAGGTAGTAAAGCAAAAGTAAATAGTATTTTTTTCATAAATCTGGGTTTAATTTGTCTAAATTAAGGAAATAATTTTAAAACTAGTAAAATAGTTTTTATTTTATTTCAAATAATCTAGTAAATTACGCTTAAACGCTGATATGAAAAGAACCAATTCTTATCAAATAAACATAGAAAATCCTTGTGAAGAGCAATGGGATAGCATGCGTAAAAATGATTGTGGTCGCTTTTGTCAACTGTGTCAAAAGACTGTTGTCGATTTTACGATGATGAGTGATCGGGAAATTATTCAATTTATCGAAAACCATAAAGATGAACGCATTTGCGGAAGGGTTGCTAATTCAGATTTGAATAGAGCGTTGATCAGTTACGAAATGATTTCAAATACATCTTGGAAATTTAAATTGATGTAAATTTTAATGATTGTAGGGGCTTTTTTCACTAGGAAATCATTTGCGCAAAATAGTAAAAACGACCAGAATAATGTGCCAGTGACTTCACATGATTTTAAGACTCGTGGAATTGATACAATAAAGAGCATGAAAGCGAATGATAAAATGCTGAAAATGCCTCAAAAATATACTCCTACAACATTGGGAGGGATTTCATTTTCTGGAATTCCTGAAAAAAAGAAAAAGTATATTTTAGATAATTTGAAAACTAAAAATAAAACAAATTCAAAATAACGGCATTTTAATACCCTGCTATCTGACTTATGAACAAATAAAAGATATTGATGTGTCCTAATAAAGTACCCAAAGTCGTAATAAACAATGCACCGTAAATAGCACCGAAAATATGTGCAGAATGGTTGATATTACCGCCACCTCTTTTATCCAAAATACTAGAAACTACGAGGAATAGCAACCCAAAAATATAGGAAGGAATCCCAATAGGGATAAACATTAAACCCATTTTAGAAGTGGGGGATACCATTATAAATGCAAATACAATTGCAGAAACTGCTCCTGATGCACCCAAACTTCTATAGTAATAATTGTCTTTATTTTTTATAAAGGATGGAATGGAAGATATAATAATCGCTGTGATATACAAAACGATATATAAAATCTTACCAATCGATGGCCCAAATAAGGTATCAAATTCCTCTTCAACATAAGCTCCAAAGGAATAAAACGAATACATATTGAAAAATAAATGTCCCAAGTCGGCATGGATAAAGCCACTTGACACAAATCGATACCACTGATTTTGTTGAGATATTGCCGTAGGACTAAATATTAATTTATCCATAATCTCCTCTTTTTGAAGTGCATATATGGAAATGATTGCGGTAAAAATGACAATAATCAGTGTAATATTCATGCGAGCAAGTTAAGAATTATAAGTCATGAATGATGAGTTATGAATTAAGAAAAGTTGAAAGCCATAACTCATCATTCATAATTCATTAATAAAGTTTTCTAACTTTAATAGTACCGTTGATATCTTTCAATAAATGAAATGCTTGTTCGGATAATTGTTTATCAACATCCAAAACAACGTATCCAATGCTGTCATTTGTTTTCAAATATTGCGCTAGGATATTGATGTTATGTTTGGATAATTCAGAATTAATGGCACTCATAATCCCTGGTTTGTTTTCATGTATATGCAAAATTCTATGTGCTGTAGGGTGAGGAGGTAGGCCTATCGCAGGAACCGTAAGTGAACCATCGGTAACACCATTTTCCAAATATTTGAATAATTTGGTACTAACATCAATCCCGATATTTTCTTGTGCTTCTTCTGTAGAACCGCCGATATGCGGTGTCAATAATACATTGGGAAGGCCTTGTAAGCAACATTCAAATTTATCTCCATTTTTTTTGGGTTCGGTTGGATATACGTCAATTGCCGCACCGCTTAAATGTCCCGATACCAATGCATCTCTCAATACTTCTAAGTCAATTACACGACCACGTGCGTCATTGATGAGGATTGCACCTTGTTTGAATTCTGAAATATTGTCTTTATTGATAAGAAGTTCTGTTTCAAAAGTTTCTGGTACGTGGATACTCACAATATCCGCTTTATTCAAAACCTCTTTCATGGTTTTGCAAGAGATCGCATTTCCCATAGGTAATTTGATTTCCGTATCGAAAAACAAAACCTTCATTCCCATTGCTTCAGCCAATACGCTCAGCTGAGAACCGATATTGCCATAGCCAATGATACCAAGCGTTTTACCTCTTAGCTCGTGGCTGCCATCAGCGGATTTATCCCAAATGCCTTGGTGTGCAAGATTATTTTTGTCAAAAATCTTACGAATCAACATGATAGAAGTGCCGATAACCAATTCCGCGACACTACGCGTATTGCTATAAGGCGCGTTAAATACGGCAACGCCTTCTTTGATACTCGCATTCAGGTCTACTTGATTGGTTCCGATGCAGAAACAACCGATTCCTTGTAATTTATTTGCAGCTTTTAATACTTTATCTGTGATTTGAGTTTTAGATCTGATACCGATTAAGTGTACATCTTTGATCGCTTCAACCAACTCATCTTCGCTCAATGCTTTGGATAATTTTGTAACGTTGGGATATCCATTAGACGTAAATTTTTCTACGGCTCTATCACTAATATTTTCTAAGAAAAGGATATTGATTTTGTACTTTGGATAACTTGTAATCTCACTCATGATTCAATAAATATTTGGGGGATAAATATACAGCGTTTAAAACAAAAATCCCCCCAGAAAAACCGGAGGGATATTATTTTTTGTAAACCGAAGCAAACTATTTGTTTGCGTTTGCTTTCGCGTAACGTTTTTTGAATTTGTCGATACGACCGGCAGTATCAACCAACACGTTTTTACCAGTGTAAAAAGGGTGTGAGGTATTTGAAATTTCCAATTTGATAACTGGATATTCGTTACCATCTTCCCAAACGATAGTTTCAGAAGATTTTGTTGTTGATTTGCTCAAAAATGTGTCGCCGTTACTCATGTCTTTGAAAATTACAAAACGGTAATTTTCTGGATGGATACCTTTTTTCATATATGAAAATTTTTAAGGCCGCACGGTTTTTGCCGTGACGCTGAAAAAATAATGAAATGCAAAGTTAAGGAGATTTTCTAGATGCCCAATTTTTTTTGCTGTTTTCTTGTGATAAATAATCCAACCAAACCAACAAAGAAAAAAGAAATGAGCGCAACAATGGAATTACGCATACTTCCTGTAAGTTCTTGAATGAATCCAAAACTAAACATACCAATAACAATAGCTATTTTTTCGGTTACGTCGTAGAAGCTAAAAAACGACGCCGTGTTTTCTGTCTCAGGCATTAATTTGGCATACGTGGAGCGGCTCAGAGATTGAATTCCTCCCATCACAATACCTACTAATGTTGCTACAATATAAAATCCATTGATACTGGTGATATAATATGCCAAAGCACAAATGCCGATCCAAATCACCACCGTAAATATCAATACCCGAATATTGCCAAAAATGCTGGACAATTTTGCCATCAAATACGCACCGATAATGGCGACAACTTGAATGATGAGAATGGATAAGATTAATTTGTCTGTAGGTACGTGTATAACTTGACTTCCAAATAATGCTGCAGCCAACATCACCGTTTGTACGCCCATACTATAAAAGAAAAAGGAAAATAAATAATTACGCAAAACGGGCATTTGCTTAATTTCTTGCCACACAATTTTTAATGCAGTAAAACCAGACGAAACTTTTTCTTTGGTTGCTGTAAGTATTTGTTTTTTCTTTTGGGGAAGTGTTGCAAAAGTGATTTGGGCAAAACCTATCCACCAAAGTCCTACTAATAAAAAGGATAATCTCGATGCGCCGCCTTCATTTAATCCAAATGGTAATTTGATGATTAATACAAAACATAAGATTTGTAAAATGACACTTCCAATATATCCCAATGAAAATCCTTTGGCGCTCACTTTATCTTGATCTGCAGGCGCAGCGATTTCGGGTAAATAGGCATTGTAAAAAACCAAGCTGCCACAATAACCTATTGCAGCAATAATGCAACAAACGATTCCTAAGACAAGCCTATCCGCTGTGAAAAAATATAGTAGACAGCATGAAATAGATCCAAGAAAACAAAACAATTTCAAAAAACTTTTCTTATCGCCTCTTGTGTCTGCAATGGAGGATAAGATTGGAGATAAAATTGCAATAACTAAATAGGCAAATGCGATAGCGTAAGTGTACAAGGAACCACTGCTTACATGCCATCCTAAGAAATTAACCGTATGGTCAATTACTTCCCCTTTCGCATTTTTTGTTGCGGTAATAGCGTCATAATAAGCCGGGAAAATGGTAGATGTGATGACCAGATTGTAAGCACTATTTGCCCAATCGTACATTGACCAGCCATTGATGACTTTTTTAGAAGCTGTTTGCATTAACGTATTGCCGTTTGTTGAGTGATAGGGGCTTTCTCTGTATGCGTAGTTGGCGTGGGTGTTGTAGTTTCGTCGGAAGAATCTTTGTGAATCGTACCGTTTAAACATAGTACTAAGAAAATACCACCAACGATAATTCTATACCATCCAAATAATTTGAATCCAAATTTTTGCACATATCCAATGAAAAATTTAATCGCTAATAATGCAACGATAAATGCAATCAAACTACCAATTCCAATCATTGCCCAATTAGAACCTTTTGCCATTTCTTCTGGCATTTCTTTATATGCATCCAATAAGTCTTTTGCTGTTGCTGCAAACATGGTTGGAATGGCTAGGAAAAATGAAAATTCAGCTGCTGCACTTCTGGTTAATTTTTGTTGCATGCCTCCAATGATACTAGATGCACTGCGGCTCACTCCAGGAATCATCGCCAAACATTGCCAAATGCCGATGAAAAAACCTTGACGCGCATTCATCGTTTCGACACTTTTGGTTGAAGGGCTTTTAAACGCTTTTTCGATAAATAATAATACAAAACCTCCCACGAATAAGGAAATAGAAGTGACAATTGGCATTTCCAATAATTGGTGAATTTTATGGGAAAATATAGCTCCAAGGATTAATGCTGGAATCACTGCAATGACTAATTTGAAATACAATTCCCAATTATTCAATGGGAAAAACTTTTTTCGATAATAAACAAGTACAGATAAAATAGCGCCCAATTGCACAACAATTTCAAATAATTTAGTCAAATTGTTTTTTTCAATTCCCATAACAGAGCTGGCTAAAATCATGTGTCCTGTAGAAGAGACGGGTAAAAATTCGGTCAATCCTTCTATAATGGCAAGGATGATAACGTGTACGATGTTCATTAAATTATGTTGTTTAGTGTTACAAAGAAAAGGATTTTGCGCAGTAAATTCTACCCCAATTCTGAATTTAATCTATGCTTTTGGATGTGCTTGCTTAAAAACTTCTTTTAATTTTTCAATAGTGTTGTGTGTATACATCTGTGTTGCCGCTAGATTGGCGTGGCCAAGTAGCTCTTTTACAGCGTTCAAATCTGCACCATTATTCAAAAGTTGCGTTGCAAATGTGTGTCGCAATACGTGTGGACTTTTCTTTTTTGACGTGGTAACATTGCTTAAGATTTCAGTTACGAGATTGTACACATATTTTGGATATAGTTTTTTTCCATTGGGTAATACGAGTAAATTGGGCTGTTGATTACTCATTTCAGGTCGATCTTGGAGGTAATTTATCATCGATTCCAATAAGTTTTTACTCAAGGGGACAAAACGTTCTTTATTTCCTTTACCCAAAACCTTGACTTGTGCATTGTAACTGTCCAAATCCGCCGTTTTTATTTCGATCAATTCATTACGGCGCATGCCTGTTTCGTACAAGAGTTCTAATATTAATTGTTTGTTACGATCTTTCCAATTGTCTTCATCAATGGAAATCTCTTCCATTTTTTGCGCTTCATTTTCGGTTAAAAAAGAAGGCAAACGTTTTTTCATTTTTGGTAAAATGATATTTGCAACAGGCGAATTTTCTACATTGGATTCTTTTAGATGAAATTTGAAAAATGATTTTAAACTAGATATTTTTCTTCGAATAGTGCGCGCATCGGCTTGTTCTTCATTTTTCAAAGATGCCATCCAAGACTTGACGTAGCTTGGTTTGATCTGTTCGATTTCAATTTTAGGCTCGATACTTTGGATAAATATTTGAAACTGAGCGAGATCATTTTGGTAAGCCAATAGCGTGTTCGGAGAATATCTTTTTTCTAATTGGATATATTGGGTAAATGATTCGATGGCCAAATCTAATTGCATCTAGGAATATTTTAGACATAAAAATAGCCATAAAATCCTAAAATTTTATGGCTACAATACGTTTTATCGAATAAAACTAAGCTTCGATTTTACCAGAAGCGATTTGTTGTTTGTAGATTGCTTTCAATACTTGCGTACGACGAACTACTGATGGCTTTGTAAAGCTTTGACGCTCTCTTAGTTGCAACAAAGTTTTACTTTTCTCAAATTTCTTTTTATACTTTTTGAGCGCTTTATCAATGTTTTCACAATCTTTTGAATCGATAATCAGCATAACGGTTTATACCCCCTTTAGTTAATTAATGCTGCAAAAGTAAACTTAATGACCTGATTGGCAAAATAAATATTTAAACGAACTTTTTTATTGAAAAAGGCAACGTAGAAACGCTGCCTTTAGTTGTAATATATAGATTAAAAAATTAACTAGAATTTCATCCCAATACCCACGCTAAATAACCAAGGGTTGATTTTTGTATCTGACTGTACGGTAGCTCCGCCGGCAACAGATGGAATTGTCGTTACATCGTTTTTGGTTTTCAACCAGATTTTTTTCGCATCAATATTTAAAAACCATTTTTTAGAAATGTCAAAATCGGAACCTATTTGTGTTGCAAAGCCTAATCTGTTTTTGTAAGTTATATTATCGATATATTCTCCATTTCTCTTTCCATAAAAAATAGTGTAATTCAAACCCGCGCCAGCATATGGTAAAATGCCATGTCCCAATGGCTGATGATATAAAACAGTCAATGTTGGAGGTAATAGCCAAACTTTACCCAAATTGACATCGCCCAAAGCAGTACCTGTTGCGGTTACTTTATTTCTCGTAGTTCCCAGGATTAAATTCGCTGAGAATCTATCAACAAAGAAATACGTAAAATCAAGTTCGGGGATAATGGTATGTGAAATCTTGGCACTTCCTCCAATGGTAGAAATGGTAGCACTTGCTTCGGGTTGTACATATGTTGCTCGTAATCTAGCTCTCCATTCACCTTTTTGTTGTGCCATCGCATGAAGAGAAAATATGGTTATAGCTATTGAAAAAATTATTTTTTTCATAATTCATTATAGTTTAATAAATAATAAAAAAGAAAATGTGTTAAATATTGATATCTAATATTTTGTGCTATTTCTTTAACGATGTAAAGGTATGTTAATAAACTATAAACTATAACTTATGGAGTGAAGTGTCGTATATGTACGATAGGGTAAAAATAAAATCGCTTCATAGTAAGTAAACTATGAAGCGACTATAAAAGCTGAGAAATTTATTTAGTTTAATTCGGGAGAATTAAATGTATCTCCTTGTTTTAAATCTCCAGATTCAAGTCCTTTTTTGAACCATTCTACACGCTGTGCGGAGGTTCCATGCGTAAATGCATCAGGCACCACATAACCTTGCGCTTCTTTTTGTAGTTTGTCATCGCCAATCTGACTTGCAGCATTAAGTGCCGTTTCAACATCCGAACTATTAATTTTTATGCCATTTTTTTGTAAATCTTGTGCATAGTGTGCCCAATAACCTGCAAGAAAATCTGCTTGTAGCTCTAGTTTTACCGATAGTTTATTATAGTCGGCATCACTTACTCTACCGCGTGCATTATCCAATTTTTGTGAATAGCCCAAAAGGTTTTGAATATGATGTCCAAATTCGTGTGCTACCACATAAGCTCTAGCAAAGTCGCCAGCCGCATTGAATCGTTGCGCTAATTCATCAAAGAAAGATAAATCTATATAGATTTTTTGGTCGCCTGGACAATAAAATGGACCCATTGCTTTTTCTCCTTGTCCACATGCCGTGCTTGTCGAGCCTGTATACATAACGAAATCTGGATCTTGGTAAGATTTGCCCATTTGTTGTAATTGGCTTGTCCATACGGTTTTACAGCTACGATATACATTTTCAGCAATTTTACGTTGTGCAGTTTCAGATTCAGATTCTTTATAAGGCTGATCTGATTGTTCACTTTGTTGTTGAGGAACGACATTGTTTACCTGATTTAATAATTGGGAAGGGTTTTTTCCCATAATCAAAGCAATGATAATGATAACTACTGATCCGATACCGCCAATAGCCACTTTTTTGCCACTCGAGCCGCGTCTATCCTCAATACCTTTATTGTCATTTTCATCCGGATTGATAAATTCCATAAATTAGACTGTTTTAATTAGCTTTTGTATTTAATATATACTGGCGTAAAATTGCATAAAATATTTTAATTGTGGAAAAAAATGAGAATCCTTGGAAAATAATTGAACAAAGATCTATATACGAAAATCAGTGGATCAATTTAACAGAATATGATGTGATTAACCCAAATGGTGGACAAGGTATTTATGGTAAAGTCCATATGCAAAAATTGGCATTGGGGGTTCTTGTATTGGATGATGAAGAGAATGTTTATTTGGTAGGTCAATATAGATTTGCGATCGATCAATATAGTTGGGAAATACCAGAAGGCGGTGGTGAGATAGGAGAACAGCCAATTGAAGGTGCGAAAAGAGAATTATTGGAAGAGGCTGGGATTGTTGCGGCAGATTGGTCTGAATTGTTAGTGATGCATACCTCTAACAGTGTTACAGACGAAAAAGCCATTGTATTCGTGGCAAAAGATTTGAAATTTACCCAAAATGCACCTGATGAAACGGAAGATTTAAAGCAATTGAAAATGCCATTTAAGCAAGCATTACAAATGGTAATAAATGGAGAGATTACTGATTCTATGAGTGTCGCAGGTATATTGAAATACGCATTATTAAAAACGCTATAGTTCGTTATTAAGAAAAGGATAATATTTGGATAGATTTAATCATAGTATATTTGAATAAACTTCTATCTCTATGATTTTGTACAAAAAAGTAGTATTCTTTTCTCTTTTTATAATTAGTTTTTGTTCTTCATTAGTTGCACAAGAGTTGGGGAATAAAGAAGCTATAGTTCTTCAGAAGAATTATCCATTTTTATATTTTATAGCGCAACAATCGTCCATTTCAAAGGAACTTATTTCGAATAAATGGTATCAGGGATTTACACAAAGAAAATTAGGCAAAATAAATAGTTTGGACGAGTTTTCCTTTCAAGCAAATTCTTTTGCCTTATTTGATGCATTGAAACTAAATAGTTTGGAAACGGATAGCTTGGCGAAAATCGTGTCTAATTCTTTGCGTAAAAATGTCTTGATGCTGGATTGGCTAAAGAGGAATAAGGGATTGTATAAAACTGAAACTGCTGACATTTCTACTCAAATTTATAATGATTTTTTACAAGATCTTTCGGGGATAAATTATGTAATTGATGTGTATGGAAAAGGGCAAAAGTCTAATTATCCAAACATTGATTCTATAAGTTTGCCTATTAAAACATCTAACGAAAGAAAGATGGTTCAACAGTTGTTTTGGGATGTTGAACAAAATTATTATAGTTCGAATTCATTTTTCATGGAAGCGAATTTACGTGCAGCTTCCCATTTATTGGAATTAAACGGCCGCTACGATGCTGCAGACTTCGAACCAATGGCAACCAGCGTTAATAAAACCGCATTGTCAAATTTCAAATCAGTAAAATGGGCAGATTATAAATATTCGCATATTTTAGTTTTAGGTGCTGGACCTGAAGTAAAAGAAGATAGTATTAACCCAGTTGGAATACTGCGTTGTCAATTAGCTGCTGATTTGTATAAAGAAAAACTTGCGCCAGTTATAATCGTCTCTGGAGGACGTGTACATCCATACAAAACCAATTATAGTGAAGCGTTGGAAATGAAAAAATATTTGGTTAATGAATTACATATACCAAAATATGCGATAATTATGGAACCTCATGCGCGTCATACGACTACCAATATTCGAAATGGTGTACGTTTGTTGATGAAATATCATTTTCCAATGGATAAAGAAGGTTTGATTGTTACTACGCACGAACAAAGTTCTTGGTTGACGGATGCAAAATTTGCAAAGCGGTGCGAGGAGGAGATGAGCGTGATTCCATTTAATAATATGCATAGAATCTCGCCAACTGTAGTTTCTTATATCCCAAATTTACAATCTTTATTGATTAATAATAAAGAACCTTTGGATCCATAGTTTATTTTATAGAATGGCTATAATTAAGCTCGGCTTCCCTTAGTGAGCCTGCAACATCTTTGAGTCGATCATAAATAATCTGAATAGCCACACGACTATTGTTTAAGTCTGCAAGTTTTTTATCATTGTAACAATCATTAACGACATCTGCAAGTGTACGTTCTTTATTATTTACTATAATTGGTGCGAATTGGTCGTCAGTTAATTTGATATTTGAAAAAGTAATAAAATAGTCCTTTTCATTAGCAATAATTGAAAGATTGTAACGAACTATATTTCCTGCAACTTTGATAAGTTTTTTATGATGAATACCAAATTCTGCATTAGCGTCAATAGAATTTTTGGAAGTTTGTTTGGCGTTTATTAGATGGTCGCTAAAACCATGTGTTAGCCAATCTTTGACAACTTGTAATATTTCATTGTCGGAAATTGTAGTCGGTAGGATAAAATGAAATTTTAGCATTCTTTGACCATTCATTTCGGGAATTAGATTTTCATAATAAGGATTATTCTGTGCATGCACATTAAACGAAATTATAGCCAATATAAAAGCTAAAAGTATTTTCATGTAAAAGTATTAGGACGATGGATGATTAAGACACTTATAGGTATAACGAAAAAAGATAGCAATTATGCTATCTTTTCAAAAAAATTAATACTTTAATTGGCCTTAGTCTGTCTTTTAATTAGAATTAACCAAATAAACTATGTTGTCCAACCTGGATTCGAACCAAGACTATCAGAGCCAGAATCTGAAGTACTACCATTATACTATTGGACAATTTCCAATGTTGATTTCCTTCTTTTTTTATGTTGCCCGACCAGGATTCGAACCTAGACAAACAGTACCAAAAACTGTCGTACTACCATTATACTATCGGGCAATTCCGCTATTGGGAGTGCAAAAATAGGGGTTGGAATTTAAACTGCCAAACTTTTTGTCAAAAAAAATAAAAATATTTTTAAATTAGACTATAAAATGCAAAAAGCAGATAATCAAACGATTATCTGCTTTTTATAAAAATATAGTAAGTTAACTAATCTTTATTTTGAGCTGGTTTTTCTGTACGTTCAGGGCGAGGTAACAAAGCTTTGTGGCTTAGTTTGAATTTTCCTGTTTTAGGATCAATTCCGACTAATTTAACTTCAACTTGTTGACCTTCTTTGAAAATGCCATCCATCGTTTCTAATCTATTCCAGCTTATTTCACTGATGTGCAATAAACCTTCTTTTTTAGGTAAAAATTCTACGAATGCACCAAATTCTTTGATACTTTTAATAGTGCCCGTATAGACTTTGTTTACTTCAGGAACGGCAACAATACCTTTGATCGTAGCCAATGCTTTTTCTACACCTTCTTTATTAGAAGAGAAGATACTTACTTCACCTTTTTCTCCTACTTCTTCAATAGTAATAGTCGTACCCGTTTCTTTTTGTAAACCTTGGATCACTTCACCACCTTTACCGATAACGGCACCGATAAATTCTTTATCAATGATTAGTTTTTCCATTCTTGGCGCATGTGGTTTCACTTCAGCTCTAGCTTCACCAACACAGCTGTACATTGCATCCAAAATGTGCAAACGACCATTTCTAGCTTGAGCCAATGCTTCACGCATTACATCCATGCTTAAGCCATCTACCTTAATATCCATTTGTACACCACAGATACCATCTCTAGTACCAGTAACTTTGAAATCCATATCACCTAGATGGTCTTCATCACCTAAGATATCAGTAAGGATTGCATATTTGCCATCTTCTCTTGTGATTAATCCCATTGCCACACCACTTACGTGTTTTGGAATAGGTACACCAGCATCCATTAAGGCTAATGAGCCTGCACAGACCGTTGCCATAGAAGAAGAACCATTTGATTCCAAGATATCACTAACTACACGCACTGTGTATGGATACTCACTTCCGGGCATCATTTGTTTTAAGCTACGCATAGCCAAATTACCATGACCAACTTCACGACGACCAACACCTCTCATAGGGCGAATTTCACCTGTGGAGAAAGGAGGGAAGTTATAGTGTAAAATGAAATTAGTATAATGAGAATCAGTAGCACTATCGATCATCAATTCGTCATCGGGAGTACCCAATGTTACCGTGGATAAAGATTGTGTTTCTCCTCTTGTGAATAAAGAAGAGCCATGAGGTATAGGTAAAATGTCGATTTCCATATTTAATGGACGCACTTGATCTAATTTTCTACCATCCAAACGGATACGATCATCTAAAATCATATCTCGAACCAAATGCCATTCTAAATCGTCGTAATATTTTTTAGCAAGTTTCTTTTCGATATCAGTAGCTTCTTCGCCTAAGCTAGCAACTACTTCTTTTTTCAATGCAGAAAAAGCTTCACTTCTTTCGTGTTTTGTTGTACCTGCATGAGAGATTTCACTGATTTTAGCCGCACAGAAATCTTTTACTTTCTGTTGGATAGCTTCATCTTCTACTGGTTTAGTATAATCTCTTTTTGCAGTTATTCCTTTCGCATCTCTCAATTGTTGCTGAGCTGCAATTTGTTTTCTGATGGCATCGTGCGCAATTTCAAGTGCTTTTACAAGATCTTCTTCTTGCGCTTCTTTACTTTCACCTTCAACCATCATTAGGTTTTTGTCTGTAGCCGCAATCATGAATTCCAAATCAGCGTTTGCCAATTCAGATCTTGTTGGGTTAACGACATATTCACCATTGATACGTGCGATTCTAACTTCAGAAATGATTTCTTTAATAGGAATATCAGAAACTGCTAATGCGGCAGATGCTGCTAAGCAAGCCAAAGAATCTGGCATGATATCGCTATCACTAGAAACCAATGTAATTAAAACCTGAACATCGCAGAAATAATCATCTGGGAATAAAGGACGAAGTGCACGATCGACCAAACGGCTGATCAATACTTCATAATCACTTAATTTACCTTCTCTTTTGAAGAATGTACCAGGGATACGACCTGCAGCAGCAAATTTTTCTTGATAATCTACACTTAATGGAAAGAAATCTTGACCTTCTTTTGCTTCTTTATTAGCAACTACAGTTGCTAATATTACGGTATTTCCTTGTTGGACTGTAACAGCTCCATCAGCTTGTCTAGCTAATTTGCCAGTGCCGATAGTAACTTCTCTACCTGCGCCCAAATCAAAGGAAACGCTATATGGTTGGGATAACATAATTTACTAATTTAATTTTTTCGCATATATACAAAAAACTATTCCCAACTGAATAATAACTTAACAGCCGGGAATAGTTTTTAATAGTATGACTACTATTTTCTAAGACCTAATTTTTCAATTAGAGCACGGTAGCCATTCAAGTTATGTTTTTGCATATATGACAACAAGCGTTTACGACGACCAACCATTGCCATTAAACCTCTTTGTGTAGAGAAGTCTTTTTTATTTGCTTTCAAATGTTGAGTCAAATGTAAAATGCGTTCTGTCAATAAAGCTACTTGCGCTTCGATAGAACCAGTATTTTCAGCTTTTCCGCCAAATTCTGCGAAGATCGCAGCTTTTTTTTCTTTTGTTAAGTAAGGCATTTTGAAATCTTTTTAACCTCTTTTGAGTTATTTCTTCTTTATAATTGGCTGCAAAGGTAATACATAAATATAAATTCACATAAATTATTTTACACATCTTATTCCCAATTACCTTGTTTTGAAGAATGTCGCAAATATTAAACCAAATGTGATATCGTTTAAATCAGATAATTTCGATTTAATATTTTTTGTTGGTTTGAGAAATAATTTCAAATTTGTAGTAAAACTAATTCTGATTGTTTATGGAGATCAATCTAACCCTTAATGAAGTCAATTACGTACGTGCTAGTACATGGAAGCGTTTATTTAATTACATTATTGATTTAATTTTTTTCGGTATTCTTTATAGTCTAGTTTTAGGGATAATATTTAGATGTTTTCCAGATTTTGGAGCGTCCTATTCTATATTTGAAGAAGATAGAGGTAATGTATTCTTATTAAACTTTTTCTACTTGTTATCATATGCAACAACGATGGGATTGGTTGAAGGAATATTTCGAGGGCGTACAATAGGTAAATGGTTTACAAAGACAAAAGCATTTAATCTGGACGGCAGTGAAATATCTTTTGGCAAAGCAATGAGTCGAGCATTTTGCAGAATTGTTCCTTTTTGTGTGTTTAGTGCATTCGGCCATCCTTGTAATCCATGGCAAGATCGATGGACTAATACCATGGTGGCGGACTTAAAAGCATCTCAATTAGATTCTACACCGTTTAAAAATGTATTCGAAGATTAATTTTTTTGCAATGCTTGTTTGTACACTGATAGGCAACGCTCTCGGCTTTCTTTGAAATCAATTATAGGTTGAGGATATTCAAATGAATCTATTTCGGGAATCCATTTTTTTATATAAATTAATTTTGGATCAAATTTTTCAGTTTGAGATGTTGGATTAAATATCCGAAAATAAGGTGCTGCGTCACAGCCCGAACCCGCCGCCCATTGCCAACCGCCATTATTAGCGGCGAAATCAAAATCTAATAATTTCTCCGCAAAATAGGCTTCACCCCAACGCCAATCAATAAGCAAATTTTTGGTAAGAAATGATGCTACGATCATACGTACCCGATTGTGCATGTGTCCTGTGGCATTTAGTTCTCGCATACCAGCATCCACAATAGGAAAACCTGTTTGTCCATTTTTCCAAGATTCAAATTCATGTTCATTATTGCGCCATTGAATAAGGTCGTATTCTGCTCGAAATGCATTTCCTTTATTTATTTGAGAGAAATTTTGCAAAATCATTTGGTAAAAATCTCGCCAGATTAATTCTTTTAAATATGTAGCATTATGTTTTGATGCGAGACTAGCCAATTGGCGAATACTTATGGTGCCAAATCTTAGATGAATTCCCAAATGCGTCGTACCATTTTCCAATGACGGAATGTCCCTCGTAGCATCATATCGCTCAATCGTCGGAATGGAAATGTTGAATTTAGGGAAATGGAAATCCGTTTTTTCAAAACCAATTTCCGCCAAAGAAGGAAAGGTTGTTTTTTCTTTAAATAAGCTGTTTTTATATTTAGTAGTATCGTATCCAGAAAGGAAAAATGAATTTAGTTTTTCTAACCATTTTTTGGAATAAGGAGTGAAAATAGAATAAGAACTGCCATCGCTTTTTAAAATTTCATCACCTTCAAATATTACCTGATCCTTAAATGAATGAAATGCAATTTGCTTTTCATTTGCCCAAATCTTTATCTGATGATCTCGCTGAATTGCATATAATTCGTAATCACGATTACAAAAGATGCCTTTTATTTCAAATTGCGTTTGGATTTGTTGGAATATTTCTAAAGGCTTACCTACATAAATATTTAATCCACTTCCTAAGTTGGTTAATTTTGCTTGTAACTTTTCTAAAGCAATATGTATAAAATGCACACGAGGATCATTTTGGGGTAAGTCATCCAAAATGTTGGTGTCAAATATGAAAATAGGAAACACAGGTGTGTCAGATTTTAGGGCATAAAATAAACCTGCGTTGTCATCCCACCTAAGATCTCGTCGAAACCAAAATATCTGAATTGAACTTTTCTGTTGCATGCTGTCAAATTAACATAAAAATTGGTACAGAATATGTATTGAAATATAAAATTCATTCATTTAAATATTGGGATATGTTGAGATGGGCAATCGTATTTCTGATAATTGCAATAATTGCAGGAGTTTTTGGATTTAATGGAATCCAATCAGGAGCAGCTGGAATAGCGAAAACCCTGTTCTTTATCTTCTTAATTTTATTTGTTGTCTCTTTTTTGATAGGTCGCTCAAGGAATTAATTGTTAAATAAAAACATTATGTTTACCTACATAAGGTTCAATTCTAATCAAAATGAGAGTGTCTGAACCTTTTTTCAATATTTACTTCTTTAAAAAAATAGAAATTTTCTAAAATATTCGTATAAATCTACTAGCTAAGTGCAATAATTCATCTGTTTATATTAGGTTTGCGACACAAATTAATCCGTAACCTTATATGAATTTCAAGAGGATCAACAACATTACAGGCTGGATCGTGGGAATTTTTGCTTGTATTGTGTATATTATGACCGCAGAGGCTGGAGGCAGTCTTTGGGATTGTGGTGAATTTGTAAGTAGCTGTTTTAAGATACAGATACCTCACCCTCCTGGCGCACCTTTGTTCGTTTTGCTTGGCCGTTTTTTCATTATTTTATTCGGTGGTACTGGTGAGCACGCAGCTCAGGCCGTAAATGTGATGAGTGCTGTAGCGAGTGGAATGAGTATTTTATTTTTATTTTGGTCTATCACTCACTTTGCACGCAGAATCGTACAAGGTCAGGAAAAAGATACATCCAAACTAACTCAAAATCAGATATTTAGCATTATGGCTGCTGGTATTGTCGGCGCTGTAGCTTATACGTTCTCTGATTCATTTTGGTATAGTGCTGTAGAAGGTGAAGTTTACGCATCTTCTGCCTTATGTACTGCGGTAGCTTTTTGGGCTATATTGAAATGGGAACATGTGGCAGATGAGCCAGGTGCAGATCGTTGGATCGTATTTATCAGCTTCTTAATGGGACTTTCTATCGGTATTCACTTGTTGAACTTGTTGACTATCCCAGCATTGGTAATGGTGTATTATTTCCGTAGGAGAGATGCATTGGATTACAAATTATTGAAAAAATATTTCGTTAGAGGATTGTTGATCGCTGGCGGTTTGGCATTCATAGGTGGTTTTATCATTGCCAATGCCAATGCAACCGATAATGTACCAATGGATTCTACTTATCCAGGTTTGATGGTTGTCGGTACAGCTGTTGCGATTGGAATTCTATTCTTAATAGAAAGAAGAAATAAAAACGACAAGAAAAAAGTTGAATTGTATGGAGGTGCTTATATCTTCTTCGTATTTAGTGCGGTGATTTTAGGTGTCGTTCAGATTGGAGTGATTCAAGAGTCCATCAAGTTTGCAGGTAAATTCGATATTTTATTTGTAAATAATATGGGATTACCATTCTTCTCTGGATTTACGGTATTCTTCATTTTATTGGCTTTAGCAATTTGGTATTTTATCCGATTTGCCAACAAAAGAAAATTGCCGAATCTACGTTTGGCGATGTGGTGTTTGGCTTTTATGTTGATTGGTTATAGTACCTATTTGACTACGATGATCAGAAGTAGTGCTGATCCTTCTATTGATATGTTCAAGGTGGACAATCCATTGAGTTTGGTTGGTTATTTAGGACGTGATCAATATGGAGATTTCCCTATTTTATATGGTCAAAAATTCACGGCTAGACCTGCTGATATTAAGTATGATGAAATGAAATATCAAAAAGGTGTCAATGACAATGGTAAAGATGCCTATATTCCAGTGGGACGTTCATTCCATTATATTTATTCTCCTGAAGACAAAATGGTTTTCCCAAGAGTTTGGAATGGTAGCCAAGATCGTGGACAAGCGGATTATTATGCCAATTTCTTAGGTATTGGTAAAAATCAACAAACAGGCGCTTACGAACGCGAGCCAAATTTTACAGATAATCTAAAATTCTATATTGGTTATCAGAATTATTACATGTTTATAAGATATTTCCTTTGGAATTACTCAGGTAAACAAGATGATATTCAAGGTCGTTACATCGGTAATGTACGTGATGGTAACTGGATTACGGGTATCAATTTTATTGATAGTTTCCTTTACGGAGATCAAAGTACTTTACCTGATAGTATCAAGGATAGCAAATCGCATAACACTATGTTTGCCCTTCCATTTATATTAGGAATGATTGGTTTATTTTTCCAATTTAAAAAGAAAGGTTCGGATGGTTTGGTTGTGTTCTTGTTATTTTTCATGACTGGTTTTGCGATTATTATTTATTTGAATCAAGCAGGTAATGAACCACGTGAGCGTGATTATGCCTTTGCTGGAGCGACTTATGCTTTTGCAATTTGGATTGGTTTGGGTATGTTAAAGGTTAAAGAATGGTTTGGTAAATTTATCGCCAGTCCGAAAACTGCTCTAGCTGCCTCTTTCTTGGTTTGTTTCTTTGCTGTTCCGGTATTGATGGGACAACAAGAATGGGATGATCATGACAGAAGCAAAAAAGAATTGGCTCGTGACTTAGCAAAAGACTATTTGGAAAGTTGTGCACCCAATGCTATCTTATTTACATTCGGAGATAATGATACTTACCCACTGTGGTATGCGCAAGAGGTAGAAGGAATTCGTCCAGATATTCGCGTAATAAATACAAGTTTGTTGGGTATTGATTGGTATATCAATGAATTACGTCACAAAGTAAATAGCAGTGATGCTATAGATGTTATCTGGAGTAGAAAACAAATCGAAGGACAAAAACGTGATGCTGCTTTCTACAAAGCCGTAGATGGCGTATCAGAAAATCAATTCTATGATTTGTATGATATGATGAAAAATTATGTGGGTAGTGATGATCAGTCTAAAATGGCGCAATCTCAAGGTGGCGATTGGATCAACACATATCCTGTAAGAAATGTTTCTGTTCCTGTTAATACACAAGAAGTTATTGAAAATGGTACGGTAAATAAAACGGGAGATTCGATTGTTTCTTCGATGAACTTTACCATTCCCAAATCTACTTTGTATAAAAATGATTTAGCAATTTTGAATATCATAGCAGCAAATAAATGGAAACGTCCAATTTATTTCACTAGCCCATATGATGAATTAGGATTTGCTAGTTTCTTAAGAAGAGATGGTTTGACTTATCGCTTAGTTCCGGTTAAAAATACCAATGATCAAGGTGAAGCGGTGAATACCAATTGGATGATGGATAAGTTGATGAATAAATTCGGATTCGGAAATGCGAACCTTCCAGGTGTATATTTCGATGAAGAAAATAGACGTCATTTGAATACTATCCGTCAAGCTTATGCGACCTTGGGTATGGATTTGGCATTGAAAAATAGAAAAGAAGATGCTAAAAAAGTATTGGAAAAAGCTGATAAGATGATGTTGCAAGAAAACTTCCCTTACGGAATGGTTTCTATTGGTAATCAACATAACCGTTTGTCTATCATGTTCTTGCAAGCTGCGGTATTAGCTGATGATAAAACGTTAGCACAAAAAGTATCCTCTTCTATCAAGAAAGATTTGCAACAGCAGATTAGATATTATAATTCTTTAACTGGCCAAAATGCGGCAAATATGGATTATGATAAACAAACTGCACAGCAAATGTTAGGTTGGGTTGAACAAATGGATCAGCAAATGGCAGCTCCAAAAAATAATTTGGAAAAAGGGCAGGTCATTTCCAATGATTCAAGTAAATAATTACTGAATTAGATTTTATAAGAAAAGGTTGCTGAATATTTCAGCAACCTTTTTTGGGTTTATGCTTAGTTTTCTTTTCTCTTGATAGAAAAGAAACAAAAGATCAAAGCAGCAATTGTCTTAACTAAAAAATCAATCGTTTCGTCGGAAAGAATATAAACTCGCTTCGCTCAAACATATATTCTTTCAATCGACTTCACTGATTGATTTTCTTAACGTTAATCCAATAAATGCCAATTAGAAAAATTTTGATTTCGTGTTTTAGATTTCCATATTTTCCCTTTTTAGCAAAAGCCTTAGTGAAAGCAAAAGGAGTTTGTGAATAAGAAGAAATTTAATGTCACTTCATGTGTCGTCTGACAGCAAAGTGTAGAAAATAGCGGAGTTGTGTTTTCTGCGTAAATAGCAATGGCTTGTAACTGTAAAATCGTTAGCAGAAAATGTACACGAGCTATTTTCAAGCGTTCCGAAGGATTGCCTTCAGACGACTTGATCTTTTGGTTACTTTTCTATTTAAGGGAAAAGTAACATTTCAAACAAAAATAGGTTTGGAAATACTTATTTCGGTTGATTGATCACCGCCAAGGTCAATCGGCTTATGCAAACTAATTTTTCTTTTTCATCATGGATTTGAATATCCCAAACTTGCGTAGTTTTCCCAATATGCCAAGGTCTTGCTGTGGCGGTAACAATGCCGCTTTTTTTGCTGCGAATATGATTGCAATTTAATTCCATACCTACACAGATTTTATGTGAAATATCTACAACTAACCAACCAGCGATACTTCCGACGGTTTCTGCTAATGCCGCTGACGCACCACCATGCAAAATTCCCATTGGTTGATGTGTTTTTGCTGTAACAGGCATGGTTGCTTTTAGATAATCATCGCCTATTTCGGTAAATTGGATTTCTAAAAATTCAGTCATCGTATTTTTACTCGAAGCATTTAATTCTGCTAAATTTATATGTTTTTTGAACCAAATTCTGGACATAAAATTTTGTTTAATTAGGATCTACGTCAGGCATAAAAATGACGCCTCTGTATTTTTTAAAATTTTGAATATAAGCAACTTGTTGTAACAAACTCAATTTGAAATTGTGTATAATCTTGGCATCTTTGGGTAGTTTAATTAGGATTTCCCAAATATATTGATTGCGAATGCGATTAATTACCGGTTCTGCAGGTCCAGTAATATTGTTTTTAAAATACTTCAATCCTTCAATCAAAAGATTCGCAGCTTCCTCCGCTACCATTTTGTCCTTGTGTTTTACAAATACTTGAATTAATCGAACAAATGGCGGATAATTGAACATTTTTCGATTATTAATTTCGTATTTGTACATGGACAAATAATCATGTTTTACGAGAAATTGCAAAACGGGATGGTGTGTATTGGTCACTTGTATGATCACATTTCCTGCTTCATTTCTACGACCGGCACGACCACTTACTTGTTCCAATAATTGAAATGCGCGTTCATTTACCCTAAAATCTGCAAAATTAAGAATGCTATCCGCATCCAAAACGCCCACCAATTGTACATTTTCAAAATCCAAACCTTTAACAACCATTTGCGTACCGATCAAAATATCCAATTTTTTCTTTTCAAATAATTGAATGATCGCCTCATGATCGTGTTTGCCACGGATACTATCCAAATCCATTCTGCCAACATGCGCCTCTGGAAATTTTTCACAAACAACTTCTTCAATTTGTTCCGTTCCAAAGTTTTTTTGGATAAAATGATGTCCACCACAAGCCGGACAAGTATAAATCAAAGGATATTCCGTACCGCAATAATGGCAAGAAAGTTTGTTTTTGTGTTTATGATGGGTTAGGGAAACATTGCAATTTTTACACTCTGGAATCCAACCGCAAGTACCACATTGAATGTACGGACTATAACCACGACGATTTTGGAATAAAATCACTTGCTTTCCTTGTTGTAAAACTTGCTCTACTTTTTCTTTCAAAAGTGGAGAGATGATGATACGTTCTTCTCTTTCTTTGGGCAAAGATTTTAAATCTAATATTTGAATATTAGGCATTTGCACATTGCCATATCTTTCCCCTAAATAGACATATCCATATTTTTTTTGTTCGCAATTATGAAAAGTTTCCAGTGAAGGCGTTGCACTTCCCAATAAGACATGTGCTTTGAACAAGGTTGCATAATATAAAGCCGTATCGCGTGCATTGTAACGTGGGGTAGGTTCTGTTTGCTTGTAAGAAGTATCATGCTCCTCATCAACGATAATCAGTCCCAAATCTTGAAATGGCAATAAAATTGCAGAACGTGCGCCAAGCACAATTTTTGCTTCTC
This sequence comes from Rhizosphaericola mali, assembly GCF_004337365.2. GTDB lineage: Bacteria > Bacteroidota > Bacteroidia > Chitinophagales > Chitinophagaceae > Rhizosphaericola > Rhizosphaericola mali. The sequence goes on along the minus strand of NZ_CP044016.1, from coordinate 2,758,626 downwards.
CAGATTTTACCTTATTCCAAATCTCTACGCGTTCATTTGGGCTAAATTTGGAATGATAAATGGTAATACTCGCGCCGAAATGTTTGCGTAAACGATTGATAATCTGTGCAGTTAATGCAATTTCGGGTAACATATACAAAACTTGTTTGTCTTGCTGTAAATATTGCTCGATGAGTTTTATGTAAATTTCCGTTTTACCACTAGACGTAACTCCGTGTAAAAGACAATTCGGATTGGTTTGGAAAGAATTTTCAATGGATTGCAAAGCTATATTTTGTGCCTCGGATAATTCGATATTGACAGAAGAAATGCTATCCAAACGAGGCAAACGATCCACCGCTCTTTTCTCCGCAACTAAAATATTTTTTTCCAATAAACCTTTTAATTGAGCCGCAGAAGCGGTTGCTTTTTTTAGCAAATTGGATTGTGTTACTTCTTGTTCGGTTCTTTTTAAATGCAAATATGCCAATAAAAGTTCCAATTGTTTGGGTGCTTTTCCCCAATTATTAAGCAAAGCTTCTAGGGCTTTTTCATTTTCCAAATTGGGATGAAGCGTGATAAATGTGTCCTTTTTGACCGAATATTTTTGCTTTAGTTCTTCCCAAATGAAACAGATATTTTTCTCAATGAGTTTTTTAATAATAGGATACACATGAGAGCTATCCAATATTTTTTGTATTTCATTGATTCTCAATTCTTTTTTGATACTTAATGCTTCAGCAAGCAAATATTCCTCTTCATCTAAATGACTTAAATCTGTATCATCAAAAAAGTCATTCCAAATAAGGATACTTTCACTAGATAATTTAAAATTTGCCGGAACGGCCGCTTGCATAATATCTCCCTCGGCACACATATAATATTGTGCCATCCATTGCCACAATTTGAGTTGTTGTGGGTATAATAAGGGTTCATTATCCAAAATATTTAGAATTGGAGCTGGAGTAAATTCGGCAGGTTTTTCAGAAAAAATGGATTGTACAATTCCCGCATATTTCTTATTTCGCAGGGAAACTTCCACTCGTATGCCGATGGTTACACGATCATTTAAATCTGGTGGAATGCTCCATGTATAGTTTTTGGGTACATGCAGCGGAACGATTACCTCTGCATATAAAATCTCACCATACAACTCTTTTGAAAAGGAATTTTGAACAGCCATACAAGGCGAAGTTAAACAATCCAATTACTTCCTTGCTCGGGAAATAATTTTTTTGAATCTGAAAAATAACAAAATTGCGGTAAAGGTTAGACCAATGACAAACCCAATCCAAATGCCATACACGCCCATATTCAGATATTTGGCTAAAATCCATCCCAGAGGAATACCTAATGCCCAATAGGAAATGGTCATAAAAATAGTGGGTGCTTTTACATCTTTTATCCCCCTTAGTACACCAACTCCAATCGCTTGTGTTGCATCAGAAATCTGAAATACTGCAGCGAGAAATAACAATGCACCCGCCAACTTCAATACCGCAAAATCTTTGGTGAATATTAGTGGCAATTGGTTACGCATTAGGATAAATAAAATAGCACATAATACGCCGTACATCAGTCCAGTGATATAAGTACTTTTTCCAATATTATGAATCAACGGCCAGTCTTTTCTGCCAAATGCATTCCCAATACGGATAGAACTTCCTTGAGCTAATCCAAGAGATACCATAAAAGTGAAAGATGCCAATTGTATAGCTATTTGATGCGCTGCCAATTCCACAGCTCCGAGACTTCCCACAAGAATTCCACTCACCGCAAAAGCCCCGACTTCTAAAATTGCTTGTATACTACTCGGCACGCCAATATGTAACAATTCTTTTTGCGTCATCCACTTTATATGCCATTGATGTTTGCGCACGGCAATATAATGTCGGAATGTTTTATGGAAAAATATGATAGATGCAAGTGCAATCAAGATTAGGCTCCGTGTTATTAAAGTCCCGAATCCTGCACCGATTAGACCGTAAGATTTGAATCCAAAATGTCCAAAAATAAATGTCCAATCTAATAATACATTCAATGGCATAGAAAGCATGGACAACAACATTGCCGTACGCGTTAATTCCAAACCATCAGTAAATTGCTTTAATGCAAAAAATAATAACATGGGTATGACCGAAAATCCCATTAATCTTAAATAAGGACTCGCTAATTTGGCAACTTCTCGATCCTGTCTTAAATGAAAAACAATTGGATTGCCTATCTCTAAAAGAAAAGAAATTACAATAGCTGTAATAGCAGAAAGGAACAATCCATTAAAAAGATAATGTGAAATCTTCTGTTTGTCTTGTTGGCCATGTGCCGTTGCAACCGTCTGGGAAATAGACATGGTCATCCCAATTCCAAATACATAAGGAATGTTGAGTACACTATTAACTAAAGATGCAGCAGCTAAATGATGATAGCCTAAATGTCCAACCATGGCACTGTTAATTAAACCCAGTGACATCTGTGTCAATTCGCCTAATATAATGGGACCAGATAATTTGATAGTATTTAACGCTTCTTTTTTTAACATATGGGGCATGCAAAGTTATACAAAAAAGATTAAAAAAATATCTAAATTAAGTTAGTATGTTTAAAAAATTTGTAATACTTATTTTTTAAATTTTAAATTAATATTTAAATAAATTTGGTTAGCCAAAATAAAATTTTATCTTTGTGCGGTATTTGAAATTTAAAGTTTATGTAATAAAATTTTAATTCGAATAATGAATACTCTGTTCTTGAATAACACCTACCTAAACATGAAAATCAGTTGTTTATACGGAATTAAATATAAACATTGGACAATTTATAAGCCGTTGCAAGCTCTTAAAAAGAACAGAAAAGCCAAAGTTTAAAAACTTTGGCTTTTATTTTTTATATATAAATTTATTTTTCTGCTATTGATATGTGTTTATTTCTATTCTAATATTTATTATTTCAAATAAAATTGATTTATGTCAAAATAATTAATTTAAGTATGTGACTCTAATTAACATAAGTTAATAAATTTATTTATTTGGAAAAATATTGTAAATAAATTTGGATAGCCGAAATTATATTTTTTACTTTGTCTATGTAAGTAAATTGGTTGTTCGATTTTAATATTTTGAATGATTAATGCTTAAAAAATATCTGTTCTTGAATAACACCTTTGAGCGATTGTGATACAATCGCCACCTAATGAAAACACGTAAATGAAAATTTACAGACGAGTGCCGTTGCAAACTATCATTGAGAACAGAAAAGCCTGATATTTCTTATATCAGGCTTTCTCTTTTAAAATTTATACCCATACCAAATAATGCAAAATCATATTTAACAGGATCATCTACATCAAATCGTTTAAGCGTATTTGTCAATTCTAATGCTGCGTTCCAATTAATTTTAGTTGTATGTATCAATGTTAAGTCCATAGCTACTCGATGTACATGGATATCAATTGGGATAATTAGCTGGTCTGGTTTTAATTTTTTCCAAATTCCAAAATCTACACCTTGCTTGTCTGAACGTATCATCCATCGTAAAAACATATTTAATCTTTTGCAATTGGAGTTCTTTTCAGGAGTGGCAATGTGTTTGCCTGTTCTTTCAGGAAAATAGGGGCTGGCTGAAAAATAATGCTTGAATTGTGTTAGTCCATTTTCGACACTTGTGATCCCTTCAGGAAAAAAAGCAGATTCTAAACTTTGATGTTGGTTGTAATGTCTATGCAAAAAATCAATCATGTATAAAACATCCGTGGCATTAAATGTTCTATGCTTGAATGTTAAAATAGATTTTAGATCTGATTGTGAGTGGTTTTTAATAAATTCATATGGTTGATTTCCCATTAACTGCATTAAATCTTTGCTTTTATTTATGATAATCGTACGATTGCCCCAAGCAAATAAAGCCGTAAAAAAACCAGAAATTTCAATATCTCTTGGATGGGAATATTGGTGAGGTATGGAAATCGGATCCTGGGGTATAAAGTCCTTCTGATTGTATTCGAGTACCTTATCGTCCAACAAACTTTTTAACTTTTCAAATATTAATTTATTCACGTATTGCAAAGATAAAAATATGCACAGATTCAATTGAAATATATTCTTAACCATCGGATATGTAAATCTTTCCGTTTATCTAAAATTAAATTAAAAAATGGATAGAGTTTTTAAATTTGTTATATGATCAAACGACTATTATTAATTTTCTCTTTATATGTTCCCATTGGACTACTGGCCCAACAGAATGATACTTGGGATTTATTACGTTGTGTTGAATATGCGATGGAAAATAATATTTCTGTAAAGCAAGCTGATGTGCAAGCGCGATTACAAGCTTTGCAGGCAAAATTAAGCAAAGCAAATCGCATTCCTTCTTTGGCATTTTCTTCGAGTGGAGGTTATCAATTTGGACGTTCCTTAAATCCAACCACCTACTCATATACCAATAATAGTATTTTTCAACAAACTTATAGTTTACAATCAGGTATTACCCTTTTTAATTGGTTTAGTATAAAAAATACAATAAAGGCAGACCAAGCAAGTGCGGATGCCGCAGAAGTAGATATTAATCGAGCTAAAAATGATGTTACTTTAAATATTGCAGCGGCTTATTTACAACTATTACTTTCAATAGAGCAAATTAATAATGCAAAAAATCAAATAGGACTCACTACCAAACAACTACAATTAACTCGTAAACAAGTTGATGCAGGTGGTTTACCAGAATTAAGTGCGGCTCAATTTGAATCTCAATTGGCAACTGATAGTGGTACTTATTATACAAACTATGTCACAATGCAACAAAATAAATTGCAATTAATGGCATTACTTAATTTGAGTGCAGATGCTCCATTTGAAGTGTCGATTCCAGATGTAGAGAAAATAAAATTAATACCCATAGGAGAATTAGAACCAAATGCTTTATTTGAAACTGCCGTTGCTACCCAATATCAGCAAAAAGTGGATGCATTTAAAATAAAAGCAGCTGGATATGCGATTAAATCCGCTAAAGCTGCGATGTATCCAACCTTATCTTTATTTGGCAATATTGGTTCTAATTTTTCTAATATTTATACTAACCAGGTTGGCGCTACACCATATATTGACACGATTGGCTCTGTAAATGTACAGGGAAATAATTACTTTGTTACGACGCCTTATAATATACCAATATATAAAAAACCGGATTACTTGAAACAGATTTTCAATCTCAATTTAAATCAATCTGTTGGCTTGACGTTAAACGTTCCGATATTTAACTACCGTCAACTTAGAACTAACTATGAACGTTCCAAATTAAATCTTAAAAATGCAGAATTAACACAAGCATTGAATAAACAAACATTGCAACAAAATATTTATACCGCTTATACCAATGCAATTTCGGGTATTAAAAATTTTAATGCTAATACTAAAGCCGCTGATTATGCAAGTTATGCTTATGATTTATCTCAAAAAAGATATGACATAGGTATGCAATCCACTTCAGATTACTTGATTCAGCAAAATAATTTGTATCAAGCGCAAGTAAAAAAAGCTTCTTCGCATTATGAATATATTTTCCGATTATTGGTATTGGAATTTTACAAAAACAACCAAATCTCCTTATATTAATTTTATCTAAGATGAATAAAAAGCTTAAATGGTTTTTGATAATAATTGTTTTTATTATTTTGATACTGGTCGGATTGAAAAAAGGTGGGATTATTGGCAAGGAGGAAGGCATTAAGGTTACTTCGGATAAAGTCAAACAACGAGATATTACAGAAATTGTCACAGCAAGTGGCAAAATATATCCTGAAGTAGAAGTAAAAGTGAGTTCTGATATTTCTGGAGAGATAGTAGCCTTACCCGTAAATGAAGGAGATACCGTCCATAAAGGACAAGTTGTCGCACGTATCTATGCAGATATTTATGGCTCTCAAAGAGACCAAGCAGCCGCAATAGTAACACAATCGAAGGCGCAACAAATCAATTCCGAAGATAATTTGGAAGGTTTGAAAGCAACATTAAATCAAACTGAATTTGCCTTTAATCGTCAAAAAAAATTATTAGATGATAAAGTAATTTCTCGTTCAGAATTTGAAACAGCACAGCAAGCATATTTGGCAGCGAAAGCAAATTATACATCAGCGAAAGCTACCATTCAAGCCAATATTGCAAATGTAAAAAGCAACCAAGCGAGTTTGGATCGCGCGCAAAAAGATGTCGATCGTACAATCATTACAGCTCCGATGGATGGAATTATCAGTTTACTTAATATGAAAAAAGGTGAACGTATCGCTGGTAATAGTTTCAGCGTCGGTACGGAAATTATGCGTATCGCTGATCTAAAAAGCATCGAGGTAAAAGTGGATGTTGGTGAAAATGATATTCCAAAAGTTAAACTAGGTGATAGTGCAGTAATACAAGTAGATGCATATAATCAAAGAAAATTTAAAGGGGTTGTTTACAAAATTGCTAATCCACAAACGAGTGATGCGAATACTACTGGTACTACATCTTCTACAACTGTGACAAATTACCAAGTGCATATACGCTTACTACCAAATAGTTATATGGATTTAATGGGACCTGGTAAAGCATTCCCATTTCGACCTAATATGACTGCTAGTGCCGATATTCAAACAAGTACACATGCTAAAGTAATGTCCATTCCTCTCAATGCAGTAACAACTCGCACTCCAGATAATGCAAATTCTTCTACGAAAAAAGTGGATGATAATGCTGATGCCTCTGGAGATGATATCCAAGAAGTCGTTTTTGTATTACAAAATGATGGCAAGGTCAAGCAAGTAAAAGTTACTACGGGAATTCAAGATTTGAATTATATTGAGATACTTAGTGGTTTAAAAATTGGAGATGCCGTTATTACCGGTCCTTATGATGCGGTAAGTAAAGATTTAAAAAATGCAACGAAAGTACAGGTGGTAACCAAGGATGTATTGGATAAAAAGTAGTAAAAGGCTCCATAATAATAAATTGACTTAAAAAAAACTTTTATATATAGGAAAATATTGTTTCTTTGACTTAAAACTATTTATATTTACTACTTATATTTATATACCTATTTGTATTAAAATATATTGAAATATAAATTGAACGTCAAATTCAATGTATTTTATATAATGAAAACCTCATTGGCATTAATTTTGTCTAATTGGGTATAAACTGAAAATACCTGAAAATGATAAACATTTTTGGGTATTTTTTTGAATTAAAATTTAATTATTAATAATTGTATAACCGGATGAATTTTCGAAAATTCTTATCACCAACTGTTCTCTTATTGGGATGTATTGTTAGCTTGATATCTTGTTCTGAGAAACAATTTATGAAAGAAACGCCCTATTTTAGTGATGTTCCTGATTCAGTGATTACTGCAGTCAATTTAGCAAATAGAAATCAATTAAAGATTCAACCGGACGATATACTAAACATAACATTACAAACTACAGATCCTCTAGCAACTGCTAATTTAAATAATATTAGTGGTGCAAATACTATGACCTCTTCAACAAATACAACAAGTGGGCAGTATTTAATTGGAGGTGGACAAAATGCAATAGGTAGTGATGGTGTAGGTTTTTTAGTAGATAGTTTGGGGGAATTAAATCTTCCTATATTTGGAAGAATTAAGCTTTCTGAAATGTCAACAGACTCTGCTAGAAATTTCTTGCAAAAAAAAGCAGATAAACTCTATAAAAATGCAACGGTTAATGTTCGATTTGTGAATATGAAAATCGGAGTGTTAGGAGAAGTGAATCGCCCTGGCTATTTTTATATGGGAAATGAGAAAAATACAATATTAGATGCCCTTTTAATGGCTGGAGATATGACCATTTATGGGAAAAGAAAAAATGTACTTCTGTTAAGAGATTCCGCTGGAGTAATGACAATGCACAGATTTAATATGGACTCTAAAGATATGTTGACTAGCCAATATTTTTACTTAAAACAAAGAGATGTTATTTATGTAGAACCCAATAAAGCAAGAATTCAAGGTTTGAATAGTCCTGTATATACAAAAGTAGGTCTAGCGGTATCTATACTCACCTTATTGGTTTTAGTATGGACAAGGATTGATAATAATTAATTTAATATAGATCGTTTTTAGTTTTTAAACTTCAATTTTATTTTATTGTAATGGCTGAAAATCTCTTGAGTAATTCTGGAAAAGGTGAAAATGCGGAAGAAGCGATAGACTTCGAAAAAATATTAGCAGATATAATAGATCATTGGAAATGGTTTGTGATTGGAGTTGTTTTAATGATAATATTAGGATTACTTTATATACAACACTCTGCTCCTAGATATAATGTAAATGCAACAGTAATGGTTGACGATGACCAAAAGGGGGGGATGTCTGGAATGTTGGGTTCGAGCTCTTCCGGTTCGAATAGTTCATTTGGCGATTTAAGTAGCTTATTAAATGTAAAAAGTTCTGTAGATAATGAACTACTTATTTTACAAACCAGAGACTTGATGCATAAAGTTGTTGTTGATATGCATTTGAATGTAAATTATTATAAAAGAGTGCCTTTAGGAATTAGAGAACTATATAAAGATAAACCTTTTGGTATTACACTATCAAATAATGCAGACCCGATAAAGGGATACAAATTTGAAATATCTTCTTGGGATGAAAAGGGAATTGCTTTAATCAGAAAGATTAAAGATGAAGATGATTCTACGTTTTTTGTAAAGTGGGGAGATAGTATTCCTTTATCTAAAGGTAAATTTGTAATTTATAAACAAACTTTTTTTGACAAAAAAAAGGCTAATTATACTTTTGTTATCAATCCTATAAAATCTGAAGTACAGGGTATCTTACAAAATTTGAGTGCTGAGATCCCCAATAAGCAAGTAAGTGCAATTAATCTCACTTTACCTGTGGAAATTCCATCAAAGGGAGAGGATGTTTTAGATACCTTGATAAAGGAATATATAAAATCGAATAAAGATCAAAAAAATGCATATGCCGATAGTACAATTTCTTTTATTAATGATAGATTAGGTCTTGTTAGTGGAGAATTGACAAATGCGGAGTCTGGCCTTGCAGATTATAAGAAGAAGAATAACATTGCTGATTTGGAAGCTCAGGCACAGGCCGTTATTAGTTCTTCTTCTGAATACGAAAAACAATTGAATCAAGCTCAAGTTCAATTAGCCATAGTCAATACGATGTTAGATTATGTATTGAATACAAAAAATAATCAACGACCAGTACCTTCCTTACTGGCGACTCCGGACCCTGCATTAGAATCTATCTTAACGCAATATAATGCACTGGTGTTGCAAAAAGAGCGCTATGCAACAACTAATACTTCAGAGAACCCAGGAATGATTGCGTTGGATTCCCAAATTGGTAAGGCAAGGAAAGAATTGATTGGCAACTTGGTGAATATGAAAAATAATATGGCTATTGGAAAAGATGCTGCTCTACAACAAAATGCCAAAGTGCAAGATTTTATTCATAATGTACCGGATAAAGAAAAACAGTTTTTAGGCTTATCTCGCAATCAACAAATAAAGCAAACTCTTTATTTATACTTATTACAACGAAGAGAGGAAATGGCTATTACAAAAGCTTCAAACATTGCCAATGCCAGAGTAATCGATTCTCCATCTGCAGATGAATTACCCTTCAAGCCTAAAAAAATGTTCATTTTGGCGGCTTGCGGATTATTGGGACTAATACTTCCTTATGGATTACTATTTATAACAAACTTATTAGATAATCGTATAAAATCTGAAAATGATATAAAAGATGCTAATATTTCCATGTTAGGTGGAGTATCCCATGTATTGAATCCCCATCCTATTGATTTTATTAAGGAGACTCGATCAATTTTGTCTGAGCAATTTCGAACTTTACGTGCGAATGTGCAATTTACTTTTGGGCTAGATGAGGGAAAATGCAATACTATTTTATTTACTTCCAGTATGAGTGGAGAAGGGAAATCATTTATATCATTGAATTTAGCCAAATCTTTCGCTTCATTAGGGAAAAGAACGATTATTGTGGATTTGGATTTGCGAAAACCTAGATTAGCAGAAAACTTGAATATTCCATTGTCATCTAACAGCGGTGTTAGTAATTTCGTAATCACTCCAATGAACCCAAGTGATATTATTGTTAAAACGGATGACCAAAATTTTGATGTTATTTTTTCTGGACCGATACCGCCGAATCCTACTGAATTATTGCAAAATGATAGAGCTAAAGAACTTATTAATTATCTAAAAACACAATATGATATTGTTGTTTTAGATGCTCCTCCTTACGGACTTGTAAGTGACGCATTGTTATTAGCTAAATACGCGGATACCACGATATATGTCACTAGAGAAAATTATACATATAAAAAGCAACTAAATGTAGTTTCAGAATTTAAGAGAAATAGTAAAAAATCTGATGTATATGTAGTTTTAAATGATATTACTGAAAAAGCATCTGGTAGATATGGATATGGATATGGTTATGGTTATGGTTATGGTTATGGTTATGGTCATGAAGAAAAGAAATCTTTTTTTAGAAAAATCATACAAAAATTAAGAAAATAAATATTGTTTTTATATAATGAAAATAAATAAGATTTGTTGTATAGGCGCTGGGTATGTTGGCGGTCCTACAATGTCAGTAATAGCTCAAAAATGCCCAAATATAAAAGTTACTGTTGTAGATTTAAATAAAGAAAGAATTGATGCATGGAATTCGGAAAACTATGAATTACCAGTATTTGAACCCGGACTTGAGAATGTTGTAAAAGACGCGAGAGGACGTAATCTGTTTTTTTCTACAGCGGTAGAGTCTTCAATTCAAGAAGCTGATGCAATATTTATATCGGTAAATACACCGACTAAAAATTATGGTATTGGAAAAGGGCAGGCTGCAGATTTGAAATATATAGAATTGTGTGCAAGACAGATTGCCGCGGTTTCTACTACTAATAAAATTGTGATTGAAAAGTCTACACTGCCAGTTCGTACTGCTTCTACACTTAGAAATATTTTTGATAACTTAGGTCCAGGCGTTCACTTTGATATTTTATCTAATCCGGAATTTTTGGCTGAGGGCACTGCTATTGAAGATTTACATGCTCCAGATAGAGTGTTAATTGGAGGTGATTATACAACAGAATCTGGAAGAGAAGCCATTGCAGCCTTAGTAGAAGTGTATAATAATTGGGTGCCTAAAGAAAAAATTCTAACAACGAATGTTTGGTCTTCAGAATTATCCAAACTTGCTGCAAATGCATTTTTAGCTCAAAGAATTTCTTCGATTAATGCATTTTCTGAAATATGCGAACATACGGGTGCTGATATTAATGAAATATCTAAAGCAATAGGAACCGATTCGAGATTGGGAAGTAAGTTTTTGAAAGCTTCAGTTGGCTTTGGAGGCTCTTGTTTTCAAAAGGATATTTTAAATCTAGTTTACATTGCGAAATCTTTGGGATTAGATAGTGTTGCAGATTATTGGGAGCAAGTTATTATTTTAAATGATCATCAAAAGGACCGCTTTGCCTTAAACATCGTTAAAACATTATATAATACCGTTTCGGGAAAGAAAATTGCGTTTTTAGGATGGGCATTCAAAAAGGATACAAATGATACTCGTGAAAGTCCGGCAATATATGTAGCAGATACGTTAATTAATGAGCAAGCAAAAATTGCTGTTTATGATCCAAAAGTACCTAGTAAACAAGTTTATGTTGATTTGAATTATTTACAATCTAGATCTATCGAGGAAAATAAATCTGCGGTAATTACAGAAAGTAATCCTTATTCTGTATGTAATCAAGCGCATGCAATTGCTATTATGACAGAATGGGATGAATTTAAAGATTATGATTGGCAAAAAATCTATGAGATTATGTTAAAACCTGCCTTCGTATTTGATGGTAGACGAATTATTGATAAAGAAAAACTAACGGAAATTGGATTTAAAGTTTATAGTATTGGTTGTTAATACTATAAACTACAATTTTCGAAATTAAATGAAATATAGTTAGATGTCTCATCAAAAAGAGAAAAATAAACTTTTGGGTAACATAGCCTCTTTAGGTTTAGTAAATATTGCAAATTACTTATTCCCAATAATTACGATCCCAATTGTCTCGAGGGCATTAGGACCTGATAAGATTGGCAGAATAAACTATATAGCATCGTTTCTTACATATTTTACATTAATTATAGCTTACAGTTTTAATGCTACTGGAGTGAGACGGATTGCAGTAAATGCTAAAGATAGTAAGTTTACATCTACCGTATTTAGTAATATTTTTTTTGCACAATTATATTTGTTTTTAATATCTAGTCTAATTTTTATTTTTTGTTTGGTACATATTAAGAAGCTGAACCAAGAATTTCAATTGACTATTATTAGTTATTTGATTTGCCTTACCTCACTATTTACTCAAAATTGGCTTTTTCAAGCGAAGCAAGATTTAAAAATTATTGCATTTCTAAATTTTCTCCCAAGATTAGTATCTCTTTTTTTCGTTATTTTTTACATCCATAAAGACTCTGATTATATTAAGTATGCCTTGATTCTTTATGTAATTCCACTAATTATATCATTAATCTCTTTTCTCTATTCAATTTATAAATATAAAATACAGATTTTTATTCCAAAAATTAAGAGCATAATCACAATGCTTAATGAAGATAAAATCATTTTTATATCAATTGTACTAATAAACTTTTACACAACGACAGGGATTGTTATTTTAGGCAATTATAAATCAGAGAATGAGGTAGCCTATTATACATGCGCTCAAAAATTGATAGATATTGGTCGCAGTATTTTAATGCTACCAATTAGTCAGGCTGTATTTCCCTTGATTGCCGAAACCTTTGGTAAACGAAAAGAAGATGGTAGTGGTTTGATTAAGAATATAATGCCAGGTTTTATAGTATTTACATTACTTGTATTGATTTTAACAATATTACTTGGCCCATTAGCGGTATCCATTCTTTATGGTGAAAAATTTATGCCCGTAATTCCTATATTAGAAGTTTTAGCTTGGGGGGCGTTTTTTGTATTTTATGGTGTTATTTTTGGTAACATTATGATTTCTTGTGGATTGGATAAATCTTATTTAAAATTTACATTTTGGGGTGCTGTAATTAGTTTATTCTTTAATTTTTTATTTGTGAAACATTTAGGTGCTTTAGGCACAGCAATCGTATGGTCTCTTTCTGAGTTATTTATTACATTTTATCAATTTAAAATACTTAAAAAGAATGGAATTAGGCCATTAGCTGTTAATTCATTGGATTTCAAATTATTCTTTAGAAAAATTAAATTGATAAAATAGAAGTATGGCATTTTTCTCAATAATCATTCCTATATACAATGCAGAATCCTATATTGAAAAATGTATCCGATCCGTATTTAATCAGACTTTCAATGATTTTGAATTAATATTGATAAATGATGGAAGTATAGACAATACATATGAGGTTATTCAAAGTATTGTAAATGGAGATAGTCGAGTTAAAATCATTAATAAGCTGAATAACGGTGTTTCTAGTGCTCGAAACGATGGTATTCGTTTAGCAAAGAGTAATAATTTATTGTTTGTAGATGCTGATGATTATTTATATGAAAATTATTTACAAATATTTTATAAAGCTTTAATTGAAAATGAGTTAACTAATGATTCAAATGCTCTAATTATTCAAGATGTCTACAAAAAATCAATTAATGGACGATATTTTAATTATGCAAATAAACAATATTTAAATTTTGCGAGTTTTTCGGAAGAAAATATTAATTTTTTAAAATTTTGTCCTCCATTTGCGAAACTCTATAGAAAAGATATCTTAATAAAAAATGAATTATTCTTTGATGAAAAATCTACTTATCAAGAGGATTTAATGTTTTTTTTATATTATATAGATTTTGTTAATTCTATTTTTACTGTTAAAAGTGATCAATATAGATATATTGATAGTTTAGGTGGATTAACATACGCCCCCAAGAAGTTAGATAATCTTAAAAGTAACTTAACTAATTTTTTGTCAATTATTCCTAAGATATCAACAAATTCAAATATTTCATTTTATAGTGATTTTTTATTGTCTAAATATGATCAATTTTTTTTACAAGTTTTTTCAAGTCATTTGAAAAAAAGTCAGAGATTTAACCATATTTATGGTGTTTTAAAAAATAGGAGTTTTAAAGAATTTAGTGTTGCTTATTGGATGACTCTTGAAAAGAAAACTATATTGATTAGATTATTGTCAATTGGTAATTCAAAGATTTTGTATTTATTGTTGTCTAATTATTATTATTTTAAACAAATTAAAAACAAAATTTCGAGATAATTTGAAACTCAACTTAAAAAAGCATGAAAATTATTTATATAATTATAGTCACTTATAATGGTGAAAAATGGTTGAAAAAATGTTTAGAGTCTTCTTTTTGTTCTGATATACCTGTCAAAATTGTAATCATAGACAACGGTTCAACTGATAATACCTTAAAAATTGTTGAATCATTTTCTGGAAAAAGAATTCATTTTATACAAACTGGCGAAAATTTAGGATTTGGAAAGGCAAATAATTTAGGAATTAATTATGCCCTTGAGCAAGGTGCGGAATTTGTGTATCTATTAAATCAAGATGCATATTTGGACGCAAATACGATTTCTGGACTAGTTAAAATTATGGAATCTGATTATAGCTATGGTATCCTAAGCCCAATGCAATATAATGGAGATGGTAGTAGATTGGATAAAAATTTTGAGGATATATATACAAAACGTTCTACGAAAAGTCCAACATCTTCTGATGTTTTGAATGTAAAATTTGTAATGGCTGCTCATTGGTTGATACGATGCTCCATGCTACAAATGGTTGGTTTGTTTGATCCCTTATTTTCTCATTATGGTGAAGACAATGATTTAATAAATAGATTTTTGTATCGAAATTATTTGGTAGGTATTAGTGTGAATTATAAAGCTTACCATGATAGAGATGATAGAAAAATTGATGAAAAAAAACAAATTGATGTAGCATTTCAAGGGCTAATTGCACAACTTACTAATCCTGGAAATAAAAATATACTATTGTCTCTTTTTTCATTTTTTTGTAAATCTCCAATTATATATTTAATTAAAGGAATGAAGATTGAAAATTGCAAATATCAGTTTCTAAAAATATTTACGCTATTTAAATTAAGAAAAAAAATTTTATATACTAGAAGAAAAAATAAATTGGCAATTCCTATTTAGTGAAATTGTGTTTTATAGAAAGACGTCTGCATAATAAGTTGAATAACAAATAAATATCATTTTTAATATAATTTATTTGAAATAACTGCCGTTCTTATTTATTATGAAAAATACTTTTATTTCATTTTAAATGACACAAATATTTAATAGATTAGTATTGTCTTTTATTGTTAAAAAAATATGTAATGAATTTATTGTTAGTTAATTTTTTATTGTATTTTTTTTGGTTTGCATATTCTTATATCAAGGAAAAAAGGATTTCTATTTATAGTACTATGATTCTATTCTACACTATTATAGCTTTTCTTGGTATCTATATATATAAAACTGGCTTATATACTAAAGAATTTGGAAATTTTTCTTTATCTAGAATCACAATTTTTCCCATTATTTTAGGTTTTGTGTCTTATTTTTTTTTATTATATCCATTAAAAAAAATAAAATTTGATAAAAATGGATTTAATAAGTTAAAATTTAATAAACGAAGTTCACGGTTTATTCTTTTGTGGATTATTTATTTTAGCCTGTATTTCATACTTAAACTCGGGGAATTAATTATTTCAATAAGTACAGGTTTGGATTCTGCATATGAACACCGTCACGATGGCGCATCTACCCCTTTATTTAACTATAATAATCCAGTATTAGAAAAATTTAGCTTTTTAGGTGATTTGTTTTTAAATACAACTACTCCATTTGTTGTTGGATATGCTATTATTGGAATATATCAAAAAAAGATAAAGATTAATTATGGTTTATTTCTTATTTTATTATGTTTCTTTCCAAGTCTTGCCAATAGTATTGCCATTGGATCTAGAGGTGCAATGTTTTTAATTGTTTTTAATTTTATTTTTTTTATTTCTATATTCAAGCCGTTTATCACAAAACAGCTTTCTAAAAGAATAAAAATATTTGGAATTTCCTTTCTATCTTTAGTGGCTACTTATAGTTGGGTTATTACTTCATTAAGATTCTCAAACGCTAAAGGGAACAAGGGCTTCGACTCTATTTTGCGATATTTTGGAGAGTCATTTCCAAATTTTTTTTTACAAATATGGGATCAAGTTAAATATCACCCTTTCGGCGAACGATTATTTCCGGTAATTGCCCCTATAAAAAAAACATATAGCCATCTAACATTAGATGAAACAACTTTATTTTGGCAAAATAAAGTTGACGTTCCTATTTATTTATTTAAAACATATTATGGAGATTTGTATATAGAGTATGGAGTGATTTATGGTTTACTATTTGCTTTTTTGTATTTTTTGTTGATTTTTCTGTATTTAAAAAAAGTAAAGCTTTCGCTTAAAAATTTATTAATTCCCTATTTATATTTTCAAGTTTGTGTTTACGGTTTTTCAGGGTTGGTTGTTAGTGGGACAAGTTTGTATTGGTCTATTTCTGTAGTCTTTACCACTTACCTAATATTGAAGTATATAATGAAAGATTAAGAATATGACAATCAATTTCAATTTTTATATAGTAGAAAATTTTAAATAATATGACGACTTCTTTAGTATCAGCAATAATTACCACAAAAAATCGATGTAAATTATTGGAAAGAGCAATTAGTGGTGTTAAAAATCAATTATATAAAAATATTGAAATCATAATCGTTGATGATGCCTCCAATGATAACACAGAGGATTTATGTCGAAAAATGTCGGATATTACTTATTTGCGAATTTCAGAGGATGAATCTAATGGTGGTAACTATGCTAGAAATATTGGCATAAAGGCGTGTCATGGGGAATTTGTTGCATTTTGTGACGATGATGATTTTTGGTTTGAAAATAAGATTTCTGAACAGATTAAAATTATGCATAGCAAACCAAATTGTGGGATGGTGTATTGCGGAATGGAGTTAGAAATAATAAATGAGTCTACTAATGAAATAAAAAAAGTTGTTGAATATCCTAAGTATTTTATGAAAGGGGATTTATCAAAGAAAATTTTTTGTGATTATACTAGTATGACATCAACAATGTTTTTTAGAAAAAATAAATTAGTTGAAATTGGTCTATTTAATGAAAATATTATGTTTTGGCAAGAATATGAACTTTCAATGCGTATTGCTCAAGTGTCTCATATTTATTTTGTAAAGGAGCCATTGATTTTGTATCGTATAAATTCGAACGATAAGTTTAAACTTGGTAATAATTATGAAAAATGGCTAAAAACTGTTCAAGATATTAAGCAAATGTATATAAATAATTATAAGTCTTTGAATTGTTATGAATTTTTGAAATATAGATATTTGTTTGATAATCAATCTATTCGTAGACTTGAGTTTAATAATGTAATAAATATATCAATGAAATTAAAGATTGAATATTACTTATTATATGCACTTTTATTACCTGAAAAAATTCTTAATAAAATATTAAATTAAAATTTCATTATAGATTTCTTAATAAGATGAGTAATAATATTCTTTTTGGTATTATATGTTATAAAGAAAAGTATTGGGAAACAGAAACTTTTCAGACTTTATTGTCCTCATATAAAGCATTTGTTAGTAATACTAATAAAACGATTACTACTTTAAATATTGCTGTAATAGACAATACGGACATCAATGAATGGGATCAATCTAACTATAAGTTATCAGATACAAAAATAGTAATCAAATATGTTCATTTGAATAGTAATCCAGGAATTGCGGTTGCTATAAACCAGCTGTTCAAAATTGCAGAATTAGAAAGTTTTCACTCTATGGTATTCTTAGACCAAGATACATCACTTCCTTTAGACTTTTATAATGTATATTTACAACAATACGAGAATAATTATGACTATAGTATTGCATTTCCAATGGTGTATTCTAAAAATCGGCTAATTTCTCCAGCTAAGTATAGATATTATCGATCTTGGTTAATTAATGGTACGCTAAAGTCTAAATTGAATTTAGACTATATTACAGCCATTAATTCAGGACTAATGGTTAATTGTAGTTTCTTTAAGGTAAACTTTGGGTACAATGAAACTCTAAGATTAGATTTTTGCGATCATGAATTTTTGGAACGTTTGAATTTTAAAAATGTGATTGCTGATATTTTGCCAATTTCACTTGAGCAGAATTTCTCTTCTGATATTCATGATAAGATTAAAGCAATCAATCGCTATCGCTTGTACTTAACGGATATGAGAAATTACAGGAAGAATAAAAATATTGTCATTTTCAGCCTTTTTGTTGATTATCCGCATTTAATTAAAGAAACATTACGATACAAGTCTTTAGATTTTTTTAAAATGAGATTTTTTTAATAATGATAAGTGTTTGTTTAGCTACATATAATGGAAGTAAATATATAATAGAGCAAATTAAATCAATTTTGAGCCAACTTTCTCCAAATGATGAGCTTATAATATCAGATGATAGAAGCACGGATAATACTATTGATTTAATAAAGGAGATTAATGATTCAAGAATAAAATTATTTGTTAATAGTGGAGTATCAGGAGTATCACATAATTTTGAGAATGCATTAAAACGTGCGTTAGGAGATTATATTTTTTTATCTGATCAAGATGATATTTGGGAAAAGAATAAGATCTCTGCAACTTTACCACTCTTGATTAACAATGTTTGTATTTTACATAATGCTAGAATAATAGATAATCATGGAAAATTTACAAATAAAACGCTATTTTCTGTTTACAAAACAAGGACAGGTTTTTTCAATAATTTAATAAGAAATACATTTGTAGGGTGCTGTATGGCATTTAGAAGGGATATGCTTCAATACATATTACCCATACCTAATAATGTAACTATGCACGATATGTGGATTGCATTGATTTGTCACCTCAATGGTAATGTAATATTGGTTGATTCTGAACTATTACAATATCGAAGACATGATAATAATGCGAGTACAACTGGTAATAAATCTAAATTTTCTAAATCTTACCAGCTTCAATATAGATTACAAATCTTGTATTCTTTAATTAAACGACACTATATTAAGAATTAGAGAACAATGAATATGAATAATGAATTCTCCCAAGGAGAAGTGGATGTTTCCATTATTACGGTTGGAATGAATCACCTCAAATATTTAAAAAGTCTTTTTCATTCCCTATTTTTTGAAAATCGTCCTTTGTTAAGATTTGAGGTTATTTATATTGATAATTGCTCTATGGATGGTAGTGTTGATTACATAAGTTCAAACTATCCCGAAGTGAAGATTTTTCCAAATGAGCAATCATATGGTTTTGGGAAAAATAATAATATTGGCGTTGAAAAGGCTAATGGTAAATACATAGCTATAATTAATCCTGATATAGTGCTTTTACAGGGCAGTATTGATCGACTTTTCAACTATTCAGAAACATTTAGTGAAGCTACTTTGATAGTTCCGCAATTACTGAATCCTGATTTAACTTTTCAGAATTCAGTAAGACGATTTATGACATTGAAAACTTTTTTGTATCGTTTAGTAACTAGAGCAAATGATGAAGTAAGTAATGCATTAAATAATTATTATCTGTGTAAGGATATTGACTTTTCTAAAATTCAATATATAGATTGGGCATTAGGTGCAGCATTTTTTTTACCAAGATCTTTATATAATAAATTAAATGGGTTTGATACTGATTATATTATGTATGTTGAGGATACTGATTTTTGTTTACGTGCTTGGAAAAATGGTCATAAAGTGATATATAATCCTTCTTCAAAAATGATTCACAATCATTTAAGAGGGAGTTCAAAAATTGGTAAAAAAACTTTGTTACATTTAAAAAGTTATATGCTTTTCTTTGAAAAACATGGTTTGTTTATCAAAAAATATTCGAAATTAAAAATAAACTGATGAATTTTTCTTACTGCCGCCGGCTTTTGTCCAAATATATTCTATGTCTTTTGATTGAATATGTTTTTTTTGCATTTTCAGCATTCAAAAGCTTTGGACAGCAATTTTCAGGTGTTGATGATTTAGGAAGGTCTTTACCGATTATTCCATCTCCAAAAATGTCAGATGGTAAAGTTGGAATTTTCTATTTTCTCTGGCATGGCTCTAGTTCTACACCTATTTCTGAAAATGTATACGATCTATCCTTGCTAGAACAACAACACCCTGAAGCCTTTAATGATTACCACTCTCTTTTTTGGGGTGGAGGTGCCTCTATAGACAATAGATATTATTATTGGGGAGAACCATTGTTAGGATATTATTCTGATGAGGATTATTGGGTTCAGCTGAAAAATATACAATTATTGACCGACGCTAAGATCGATATAATAATTATAGATGAAACGAATTTTACCTTTTATAAAGATGCAATTTCTGTTTTTCTAAAAGCTTTAAGGAGTGTAAAGGAACAAGGTAAAAAAGCGCCTAAGGTTGTATTTTATACTAATAGTAACTCTACAGATATGATTCAAAAATTATATGATAATTTTTTTACTCAAAGCTCTTTGTCTGATTTATGGTTTTATTTAGATCAAAAACCTTTAATTATTGGAAATACGGCATCGATCGGTGATAGAAACTATAAAAATTTTTTTACGTTTAGAGATTCTCAATGGCCTAATACTCCTGAAAAGAAAAATGGTTGGCCATGGATGAGTTGGACTAAACCGCAAAGTGTGTTTCAAAATATTCGTGGAAAAAATGAAATAATAAGCGTTTCGGTTGCTCAACATCCATTAGGGGCAATGTCTTTATCTGCATTTTACGGTATCAAAGGTAATTGGGGGAGAAGTTTTCACAACGGTAAATATAGCTTAGATGAAAAAAGAGATATCCCATATGGTTATAATTTTCAGGAAGAATGGAATAATGCATTGAGATTTAATGTTCCTTACGTTTTAGTCACTGGTTGGAATGAATGGATTGCTAGAAGATCAAAAGATAAATTATATCCTAATCGAACTGTATTTGTGGATGAAGCAGATCCTGAGTATAGTCGAGATATTGAGCCTACTCGAGTGGCTAATATTAATGATAATTACTATATGCAATTAATTTCTAATGTAATAAAATATAAAGGTTCGCAATCATTACCAATCATATATTCTAAAACTAAAGCCTTAAATAGTATTGAGGATTGGGTAAACGAAAAAACAATATACACAGATTTTATTGGGGATACCCAAGAACGGCAGTTTAGCGCATCTTTATCTGGAAATGAAAAATTTTACTTTAATAAAACTGGAAGAAATGACATAAAAGACTTAAAAATTTATGCAAGTAAAAGTTTCATTCAATTCTATGTGTCTTGTGTTAAGGCTCTTAGTAATCAAAATGATCCCCAATGGATGACTTTGTGGCTAAATACAGATTTTTCAAATGAAACAGGATGGCTAGGTTTTGACTATAGGGTATTGAATGGTCAGTTATTGCAATTTTTTAAAAATGGGAGCTGGATTACGGTTGAAAATGTAAAATTTGAAACCCTTGATAATCAATTGGTTATTTCAATTCCAATTTCTATATTTCCAAATAAAATAGAAAATTTAAGAAAAATTAGTTTCAAATGGTCCGATAACATGCAAAAAGACGGTGATCCTCTTGATTGGTACATTAATGGTGATGCTGCTCCGGGTGGAAGATTGTCATTGCCACTTATTATTCGTTAACAATTAATTGATATATTTACATGAAAAAAATTATCATTACAGGTGGGGCTGGTTTTATTGGGTCTCATGTGGTAAGAAGATTTGTCAATCAGTACCCTGATTATCAAATTGTTAATCTAGATGCATTAACTTATGCTGGAAACTTGGAGAATTTAGAGGATGTAGAATCCAAAGAAAATTACAAATTTATCAAAGCAGATATTAGAGATGCTGAATTAATTGAATCAGTTTTTGAAACAGAACAACCTGATGCCGTTATTCACCTAGCAGCAGAGTCACATGTAGATAGATCCATTAAAGATCCTTTGGCATTTGTGCAAACGAATGTAATTGGAACGGTAAATCTTTTGAATGCAGCAAAAAAAACATGGAAATCAGATTATTCTAAATATCGTTTTTACCATGTAAGCACTGATGAAGTATACGGAGCTCTGGGCGAAACTGGTTTCTTTACAGAAGAAACAGCATATAATCCACATAGTCCATATTCTGCATCCAAAGCTAGCTCCGATCATTTCGTAAGAGCTTATCATGATACTTATGGAATGGATACCGTTGTATCTAATTGTTCCAATAATTATGGAGCAAATCATTTTCCAGAAAAATTAATTCCATTATCCATTAATAATATTAAAAACAATAAATCTATTCCAATATATGGAAAGGGTTTAAATGTTAGAGATTGGCTTTGGGTAGAAGATCATGCAAGAGCTATCGATGTCATTTTTCACAATGCAAAAACTGGCACTACATACAACATTGGTGGACATAATGAATGGACAAATATTGATTTGATCAAATTATTATGTAAAATCATGGATAAAAAATTGGATAGAGAGCCTGGTACATCTGAGAAACTTATTACCTATGTTGAAGATCGTGCAGGACATGATTTACGCTATGCCATCGACCCAAATAAATTACAAAATGAATTGGGCTGGAAACCGAGTCTGCAATTTGAAGAAGGATTAGAAAAAACGGTGGATTGGTATTTAGCAAACGAAAAATGGTTAAATAATGTAACCTCAGGCAACTATCAACAATATTATGAACTTCAATATAAAGACAAATAAATGCAATTAGTAGAAACCCCTCTCAAAGATTGTTTTATACTAGAACCAAGAATTTTTAATGATGATAGAGGATTCTTTTTTGAGAGTTACAATAAAAATACTTTTGATAAATTATTAGGAAAAAATATTGACTTTGTTCAAGACAACCAATCTCATTCTGTTTATGGAGTTCTGAGAGGTCTACATTTTCAAAAAGGTGTACACGCACAAGCCAAACTTGTTAGAGTACTAGAAGGAAGTGTTCTAGACGTAGCGGTTGATTTAAGAGAAGATTCTCCAAGCTTTGGGAAATGGTATTCGGTGGAATTGACCGATAAAAATTTTAAGCAATTTTTTATACCTAGAGGTTTTGCTCATGGATTTGTAGTTTTAAGTCCAACGGCTATCTTTTCTTATAAATGTGATAATTTTTACAATAAAGCATCAGAAGGAGGTTTATTATTTAATGATCCTAGTTTAAATATTGATTGGAACATTAAAACCGAAGAAGCTATCCTCAGTGACAAAGATCAAATCAATCCATTATTCAATCAATTAGATTTCAAAAATCTTTGGAATTAACTCTTAATCAATTATGAAAGGTATCATTTTAGCAGGTGGATCGGGAACTAGATTATATCCCATTACGATGGGTATCAGTAAGCAACTTATGCCAATCTACAATAAGCCCATGATTTACTACCCTATCACAACATTAATGATGGCAGGTATTAGAGAAATCTTATTAATTACAACTCCTGAAGATCAAGCAAGTTTTAAAAGATTATTAGGAGATGGATCTCAATGGGGATGCCGATTTGAATATGTTATTCAAGAAGTCCCAAATGGACTTGCTCAAGCATTTGTCTTGGGTAAAGAATTTATTGGAAATGATAAGGTTGCATTGGTATTAGGAGATAATATTTTTTATGGTACAGGATTATCTGCATTATTACAATCAAATAATGACCCAGATGGAGGTGTAATTTTTGCATACCAAGTAAATGATCCGGAGCGATATGGTGTAGTTGATTTCGATGCGAATAATAATGCACTATCCATCGAAGAAAAACCCAAAGAACCAAAATCGAACTTCGCAGTTCCTGGATTATATTTTTACGATAATTCAGTAGTGGAAATTGCAGAAAATATTCAACTCTCTCCAAGAGGTGAATATGAAATCACAGATGTAAATAGAGTTTATCTTGAACAAAAAAAATTAAAAGTTGGGATTCTTAACAGAGGAACAGCATGGCTTGATACAGGTACCCATGAAAGTATGATGGACGCAAGTTTATTTGTTCAGGTAATTGAAAATCGTCAAGGGTTGATGATTGGATGTCCAGAAGAAATTGCCTACAGAATGAATTATATTAACGATGAAAAATTAGCAAAATTAGCAGAACCTTTGATAAAAAGTGGCTACGGTGATTATCTATTAAAGCTTATTAATAAATAGAGCTATTTTTAAAATGAATATTGCAAAAAAAACATACTTGAAAATAGTGCGGAGTTTTATTAATATTCATTTGTAAGTTATAAAAACGGCCTATTTAATATATATATTTTTATTGACCAATCAATTCTTTACACGTTAAATTAAAAATGAAAAAGTACGATTATATCATTGTTGGAGCCGGTTTATATGGAGCCGGATTTGCGTATAGGGCAAAAAAAGTAGGAAAAAAATGTTTGGTTATAGATCGTCGGCCACATATAGGCGGAAATATTTATTGTGAAAATATTGAAGGTATAAATGTTCATAAGTATGGTGCACATATCTTCCACACATCCAATAAAGAAGTGTGGGATTTTGTAAACTCCATCGTTGAGTTTAATCGCTATACCAATAGTCCAGTGGCTAACTATAAGGGTGAATATTTCAATCTTCCGTTCAATATGAACACGTTTTATCAGATGTGGGGAACGAGAACGCCAGCAGAGGCCAAAGCCAAGATTGATGAACAGAAGGCTGATGCCGTAGCTAAAATGAAATTAGAGGGCATTGATGAACCTCGCAATTTAGAGGAACAAGCAATTGCCTTAATTGGTGTAGATATTTATGAAAAATTGATCAAAGGATATACTGAAAAACAATGGGGACGTCCTTGTACAGATATTCCTGCATTTATCATTAAACGCTTACCTGTAAGATTTGTCTACGACAATAATTATTTCCGTGATGCCTATCAAGGTATACCGAAGGGTGGATACAATAAACTAATTGAGGGATTAATTAAAGGTGTGGAAGTAATGTGCAATGTAGATTTCTTGCAAGATAAAGCCAAGTATGAAGCACTTGGTGAAAAGATTGTATTTACTGGAGCTATTGATGAGTTCTATGGCTTTCAATATGGAAAACTAGCATATAGAACCATTAATTTTGATCATGAGGTGCATGAAACCACAAACTATCAAGGAAATGCAGTTGTGAATTATACCGAAAAGAAAGTTCCTTATACTCGTATTATAGAACATAAACATTTTGAAATGTTTGGAGATGAAGTAGATGCTTGCCCTAAAACAATTATTTCTAAAGAATTCTCTACTGAATGGAAGGATGGAATGGAACCTTACTATCCAATTAATGATGCATATAATAATGCATTATATCAAAAATATAAAGCATTAGCGGACACAGATCAACAATATATATTTGGCGGGCGCCTTGCAGAGTACAAATATTACGATATGGCTCCAATATTAGAACAAGTGTTGAAAATAGAAATATTTTAAATGTGTAGTTAACTGTTTAGTGCGAAAACTCGAAGAAAGTATTTTCTAAATTCCATGTAGAAAATACTTTCTTTAAATTATTTATAAATCTTGTATTGAAATTATACACTCACTGTTTCCCACAAAGAACTTGGATATAATCCAGCATCTACTAATTTTTTAAATTCCGCTTTTACTAATGGGGCATCTTCCGCAAAAGTAACGCCGAACCATTTTGCCGTCGTAGGGACCATATGTACGATACTTTCTCCAGATTTGATCAATTTATCTGTTACTTCTGGAATTAAAAATTCAGATTTAATATCAGTAATATGTTTGTCTAAAAAATCTTGATATAGTTTTTCTAGTTTATTAATGTATTGTCCATCAAAACAAAAGAAATTCATGCTAACTTTAGTATCTAGGGGTAACTCTAATTCTTCCCCTTCGGTACTGATTGCTTTGCCTTCTCTTTTCACAATTTTTTTACGTTCAATAATATGTTCTACCTCATTTTTATCATTAACAAAAATCTCTCCTCTCGTAACAGCACCATTATCAGATAGTGTGTTTTTTAGCCAATACCCAACACATGCATAGTGGTTATTTTGGATTTTATTTTCCAATAAGTTATAAGCTTTTTGAAAGGCGTCAGCACCATAAAAATCATCCGCATTGATGACCGCAAAAGGGTCTTTTACTGCGTCTTTACAACAAAGTAAGGCATGAGCAGTGCCAAAAGGTTTTACCCTATCAATGGGCAAATTATGATTGCCTAAAAATTTATCAATAGACTGATACACATATGCCACTTCAATTTTATCTTGAAGTTTTTCATTCATTGTTTTTTCGAAACTTTCGGCGAATTCCTTACGAATAATAAAAACAACTTTTTTAAAGCCAGCTTGGATCGCATCATATATTGAATATTCCATTATTGTTTCTCCAGATGGACCGAAAGATTCCGTTTGTTTTGTGCCTTTTCCATATCGGCTTGCCATGCCTGCTGCTAAGATTACTAAGGTTGCTTTACTCATAGTTTATAGTAGTTTATTTAATCAGTTTTTTTAAATAGTTACCATAGCCACTTTTAACTAATGGCTCTGCTAATTTAGCCAATTTTTCTGCATCAATGTACTTCATTCTGTAGGCAATTTCTTCTGGACATCCAATCATCAACCCTTGACGATTTTCAATTACCTGAACAAATAAACTTGCGTCCATCATACTTTCATGAGTACCTGTATCAAGCCATGCTGTTCCTCTGTTAAGAATCCCAACTTTTAATTTTTTTTGATCAAGATAAACTCTATTTACATCCGTGATTTCATATTCACCTCTTGGAGAGAGTTGAATATTTTCTGCAATTTCCACTACTGAATTATCGTAAAAATATAATCCAGGAACTGCGAAGTTCGATTTTGGTTCTTTGGGTTTTTCTTCGATGGATAGTGCATTATTATTCGCATCGAAATCAACTACACCATATCGCTCCGGATCATTTACTTGGTATGCAAAAATTACACCTCCATCTGGGTCATTATTTGATTGTAATAATGCAGATAATCCTGTACCATAAAAAATATTATCTCCTAATACCAATGCAACCTTATCATTTCCAATAAATTCTTTACCCAAGACAAATGCTTGAGCAAGTCCATTTGGGACTTCTTGAATAACATATTCAAATCGGCATCCCCATTGAGATCCATCTCCTAATAATCTTTTAAAACTTGCTTGATCTTCAGGAGTTGTAATTAATAAGATTTCTCTAATACCTGCCATCATTAATGTTGTGATAGGGTAGTAAATCATGGGCTTATTGTAGATTGGCATAAGTTGCTTACTGATACCCATCGTAATGGGATATAATCTAGTTCCCGATCCACCTGCTAAAATGATACCTTTCATAATTGATTAAGAGTTAATTCCAAAGATTTTTGAAATCTAATTGATTGAATAATGGATTGATTTGATCTTTGTCACTGAGGATAGCTTCTTCGGTTTTAATGTTCCAATCAATATTTAAACTAGGATCATTAAATAATAAACCTCCTTCTGATGCTTTATTGTAAAAATTATCACATTTATAAGAAAAGATAGCCGTTGGACTTAAAACTACAAATCCATGAGCAAAACCTCTAGGTATAAAAAATTGCTTAAAATTTTTATCGGTCAATTCCACCGAATACCATTTCCCAAAGCTTGGAGAATCTTCTCTTAAATCAACCGCTACGTCTAGAACACTTCCTTCTAGTACTCTAACAAGTTTGGCTTGTGCGTGTACACCTTTTTGAAAATGTAGACCTCTCAGAACTCCATAAACAGAATGAGATTGGTTGTCTTGAACAAAGTCAATATTTTTTCCTAATAATTTATCAAAAGTATTTTTATTGTAACTCTCAAAAAAGAATCCTCTATCATCATTAAAAATTCTTGGTTCTAGTATAAAACAATCTTTGAGAGGGGTTTCTACTAATTGCATTTATTTGTCTTTATATTGAAGTTCATAATATTGTTGATAGTTGCCTGAGGTTACATTATTTAACCATTTTTCGTTTGCTAAATACCAATCCACCGTTTTTTCTAATCCTTCTTCAAATTGCAGACTCGGTTTCCAGCCCAATTCATTTTGTAATTTATTTGGGTCGATGGCATAGCGTAAATCATGTCCTGCACGATCTTCAACATAGGTAATAAGTTTCTCAGATGTACCAGGCTCTCTATCCAATTTTTTATCCATGATTTTACATAATAATTTGATCAAATCAATATTTGTCCATTCATTATGTCCACCAATGTTGTATGTAGTGCCAGTTTTTGCATTGTGAAAAATGACATCGATAGCTCTTGCATGATCTTCTACCCAAAGCCAATCTCTAACATTTAAACCCTTTCCATATATTGGAATAGATTTATTGTTTTTAATGTTATTAATGGATAATGGAATTAATTTTTCTGGAAAATGATTTGCTCCATAATTATTGGAACAATTAGAAACAACGGTATCCATTCCATAAGTATCATGATAAGCTCTTACGAAATGATCGGAGCTAGCTTTGGATGCAGAATATGGACTATGTGGATTATATGCTGTTTCTTCTGTAAAGAAACCAGTTTCGCCCAGAGCTCCGTATACTTCATCAGTGCTTACATGGTAAAAACGATATTTAGAATAATCTGATTTCCATGTTTTTTTTGCTGCATTCAAAAGATTTACCGTTCCAATTACATTCGTTTGCACAAATGCCAAAGGATCTTTAATGGATCTATCTACATGTGACTCTGCTGCTAGGTGAATAACGGCATCAGGTTGTTCTGTTTCAAAAATTGATTCAATTAATTCAGCATCTCTAATATCTGCTTTGATAAATTTGTAATTTTCTTTGGATTCTACATCCTCTAAATTCTCCAAGTTTCCAGCATAAGTTAATGCATCTAGATTTACAATTTGATAATCAGGATATTGATTAACAAATCTTCGGATAACATGAGAACCAATGAATCCGGCTCCCCCTGTAATGATAATTTTTTTCTTATTCATAATGATTTTGATGTAGGTCAATTTAGAAGTGGAGATAACATCTATTTTAGTTATACTCTCACAAATCTAGTAATTTAACCGAAATAAACCGACTGTGATTAATTATATACGCAAAATAGCTAAAAGAAATTACAAATCCTTTAAATTATTTTTAACTTTTTTAGCAATATTTCAAATGTATGACCTATTTGCACAAAAAATTGTACCAAAAAAGAAAATTGACTCCCATGATTTAAATGATACCATCAGAATCAAACCTATAGGTTTTTCGAATCGTATTTTTAAAAATCAATTTCCTTCGGGAGAATTAGGGAATTTAATCGCAGATGCTGTAAAAAATGAAATTGAAATTTCATTGAAAAAAAGATTGGACTTTGTATATATTCCAAGAACTGCAATTCGAAGTAATTTACCTAAAGGGAATGTAGGTGTCGAAGATATTGATAATATTTTGCCTTTCAATGACAGCTTGGCCATTATCGAAGTTTTGGGTACCGATTTAAATAAATTAATGAATGTAATTGCTCAAAAAGGTGGGGGTGCCATTTCTGGAGGACACTTCAAAATAAAAAGCATGCATGCTGAGGACATTGATGTGGATGGTGATTCAATTCATTTAAATAATCAGTATTCTATTGCAACTCTTCTAAGAAACGTAAAAGGTCGTGAAAATTGTAGCATGCTTATTGCTTATCCATATAAAATATTTGAAATAACATTGACCTCACTCTTAATTAAATATATAGAAAAAATAACATATGATTCTAGGCCTATTTCTCCCTCATATGAGCATAGAATTTCTTATAAAAATGATTAAAAAAAATAATTATTTGGAAATTAGTTAGTTGCGTATTAAGAGGAAAAATTATTAGAATAAAAAGTTTTTTTTTCAACATTTTTAACTCACTTTCGTCCTCCTACACGGAAAAATATTGTGGATAAATTCCAAGTAAAGCTTTCATGAAGGACCTGAATTTTATACCAAAAAAAGATAGATTTTAATACATTATGATGAATAATTCAGCAGAATTGGTTTGGTCTAAGTGCTTGACTATCATTAAAGATATCGTGGAATGGCAGCATTTCAAGACATGGTTTGAACCGATAAAACCTGTTGAATTAAAAGGGGACGTTTTACTTATTCAAGTCCCTAGTCAATTCTTTTTTGAATACTTGGAAGAGAATTATGTTCCATTGTTGGCTAATACCCTAAAACGTGAGTTGGGAAAGAATGCCAAATTAGAATATCGTATTATTGTAGATAGTGGAAATAAAGGGAAAAGTGGATCTATGGATATCCCTGCGGGTCCCGTAAAACATTATACAAATAATGAGGTCAATTTTCCTTTGGTTATTAATAATCCTGTGAAGAATCCATTTGTGATTCCAGGATTGAAAAAAATGCAAATTGATCCACAATTAAATCCTATTTACAACTTTGATACTTTCTTAGAGTCAGATTGTAATCGTGTCGCTCGTCGTGCGGGTAAAACTGTAGCCGAAAAACCTGGAGCAAACTCTTTTAATCCTTTAGTAATATACGGGGGCGTTGGTTTGGGTAAAACGCATGTGGCTCAAGCAATCGGTAATGAAGTAAAAAAAATGCATCCTAATAAAGTGGTACTTTATGTAAGTAGCGAAAAATTTATCAATCAATTTCAGGATCATAGTCGTAATAATGCAATTAATGATTTTATTCATTTCTATCAATTGATTGATGTTTTAATTATTGATGATGTGCAGTTCTTTGCACGTGCAGAAAAAAGTCAAGATGCATTTTTTGCAATCTTTAACCATTTACATCAGAGTGGTAAACAATTAGTGTTGACTTCTGATAAGGCGCCGAAGGATTTGGACGGATTGCAAGAGCGTCTTTTGAGTCGTTTCAGATGGGGATTAAGTGCTGATTTGATGGTTCCTGATTATGAAGCGCGTATTGAGATATTAAAGCAAAAAATGTACAATGATGGCTTAGAAATGCCGCAAGATGTTATTAATTATGTTGCTTATAATATCAATACAAATGTTAGAGAATTAGAAGGTGCATTGATTTCTTTATTAGCACAATCTTCTTTGAATAAAAGGGAAATTGATTTGGAATTGGCAAAAAAAGTATTACGCAATTTTGTCAAGACAAGTACAAAGGAATTGACAATTGACGCCATTCAGAAATTGGTTTGCGAATACTTCAATGTTCCTTATGACAGATTATTGGAAAAAACGCGTAAACGTGAAATCGTACAAGCGCGTCAAATTTCGATGTATTTAGCAAAAACATTTACAAAAAATTCTTTGAAGAATATTGGAGAGCATTTCGGTGGTCGAGATCATACCACTGTAATACATAGCTGTCAAACGGTGAAAGATCTGATGGATACAGATAGTATTTTTCGTGAAAATGTAGTAGAACTTACTCAAAAAGTACAATTAGCCGCAATTTAATTATAATAAAAAGATAAAATATAAAAGCGTTTTTCATATATGGAAGACGCTTTTATATTTTGTCTAATGCAATTCTATTTTTGTTTTGAGATTTTTGAAATTGGGTAGGAGTGAGATGGGTTATTTCTTTAAATTGTTTGGATAAATATGCGACACTACTATAGTTTAATTTGTCTGCGATCTCCGTCAAATTGAGCTCACCATAACTCAATAATTCTTTTACAAATTCAATTTTTTGTTGAAGAAAATACTGCTCAATTGTATTTTGTTGAATTTCAGAAAATAGTTTACTTAGATGACTATAATCAACATATAGACGATTAGTTAAATATTCGGAGATTTTTTCATGCTGAGTAGGAGCGTTTCTTATATATGCTAAAAGCAGAACTTTGATTTGATTTACAATTTTTTCTTTGCCAATCTCAATAATTTCAAAACCTTTTAGGCGTAAATTTTTATTTAATGCAATTTCTTGTTGATATGTGAGGTTATTTTCTGGCGTTATCTCTCCTAGTATTACCTGAGAAAAAGCAATTTGTTCTTCCTTTAATGATTGTTCTACCGCAGTTATGCACCGAGGGCAAACCATGTTTTTTATATAGATTTTTTGTATTTGCATCAGTATATTTACTTAGACAAATTTACAGAATCTGTATAAAAAAATAAGATTACTATTGAATTCTTGTTAATTCAATACCATAGCTATAAGTAGAATAGTCTGAAGATGTTTGCCAATTTAAAAATAAAAATTTTCTATGAATTAATCCCAAACCTTTCGCATAACTCTCTGATGAATATAATCTAGTGTAATAACTTGACATCGAACCTTCGGTATAATCAATTTCGTTTACAGTAATAGTATTGTTGTAAGATTGGTCATAAAAGGTTTGTGCAGTGTTGAGATCTGTATATTGATAAGACCATTGAGATTGATAATTTATATACACATCAGCTGGATCAGAAAAACTGGAACTCGCACTAGTACCTATTGTAAAATAAGCATCACCATCCCACGAATGTTCTACAGTTATAGGATTGGATAGTTTAATAAATCTTAGATTGTTTTCGTCCACTAATTGTAAATTAGTAGAGTCAAGCGTTATATTATAGGCATTCAAATAAACCCAACTATTTGAACTGGATGTAAAAGGTTTAAGGTAAGTGTAAATTCTATAAGTGGTATTATTTTCTCCATCCAAAGATGCTGATATGACAGAATCTTTGCGGTAATATGTACGCGTTACTGTATCTGTGCCAAAGGAAAGAAGCGCTACAGAATCCAATCTATACAGATAAGAATCACCTACATTAATGGATAAATAATCTTTGTATGTAGAATAAGTTTGTGTATCGATAGTGGTTTTGCTACAGCTACATATTACTAACAAGCAAAATAAATTTAATAGCGTTCGACTTTTTTTTAAAATATCCATATAGTAGTAAGAATATACAAGAAAACGTGAAATTGTGTAAATTATTTTACATCAATTTCACGTTTTCTTGTATTTGGCGGCATTAATTATGCAACCATCAAACGAAATCCATTACCATGAATATTTACAATTTCAATATTTGAATCTTCTTTCAGATATTTTCTTAATTTGGCGATATATACATCCATGCTTCTACCATTAAAATAGGTATCGCTACCCCAGATTTTTTTCAATGCTTTTTCTCTAGGTAAAAGATCATTCTTATGCTCTGCTAACATTTTCAATAGCTCATTTTCTTTTGGAGATAATGTCAGAAGGGTACTTCCATGTTTTAACTCCCTTAATCTCGGATTAAAATGAAAAGTTCCTAAATCAAATTCAACATATTCAGATTCCTTATTCAAATCTTCATTTCTCTTCAAGATTGCCTTAATCTTCATCAATAAAACCTCACTATCAAATGGCTTTGTAATATAATCGTCTGCACCCAATTTGTATCCTTGAAGGATATCGTCTTTCATAGTTTTAGCACTTAGAAAAAATAAAGGTACTTCAGGGTCTATGTCACGTATTTCTTCACCTAAAGTAAAACCATCCATATTTGGCATCATTACATCCAATAGGCAAATGTCAAATTTATCTCTTTGAAAGGCTGCTAATCCTAAACGACCATCTCTTTCTAATTCAACATCATAGTCATTTAATTCCAAATAATTTTTCAATACCATACCAAGATTCAAATCATCTTCGCATAATAATATTTTATACTTTTTAGTCTCCATGTTTGTTCGGTTTTTTAATGGTTTAAATTTACTACATTTTTTTAATACGAAACCTTACGTATTGAAAAACAATATTAATGCAAAAGTCCTCGATAGCTAAATAAGAATTTGTTAATTTCTGCTTGTAATTCTTGTTTATAACAAGTTATTATCAAAAATCTAATAGAATAAAATGTAGAAGTTTTCAACATATTGTTCTGCTTTTTGAATGATTTCTAATGAAGGTTGTCTTTTCTATAGAAAAGGAGTTAAAAAATGTTAAAATATAGATTTTTCATTAATTTAGGGCAAGCTTTATAAAATAAAAAATGCTATAAATCTTACATATACATATTGTGATAATAAATATATAAATAAAATGTGACCAAATTGTTAAATCTGTTTTATTTTGTGGAGGCATTTACATATATAGTGTTTTAATAATATAGATGAAAAGATTTAGTTTTAAGCAGGTCGCTCCTTTTTTGATTTTAAGTATTATTTCCATCATTTCGATTTTCGTTCCTACGCTTTCCAATTATGATGATGGGAAATATAACGGTGCAGATATTGTTTGGATATTAATATCTTCTGCTTTAGTTTTCTTGATGACGCCAGCTGTTGCATTTTTTTACGGAGGGATGGTTAATAGAAAAAATATTCTTTCAACGATGATGAAAAGCGTGGCGTCAGCAGGTGTTGTAAGTATATTATGGGTAATTGTAGGGTTTAGTTTATGCTTTGGTGATGATATTCATGGATTCATTGGTAATCCAATGACATTTTTATTTTTCAAAAATGTAAATTCTGGTCATCCCTGGCCAGGAATGCCATCGGTGCCATTGACATTATTCTCTTTATTTCAATTAATGTTTGCTATAATTACTCCTGGTTTAGTGGTAGGAGCGATAGCGGAACGAATGCGCTATACAGCATTTGTATTATTTTCTGTATTATTTTTATTATTTGTATATGCACCATTAGCTCATTGGAGTTGGCATCCAGAAGGCTTTTTAGCAAAAATGGGCGTTTTAGATTTTGCAGGTGGTACTGTCGTTCATATATCTGCGGGTTGTGCTGCATTGGCAGGAGCAATTGTTTTAAAGCCAAGAAAAGCGCATGTAAATCATATAGCTATTTCGCCAGCTAATATTCCTTATGTATTAATGGGGGCGGCATTGCTGTGGTTTGGTTGGTTTGGTTTTAATGCTGGGTCTGCTGGTTCTGCTGGAGCGTTGGCAGTTTCTGCATTTGCTACAACAAACACTGCAGCTGGAGCAGCAGGATTATCTTGGATGTTTATAGATGTTATTAAAGGTAAAAAGCCCTCTTTATTGGGGTTTAGTATTGGTGCTGTTGTAGGTCTTGTTGCCATTACGCCTGGTGCGGGATTTGTTGCGATTCCGCAAAGTATATTTATCGGATTTATTACAGCAATTATTTCTAATTATGCTGTTGATTATAAAGGTAAAACTTCATTGGATGATACTTTAGATGTATTTCCTTGTCATGGTTTGGGTGGAATTGTTGGTATGTTATTAACGGGTGTTTTTGCAACGAAAACAATTAATGGAGCAGGTGCTGATGGTTTATTGTATGGTAATCCTTCTTTTTTCTTTACACAATTTAAGGCAATGATAATTGTTGTGGTGTATAGCTTTATTGTATCCTATGGGATATTTAAATTGATAAATTTGATTTTACCAATTAGAGTATCTGAGGATGAAGAGGAGTTGGGGTTAGATGTTTCTCAACATGATGAGAATTATTTGGAATTTTTGATAGAAAAGAATAACTAATACGCGTATAATACAAAATTTGAAATAACAAAAGATTATTTCAAAGAGAAATTTTTGATGCTCTTTGGGGGCCGCAAACTAAACTACAATTCTTAGAAATTGAACTACAGAGAAGACGACTTTTTTACCTTTTAATTGCCTTTATGATATACTAATGCTTAATGTTAAACTTTGAAAACATGCTTTATGCAATGGACTGTGAAATGAATAGGAGCTATCTCCATTATTCATTTCGCAGTTTTTTTTAATTATAGCCTTGGCTTTTAGATTCTAGTAATGTCTGCCCCTAATGCATTCAGTCTTTGTTCTATATATTGATAACCTCTGTCGATCTGTTCGATATTTTGAATAGTACTTTTTCCTTGCGCACTCAATGCCGCAATTAATAAGGCTTGTCCAGCTCTGATATCCGGACTAGTCATAGTTATGCCTCTTAATTGATGTTTTCTACCTAGTCCAATTACTGTAGCTCTATGTGGATCGCAAAGGATTATCTGAGCTCCCATATCAATTAATTTATCTGTGAAAAATAACCTACTTTCAAACATCTTTTGGTGGATTAATACGCTTCCTACTGCTTGGGTTGCTACAACTAAAACAATACTCAAAAGATCTGGCGTAAACCCAGGCCATGGGTTATCATATATAGTTAATATTCCTCCATCTAAATAAGTACTAATTTCATAGGAGTCTTGTGCTGGAACCAAAATATCATCATTTTGAAATTCCATTTGAATGCCTAATTGTGCAAATTTTTCAGGGATAATTCCTAAGTCTTTTAAACCCGCATTTTTGATTCTAATTTCACTTTGAGTCATTGCTGCAAGTCCAATAAAGCTTCCCACTTCAATCATATCGGGAAGCATCGTATGTGTCGTGCCATGTAAAATTTCGACACCCTCAATAGTTAAAAGATTACTTCCAATGCCATTAATATTTGCCCCCATTCTAACTAACATTTTACAAAGTTGCTGAATGTATGGTTCGCAAGCTGCATTGTAAATAGTTGTCGTACCTTCTGCAAACACAGCGGCCATAACGATGTTGGCGGTTCCTGTTACCGAGGGCTCATCCAAAAGCATATAAGTTCCCTTTAATTGCTCCGTTTTTAATTCGAAAAAACTACTTTCGGAATGATAAATAAATTCTGTTCCTAATTTTTCAAATCCTACAATATGAGTATCTAATCTTCGACGTCCAATTTTGTCTCCTCCAGGTTTTGGAATAAAAGCCTTGTGAAAACGTCCCAACATTGGGCCTGCAATCATTACACTACCTCTTAGCTTCCCACCTTTGTATCTAAATGCTTCAGACGCAAAATATTCTAAGTCTACGTTGTCAGCTTTAAAACTACAAGTATGGCGATTGATTCTATTTACTTTTACTCCTAGCTCTGCTAATAATTCTATTTGTAAATTGACATCCCGGATATCCGGTATATTATGAATAATTATTTCTTCTGATGTTAACAAGACCGCTGAAATGACTTGTAAAGCTTCATTTTTTGCACCTTGTGGTGTGATTTCTCCTTTAAGTTTATTTCCCCCTATTACTTCAAAACTTGGCATATTGTGTAAGAATTTATAGCAAAAATAAAAGAATTGATAAGTATCTAAAATTTATTTCTTTACATGTTTGATTTGGCTTTTTTAAATAATAATATAACTTTTTAATAAAATTTAAAAACTTGAAATTTCAAATTAATAATGAAGTATATTTAGACTTTCAAATAATTTTTTACAATGCTAAAAACCAAAAAAAGCTTTTTATTAGGATGTTTAATTGCTGGTGCGATTCCATCATTTGGACAACTGACTACACAAAGCAAAGTTGATTATGTAAATCCTTATATTGGGTCGGAGGGGCATGGCCATGTGTTTGTAGGTGCCGATGTCCCATTTGGAGCAGTACAATTAGGACCAACACAGATAGGTCAAACTTGGGATAAGTTTAATGGTTGGGATTGGTGTTCTGGTTATAACTATATCAGTAGGGATATTCTTGGTTTTACGCATACACATTTAAGTGGTACAGGGATTGGTGATCTTAATGATATAATGATTGTTCCTGCCAATGGGCCTCTATTACTAGAACCAATGAAATTTAACCAACCAGGCTCTGGTTATGGATCCTTATTTAAAAAAGAAACTGAAGTTGTCCACCCTGGATATTATGAAGTGTATTTGGATAATTATAAAGTCAAGGCACAATTAAGCGCGACAGAGCGTGTCGGAATTCATCAATATCACTATGAAAAGACAGATAACGCACATATTCTAGTTGATCTGGGTTTTCATATGAATTGGGATATGCCTACACAAACCTCCATTAAAAAGATTGATAATTACACTTTTGTTGGACAACGTTTTTCTAAGGGATGGGCAAATGATCAACGTTTATTTTTCGTGATCAAATTAAATAAACCAGTTGCAAACTTTAAATTATTTGATAGTTCTGCAACGATTTCAGGTAATGAGGCAAATGGAAAATATATAAAAGCAGCTTTATTTTTTGATGCACAGAAAAATCCAGATATTGAATTGAAAGTGGCTATTTCTCCTGTAAGTGTAGAAAATGCCATTCTCAACTTGAATACAGAAGCAAAAGATTGGAATTTCGGAAATTATGTAGCGCAAGCGCAAAAAAAATGGAACGACAACTTAAATCGTATTGAAATAGAAGCTCCAGATAATATCAAAACACTTTTCTATACTTCCCTATTTCACATGTATATTGGACCAACTTTGTTTAATGATGTAAATAAAGACTATAGAGGTACGGATAAAAAAGTATATCCAAAAGCGGATTTTCAAAATGTAACGACTATGTCTCTTTGGGATTCCTATAGAGCATGGAGTCCGTTTATGACTATTGCAGAACCTTCTATGATGAAAAATGTTGCAGCTTCCGTTTTAGCGATTTATCAACAGCAAGGTCGCCTTCCTGTATGGCCATTAATGGGATGTGAGACCGATTGTATGGTAGGTAATCCGGGAATTATAGTTGTAGCAGATGCATTTTTAAAAGGATTAATTCCCAAAAATAAAGAGGCTTTGGCTTATGAAGCGGTAACAAAAACAGCGACCAGAAATGCATCTGGTTTGGATTTTGTAACTGATTTGAAATTTATTCCACTAGACTCTTTATTAGAGTCTGTTTCTTGGGCAATGGAATACGCAATAGCAGATGCTGGTATCGCTAGAATGGCGAAAAAAAAGGGAAAAACTGCAGACGCAATCTACTATGAAAAAAGAAGTAAACTATATACCCAATACTATGATGATGGTGTAAAGTTTTTTAATGGTCGACATATAAATGGTAATTTTAGAACACCATTTGACCCAATTTCTGCGCTTCATAGACAGACTGACTATACTGAAGGGAATGCTTGGCAATATCTGTGGTTAGTTCCGCAAGATGTGCATGGTTTGGTAAAATTGTTGGGTGGAGAATCTACATTTGAGGAGCGTCTAGATCATTTCTTAACCATGTCTTCAAATTTGAAAGAAGGGTCTTCTCCTGATATAGCAGGCATGATAGGTCAATATGCGCAAGGTAATGAACCTAGTCATCATATCGCTTATCTTTATACTTATATTGGTAAACCATATAAAACTGCGGATTTATTAAGAACCGTAACGGATAGTTTTTATACAACTAAACCGGATGGGTTGATAGGTAATGAAGATGTGGGACAGATGAGTGCTTGGTATGCGTTTAATGCTTTGGGTATGTATTCTGTGGATCCGACTTCTGGTATTTATGTATTTGGAACACCATTAGTAGATAAAGCAACTATACATTTAGAGAATGGCAAAACTTTTCGAATAAATGTTTTAAATAATAGTAAGGAAAATAAATACATACAGTTTGTAACGCTTGATAGGAAAAATTATCCCTATAGTTACTTAACACATAAACAAATAATGAATGGCGGAACTCTAGTATTTAATATGGGGGCGAAGCCTTCGAAGTTTGGAACAGATAAAAAATATCGCCCATAGTTTTATCTGTAAGAAAATAGATTTGACTCCTGTTGCTACATTAAGCAACAGGAGTTTTTGTATGTTCTAATATGGTTTTTGCCATAGTTTGGATTGTAAATTGCAATTCTGGTTTGTAAATATATTTTCTAATTTCAAAGTTCAAACCACCTACTGCGTAGTAATGATCAGCAGTACGACAAAGCATCCATTTGTCAACTTTAGTTTTAGAAAGAAATTGTAGTTGTTCTTCTGATATTGGAATGCTTTTGGCAAAATCGTTGTGCTCAGTTTTTTCAAAAGTAAAATTCCATTGTTGATTATTGACAAATAGCATGGAAAACGTGTTGTTATTATCTAATGGGAAATCCTTATTTAAAGAAAGTAAATCCATAAAATAAGTATCTCCTTCTGAATGAAAAGATAAATGTAACGTAGTTAAAAAATGTTCCTCGTCACTATGGATAGTAGTATATAGCGGTAAACTATTACTTTCTAGATCTCCAATTTTAGAAATTTTAGTTTTGGGTATTAATGTCACCGGATCGATATTGGTCACAGTTTTTGTATCTAAAATATTTTTATATCGATCTATATAAATATTTTCAATTTTTTCCTTTGTCAAATTACTAGGACGTTTCGGGAATTCTTCATAGCTACTATTCACTAAATTCCATAGCTTGTCTTGATGTAAATGAATTTTACGTTTACTTATGATTAAAACAATAATAGTTAGAATGACAATGGAAATAATACTAGGATACAACATAATTTTAATTTTGATACATTTCAATTTGCAAACGAGTTTCTTCCAGATCTAATTCAAAAATCATTTTACGAAGGATCTCCTCATTTTTACCTGTGGAATGCATTTTTTCGATTTCTTGCCTTTCAATATTAATCAATTCAATCTGTACTTTGGTAAATTCATTGAAGATTTGATTAGGTAATAATTTACCATTTCCAAAATAGTTAGAAGGCAGATCTGTGCGTTGAAGTCTATTGTATTTGACCTCGTATTTACTTTTAATATTATTCAAAAGATCATCATTCATTAGGGAAAGATTCTCTTCGATATAACTTATAGTATGACTTACTACAGAATTTCTAATTTCATACTCTTCCATATCCACGGAATAAGGGGAAATTTTTAATTTTTTTATAAGCCAAGGAAGCGTTAGTCCTAATGGAATTAAGGTGACTAGAATGACGCAAAAAGTTAAGTATAATACCAAACTTCTGTCTGGTAACGACATTCCACTTTTTAAGGTAAATGGTATGGCCATGGCAGCAGCCATAGAAACAACACCGCGCATACCCGACCATGCGAAAACTATAGTTTCGGAATTGGTTAGTTTGGAATTGAATTTGAATATTTTTTCTGATACTTTGTTGCTTAGTAAGATAGACGGTATGATCCATAAAAAACGCACTAAAATAACCACAATACTTACTATAGTTCCATATAGAAATAATTCATAAATACTATAATTACTTAATCCGCTTCTAATCTCTCTTAGTTGCAATCCAATTAGAATAAAGACTAAACTATTTAAAAAATAATTGATAATCTGCCATATTGATGTAGTCATAATCCGAGCAGAGTGGGAGAGTATCCTAGATGATCTATAACTCAAAAATAACCCAGCCGTCACCACTGCTAAAACTCCAGATGTTTCGAAATGTTCCGCAATCAAGTAGGCTGCATATGGCGTAAGTAGAGAAATGGCAACCGCAATAGTATCATCACACACAAATTTTTTATAAAAAAGATGTATCAAATAACCTACGGCAAAACCAATCCCAACGCCTAAGATCGAAGAATATAGAAAAGTTAATCCTGCACTCCAAAATACAAAATTGCCCGCAGTTACCGCCACTAATGCAAACTTGTAAGCGATCAAGCCACTCGCATCATTCAATAAACTTTCACCTTCAAGTATATTCAATAAAGTGGGTCTTAATCCCAATCCTTGGGTG
The DNA here is from genome assembly GCF_004337365.2 of Rhizosphaericola mali. Taxonomy (GTDB): domain Bacteria; phylum Bacteroidota; class Bacteroidia; order Chitinophagales; family Chitinophagaceae; genus Rhizosphaericola; species Rhizosphaericola mali. The sequence goes on along the minus strand of NZ_CP044016.1, from coordinate 2,717,108 downwards.
ACTGAAGTAGCGGCTACAGCATCCGGAGGCGAGATAATGGCTCCTAATAAAAATGCCATCGGCCAAGAAAAATAAGGAATAAAAGAGTGCGCAACTATCGCGACTAAAACAGTTGTAAATAATACAAGCCCAATTGCAGCCAAACTGATAGGGCGAATATTGGTTCGGAATTCATGCCAACTTGTGTGCCATGCCGCTGAATATAATAGCGGAGGCATGAATAACAATAAGACGACTTGTGGATCTAATTTTATAATAGGAAGTCCAGGAATCAAACTTATCAAGACTCCTGTAATTACTAATAATATCGGAAATGGAAACTTATATTTTTTACTGAAGATTGCTAGTAGCGCAATTCCAAATAACAATATAACTATAATCGCAATATTTTCCATTTTCTTAAAGGTGGCTAATATGCATTATTGAGATAATGACGCTATATCAGCAACAGTCTGGTGCTCTAAAATAGCAAGATTTGCATCTCTTACTTGTATCAATACATTTCTTAGCCCGCATACTTTTTCATCACAATTGGCACATTTTTCATAGAAAAATTTACTTACACAAGGCAATAAGGAGATAGGACCATCAATTAGGCGCATGACATCAGCCAATACAATTTGATCTGCCGGTTTGCCTAAATAATAACCGCCCCCCTTACCTTTTTTACTTTCTAGAATACCCTCTTTACGCATTTCAAGTAAGATGTTTTCTAGAAATTTTAAAGGTATTTTCTTTTTTTGAGCAATATCCGCAATAAGGATAGGGCCATCATTTTGTTTCTGTGCTAGATACATCAGTGCCTGAAATGCATATTGCGTTTTTTTCGAAAGCATAAACTATATGTCCTATTTAATTTGATTTATAGTAAAGAAATACAAATTTAAAAAAAAGCATTGATATTTTTAATGACAGTTTGTAACTGTTTAAATATCAATGACTAGTTTAACATTGTCATTCATATATGGTCCTCCTGGATACCTTGCAGTATAGTCTAGATTGATCCAATATTCACCATTGTTTTCATGATAAAAAATTCCTTGAATTCGATAATTGGAAAATAGTTGAATAATTGCTTGTTGTGCTATTAAAAAGTCCTTTTTATCTCCAATATATAATTCCGGATACATATGTCCTTCTACAACAACAAGACGGCATTTTGCACCTATACTTTCCATACATGATGCCATTAGGATACTGTGATCATCACAATCTCCGCCTAAACCATTTTGAATTGTTTCTTTCGCCGTTGCGTAGTATTCATCACGCAAAGGATCTGGTACGTATTTGAAATTGTTATTGATATATTTGAAAAGAGAAAAATAACGAACAAGCGGACCATATTTGGCTTTGTAATCGGCAAAATATTCTAATGAATGTTTTAATGCAAAGTTACGTACTACGGGATCTGTCGTACTGATTTTTGACTTGACAATTCTTGCAGTACGGCTTTGAATATTTTCAAATAAATGGGGGCTTTTGTTAAGTAAATCTGCCTCTTTCTGTTCTTTTACATACCAGTTTTGAACTGTCAGATTCTTATAATCTTGTAAAATTGTTTTTACTGTATAAGTTCCATTGACTTGTTTGTAAACTAAAAAAGCTCCAATGAGGATGAAAAAGGGAATTATAAATGGGCGTAATATCCAAATGAAAAAACGGACTACCAATATCGAAATAACCAATGCCAATATGAAGTCGAAATTAAAATTTCCGACTAAAAGTGGTGGAATAAATCGACATACAAATGGCGTTAATGGAATGATAACCAAAATGCCCATAAAATTGACGAGAAACTTAAACCAAGATTGATGTTTTATATTATTCCATTGCATTGTGATCACAGATAATAAACAAAGATACAGTTCCTTTGATTTTTGATACAATAAAAAAGGTCGCCAATTTATTTAAATTGACGACCTTTTCAAATATTAGAAAAACCTTATTCTCCTACCAATGAAATTTTCAATGTATTCGTTGGTTTTTGTTTTTCAACTGGAGTACTACCGGTATTTACGATAACGTCGCCGTCAGCGATATAACCTTTTTCCTTTAAGATTTCAACTTGTTCTCTAGTAATTTTATCAAAAGTGCTATTGTCGTCATAATAATAACCTCTAACACCCCAACTCAAACTCAATTGATTGACCAACTTTGGATTTTTTGTAAATACAAATAAAGGAGTACTTGGTCTGTAACTACTTAATCTAAAAGCAGTTCTACCACTTTGAGTCATTCCAATTAATGCTTTTGCGTGTGTTTCATGTGCAATTTTGCATGCATTGAAACAAATAGCATCTGCTAGAACAGTTGGAGATTTAGCCAAAGGCACTACATCACCCTCACGGTTATATGGATATTCTGTTTTTTCCACTTCCATGATGATTTTGCGCATTGTCTCAACCACCAAAACTGGATGTTCGCCCATTGCAGTTTCGCCACTCAACATTACGGCATCTGTGCCTTCTAATACCGCATTAGCAACGTCAGTAATTTCACTACGATTTGGTTTTACATTGGTCATCATGCTTTCCATCATTTGCGTAGCAACAATAACCGGTTTAGAACGGTGTACGCAAGCACGGATAATTTCTCTTTGAGCCAAAGGAACTTTTTCAACTGGTAATTCAACACCCATGTCACCACGAGCAACCATTACTGCATCAGATTCGTTAACAATGTGGCGAATGTCTTCAACCGCAGAAGGCATTTCGATTTTTGCCATGATTTTGATTTGGCTGTTTTGTTCATTTACACGTTTGCGTAAATCAACCATATCAATTGCTTTTCTTACAAATGACAATGCTACCCAATCCAAATCGTGTTTCAAGATAAAATCCAAATCGATAATATCTTTTTCAGTCATCGCTGGTAAAGAAATCTCTGTATCGGGAAGGTTGACTCCTTTGTGTGGTAAAAGTGTACCACCGTACGTAACTTTTACATTTACATTACCTGTGTTTTTGTCCACAGAATCAACAACAACTTCTAATTTACCATCGTCGATCAATATTTTTTCACCCACTTTTACATCATTATGCAAATTTGGATAAGAAATATAGATTTTACTTTTAGTTCCAACTACTTTTTCTGTAGAAGAAAATGTAACGATGTCGCCTCTATTTAATTGCAATTTGCCATTTTCCAATTCACCTACTCTCAATTTAGGTCCTTGAAGATCTCCTAAAATGGATAAGTTAAAAGGATGTTCTGCATTTATTTTTCTAATTTTTTCAATGATATCTAATTTATCCTCATGTGTGCCATGAGAAAAATTTAAACGAAAGACATTCACACCCGCTTGTGCCAATTCAAGCAGCATCTCATAAGAAGAACTCGCCGGTCCTACTGTTGCTACAATTTTTGTTTTATGAAATAACTGATTAATCGGAAAATCACATTCTCGCATAGTTTCTATTTGTTTTAACTCTTCGTTCATATTGATTGATTGATATTATAAACTTTTTAGCTGGCCAATATTTTTACCATCCTTAGCCATTCGTCATTGATCTTGTCTTTTTCTCTAATTGCGATTTCAAGCGGAGTATAAGCGATTTTATCATCTTTAATCCCTACCATTACATTTTTTCTGCCTTGCAAAAGACATTCAATTGCATGAAATCCCATTCTGCTCGCTAATATTCTATCTACACAAGTTGGTGAGCCTCCTCTTTGCATATGTCCTAATATTGAAACTCTCGTATCCATATTAGGTAACTTCTCTTTTACGACTTTCGCTACTTCTGACGCACCACCAAATTCATCTCCCTCTGCCACAACAATCAGGTTCACTAATTTTTTTCTTTTTTCTTTCTCAGAAAGCGCTGCGATAATATCGTCTATATTGGTTTCTGCCTCTGGTATCAAAATATTTTCTGCACCTGTGGCTATCCCACTATAAAGAGCGATATATCCTGCATGTCGCCCCATTACTTCTACAATAAATAAACGGTCATGTGCATCTGCAGTATCTCTGATTTTATCAATAGCATCCACTGCTGTATTTACCGCAGTGTCAAAACCTATCGTAAAATCAGTACCATATAGATCTTTATCTATTGTGCCTGGTAATCCGATAACTGGAAGATCAAACTCTGTACTGAGTTTTAAACCACCTGTAAAACTACCATCACCGCCTATAACCACTAGACCTTCAATACCTCTTTTTTTCAAATTGTTGTATGCTTGCTCACGACCTTCCGGTGTGAAAAAAGCTTTACAACGTGCGGACTTTAAAATCGTGCCGCCTCTTTGTATAATATTTGCTACAGAAGTTGATTCCATTAAGCGAATATCATCCTCTACCATACCACTGAAACCTCTTATGACTCCGTATACTTCGAGTCCGTAATAAAGTCCAGTTCTGACTACCGATCTTATGGCTGCATTCATTCCTGGAGCATCACCTCCGGATGTAAGCACTGCAATCTTGGAAATTTTATTTGACATACATTAATATCATCTATGTTTTTCCGAAATTATATTTAATCATCGAAATAAACAACAGTGTATTTGTTGGATTTGGATAATTAACGTGCCAAAAGTAATAAAATTAATTTTGGTATGGCTGCTTGTTGTGTTAATTGAATAAAACCAAATGATTTTTAATGCTTTAAACAAGTGAATTTGTAATAATATTTATGTTTTTTAGGATTTATATAAAAAATAGCCGCACATTTCTGTGCGGCTATTTTTGCTAATTATTCTAAAAATTATTTTTCAACGGGCTCATTTCTAAATACCACCACATTGTCAAATACATCTACCAAAACTGGATGTTGAGCATTTACCTCTCCACTTAAGATTTTTTTACTCAATTCATTTACTATAGTTCTTTGAATAACTCTTTTCAAAGGACGAGCGCCAAATTGAGCATCGTAACCATGTTCGGCTAAGTAATCTGAAACATAATCTGAGAATTCCAATTGAATGCCATTTTTTGCAACCATTTTTTTCAAAGAATTCAATTGAATTTTGATAATTCTCTTGATTTCTTTTTTCATCAAAGGATGGAAGACAATGATTTCATCAATTCTATTCAAAAATTCAGGACGCATGGTTTGTTTCAACAAATCCATCGCTTGTTTTTTTGCTTTTTCTTCTGCTAATTCGGGATTGTCAGGATTTGTTTCAAAAGCTTCTTGAATCAATCCGCTACCCAAATTGGATGTCATGATGATGATTGTATTTTTAAAATTAACCGTACGGCCTTTATTATCGGTCAATCTACCATCATCCAAAACTTGCAATAATGTATTGAAAACATCTGGATGCGCTTTTTCGATTTCATCAAAAAGAACAACACTATATGGTTTGCGACGAACAGCTTCTGTTAATTGACCACCTTCTTCATAACCGATATATCCGGGAGGCGCTCCGATCAAACGAGAAACAGATTCTTTTTCCATGTATTCACTCATGTCAATACGTGTCATCATGCTTTCATCGTCAAATAGGAACTCGGCAAGTGCTTTTGCTAATTCCGTCTTACCAACTCCTGTCGTTCCTAAGAATATAAACGAACCGATGGGTTTATTTGGATCGCTCAATCCTGCACGACTACGACGAATTGCATCTGCCACTGCCGTAATTGCTTCTTCTTGACCGACAACTCTTTCGTGCAAATTATCTTCTAAATGCAAAAGTTTTTCTTTTTCACTTTGCATCATTCGACTTACAGGAATCCCGGTTGCTCGTGCCACAGTTTCCGCAATATCTTCAGAATCAACTTCTTCTTTCAAAAGACGTTTGTCGCTCGAATCGTGTAACTGTTTCGTAAGTTCGGCTACAAGTTCTTCTTGTTGCTTTACTTTTCCATATCTAATCTCCGCAACTTTACCATAATCTCCTTCGCGTTCTGCCTTGTCAGCAGCTATTTTGAGATTTTCGATTTCGGATTTAGCATTTTGAACCTTATCAACTAATTCCTTTTCTTGTTGCCATTTAGCTTTGTAGGTATCTCTTTCAGTCATTAATACCCCCAAGTTGCTGTTCAATTCTTTCAATTTAGCTTCATCGTTTTCACGTTTGATCGCTTCTCTTTCGATTTCTAATTGACGAATTTTTCTTTCCAATTCATCCAATTCTTCTGGCATGGAGTTCATTTCCAAACGTAATTTGGCTGCGCTCTCATCCATTAAATCAATGGCTTTGTCAGGTAAAAAACGATCAGAAATGTATCTATTGGAAAGTTCGACTGCTGCAATTACGGCTTCGTCTTTGATACGAACGTGATGATGTGCTTCATATTTATCCTTGATACCTCTCAAAATGGAAATAGCATCTTCTACACTTGGCTCGTCCACAATTACTTTTTGGAAACGACGTTCGAGGGCTTTGTCTTTTTCAAAATATTTTTGATATTCTGCTAAAGTTGTTGCTCCGATAGCTCTCAACTCACCACGAGCCAATGCTGGTTTCAAAATATTAGCAGCATCCATAGCACCTTCGCCACCACCAGCGCCAACAAGTGTGTGTATTTCATCAATGAAAAGTATGATTTCTCCATTGCTTTCTGCAACTTCTTTAACCACACCTTTTAATCTTTCTTCAAATTCACCTTTGTATTTTGCGCCAGCGATTAACTGACCCATATCCAAAGCGTAAATGATTTTAGATTTTAAGTTTTCAGGTACATCACCATTGACAATACGCATCGCCAAACCTTCCACAATCGCGGTCTTGCCAACACCTGGTTCGCCTACAAGGATTGGGTTATTTTTGGAACGACGTGTCAATATATGTAACGTACGACGGATCTCTTCATCTCTTCCTATTACTGGATCCAACTTGCCAGAACGAGCTAAATCGTTAAGGTTTTTGGAATATTTTTTTAGAGAATTATATTGTTGATCTCCACTTTGAGAATTGACAGTAGAACCCTTACGCAAATCCTTAATAGCCGTAGCTAGACCATTTTTAGTCAAACCTGCATCTTTCAAAATATTTGCTGATATATCTTTCCCATCTACCAGTGCCAATAATAAATGTTCAATACTTACAAATTCATCGCCAAAAGTTTTAGCCTCTGCATCCACTTTTAATAAAGCATTATTCAAATCACGGCTTATGGTCTGTGCAGGTTCCGTGCCACTGGAAACTTTAGGTAATTTTGCCAATGCCTCATCCACTTTTGAAATTACAAAAGGTAAATTGACATTATTTTTCTTTACCAAAAACTCAATTGGACTGTCTTTATCATCCAACAAAGCCTTCAATACATGCAAAGTCTCAATATTAGGATTTTGCCCATTGAAAGCCAATTGTTGAGCCGCTTGAATGGTCTCTTGAGCTTTGATGGTATAATTATTTAGATTCATATATATCGTATTTAGATATTGTTTTTATTTAAGAATTGCTTTATGAAATCAAAAAGTATACATATTCAACATTATTCCTTAAAAATGTCCAAATGTCATTTTAAGATGAAATTAACTGTCTAAATGTCTGATTTTTAATTCTTTGAATGTCATTTTGACCTTACCATTTTTCCTCATCTGAATTTTTTTGGCTGAATTGTTGCGTATAATATTCGAAATTTTTGTTTTTCTCGATTTGCCTCGCGATTAATTGGTTGGCAATAATAAGGGAGGGATTAATTTCAGGTGATTCATTAAGTAAAGATTTTAATTTATTTTCGGAAATGTCCATTTTGTATAGTATTTGAACAAGTTCAGGGAAATTATGTTGGATTAAAAAGTCAATTTTTTCAATAAGAAATTGTTTGGCTTTTTGAAAGTCTTTTTCAGAGGAGATTAGGTCTGAAGTGAAAAGTTTGCCTAGTTGATTTTGCCACATAATTGAATAATCTGATTTAAGTCAAATTTTATGACAAAATATTTAAATGAAAAATATTATTTCAGTTATCTATTATAACTTAACTCATTGTAATTTTGTGCCATGGCAAGAATTAAAACAGCAAAAGACGAGAGTCGTAAAGATGTAATACTTACGGCTGCTGCGGAATTATTTAGAGAAAGAGGTTACAAGGCCACCAGTATGAGAGATTTAGCAGAGAAAGTGGGAATAGAAGCTGCTAGCCTGTATAATCATATAGATTCCAAACAAGAGCTACTGGTAGACATTTGTTTTACAATTACCTCTAATTATAGTGAGTTTATGACATCTGTAGAACAGATGAAAGAGACAACACAATTGCAAAAAATTGAAACTATATTAAGATTTCAAATAAAGGAAATGGTAGATAATTTTAATAATAATTATGTTGCCAATAGGGAATGGATGCATTTGGATGATTCAGAACAAAATAATTTCAGAGAACAAAGACATCAATATCGTAAAAGATTTAATCAGATTATCACTAAAGGTATTGAATTGGGAGAAATTAAAGAAAGTATAAATGTGCCTGCAACAGTATGGTTGTTGTTAAATGCTACTTATGGTATTGAATCTTGGCATAGATCACGTGTACAAGTACCTCCTTCTGCATTGGAGGATAATATGATTACAATTTTGATTAGCGGATTGAAAAAATAATGATTATCTAACACTATAAAATTTTGAATCTATGAAAAAGCAAATAATTGCAATGAGTTTTTTAGTTTTAACTATGATGTCGCTATCTGGTTGTCAAGTAGTTGGTACTATATTTAAAGCTGGTATGTGGTGGGGTATCATCATGGTGGTTATTGTTATCGTTGCTATTATATGGCTTATTTCAAAATTTTCGGGTAAGAAGTAATATTATTGTAATTTTTATATAAAAGGGATTGCTAGACTAGGCAATCCTTTTTTTGTTTTCGATTTTAAATAAACTACAAACATTTTGAGCACCCAAAGCAAATGCCATAAAAATAATGGGATCTATAGGCAGTAAATATCGTGGATTGGAAACAGGACCTGTAATGAATATATTGTAACATAAAAAGAATATCATGTAAAGTCCACTCGTAGACAAAATTCTTTGTCTGCTTACATATATACCAATGCAGATGAATGGCCATTTTAATATCTGGAACAGCGTTACCGGTATAAAATAAATTAAGATTAATTTTCCGGTGGCGCTTTTTTCTTTTATAATTTCATCTAAATAATTTTCTAAATAATTTTTACAAACGGTTAAGATGCCTTTATTGTAGTAGGAATTGATTATATTATTTTGATTGTTTTGTATAGATCCGATGGGGTTGAAAAAAATAAAGTCTGTTTTCCCTGAAGAAAATAAAGCTTTTATGCTGCATATTATGTGAAATTTGGCATAATCTGGTCCGTTGATAAATATCTCATGTTTTGCAACGTTACCTAAATAAGCGCTTCTACTGGGAAAGTCATGGTATTGCAAGGCTTTTTGTTGAATACTATCATCCCAATTAATTCCCTTTTCTCCACCCAAGGTTGCATTTTTAAACATTGTAATATTAAAATCAACTAGATTTATGTTCTCAATTGATGAAAAGTGGGCGTAATCCGTTCGGTATTTATTAAAAAAAAATGATCCAGTGCATAATAAGACTGGAATTATTGCATATAATCTCAATTGAAATGAAAAGTTCCGACAACAAATAAAAAATAGAAGATTACAAATTGTAAAAGGGAAAAAAATAGGGCGAATAAACGGTAATATCCCAATTATAATCTGCAAACTTATGAAGCATTTCTTATTTGAGATGTTTAGTAATAAAATAAGAATGATGCTGCTACACAACATAGTGAGCGTTTCAGACATAATAAGATGGTAAAAATAGATAGATGCAGGCGTTAGAGCTATTGCTAATGCTAGCCATAATGGATGGGTTCCTCCAATTTTTTCAAAAAATAATATCATTAAGTATGCACAAACGACTGCAATTAGGTGTTGTATAATGATAATTAAGATTAAATTTTTTTGTCCTCCTAAAATCATAAGGAAGAGAGGATAGATAAATGGTCGCTTGGTTAGACTTACTGCATGATTAAACTCTATATCTCTCTTAAAATATACCCCGGTTTTAATTAGGTTAGCCGTTTCTATATAACTATATGAGTCTCTGCTTTGATCATTAATAGACTCATTTAAAGTATTTGATTCTATACGTATTATCAGTGCTATCGTATATAATACTGCAATTAAGATCAATGTATAGTAAGATTGTTTATTTTGCAGTTTAAAAAAGAACAGTTTTGATTTGAATTGATGCATTTAGTTTTTAATTTGGGGTGTTTTATGGTTTTGGTTATAGTGCTTTTATTCTAATTTTAATAGATATAACTCATCTTTATCTAAGGAATACAACCACACAAATGCAAATGGTTTGTACTTCAACAAAATAAATTATTATGTCTAATTTATGATCAGTATTTTAAATATAAAAAGCATTTAAATATACAAACTGATTATTAAATTTTTAGAGTCTTTTTTAATGAATGATATTCTTTTTTTGTAGATTCTCCACTTCGTCATTGGGAATGAATGAAAAATTATCTAATCTCCTTTGTATTTATATATTTGGTGCTTTTTTCCTATTTATCCAGAACTCAAATCCAAGAGCCGTAGCACAAAAAATGTAAAAGTCAATAGGTATTAAATATCTAGGACTTGCTACTGGGCCAGTTATTAAAAAATTAAAGCCAATAAAACATATTGTAAAGATCGTAGGATAATTCCAATTAAACTTCTTTGCTTTATAAAATATAATCAAAAAATACGATATAAAAAACAACTTTCCTATTTGAAAAACAAATGCAACAATAATGTAAATGTTAGCGATTAGAAAGCCTTTAGATGGTGAATTTATCGTATCTGTAAGTAGCCAACCTAAACTTTTGGATATGGAATAGAAAAAACCTTTTTCATTGAATGCTTTAACTACGCCACTATGTGAAGGTACCTCTTTTTTAAAAAATAAAAATACATCATATCTTGACGGATCAACTATGGCTTTAAAGCAACAAGCAATATGGAAAATGGTATATTTAGTTAAGTTTTTTTTGATTTCGGTTCTACATATATTCGAAATATATTTATTCTGTTCGGAATAGGTTGTGTATTTCTTTGATTCTAATAGTATAGAATCTGTCCAATTATCTCCACTCACATTTCCTAACTCAAATTCTTTAAATGATTTTAAATTGTACTGTAAAAGGTTAATGTTTTCAATGGATGTAAAATGATAGTATCCTGTCCTATATTCATTATATTTCATATAGCCCATTGTTACAAAAAAAGGAATAACTGAAAGTATTTTCAAATAGCCTTTTGTACCTTTTAAAAAAAATAATGTGATAAAAATATTCAGTATTGTAAAAGGAAAAAATATAGGTCTGATTAATGGTAAAATACTGACAATTAATTGAATAATTAAATATCGATAGTTTGTTATTCCTCTTAGACAGAAAAGTGCAATTATTATTATTAAAGGAATAATCAATATTTCAGACATGATTATCTGCATGAAAATTATATAGGACGGTGTTAATATAGCACAGACTAAGAGCAATGAAGGTGCGTTTCCTTTTAATTTTTCGTAATATAAAATTATCAAATAAAAAGAAACTATCCCTATGAGAGATTGTATAAATAATATGAAATAAACATGGTTGTGACCTCCTAATAAACTAATAAAAAGTGGATATATCGGTGGGCGTCTAGTTAATTCAATTGCTGAGATTGGGTTTTTATTTGGAATAAAATATTTGCCCGAATTAATCCAATCAGACGCTAATAAATAGCCATAGGAGTCTCCTATTCCATAACTATCAAGATATTCGGTCGTATTCGTAAGTAGTCTTATGGAGAAAAAAAAGAATATTATAAAAATTGAAAAAATAAATGCTTGTTTTGACTTCTTATGCTCAAGTTTATAGTATTGTAAGCTCATATTTTCAGTAAACGTAAATTTCTCACCTTATATTTTGAAATAAGTTAAGAGTTTCTGCGTTTGATAGAATGTGCATCTTAAGAAAGCCCTGATACTTGGTGGTGGTCCTGCTGGATTGACTGCTGCTTCTGAATTGAGTAAAAGCTCTAATATTCAACCTATCATTATAGAGAAAAGTAATGAATGGGGAGGTTTGTCTCGTACAATTAATTATAAAGGAAATAGAATTGATATAGGAGGGCATCGTTTTTTTTCCAAATCTGATCGCGTAATGGATTGGTGGAAAGCCCAAATGATTCCGTCATCGGATGCAACTTTTATAGAGGATACAGATGATGTATTGATGATATGTCATCGCCTGTCTCGCATTTATTTTAAGAAAAGATTTTTTGATTATCCGATTACTGTTAGTAAAAAGACTATTTTCAATTTAGGATATGGCAATTCGATACTAATTGGTTTTAGTTATCTTAAAAGTGTTTTATTTCCAATAAAGAAAGAACGGAATTTAGAAGATTTTTTTATTAATCGCTTTGGTCAGCGATTGTATCGTACTTTTTTTAAAAGTTATACAGAGAAAGTTTGGGGCGTATCTTGTCAAGATATAAATGCAGATTGGGGTGTCCAACGTATAAAAGAATTGTCCATATCTAAAACGATTGCACATTTTTTTAAAAAAAATAGGCAAAACTTGGGTTCTGATATTAGTCAAAAAGATGTAGAGACTTCGCTTATTGAATACTTTTATTATCCTAAGTATGGACCTGGACAAATGTGGGAATTGGTGGCTCAGCAGTTAGATGAGCGCAATGTTCTGTTGCAGAGGAATACTGAGATAGTTAAAATGAATGTCAATGGCAATAAAATTAAATCGGTTATTATACGAAAAGATAATCGGGAGGCGCTGATTACTGCGGATTATTTTATCTCGACTATTCCTGTTACTCATTTAATCAAAAGCCTTGGTAATCAGGTTCCTGATCATATTAAAAATATTGCCGCATCTTTAAAATTTAGAGATTTTATAACCATTGGAGTCTTGTTGGATAAATCAAGTTTGCAATCGTTAAAAGATAATTGGATTTATATACAAGAGCCATATGTAAAAGTTGGTCGGATTCAGATTTTTAATAATTGGAGTCCGTATATGGTGAAAGATCCTGAAAATACGTTGTGGGTCGGTTTGGAATATTTTTGCAACGAAGGTGATGAATTATGGAATATGTCTGAAGATGCATTGAAAAAGTTGGCGTGTGAGGAGTTGCTTGCATTGGCATTTATAAATAGCCCGTCTAATGTATTGGATAGTGTCGTTATAAAAGTGCCTAAAGCATATCCTGCTTATTTTGGTTCGTACAATCAATTTTCTGAAATAAGAGCATATCTCGATCAATTTGAAAATTTATTTATGATTGGTAGGAATGGTATGCATCGTTATAATAATCAAGATCATTCTATGTTAGCTGCATTTGAAGCTGTATCTAAAATAATCAAACAAGATAAGGATAAAAGGTCCATATGGGAAGTAAATACCGAAAGTGTATATAACGAAAGTTAACCAATTTTTTATTGTTAGAAATATAACATTTTCTTCATTTCAGATACATAAAAATCTCAAAAAATAATCATCGATTTTATCCACATAGGGGGATAATATCCACAAGGTATTTTTAACATTAAAATGCATCTTTGTATTCGGACCACTTGAATATTTACACATTTTTTTTGGTCATTTTTCATTAACTTATTGAAAACGAAAAAGATACATTTATATGAAAAAAATAATCAAATTCGAAAAGAAAGATTGCGCTCCTTGTAATATGGTTTCTGAGTATTTAGATAGAAAAGGTGTGGATTACGAAAAAATTAATGCTTTTGATCAACCAGAGGTCGCCGCTAAATTTCGCGTAAGATCTTTGCCTACTGTAATTGTATTAGAAAAAGATGAAGAAGTTGGACGCATCATCGGATTTAAACCAGATGAATTAAACCGTTTGGTTGAGGCTGTATAGCATTTAATTGAATGCAAAAAGGTTGGTAGAAAAAATTATTATTCCATCTCATACATTTTAGAAAAATGAAAAACGTAGTCATAGAAAAAAAATGGATCTTGTTGAACAACGAGATAATGGTAAAGGATAACGATGATTATAGATTAGATAAAGATAAAGAAGCGGTTAGATCCTATTTCTTGGACTATGTAAATAAGAATACGGTATTTTTCTATAATTTAAAGGAAAAGATTGATTATCTTATTGATAATGAATATTATATCAATTTTTACGACTCATATACTTTTGAAGAGATGGAAGAAGTGTATGATTTGATTTATGCACATAAGTTTCGTTTTCCTTCATTTATGAGTGCGTTCAAATTTTTCCAGAGTTATGCTTTGCGTGATGACTCCGGCGAAAAATTTTTGGAAAGATATGAAGATCGTATTGCTGCTATTGCGTTGTATTTGGCTAGAGGTAATAAAGCTCAAGCATTGGAATTTGCTGATTTATTAATCCGTCAAGAATACCAACCAGCAACGCCTACATTTTTAAATGCGGGTAAAAAACGTTCTGGTGAATTGGTTTCTTGCTTTTTGGATGAAGTAGGAGATAACTTGAACGGTATCGGTTATGCAATTGACTCTGCGATGAAATTATCCTCTATTGGTGGTGGCGTATCTTTCAATATGTCCAAACTGCGTGGTCGTAGCGAAGCTATTAAAGGCGTGGATGGCTTGGCAAGTGGAGTACTTCCTGTAATGAAAATCATGGAAGATACATTCTCTTACGCCAATCAATTAGGTCAAAGACCTGGTGCCGGAGCTTCTTATTTGAATATATTTCACAGTGATATAGAAGAGTTTTTGGATTGTAAAAAAATCAACGTAGATGAAAAAGTACGTATCAAGTCTTTGTCTATCGGCGTGATTGTTCCCAATAAATTCATGGAATTAGCAAGTTCGGACGAACCTTGTTATTTGTTTTATCCTCATACTGTTTTCCGCGCTTATGGTCAATATTTGGATGAAATGGATATGACGGTGATGTATGAAGAGTTACTATCCAATCCAAAAGTGCGTAAGAAAAAAATTAATGCGCGTGTATTGTTGGCAAAAATTGCCCAGACGCAAAAAGAAAGTGGATATCCTTATATATTCTATAAAGACAATGCAAATAAACAACATGCATTGAACGGATTGGGACAAATCAAATTTTCCAATTTGTGTACGGAGATTATGCAATTGTCTCAAGTCTCTAATATTGGAAGTTATGGTGAGCAAGATGAAATTAAATATGGTATCTCTTGTAATCTGGGTTCTTTAAACATTGCTACGGTAATGGATAATAAAAGAATTAAAGAATCTGTGAAATCAGCCATGACTGCTTTGTCCATCGTTTCGGATATGACAAGTATCACAATGGTGCCTTCTATCAGAAAAGCAAATGAAGAGTTACATTCAGTTGGGTTGGGTGCGATGAATTTGCACGGATATTTGGCAAAAAACTTCATTATGTATGAAAGTACAGAAGCATTGGATTTCTGTAATGTATTTTTCATGATGGTCAATTACTATTCGATTGAAAGATCTATGGAAATTGCCAAAGAAAAAGGTAAAACTTTCGCTGGATTTGAAAAGTCCGCCTACGCTTCTGGTGAATATTTTGACAAATATGTCAATGACGAATATATACCAACTACAGATAAAGTAAAAGGTCTATTTGCGGGTATTGAAATTCCTACTAAAGAAGATTGGGCAAAATTGAAAGAACAAGTAAAAGAGTACGGTTTGTATAATGCCTATCGTATCGCCATTGCTCCTAATCAATCTACTGGATATATCATGAATGCGACACCATCAGTGATGCCAATTGTAGATATTATCGAAGTGAGAGAGTATGGTGATAGTACGACATATTACCCAATGCCTTATTTGACAAATGATAACTATTTCTTCTATAAGTCCGCATATGAAATGGATCAAACAAAAGTTTTGCGTTTGATTTCTGTTATACAAAGACACGTAGATCAAGGTATTTCAACAATCTTGCATACTAATAGTACAGACTCCACAAGAGATCTAGCTAAATATTATGTGTATGGTCACAAGATGGGATTGAAATCTTTATACTATACGCGTACTAGAAAATCTTCTATCAACGAATGCGTATCTTGCGCAGTATAGTAGGGGGATCGCATTTTGCTTTAAAAATTGTATTATATAAAATTTTGAGAAAAACTTGATGAAATAATTTCATCAAGTTTTTTGTTTAAATAGACTTCTATGAAAATAAGAATTCGACCATTAGGATCTTATATCAATTTTTCGATATTGCCAGCGTTGATTTTAGTGTTAGTGATGTTGGGCGTTTCTATGTTTTTTCGTTCAGATGAAATTATATTACCGGAATTATCCGCACTTTCTGTTGGTTGCTTCGTATATAAAATTCCGCATTGGACAAGTAAGCCATTGGCATTATTTTATATTCCAAGTGGTACTGCCGTCATCGGATTTGTAATCAATATGTTCACTCTCCCCATTTATATAAAATTGATTTTAGTTTTAGTGGCGATGATCGCATTTTTACAAATTATTCGAAATAATCTAGCTCCGGCATTGGCAACTGGATTACTTCCCGTAATAACCGATTGCCGATCTTTTTATTTTATTGGTTCTATTTTGGTATTTACATTTTTGTTATTTCTGATTGTTAAGTTTTTTTATCAAAATGGAGAAAAAGAATTCGAAGAAAAAAAAGGAAAAAATACTTTGATTCTGCCTTATGTAATACTACTGATTGTCTGGATTGTGATTTGCAAAATCATAAATATTCCGGCGATGTTTGCTATTCCTCCTGTTATTGTAGTGGGATTTGAATATGTGCAAAATCCAAGTTATAATATTAGTATGTCTATCAGGCATATTATTGCATTGGCCATTGCTGCGTTCATTGGAACTTGGGGCATTTTTTATTTGCATGATTTCATTTTGGTGGGTATTGTTGATTTTATCGTAGTTACTTTGACTTTGAAATTTTTGAATACAAAATTGCCTCCGGCTTATGCGATGGCAATTTTGCCAATGGTAATTGGTGAACATCTAAATTGGTTATTTCCTATATATGTATTGGTAATGAGTATAGTGCATTTTGCAGTAGTTATTTTCATCAAGAAAAAGCAACTGAATAAACAATTAATTAAGACGAAAGCATAATTTTTTATCCACAATCACCTCATTAATTGGGTAAAAAATGCGAAGAAATATACTCATTTTGTTATGTAACTTTGAATAAATCGATTGAATAATTTTCAAAAAAATTGACATATATGGAGCAAAAAAAATTTAAGGCGGTCAATTGGAATAAGCCTTCCAATGACTACGTAGAGGTATTTTGGCAGCAAAATTTGCGTCAATTTTGGGTGGATACTGAGTATACGCCTTCTAAGGATATAGACGTTTGGCAAGGATTAGGGTTTGAAATGCAGTTGGCATATATGCAAGCATTGGGCGGTTTGACATTGTTGGATACTTTACAAAGTCATGTAGGTATGCCAAAATGTTTGGATCATATCAAAGATTTGCAATGTAAGTCTGTGATGTCTTTTATGTGTATGATGGAATCTATTCATGCAAAGTCATATAGTACCATTTTTACAACGGTCTGTAGTCAAGAGCAAATTGACTATACCTTTAAATTTGTAGAGAATGATAAATATCTACAATTTAAAGCAGCGACTATTGAAAAATATTACAGAGCTACAGATAAACCAGAAATGACTGATCGCGAGTTCTATATGTCATTGGCGGCATCTGTTTTATTAGAATCTTTTTTATTTTATAGTGGTTTCTTTTTACCATTATGGTTAGCTGGTCAAGGTAAGATGGTTGCCAGTGCGGATATTATCAAAAAGATTGTGGCTGATGAATCCATTCATGGTGTATTTGTAGGTTTATTGGCTCAAGAAATTTATAATGAAATGCCTCCTTTGGAGAAGGAAGTTGTGAAAAAGGATTTGTATGAATTGATAGATTTGTTGTATGAAAATGAAATGAAATATACAGATGAAGTGTATACCGATATTGGTTTAACTGCAGATGTAAAAGAATTTATTAAATACAATGGAAACAAAGCATTGGCAAATCTAGGTTTTGAAGAATATTTTGAAGTGAAAGAAGTAAATCAAATTGTATTAAATGGATTGAGTTCCTCAACTAAGACAACACAACACGACTTTTTCTCCAAAAAATCTACCAACTATGAAATGGCAACAGAGGTAGAATATTTAAGGGATGAGGATTTTAATTTGGATACAAGTATTCCAGTTTAAAATTTTTATATATACAAACAATAAATACTAATTTTATAAGCTGTAACTTATTAGTTACAGCTTATTTTTTTCTATTGCTTACGATATATGCACCTAAATAAAATAACAAAAGAAAATAGTATTATAGTATTCTTTTTGCTAATATTTCTTTCTTTGCTTCCTAATAGGAGTGAGGCACAAAGTAAAGAAACATTGGATTCCTTGAAAATGGATAGTATAAATAAAAGGCGAGATGAAATGTTGAAACAGCAAGTAGATATTGCTGATTTGTATGATAAATTATTTCACCCTCATTCCAAGGATACCACTAAAAGGAAATCTGGAATTACAATTATTCCTAATATCGCTGCCAATCCTACAATAGGATTACAAGGAGGTATTAAAGCCGTTGCAGGAAGAGTCTTGGGACATAAGCCAGGGACTTTTATGTCTGTGGCTGCCACATCTGCATCTGCGACCACCAAAGGCATTTTGTATTTTTACATAGTTCATAATGTTTTCACTCCTGGAAATAAGTGGAATTTTCAAGGTAGTTTAGTTGCCTCAAAATCAGTAACTCCTGATTTTGGAATTGGTATCGGTCAAGGCAAAAGTTATAGTGGTGGGAATAAAATCATGACGAATCCTTATCGGAAACCTTATGTTTGGCATTCAATATTCTATAATTTTAGAGAAAAAGTGTATCGAGAAGTTAAGAAAAATCTATTTGTGGGTGCAGGTGTAGAGTTTGATATTCGAAAAAATATAACGAATCCAAATAAAGTTGCTGAAACTGAAACTCCTTATGGAATTTATAATCAAAAATATGGTTATGATTCTGCCAAAAACAATGCGAATGGTTTTCTGTTTAATGTGGAATACACAACTAGAGATAATATCAATCGTGCATACAAAGGAATGTATTTAGATGTGGGTTTACGTGTCAATCAGAAATGGATTGGCAGTAGTAAAAATGCGGCACTTTTTGTAGGTGATTTTAGAAAATATGTGAGTTTATCTAAGAAAAATCCTGAAACGGTTCTCGCTTTTTGGAGTTGGGGATCAAGTGTATTAAGTGGTTCTGTTCCTTATTTAGAATTATCGGGAACAGGTAGAGATCCCAATTTTAGGAGTGGGAGAGGATATGTTGTTGGTTACTTTAGAGGAACTCAATATTTCTATTCAGAATCCGAATTTAGATTTCCCATTACTCGAAATAAATTGCTGAGTGGTGTGACTTTTATAAGTGCACAGACGACGAATGATCTTGTGGCAACGAAAATATTTCAAGTATGGCAGCCTGCTTATGGTGCTGGTTTGCGTGTATTATTTAATAAAGCGACAAGGACAAATCTATGCTTAGACTATGCTTTTGGTAAATATGGATCTAAAGGATTTTTCTTAGGATTGAATGAAGCCTTCTAAATGACAGAAGCGAAATCAAAAATTGATTTCGCTTCTGTCTAAACTATGTTTTTGAATATTATTTTGCTTTTACATTTACAGACACTCTTCTGTTCATTGCTTTTCCTTCAGTTGTTGTATTATCACCAACTGGGTGTAATGGACCATAACCTTCAGAACCTGTAAGTTGTGTATTGGCAACTCCCAAAGTTTTGATAGAAGCACTAACTGCATCAGCTCTCTTTTGAGATAATGCTACGTTTGTTGTAGAGTCTCCAGTATTATCCGTATACCCACCAATCTTAAATTTACTGTTAGGAAATGCTTTGATAATGCTAACTAAGTTTTTCAACTGATTAACAGAGGAATCTGTCATTACAGAACTACCTGTTTTAAATCTTACATTAGTAAAGTCAAACCAATTACCATTTGTAGTATCTAAAGTTGCTGTGCTATCAGCTAAGAATGTGTACAATTTATATTCTGTACTGAATTTGCCAACATTTAATGTATCAGTGGGCAGCTCTATAGCAATCATTTCTCCTTCATCATAGATGAAATTTCCCAATGAGTCAACTGAGCCAGTCGGAGCTTCTAATGCAGCCTCTGTATGTTCAGGATTACCTTCTTTCATTTCTGCATTAGCACCCGTGTAATGACATTTGGAAAACAATAAAGCAATAAGAATTAAAACAATAACTTCTGGTAAAATAAGTCCAGTATTTGATTTTTCTAAATGTTCTTCGTGCATGGTTTTTGATTTTTGTCGTTAATTTAATTAATATTTCAAGTTTTAAAAAGTATGATTATAAATCAATATTTGTTATAAAATAAGATTTTGGAAAATGAGCCTCACAATGTTCTAATTTCTTGTCAAAAATACCAAAAACTGAACTACCTGTACCACTCATGGATGCATAAATTGCACCAAGTGTATATAATTGTTTTTTTATTTTTTGAATCTCAGGAAATGTAGTAAAAACAGGCTCTTCAAAATCATTGAATAGAATATTTTTCCATTCAGAAATATTATCGGAATGTATTGATTGAAAATTAGAGGATCGATTATTAGGTGTAATATTTTTAAAAGCCCAACCAGTGTTGATATGAATTCCAGGATTAATCAAAACCAAGTATTTACCGCAAAGATTTATTTCCATTGGAGTCAAATGTTCTCCTCTTTGTGTTGCAAATGCTGGTTGGTTATACAAAAAGTATGGACAATCACTTCCTAATTGTAGCGCATACACCGCTAATTGTTCCGCTGTAATTTGCAAATAAAAAAGATCACTGATCGCCTTTAAGATAAATGTTCCATCTGCACTACCGCCTCCTAGTCCAGCACCAACAGGTATATTTTTATGCAAATAAATATCCAAATTTGTTATTTGTGGATAGTCTGTTTTTAAAAGTTGAAATGCTTTTATACAAATATTATCAGAGATTCCTGCATCTAATTGAATACCAGATACTTGTATTTTTGTAGTATTATTAGACGGTTTTTTGATGATTTCCCCAATGTCACATAAAGGCAACGGGTAAAAAATGGTTTCCAAATTATGAAATCCATCTTCTCGCTTGTTGACAATGTGTAACCCAAGATTAATCTTACAATTTGGGAAAAATACCATTTATTTTCTTCTTTTGATTTCGTCTCTGATGGCGATTGCTGCAATATAATCTTCTTTGTCTAGGACCTCGGTTAGCTTATTTTCAAGTTCTTCCATGGTTAGAGAACTTAAATCAGTTGTTGAAGTACCACTACTGATAGGGCTTTGATCTAAACTGGAATTTTCGGAAATAGAAATTTCTGTTTGTCCTAATGAAGTGGCGCTATCATCCATCATAATACCTGCATTATCCAAAATATTTTCATAAGTATATATTGGGCATCCAAATCTCACCGCTAAAGCGATAGCATCGCTGGTACGACTGTCAATCTCTACCGTATCCCGTTCGTTGATACAAACCAATTTGGAATGAAAAATACCTTCTTGCAAATCGTTTATATTGATTTCCATTAATTCAATATTGAATGCATTCATAAAGTTTTTCATTAAGTCATGTGTCAATGGTCTGCTAGGATGCATTCTTTCCAATGCAACAGCAATTGCTTGTGCTTCAAAACCACCAATCACGATAGGTAACCGTCTTAAGCCGTTCACTTCTCCCAAAACCACCGCATAAGAATGCGTCTGTGTGATACTGTGTGAAAGTGCAATGATCTCCATTTCGATCTTCTTCATATTCCGTTATCTGCTTCTAATAATTGATACAAAAGTAAAACTTTAGATGTAGGAAAAAAATGTAAAGTTTTACAAGACTTTTACAATTGGCGGTTTTGAATAAATTATTCGATTTCCAAACGTAATTTGTCTTTTAAATTTTTCAGTTGAGGAAATTTTTCAGCTAATAAAGCAAATTTCTCTCGGCTATTGAGTCTTTGATGTAAGGGTATTTCTTCCACGACACCTTCTTCAATAATGATTTCAAAGGAAATATTTCTATTATAAAATGCATCTTGGATCGTTTCATTCAGCAACATTCGTTCTTGATCGATGAATTTTTGTTGCAGTAATGCTTGAACTGTGACTGTAAATGTTTGATTGGGTAATATATCCAAACGAGCTAAACGAAAAGTGTTGGATGCTGTATGTTTGTCCAATTTAACTAATTCGTCTGCATAAGCATTCCAAACTTGCTGCAGCTTATTGATTTCCAATGGGATAGCTTCAATTACTTTGGTATTGAGCCTATCTTCCTCCTGTTGTTGAGAAATCATGGATTGCAATAGATTACTTCCCTTCGCTTTTTTCAAACTTGGAATGCTTGGCGCTAAAGGTTTGGCCGCAGGAATAGTTGGTTTTGAAACTGGCTCATCCTTTGGCGCAGTTGGCTGCTTATCTTGAATAACAGCTGGATCTACATATACACGGGCTCCTTGAGTATTAGAATCCTTGGTGGTTGTATTGACAACTTTTTCAGTGAAAAAATTAGTTATTTGCTTGGTGCGTAAAACAACCGGTCCATTAACTAATTTTTTTTTTACTACGGCACTTTCGCCGCCAGATGCAAAACCAATTGCTTGCTGCAAATAATTGATTTTGATTAATGCCATTTCAATATGCAAACGTTTATTTCTAGCCGTTTTGTAATTGATCTCCGCTTCGTTCAAAATATTTAAAGCACTTATGATGAAAGATGCAGAAGTTTCCGTTGCCGCAGCTTTGTATTTATTTTCAAAACCAGCTACGACATCTAAAATCTCAATCGCTTTGGAGTCTCTTGCAACTAATAAATTACGGAAAAAGTCTTCCAATCCATTCAAAAAGACATCACCATCAAAGCCTTTTTTATTAATTTCATTATATAAAAGCAATGCCGCTGGTAAATCCTCTTTTTGGAATGCTTCTAATAATTGAAAATAATAATCATCATCTAAGATGTTGAGATTTTCAATTGTATTTTGATAAGTCAACTTGCCACCCGTAAAACTGACGATTTTATCCATGATACTCAACGCATCACGCATACAACCTTCACTTTTTTGTGCAATAATTTGCAAAGCGGTTTTTTCTGCTTCCACATGCTCGTTGGTGGCAATAGATTCCAAATGCTCTACCGTATCATTATTAGTAATACGTTTGAAATCAAATATTTGACAACGACTCAAAATCGTTGGAAGTAATTTATGTTTTTCTGTAGTAGCTAATATGAAAACCACATAAGATGGGGGTTCTTCCAATGTTTTCAAAAAAGCATTGAAGGCCGCAGAACTCAACATGTGTACCTCATCTATAATATACACTTTGTATTTTCCAGCTTGTGGTGTAAATCTTACTTGCTCTACCAATGTACGAATATCTTCCACAGAGTTATTACTCGCCGCATCTAATTCGGATATATTGAGCGAAGTACCTTCATTGAAACTTTTACAAGATGCGCATTGATCACACGCTTCACCTTCTGGAGACGGATTGGAACAATTAATCGTCTTTGCAAAAATACGTGCACATGTCGTTTTGCCGACACCTCTAGGACCACAAAACAAATAGGCGTGTGCCAATTGACTTGTTTTGATCGCATTTTTTAATGTGGTTGTGATGTGCTTTTGTCCTACGACCGTATCAAAAGTCTGAGGACGATATTTTCTTGCAGAAACGACGAACTTATCCATATAAGTTGCAAGATAAATTGAATCTATGGAAAAATAAAGTGCGATTTTTTTATATTGATAATCAAATGTTTATAAATTTTAACATAGGTTAAAATAATTTAGTGTAAAAGATAAAGTGCGTGATTTACCTTCGCACGGTATAAAATTGCAAATATTTGATGCGTAGACTTTTTTTTCTAATCCTATTTTGCACCGCGATCACAAATGTTTTCGCAGAAAAAAAATACGCAATAAATACCGATACTACTTTATTTGCATGGCAAAATTTAGCACATCAAGAGGAAGAATTTACCATGGAAGATTTGGATACATTAGTGCAAAATCACTCTCGTGTTTTAGTAGAATTTGGAGCTAATTGGTGTATGCCTTGTCTGCAAATGAAACCTCGAATGCACAAAGTTGTCAAAGAATATCAAGATAAATTATACATAAAAAATATCAACGTAGATCATGCGGAGACGCTGACAAAATCCTTAAATATTCAAATGATTCCCGTTTTGTTATTATTTGAAAATGGAAAATTGTTGCGTGTACTTCCAGGATTACAATCCATGAAAAATATTAGAGAATTTTTAAAATAAAAAAGAAATATGAAATTATTCAGATTTGGAAATATTGGTGAGGAAAAAGCAGGTGTGTTGATTGATGGAAAGAAATATGATGTCTCTACTTTTGGTGAAGAATTTGACAAAAAATTTCTTTCCAATGGTGGTAAAGAAAGATTGGAGAAATTTATAGCTGAAAATAAATCCACATTAAAAGAAATTGATGATAATGTAAGAATTGGAGTTCCATGTGCAGATCCAGCTAAGATTGTTTGCGTAGGTTTGAATTATGCCGATCACGTGAAAGAAACCGGTTTGAAGCAAGAAAATGAACCGATATTATTTCTGAAAGCAATTTCTTCTTTGACAGGTCCTTTTGATGGAGTGACTATCCCAAAAGATTCTCATAAAACGGATTGGGAAACAGAATTAGCTGTGGTAATTGGCAAAAAAGCCAATTATGTAACTGAAGAAGATGCGGAAGATTATATCTGGGGATATGTTTTGCATAATGATATAAGTGAACGTGGATTTCAGACAGAGCGCGGTGGTACTTGGGATAAAGGTAAAGGCTGTGATACTTTCGCTCCTATAGGACCTTATTTAGTTTCTAAAGATGAAATTCCAGATTCTAATAATTTGAAAGTTTGGTTGAAATTAAATGGAACATTAGTACAAGATGGAACTACACAAGATTTTATTTACAAAATTCCTAAATTAATCGCTTATATCAGTCAGTTTATGTCTTTAAATCCTGGCGATATTATTTCTACAGGTTCTCCTGCCGGCGTAGGGATGGGAATGAATCCTCAACGATTTTTGAGAGATGGCGATGTGATTGAATACGGAATTGATGGGCTTGGAGAAGCAAGACAAGAATTTAAAGCTTATAAATAACAAACAATTTATTCTAATTTATAAACCAACTATACTCTAACTTTATAGTTGGTTTTTAGTTTCCGTTTTTCTTAAATAAAAACATAATAATAAACCAATGCCAACCATCACGGAAGAAAAGGAAAATAAACTATGCATTCCCCCAAATTTGATTACACTGCCTGAAAGAGGTCCTGTTAATCCTAGTGATATATCTATAAATAAGCCATAGCCAGCGAGTGCTGCGCCTTTGTTCGAATCTGAAACTTTGTTTACCGCGACGACACCTAGTGCAGGGAATACTAAGGAAAAACCTAATCCAGTTATACCAGCTCCAATCAGTGCAATATTAGGAATGTGTGCTATCCAAAGTATAAATAGTCCTATAGTTTCAATTGCTAAACAAAATAAAGAGACTATAAGGCCGCCGTGCTTATTTATTGAATTACCAAAAATTAAACGACCAACTATAAATAAGGTGCTGAATATTGTTAAACAAAGAGCTGCATCGTTCCAATGGAAATAATCAAAGTAAAGTGTAATGAAATTAGAAATAGCTCCAAATCCTAAACCAGCTAAACCCAGACAGATACCATAGGGAGCGACGATTTTCAAAACTTTTCCAAAAGATTTGTTTTCACTTTTTTGAAAGCTACCTTTTACTGCTTTTTTTCTGCTTCCATAAATTAAACCAAGTAATGCTGCAATAACTATGGAAAAGCCGATACCTCCAATTGTAAAATGTTTATTGATAATTACACCCAGTGGTGCACCGACAGCTAAGGCTCCATAACTAGCAATACCATTGTACGAAATCGCAGTAGCAGTATGTTCTTTTCCAACAACCAACATCGCCCAATTAATAGGGCTTGCTCCAACCATTCCTTCTGCACATCCTGTAATTAGTCTTGTAATTACTAATAGTGTAAGACTCAATGCTGCATGACTTCTCGTGTGAAATGAGATATACAGTAAAATACCACTAAGTATAAAACAAATCATACTAATTATAACTGCTGGTTTTGGACCTTTTTTGTCCACCATATTTCCTGCGTACCCTCGAGTTAGGAATGTGGTTGCATATTGTAAACTAATGACAACGCCAGCAACTATTTCACTATAACCAAGATCTTTGTGAATATAAACGGGAAGGACTGCAAGAGGTAACCCGATACAGAAATAGCCAATAAATGTAAGCAAGACGAATCCTGCTATGGTCAATTTGATTTGATTGGATTTCTGTTGTACGCTAATGGATGACATGATTATTTTTTATAAAAAAGCCCGCAAAGTTATAGCAATTAGCGCAAATTTGTACTGTATTGCCCTGTTAAATTTCGATTGTAAAAAAGGTAGTTATATTTGCGCTTCTTAAATTATTGAAATATGGCACAATTAGTAAATCATTACATCGATCATACAATATTAAAACCGACAACTCTTGTTAAGGAGATAGAGCAATTATGTGCTGAAGCAATGCAGTACAATTTTGCGGCAGTTTGTGTGCCTCCAAACTTTGTAAAAAAAGCGAAAGAATTAACTAAAGATTCTGAGGTGAAAGTGGCCACAGTCATTGGTTTCCCATTTGGATATAGCGCTATTGAGGCTAAAGTTGCTGAAACGGTGTTGGCAATGGTAGATGGGGCGGACGAATTGGATATTGTTATTAATTTAATTGCCCTGAAAAATAATGATTGGGAATATTTGGCAAATGAAATCAATCATTTAGCTCCATTGATTCAATCTAAAAGAAAAGCAGTAAAAATTATTATAGAAAGTGGCATATTAACTGACGAAGAAATTATAAAATGCTGTACTTTATATACACCAGCAAATGTTGATTTTATGAAAACATCTACTGGTTATGCAGAAGTAGGTGCTACTATGCATGCCGTGGAGTTAATGCGTAAAAACTTACCAGAGAACATTCAAATAAAAGCATCTGGTGGTATTAGAGATTTGGCATTTGCTCAAGCTTTGATCGCTGCAGGGGCGACTAGATTGGGCTGTAGCGCAAGTGTGAAGATTGTTAACGAACAAAACTAATTTTGTTAATTGAAACATTAACAAGTTAAAACGTTTGTGTAATGGGCTTTTATTGCGTTTTTTGAATAGCAATTAACTACTTTTGTTTCCCAAAAAAAGACAGATTTTTCAAATGCAGCTACACAGTTTTAAAAATGATTATAGCGAAGGATGCCATCCTGCTATTTTACAGGCATTAATTGATTCGAATTTAATTCAAGAGGAAGGTTATGGCAATGATTCATTTAGTTTAAAAGCTGTGGAAATGCTTCGCGATGCTGTTGGTAAGTCGGAAGTTGGTGTTTATTTCATGCCCATTGGTACTCAGACAAATCTTACAGTTATTTCCTCTATATTAAAATCGTATGAATATGTAATTGCTGCAGAAACGGGTCATATCGTAGGCAGTGAAGCGGGAGCTATTGAAGCTACGGGACACAAAGTGGTTACGTTGCCAACACAAGTAGATGGTAAGATTCGATTAACGGATTTACATCAATATTTTGATGCTCAGTCTGATCATCCTTTGTTTATGTCTCCACGTTTGTTGTATATTTCCAATTCTACCGAATTGGGAGCAATTTATACCAAAGCCGAATTGAAAGCCTTATCTGAATATTGTCACGAGAAGAATATGTTTCTATTCGTAGATGGAGCAAGGTTGGCATCTGCATTGACTGCAGAAGGTAATGATGTAACATTAAAAGATATGGGTCAATTAGTCGATATCTTTTATATAGGAGCTACGAAAGCCGGTGCTTTAATAGGTGAAGCCGTGGTAATTTCTGATAAGTCATTGGAAGCTGGATTTGCAATGAATATGAAACAAAAAGGCGCTGTGCTTGCAAAAGGTAGATTGTTGGGTATTCAGTTTGTGGAATTGTTTAAGGATAATTTGTATTTTGAATTGGCAAAGCACGCCAACAAAATGGCGAAGAAAATCAGCGACGCTATTCGCAAAAAAGGTTTTCATTTTCTTACTGAATCTAATACCAATCAATTATTCCCTATTTTGCCCAATGATTGCATTCAAAAATTGCATGAAAAATATGCGTTTTATACTTGGAAAAATATCAATGCAAAAGAATCTGCTATTCGATTGATTACCTGTTGGGCTACAAAAGAAGAATCGGTTGATGAATTGATTTCAGATATAGAGAAACTCTAAATACAAAAGCGGATTTTATCCGCTTTTGTATTTAAAATACTTTTTGCAATTGTATTTTTTGATACGTATGTATTTTTGTTCAATTATTAGAGGTCGTATATCGTTGTTTAGATAAGAAAATGATCAATTTAAATTCTCCTATCTTTACCGCAATAATTGAAAGATAAATCATGCTGTCTGAAATAATTAAAGCAAAAGCAAAAGCGTATTTTGAAGAATTTGTAGGAATAAGAAGATATTTACACCAAAATCCTGAATTAAGTTATCAAGAATATAATACTTCTTTGTTTGTTCAAACTAAACTAAATGAATGGAATATTCCATTCAAAGTAATTGCTGAGACGGGAGTAGTCGGTCTTATTGAAGGAAATAATCCAACCTCAAGAATTATCGCTTTGCGTGCCGATATGGACGCATTGCCTATTTTAGAAGAAAATAATATCGATTTTAAATCACAAAATGAAGGCGTGATGCATGCTTGTGGCCATGACGTGCATACAACTTGTTTGCTCGGTGCAGCTAAGATTTTGAATGAATTAAAAGAGCAATGGGATGGAACTATTAAACTGATATTTCAACCTGGAGAAGAAAAAAATCCAGGGGGTGCGAGTTTGATGATTAAAGAAGGTATTTTGGAAAATCCGACACCCGCTGGAATTTTTGGTCTCCATGTACATCCCTTATTAGAAGTCGGAAAGGTCAGTTTTCGAAAGGGAAAAGTAATGGCAAGTGCGGACGAATTATATTTTACTATAAAAGGAAAAGGTGGGCATGCTGCTCAACCTAATTTAACTGTTGATACGATATTAGTTGCAGCTGAATTAATTACAAGTTTGCAAAAAATTATTAGCCGTAATCGCAATCCATTTAGTCCATCTGTTTTATCTATTTGTAGTATGCAAGGTGGTCACTCTACGAATGTTATTCCAAGTGAAGTGAAATTAAAAGGAACTTTTCGTGCAATGGATGAAACTTGGCGTTACCATGCACACGAATTGATCAAAAAAGAAGCAGCTGGTATTGCCGCGGCAACTGGGGCGGAAATAGATACATTGGTAGATGTTGGTTATCCAACTGTGGATAATAATGATGCATTGACCGAAGAAGGTCAAAATTTAGCAAAGGAATATTTGGATCAAAGAAATGTAGAAGAAACGGAATTGAGGATGGGAGCGGAAGATTTTGGTTACTATACGCAAAAAATACCAGGTTGTTTTTACCGATTAGGGGTAAGAAATGAAACCTTAGGATATATTAATAATGTTCACACTCCTAATTTTATGGTAGATGAGCGAGCAATTGAGATAGGCATTGGATTGATGACTTATTTGGGAATAAATGCAAAAGCTTAAATTGCACCACAATTTTTAAGTTCTAACGATATTAAATTAAACATTTATGGCAAATAACTTGCTAAAGGAACAAGCATTAGAATATCATGCTTCTGGAAGACCTGGAAAAATAGAAGTTGTTACAACAAAATCAGCTAAAAGTCAAAGAGATCTTTCTTTGGCGTACAGCCCAGGCGTGGCGGCACCTTGTCGTGAAATAGCGAACAATGTAGAAGATGTATATAAATATACAGCAAAAGGTAATTTAGTTGCGGTAATCAGTAATGGAACTGCGGTTTTGGGCTTGGGAGATATTGGTCCAGAAGCAGGAAAGCCGGTGATGGAAGGTAAAGGCGTTTTATTCAAAATATTTGCAGATATCGACGTTTTTGACATTGAAATTGCTGAAAAGGATCCAGAAAAATTTGTACAAATTGTCAAGGCTTTGGAACCGACATTTGGCGGTATTAATTTGGAAGATATTAAAGCTCCCGAATGTTTTTATATAGAAAAACATTTGAAAGAGCAGTTGAATATTCCTGTTATGCATGATGATCAACACGGTACGGCGATTATCAGTGCTGCGGCGTTAATCAATGCTTTAGAAATTCAAGATAAAAAAATTGAAGAAGTTAAGTTTGTTGTGAGTGGCGCTGGTGCTGCTGCAATGGCATGTATTCAGATGTATCTATCGCTCGGTGCAAAAGTGGAAAACGTTACCATGTTTGATGTGGACGGTGTTTTGCATAAAGGTAGAGATTTAGATCCATTACGTGGACAATTTGCCATCGATGATGCGTCTATGACTTTGTCGAAAGCATTTGAAACCGCAGATGTATTTTTGGGATTGAGTGCAGGAAATATTGTGAGCAAAGAAATGATCAAATCAATGCCTGCAAATCCAATTGTATTTGCGATGGCAAATCCTGATCCTGAAATTTCTTATGAAGCAGCAACGGAAGTTCGTCCGGATATTATTATGGCCACAGGAAGAACGGATTATCCAAATCAAGTAAATAATGTATTAGGTTTTCCATATATTTTTAGAGGTGCATTGGATGTGCGTGCTAGTGCGATTAACGAAGAAATGAAGCGTGCAGCTGCGATGGCTTTGGCTGAACTAGCAAAAACACCAGTTCCTGATATCGTTACGATGGCGTACGATCAGAAGAATTTGGTATTTGGAAAAAACTATATTTTACCAAAACCCGTTGATCCTCGATTATTGTCCACAGTAGCTCCGGCTGTGGCAAAAGCCGCGATTGCGAGTGGTGTGGCAAAATCTCCAATTTACGATTGGGATGCTTATGTAATTGAATTAAATAAACGCTTAGGTATTGATAATCAATTGATTCGCGTTATTGGAAGTAAAGCACGTAAGAATCCAAAACGTATCGTATTTACAGAAGCGGACAATTTAAAAATATTGAAAGCTGCTACCATTTCTTACGAAGAAGGTATTTGTTATCCAATATTATTAGGACGTATAGATAAAATCAAATCTTTAGCAGAAGAAGCTGGTTTGGATATTTCCGAATTTCCAATTATTGATCCACTTTCTGACGAAATGGAAGAGACGAGATTGGAATACGGAATGGAATATTTCAAAAAACGTCAAAGAAAAGGTTTTAATAAATACGAAAGTGTGAAATTGATGCGCGATCGCAACCATTTCAGTGCGATGATGGTGGAAAAAGGAGATGCCGATAGTATGATTTCTGGTTTGACTAAAAGGTATGCGTCTGCAATTAAGCCAGCATTGACAATTATTGGAACCGAAGAAGGAGTGAAGAGAATTGCGGGAATGTATATAGTCATTACCAAAAAAGGACCTTTGTTCATGGCTGATACGACTATCAATTTAGATCCAACAGCAGAAGAATTGGCGGAAATCACTTTGTTGGTTGCTAAGGAAATCAAGAGCTTCAACATTACCCCAAAAATTGCAATGATAAGTCATAGTAATTTCGGTAGTACAGATTCACCAGAAGCGAGGAAAATGTCAAAAGCTGCTGCTCTTGTTAAAGAGAAAAATCCAGAATTAATTATTGATGGGGAAATGCAAGCTTGGTTGCCTTTTGATCAAGAAGTATTGAAGGAAAATTATGATTTTAGTAGTTTGGTTGGAGAGGAAGTGAATACTTTGATTTTTCCTAATTTAACTGCCGGAAATGCTGCATATAATTTACTAAATAAAGTAGGGGATGCTGATTTAATCGGACCAATATTGGTTGGTATGAAAAAACCAGTACACGTGTTGCAATTAGGAAGTGATGTACGAAGTATTATAAATACAGCAAATATTGCGGTGTTGGATGCACAATTTAAATGCGGACAAAATACGTTGAATGAATCCATACAAGCAAGTCCATATTGGACAAAATTGAAAGCGAAAGTGCATCATTAGTCATAAAGAAGCACACATAATTATTAAAAATTAATTTTTTGTGTGTTTCTTTGTACGGTAGAAAAATTTAATTATAGAAATAAAATTGCATGTTTACAGATTTTCTGACACAGATTGGTCGCTATTTACTTTTACTAAAATCGATGGTAAGTAAGCCAGAAAATACAAAAATGTATTGGAAGGAATATATGCATCAATGTGTAGAAATTGGGATGGGATCTATTTCAATAGTTGTTATTATTTCATTCTTCTTAGGTGCTGTTACGACCGTACAAACAGCTTATCAGCTAGTAAGTCCGCTGGTGCCTGCACAGACGATCGCACAAATTGTAAGGGATAGTATTTTACTTGAATTATCGCCTACCGTATTAAGTATTGTACTTGCTGGTGTCGTTGGTAGTAAAATTGCGAGTGAATTAGGAAATATGCGTTCTAGTGAACAAATTGATGCATTGGAAATTATGGGTATCAATCCTTCTGCATATTTGGTATTTCCAAAAGTTGCAGCAGCTGTAACTATTATTCCATGTTTGATTACTCTATCTAGTGTAATTGGCATATTAGGTGGTCGCGTTTCTGGTGCGGCTGCGGGTATATTAGCCAATAATATTTATGATGCTGGTTTACGTCAAAATTTAAATACATTTAATATTTGGTTCATGTTGATCAAATCTTATGTATTTGCATTTTTGGTCGGAAGTATTTCTTCTTACTATGGATTTACTGTAAATGGCGGTTCATTGGAAATTGGTCGTGCAAGTACTAAAGCCGTGGTAGTAACGTGTATTTCTATTTTATTTGCCGATTATATTTTATCTGCGATTTTATTGTAATGAGATCGTATTTTAAATAAAAGTAAAGCCTCGCAATTTTGCGAGGCTTTACTTTTTAGTACCATTTTAAAAATTCAACTCTTGTTTTTGGCGTATCTTTTTCAACTAAACTTTTGAATTCGTTGATGTCACTGAAACCATTTCCTCCTCTATAGTGAAATGGAATTACAATTTTAGGTTGAAAATCATGTACCGCACTAGCTGCTTGTTCCACTGTCATAGTATAAGGCAAATTCATACAAAGAAATGCAAGGTCGATATTTTTTAATTGACGCATTTCTGGAATGTCCTCGGTATCTCCACTAATGTAAATGTTTTTGTTATTTATAGTAATAACATAACCATTTCCCCGTCCTTTATTGTGAAACTTCAATCTTTCGGGTGTAAGATTATACATTGGAATTGCTTTAATAGTGAAAAAGTTTTCCTTTTTACTATCGCCATTTTTCAAAATTTCTACATGATAATTTGTAGGAATTAGTTTGGCTACCGCCTCTGGCGCAATAATTATAGTGGATTTTTTGATGGGTAATTTTGGCAATAATTTCGCATTGTAATGATCCTCGTGTATGTCCGTATATATGATATAGTCTGGTGCAACTATGGAATCAGGTGACTTGTTGTCAAAACTTGGATCTACTAAAATCGTCTTACCTTTGTACTGCATCTCAAAACTCGCATGCTGTATGGCGGTAATATGAATTTTATTAAAATCAAGTGACGCACTTTGTGCAAATAAACTATTGGATAGTAGAATACATATACACAAATTAGAAAATAGAAAACTAAGTTTTTTCATTTTGATAAAAATTTAAAGAGTTCAATTTGCAAATGAATATAATTTGCAATTAAAATTACAGTAATAATCAAAGATTGATCGGTATAAAATATAGTTAACAATTAAATTAGAATGAAATGACAGATTTAAAAGGCAAAAACGCATTGGTTACAGGAGGCAGCAGAGGTTTAGGAAGAGCTACTGCATTGGCTTTAGCAAAATTGGGAGTAAATGTAGCTATAACGGGTAGAAATGAAGCGCATTTGAATACGACTTTGAAAGAATTAGAAGCTTTCGGTATTAAAGGTCTGGCTTTACAATGTGACGCTGTTAATGAAAACGAAGTTATTGACTCTGTTAATAAAGCAGTAGAATCATTTGGAACTATTGATATTCTTATAAACAATGCGGGTACAGCTTCCTTTGGTAGTGTTTTAGAAATGGAATCTCAACTGTGGGAAAAAATTATTCAGACAAATGTTTTCGGTGTTTACTATGTTGCTAAAGCAGTTGCAGCAATTATGGTCAAGCAAGGTAGTGGTGATATTATCAATATAGCATCAACTGCAGGCTTGAAAGGTAGTGCAAATTCTTCTGCTTATAGTGCTTCTAAATCTGCTGTTATTGGTTTCTCAGAATCCCTAATGTATGAGATGCGTAAACAAAATGTGCGTGTAACTACTCTTACACCAAGTACAATAGCTACAGATTTGACTTTAAAAGATTTAAAAATTACTGATGGTAATCCAGATAGAGTATTGCAACCCGATGATTTTGCAGAACTAATTGTAGATGTTTTACAATTTAATAAGAGAGCATTGATTGCAAGTGCTTCAATATTTTCAACGAATCCTTAATTTTCTATATAATTCACAAAAAAAAGCGATTATTATGAACGTAATAATCGCTTTGTGCTATTTAATAAATTAAGCAAACAATCAGGACGGCAATTTTTGTTAGAGGCCTAGATTCATACAAAATTTCATATGAGCTTTCTAAAGCAAAACAAATATAAACTTATTTTTATAACTAACAAATGTTCATTTATATTTTTTTGAAAAAATATTTTGAAAATATAAAAATTAGCGTTTAACTTTGACATCGTAAACAATACATTAATGAATTTAGCAGGTAACAGTTTTGGTTTCTTTTACTTTTTCTACTTTACACAAAGTGGATCGGGTAAATATTGCTAAATTTAATAACAAATATTTGAAACCCGATCTTAGGATCGGGTTTTTTTGTATAACTCAATTGTATGGCAGAAAATTTGGAAAAAGCAGTTTCTATTCAAGGCTACCGTGGATGTTTTCATGAGCAAGCGGCAAATATTTTTTGGGGAAAAGATACGGAGATGATTTGTTGCGATAATTTTAGAGAAGTGGTTTCTATCGCTGGAAATAAAAAGAAAAGTACGGGTGGTGTCATGGCAATTGAAAATTCCATTGCAGGTAGTATTCTTCCAAATTATAATCTTTTGAAAAAAAGTAATTTGAAAATTATAGGAGAAGTTTTTCTTTCCATTAAACAAAATTTAATGGTTTTGCCTGGTACAAAATTGGAAGATATCAAAGAAGTACGCTCTCATCCAATGGCATTGTTACAATGCGCAGATTATTTGGATAAACATAATTGGAAATTGGTAGAGTCGGAAGATACCGCATTGAGTGCGCAAAAAATCAGTCAAAATAAATTGAAAACTGCGGCAGCAATAGCGAGTGAGATTGCCGCAGAGATTTATGATATGGAAATTATCGCTCCAGAAATCAATACGATGAAACGTAACTATACACGTTTTTTAATGTTGCAGAGAGCCGATATGGTCAAGGAAATCGAAGATGCAAATAAGGCTTCCATTTATTTTTATACAGATCACTCCAAAGGTAGTTTGGCTAAAGTCCTTACTAAAATTGCAGAGTCCGGTTCTAATTTAAGTAAACTACAAAGTTTTCCAATTCCAGGAAGCAATTGGGAATATAGTTTTCATGCAGATTTAGAATTTGAAAATATAGAGGATTTTCATCATGCACTTTCCGCTATAACCCCAATTTCTAAAAATCTTAAGGTATACGGAATTTATAAAAAAGGAAAAACTTATTAAACAAATACGCGATCGGTAAGTGCTTGGATAGACTATACATTTTAATTTTAAAAGGCACAAATACCATCCAGAATTTATCAATTTTAATTCAGTAATGACTATACAAACGGCATCAAGATTAGGCAATGTAAAAGAGTATTATTTCTCTAAAAAATTAAGAGAAATTGATAGTCTTAATAAAGAAGGTAAAAATATTATCAATTTAGGTATCGGAAGTCCAGATCTTCCGCCTTCGCCTGAAGTCATTAAAGTATTACAAGATGCTTCTGCATTGCCTAATGTTCATGGTTATCAAGGTTATAAAGGTATTCCTGAGTTTAGAAATGCCATTGCCAATTGGTATCAAAAATGGTATAGTGTTACCGTAAATGCAGATACTGAAGTTTTGCCGTTGATGGGGTCTAAAGAAGGTATTATGCATATTTGTATGACTTATTTGGAAAAAGGAGACAAAGTTTTAGTTCCTAATCCAGGTTATCCAACTTATTCTAGTAACATTAATTTAACAGGCGCCGAAATTTTACCGTATAATTTATCTGATAAAAATGATTGGCAACCAGATTTTGAAGCAATAGAAAAAGAGGATTTGTCCAATGTAAAATTGATGTTTGTTAATTACCCTCAGATGCCGACGGGTAAAAATGGATCCATTGAACTATTTGAAAAACTGGTTGCATTTGCAAAAAAGCATAGTATTTTATTAATACATGATAATCCATATAGTTTCATTTTGAATGATCATCCTATCAGTTTATTAAGTATTCCTGGTGCACTAGATGTGGCGATTGAATTAAATTCTTTGAGTAAGTCGCACAATATGGCCGGTTGGAGATTGGGAATGTTGATCGCGCATAGTGATCGTATTAATGAAATATTGCGTTTCAAATCTAATATGGATAGTGGTATGTTTAAACCACTACAATTAGCAGCGGCAAAAGCGTTGGAATTGGGAAAAGAATGGCATGAACAGGTAAATGAAATATATCGTAGCCGCCGTGATAAAGTGTACGAACTATTAGATTTATTGGACTGTACCTACTCCAAGGATCAAGTGGGAATGTTTATGTGGGCAAAAATTCCATCTACCTATAATAATGGAATTGAGTTGGCGGATGATGTTTTATACAAAGCAAATGTATTTATTACTCCTGGAAGTATTTTTGGAAGTGAAGGAGATAAATATATTCGAATTAGTCTCTGTGGAGATATTCAAAGATTTGAAGATGCAATTCACAGAATTGAATCCTCAACTATAATCAATCAAATGAAATGAAACAACTAGAAAATGTTACTATAGTCGGTTTGGGGTTGATAGGCGGTTCTTTTGCTCTATCTCTAAAAGACAACAATTTAGTGAAGCATATTATCGGTACGGATGTAAATCATGTGCATGAAGAAAAAGCGCTAGAGTTGGGTTTAGTGGATGATGTGTTACCTCTAAAAGAAGCCGTTCTTAAATCTGATTTGGTCGTTTTAGCTATTCCAGTGAGCGCTTGTGCGCAACTATTGCCTCTGATTTTGGATATGGTAACTACGCAGATGGTAATAGATACAGGATCTACTAAAAAAAATATTTTAAAATCTGTTGTTAATCATTCTAATCGAAAAAGATATTTGCCTACACATCCTATGTGGGGAACCGAATTTAATGGTCCGGAAGCTGCTGTACATGGGGCATTTAAAGGTAAGGCAGTTGTACTATGTGATAAGGAAGAGAGCGATATTGATGTAGTCGATACTGTAGAATCTATATATAAAACTATTGGAATGAATATTGTAAATATGCATGCAGATGCACACGATGTGCATGTTGCTTATGTGAGTCATATTTCGCATATTACATCGTTTGCATTAGCAAATACAGTCTTGGAAAAAGAGACAAAAGAAGAAGCGATTTTTGCACTAGCAAGTGCGGGTTTTGAAAGTACTGTTCGATTGGCCAAAAGTCCATCAACTATGTGGGTTCCCATTTTGATGCAGAATAAAGAAAATGTTCTGGATGTATTGACAGAACATATCAGTCAATTGGAAAAATTTAAAACTTGCTTAGAAACTCAGAATTGGAAGGGATTGACAGAGTTAATGCAAAATGCAAATAGAATAAGTAAAGTACTAAAGAAATAGTGTTTTTGTTAGAAAAAATCTAAGATAAACAAGCTGGGAAATTTAATATTAATCATTCTTTTATATTAAAGTACCTTTGCACAAATTTTTAATTAAAGAAAGATGATAACATTTGAAGAATTGGGTTTAGAAGAGCAGTTGGTAAAGGCTACCAGTGATCTAGGCTTCGTAAATCCTACAGCCATTCAGGAAAAAGCAATTCCTGCATTAATCAATGGCGCTAAAGATTTAATAGGTCTAGCTCAGACAGGTACCGGTAAAACTGCCGCTTTTGGTCTACCATTGTTACAAATGATAGATAAAGATCAAAAGTTCCCACAAGCTTTGGTTATCTGTCCTACACGTGAATTGTGTTTACAAATTGTAAAAGAGATTACCGCATTTAAAAAATATTTGCCTACCGTGAGTGTAGTTGCAGTATATGGCGGTTCTTCTATTGGCCTACAGATCAAAGATCTTAAGAGGGGCGTACAAATTGTAGTCGCAACCCCTGGTCGTTTGATTGACTTAATCGAAAGAAAGGCAATCCATTTAGAAGAAATTAAGTATGTCATCATGGATGAAGCGGATGAAATGCTTAATATGGGTTTTCAAGATGATATTGAATTCATTTTGCAAAATACTCCTATCAGAGAATATACGTGGTTATTTAGTGCTACTATGCCTAATGAAATCAGGAGAGTTACCAAAAAGTATATGTCCGATCCAATGGAAATTACCGTTGGTGCAGTGAATACTGCTAACAAAAATATTGAACATCAATATTATGTTACGAGTGCGGCATATAGATATGAAACGTTGAAAAGATTGATAGACTATAATCCTGGGATTTATGGTATCATCTTTACACGTACTAAAATGGATGCGCAAAATATAGCTGAAAAATTAACAAGAGAAGGCTATAATATCGATGCATTACATGGAGATTTATCACAACCTCAACGTGATAAAGTAATGAAAGCTTTTAGAGATAAAAGTTTGCAATTATTGATCGCAACAGATGTTGCAGCTAGAGGTATAGACGTTCAAGGTATCACGCATGTAATCAACTATGAGTTACCTGATGATGTGGAAGTTTACACACACAGGTCTGGTCGTACAGGTAGAGCGGGTATGACGGGTGT
This sequence comes from Rhizosphaericola mali, assembly GCF_004337365.2. Lineage (GTDB taxonomy): Bacteria > Bacteroidota > Bacteroidia > Chitinophagales > Chitinophagaceae > Rhizosphaericola > Rhizosphaericola mali. The sequence goes on along the minus strand of NZ_CP044016.1, from coordinate 2,678,096 downwards.
AAGTTTGAGTATCGTTCACTCCCGTGAATCATTCAAATTACGTCAGATTGAAAAGATCGTAAAAGCGCCTTTCCATAAAATGGATATTCCAAGTGGAACTGAAGTTTGTAGAAAACAATTTTTGTTTTTCATGGACAAACTTTTGAATTTGGATATTGAGACAACTAGTTTGGATGCTTACATGCCGATGCTTATGGAAAAATTTGCAGACGTAAGTAAAGAAGAAATCTTGAAAAGATTGTCCGTATTGGAATTTGACCGTTTCTTGAAATACTATGAAAATGCGAATGATCTAAATATCAGAGACGATCGTGGACGCAATAGTCAACGCAATGGAAGAGAAAATAGAGACGGCGGTAGAGACAGAAGTAATCGCGGAGAAAGATCTGAAGGTCGCAGTCGTGAGAGATTTCCAAGAAATGATGAAAATAGCGATATGGCTAAATTATTTGTCAACTTAGGAACGAAAGACGGATTTTACAAAGCTAGCTTCTTACAATACATTTTAGATTTGAGTGATTTGAAAAAAGAAGTATTGGGTAGAATCGATATGCGTGAAATGAATAGTTGGGTTGAGATTGATAAAAAATCGGCTAATAAAATGATTAAAGCGATCGATGGTAAAAACTATAAAGGTCGCCGTATCAGAATGAATGATGCCAATAGTAGAGGATAAAAATTTTTCATATAATAAACATTGTGATATGCAAGCCACACCATCCACTAGTAAAACGCTAGTAGACGAACTTTGGGAAAAACGCCCTTTGATTATTTCTGGTCCATGTAGTGCGGAGTCAGAAGAGCAAGTTGTAGAAACTGCAATACGTTTGAAAAAAACTGGCAAAGTAGATATGCTTAGAGCTGGTATTTGGAAACCACGTACACGTCCAGGATCTTTTGAAGGTGTTGGTACTATCGGTCTTCCTTGGTTACAAAAAGCAAAAGCAGCAACTGGTTTGCCTATTGCTGTAGAGGTAGCAATGCCCAAACAAGTAGAGGATTCTTTGACTTTTGGTGTTGATGTTTTATGGATTGGTGCGCGTACAACTGTAAATCCTTTTAGCGTGCAAGATGTTGCAGATGCTTTGAGAGGTGCAGATGTTCCAGTTTTGATTAAAAATCCAATCAATCCAGATATTGAACTATGGACTGGTGCTGTTGAGCGTATCGCAAAAGCAGGGATCAAAAAAATCGGTTTGATTCATAGAGGATTTTCTTCTTATGGAAATACCGAATATCGCAATGCTCCAATGTGGCATTTAGCGATTGAGATGCGTCGTCGTTTCCCTGATGTGTTGTTTATTAATGATCCTTCTCACATTTCTGGAAGACGAGATTTATTGTTACCAGTAGGACAAAAAGCAGCTGATTTGGATTTTGATGGTTTGATTTTAGAGTCTCACATCGATCCAGATAACGCTTGGAGTGATGCAAAACAACAAGTAACTCCAGAAAGAATGGGCGAAATTTTGAATTCTTATGTATGGAGACATCAGAAAGCTGAAGTTGAAAATACTGAATTGGAAAAATATCGTCAACAAATCAATCAATTAGATGATGAGTTGTTGCACTTATTAGGACAAAGAATGAAAATTGCTGACAAAATTGGAGCCTATAAAAAGGAAAATGATATTACCATTTTACAAACCAATCGTTGGAATGAAATTTTGGATTCTATGTCTGCAAAAGGCGAAAAATTAGGATTAAGTAAAGATTTTATTACTAAATATTTGGATGCGGTACACGTTGAAAGTATCAATCACCAGAATGCAGTAATGAATGAATAACTCTTTCTAAAATCATATAATGGCTTAGATGTTTAGGATATTTTCCTAAATATTTAAGCCATTTTAATTAATAGCAATTTGAAAAAAATAATCAAATATTCCACAGGGGATAGCACTGCATTTTATTTCAACGAGTCTTTAGAATTGTTAGGTAAAATAGCAGATCCAAGATCGACATTTATAATAACGGATTCCAATATTTATCCAAAAATTGAAAAAAAATTAAAAGGATGGAATATTCTAACTATACAAGCAGGAGAGGAGTTTAAGCAAGCAAATGCTGTTCATGGATTAGTAGAGCAATTAATTCATCTAGGTGCAGATCGTAAAGCAACGATAGTTGGTATTGGTGGTGGCGTAGTCACAGATATTGCTGGTTATACGGCTGCAATCTATATGCGAGGTGTCGATGTTGGATTTGTTCCTACAAGTATTCTTGCAATGGTTGACGCTTCTATAGGTGGAAAAAATGGAGTTGATGTAGGTATTTATAAAAACATGGTTGGAACTTTTAAACAACCAAGCTTCTTGCTATATGATTATAGTTTGTTAAAATCGCTACCCAAACTAGAATGGGTAAATGGTTTTGCAGAGATTATTAAACATGCATCTATTAAAGATGCGGCGATGTTTAAACTTTTGGAAGAACACAAAATTTCAGATTTTCAAAAAGATAAAGAATTGCTTCATAAATTGATTATGAAGAATACACTTTTAAAAGCGAAAGTGGTTCAAGAAGATCAATTTGAACAAGGAGATCGTAAACTATTAAATTATGGTCACACTTTAGGACATGCTATTGAAAATACTTATAGTTTGCCTCATGGATTTGCTGTTTCGATAGGAATGGTAGCCGCGGCTTATTTATCTAAAGAATTATTAGGATTCAAAGCATCAGAACGATTAGTTAATCTAATTAAACAATACGGATTACCTGCATTTTTTGAATATGATGCGACTTTAGCATTAAAAAATATGCTCTCTGATAAAAAGAAGATTGCGAATAAAATCAATTATGTGCTTTTAGAAAATATTGGTAAAGCCATTTATAAGCCACTGATTTTAGCGGAGATAGAACCTACTATTACGATGTTATCTTCTATTAATAAAAAATAAGAATATACAAATTAAAATATATGGACGGCGCGCAATTAATTACAGTTTATCCTTCCAAAATTAGCGGTGAAATAGTTGCTCCCGCATCAAAAAGTTCCATGCAGCGTGCATGTGCAGCCGCCTTTGTAAAAAAAGGTATTTCAATTATTCATAATCCTGGAATAGCAAATGATGATAAAGCTTCGTTAGCTGTTATTCAAACTTTAGGAGCGATAGTAACTGAATTAGAAAATGGCTCATTAAAAATTGATAGTTCTGATATTTCGACAAAAGAATTAGTAACTATTGATTTTGGCGAAAGTGGTTTAGGTAGCAGGATGTTTACTCCAATTGCAGCCTTGAGTGCCAGTAAAGTTCATATAACTGGACACGGTAGCTTGACAACTAGGCCAATGAATTTCTTTGATGAAGTTTTACCTAAATTAGAAGTAGATATTCAATCTAATGAAGGGAAATTACCACTTGATATTCAAGGTCCTTTAGTTCCTCATAATATTACTGTAGATGGTTCGCTTAGTTCACAATATTTAACTGGATTATTGTTGTCATTTGCCGCAGCGCAGGCAAATAATGTGACTATAAAAGTGGAAAATTTAAAAAGTAAGCCTTATATAGATTTGACACTAAAAGTCATGGAAGATTTTCAACTAAAATTACCAGAAAATCATAATTATGAATCCTTTACCTTTGGTACAGAGTCTGTTATTTCTAAAGATACGATAGTATATCAAGTAGAAGGAGATTGGAGTGGTGGTGCATTTTTATTAGTTGCGGCAGCAGTGGGTGGTAGTAGTGTGATTAAAGGATTAGATGTTCAATCAACTCAAGCAGATAAAGCAATTTTAAATGCTTTGCAAGAGTCTGGAGTACAGCTGTCCATTGGATTTGATCAAATAGAAATTACAAAACCTACGTCGTTGAAGCCATTTAGATTTGATGCGACGGAATGTCCAGATTTATTTCCTCCTCTAGTTGCTTTGGCAGCCAATTGTCAGGGGGATAGTATGATTGAAGGTGTGACTAGATTGGCGCACAAAGAAAGTGATCGAGGGTTGACTTTGCAAGAAGAGTTTGGGAAAATGGGAATTGAAGTGGAGTTAAAAGGGGATGTTATGATAGTTCATGGAGGTACGGGTATTCAATCTGCAACTACCACCTCACACAATGATCATAGAATAGCCATGGCTATTGCGGTAGCTGCATTAAACGCAAATGGTCCAGTAGCGATTCAAGATCCTATGGCAGTTAAAAAGTCTTATCCTAATTTCTATGAACATATAGAAAAATTGGGTGTTAAAGTAGTATAATAGTTTTAATTAGAATAAAATAGGAAGTTATGGCACAGGTGAAATTTTTGTTTTTGGATATAGGTGGTGTAATGTTAAATAATGGTTGGGATCGTAATGGTCGTAAAGCTGCCATTGAAAAGTTTGGGTTAGAAGCTTCAGAATTGGATGAACGTCATCATTTAACTTTTGATACGTATGAAGAAGGGAAAATTTCTTTAGATGAGTATTTAGATAGAACGGTATTTTTTAAAGAAAGAGATTTTACAAAAGAGCAATTTAAACAATTTATGTTTGAATTATCTCAACCGCTACCTGAAATGATTGAACTTTTTAAATCAGTAAAAGAAAAGAATCATTTGAAAATTGCTGTTGTAAATAATGAAGGTCGCGAACTAAATGATTATAGAATTAGTCATTTCGGACTAGAAAATTTTATTGATTTCTTTATTTCGTCTTGTTTTGTTCATATTAGAAAACCAGATGCGGACATCTTTTCTTTAGCGTTAGATATTGCACATGCAAAACCAGAAGAAGTCGTATATATAGATGACCGTGCGATGTTTGTACAAGTAGCTGGTAAATTGGGATTGAAAGGAATTGTACATAAAGAAATTGAAGAAACTAAGAAAAGTCTTCTAGGATTTGGTTTAGATGTTTAATTACTAATAGTTATAAAGTTACATGAATAGTTTTGGTAGGTTTTTTCGAGTGAGCATTTTTGGAGAATCTCATGGTGCTTCGGTTGGTGTAAGTATTGATGGTATTCCAGCTGGATTATCACTTAAGCAAGAGGACTTTTTGCCTGATATGGATCGTCGTAAAGGTGGAACGCAAAAAGGAGCTACGCCAAGACAAGAAGCCGATGTTCCTATATTTATGAGTGGTGTTTTCAATGATTACACAACAGGAGTACCTGTAACTATGGTTTTTGAAAATAATAATACACGTTCTAATGATTATTCAAAACAAAGATCCATTCCAAGACCCGGTCATGCAGATTTTGTAGCTCATACTAAATTTGGTGGATTTGAAGATTATAGAGGAGGTGGCTCTTTTAGTGCAAGACTAACTGCGGGAATTGTTGCGGCAGGAGTGATTGCAAAGAAAATATTAGGCGAGTCTATTTCTATAGAGGCAAAGATTACAGAGATCGCTGGAGTTGCTGACCTTGAACAAGGACTACAAAAAGCGATCGATGCAAAAGATAGTGTAGGTGGTATTGTCGAGTGTCGAGTGATTGGATTGCCCATTGGTTTGGGGGAGCCATTTTGGGATAGTGTAGAGTCTGTTTTGGCTCATGCTGCATTTTCAATTCCTGCTGTGAAAGGAGTGGAGTTTGGAAACGGTTTTGCGGCTGCAAAACTATTTGGGACTGAAAATAACGATCCTATAATTGATGATAATGGAACGACTAAAACAAATAATGCTGGTGGTATAGTTGGGGGAATTACAAATGGCAATGAATTGGTTTATCGGATTGCTATAAAACCAACATCGTCAACTCCTAAACTACAACATACTTGGAATTGGGATACGAAGCAAATTGAAGATTTCTCGGTAAAAGGTAGACATGATTTGTGTGTTGCACTCCGTGCTCCAGTAATTTTAGAGGCAATGACAGCTATAGTTTTGGCGGACTTAATGTTTTTGGAAGGACACATTACTAGAATAAAAAAATAGTAAAAAACATAGTTTGTTTTGTGAAAAAATCAACTATTATACAAAAAATATGATAAAGTTGTTAGTTTTTATGGTTTTGTAAAAAAAAAATCCTTACTTAGTATATTATTTGTTATAGTATGTTATATTTTTGCAATACTATAATGAAACTATAAACTATAAAATTAAAAACATGCCTAAAACAACAAATCAAACTAAGGACACTTCCAAAAGAGTATCTTTCTCTCCTGAAGTTCAAGAAGAAATCAAAAAAGCAATTATTGCTGGTGGTTCCGCTAAAGAGTTAAGTGATAAATTTGGTATTACAACTCCAAACTATTACTACTATAAAGCTCAAATTAAAAAAGCGGGTACTAAAGTAGAAACTAAAGAAAAAGTTGCCTCTCCAAAAGTAGCTACAGCTCCTAAAAAAGCAGCAGCGAAAAAAGAAGTTGCTCCAAAGAAAGAAAAAGCTGCTCCTGCTAAAAAAGCAAAAGTGACTCCAGTTGTTGTTGCAACACCTAAAAAAGCAGCAGCGAAAAAAGAAGTTGTAGCTAAAAAAGCGACTCCAGTTAAAAAAGAAGTAAAAACTAAAGCAGTTGCAGCTCCAAAAGCAGCGGTAGCTCCTAAAAACTTTGTAATTGGTGATACTAAAGTTACTATTGGTAAAAATGTTAAGTCTGTAGATATTAATAAAGGAACTATTAAAATTACTTTCTAGTAGTTTAATATTACTTATTTAGAAAAGCCTTTTTATTCATTAATAAGAAGGCTTTTTTATTTTCTCTAAATAATACTTCAAATCAAATACATCCAAATAGTAGCAACATATTGAATTTTAAAAGATTTAAACTTTCTTTGTTTATTAAAACATAATTAGTCATTCAACTTTATGATGAAAGTACTTTTCATATTTATCCTTTTTTTGTGGGGCTGTAGTATTTCCAGTTGTATTGCATTTTCGGATTCTTCTAAGAGTTTGGGGGACGGAAGGTTATACTTTGAGGTTAAGTGAAAATAACCAAGATTTAATTGGTCCGACTTTTATGGTTTCTCCCTTTATAGACTCTATAGGTTGGAATGATCGTTATATTTTATTACATCAAATTGTCAACTTCAAATCATACAATGACTATTTTTCCTTTGATTTGAAATGTAAAATATACAGATTCGTGGATTGGCAAAAGTTTGTGTATTCGCCTGAGTTAGATTCAATTACTATATGTACCATCATACTCAGTATAACTTAACAAAACTAGATAATAAGACGCCACAATACTACAATACAATCGAAGTTATTGGTGATAGCATATTGAATAATAATCCGTATTATATTGATTTAATAAATAGGCGACAAGTTTATTGGATTATAGACAAAATACAACAAAAGAAATATGGCCCATTTGATTTCAATACAATTGAACATGAAAAAGAGAAAAGGGGAATTTTAAAAATGTTATTGGAACATTATTAAATTCCTATTAGCAAATCTTATAATAGTTAAATGATGCTTTCTAGATGTTTAATTTGTGTATGACTAAAAGCAATACACTAATTATATATAAAAATGTCGCCAATTATAATTGACGACATTTTTATTTTAAACGTTTATATCTTATTAGATATCCGTTGCTTCTCCATAAGCTACAGCTGTAGCTTCTTTGAATGCTTCACTCATTGTTGGATGAGGATGGATAGCATTTAAAACTTCGTGTCCAGTTGTCTCTAATTTACGTGCTAAAACTGCTTCTGCAATCATATCAGTAACACCATGACCAATCATGTGAACACCTAGTAATTCTCCATATTTTGCATCATAGATTACCTTTACAAAACCTTCTGTAGCTCCTGCTGCAGTTGCTTTACCAGACGCAATGAAAGGAAATTTACCAACTTTAAGTTCGTAGCCAGCTTCTTTTGCTTTTGCTTCAGTAAATCCTACGCTAGCAATTTCTGGGGTAGCGAATGTACATCCTGGAACATTATTATAGTCAATCGCTTCAGGATTGTGTTCTAATTTCTTTTCCAAAAATGCAATTGCTTCAGCCGCATTGATACCTTCTTTACTTGCTTTGTGCGCAAGCGCTTGATTTGGAGTACAATCACCTAATGCATAGAATCCATCAATATTTGTTTTTTGATATTGGTCTACAACGATTCTACCTCTGTCCGTTTTGATACCAACATCTTCCAAACCGATATTTTCAATATTTGCAACAATACCAGTAGCGCTTAATAATACATCTGCTTGAAGATCTATATAGGTACCATCTGCTTTTTTAACATGCGCTTTTACACCTTCTCCAGTAGTATCAATAGACTCTACACTAGAATTAGTCATTACTTCAATGCCATTCTTTTTGAATTGTTTTTCTAATTCTTTAGAAACATCTTCATCTTCAACAGGAACCATGCGTGGCATAAATTCTACGACTGTAACTTTTGTACCTACGCTATGATAGAAATAGGCAAATTCAGTTCCGATAGCTCCGCTACCAACAACAATCATAGATTTAGGATGTTGAGGTAATACCAATGCTTCTCTATAACCGATTACTTTTTTATGATCTTGTGGTAGGTTAGGAAGTTCTCTACTTCTTGCACCTGTTGCAATAATGATATATTTACCTTCAACTATATCTGTTTTACCATCTTTATCTGTAATAGCTAATTTGCCTTTACCTGCAATTTTACCTGAGCCCATGATCACGTCAATCTTGTTTTTCTTCATCAAGAATTGAACGCCTTTACTCATTTTGTCAGCGACACCACGACTTCTTTTGATTACTGCTTCAAAATCAACATCACCAGAAGCTTTAATTCCGTAACTATCAGAATGATTGATATAATTATTTACTTCCGCACTTTTTAGAAGCGCTTTTGTAGGAATACATCCCCAGTTAAGGCAAATGCCACCTAAATTTTCTCTTTCAACTATTGCAACTTTAAATCCCAATTGAGATGCTCTGATAGCCGCTGGATATCCTCCAGGACCACTACCGAGTACAATTACGTCGTATGCCATGATATTTTATAAATTATTTTAAAAAAATAGGGCTAATTTGATTGCGAAAGTATCGCATTTGAATGAATTAAATAAAAAAACTACCATTCATTAATGTGTATGCCCACACAAGATATGGTGGCCCATTTTATCCCTTTTTGTTTCTAAATATTTCTGGTCGTATTCATTCGGAGCGATTTCAATAGGCACGGTTTCAACAATTTCAATACCATAACCATTTAAACCTGCTCTCTTTTTAGGATTGTTACTCATAAGACGAAGTTTGGTTGCACCAAGATATCTCAAAATCTGAGCACCGACACCATAATCTCTTTCATCTGCAGCAAATCCCAATGCAAGATTGGCTTCTACTGTATCATAACCTTCCTCCTGTAATTTGTATGCTTTTAATTTATTGATTAGACCAATGCCTCGTCCTTCTTGATTCATATAAAGGATAATGCCTCGACCTTCCTTTTCCACCATTTGCATGGCTGCATGCAATTGATCTCCACAGTCACAACGAAGACTACCTAAAATATCGCCAGTGAAACAACTAGAATGTACTCTTGTAAGTACAGGTGCTCCGTCATTAATATCGCCTTTGATAAGTGCCAAATGTTCTGCTTTGTTATTCACTTCTTTGAAAGCCACTAACTGAAAGTGACCATAGGCTGTAGGCATATCTACGCGAACAAGCTCTTCAATTAAAGAATCATTTTGCAAACGATAAGCAATCAAATCTTTGATCGTAATAATCTTTAAATCAAATTTTTTCGCCAAAACTTCTAATTCGGGAAGACGAGCCATTGAACCATCTTCGTTCATAATTTCGACTAAAACACCAGCAGGTGGCATACCTGCCAATCTAGCTAAGTCTACAGCCGCCTCAGTATGACCTGATCTTCTTAATACGCCAGTTTCTTTTGCTCTTAATGGAAAAATATGTCCAGGACGACCTAAATCACTTGCTTTGATATTTGGATCAATTAAGGCTTTTATAGTTGCAGCTCTATCATGTGCGCTAATCCCAGTGGTACAACCATGTCCCAATAAGTCAATACTGACTGTAAATGGTGTAGCGTGTAGTGCCGTATTATTTGAAACCATCAATGGTAAATCTAAATGATCTGCAATTTCTTCAGAAACTGGTGCGCAAACCAATCCTCTACCTTCTTTGGTAATGAAATTAATAATTTCAGGTGTTACATTGGCAGCAGCTGTGATAAAATCACCTTCGTTCTCACGATCTTCATCATCTATTACTATAACTAATTTACCTTTTTTTATATCTTCTATTGCACTTTCTATACTATCTGTCATGATAAAAATTTAATGATGCAAAATTACGAAATGCTATCGTAATCTTCTTTTTTTAACATATGATACAAGTCAAATAATGCAGAACTATGACATTGTATTAATGAATACTTTTGAATATCCTATTCCATCTAGGACCGTGATCATAACTAAACCAAATTAAAGATGCACGACCTACAATATTTGTTTCTGGTACCATACCCCAATAGCGACTATCTTGGCTTCTGTGGCGATTGTCACCCATCATCCAATAGTAATTATATTTGAATGTATAGGTTGTCGCAGGTTTGCCATTGATGACAAATTGGCTGCCATGCTCTTCAAATGTATTATGTTCGTAAGTCGTAATCGCTCTTTGGTATAGTGCAAAATTCTCTGGAGTCAAAGTAATGGTTGCTCCTTTTTTAGGAATATACAATGGTCCGAAATTGTCTGGTGTCCATTTGTGAAATGTATCGTATGGGAATACGTCGTTGTCTTGGATTACCGGTTCAATTTTTACAAAATTCGGTTGTTTTTCTACTAAAGGAATGTCTTTTGCTCTCAAATAAATTTTGTATTGATTCGGATTTGAACCCTGCTCTAACTCAAGATTATCTGTATCTTCTTGATTGGTTCTAGTTCCAATAGATTTTAAAAATGCATCAGACAGCGGTGTCCCGTTGGTTGTAACAATATAATCTCTTTGTGCATCTTCTGGAACGAAAGCTGGTTGACCATTTATAAATAAATTTCCACCTATTAACTTTACGGTATCCCCTGGAATTGCCGTACATCTTTTAATGTAGTTATCCGTTTTATCCATTGGATGCACCCATATATTTCTTGTCTCTAACAAAGCTTCTCTATTGCCATTGTATTGTTCTCTTAAAACATCATAGTATGGCAACGCTGATCCATAACCTGGTTCGTTAATGATAGTATCTCCAATCGGTACGTTAAACACAACTACGTCATTACGTCTTAATTCGGAAGTTGCAGGAAATCTATAGTAGGGCAATTTTACCCATTTGATATAAGAAGGAGTTGTTTGTGAGCCTGGCATTAAATTATGTACGAATGGAAAACTTACTGGAGTTTCAGGTAATCTTGCTCCATAGCTCATCTTATTTACAAATAGAAAATCATTTATTAATAATGTTTTTTCCATACTTCCAGATGGAATAACATATGCCTCAAATATAAAAGTACGTATCAATGTGGCTGCAACTACAGCAAACACTGCTGCGTCCACCCATTCTCTCACCGCAGATTTTTTATACATGCCGACGACTTTTGCACCGCCCCATCTAATTTTATCATTGGTACCAACATAGGGTAGATACGCAAATGGGAAAAATACAGTAAGTATATGATCGATTAATGAAAATTTTCCAAAAGCCATGACAAATTGGATTCCTATCCAAATGGTAATAAATTGCCCTGCAAATGGGATCAATTGCAGCCAAAACCAAGTTTTTTTAAGGTCACATTTCTCAACGATTAACCATGTATTGTACAAAGGAATAAATGCTTTCCAAGGTGCAATACCCGCTTTTTTAAACATTGTATACCATCCAATTGGCCATCCAAGCAGCCATAAAATCAGAAATAACCAGCCCATTATAATTTTTTTAGAGTTCTCGCAAACCTACATATAAAATGCTAAATACTAACTTTCTGTAGGTGTTAATTGCATTGTTAAAAAAAATAAATCTACAAAATTTACAATATTTTTATATTTATTCTATTATTGTTAAAAAATTACTTTTAGTCTATGAAATTAAACTTTTGGAAAACATTCCTTATTTTCTTCTTGGTATTATTGTTATTTCAATTTAAAGGATTGGCTCAAAAGTACAATCATAATTTACCCAAAGATTCTTTGGTCGATGGTGCTGATCCTAGGTATATTTTGGATTATGGTAAAAAAATTGTTGGGCGTATTTATATACAGAAAAAAGTGAATAGTTTTTCGGCGAAAAATAGTGGATATGAAGATCTTAAATATGTTCCTAATAATGTACATGGTATTGGTTTAGGTGCGAGTTATAGATGGATCAGTTTAAGTTTGAGTGTTGCGAAATTGGGGTCAGAGGATCCCAATCGAGGCAAGTCACACATATTTGACTTGCAAAGTAATATTTATAAGAGAAAAATGGTTTACGACTTTATGATTCGTAATATAAAAGGATTTTATTTAAATAATGAAGGACAGGTTCCGGGTACCAATGGTTATTATGTCAATCCGGATATGCATACTTTTATGATAGGTGGTGCTGCGTGGCGTATTTTAAATGATCAAAAATTTTCCTATAGAGCCGTTATGACACAAAGTGAATGGCAACGTAAATCGGCTGGCTCTATATTAATTGGCTGGGAATTATATTATGGAAATATGAATGCAAATGGAAATGTTGTGCCTATTACGTTGTCAGCTGAGCATGATTACCCACAAAAAAATGTTACTAAAATTAATTATTTTAAGACAGGACCAGGCATTGGTTATGCATATAATTACGTTCTATGGCAAAATTTCTTCTTGTCTGGAGGCTTAACAGGTAATATGGATGTCGGTTTCACCAATGAACATCGTACAGATGGTAAAGATTCTAAACTTAGCTTTATGCCAAATGTTAATTTCAGAATTGGCGCTGGTTATAATACGAGAGATTGGAATATTAATTTCAATTATTTGCGTAATAATTTACCTATTAATGGTGCGTTAAATGATAGTAAATATAATCAGTTCGCGGGTAGTTATAGATTGTCATTTAATAGAAGATTTTCTATTGGTCATAAAACAAGAAAAGCATTAAGACCAATTGATCAAAGAATTAATAAAATAGATGATTTTGTGAATGGAAAGGATAAAAAAGGAAACCAAGATAAAAAATAATTATTAAGGGATTTTACTTCAATAAAACGAAAATACTATTTAGGATGTATTTTCGTTTTGTTTTTAATGTGTTTTGTGAAATCATTTATACGAATTACTCTTACTATATTTTGCATGTTTTTGTTCATTCTTAGAGCAATTGGGCAAGAGCATACAACTATTCGAATTGACTATAAAGACAAGCCACAGAAATTCCAAACTAAAGTTCTTCCGGTTGAAAAATCAGGAACGGATCATTTAAAACCCGTTAAAAAGTTCGTACAAAATACCTATACTCATTTTAATTTTTTATTTAATGCCAATACACGGTTGAGGCAAATATTGCAACAAGCAAAAGATAATTATCAAAATGATTATCAATCCTTATTGGATTATTACGATTATGATACGGCTCTAGTTGCCAAAAATCAATATTTAGATACTGTCATGGAAAAAGCCAATGGCGCATTAGTATTGCATGATCTTCGTAATGATTGGAATGATGAAGTGTATTTACTTTTGGGTAAAGCCTATTTTTATAAAGACAAATATGATACGGCGGCAATACATTTCCAATATTTAAACTATGCTTACGCCCCCAAAGATGATGGGTATGATATTCCGATTGGTAGTAATATTTCCAATAAAGAGCAAGAATTTACAGTTAGTAACCATGAGAAAAAGTCTATATTTAAACATGGATCACGTCGCAATATTGGCATGATCTGGATTGCGCGATCTTTGATAGCGGAAAAAGATTATGGCGTTGCCAATGGAATTTTACAAATACTAAGTTCGGATAAATATTTCCCCGAAAAATTACAACCTGAATTGAACGATTGTAAAGCATTCTTATACTATTCTACTCGTCATTATGATAGTGCCGCTTATTATATGCTGCATTCTCATAAAGTTGCAACATCTAATTTGGAAGATGCAAGAAGACATTTTTTGGAAGGGCAATTATGGGATTTAGCAGGGGAAAAAAAAGCGGCATCAGATGCATTTGAATATGCTTATAAGCATTCGCCAGATATGGTGATGGAGATATATTCTACCTTAAATGCAATCAATCTTCATGACTCTATTAATGACGAAGGCGCAGATCAATTACATCATCTAATTACGTTATCCAAGAAAGATAAATATAGGGAACAAAGAGATTTAATATTTTATTTATTAGCTATTCAAAACCTGAAAGTAAAAGATACCGCCGCTGCTGTTGAAAATTTGGAAAGTAGCCTATCTAATCGTAACTCGGAATTACAAAGGAGTAAAAGCTTTAAATTATTAGCTGATTTGTATGAATTGAAGCCTAATTATCGACATATGGCTCAATTATACGATAGTATTTCTTCCCCATTTTCAAATGATAATCAGGAGATGTTGACATTTGCGACGCGAAAAAATGGAACAGATGCATTACTTGTGCATTTAGATAAAGTTGCATATAATGATAGCATTATGCAATTAGCCGCATTGTCTGAAGCTGATCGTAATAAAATATTAAAGGCAAAAATACGAATGATTCGAAAAGCTTTAGGATTGAAGGACGATACAAACAGTTTTAATTTTACAAACAATAGTACGAGTTCTTCTACAAGTTTATTTGATAATAATTCTGGATCAGGTAGTTGGTATTTTAACAGCACTTCGATGCTATCGCAAGGTTACCAGAGGTTTGTAGCGCTTTATGGAACTCGTCCAAATGTAGATAATTGGAATCGATTGGCCGCCATTCAATTATCAGCTAATGTGCCAACTCCGAATGCAAGTGGTCAAATGGCGAATCTTGTGGATAGTAGTCAAATAGATCTGAAATATCTGCAAGATCAGTTGCCTTTGACTCAGGCGAAAAGAGATAGTGTACTTAATACATCGGCGGAAGCATATTTACATGCAGGAGAGATAATGCAAAATAGATTGGAAAATTATCCCGCAGCATTAGATTATTATGATAAAGCTATCAATCTGACTACAGACAAACAGATTAAAATAAATGCATATAAAAGGATGGTTGAAATTGCAACACTGAATCATGATAATTCATTGGTCTCCAATTTAAATGAGAAATTAAAACAAATAAACAACGGACAAGCATATCTTCCGAATAATAATAAAAATGATATTACAAAAAGCTTCAGTACAAGTGAGAAGAATGCAGCGACAAAGATGTATGCAGATGTCTATAATCTGTTAATTGAAGGTGAATTTAAAAAGTCAGAAGACCTAAAAAAGAGGGCTGATAGTATTTTTGGAACCTATTTTTGGACTCCGCAGCTTTTGTATATCGAAGCTATTTACAACGTGTCAGAAAGACAAGATTCTACTGCATTGAATCAATTAAATTTTATTATTGGAAAATTTGCGCAATCGCCAATTCATGAAAAGGCAGTTACCTTTAAAGATGTATTGTCTAGAAGAGGAGAAATAGAAGATTATTTGAAAAAATTGGATATCAAACCATTGGAAGATGAGGAGCTTAATTATATTCCTAATGGTAAAGACCAAACAATCATAACTGTAAATGAAAATGCTAAAAAAGTAGATCTCGATAGTTTAAAATCAACCATTACCAATCAAGCAAATGCTATTGTTAAATTAAAAGATGCGTCAATAGTAAAAGATACGACTAAAAATGAACGACATTATGTAATTGATTTATACAAACCTCAATACATTGTATTGATTTTGGATAAGGTTGCACAAGTATTTGCAAATGAATCTGTTAATGGTTTGAAACGATACAATGATCGGACCTTCGGTGGTGGAAAAATTAATTCTAAATTGGTAAAATTAAACGATCAATATCAATTGACATTGATTGGGCCATTTAACGAAGCTGGATCTGCATTGGAATATTTTGAAAAAATTAATCCGGTATTTGCAACACGTATTTTACCTTGGTTAGAAAAAGGAAAATATTCTTTTACAATGATTAGTGACGATAATTTGGAATTATTACAAGAAAAGAAAACATTGGATTTATATATTCAGACACTAAAGAAAATTTTGCCTACAAAATTCTAATGTATTGACAAATATTATTTGCTTATCCATTTTGTTTTATAGCTTTACACCTTAATTCAAAATGAATTGGTTCAATTTTAATTTATATGAACAAACCTGTAAATAAAGGAACTTCTAAAATAAAAAGGTCCGTTAAGATATTATGGACCGTGTTTTTCGCTGGAGTAGGAGTGGTAATAGTCCTTATTTTATTTGCCAATTTCGGTTTATTAGGTTCTATGCCTTCGATTGAAGAATTGCAAAATCCTTCTGCTTCTCAGGCGAGTCAAGTATTTGCCGACGATGGTTCCATTATGGGAAAATACTATTTGGAAGATCGTGTCAATGTCAATTATAAAGATATTAGCCCGTATGTTGTACAGGCGCTGGTAGCTACAGAAGATGAACGTTTTTACGAACATAGTGGTGTGGATGCAAAATCCTTATTGAGAGCTGTATCTTCTTTCGGTGGAGAAGGTGGCGCGAGTACAATTACCATGCAGACTGCCAAAAATTTATTTACGGAAAACTGGGGTACCAAAAATGTATTCCTCCGCATGTTGCAAAAGTTGAAAGAATGTGTGATCGCGGTAAAATTGGAGCGTAATTTTACCAAGGAAGAAATTTTGACTTTGTATCTCAATACGGTGGCTTTCGGAGATAACGTTTATGGTATCAGAAATGCTGCGCGAACATTTTTTCAAAAAGATCCAGATCGTCTTTCTGTTGCAGAATCTGCTGTTTTAATTGGAATGTTAAAAGCTTCTACTGCGTATAATCCACGATTGTATCCACAAAGAGCTTTGGTTCGTAGAAATACGGTGATTAATCAAATGGTGCGTAATCATTTTCTTTCTGATGCAGATGCCGATGAAATTAAAGCAACTTCCATTCAACTGAATTATGCCAAGTTAGATGAAACGACTGGTCTTGCGCCTTATTTTCGAATGGTATTGGGAGAAGAATTAAAAAATTGGTGTAAGACGCACCAAAAATCGGACGGTTCTAATTATAATTTGTACAAAGATGGTTTGAAAATATATACAACCATTAATCCTAGAATGCAATTGTATGCGGAAGATGCGGTTAATCAGCAATTGAGCTACATGCAAAAGAAGTTGAATAGTCAAGACAATATTCGCAATGGTAAGGTTTGGAATGGATTCCAAAATGTATTAGAAGCCGCGATGAAATCTTCTGACCGCTGGCGTCATATGGAAGATGAAGGCGCTAGTGAAGCCGATATCCGCAGATCCTTCAAAGAAAAAACGCAAATGACCATTTTTGCTTGGAATAAAGATCGTAGCACCGATACAGTGATGACGCCTTTGGATTCTATCAAATATTGTCGTCAAATGTTGCAGGCTGGTTTCATGGCGATGGATCCGATTAGCGGTGAAGTTAAAGCTTGGGTCGGAGGTATTGACTTTAAAACATTCAAATACGATCACGTTAACATCAATACAAAAAGACAAGTAGGTTCTACTATGAAACCGCTTTTGTATAGTATGGCGATTGAAAATGGTGGTTTTACGCCTAATACACCCGTAGAGGATGTGCAACAAGATTTCCCAGGATTTGGATTAGTTCCAAATACTACGCGTACTTGTAGTGGCGAAACCATGCCGATGTCAGAAGCGTTAGCGCGGTCTAAAAACTGTGCAACTGCGTACATCATGAAAAAAATGGGTGATGGTAATGTTGGTGCAACTAAGTTTGTTGATTTCTTAAAATTATGTGGTATTCGTAGCAATGTTCCCGCAGTTCCTTCTATTTCCTTGGGTAGTGCGGAAATATCCTTATATGAAATGCTGACAGCATATAGTATTTTCCCTGGTCATGGTTTTAATGTTAAACCGATGTATGTGACTAGAATTGAAGATAGAAATGGAAATACACTTTTGAATAATACTCCTCAAAGACGTCAAGTTATTAGTGATATTACGGCATATAATATGCAAACTATGATGCAAGGTGTGATGAAATATGGTACAGGTCGTCGCATGTGGAGTTATGATGTGGATGGTGAAATAGCGGGTAAGACTGGTACGACAAATGATAATAGCGATGCTTGGTTTATCGGTTATACGCCACAATTATTGTGTGGAGCTTGGGTAGGTTGTGATGATCGATTTATTCGTTTTGATAATACAGCAGATGGTGGTGGTTCCTCTTTGGCATTGCCGATTTGGGGTAAATTCTACAACAAAGTGGAACATGATAAACGTTTGGGTATTGATGACCGCGCAACTTTTGTTCGCCCAGATGCTTTACAAAATGATGTTATTTTCAATTGGATCAATGACAATTCTTCTGATGGGGATGATGAAACAAATGCAGATTCCACAGAAGTTACACCTGATAATGCGAATATTCAACCAGAAAGTAATACGGATGGTTTGGATGACGAAGATAGAACTCCATCAGGAAGTCCCGCTAAACCAGTGAATAAGCCGGTACAAGCGCCGAAAGCTATTTTGCCTAAAAAGGACTCTTCTTCAAGGAAAAATTAATGTAGAAAAATAGGAAAGAATTTCTTTCCTATTTTTTTGTTTTTATTTTCGACAAAATAATTACTTTTGTCGAATGGAAATATCTGTAAATACAGAAATGAGGGATAAAATTATCCTTGCATGTAAGAAAGTGTTTGAGAAAAAACACTTTTCAGATATTTCTATGGATGATTTTGCCAAAGCTACAAAGATGGGCAGAAGTTCGCTTTACTATTATTTTAAAAATAAATTTGAAGTATTCAAAGCGATTGCATTAATTGAGTGTATGGATGTAATGAAACATGCATTTGAAAAAACGTCTGCAAAAAATACTTTATCTGAAAATTTTATCATATTTTACAGTAACAAAATTAAGGCGTTAACTAAGTTGACAACCAATAGGTATCCTTATATTTTGGAAGACGTACAGACAATACCAGAATTATTTAGAGGCTTAATGGATGAGACAATGGCTTGCGAGAAGAAAACCATTTTGAGATTTTTAGATTGGGCAATTAGTTCCAAAGAAATTGCACATGTACAATTAGACGATTTAGAATTTTTAAGTTACGTGATTGTAAATACGTTCAAAGCTATAGAGTTTGAAATTTTTCTATATGGAAAAACTGAATTTTATGAAAATAGAATTGAGTGGACTTCCAAAATTTTAACCAAAGGATTAACCTAAAATTTTTTCATATATTTTCGACATTTTATCACTTTTTGTTTAATAAAAATAAACTATGAGTAATATTTCTAGATGTATTTACAGTTTTATAGCATCCAGCGTATTGTTATTTTCTGCTTGTAAAAGCAAAGAAGATAAGACGCCCACTTTGGCGCAGACGCCTATTAATGTCAATGTTATGACTATTGGCAATTCATTTTCCAGTGATAGTTCGGGGACGCAATATAGCAGTACCGTCGATGCGAATAAAACGATTAATTTGAGTTTTCAAGTATCGGGAACTGTATTGCGTATTCCAGTTGAGGTGGGGCAATATGTGCAAAAAGGACAGTTTTTAGCAGAAGTGGATCCCACCGCCTATCGTAGTCAGTATGAGGCGCAGATGGCGCAAGTGCGACTAGCAAAAGAAAACTATGATAGAGTTTTAACTGTATTTAATAAAGGAAGTATTGCTGAAATAAAAATGTTGAATGCAAAATCAGAATACGAACAAGCGAAAAATTCCGCAAATGCAACCTATCAAAATATAGTTCATACTAAATTATTTGCACCACAAAGCGGATATATCGGAGATAAGCAAATAGAAGTAGGTGCGACAGCAGGACCGGGTGTGCCTATAGTCAGTTTGTTTGATTTGGGAAAAGTGAGCATTCATGTTCCTGTTCCTGAAGCAGAAGTGAATAATTATAAAAATGGAGACAAGGCAACTGTCACTATTGGAGCACTTCAAAATAAAACTTTTGATGGAGTAGTTTCCAAAATTGCGGTAGTAAGTTCGCAATCGGCTCCTGTATATACTGTACAAGTGGATGTTGTCAATAGCTCGAAAGAACTAAAGCCTGGTATGAGTTGTAATGTGACTTTTCATACTATAAAAAGAAATGCGTCCGCTAGCAATACAAAAGTTACGATTCCTCAAGAAGCATTACAAATAGACGAATCAGGAAAAGATTTTGTTTATGTAACCAATTCAGATCAAAAAAATGCTGTTCGAAAATATGTAACTATAGGAGAACTTACCTCAAATGGGATTACGATTTTATCTGGGTTAAATGATGGTGATAATGTGATTATTTCGGGCTTTCATAAAATCACAGACAGTTCAAAGATTAATGTAGTACACTAAAAAAATCTATTTTATTATGGAGCATAAAAAAAGTAATATGATAGATTGGTGTTTACAGCACAAGGCTGTTCCATTATCTGTCGCATTTATATTAGTAATACTGGGCTTTTATGGATTAAGACATATGTCCAGAAATGAATTTCCCGAATTTACAATTCGTCAGGGTTTAGTTATCGGTTCTTATCCAGGAGCTTCTTCTAGTCAAGTCGAGGAACAATTGACCACTAAAGTAGAAAAATATTTATTTAGTTTTAATGAAGTAAATAAAGCTAAAACATATTCCTACTCTAGGGATGGGTTGATGTATATTTTCGTGGAAGTATCAGAACATATTAATGATGCAGATACTAAAATATTTTGGAATAAGTTGAAAAATGGACTGCTGGTTTATCAACAAACCTCTTTGCCTAAGGAGGTTCGAGGTATTATGGTAAATAGTGATTTTGGTGCTACTTCCGCTGTATTATTAGCTGTGCAGTCCAAAACTCGACCATATAAAGATTTGCAAAAACAGGTTGATGATATCGAAGATCGATTGAGGCAAATACCCGCTGTGGCAAAAATTTCTCATTCTGGAGATCAAGAGCAGCAAATTGGAATATATGTAGATAATAACAAATTGATTCAATACGGCGTATCAATTGGATCTTTGATGCAGGTTTTGAATAAGGAAGGTGCAATTGCGCCTGGTGGCGAGTTGAAAGGAAAAACGATAGATCGTCCAATCTACTTATCAACTTTTTATAAATCCGCGAGCGATTTACCCGAACAAATAATTAAAAGTGACAATCAAGGAAATGTCATTAAGTTGAAAGATGTTGCTACTATCAAACCTGAATACCCCAAACCAACAAGCTTTGTAACTACAAATGGAGTTAAAAGTATTGTTATTTCCATGGAAATGGTTCCAGGAAAAAACATAGTTGAATTTGGAGAAAAAGTAGACGAAAAATTAGATGCTATTAAAAAACAAATTCCTAGTGATATTATTCTAACGAAATTGGCAAATCAACCTGTCGTTGTTGATGAGTCGATATCGCATTTTATGAAGGAATTTGCGTTTGCATTGATTGGCGTTGTTATCGTTGCGATGTTGTTACTTCCATTTTCCATTGCGAGTGTGGCTGCTGCGACTATTCCTATTACGATTGCTTGTACTTTGGCAATTATGTATTTATTTGGGATAGAATTAGATACGGTTACTTTGGCTGCATTGATTGTAGTGTTAGGTATTGTAGTAGATGATCCGATTGTCGTCATAGATAATCATGTGGAGAAATTAGATGCCAAAATGAGTTTGAAAGATGCTGCAATTTCTAGTGCCAAAGAATTATTTCCCTCGGTATTTACTGCGACGCTAGCCATCTCTGCAACCTTTGCTCCGCTGATATTTTTCATGACAGGTACTGCAAGAGATTTTATTAGTACATTTCCTTTAGTGATCATCATTGCATTGACTTTATCCTTGATCATTTCTATGGTTATCGTTCCTTTTTTCAATACTAAATTCATCAAAAAAGGTTTACATAAAGAAGGCAAAAAGAAAAAAAGTTCATTGGATTATGTACAAGATTTTTTCAATAAACATATAAATAATGCCATTGAACATTGGGGCATTACTCTAGTCCTCGGAATCTTAGCAGTATTAGGTGGTTTATTTATGATGGCAAAATTACCTCAAATGCTTTTCCCTAAAGTGGAGAGAAACCAATTAGCTATTGAGATATATTTACCGAATGGTTATAGTTTGAATCAGACAGATAGTGTAGTGAAAAAGATGGAAACTATCATGTCAAAGGATAATCGAATAGAATCCTATGCAAGCTTTATTGGTACGAGTTCTCCAAGATTTCATACTCTATATGCGCCAAATCTTCCTGCAAAAAACTATGCTCAGATTCTTGTAAATACAACGTCGGAAGAAACGACAGAAGACGTTTTGGCGGATTATGAAAAAAATTATAGTAATCGCTATCCTGATGCATATATCAGAATGAAACAATTGACCATGGTCAATGCGCAGGCTCCTATTGAGATTCGATTATTTGGATATAATATAGATACTTTAAAAGCTTTTGGTGGTAAGATTTCTGCTATTGCAGACTCTATTCCTTATGTAACTTGGGTGCGAACAGACTATGAAAATTTATTGTCTAGTGTAGATTTGGATATAAAGAAAGATGATGCCTCTCGGATCGGTATTTCTAAAGAAGATATTTCTAATACGGTTGCGATGAATATGGAAGGTATCGATGCCACCACAGTATGGGATGGTGATTATTCTATCCCCGTAAAATTAAAAACTGCGAATACCGATAGTGCGCATTTGGGTAGTTTGTTAGATTTATCTGTGGTAAGTCAACAAACAAAAACAGTTGTTCCGCTTCGTATGGTGGCAAATTTAAAATCTACGTGGAATCAAGGACAGATTGCACATCGCAATGGGATGAAAACGCTTACTGTTAGAGTGGATATCAATAAAGATAAGGTTCCTGAAGATATATTGAAACAAATCCAAACTAGAATGAAAAATCTAGTGACGCCAAATGATGTTACTATTGGTTATGGCGGAGAACATGAGTTACAAGAAGAAAATATGGGGCCAATGGGCTTGTCTTTATTGATGAGTATCATTATTATTACGTTGATTCTTATTTGGCATTTTAAAAGTGTAAAGCATGCTATGTTAAGTATTACAACCATGCCATTAGCATTATTTGGAGCAAGTGGAGGACTATTGTTGATGGGATATCCTTTTGGATTTACTTCTTTTATTGGTCTATTAGCATTATGTGGTATCGTAGTTAGAAATGGCATTATACTCATAGATTTTGCAGATGAAATGCGATTTGTAGAAGGTATGTCGGTAAAGCAAGCTGCGATTCATTCTGCAGAAAGACGTATGCGTCCAATCTTTTTGACTTCTTCTGCGGCGGCGGTTGGCGTTATTCCGATGATAATTAGTCGCTCTACGCTTTGGGGACCATTAGGGACGGTAATTTGTTTTGGATTAATAGGTGCGATGATCTTCACACTATTTGTATTGCCGGTGCTTTATTGGTTATTTTTTAGAAAAGAAGAAGCGCAAAATGATGAAGCAAATTCTAATGCGGTATTGGTTTCAGAATAAAACTATAATAAAATGAAATTATTATTTTTAAATATATTTTTAGCGCTTGCAATTATTTCCCAAGCGCAAGTGCACACTATAGGATTGGAGGAAAGTAAAGATTCTGCATTGAATTATAGTTATGCAATAAAGAATAGTTTACTAAGTATTCAATCTGCAGAAGCTGGGAAAAAAGGAGCGGAGGCAAGTCAATTACCTAGTTTGTCTGGAAATGTTTTGGGTATGTATGGTTTCAAGAAGTTTGTAGATCCGATTCCTCTTTTTTTAGAGAAGGGAATTAATAACTTTTATTATGCTGGAGCAACTGCTATAGAACCCGTCTTTGTAGGTGGTAAAATTAGAACTGGAATAGCTTTGTCTAATTTGCAAATTGAAGTAGAGAAAACAAAATCCAAATTGTCCAAAGATTCGGTTGCTTTAATAACCGAACAAAAATATTGGCAAATAGTTACGTTGCAAGAACAACAAAAAACATTAAAAGCGAACGAACTGCTATTAGATGCAGTTTTAAAACAACAAAAAGATTTGCTTGCTTCTGGGTTGATAGCTAGAAATGACTTACTTAAAGTAAAAGTGAAAAAATCTCAGTTGATTTTAGATCAAAGTAAATTATCCAATGGACACAAATTGGCATTGTTTGATTTTAGTTTGTATTTGGGGATTGATTTTGATTCTTTATTAATTGCGAAAGATACGTTTGGAGTAGTGAATCGTCCAGAATCCGAATTTATTAATCCAGAAAATGCTTTAATGCAGAACAATAACTATGATTTGCTTAAAAAAAGCATGGATGCGCAACAATTACAAACGAAATATACAAAAGCGGATTATTTACCTTCCGTTGCGGTTGGTGTTTCCGCAGGTCAATTTGGGGTAATTGGAAATGGGCAAATTAGCAAATTTGTTCCTGTTGGTATTGGTTCAGTTTCGATTCCCATAAGTGCACTACTTTGGGGAAATGGCAAACAGAAAATGATACAGCAACACATTCAAGAAAATATTGTGAAAAACAATTTTGAGGATGGAATAAGACAAATTAAAACTGGAATCCTTAAATCTTGGTATGATGTACAAGATGCATATGAACAAATCAATCTGGCAAATGAAAGTTATACTTCGGCTTTGGAAAATATGAAAGTAAATCAAGACAATTATGCAAGTGGATTAGCCGGCATAACGGAAGTTTTGGACGCACAAGCTGCTTTTCAACAATCGTCAAGTGATCGAGTGTCTGCATTTGCAAATTATAGGGAAAAACTTGCAGAGTACAAATACATGGTTGGAATGATCTCAAAAAGCCAAAATGCAAATTAATAATATAATTAACAATTAATAATTGCGATACAACTAATTACGTATTTCGTAACAGAAAATATTGATAATCAATTATTTAAGAAAAATGTATCATTTTAAAATTCTCCTTTACATAAGGAGAATTTTAGTTTTTGTCAAAAAAGTGTAAAAAAAAAATAGTTTTTTTGAGCAAACAGGCGTTCGTTTTCATACATTTGTTTCGATTTTTCAACTTAATAATAGCATTATGACTTGGAAGCAAGTATTTACCTCATCAGTTGGAAGAAAATTAACGATGGGACTCACCGGCATATTTCTTATTTTGTTTTTGCTGGTTCACGCAGGATTAAACGCATGTATTTGGGTAAATGACGGAGGTGTAACTTTTAATAGAGCTGCACATTTTATGGGTGACAATATTGTCCCGAGAATCTTAGAGATAGGATTGTTCTTGTTTTTATTTCTTCACATCATTCAAGGTTTAATGCTGGAAGCTTCTAATAGAGGCAAAAGAGGCGTTGCTTACAATGTTGCTTATGGTAATAGAGGTAGCAAATGGTATAGCCGTAGCATGGCTATTTTAGGTACATTAGTTTTGTTGTTTTTGATTTTACACTGGTATGATTTCTTCATTCCTTCTCGTTTTGGAGGTATGCCAGAAACGCAAATAACGACTAAAAATGGAACTGTATTAGAAGTACATGATGTATTTACAAAAATGAAAGAAACATTTTCCCAATTGTGGGTAGTTGTAGCTTACATTATTGGATGTTTAGCTTTGGCTTATCATTTGGCACATGGGTTTTCAAGTGCATTTAGAAGTGTAGGTGTTTTCAATAAAAAATACAACAAATTTTTATTGTGCTTAGGATATACTTATTCTGTAATCATCCCATTAGCATTTGCAATGATGCCAATAAGCATACATTTTGGATGGATTCAATAAATTGTAAATAATTGATAAGAACCTTTCAAACGATGGTTCATTTCATTTTCAAAAAAATTTGATATCATGGCTGAAAAGAATATATTAGATAATAAGATACCAGAAGGTCCATTAGATCAAAAATGGACAAATTATAAAGGACATTGTAAACTTGTTAACCCTTCCAATAAACGTAAATTAGAAGTTATCGTTGTAGGTACTGGACTTGCTGGTGCAAGTGCGGCTGCTACTTTGGGAGAATTGGGATATAAGGTAAAAGCATTTTGTTACCAAGATTCACCTCGTAGAGCGCACTCAATTGCGGCGCAAGGTGGTATCAATGCGGCAAAAAATTATCAAAATGATGGAGACTCCGTCTTCCGTCTTTTCTATGATACGATTAAAGGTGGTGATTATCGTGCACGTGAAGCAAACGTTCACCGTTTGTCTGAAGTAAGTGGCAATATCATTGACCAATGTGTAGCTCAAGGTGTTCCTTTCGCTCGTGAATATGGTGGTTTGTTAAGTAACCGTTCTTTTGGTGGTGTACAAGTACAACGTACTTTTTATGCTGCTGGACAAACAGGACAACAGTTGCTTTTAGGTGCTTATAGTGCATTAGAAAGGCAAGTGGCGTTAGGTACCGTTACTATTTATAATCGCCACGAAATGGAAGAAGTGGTTGTAATTGATGGTAAAGCACGTGGTATTATAGCACGTAACTTGGTTACTGGTGAGATTGAAAGACATTTTGGACATGCTGTATTGCTTTGTACTGGTGGATATGGAAACGTATTTTTCCTTTCTACAAATGCGATGGGTAGTAATGTAACTGCTGCATGGAAAGCGCATAGAAAAGGAGCTTATTTCGCTAATCCTTGTTTTACACAGATTCACCCAACATGTATTCCTGTTTCTGGTGAAAATCAATCCAAATTGACATTGATGTCAGAGTCCTTGCGTAATGATGGACGTATTTGGGTACCGAAACAAAAAAATGATACACGTAAAGGAAACGATATTCCTGAAGACGAAAGAGATTATTATTTAGAAAGAAGATATCCTGCATTTGGTAACTTAGTACCTCGTGACGTTGCCTCTCGTGCGGCGAAAGAAAGATGTGATGCCGGTTATGGTGTAGGTACATCCAAACAATCCGTTTACTTGGATTTTGCGGAAGCGATAGTTCGTTATGGTAAGATTGAATGTGGTAAACATGGTATTACTGATCCAAGCGCGGCGGTTATACAACAACATGGTTTGGATGTGGTAAAAGAAAAATATGGTAACCTTTTCGATATGTATGCGAAAATTACAGGTGAAGATCCATATTTAACACCAATGCGTATTTTCCCTGCAGTTCACTATACAATGGGTGGGCTTTGGGTAGATTATGAATTGAAAACTACGATTGATGGTTTGTATGCCTTAGGTGAATGTAATTTCTCTGATCACGGAGCTAACCGTTTGGGTGCATCTGCTTTGATGCAAGGTTTATCTGATGGTTATTTTGTTATTCCTTATACATTGGGTAACTATTTAGCAGATGAGATTTACAATCAACCTATTCCAACTACACATCCTGAATTTGACAAAGCGGAAAAAGAAGTAAAAGATCGTATCTCAAAATTGCTAAATGTAAAAGGTACTGAAACTGTTGATAGCTTACATAGACGTTTGGGTAAAATCATGTGGGATAAATGTGGTATGGCTAGAACCGCAGAAGGTTTGACTGAAGCAATTAACGAAATCGCACAATTACGTAAAGAATTCTGGGAAAAAGTAAAAATTCCTGGTTCCGATAAAGAATTGAATCCAGAATTGGAAAAAGCGGGTCGTGTAATTGA
The DNA here is from genome assembly GCF_004337365.2 of Rhizosphaericola mali. Classification (GTDB taxonomy): domain Bacteria; phylum Bacteroidota; class Bacteroidia; order Chitinophagales; family Chitinophagaceae; genus Rhizosphaericola; species Rhizosphaericola mali. The sequence continues at coordinate 2,650,554 of NZ_CP044016.1, read as the reverse complement.
CTTTATCGAATTAGGCGAATTGATGTGTAAAGATGCATTAGATCGTGCGGAAAGTTGTGGTGGTCATTTCCGTGAAGAGTCTCAAACTCCAGATGGGGAAGCGTTACGTCATGATGATCAATTTATGTACGTTTCTGCATGGGAATTTACAGGTGAAAATCCAAATGGTCTTTTGGGTGAAGAATTACACAAAGATCAATTGGTATATGAAGTAATCAAACCTACAACTCGTAATTACAAATAGTAGTTACTTAATAGAAAATAATTTTTTATAAATAATTGAACTGAGTAAGCGATGGAACATTATAATATGAATTTGACGCTAAAAGTATGGCGTCAAGCCAATAGCGAAGCACAAGGCAATTTCGAAATATTTAGCGTTGCAAACATTTCATCAGAAATGTCCTTTTTGGAAATGTTTGACGTTTTGAACGAACAACTAGTAGAAGAAGGAAAAGAGCCAATTGCATTTGATCACGATTGTCGCGAAGGTATTTGCGGTATGTGTTCTATGTATATCAATGGTAAACCTCATGGTCCTTGGCAACAAAATACAACTTGCCAATTGCACATGAGAGCATTCAAAGATGGTGATACAATAGTTGTAGAACCTTGGAGAGCAAAAGCATTTCCTGTAATCAAAGATTTGATTGTAGATAGAGGTGCTTTTGATAGAATTATTGAAGCTGGTGGATATGTTTCCATAAATACCGGAAACCCTCAAGATGCGAATAATATTCCTATTGAAAAGAAAAAAGCAGATGAAGCATTTGCCGCTGCCGCTTGTATAGGTTGTGGAGCTTGTGTTGCTGCTTGTAAAAATAGCTCTGCGTTGTTATTTGTTGGTGCTAAAGTGTCACAATTGGCATTGTTGCCTCAAGGTGAGCCTGAAAGAAAGTCACGTGTATTTGACATGTTGACGCAAATGGACAAAGAAGGTTTTGGCGCTTGTACCTCTACTGGTGCATGTGAAGCAACTTGCCCAAAAGGTATTTCTATCGCCAATATTGCTCGTTTGAATCATGAATATATTAGAGCTGCAGTTTTAGATGACACAGTTCATTAGTATTTAAATATATAATTGAGATAAAAAATAAGGTTGCAAAATTTGCAACCTTATTTTTTATCTATAAAATTAATTATTTCAAAATTTTATAGAGATGTTCTTCTATAAACGGTGTCCACCACAATTTGTAACCAGCCTTATATGGATGAATGAGATCATTCGCCATATATAATTTCAAGCGATCAGATGAAATATTATTAAATTTCTTATCATTATAAAGATCAATAATATAAATATTATCTTTTTTTTGTATTTTATATAATTCCTTAATTAATACTTCATAATTTTTATCCTTAAAATAGGAATTTGTATAAAAAAATAAAGGACAATTCCATGTCTTTTTAACATAGGAAATAATATATTGAATCGCACCTAAAGTCGTATTTGTGTCGTAATCAGAAGTGTCTTTTGTATTACTAATTAAACCCAATTTGGTAAGTCCATTAAAATGTGTATCATTCGTTGAAAGCTGACATATGAAAGCGTCTACCTTTAATTGTATTGGTAATTTTTGTAGTCTTTTAATATAAGATTCATTTCCGTTGTCCATTAATGTTGTTCCAGACACAGCATCTTTAATACAAGTACAATTGTCACGTTTTCTAATAAAATCTACGAAAGACTCCTTTTCGGATGCAGCACCGAGCGTTACAGAAGAACCTAAGAATATAAGTGATTTTCCAGATAATGGGCTATTGGGAAGTACTTTGGTTTGAGCTACACTATATTTTGATGCATTTCCAGGTTTTTCAATATCTGATTTGTAAGACAGTAACAGCAAACAAGCTGATAAAATACTGCCTAATACTAAATAATGCTTTTTACAACTATATTTTGTTTTCATGTGTGGAAATCAATTAAAATATGAATTATATAAAATTAAACTTTTAATTGAATATCTATTGGCATAGTAATTGATAATGATTATTAAGTAGTCAATTTTCTCATAAGCAGTTAGTTTTAGTTTGCGGCTCCGATTTCCATCGGAGCTTATTTTTTAGTGTATTAAGGATGAAAAGGGCACTTTTTTTAATACACAACCACTTCCTATCACAACGATTTCTTTTTTAGATAGAAGACTATTTATTTCAATTTTGCTCAATTTTATTTGGCGTTCATTAGCAATATGATAACCAATGTATTTGACGATTGTATTATCTGAATTGACAAGGATATGTACTTGCTGGTTACTTGCTTTTGATCTCAAATATTCGCATAATTGGTAATACGCGGAAGATTGTGCCGCAAATCCAATCGTCGGAGTCATATCAATTCGTTGTAAAGTTCTTCCTTTTTGGATACAACTGTCAAATTGATGATTAGATAATTGTGCATTAATATTCACTACGATAATAATAGAAATTAATAAAAATGGTATTTTCATATAGAAAAGACGACGCGATTAACAAAAAGTTGTAATAAAACTTAATTGTCACTAATATTAGAGTTGATTGTTTGGCTTCCAATTAATTGGTCATATCTGCCACCAAGTTCTCGGAAATACACTAAAATTGTATAATTATTTTCAGTCTGCCAATAGCTACCTTCTGTAAATTCAAAAGAGGTCTCAGATTGTGGATTATTTATAGGTTTGGTTACATACATATAAGTGTAATAACCTTGTTTGAGCAATTGATTGGTTTCGTAGTATCCGCTATCTGCATTGTATCTCAATTGAGAATTGATATCACAATTATAGTTGTTGAATTGTCCTACGATGTATACGTTTAAATCTGGAAACGCGGTTTTGTCATAATTTTCATATTTAAAATGTACATTTCCATAGTCGCCTTGAGTCGAAGCAGTAATCTGCTCAGCTGCTTTGATACTATAAAATCCATCATAGTCTTCATAAGGTAAATATTGAGTCTTGTTACGTTGCATATCTGTAACGGCCTCTACATAGAATGGAACAGAATTTCTATCAATGCTTCTCACTCGATCACTATAAAATCGAAAACTAGAATTATCAATCCATCTATATTCCTTCCCAGCAGGAAAGGTAAAGTCTCTTTCACCATTATATTCATATTGACTACCACGCATAAACGCCGGTTGCATCCCTTTCACACAATTATCCCAACGATAATTTTGTAGAACTACAACTTTGATTTGCTGTTGGGGATTAGATATTTGTAATGCAGAATTATCTACTGTAAATTGTACCTTTTGATGTGTGTACATTTTCTTTGTGTCAAAGGGTTGTTGGATTTGAGCGGTAATGTTTACTTTATTATCTGTAACTAAAAATCTTTTTGAAAATGCTAAATTACTAGTATCTCCGTCCAAAAATACTTTGAAAATGTAATTGCCACTTTTCGTAGGCATACAATTTGAAGCAGGAAATGTGAACATATAATGGACATATTGCTGCATAGCAATGGAGGAAAATTGATAATTCAATATTCTGTTTTGGACAAAACCACTGATATAATCAAATGTGCTCAAATTTACAGGTTGCCAATCGGCATCACATAATTGAAATGAATAACTATAATTTTTAACACGTAAATCAAAATCATCAAAATCTACTTCTAATCCATTTGTGGCGCCTAATGCGATGATTGGATAAGTCATTTGATTCCCATTTTGAAAAAATTGGGGTGTATGTATGTTGATTTGTCGTATTTCATCTTGTCCAAATACAATATTGGAAAAAAGCATGATGGTTAGCATGGTAGAAGCGATAACGCCGATTATTTTTTGCATAAAACGAATGTCTAAATATTTTATTTACAGTAAACGAAAAAACGACAATTTTCGCTTATAATAAGCAAATTAATTATCAAAGTTATCGGGCAAGGAGAGTGGCGTACCATCCAAAATTTGTTGAGATATATCTTTAGGTAATTCTTGTACTTCCTTCAATTTGCGTTCTATCGCACGACTTCTGATACCTGCAGAATCAATTACATTGGTAGCTTCTAATAATTTCTTTTTCGTTTTTTCCAAAATACCACCGAAATTTCCAAATTCTGTTTTCACCGCTCCCAAAATTTCCCAAACTTCACTAGAGCGTTTTTCAATTGCTAATGTTTTGAATCCCATTTGCAAACTCGACAAAAATGCGACTAAATTAGTAGGACCGACAACCGTAATTTTATAATTGCGTTGTAGTAATTCAAACAAACCATTTCTACGTAAAATCTCCGCGTACAAACCTTCCGTGGGTACGAACATTATGGCAAAATCGGTGCTGTAAGGCGGAAATATGTATTTCTCTTTAATATCTTTCGCAGACTTTTTGACTGCATTTTCAAATTGTTTGGAGGCAATTTCAAATTCAATTGTATTTTCTCGATGATCATAAGCATCCAATAGGCGTTGATAATCTTCGTTGGGAAATTTTGAGTCAATGGGAAGCAAAACTGCCTCATCCAAAGATTTTCCAGGAAGTTTAATGGCAAATTCCACTCGTTCAGAAGTATTGGGACGAATCATAGTATTTTGTAAATATTGTTCTGGAGATAAAACTTGTTCGAGTATATTTCCCAATTGTATTTCGCCGAGATTACCGCGCGTTTTCACATTCGTCAATACTTTTTTCAAATCACCTACGCCAGATGCAAGCGTCTGCATTTCGCCCAATCCTTTATGTACTTGTTCGAGTCGATCACTGATTAATTTGAAAGATTGGTCAAAACGCTTTTCGATGGACGCTTCTAATTTTTCGTCTACGGTTTTACGCATTTCTTCCAATTTTTGATGATTGTCATATTGTAATTGACGTAATTTTTCTTCAACTGTTAATCTGATGTCATTCAAGTTTTTATTGATGTTATTTTCAAATTTTTCCAATCTCAAAATATGATCTTCTGATTGTTGTTTTTGTGTTGTATTGAGATGATGGATTTGTTTGATTAATTCATTTCCCAATAATTGAAATGAATTTTGAATATCCTTTTTAAATCCCAAAATGGATTTTTGATTTTCTTCCCTATTTATCCCAAAATCTTTACGCGTTGAATCTTCTAAATGACTGATTTGCTGATCCAATTTGATAAAATTTTCTTTTTCACCACTCGATTTTTGTGTAAATAATTTATACAAAATCACTAATTGAAAAAATAGAAGTATCGCTAAGCCAATTATTATCATTTTGTGTAAATTTTATACTAACAAAATTAGTATTTATTGCGATAATATTTAGTAAAATGAAAAAAGAACATATTTTTTTAATTGATTGAAAATAAAGCGACTACTATAAAACATTCTTATTAAAAATAAAAAATTATATATCGGTCAAAGTTCTTGAAAGCCACCAATAAATTTTTATTTTTGCGGCAAGCAATTCTATTAATATGTCATTTTTTACGGACAAAGTTGTTATCGTTACCGGCGGTACCGAAGGTATCGGAAAAGCACTAGTTGAAAAACTATTGGAAGACGGTGCGAAGGTTGCAACTTGCGGACGTAATTTTGATAAATTATATCAGATGCAACTCAAATATTCTGATTATCCTTTTATGACACATAAAGCGGATGTGAGTTTTGAGCAAGATTGTCGTCGTCTGATAGAACTGACGATAAAAACCTATGGAAAGATTGATATTTTGATCAATAATGCAGGTATTTCCATGCGTGCTTTATTCGAGGAAACGGATATGGATACTTTGCGCAATGTGATGGACGTTAATTTCTGGGGTGCGGTGTATTGTACCAAATATGCTTTACCTTACTTATTAGCATCAAAAGGCACAATTGTTGGAGTTTCCTCTATCGCTGGCTATCGTGGTCTTCCTGGTCGTTCTGGGTACTCTGCATCCAAATATGCGCTGAATGGTTGGTTGGAATCCATTCGCACGGAATTAAAGCATAAGGATGTCAATGTGATCTGGGTATGTCCAGGTTTTACGGCTTCCAATATTCGTAATGTTGCTTTGAATAAAGACGCCAAACCTGAAGCAGAATCATTGATGGATGAAGGAAATATGATGACGGCGGAGCAATGCGCTAGTTATATCTTAAGATCAATTATTAAAAAGAAACGAAACCTTATTTTGACATTTCAGGGAAAAGAAGCTGTTTGGATGAATAGATTATTTCCGTCTTGGACGGACAAATTGATCCATAAGTTTTATTTTAAAAATGGGGTTTTAACAAAATAGATTTTAGTTCAATATGCCTATTATTACATTATCTTCTGATATCGGATTGGGTGATTATATCATCGGCGCTGTGAAAGGACAGATTGTATCTGCTTTGCCTACTGCTAATATCGTAGATGTAGTACATTATATGTCGGCTAAGAATTATTATCATTCTGGATATATTTGCAGCAATGCACTGAAATATTTTCCTGCCAAGACGATAAACTTGGTCATTTTTAATCTGTTTTTCAAAAATCCTGAGCATTTTCTCGTTGCGGAAATAAATGGGCAAATATTCATTTGTCCAGACAATGGTATTTTGACAATGATTATCAACAAAGTACCTGAACGTGTTGTAAAAGTGGCACTTCCGCAAGGAAAAACCATTACAACTTTGGAGTTTACCCAGGCTATGGTTAATGCTGCCGTTGCTATTTCCGAAGGTTTATCTTTGGAAAAAATAGGCATATTGGTAGAAGATATCGTTACCAAATATCCATTGCAACCTACATTTGGAACCGATTGGATTGAAGGGCAAATTATTTTCGTGGATAATTTTGAAAATGTAATTGTCAATATTACGAAAAAGGAATTTGAAGAAATCAGCAATGGTCGAGATTTTGAATTGGTATTTAACCGAAATGAAACTATCAAAACCATCGGAGAAAATTACGCTTCAGTTCCAGTAAGTGAAAAATTAGCTTGGTTTAATTCTGCAGGATTTTTGGAAATATCTATCAATAATGGCAATGTTGCTGGTTTGTTTGGATTAAAACCATTTGCAGACATAAAATCAGAAAATACCTACAACAATCAACCTTCCAGTGATTGGATGTACCGCACTATAAGAATATTTTTCAAAGAAATAGCTCCAGACATTAATATCCCAAAAGCACCACCAAGATTACAACAAAAATCGATTTTGTAATATCCAAATCGGTTCTAAATTTTAAATGATGAAATATTACTTAATCGCTGGTGAGGCAAGTGGAGATCTTCATGGTAGCAATCTAATAAAGCAATTACACATCAAGGACCCTAATGCCGATATTCGGTGCTGGGGTGGAGACAAGATGCAAACTGCTGGTGCAACATTGGTTAAACATTATCGCGATCTCGCTTTTATGGGATTCATCGAAGTTGTTTCTAATCTTCGCACGATTCTTAAAAATATTTCTTTTTGCAAAGAAGATATTGCGGCATATAAACCTGATGTATTAGTATTAATCGATTATCCAGGTTTTAATTTGCGTATAGCAGAATGGGCCAAACAAAATAATATCAAAGTCGTCTATTATATCGCGCCACAGGTGTGGGCTTGGAAGGAAGGACGAGTGCCCAAGATGAAACGTACCATCGATAAGATGTTGGTAATTTTGCCTTTTGAAAAAGATTATTTCAAAGACAAATGGCAATGGGATGTAGATTATGTGGGACATCCGCTTGTCGAAGAGATTGAACGCTTTGAACAGGAACAAGATCATCAACCGATTTCGGATAATCCAATAATTGCATTATTACCAGGAAGTAGAAAGCAGGAAATTTTGAAAAAATTACCCATCATGCTTTCCGTAACTAAATATTTCCCCGAATATCAATTTGTCATTGGCCAAGCTCCTGGTCAAGAGGCCTCTTTTTATCAATCGATTATTAGTGCTTTTCCAAATGTCCAATTGATTGCGAATAGTACCTATAAATTAATGCAAAATGCCAAAGCTGCACTCGTTACCAGCGGTACGGCTACACTGGAAACCGCAATATTTGGAACACCAGAAATCGTATGTTATAAAGGAAGCAATATCAGTTATCAAATAGCCAAGCGATTAATTAAAGTGCCTTTTATTTCCCTAGTGAATTTGATCATGGGAAAATTGGTAGTGAAAGAGCTGATTCAAAATGATCTAAACGAACAAAACTTGAAAAAAGAACTACAACTTTTGCTCGAAGACCAAACGAGAAGAGCAGAATTGCTGGCAGATTATACTCAATTGAAAGCCAAATTATCTGAAGGAGGATTTGCCTCCGAAAAAGCGGCACAAATCATCATCGACCAAATCTAATGATGCTTAAAAATTGCTTTGAAAATAATAATAAGCAATGCAATCAAAAACATGAATAAGGAGATTTTATTCATGCCATGCATAATTTTGGTATTTTTACTATACACTTTATTGGGATCTTTCTTTTTAAGAAAGAGATATTCTGCTATTTGATTCCAAAATCCATTTTGCATATTTCGAGTAATATTTTTACAAAGATAATTGAAAAAAAAACCATTATTTTTGGAAACGTTTCATTTGGGGGATTAGCTCATTTGGCTAGAGCGCTACGCTGGCAGCGTAGAGGTGACCGGTTCGAGCCCGGTATTCTCCACAATTAATTTCCAAAAATTAAATAATAGATAAAATTTATTTAGTATTCTTATAATATTTAGAAAATAACTAGGCACTATGAAAAAAATATCAGCTATTTTAGTTTTAATGATTGTTTTCCAATCAATCAAAGCTCAAGTTATCATTGATGACTCTACACTTGTTGAGCAATATTGCGAATTGAATACTCATCCAAAGGCATTGAGTAACAAAGTTTCTATAGATATTAATTTTGGTCAATTCAGACGTTTTTTTGCTTCACCTCAGAGATTACATGATGAAGAGGGTCGAATTAAAAATTTTAATTCAGTTGTCGATGCATTAAATTACATGGGATTTCAAGGGTGGAAACTTGTAAATGTTGTTTCTTGTTCAGATTCTAGTTCTTCAGGATATAGTTATTATTTCAAAAAGAAATTCAGAAAAGATGAACTTATTGAAAATAAAGATATTGACTAGAATAAAAATATCGATCATTATCTTCGAGCTTAAACAATTCCGTATTCTTCTAAATTGATTACTAAACCTTCAAACCACTTTTAAAAATTAAGACTATGCGAAAAATTTTCCTTTCTGTTTGTCTATTGGCAAATATAGTAGTGCTTCAGGCACAAAAACCAGCTAAAAAAGATGGTCCAAATAATGAAAAACCTCCCGTTCCTAAAAGCATTGATACCTCTGCTTTTGACTATAAAAAGGAGCATAAGTCAGTGACAGAAGGTTCTGTAACTGTGGAAGGAAAAGTAATAGACTATAAAGCGGTGACGGGTAATTTAGTATTGAAAAATAGTGAAGGAGAGCCCACTTTGAGCATGTTTTACACCGTTTACACTAAGAAAGGTGGAGATCAAAGTAAAAGACCAATCACTTTTATATATAATGGAGGTCCTGGTAGCGCGACATTGTGGTTGCACATGGGGGCGTTTGGTCCTCAAAAAGTATTTATAAAAGAAGAGGGGAGAACTAGAGCTCCATTTTACACCGTAAATAATGATTATAGTTTGCTTGATGTAAGTGATTTAGTTTTTATCGATGCTCCAGGTACAGGATTTGGAAAAGTAATTACCAAAGAAATGGGTGGCGCAGGTACACCTGCTGATTTCTTCGGAATTGACCAAGATGGAAAAGCATTTACTAATTTCATTAAATTATTTATCACCGAATTTGATCGCTGGAATTCACCTAAATATTTATTTGGTGAAAGTTATGGAACTTTTCGTTCTGCTGTAGTTGCTAACAATTTGCAATCACAAGGTATCGGTTTGAATGGTGTAATTCTTCTTTCCCAATTATTGACGTATGGTTTGATGACAGAAACTACAGGACAGAATCCTGGTGATGGTTTGCCATTTGAGTTGGTTTTACCTTCTTATACAGCGACTGCATGGTATCATAAAAAGTTGCCCAATAATCCTCCACAATTAGAACCGTTATTGAGGGAAGTTGAAAAATTTGCGTTGGGTGAATACGCAACCGCTTTGAATAAAGGGGCAGACTTGGATCCAAATAGTTTTAATCAAATAGCTGAAAAAATTCATAATTATACAGGCTTACCCGTAGACTATATCAAAAAAGCAAACTTGAAAATCAACGGCCCTCAGTTTGAACAAACACTATTAGGTGATAGTAGTAAGATTACAGGGCGTTTGGATTCTAGATATTCTGGTAAAGCAATTGATCCATTGAGTGAATATGCAGAATATGATCCGATGGAATCCTATATTGATGCGCCATTTACCTCGACTTATAACAACTATGTACGAACTACTTTGAATTTTGGAAAAGATTTGGAGTTCAAAACGTTTGGTGATGTTGGTCGTTGGAATTTTAAACGAAATGGCTTTGTCGGTTTTCCTAATGTGATGAACGATTTGGCTCAAGCAATGGTATATGATCCTGATATGAAAGTGATGTTAAATTCTGGTTATTATGATTTGGGTACTCCGTATTTCGAAGGGGAATATGAAATGAAACATTTACCAATACCTGCAGAATTGCAAAAAAATATTGAATATGCACGCTATTTCTGTGGTCACATGGTGTATTTGCATAATGAATCATTGAAACAATTGCACGACAACGTGGCTAAGTTTATTAAGGAAAATTATTAATTGATTTTTTACAAAAAAATATCAATTTCATATAAATATTTTTCAGATCAACTTAGTATTTCATAACGATAATATTGTTTGTAATGAAGGTATTTTAATTATGGCTTTTTATTTTATGGTCTTTAAGAAAGAGGATAATAGCTCTATTTTTTATTTTTCTAAATCAATAAATTGAATTTATTATTCTTTTTCTTAAATCTATGAAATAGGCACCGTGTATTTATAATATTCTATCTGTGAAAGCGTTTATACCTTTGAAAAACAGGAGTTGCAGATTTTAAGAAACTAACATAAACGTTAAAAAGCGAATCATTCAATAAAAAGTAAATGATATCTAAAGATTCAAAAATTTATATTGCAGGTCATAAAGGAATGGTAGGTAGTGCAATATGGCGATGTTTGGAACAAAATGGTTACTCTAACTTGTATGGAAAAACGAGTCAGGAATTGGATTTAAGAAATCAAAATGCAGTATCGGTATTTTTAGATGAATTAAAGCCAGAAGCAGTAATAGTCGCAGCAGCTAAAGTAGGTGGAATTATGGCGAATAAGACTTATCCCTATGAGTTTTTAATGGATAATATAATAATTCAGCATAATATAATACAATCATCGTTTAATTTAGGTATTAACAAACTTATATTTTTAGGTAGTTCTTGTATATACCCTAAATATGCGCCTCAACCAATTCATGAAGATTCTTTATTAACTAGTTCTCTAGAACCAACAAATGAGGCCTATGCAATAGCTAAAATTGCAGGAGTTAAGGCGTGTCAAGCAATACAAAGTCAATATGGTAGGGAATATGTAAGTTTAATGCCGACAAACTTATATGGAATAAATGATAATTTTGACCTAAACAATTCGCATGTATTGCCTGCTATGATACGAAAATTTGATGATGCCAAAACTCAAGACAATGCAGATGTTGTTTTATGGGGAAGTGGTCAGCCTTTGAGAGAATTTTTATACGTTGATGACTTAGCTGAGGCTGTAAAATATTCTTTAGAAAACTCGATGCCAGATTATTTATATAATGTTGGATTTGGATCAGATCTTACTATAAAAGATCTTGCAGAAATTGTACAAGAAATTGTTGGACATACAGGAAAGATTATCTGGGATAGCTCAAAGCCTGATGGTACCCCACGAAAATTGATGGACAGCCAAAAACTGAATAATTTAGGATGGATACCCAAAGTTGATTTAAAGGAAGGAATTGAAAAAACTTATAATTGGTATAAAAACCGTTGAAAAACAAAAACTAAAAATATGAAAACCGCAATTATAACTGGAATAACTGGACAAGATGGAGCTTATTTAGCTGAACTACTTTTGGAAAAGGGGTATATGGTACATGGTATCAAAAGGAGAGCCTCCTCTTTTAATACCGAAAGAATTGATCACCTTTACCAAGATCCTCATGATGAAAATTTAAGGTTAAAATTACATTATGGAGATATGACAGATAGCACGAACCTAATTCGTATTATTCAAGAAACTCAACCTGATGAGATATATAATTTGGCTGCAATGAGTCATGTGAAAGTGAGTTTTGATACACCAGAATATACTGCAAATGCAGATGCATTAGGCACGTTGAGATTGTTAGAAGCTATCAGAATATTAAGATTAGAAAAGAAAACAAAAATATATCAAGCGTCCACTTCTGAATTATATGGCTTAGTTCAAGAGGTTCCGCAAAAAGAAACAACTCCATTTTATCCAAGGAGTCCTTATGCAGTAGCCAAACTATATGGATATTGGATTACCGTAAATTATAGAGAAGCGTATAACCTCTTTGCCTGTAATGGTATTTTATTTAACCATGAAAGTCCGAGAAGAGGTGAGACATTTGTGACTAGAAAAATAACAAGAGCTGTTGCCGCGATAGGGTTGGGTTTACAAGAAAAGTTATTTTTGGGTAATTTGGATGCTAAAAGGGATTGGGGCATGCCAAGGATTACGTAAAAGCAATGTGGCTCATTTTACAACAAGAGACAGCAGAGGATTTTGTAATTGCAACTGGAGTGACGACGAAGGTAAGGGATTTTGTACGTTTGGCATTTGAAGAAATTGGTATTGAGTTAGAATTTACAGGGGAAGGCGTCAATGAAAAAGGATATGTAAAAGCGTGTAACAGTCCTTCATTTCAATTGGAAATAGGTCAAGAAGTGTTGGCTGTAGATCCGGCTTACTTTAGGCCAACAGAAGTTGAATTGTTAATTGGTGATCCAACAAAATCCAAAACAAAGTTAGGGTGGGAGCCAGAATATACCTTACAAAAATTAGTTGCGGAAATGGTATCAAATGATATAGAATTAATAAAAAGAGATAAACATGTACAACGCTGGGAACAATTAGCTGGATAAAACTTTATTGATTCATTAGGTAAAAGGAATTTTCTATAAAATGAATTATTGAAACAATTGTACGATAACGTATAACGTAGCTAAGTTTATTACAGCGAATTTTTTATAAATAAATAGGATAATTGCATAACTATGTATGCTTTATCCTATTTTTATTTTTAAAATATAGTAGATTTGATTTTATAAAACCTATTTAGATTGACTATGAATTACTCTAAAATCATCCAAAAGTTTTGTGGATTTGCTTTTGTGTTATTAATTTTATTGTCTGTGTTCTCTTCTTGTCGAAAAGAAGTCGATAAAATACAATATGTTGATAGTTCTAGTTTGAATAGTTGGCATTTGGACTCAACTTTTCAATTTGCACAAAAAATTCAACTAAATAGTTTAGCGATCAGTGATTCTGAAGCTTTATTTGCAAATAATGAATTTTTAAGAATCGTAAATGGTAATAGCTCTTTTTACGATTTGTTAGGCAAAGGTGAATTGTCAACAGCAATAAGTAATTATTATACCATCTGGGGAGCTACCTATTCAGGGAATACATATTACGTAAGACCTTATTTGTCCAAATTACTTTATGTAGGAATAAATCCGACTGGGTTGAGAGCTTATGGTGTACGACATGCTGTGTCTGGAAATTATCAATTTAATAGCCCAACACCAACGCAGACGGAAAATTACGGTTATGGTTATATTGGTTATAATTGGAATGCGATTTCATTTGTCAATGATTCTAGTTTTTTATATAGTTACACGTACTCATCTGATACTGCACACAATGACACATTGAAAAGTGTATTACTAACTTTAAATTTTGATTGGCAGGGTATTCCAATTTTGAATAATCAAAAAGCATTATCTTTTTCTCTTGGTAAATATGGCGCTTTAAATGGTGCGAGGCCATTTACATACTCATTTTATGGATATACATATCTCTTAATGGGACCGAAAATTTTTAGAATTAATGAAAATGGGGTTTATAAGGATCTAACAAATGCAAGTATTAAATTAGATGATGTAGTTTCAATGTTTACCATTGGCAAATATATATTTGCTATTGGAGATGATCAGAGTTCCTTGACCGTATCGGAGGATAATGGTGCTACATGGCATATTTTTAGCAATGGTATTAATTCGAATCTTCCATTTTTGAGATTTGGGTATGTAGGTGGAAAAACTATTGGTATTTATAATGCTCAATTATTTGAATTCACATTAAACGGAAACACTTTAACAACAAAAGAGTTGGATAATTCAGGTCTAAATACCAATCTTATTACAAGTGTATCACAAGCAGGCAGGCATGTATTTGTAAGTACTATGAGCGGTGTATATTATCGTGATACAACCAATTTTATAACATATAAGTAAATAAATATGGGGAATAAATATTATCCCCCGTATTTTTTTTGAATTGGCTTTTTTTACAATATATGAATATTGCCAAACACTATTTATCCCAATCGAATTTATATACTTTTACTTTGTTGTTTTTAATTCTGGAAAAAAAATAGCCTCGAAAATATAAAGATAATCGGCGTTTTAGAGATGGCAATTTTCATTTTTGAATTCTATTTTATTCGCTTCAAATCCAAATCCTGAAAATCAAAACTAAAATCGATATTGGGCGAAATTCCTTTCATTTTGATGCTTTGCGCTTTTCCGTTTTCGTCTAAAGTAAACATCGCAAATGCATCTGCATCAAAACCTTGATATTCCCAAGAAATAGCGAATGTATTGGCATTATAGTATTGCAATTCTCCATTCAGTTGTGGTGAGCGGTAAGACTTGAACCATAATTTGTTCCCTTTCATAAATATTTCGCATTTGCCAAACCAGTTATCTTCATAGATGCCTATATAATCCTCATTTTTTATTTTCACATTTTTGTTATCAGCAACCGTTTTCCATACTTTTTCTGTAATAGAATCGCCTTCTTTTAAGCGGTTTTTGAATCTTGAAGAATACTTTGAAATCCAATCTTCTTTTGGCACATTTAGAATGTAGTCTGTGAGTATATTTGCCATGGCATAGTCGAGATAGATGCCACCGTCTTGTGTATTTGTAAGAACGATTATCCCAAATTTTTTATCAGGAATCATTCTTACAATTGATAGCATCCCGTCCAAGCCTCCTGTATGCTCCACTACAAAATTTCCGTTTTGATCATTTAAAAACCAGCCTAAACCATAGCCTGAAAAATGGCTTTTGTAGCGTTCGTCGAAATCAGCATCCATCACGGTATGAATTTTCCACATTTTATCTTGACGTTCTTTTGAAAATAATATTTTATCAGATTTTTCGCCATATTTTCCACCATTCAATTGAAGCTGAACCCATTTTGTCATATCGTCCACGTTGGAAAAAATACTACCGGCAGCACCATTTATTTTGTTATTAAAATTGTAAAGAGAGATAGTTTTTTTTTCTTTTTGATTGACGATGTGCGGTGTTGCAACGTTAGAAAAATCCTTGATATAAGAATTGGCAGGATAAGAATTTTTCATCTGTAATGGTTTAAAAATTCTTGTTTGTATAAATTCTTCCCAAGACATTCCGGAAACTCTTTTTATTAATTCTCCTGCAACAAGATAAAGCTGATTGTCATAATCCCATTTGGTTCTGAAAGGAGAAACAGGTTTGAAATATTGTAAATTTTTGAGAACATCCTCGATGCCAAAATCACCGCCTGCCGGAAACTCCATCAAGTCGCCTGCGCCCAAACCGAGCCCACTTCTGTGGCATAAAAGATCCTCAATGATGAAATTTTGTGTGACGTAATCGTTGTACATTTTAAATTCGGGAATATATGTTATGACTTTATCATCCCATTTTATTTTTCCTTCATCCACCAAAATGGATAGCGCAGTAGCCGTAAAAGCTTTACTGTTGGAGGCAATCTGGAAATTAGTATATTCATTAACAGGTTCTTTTGTAGTAAGCGATTTTACACCGTAACCTTTTTCCAGCACAATTTTTCCATCAGCAATAACAGCAACGGAGGCACCAACTACGTTAAATTCGGTCATCGCTTTATTCATCAGCGAATCAATTTTTTGGGTGGTGATCTGCGCATTGGAAACATTGAGTAACGCAATAATAAATGCGATAGTGAATAGTAGTTTTATTTTCATATTGATTTATTTTAAGTATTTATTTTTAGGTGCCAATTTACCAATTGTTGTTAATTGATGCTTCATATTGATTTATTTCAATTTCTTAATATCGAGTTCTGTAAAATCTACATCCAATAGATTTTGTTCTTCTATGGTGATGCCTGTAATTTCTCTGTTGATGTTGGAATTAAAAGTGATAAAACCATTCGGAATGCGGATGTCATTCCAATCCACCAAAAATGTATCGTATTGCCAATGACTCAATTTACCATGGAAAATGTCATTATTTGGGAAGATAATTTCGAGATTATTGTTATTCTGTTTTACGTAAATATCACCAATTAAATTGTCATGATAAGTGCCTGCATACACATTCAAATCAAAAGATGGTTTGGTATTTTTTACCCTCAGATTTTCCATTTTGGACCAATATTCTTGTTTTTTCGTATTCCTTTTTTTAAAACTGTTCAAAATTCTATCGTGAACATTGTATGACGAATCATTTATTACTTGTTCTAACAATTTCCAAGTCAGTAAAAGCGGCGCTGAATTGTCTGTATTACAAGTTGCAATAATTCCGATATTCAGATCTTTTATCATCACAAGATTGGCTGTCATGCCATCTAGTCCGCCACTGTGGTCTATAATTTTATGTCCTTTTGCGGGCGTCAGCCACCAACCAAATCCGTAAGAAGTGAATTCATTGTGAATAGGAAAGACAGGGAAATGAATTTGTGGTGTAAAAATCTCGTCCAATGCGGATTTTGCAATGATTTCTTTGCCTTCAAATTTGCCATCATTCAGCAACATTCGCATATAATTCCCCATATCGTTGACCGAAGAAAAGACAAACCCCAAAGGCGCTACATTGTTCCCTTTTTCATGCACTATTTCTTGCAATTCGCCTTTGCTGTTTGACACGTGTGGGTGCGCACGATTGATGGTCGCTTCTCGTTGTGTAAATAAGGAAGAGCTGCTTTTCATGTCCAGTTTTTCGAAGACGTTTTGCTTTAAAAATTCGTCCCACGACATACCACTTACCACTTTAACGATTTCGCTGGCTACTAGATACATGACATTTTGGTACGCCGGTTTGTCTCTAAAACCCGAAACAGGCTTTAAATATTTCAATTGTTTTACAATCTCTTCTCTCGATAAATCGGAATGTGCCAAAAGCATTCCACCACTGACTTGCTTCAAACCGCTTCTGTGTGTGAGTAAATCACGAATGGTAAAATTTTCTGAAACATAAGGATCGTATAGTTCGAAATCGGGTAGATATTTTCGGACTTTATCGTCCCAATTAAGTTTTCCTTGACCCACCAGAATCCCCAATGTTAATGCAGTAAAAGATTTAGAAATGGAACCAATTCCAGAAGCCGTTTCGGCATCAACCGTAGCTTTTTTGTTGAATTCTCTTACACCGAAACCTTTTGCATATACGATAGAATCATTTCTCACAACAGCATAAGCCATTCCAGGTACATTGAATTCTTTCATCAGTTCCTGCGCATAAAGATCCAATTCCGCAAAATTGATTTTAGCGCTTTGAGAATAGGCTTTAAACTGAACGAAGATTAAGAATAATAAGACTATTTTTTTCATTTTAACTATCAATTATTTTTTATTATTGAACTGATGCAATACATAATCTTCCTGATCCGGTGAACCATTGGTCAATTGTACAGTTGGATTTTGTTGACATCCAATCAAACGCGATTACTCTTTTCATAATTTTCTTAATTTAATAGGATTTGACCTGATGTATTTTATGGGTGTTCCGGAACCCAGCATTGCCGTATTACTTGAATATAGGGTTACTCCAGACATTGTTATTATAGTTTTTATCGGGATAATCTTTGTCTGGATCAATGGCAACATTGGTAATTTCGGTATCCGATTTGAAATTATAAGTGTATGTTTTGTTGCGTAGCCAGATTTCTACAGGCAAAATGGTTCTTTCGGTTTTCCCGTTTCGGTATTTTATTTCTAAAACCACGGCTAGTGGCATTTTTTGCAAATTGTCAATGACGATGGCATTATCAAAACCTTTTGCACTATCTGCCACAGATTCTACTTTAGAAATTGCCTGATCTATCTGCCAATTTTCCAAAAACCAGCCACGCCAAAACCAGTCGAGACTTTCGCCGGAATAATTTTCTATGCAATGGAAAAAATCGTAAGGAGTTGGGTGTTTGTATTTCCATTGTTCTGCGTAATATTTTAAAGCGCCATCAAAACGTTCTTTGCCTAAAACTTCGTTTCTTAAAATCATCAATCCAATTCTTGGTTTCACATACGCCAAAGCATATCGGTTTGAAAGTTTGGTCACATCTGGCCTGTTCATTATCGCTTCGTCGCTTTCGGTAAGGACGTATTTGTTTCTTGATTCGACAAGATTTCTATTAAAATTTTTCTGGGAATCAAATTCTCCGTTATTAAAAGTTTGATCCTGAAAATAATTCAAATATTCATTGAAACCTTCGTCCATCCAAGAGAAAACTCTTTCATTTTGTCCCACCAGCATTGGAAACCAATTGTGCCCAAATTCGTGTGAAATATCATACCAAAACTCACGGTCCATGTCGAACGCCGCACAGAAAACAATACCAGGATATTCCATTCCGCTTACGGGTCCAGCTATTGCAACAGCGGTGGGATAGGTGTAAGGAATAAGGTATTTGGAAATATTTTCTATCGTTCCTTTCGCATATTCCGTGCTTCTGCTCCATGTGTTATCGCCAACCGATTCTATGGGATAGGCACTCATCGCAAGAGACGATTTACCGTTGGGTAGGTTGATTCTCGCTGCATCCCAAATAAAAGCCGAAGACGCTGCCCAAGCCACATCGCGGGTGTTTTCACAAAAAAATTTCCAAGTAAGCTGTTTTTGGTTTTTATTTTGTATTTGGTTGATTTCATCAGCCGTGCGGATAAAAACGGTTTTATCGCTTTGTTTTGCCAATTCCAAACGCTTGATTTGAGTTTCGGTTAAGACTTCTTTTGGATTAGTTAATTGTCCGCTTCCGAAAACTAAAAGATTGGACGGAGCCGTAATTTCATAATTGATATTGCCGTATTCCAAATAAAAATCTCCCACACCAATATAAGGAAGCGTGTTCCATCCGTTAACGTTGTCATACACGCACATCCGGGGAAACCATTGTCCCACTTCGGTAATCCATCCGTTTTTGGTTTTTAATCTGCCGGATCGGTCAAGCCCGTTTTCGGTTATTTTAAATTCATAGTTTATGATGATTTGTATTTTTCCACCTTTGGCTGCTAACTTTTCGGGTAAAGAAATCTTCATTCAGGTGTCAAAAATGGAATAATCAGCATTCTGAATTTTTCCGTTCAGCTTTATTTTTACGTCTTTTATCGTATATCCGCCCCAATCGACTACATTGAATCTTTTATTGGTAGGATTGGCCGAAGCCAAAACGCCAGTAGCGTTTTCTTTAAATACATTCTGGTCCAGTTGCATCCAGACAAATGATAAATTCTGCGGACTATTATTGGTATAATCTACGGTGACATCGGATGTCAAATGATCCAAACTGTCAGAAAGCGTGCAGGCAATTTTATAATCGGCGGTATTTTGCCAATATTCCGGTCCGGGAGTTCCATCTGCGGCTCTGATTTTATCGCCATACATCGGATAAAACAATGGCGCAAAGGCTTCGTAAGGACTATAAACAGCGTTTTCCGAACTATCATTTTTTTGTTGCGCTTGGCAAATATGGAATGCAAAAAAACTGAGGATTATAAGGAATATTTTTTTCATTATTAAATTTCAGAATTATTTTTTTAAAGTTTCAACTGATTTTGGATCTATTAAAAATGCATTAGGGTGTTTTCTTCCTAAAAGATTGGTGACAAAATAATCCCAGCGTCGACGCATCATATAGTATTGGTTTTCGCGATAGCTATGGACAGCATTAGGGAAAACTATTAAATCATAATCTTTATTTGCTTTTTCCAAAGCGTCAATTACTAAAAAAGTGTTGTAAGGTGGCACATTGTCATCCATCAATCCGTGAGCAAGCAGTAGTTTTCCTTTAAGATGTTCAGCGTGTAACTGATTGGCCAGTGTTGCGAAATTATCATTTTTGGTCAATCCATTGTATTTGTCACTCCAACCATCAGTATAATTTCGGTTGTCGTGATTACCTGATTCCGAAATGCCGACCTTGTAAAAATCAGGATACCTAAACATCGCACATGCCGTAGCAAAACCACCACCCGAATGCCCCCAAATACCGATTTTTGCTGTATCAATAGGATAGATTTTGGACAATTGTCTAATTCCAGCTATTTGATCGGCTAAAGTATTAAGGGATAAGTCTCCATAACTCTTGTCGTGAAAGGATTTGGAACGATAAGGCGTACCAGTTCCGTTGAGTGTAAGAACATAAAATCCTAATTCAGGTAAAGCCTCATTATCGTAGCTATTTGCATCAAAATTCCAAGAAAAAATGCTGCCAATCTGAGGGCCAGGATAAATATAATTGACGAGCGGGTATTTTTTTTCAGGATCGATATGGGGCGGTTGAAAAAGCAAGCCATATAGATCTGTGATACCATCGGCGGCTTTTAACTTTACTGAAATTGGCGGCTGCCAACCTGTTACCTTTAAATTAGAAAGATCGGCTTTTTCCAAATCCATCAATTTTTCGCCATCGATTTTTCGTAAAATGCTTATTGGTTCTACATTTGGCTGAGAATATATATCTGCCACATAAGATTCGTCAGGAGAAATAAAAATCTGATGCGTACCAATTTCTGGCGTAAGAATCTTGAAATTTTTTCCCGAAAAATCCACAGAACAAAAAGATTCAAAATAGGGATTTTCTTTTTGCAAACCGGCTGCAGTAAAATAGATTTTTCGCTTTTTTTCGTTCACTTTAAGCACTGCTACCACAAGCCAATCACCTTTTGTAATTTGATTTTTTACTTTCCCTGTATTGGAATCGTACAAGTAAAGATGCCCCCAATTATCTCTTTCAGAATACCAAATAATTTCGTTTGATTTAGGTAAATAATGCCAATTGATAGTATCTCCCGGAGTGCCATCGTATTGCGTGGCAACGTTTTCTTCAAATACTTCTCTCACGTTACCATCATCGGTATTGGCAATACGTATTTTTACATTTTTATAGTCTCTTGAAACCGAAGCTAAAGCCAATTCTTTTCCATCCTGACTCCACATTGCATCGCCAAAAGTTGTTTCAAACGCATCGCCATTTGTTCCTCTATGGAAATCTGGATTCATTTTTAAGCAGACTAATTTCCCTGTTTCCGTCTGAATAACAACAGGCTGATGCATTAGCAAAATACTGTCGGCGGGCAAGGAATATTTGAAACTGCTCAACGTGGGATGACCAACATTGGTGGAAACTAAATACATATCGGGAATAGCTCTTTCATCCAGTTGAAAAGTGGTAATTTGCTTAGAATCTGGTGACCATTTAATAATGGCATTATCACTATGTTGCCAACCTGCGTTATCGGTAGCATATCCAAAATCTTTTACGCCATCAAAAGTCAATTGTTTTTTAATTTTTGTTTTTGTGTCTTGTATCCAAAGATTATAGTTTTCTACATAAGCCACTTTACTACTATCTGGTGATGCAACGGTTGGTGGCGTTTTTTCTGGCGTTTTTTTGGTGGTAGTATCTTCTACAAACAAGGTTTCAATTTTGCTTTTTTTGATTAGGTCAACAACAACGTTTACTTTTTGTTTATTGATATTATACTTTGTATAAGTCAATTTTTTACTGTCTTTTTGCCAAACAGGAACATCTATTATTGCATTTGCTATCAAAGGAGAAGTCGAAAACTTTAGTCGACTTACCGCGCGTTCATAGTCTGCGTATGTTACAGAATCTTGATTGTTAGACTTTTGTTGCGCATGTGAAACATGGAGCGCAAAAATAGTACATATAAAAAAGGCTATTTTTTTCATTTATAAATTAGACTTCAATCTTTTTTATTGTTGTTATTGAATGTATGCAACACATAATCCGCTTGATCTGGTGATCCGTTGGTCAATTGAACCGTTGGATTTTTGCCTAAAGTAAAAATAACAGAACTGAAGGTAAACACGTATTCATTGGCTCCAAACGGTCTGCAAATAGGGGTATTCGCATCGTCTTTTGATCGTAAAGTAGTTTCTACTGTTGCCACATTTAGATTCACATTTTTTGCTTCCAATCTATTTTTTATGGCATCGAATCTTATTCTGCTATCTTTATACACTCTACCTTTATACCAAGGTTTAATGTCATCGTTGGCAACTGCGTGATTGGTATGAAAAACAATTTTTGGATTCTTCGGGTCGGGAATATAACGAACCACTTTGTTAGAAGAAGCTTCAAAATCATAGACACTATCGGCATTTCCGATGATATAATTTTGTCCCGAAGCGTGTTTTACATTTTGAACAAAAGCCAAAGCATCTTTGATGTTTTTTTGTTTTAAAATGCCCCTTATCATAGCAAAAACCGGCAAACCATCATCACTTGCTTGCAAATCCATCAATGTGTTTACGGTCAATCCAATTCCGTTGGCATTCACGCCATTCAAGGCAAGCAGTCCGGCAGCACTCAAAATGTATTGTTCTGGGTGATTTTTATAAGCAACTAAATGGATTAAAATCTGTGCCCCATTCATATAATTCGGTGCATCCAAATTTTGTGAAATATAGGTGGGGTTTCCATCTTGTGCAGCAATACCCAAACCACTACAATGGTGCTTTTCTCCGTGCATTTTTTTATTAGCATAAACCCAAAACTCATCCATCAACTGAAAACAATACACATCTTTGTAAGACTGACCAGAACCTGCTGCAAGTCCTTTTATCTCGTCCAACAAATCGGGTGTCCATTTTTGTAAAGCGGCTTGAAAATGGGTATTTTGGTAAAAATCATCAATAATAGAATCTGCATCTTGTTGAAGACTATTTGCTAAATCTTCTTTCCATCTTTTGTACAATGCAGCCGTCTCGGTTTTATAAGTTTGTCCTAATTGAAATCCTCTGTCATAGGGTTTTCCGCTCAGTTCAATAACGGGAACATCTTTTGGCTTTACAGTATTTTTTTGTTGTGCATTCGTTGCTACAAATAGCGATAGCAGGAATAATGTTGTAAAATTTTTCATTTTTATAGTTTGATTGGAGGGTTAGTTGATGATTCAGTTATTGATTTCTTTTTAAGATTTAAGACTTTTTCCACACTCTTTCCAATCGTATTTTTTCATTTTTCGAAACAAGTTTGTGGATTATAAAATGCTCTAACTTATGATGCAACGAAATAAGTAACGCGGCGATAGCGACCATACAAAGCAACATCCAAAACGGTTGATGATGGGTAAGTTTACCAAGATATGGATGCAGCAAAAGGTTCAGAAATTCAAAAACCAAAAGCATCGACAAAATTCCTAAAAACAGAATCGTTCTTTTCCCCACTTTTGCCGAATGGCTGAAAATAAAATAGAGCATAAAAAAAGCCAGTAAACCAATACCAATAGCCGCATATTGCAAGTTGTCTTTACGTTCTTCTGCTAGTTTTTCTTTTTCCAGCTCGGCTTCGTGTTCATCATTTTGTTGTTTGAAAGTCAGGTTTTGGACTTCGATTATTTTTTGGGAGCTAAAGATTGAATCCCGATAGGCATTCATTAGTTTGGAAAAATAATTGGCACTGTCTATTTTATTTACTTTGTCATAGGATTTTTGCAAAATATCTGATAATTCCACCATTCTTATTTTTTCTTTGGTAATCCTTGCAGCGTCTAGACCTTTTCTGGCAACAGAAATTGCCTGTGGTATTTTGTTTTCATTCAAAAGAAAATCGGCATAATATCTATCCGTGACACTTGCGGCAGGAAGTATATTCCACTTTTGGTTTAATACTGTAGATTTCTCAAAATATTCTACTACTTTTTTCGGATTCTTAAGCTGCACATAGGCGTTCCCTATATCGCTAAGAATGCCAGAACGGAAATACAAATTTTCTTTGTAATTGGCTTTGTCTAAATAGGTTATTCCTTTTAGCAAAAGATTTAATGATTGTTTGAACTGATTGATTTTCAGAAGGTTTGAAGCCCAATTGTCCTTTGCATTGGCAAGATTTCCATAGTAAATGCTTTCTGATGATTCTTTTTTGATTCCCGGATGAGAAAGGAAAATATCCACTGCTTTTTTTCCGTATTCTGCTCCTTTGATGTAATTGCCTACTAAATAAAACGCATAGCTTGCATTTTCGTAAGCTATTCCTGTCGTAATAACGTCACCAAGTTTTTGTGCCAAAGACAGGGATTTCAGATAATATTCCAAACTGGAAGTAAAATCGCTCTGCATGATATAGGCATTTCCCAAAAGATTATATGCCTTTTGCAAAATGCTGTCGTTGCCTGATTTTTGAGCAATGGGATAAAATTTTTGGGCGATAAACAAAACGCTGTCGCTTTTGCCTTCACGCTGGTATTTGCTATAAAGTTCGCCAATATGGCTGTATTGTTCTTTTATATAGTCAGCTTTCTTTTGAGCCATACAAAATACAGCGAAAAACCCCCAAAAAAAACATAGGTAAATTTTGTTCATAATTGTTTTTAAATGCTGTTGTTATTTAGTTTTCAAGTCCAGTTTGTGTGAGCTCTCCCCGAAAAAAGTACGATTTGAAAGGAGACAAAATATTTAATTTTAAAATCGCAAATTATAAAATGGAGTTGACCTTAGAAATGATATTTTATATTGGAGGATTATAGGGATTTCGTTTCCACATTTTGTCAGAAATGATACAATAAACACAAAAAAACGACATCAACAGGATGGCAATATTTTCAGATGAACCTAACGTTCTATCTGTATTATTTAGCATTGCATGCAAAATCATAGTGGACAAGAGTGCATATTGCGATTTATTGTAAAGCCAAGTGAAAATAATGGAAATAGGCAAAGTGAAAACAAATCTTGGAAGCAAATCTTTGATTCCTCCTGTGGAATAAAATCCATTGAAATATAATGGAAAATGCCAAAAAGACCATACAACCGTCATTATTATTACGACCACTAATGGGCAATATTTTTTCTGTATTTCTTTTTGAAAGAAACCTCGCCAACCGTATTCTTCATTTCCGCCAAAAAAGAAATAAGTACTAAATAGTCCTATAAACCATTTAGGGTCTGTTTTTACAAAATAATCTGTTGTATTAGTTCCAATTATTTTTGCGATCCAGTAACTCGTTATATTGATTATAGGAAATATCAGCAGTGCAAAAAAATACCATTTTATTTTTGTTTTGTCGAAAAGAGCAGTTTTGATATAGTTTTCTTTTAATTTTTGGTTAGTAGAATTGCTGAAGTTGATACCGATAATTAGGCAAAGATTGAAGAACAACAAACAACCAATCGGTGTGATTTCACTTATTGTAGGAATCTTTCCATTGGCATCCGGCAATCCCTTTCCGGTATAATAAATTCGTAATCCCAAGGTGATAGCTGTACCCAAAAATGCAATAAGGAAAATCGTTTTTGAACTTATTGTTATCTTTTGATTCGAGCGAATTAAAGTAATAAAATACCCTGCCAATAAAGGGCCACAAGTACCTATTAAACTATAAGCAAATGTCACGTCTTTTGGCAGATTTATTAGTACAGGTAAAAACCAAAAAAAATAAGTAATCAGAAAACAGATAATTAAATAGCTGATGATAGGATTTTTAGTTATTATATTTTTCATTTTGAAAATATTTTTTAATTATTATTATTAAAACCTCATAGGTTTTTGAAACCTATGAGGTTTAATCTTTACCAAATCTTTATCCTGTCTTTCGGATCTTTATACATTTTTTCTCCTGGTTTTACGTTAAATGCTTTATAAAATGGCTCGAAATTCATCAATGGTCCGTTAATTCTCCAGTTGTTGGTAGCGTGAGGGTCTGTTTGCACATACTGTCGCAAAGATTCGTCTGTTTTTTTTACTCTCCTAGAATTCGCAAACGCCAAAAAGAAACGTTGGTCAGGAGTAAAGCCGTCAATTTTCTCGTTGCTTTTTCCTTGTTTGGTCATTTTAAAGGCATCGTAAGCAATGGACATTCCACCCAAATCTGCAATGTTTTCGCCAGAAGTAAGTTCACCATTAATATTCAAATCCTTGAAAACTGCAAAACCGTCATACAATTTTTGAATCTGTTTTACTTTTTTGTTGAATTTGGTTTTATCTTCTTTTGTCCACCAATTTTTCATATTCCCTTCTTTGTCGTATAGCGAGCCCTGGTCATCGAAAGCGTGAGTTATTTCGTGACCTATTACCCATCCAATCCCGCCATAGTTTACCGCATCATCGGCATCTTTGTCGAAAAGGGGAGATTGCAAAATTCCGGCAGGAAAGTTAATATCATTGTGCATCGGGTCATAATACGCATTATATGTGGGCGCAGTCATTCCCCAAAGACTTTTATCTACTGGCTTTCCTAATTGTGAAAGCATAAAATCAAAATTGTCCCGGTTGCAGGCAACGTTATTTTCAAAGTATTTGGACTTGTCGATGGTTACGTTGCTGTAATCTCTCCATTTATCAGGAAATCCTATTTTTCTGTTGATGGCGTTCAATTTTTCGAGTGCTGTTTTTTTTGTGGCATCGCCCATCCAATCTAGGTTTTGGATGTGGTTGGCGTAAGCTTTTACGATATTGCTGATGAGTTCGTCAATCTTTTGTTTGGCTTCCGGAGTGAAATATTTTTCCACATACAATTGCCCTAAAGCATCACCCAATTCTGCATCGGTATTAGAGACAATACGCTCCCCACGAATGCGTTGTTTTTTTTGTCCGCTTAGTATTTTGTTGTAATTAAAAGACGCATCTTGAAAATCTTTGCTCAACAAATTGGCATAAGATGTTAAAGTGTGTGCTTTTAGATACAATTTCCAGTCGTCAATGGGAACGGTTTTCAGCATTGTATTGAGTTTAGCGTAATATTCCGGTTGTTCCATATCCACAGAATCTGTTTTGGCGCCAATGGTTTTGAAAAAAGCTTTCCAGCCGATATTCGGTTGCTCGTTTTCAATTTTTTCCATAGAAATTTTGTGATAATTGGCCGACACATCTCGAAGTTGAACTGCCGTTTTGTGCGAAGAAGCTAATTGTTTTTCGATATTGTAAACCGTTTCGGAATTTTTGATGGAAGTAGAACTATCAGAACCTGTTAATCTGAATAATTCCGTCAAATAATTTTTATACGCATTTTGAATGTCAATTGTTGCTGTATCTGTTCGGAAATAGTAGTCTCTTTCTGGGAGCCCGATTCCGGCTTGCAGAAGCCAAGCGATATTCTTTGTATTGTTTTTCTGGTCTGCATATACAATAAATCCAAAAATATTTGGGGTATTATAAATATTGGGATTATATGTATTTACGGTTTCTTCGGTGGCGATTTGCATCCATTCCGGAATGGATTTTACGGCATCAATCTTTGCCAGTAAAGATTTAACAGGTTCGTAATTTCGTTTATTGATCGTAACCGTATCTATTCCAGAAGTGTAAAAATCGCCGACTTTTTGCGATATGCTCCCAATTTTGCTGTCGTTTTGGGCTGCATTTTCCAAAATCTCTTTCAAATGCCCTTTTATTGTGCGGTCAGCTTCGAGAAAGATACCTGTATATGAATATTCATCTGGGATTTTGGCGTTTTTTAGCCAGCTGCCATTCGAATATTGAAAAAAATCATCACCCGGTTTTACGGAACTGTCTATGTTTTTTGTTTCGATGAAATGTTTTCGATCAGAGTTACTTGTTTCATTAGTTTTACAAGAAATTAGATATGCTATTGAAAGTCCAATTATTATTAGACGCGAAATATATATTTTCATAGTTGGTATGATTTAGTCTTTCTTTTTAAATTCGGATTCGCCACTACTTGATATTTGCGTCATGGAAATGACTTTGTTATTTTCTACTTTAAATACCATTTTAATATCGGAAAACTCTTTTAGTTTGAATTGATTTTTCTTGTAAGGAATTAACTGATAATCTGGTTGCCCTGGAATGGAAAGAAATAATTGATTTTCATTTTTCAAGGAAACTGTGACTATGGATCCACCAGATTCATATTTTCCTATATACAATCCTAAGGTTTTAGGATCAGTGAGACTAGAATCCACTTTTTTATTAAAAAAAACTTCCCCTTCGTCTAATGAAATAGTAAAACCATCAATATCTCCTTGAGGATTCGTACGATAATTAATGGAATATTGTCCTAAATCCGGATCATTATCCGTATCGAATCTATCATAATGATAATGATGCAACGGTAAAATAAGTTGATGTAGTTGAAATTGTAATCCAGTGTCTTTTTTTGAAATAGAAATTAATCCATAAGGCTCGTTATCAAAATCACCAAGATAATCTTCTATAGGATGAGATGGCTTTGTATTAGATACTTGACTATTATTAACTTTAGATCTAGCTTCCTTATCTGCTTGTTTTTCTGCTATATGATCTTTTAATTTTCTTTCATTCCAAGGTGTAAGTGACAAACCTAGTAGACGCTCATATACGTTGTATGTTACCGTATTGTACAAGGGATAACTCTGATCGCCAATCACAAAAACGATTACACCAATATCTTTATTGGGCATCATAGAGATTTGCGAATGCATGCCATCGATATCTCCGCCATGAAACCATAATACATTACCACGATAAGAGCCAACCTCTCTCCCCATTCCATAGTAGGGATTTTGTAATTCTGTGTAAAGTTCAGAATTTGGTAAGGATAGAGATGGTTGTAATGTGGCGGATATAACATCCTCAGGAATCACTTGTTTGCCATCATATTTGCCTTTATTCATCAATGCAATTACCCAATGGGAAAGTTCATTAATATTGGAAACAATCGTCCCTGCAGGCCCCATGCCATTTACAAAATCAAATATTGGAATTTGGTATAATGTGTTAGTATCTCGTTTTTCGTTGTAAGGAACTACATAATCTCCCGTATTTTTCTTTTCTGAAAGTTCAAACCCAGAGGTATTCATTCCTAATGGTGTAAATATTTGATCTTTTACAAAAGATTCCCAAGTTTTACCACTTTTCAATTCAATGATTTCTCCCACAGATGCATATAGAATATTGTTGTATAAAAATTTCGTCCTCATAGGAGCAGAGGGTTCGAGATATTTTACTTTGTCAAATATTTGTTTTCTAGTGGTAGTAGCTTTATACCAAATCAAATCATGTCGAGATATACCTGTCCTGTGACCTAATATATCCCGAAGTGTGACATTATTGTTCAGTTCATTATTATAAAAATTAAGTGATGGGACGTCGTTTTTTATGGGATTGTCCCACGTTAATTTTCCTTGATCTACTAGCATTCCCGCAGATATAGCCGTAAATAATTTGGTATTTGACGCAATTTGAAATAATGTATTTGCTGTAATCGGAAGTTTTTTTCCATAATCCCGATAACCAAAGCCTTTTACGTAAACCAATTTTCCTTTATATACAATTCCTACACCAATACCTGGGCAATTCCAATCTTTGAGTAGTTGGTTACCATATTCATCAAAACCTCTAAGTTGTTTTTCGATATTGATATTTATAGTGTCTTTTGTGGATTTCTCTTGCGCTTGTATAGTTGTAGTCACAACAAGTAATCCATAAAATAGGATACCTAAATTAGATAGTTTCATATTATTAATTTTAATTATTTTATTTTATTCGCCCAGTCGTTCATATAATTTTCAAATACCATCAAAGGCATACAACCGCCTTTCAAAATCGCATCGTGAAAATTCCGAATATTGAATTTATCGCCTAGTTGTTTTTTGTATTTATCCCGCAGTTCGATGATTTTTAATTGTCCGATTTTATATGAAAGTGCTTGTGCAGGCATCGCCATATAACGCTCGATTTCTGAGGTGGCAAACTGTTCGGAAACCGGTTCGTGGTTCATCATATATTTTATCGCTTCTTCGCGCGTCATCTTTCCTGTATGCAACCCTGCATCTACAACCAATCGAATCGCACGATGCATTTCCGCTCCCAATGCGCCCAGCTGATGATAAGGATTGGTATAAACACCCAAATTTTTTCCCAGACTTTCGGTATATAAAGCCCAGCCTTCCCCAAAAGCACTATTCCAATATTTTTGACGAAATTTAGGTACGGCGGTGTTTTCATACTGAATACTATTCTGAAAATGATGACCCGGAATGGCTTCGTGGAGAAATACAGCTTCCATATCCATATTGGTAATGTTGATTTTTGTTGGGTCAAGAATCGGCACATAAAAAATACCTGGGCGGTTGCTTGGCAAATCTCCTGGAAAATATTGCGGTGAAGCCGATGCAGCCCTGAAATCTTCAATTTTGCGGATTTCAAAAGGCGTTTGTGGGAAAATGCCGAAATATTTCGGAAGACTGGGTTTTATTGTATTGTAAACTGTTTGATAAGCATCCAAAACTTCCTGATCTGTTGTGAAAGGATAAAACTGTCGGTCGGTTTTCATAAACTCAAACAATTCTAGAAGTGAGCCTTTGAAGCCAATTTGGGTTTTGATTTTCTCCATTTCGGCCGTAATTCTTGCCACTTCTGAAAGCCCCAATTGATATACTTCTTCAGGTGCTTTGTGCGTTGTGGTATTTGCAAAAATGAAATCTTTATACATCTTCATTCCATTTGGCAAAGCGTTAATTCCAGAAGTTAATCGTGCATTGGGTAAATATTCATTTTGGAAAAATGTGAGCAATTTTTGGTTGGAAACAATGACCTCATTAGGAATTATTTTTTTGAACTCTTGCGTAAGACGTAATTGATCATTTTCAGAAAAGTCTTTTGGGAAATTCCTTATTGGGCCATAAAAAGATGAACTATCATCTATCTTAGACAAGGATGTAAGTTGGGGAATAGTTTTTACGACTAAGGATTTTGGTAAAACATATCCATCTTTGATGCCTTTCCGCATGTTTTCTATGGCTACATCAGACCAACGAACGTAAGCTTTACAACGTTTCAGCCAGTCGTCATAATCTTTCACGGTTTTGAAAGGTTGCGCAGAATTTCCAGAACCCAACATTGCGAAAAAACTAGGTAAACTCCAAAATTGTGTAATGGGCATATATTCCGCATGATATTTTTCTAAAAGCAAAGCCGTTTTCAAATCATTTTCTAAAATTTCATAGCTAATTTTATCTTCTTTACTCAAAGTATTCTTAGAAAATCCTTGCAATTGGGAAAGGTAATTGGCATAAAATAAATGTATTTTTTTTAGCTGTAAATCGTCATCCGCAGGGAGTAAATCATTATAACCATCCACGCCATTAAAAGTGGCATTAAGCGGACTTAGAACATTAGATTCTTTGAAATATTGATCAAATAATTGATGTAATTTAATAGAGTCGTTCATTGAACTTATTTCTGCAAACGTTTTGAAATTAGCTAAATGAGGTTGCATGGAAGCCGTAATTTCTCTTATATCCAAAAAAGCAAAGGCTTTTTGGCTCACAGCGTATTGTGCCATTAACTGAGTTAGATTGCATATATATATCGATATCCAAATCAATAATATATATTTCCTTATGTGTTTCATTCGGATTTGTTTTTTTAATAAAAGGGGGAAGGGAAAATGGATTTTGCTTTATTTGGGCGCTCTTGAGTTTAAAAGAAAACCTTGATCATACATTGATTTTATTTTTTAAAAGTTTAGGGTAAATCTGTATTGATCAAGGTTAAGCAGCGGTAGGCTAAAAGACTCTTATTAAGTAGAATGAATTATGGTGCGGATGATATTATTTCTACTATTTGTATAGCAGAAAATCAGTCGTAATACCGATAAAAAATCGGCAGTAGTAATCATTCGCATAATCTATTCTATTTAAGGTTGTTAGATAATGCGAATGTAGAATGGGGAAATATGCTAAGGGCGTAAAAAACTATGCAGAAAATCTAAATTGAATTTTATTCAACCGAACTGGCTGGACTTTTTCCAAAATGTAATTTAAATGCTCTGCCAAAGGATGCGACATTTTGATAACCCAATTTATGTGCAACAAATTTGACTCGTTTGCCAAGGTTTAAGAGTTGTACAGCTTCCTTCATTTGTAATTCCTTATAATAGGTGCTCGCATTTACGTGAAATGTATGTTTGAATTTTTTGGAAAAATTGCTTTCAGATAATCCACATTTTTCAGCTAAAAAATCTGAGCCTGGAAATTTTTCATAAATATTATTTTTCATGTATTTCAGCGCATTTTGTAAAGACAAATCCGAAAGGGTAGAAGTGTCATTTTTTTCAGATATTGAGATACTTATTTTATTTAAATCTTGGATATAATCAATAATGAGTTGGAATACCTCTTTTTTAATTAGTAAGTTCGTAAATGGAGATTTTCCTTCTTTTACTTGATCGCAGATTGACTGTATTGGTGAAATATAGGATCTGCAGTTGGTATGCGTGTAACTCGTTTGGTTTTTTGTAAAAATATTGAGAAATACAGAATCCTTGGGTAAAGTATCTATTTGGATATTTTTTTTCAACCAATTATGGTGAAGGTCTACTCTTAATCCAAAAGCCTTATGATGTGCCTTTAAAAATATTTCCGCATTGAGATTTCCGTTGAAAAATAATGCACATTGGTCATCCGAATAAATGCCTTCAGTTGTTTTTACATAAAAAGGCGTATGCGAACTCGATTCTGTAAAATAAAATATGATGGAAAAATATTCCGCCGAAGGATTTTCCACAAATTCAAAATGAGCATCGATCGGGCTAAAACTTTCAAAGCAAAAAAGGAATAGACCTTCTTCTAACCATCGATATCGAAGGGCTGAATTGATAATGTCATTTTGAATAATAAAGGAGCCTGCTTCCTTGTTGTGATTGGAACCAGGATGAAGTTGTATCATTTCTTTGATATATGCTTCAGGGTCTGCGACCAACTGTTTTAGTCGAATAACATTATTTGTAGTCATATTTCTTAAGGTTTTAATTGTTAGTAGTTTAGAATAAATTTTTTAAGTTTGAATAAATCTTATTGATGAATCAAGTAGCGAACAAATACACGTAACATGGGATATTTTTTCACGTAATCAGGATAATTTTTGAACATGCCATGCAATGAGTAATTGGCATATTCTGCATTGATACTTAGATCTTTCCAAATGCGGTAGCCGGCATCCACATAATAGGTATTTAAAAAATAACTCGATTCTTTCAATCCATTAATCGTTTTTAAATAGGCTCCACGATAAACCACACTCGCAAAGAATTTTTTATCCAAATTCAATGATCCATTTGCCACGACACTTCCACCACTCGCATAATCATATCTTCTAAATTCTCCATAATGCAAATAATCATCTGGAATGGCAGCTAATGCAATACCTCCAATACCCAAAATGCCGCTGATGTCCGCTTTGCGTAAATAATGATGCGTCTGCCAGTTTACGTTTAAACCTTGACCACCATAATAAAATGCGACATTATGAAACATATCGTAATTGACAGTAATCATCAAGCGCTGAATGGAATTCTCATCGCCGCCAATATCCCAAGCCGCAAGCGAACCGTAAACACTAACATTATTAATTTTGGCACTATCGTCATTACTTAATTCTGCTCGTACGTAAAACTCTCTAAATGGCGTTTTCAAAGAAGCCGTAGAATCAACATAATTTAACGCTGCACGTATGAAAAAATCATTTTTGCCACTTTCTAATGCATTGTTGCTATTGGTATTAAATCTCCTCAAACCTACGTCAAGCGAACCCGTGACAAATGCTGGATCAGTATATTCTGGTTGATCATAATACTTGCCCCATTGTCCATCTGTCAAACGACTAAATCCCATTACCGGATTAATCATTGTTGCAAATGCTTCTCTAAAAAAGCGTTTTTTGCCTTTTTTGTGTGGATTGATGATTTTGTGTGCAATCCGGTAAGTCATTTCACCCAAAGTGAATCCACCTAAAGTTGTGTTAATCAAATCATTAGGTGCAGGCTTTTGATTTTCGGCATAAGTTTCCCATATATAGCTTCCAAGAAATGCCGCCGGTACGGATTCCCAATAACTATAACCATTGTTTCTAAAAGCATTGAAAAACAAATTACCATGATAGGGATGTCCAAATTGATTTTCTGTAAAACCATCATCATCCCAAGTCCAACTACTAAATTTGAAATGATCACCAATCGTTTTAAAGGAAATCTTTGCATAATCTTGTTTGGCTATATAGCGATCATAGACTTGAGGAAGCGCTTCTAACAATGCAAATGTTCCTGCAGCTTTCCAAAATCTACGCTTGGTAGAATCTGTTACATCCGCTCTAAATCTATGTGCATAAATAGTATCAGGATGATAGGTGAATACGTGCGTATTTTGATAAGGGTCTTTCTTCTTAGTTGGTTCAGTATATTGTGAGATTGCAATATGTTGTAGACCAATAATCCCTAAGAAAAATAAAATTAACTTTCTCATTGCCTTAATTAACAATTAGTTATTATTAAAAACTTAAGTTAGCAACTATTCCATTTGGGCCAGCTAAAACAATCCAATTTCCCTTAAAAACAGATTGTATCACATGAAATGGTTGATCTGAAATATGTTTCCAATTTACCCCTTCATCATTCGAAATATCCGTCCCAGAGGTGCCCGTTGCAATAAATGTCTCGTTATTTATTTGTGTAACAGAACTTTTATAACCTTTTGGTGGTGTTTTGGATAATTGAAATGCAGATACATTTGGATTTAGGAAAAAGGATTTCTTTACCAGAACAATATTACTATCCGAACTTTCTTTGTTCATAAAATCTCCACCAACAATAATGGCAGCTATATTTTCTAATTTATTGTTATTTAAAACAATAGAATTTGCACCAGTAGATGTTTTTCCTTGTGTGATCGGTAATCTGTAAGATTTCTTTTTGTAAAAAAGAGATGCATGTTCTCCACCCGAAACGGCGATTGGAGCAATCTTTTTACTAAATACAATATTGGACGCAGACGATGCAAAAAATGCTTCATTTGTTTGTGGTTGAGCAAATATTTGAACTGGCTTCCATGTTTCACCTTGATTCATTGTCTCTAAGGTAAATATTTGACCATCAACCGGATCGCCAATTACATATCCATTTTTTCCAACGAAATGACAAGCATCCAAAAACATTCCGGACGTATGACTTTCCCACACCTTGTTCCAAGTTTTTCCTCCATCTTTAGTTTTGAAAATAAAAGAAGGGGTATCGATGGCTACAACAATTGCTGTATTATTATCAAATGCTTGGATCGAACGAAAATCACATTTGTCACATTCTGATATTGTAAACCATTCCCAAGTTTTACCATGATCAATTGATTTTCCTACATTTCCATGTGTCCCACTTACCCAAGCAATAGAATCATTTACAACACTTAATCCACGAAAAGATTCCTTTCCGTGTTGTGTTAATATGGTAATCTTCTGCGCATTTGTAGAACATATTCCTCCAAGAATAGAAAATAATAATAGTAGTTTTAGTCTCATATTTTTATTTAAATAAAATATGTAAGTTCTTCTAATTCAATTTTTTGTTCATATATAGCTTTACCCACAATTGCAGCATTACAACCAATTTCTTCTAATTCTTTTAGGTCATCTACATTGCTCACACCACCACTTGCAATAAAGAAAATCTGAGGAAATTTTTCAATAATACGTTTGTATAGATCAATGGAAGGCCCCTGTAAAAGTCCATCTTTGCTTACATCAGTACAAAAAACATTGGTAATCCCAGCTTGTATATAATCTTCCAAAAAGTTAAAAACTGAAATGTCTGTAGTATTTAACCAACCATCTATCGCAATATTTTCGCCTTTTACATCCGCACCCAAAAGGAACAATTCTGCTCCATAAGTTTTGATCCAATATTTGAATAAATCAGGATTTTTTACTGCAATACTTCCGATCGTTGCAAAAGATGCACCGCTATTCAGAACAATATCGACATCTTTATCTTTTTTGATACCACCACCAAAATCAATAATCATATCAGTCTGATTTGCAATATTTTCTAACACTTGCCAGTTTTTAACTTCCCCAGCTTTCGCACCATCGAGATCAACTAAGTGCAATCTTTTTAAACCCGCATTTTCAAATTCTTTAGCTACTTCCACAGGATTTTCATTGTAAATCGTTTTTTGACTATAATCACCTTGCGTTAATCTTACACACTTTCCTTCTATGATATCTATGGCTGGAATGATTTGCATATTTGGTCTATTTTAATGAATTATAAAATTATCCTATTCTTTTATTATTAGGAAAAAATTGAAATCCTTTTTTTAAGTGTTTTGAAATCCTTTACTTTTAGAATTCAATCCTATTTTGATATATTGGTATGAAAGATTTGAAAGTTTGGTCAATTGAGTTAAGTGAAAAAAATCTAATAGAAGCTAGTGCAGGTACGGGTAAAACTTATTCTATTGGTATTTTAGTACTTCGATTAATTATTGAAAATGAATTGAATATCAATGAGATATTAATGGTAACTTTTACTAAAAGTGCAGTTGAAGAATTAAAAACACGCGTTAATAAATTCTGTAGAGAAGCTTTATATTTCATTGAATTAATACAGCAAGGTATTGAATATACGGAGCAACTATCAGAATCTGAAAAAACGGAATTTGATATTTATAAAAATCTTCTTGCATTTTTCCTAGAACATCCTGATAAAATTGAAAAAACTTTACAGCGGTTAAAAGCTAACATATTGCTTTTAGATGAAGTGGCAATTATGACAATTCATGGATTTTGTCAAAAATCACTGACTGAATTTGCATTTGAATCCAAACAATTATTTGGTGCGGAATTGATCCAAGATACGCAACCAATATTAGAAAATGCTTTGAATGAATTTTGGCGAAAAAATATATCAACTTTATCTACTGATACTTTACAAAATATTGGTTATCAAAATATTAGAGAAAATATATTAAAACTTGTCTCTACGCATTTAGATGGAAAATTCTACGCCAATTATGATCCTAATATAGACTATGCAGCTAAGTTTAAAAAAGTCTCGATGGAGGATTGTAAAAATCAAATATTAGCTATTTACAAAATCTCTTATGAATATGTAGATAATTTGTTGAAAAATAATGTATTAAGTAATTTAATTGAAAATACGGATGCTACAAAATCTGCTAAGAAAAATTATTTAGAGGCCTCAGATCCAATAGAATTGTGTGATGTGTGTTGGGGTAAAAATGGCTTCAAATACAATAAGGTTACTAATGCGTTCGATCCTTTACTAATCACTCATTTGGAAAAAATCAAATACTTAAGTGATGCAGATAATTTACACAAAGAAGCGAGTAAAATTTATAGACAAAATCTGTATGCTTGGGCGATTCAAGAAATAACAGATAAATATCATAATTATTTGAAAACAAATAATTTACTAAGTTATAATGATTTGATTTCTAATATGGCAAAAGCAGTGGAGAATTCCGAATCCTTTGTTACGCAATTACAGAAAAAATATAAAGCTGTATTTGTTGATGAGTTCCAAGATACAGATAGTGAACAGTACACTATTTTCCAAAAAACATTTGGATATAATGATGCTGTAATATTTTTGATCGGTGATTCTAAACAAAGTATTTATGCTTGGCGCAAGGCTGATTTAGATACTTATTTCGAAGCAAAAAATAATGTGGGTGAGCGTATTTTTTCCATGAAAACCAATTTTCGTTCTGGTAAAAATATCATTGATAAACTCAATTATTTTTTTCAGCCATATCCCGATTTTGACACTTTTAGTTTTCCCGATCAAACTTCACCCAATCGGATCAGTTATATAAACGTCGATGCGCAAAAAACATCTTTGGAAGTTACAAAAAATGGGGAAGTTGAAAGTGGTTTGCAGCTTTGGTCAGGTAACAAAAATGAAGTTTTAATTAATAAAGCGGTCCAATTAACACATCAATTACTTACCGATACATCTTACAAAATTCAGGACGGTAAGAAAGCAAAAAAAATCGAACCCAAAGATATTGGAATAATCGTTCGTACGAATAGTAAAGGATCCGAAATTAAAAAAGAATTGTCGCGAATTGGGATTCCTTCGGTCATGTTATATGATCAAAAGGTGCTTACTTCTGATGAAGCCAAAAGTATGTATTACTTACTTGAAGCGATTATCGAACCAAAAATCAACAACATCTTTAAAGTATTGAAAAGCAATATTTTAAATTATGAAAATGAAAAAATTTTGCATTTAGATACAGAAGATTTGGTACAACGCTTTTATCAATTGCGAAATAAATGGGGAGATAAGGGCATTTATCCCACTTTACAAGCATTTTTTATACAATTTGATATTGAAGGAAAATTGAAATCGCAAAATGCCAGTGACCGTATTTGGGCAAATGTTACACAAATTGCAGAAATTCTAAATAAAGCAGAACAAAAGCAAAATCTAAAAGAAGAAGATCTTCGTAACTGGTTGAAAAAGAGAATGGATGGAAGAGAGGAACAAGGGGATGAATATTTAATGCGTATAGAAAGCGATGAAAATGCCGTGACAATTATTACTATTCACAAAAGTAAAGGTTTGGAATATGGAATCGTCATCTGTCCAGAAGTTGATTTTTCAGATAATGTAAAATCAGAATTTGTGACATTTAAAGATGGAAAAAATTTCGTTACAAAAGAGCAAGCATTTTTGACTGAAATAGAGGCGGCTAATTTTAGTTTGGAATTAGAACAAGAGAATCGTCGATTAATTTATGTAGCCTTAACACGAGCGAAGGCACAATGTCATGTATTGAGTAGTACCTGGAATCCCAACAGTACCATGAATTATTATTACAATAGTATTTCTAATGATATAATTGAAATACAATATATTGAGACAATTGATTTATATAAATTATCTCAATATAAACCAACTAAAGTATCTACTACTACAATAGAGAATAGGATAGAATTGAGTTGCTTTAAAGATGATCCTTGGTTTAAATTAAGCTATACGGCAATAGCCGCTCATCATTTAGGTATTCCTAAGGAAAGAAGCAAGGAATTTAAAAATGCCTACGATGAATTCATATTTTCAAAATTAAAATTTGGTGCGCTAGCAGGAAATTTATTGCACGATATTTTAGAAAAAATTGACTTTGTTGATAGTGTGGGTTTGTATAATAATAATGTCATAAAAGATACGCTTCATTCTTATTTTCCACAAAATGTAGAAGAGTATATTTTGCCAATTCAAGCTTTAATTAAGAATATATTAAATGCAGATATTTTAATTGATAATCAGCATATTAAATTAAATACAGTTATTCGCAATAAGCGCTTGTCTGAACTAGAATTTGATTTTCCAATTCGCAATTTTGAGTTTGAATTGTTAGAGCATTTTTCTCAAGAAAAGAGAGCCGTTTTATTAAAATTATCATCTGAGAAAGAGGTGGATGGTATGATGAATGGAAAAATAGATTTATTGTTTGAGTATGAAGGGAAATTGTATATTTTAGATTGGAAAACCAACTATTTAGGTTATGAATTAGATGATTATGTCGATGAGCGTTTATTTTCAGCCATGAATGAAAACAATTATCATTTGCAATATTTAATTTATACTGTTGCTGTAAAAAAATACATCGAATCTAGAGGTATGAGCTATGAACAAAATTTCGGAGGTGTTATTTATTTATTCCTAAGGGGCGTAAGGTCGGATACCTCTTATGGAGTATTTACAGCCAAACCCGATTTAGAGGAAATCATAAGATTGGAACATGTACTGTCAAATACATAAAAAGGGCCCAGATCTTTCAATCTGAACCCTGCCGTTCTTGAAGTAACACCGAGTTTAAATAACCTTATTGTATAGCAATTTGTTTAGGTAAAACCTTAACTTCTTGCTTTTTTGGAAGATTAATATTTAAAATTCCATTTTCATAACCTGCGCTGATATTTTCCGTATCAATATTTTCATCCACATTGAAGCTACGTTTGAAACTATTCAATGTATATTCAATTCTGTGAGATTTAGGTTTTTTCTCATCTTCCTTATGTTGCTTTTCGTAACTGATTGTTAATAAGCCTTTTTCAAGGTTTATCTTAAAATCATCTTTTTGCAAACCAGCAGCAATCAATTGTAAATGATATCCATTTTCATCTTCTGTAATATTTACAGGAGGAAGCGCATTTTCTTTATTCCAAGCATTAGGAATGGTAGAAAATAATTCATCAAATAAATTACCAAGATTGTTGTTTCTAACTATTGCGTTCATAATTTTTATTTTTTTTGTTGTTAATGCAGATAGATTTTCAATTTGTGTACCAATACAATTTTTACTTATTTTAAATGTCAATATGACTGTTTTTGCGTTTTAAATATGTCAAAATGTCTTTATTTGAAATTTCTTAGCGTAATTTTGACAATAAAATGAGTCAAATAAATAATCGATGTTGTAACTTTTATTTACATTTGTGTCCTAAAAAAGGAAAATTATGTATCCAGCAGAAATCGTACTGCCAATGAAGGCAGAATTAACAGATAATGGATTTGCAGATTTGAAAACTCCAGAAGATATCGAAAATGCATTGAAACAACCAGGTACTACTTTAATTATGATCAATTCCGTATGCGGATGTTCCGCGGGAAGTGCAAGACCAGGTGTGTTGATGGCGGTAGAGCATGCCAACAAAAAACCTACAAATTTGGCTACAACTTTCGCAGGATTTGATGGCGATGCAGTAGCTACTTTAAGACAACATTTATTGCCTTATCCTCCATCTTCTCCAGCAATTGCCTTGTTTAAAGATGGTGAATTAGTACATTTCGTTGAACGTCATCAGATTGAAGGTCGTCCAGCACAATTAATTGCAGCCAATTTAGATGGCGCTTTCGATGAGTTTTGTTAGAAAATAATCACTATATTTGAAAAGCTTCTTCCTCTGAAGAGGCTTTTTTTATCTCTATAGGTTTTTAAAATATGCAGAAAGAATTACATATTTCATACGAAGAATTTAATAATTGGGCGGAGTTAAATGAACAAGACCGTAATCTTTTAAGTGCTGCGCAAGACGCAACAGGATTAGCCTATGTACCTTATTCTCAATTCAAAGTAGGCGCTGCTGTGTTATTAGAAAGTGGAAAAATATACAAAGCTGGCAATCAAGAAAATGCTAGTTATCCTGTTACGATCTGCGCTGAACGAACCCTATTAAGCACCTTAACTAGCGTAGCCAATGGAGAAAAAATCTTAGCTATGGCTGTATCCTATTATAAAAATAGTGAAAATTATACGCAACCAATTTCGCCATGCGGCATGTGTCGTCAGGCGATTGTAGAAGCAGAAACTCGCCAAGGTGCGCCGATTACAATTATTTTAGGCGCTAACAATCCCGAAAACAAGGTGTATAAAGTTGACGGAATTGCTAGTTTATTGCCGTTTCAATTTACAAGTGAAGATTTAAAATAAGATTCCGTTTTTTCCTCCGGGAGGTGTTTTTTTCAAATGTTGATACGCTTTTAATGTAGCTTCACGACCTCTAGGAGTGCGTTGAATAAAACCCTCTTGGATCAAAAATGGCTCGTATACTTCTTCTAACGTACCAGCTTCTTCACCTACAGCCGTTGCGATGGTCGTAATTCCCACAGGACCACCTTTGAATTTTTCGATAATCGTAGAAAGTACACGATTGTCCATTTCATCCAAACCATTTTCGTCTACATTTAAAGCTTTCAATGCATGTTGCGTGATGCCCAAATCAATTTGTCCATCATTTAAAACCTGTGCAAAATCACGTACACGACGCAAAAGTCCATTTGCAATTCTCGGTGTACCTCGACTACGACGCGCAATTTCAAATGCAGCATCTTCTGTGATTGGAGTATTAAGAATGGCAGCACTACGTTCCAATATTTTTTTCAAAACATCTGCATTGTAATAATCCAAACGAGATTTAATACCGAAACGAGAAAGGAGTGGAGCGGATAAAAGTCCACTTCGAGTAGTTGCTCCAACTAAGGTAAACGGATTGATATTCAATTGAATACTGCGCGCATTCGGACCGGAATCAATCATAATATCGATATGGAAATCCTCCATCGCTGCATACAAATATTCTTCCACTACAGTGCTTAATCGATGTATTTCATCAATAAAAAGCACATCATTTGCCTCCAAGCTAGTAAGAAGTCCCGCCAAATCTCCTGGTTTTTCAATTACAGGACCAGAGGTCTCTTTGATATTAACGCCCATTTCATTCGCAACAATGCGAGAAAGTGTTGTTTTTCCTAAGCCGGGAGGTCCATGAAACAAAGTATGATCCAATGCTTCACCACGGATCTTTGCAGCCTTGATAAAAATACGCAGATTTTCAATCAATTGAGGCTGTCCCGAGAATTGTTCAATTTCTTTGGGACGAATACTATTTTCAAATTCCTTGTCTGCTGCGGACGAAGAATTATCTTGCGGATGTAAATTGGGGTTCGGCATAATTTCAATTGCAAATGTAGTATTCTTTTGAAATTGCTATTTAACTAAAAGACAATCTTATAAGTGAATAATATTTTTTCAAATATTGCGTTTTAGGTTGAAATGAGGTGTTAACATCTTTTTTACATTTAGAATATAAAAATTTACACTTTGGCTAGAGTTAGACCCTTTTTTAATAGGAGATATTCAATAATCTCAATGGTTTCAGTATTATTTATTTTGTCGTTAAGTTCCTGCTATTCTACCAAAAAATATGCTTATTTGCAAGATTTGTCCGCAGATACTTCTATAAATAAAGTAGTTATCAAGCAAGCTGATTTTTTACTTAAAATACAACCAGATGATATCATTGGCATAGATGTATTGAGTTCTAATCCTGCGGCGGCTGCGCCTTTTAACATTAATAATATTACAAGTATTGGGGGGTATAATAATAATGGGATGGATGCTCAGCCGTTAAAGTCATCTCCACCTAGTAGTTCAATTAATATTGGAAATGCACAGGGAGGTTATTTAGTCGATAGAGA
Organism: Rhizosphaericola mali; assembly: GCF_004337365.2. Lineage (GTDB taxonomy): Bacteria > Bacteroidota > Bacteroidia > Chitinophagales > Chitinophagaceae > Rhizosphaericola > Rhizosphaericola mali. The sequence continues at coordinate 2,607,412 of NZ_CP044016.1, read as the reverse complement.
TGGTTATATTAATTTTCCAGTTATTGGCCAAATGAAGGTTGCTGGTTTAACATTAATGTATTTTAGAGATTCTTTAATATCTATTTTAAGAAATAAATATATTACAGATGCTACAGTTAATGTGAAGTTACTTAATGGAGGAGCTTTAGTTTATGGAGAAGTAAGTGCTCCAAGTAGAATTGGATTAACAAGGGAAAAAACGTCTATATACGATGCATTAGTATTAGCTGGAGATATGACACCAATTGCAAAAAGAAAAGATATTCTTCTAGTAAGAGAAAATAATGGGATAAAATACGTACATCATCTTGATATGACGAACTCTAAAATTATTAATTCCGAGTTTTATTATTTGAAACAAAATGATATGGTTTATGTTCCTCCGACAAAAGAAAAGGCCCTAATTAATGATAACACAACCTTTCGTATAACGAATTATTTATTTACTGCAATAAGTTTAATTTCATTAATCATCGCAGTTTCCAAATAAAAATAATTATAACAACGTTTTATATATGAATTCTTCTATTGAGAAGCAAAATAGCATCGAATTAAAAACTATTTTTTATAAGTATTTTAGATATTGGTATATTATCATCGCATTTCTTATTTTGGCGTTAACTATTACCCATTATTATTTAAAATACAGTACACCAATCTTTGAAATAAATAGTAGACTTTTAGTAAATTCAAATACTAATTCTTCTGGTGGACTTCAAGGAACTCAAGAAGTGTTTTCAAATTTGGGGGCAGGTATTAATGCAGTTCCCAATCTTGCGGATGAGATTGAAATAATAAAGACCCGCTATATGATTGGTAAGGTCGTAGATTCTTTGAAATTAAACATTACATATATAGTTCATGGAAATATCAAAACGAGTGAATTATATGATAAATCACCACTAAAAATACACCTTGTTAGTCCAATTGATAGTTTTCAATATAGTTCTGTCCCGATTCAATTAGAAGAAAAGACCTGGCAAAAACAATTTTTTATTACAAAAAATGATAATGAAAAATTGGCTTATAATTACTATGATACAATTCATTATAAAAACTTAACCTTTTATTGTACCCCCAATGTTATCTTTGGCCATTTTGAACAGCAAATGAATGTCGAAATCAATACAAGAGATAACGCTATAGATGGTTATTTGAATGCTGTTAATGTTACTCAGCTTGATGCTGCTTCAGTCTTAAAAATGACAATGCAAAGTCCTGTTCCTAAAAAAGGTGAAGACATATTAAATGTACTATACTCTGTATATTCAGAAGAAAATAGAATGGACAAGATCACAGTCATTGATAGTACTGTAAATTTCATTGATCAGCGTTTGGATATTTTACAGGAAGAGTTAAATGGGGTTGAAAATGTACTAAAACAATTTAAAATTAAAAACGAACTTATATCAGATGTTGATACTAAGGCTGGGTTGATTGATGGAAAATTTAACACTGCGGAGTCAGGTATTGAAGAACAGAATTTTCAATTGGAAATGATAAATGATGTTTTAGAAAAACTAAAAAAAGGAGGTTATTCTATTGTTCCCAATTCATCTTTGATTAATGATGAAAATTATACATTATTATCTACTGCATATAATTCATTAGTATTGGCAAGAATCCATAATTTGGAAACTGCTAAACCAGATAATCCTATAATTATTAATATAGAAAGTCAAATATCAAGTGCACAAATAAATTTGGTAAAGTCTCTTCAAAATTTAAAAAGTAATATATTATTAAGTTTAAAAAATATAGAAAGTAAGAGAAATGTTTACAAAAACGGTATTGCCAAAATACCCGAATTACAAAAAAATTATCAAGGTATTGATCGTCAAGAAAATGTAAAAGAGCAATTATTTTTGTTTTTGTTACAAAAGAAAGAGCAGATGGATATTTATAGAGCTGGTTCTTCTGCAAATTCTAAATTAATTGATCCTGCAAAATGTAATTACTCGCCTGTTAAACCAAAACGTGCATTGATTTGGGTGTTTGCTATTATAGCAGGTTTAATTATTCCTATTTTATTGATATCGATATTTGAGTTATTTAAAAATAAAATAGAGACAAAAAATGAAATAACTGACACAATTAAGAGTCCTATAATTGGAGAAATAGGACATAGTAGAAGTGATAAAAATATAGTAATAACCAAAGAATCCCGTGCTGCTATTGCAGAACAGTTCAGAGTAATGCGTACTAACTTACAATTTCTTATCAAAAATCAAAAAAATGGAATTATAACATTAACATCTAGTATGAGTGGAGAAGGTAAGTCTTTCATCGCTGCAAATTTGTCTATGTCTTTAGCAATTACAGGAAGTAAAATACTATTAATGGAGTTGGATTTGCGAAAGCCTAAAATTTCTGAAATGTTCGCAATACCTAATATTAGTGGCTATAGTAACTACATGGTTGATAATTCAATGTCTATAAATGATATTATTAAAGCAACCACATTTTCAGAAAACTTATTTATCCTTAATTCAGGACCAATACCACCAAATCCTTCAGAATTATTAATGAGTAGTAGAACAAAGCAATTGTTTGAAGAATTAAGAAAAGAGTTTGATTATATAATTGTTGATACCGCACCAGTAGGTTTAGTAACAGACGCAATGGTTCTATCTGATGTTGTGGACTTAAGTTTGTATGTGGTTAGATTGAAATATACTTTCAAAAATCAATTAAATATTATTCGTGATATTGAAGAAAGCATGAAATTAGGAAATTTAGGATTAGTAGTTAATGACGTAAAACAAGGAAGTAATTATGGCTATGGTTATGGTTATGGTTATGGTTATGGTTATGGTTATGGTTATGGCTACGGGACGGATAGGAGTGGATATTATGATCAAGAACAAAGTAAACATTTAAACTTTTTTGCTAAAATAAGACGTTTATTTAAACGATAGAAATGGATAAAATTTGCGTAGTCGGATTAGGATATGTTGGTTATCCTTTGCTTATTGCACTATCTAGGTATTACAAAGTCATAGGCATAGATATTAATGAAGATAGAGTCAAAATATTAAATAAAAGATTAGAAAACTTAGATAATGTTGAATATAAAATAGAATTACAAACTTATATTAATACAAATGATTCTAGTATTTATATTGTAACAGTTCCTACTCCTGTTGATAATTTTTATAAGCCAAATTTAATGCATTTAATAAGTGCTTCTAAAATGATTGGCAATTTTTTAAAAAAGGGGGACTTAATTATTTATGAATCAACTGTATATCCTGGGTGTACTGAAGAAGTTTGTGTTAAAGAATTGGAGAATATTTCTGGATTAAAATTGAATAGTGATTTTGAGATTGGATATTCTCCCGAAAGAATAAATCCTGGCGATTCAAATCATACATTGGAGAACACAATAAAGATTGTCAGTGGCTCCAATCCAAATGCGCTTAATCGTGTAAAAAAAATATATGATAAAATAGTGGATGCAGGAGTTTATGAAGCAGCCTCAATTAAAATTGCAGAAGCTGCAAAAGTTATCGAAAATGCACAGAGAGATGTAAATATTTCTTTTGTGAATGAGTTAGCCTTAATATTTGATCGAATGGGGATAGATACAAATGATGTTATTGATGCCGCATCTACGAAATGGAATTTTATGCCATTTAGACCCGGATTAGTTGGTGGACATTGCATAAGTGTTGATCCTTATTATTTAACATATAAAGCTCAAGAATTAGGCTATTCTCCAGATGTGATATTATCTGGACGGAGAATTAATAATGAGATGCCTCAATTTGTCGTGAGTAAAGTAGTTAAATTATTAGCCCAGAGGGATATCATTATTCAAAAATCGAAAATTCTTATTTTAGGATTTTCATTTAAGGAAAATTGCGATGATTTTAGAAACACTAGGGTTGCTGATATGTACGAAGAGTTTTTAGAATTTGGCGTAAATGTAATGATCGTTGATCCTTTGGTGGATAGTGAAGATGTTAAAAAAAATTACGGCATTGAAATAAAAAACGATTTAAAAATGACTGAAAAGTATGATGCTATAATACTCGCTGTTGCTCATGATAATTTCAGAAAAATAGATTTGGACGAATTAAAAAGAGAAAAGAATAGTATTATTTTTGATACAAAAAATTTTTACAAAAGGGAGAATGTTACTGCAAGATTGTAGATAGATTTGTTTGAATATTAGGATTTTGGTAAATTGATATATATGATTTCATTTATAAAGAAATATTTTAAAAATTTTACTTATTTTTTTAAGTATTTACGATATCGCATATTTGTTATTATGGGATTGACATTGTCCTTTGGTTTAATGGATGGATTAGGACTCACTATGTTTTTACCACTATTTCAAATAGCTGCAGATAAGACAGAAAAGGGGACAAATACCATATCTAAAAATTCTAACAATGTAGTCTCAATTTTTCAAAAATTACATATTGAATTTACCTTATTTAATATGTTGATAATAATGGTATTGTTTTTTGTCTTCAAAGGGATATTTTATTATATCAAAGGGATGTATGATGCGAAAGCGTCTAGGTTTTTTATCATCAAAATAAGGAAAGGAATTATTGGAAAATTTTCAAATTTGAACTACAAATATTTTGTTACTTCGGATTTTGGTCGTATTCAAAACTTAATGACCAATGAGGTCAATAATTTATTATTTGGTTTTCGTGAATATTTGAATGTTTTACAAAATTTTGTAATGATTGTAGTATATGTATCTTTTGCCTTTGTATTAAATCCTCAATTTTGTTTACTAATTATAATAGGCGGCGCTTTATTCAATTTAATTTTTCAAAAAATATATAAAGTGTCTAAAGATGCATCTCGGAGGTTGGTAGTTGCGGGTAATGATTATCAAGGAAGGATTATTCAATTTGTTAATAATTTTAAATATTTGAAAGCGACTGGGCTTGTTAGAAAATATGCTCAAAAGATAAATTATAATATAGAAGAAATTGAAACTATAAATCTGAAAATTGGAAAAATTAATGCATTTACAAATGCAATAAGGGAACCTATTTTAATTTTAGTAGTAGCTTCAGTTATATTATTTCAAGTGAATGTATTGAATGGAAAATTAAGTACAATAATAATTAGTTTATTATTTTTCTATAGAGCATTGGCTAGTGTTACTAATTTTCAAGGCTCTTACAATAATTTTATTGGGAAGATTGGTACTATGGAAAATATAGCAGCATTTGAAGATGAATTAGATGCAAATATGGAAGTCTATTCATCAAAGGAATTTTCGAAATTCAAAAGTAACTTAGAATTAAAAAATTATTCATTTAGCTATGGAAATACGACTATATTAAATAATATAAATCTTAAAATTAACAAGAATCAAACAATTGCCTTCGTTGGAGAGTCCGGTAGTGGTAAAACTACTTTAGTAAATGTTTTAACTGGTCTATTAAATAGTAGCGATGGATATTTTATTGATGAAATTCCGCTTACTAAGCTTGATGTTGTTTCGTTTCAATCCAGAATTGGATATATTTCGCAAGAGTCTGTGATCTTTAATGATTCTATTTTTAATAATGTTACTTTATGGGGAGGAGACTCAATCGAGGTAAAAGAGAGATTTAATGAAGCAATAAAAAAATCTCAGCTTTGGGATTTGGTAAACGGATTAGAAATGAAAGAAAATACTCTATTAGGTAATAATGGTATAAATTTAAGTGGGGGCCAAAAACAAAGAGTTTCAATAGCTAGAGAATTGTATAAAAATATAGATATTTTAATATTAGATGAGGCGACTTCAGCACTCGATTCAGAGACTGAAAAATATATACAAGAAAATATTGACTCACTAAAAGGCAAATATACTATAGTAATTATTGCTCACAGATTAGCAACAATAAAAAATGTGGATGAAGTTGTGTTGATGAGTAAAGGTGAAATTATTGACAAAGATTCTTTTGAAAATTTAAAAATTAAATCTCCTAAGTTTAAACAAATGGTAGATCTTCAAGAAGTGTGATAAATAATTCAATTATTTTTTATTTGTTTTGGAAATGTTATTGCAAAATATTTTATTGGATTTTAATAATTAATACAAAAAGATACAATTGAAATTTCTACATTTAAAAATATTAGAAATTATAAGACCTATGCAGGATGTTGTTTCTATTCGGCTAAAGCAGCCTGGTCTTAAAAAAGTCAAGTATAAGCCAGGGCAATATCTTTCCGTTGTTGTTAGAATCAATGGACGAAAATATGTACGCCCCTATTCTTTATCCTCTGCTCCAGAAGTAGATTCATTCTTAGAAATTACAATAAAAAGAGTTGCTAATGGCATAGTGTCCAATTTTTTATGTGATCAAGTTCAATTAGGAGATAGTATAGAGCTTATTGAACCAATGGGCGATTTTGGATTGAATAATGAACCTACCGACGCTCCTTTGATTTTCTGGGGTGGTGGTAGTGGTATTACTCCGTTGATATCTATTATCAAATATGAACTCCATAAAGATCCGACCCACAATATTAAATTGTTCTATGGAAATAAATCACCCAAATCAACAATATTTTTAAGTGAACTAAATCAATTGCAAGCGCAATTTCCTTCCAATTTCAAAGTGTGGTATTTTTATAGTCAAAGCATTGAAGATGAGATATCACTACCGCAACGTGTAAAAGGAAGAATAGAACATGAAAGAGTCATTAAATCCTGTGAAGAGCATGTAACTTTCAAGGATGCATTGCATTTTATTTGTGGACCGCAAGGTATCATGGATACCGTATCCCAAATGCTTAAGAAACTTGGTGTTGATGAAAAAAACATCCATCTAGAAGCCTTTAAGATACAATTAGACGAGAAACTTTTAGAAGGTGTTGAGGATCAAAAAGTCACATTTGTACAAAATGATACGGAAGTGATTGTAGATGTTCCGAAAGGGAAAAATATATTAGATGCGGGGTTAGATTTTGGATTGGATATCGACTATGCTTGTCAGCAAGGCTCTTGTCTTTTATGTAAAGCAAAGCTCCTTAATGGTGATCTTAAAACAATAGGAGCCGTAGCCGGTGTAGCAGAATTAGATGAGGATGAACGTGTTTTGTGCTGTGGTTATCCATTATCTGAAAATATTAAAATTAAACTTCCTTAAATTCTTATATATGAAAGTTGTTATCCTTGCCGGAGGATTAGGTACAAGATTATCAGAAGAAACAGGTGTAAGACCTAAGCCTATGGTAGAGATTGGAGGAATGCCGATTCTTTGGCATATAATGAAAATTTATTCTCAATATGGTTTCAATGATTTTGTTATTTGCTTAGGATATAAAGGTCATGTGATTAAAGAATATTTCGCCAATTATTTTTTATACAAATCTGATGTTACCATTGACCTTGAAAAAAATTCTATTTATACGCATGGTACGAATGCAGAGCCTTGGCGTATAACATTGGTAGATACTGGGGACGATTCCATGACGGGTGGTCGTATAAAGCGAATAGAACCGTACGTAAATGGGGAACCATTCTTTTTGACTTATGGAGATGGTGTAGCTAATATTGATGTAAAAAGTTTATTAGAGTTTCATCAAAAGAACGCTGCTACTTGCACAGTTACTGCAGTGCAGCCAACAGGTAGGTTCGGTGCATTAAATATTCAAGAAGATAATAAAGTCTATGCATTTGCGGAAAAACCAAAAGGAGATGGTATTTGGATCAATGGTGGATATTTTGTTTGCCAGCCGGAAATATTTAATTATATCCAAGAGGGGGATGCAACAATATGGGAACGCGCGCCATTGGAAAATCTTGCTAGTGAAAATCAAATGGCGGCTTATAAGCATAATGGTTTTTGGCGTCCAATGGACACATTGAAAGACAAAATGGATCTAAACGAACTATGGAATGAAGGAAAAGCTCCATGGAAAATTTGGTAAAATGAAACATAATTTGATAGAAAAATATAAAGGCAAAAAAGTATTCTTAACTGGTCATACAGGCTTCAAAGGTTCTTGGTTTTTGAAGATTTTGAACTTGATAGGGGCAGATGTTATGGGATACGCCTTGGCTCCTGAGCAGGATATAGATCTTTTCAATGTGATTAGTGGAGCGTCGCTTTGTCAGTCTGTTATTGGTGATTTGAGAGATAGACAAAAATTGAATGAAAGTGTTGCTTCTTTCCAACCTGATTTTGTTTTCCATTTGGCGGCACAACCATTGGTAAGATTATCTTATCAGATCCCTTCAGAAACTTTTGAAGTCAATGCTATTGGTACTGCCAATGTATTGGACGCCGTTCGTCTTTTAGATAAACCATGCTCTGTGGTATTAATCACCACGGACAAAGTGTATTACAATAATGAGTGGTCTTATCCTTACAGAGAAAATGATCGATTGGGTGGTTACGATCCTTATAGCGCAAGTAAGGCATGTGCAGAATTGGTTATTGACTCTTATCGTAACTCTTTTTTCAATTTGAATAAATTCGATCAACATAAAAAAGGCTTAGCCGTTGCGAGAGCGGGTAATGTAATAGGTGGTGGAGACTGGTCCAAAGATCGATTGATACCAGATATAGTTAGAGCCTTGTCGAAAAATGAAATTATTTCAATACGAAATCCTTATTCTATACGACCATGGCAACATGTGTTAGAGCCTTTGTTGGGTTATCTAGAATTAGGAATTCATTTAGCCGAAAATGTACATGGTTTTAGTCAAGCGTACAATTTTGGTCCAGATGCTGCAGATAGTTTGCCTGTAAGCAAAATGGTGGAATTGTCCATATCCTATTGGGGCTCTGGAAACTACGAAATAATTGAAAGTGTCAATCAACCACATGAAGCTGGTTTGCTAAAATTGGATATCAGCAAGGCTAAAGCTGAATTAGACTGGCATCCTTTGATGGATGCGCAAAAAGCAATCAAAGATACTATCGAGTGGTATAAAGAGTATTTACAATCTCCTAGAAATATTGCATCTTTTACTGAAATGCAGATCAACAGTTATCTATGGAAAAAGTAAAAATTCTATTGACTGGAGGTACTGGTTTTTTAGGTTCTGCAATTTTGCTTAATTTAAAGAATATTGAAAATGTAAGTATTCTTGCTGTAAAAAGAAAGCATAGCAATATTTCTCGATTCAAGGATATCCAAGAAATACAATGGATTGATTTAGACGAAGAAGGACGGCATATTGAAAAATGGGTAGATTTTAAACCAACTATAATCATACATTCGGCATGGGCAGGTGTAACGAGTGGAGAAAGAGAACTTTGGAATGTTCAGTTACAGAATTTTGAATTGTTTAGAAATTTAACAAATTTAGCTGAAATAGTAAAAATTGATAAGTTTATTGCTTTGGGATCGCAATCTGAATATGGAAATTATACAACTTCAGTGACTGAAAATGCAGATGTCGTATCACATGATGCTTATGCTAGTTGTAAAATAGCTATGAAATCATTATTGGAAACATTTTGTACTAGGAAAAATATAGATTGGTATTGGTTAAGAGTATTTTCAGTATATGGTCCAGGAGAGAATGAAAATTGGTTTATTCCATGGATAATCAGTAAGCAACTTAGAAATGAAGATGTTGCACTTACTGGTTGTGAACAAGCGTATGACTATTTGTATATTGACGATTTCGCAAAAATGATAGAACATATTGTTTTTTCTAAAAATAAAAATCAAGGCGTTTATAATATTTGTTCAGGATATTCCTTACCATTAAAAGAAATTGCATTGAAAATCAGGGAAATAATAGGAACAAATGCTAAATTGAATTTTGGCGCAATTCCTTACCGAGAGAATCAATCCATGTTTTTGGGTGGTAACAATTTGAAATTTAAAAGAGTTTTTGGGGTAATTCCAAATTTACCGTTGGAGCTAGGATTAGAAAAGACAATAAATTACTATAGGACTAGATTATTATAAATCAGCGTAAATGAAAGCATCAGATTATATAGCTACTTTTTTGGAAAGTAAAGGCGTGTCTCATGTCTTTGAATTATCAGGTGGAATGATTACACATATCATTGATTCCATCAGCCAAAAGACTAAAATAAAATTGGTTACCGTACATCATGAACAGTCTGCTGCTTTTGCAGTGGATGCTTTTGGGCGCATTGCGGGTATTCCAAGTGTGGCGATGGCAACAAGTGGTCCTGGTGCCACCAACTTGTTGACAGGTATTGGTAGCTGTTATTTTGATTCTGTTCCTTCAATTTTTATAACAGGACAAGTTAATCGATACGAATTAAAAGGAGATAGGAGTATTAGACAATTGGGCTTTCAAGAAACGGATATTGTCGCTATGGCAAAGCCAATAACAAAGGCTGCTATTCAAGTAGATAATCCTGAATTATTGCCTAAAATTTTGGAAGATGCATTTATATTGGCAAATGAAGGGCGACCTGGACCTGTATTGATAGATATCCCAATGGATGTACAACGCACTCAGATTGAAGAGAATTCTATTTTAGAAGAAAAAAAATCTAACGTCAATGTACCTAATTCCGAAATAGAATCGCTAGTTTCTGATATACAAAAAGCCAAGAAACCTCTAATTCTTGTAGGTAGAGGCGTGCGCGCAGGACATTGTCAAGAAGAATTAGAAAAATTTCTGGAATTTACACAGATTCCTGTTATAACAACTTTGTTGGCAGTAGATTCTTTGGCTTATGATCATCCTTTACATGTTGGCTTTATTGGAAGTTATGGTAATCGTTGGGCGAACATTGCTTTCGGCGAATGTGATTTGTTAATCGTGTTAGGAAGTCGTCTTGATATACGACAAACTGGTGCAGACACGAAGTTTATTGAAAATAGAAAAATCTACCACGTCGATTGTGAAGAAGGAGAAATCAATAACCGTATCAAAGGATGTGTTCCACTTGTCGCAGAGTTATCAACCTTTTTTGAAACTTTTTTTAATTCTTATTCTAATACAAAATTCACCTTTCCTAAAGATTGGGTGGAATATATCACCGAATTAAAAGTGAAATGGCCAGATACAGAAGAGCTAAAAACAGAAGGTATTAATCCAAATAAATTTGTGGCTCAGTTATCCAAAGATGGAGCATTATCCAAAGCCTATCTAGCAGACGTGGGAGCCCATCAGATGTGGGCTGCTCAATCTTTAAGATTACAACAAGGACAATTATTCTTAACTTCTGGAGGTATGGGCGCTATGGGATATGCTCTACCTGCAGCAATAGGAGCTTCAATTGCATTACAAGATAAACCAGTTGTCACTATTATTGGAGATGGTTGTATGCAAATCAACATACAAGAGCTACAGACGATCGTGCGCAATAAGTTACCTATAAAAATCGTAGTATTGAACAATCGTGTTTTAGGTATGATTAGACAATTTCAAGATAGTTATTTTGACTCGAGATATGAAACGACTTATTGGGGTTATGATACGCCAGATTTTGAAAAAGTCGCCGTTGCGTATGGAGTTGTGGCGAAAACGATTCATACCGAAAATGAGATTGAAGATGCAACCAAATGGATGTGGAATGAGGAAAATAAAGATCGTCCTGTATTATTACAGGTAATGATCGACCCTCATACGAATACCTATCCTAAAATTGCATTTGGCAAACCGATTACCGAAATGGAACCATTTTTCAAGCCAATCGGGATGGAAAGCACCTAGAATAAATTATTATAAACACAGACATGGAATACAAAAATATTGACGCCCAACTACAACAACAGTTGGGATCCGTTATAGCAAAAAATATTAAAAAAGAAATCATCCCAGGAGAATCTTATATTCCTGTAACAGGAAAAGTCTTGGATGAAGAAGATATTCTATTAGGTGTAGATGCTACATTGGATGGCTGGTTGACCGCTGGAAGATTTGCACGAGATTTTGAAAGTGAATTTGCCAAATATTTCAAAGCGCCCAAAGCGTTGTTGGTCAATTCTGGTTCCTCTGCCAATCTTGTCGCATTTTATGCATTGACTTCACCCAAATTGGGCGATAGAGCGGTAAAACCTGGAGACGAAATTATTACCGTAGCGGCGGGATTTCCTACGACGGTCAATCCGATGATTCAGTTTGGTGCGATCCCAGTATTTGTAGATATTGATATAGCAACACACAATATCAAATCAGAAGATATAGAAAAAGCGGTTTCTCCCAAAACAAAAGCGATTATGATTGCTCATTCCTTGGGAAATCCTTTTGATCTGGATGAAGTAATGCGCGTAGCCAAAAAATATAATCTTTGGGTTGTGGAGGATGATTGTGATTCATTAGGCGCAACTTACAATGGCAAAAAAACGGGCACTTTTGGAGATATTTCTACTTTCTCATTTTATCCAGCACACCATATAACAATGGGAGAGGGCGGTGCGGTATTGATCAATAACCCTATATTGATGAAGATTGCAGAAAGCTTCCGTGATTGGGGACGCGATTGTTATTGTGAACCAGGTAGAGACAATACCTGCAATTGTCGTTTTTCTCAACAATTGGGTTCTTTACCATTCGGATATGATCATAAATACACGTATTCGCATATTGGATTTAACGTGAAGGTGACGGATATGCAGGCGGCATTTGGTCTTTCTCAATTTAAGAAAATCGATCATTTCGTACAGCGTAGAAGAGAAAACTACAAAGCGTTGTATGAGCGTATGAAAGAAGTAGAAGAAATATTCATATTGCCAGAAGCAACGCCTAACAGTGACCCTTCTTGGTTTGGATTTTTGTTGACTTTGCGTGAAGGTGATGCCAATGATAGGCATATGCTTGTGCAACATCTAGAGGAGAAAAAAATCGGAACGCGTTTGCTTTTCGGTGGTAACATTCTTCGCCAACCAGCCTATAGCAATATTGAACATAGAACAATTGGTACTCTGGAAAATACGGATATTGTGATGAATCAATCTTTTTGGTTGGGTGTATGGCCGGGATTGAACGAATCTCATTACGATTATATATTGGATGTTATCAAGGAGTATATCAATGCTTAATCCTAATAAAAAAACCTTAGGTGATTCATGGAGAAGAAATATCTTTTGTCGATTTGTATTCCAACTTACAATAGAGCGATTACTGTAATTGAAACGGTGACCAAAATAGTCGAAGATGAAGGTTTTGATCAAGATGTTGAATTGATTATTTCAGATAATTGTTCTACCGATAATACACAAGATCTACTAAAGCCTATTGTAGATCAATATCCTAATGTGTCTTATTACCGAAATTCGGAGAATGTTAGAGACCGAAATTTTCAAATCGCATTATCTTATGGAAATGGCCACTATCTTAAGTTGCAAAACGATTATAATTCGTTTACAGAAGGTTCCTTAAATAGAATTAAAAATGATATTCGGGAAAATTTAAATACAGGTATTCCTATTTTTTTCACAGGAAATACTATAAGAATTAGTAAAAAAAGAGAAAAAATAAATTGTAATTCATTAAATGAGTATATCCAAAATACCTCAGGTTGTGTCACTTTTATTAGTAATTTTGGAGCATTTTCAATTGATTTTAATAAGCTTAAAGACCTTGATAAATACTTTAGTTTAATGCTCCAACAAGATGATTGGTCATACCAGATAGTTTCAAATTCTCAAAAATGTGTTGTTTATAATTATCCGATTTATCATAACAATGCACATACTACTGGTGTACGTCGTGGATATAATTGGTTTGAAGTACATATGGATAATTATTATGAAATTATGCTACCATACTTATATAGAGGTCAAATATCTGCAAGAACATTTTCCATTGATAAAAGAAACTTATTGCTACATTTTACAAATGAGTTGCAAAATACTTTTATTTATAATTATGATAGACGTTGGTGGCAGTTTGAAACGAAAGGAACTTTTAAAATATTGTGGAAATATTATAAAAATGATTTTTTCTTTTATACATTGTTTCCAAAGATTTTATTCCAAGGTGTATGTAAATTATTTCCTCGATTTATTCTTGTATTAAAAAATAAAATATCATAGAACTTATCAGAAATATAATTGGTATATAATTTGAAAATTATATAAAAGTCTCGAACTTGTTGTTTGATCTAAGTTAGACTACACTAATTTTAAGCTTTTGATTTGTATATATTAATAAAATGACTAATAAATATATATTGAGTTTTGCGCCATGGGTAGGAACAAATGCCGAAAATGGTGCAATGGTTAAGCCCAAAAGGGATATTATTGCTAGCGCGAAAGAATTGGGTTTTAAGGAGGTTTTACCTATGGAGGATTTACATTTTAATAAACTAAATATTATTAGGCAAACTCAAATTTGGCGTAGATTTAAAAGAAAATTTTTTGAACAAAAATCAAAAAAATGGGCAATTAATAAAAATATACGAACATTAATTTCCTTCCTTGACTCATTAACTTTTGATGATGTTTTACTAGTACAGTATCCTATTTATGGAGATCATGCACCTGAAATTTTGACATTATTGTTGAAAAGATTACCCAACTTAAATTTAAAGCAAAAGATTATTATTATTCATGATATCGAAACATTAGATCGTAGTTACAAAATCTATTTGACAAAGGAAGAGGAGAGTTATTTTATTAAATCCTTCGATTATGTAATCCTTCATAATCAAGCAATGATTGATTATTTTAAAACGACGGGCGACACTTGTACATATATTTCCTTAGATATTTTTGACTATAGATTGCAAGAAAATAAATTGGAATACGTTGATAAGATTCCAGAGGATTTATACTCTGTATTTTATGCCGGAAATTTGATGAAATCTTCCTTTTTAAAATATGTAGATCATATACCTAATTTCAACTTTCATGTTTATGGACCAAATTATAATTTGAAAAATAATCCCCAAAATTTGAGTTATTATGGGGAATTAGCGGTTGATAAAATCATAACGGAAGGCTCAAAATTTGCTTTTGGATTAGTTTGGGATGGTGATTCTATAAAAGATTTAGAAGGAATGTTTGGTACCTATATGAAATATAACAATCCTTATAAATTCTCATGCAATATAGCTTCGGGTTTGCCAATTATTACATCAAAACAAGCAGGTATTGCTACATTTATAGAAAAAAATAATTTAGGAATTTTAGTTGATAGTTTAGAAGATCTAAATAATCTTACGATTACAAAAGAATCGTACTTAACTATGAAAAGTAATGTTTTGGCTATGCGATTGAGAATTATCAATGGTGATATTTTTAAAGATATCCTTTCCAAAATTCTGAATTGAAACTCTTGTTAATTTTTGGAGAAATTAGATATTAAAAAATGTCCCCAATTTAATACAATGTTTAGAGATGAATAAAGACTTTAAAATATCTATAATTGTTCCTGTGTATAATGTGGAGGCCTATATTGAAAGAAGTATAAATTCCATAATAAATCAATCGTGTAAAGAATTTGAATTGTTGATTATTAATGATTGTTCTACAGATAATACCATTTCATTAATTAACGGTTTATTAGAAGCTAAGTTTCATATCAATTATCGAATTGTAAATCATACGTCTAACTGCGGAGTATCTAAGGCTAGGAATACAGGGATTGAAAATGCAAAAGGAGAATATATTTTTTTTGTAGATAGTGATGACGAATTGGAAATAGATGCAATCAAACAAATAACTGAGTCAATGACTAACTTACCTCAATTAGAGATTTATCTGTTCAATGCAAGGTTTAAAAATAGTAACGAAAATGATTTAAAAATGTGGAGACCTCCTGGATCTTTACCTAATATTCTTTCGCCTAATAAAGCATTAGAATTTTTGTTTAGCGGTAAAATTGGAGGCTATTTATGGCAATTCTTATTTAAGAGAGCATTATTTGAGAATGTAAAATTTACAGACGGATCGGTTTGGGAAGATGCTGTAATTTTACCTGAGTTGATTCTAAAGTCTTCACAAGTTGCATCTTTTGATAATATTTTTATATATAAATATTTTTTAAGAGATGGTTCGATCTCTCAAAGTGTTCATCCTCAAATAGATGAAGTAGTGCCGTCTTTGAATAAATTAGAGAAAAGAATTTATTCTAATCAAAATTCAAAACAAAATAATTTGTATGGGTATTTTATCTCTTATAGAACAGGTTTGACTATGCAACTTAGTCGTGAATGTTTTGTGAGAACACGTGACTTCCGAAAATTGATGAAAATTCATAAAAAATGGGGGCGTGCAATACCTTATTCAAATATTCGTTTTCTATTTAGCAGGAGGAAGCTTAAAAGTGCAATGTATTTAGAAATGATTAAACACGCGCCATCTTTATTGTTCTTATTATACAAAACAAATATCTTAAATTGAATTAAATATGAATTTAATAAATAGGATAAGATTTAATTGGAGTAAAATATAATTATAACCTAATTTGTAAATGAAAACTATAGTTTAAGAAACTAAAAGTCAAGATTTAAGATGGATGTAGATTTTTTCAAAAGAATTACTGTTGTTCCCTATTACCAACGTTTAATTTTATGGATTCTTGTTTTTATTCAGTTTTATCCACTTGATTTCGTCTTTCTTCCTGTATCATCCAGAGTTGTAATTTCATTTTTGGGATTGATATTACTAGTTGTAAAGATTTTGGCTAATATTATGAAAGGCAAAGAAATTTTGATTAATAAAGGAATTATTCAATTAGCAATTCCTCTACTCTTTATTTCTCTGATCTCTATAATATCATTGAATTATAATGGAACTAATGATAAACAATTTTTGGTTTATTTTTCGACTTCTGTTCTTATGTTGTCTAGTGGTTTTTTTACTTTTTCATATGCAAAATTTATTTACGGAGAAGATTTATCTTTTGAAATAATTGCTTATTACTGTATCGGTGTTGTATTATTTCAATTAATATTAGGCATTTCTATGTATTTCAATACCGAATTGAGATTTTTTCTCCTTAACAAAACAAGAGATGGCTTAGGGCAATTGAATAGAAAAGAAGCTGGTCGTTTTATGGGGTTTGGAGCATTTTTTATGAATTTAGGTGTTGCTAATGGTGTTGGTTTATTTTTAATCGCTATCCTTTTAAAGAATGCAATCTTATATAAAATAAATTTTAAATTAAGAATATACTTATCTTTTTTATTTATTTTCATATTTATACTTGGAATGTTTCAAGCTAGGACTACCTTAATCTGTGGGTTAATTGCAATGTGCTTTTGGAGTTTTTCATCTTTGCAACCTAAGTGGCAATATTGGAAAGATGGTTTATTTAGAATTTTAAAAATTGCTTTGGGAGGGGTTATACTTTTGATAACAACCGCAACATTGTTTCCTGAATTTGTAGCTAGTCAAACAGGAACATTGAATTATGGTTTCGAGTTATTTTATTCAGCATCAGAGGGGAAGGGGTTACAAACGGGCTCTTCTAATTTATTATCTTGGATGTTAACTATATGGCCTACTAGTTCCAAATCTTGGTTAATTGGAGATGGTATGTATTCAACTAGTACAGGTAATTTTTATATGCGAACAGATGTAGGATATGCTAGATTACTTTTTTATTTTGGTATTTTTGGTATGTTGAGCTTCTATGTTTATGAAATTATGGTTATTTGGAAGAGTTTTTATAAGATTACTAAGTTTTATTTACCATTCTTTATCTATTTTTTAGTGATGGTGTTATTTGTCAATTTAAAATCATTTACTGAATTTACGCATTATTTAGCATTGTTTTTTATGTTTAATATCCATAAAAAAGATGCTGAACTAAAATTAAATACTTCTCAAATTTAATTATTGATATATTATATGCCCAAAGTGTCTGTTTTGATACCTGTATTTAATGGAGAAAAATTTATTTTAGAATCTTTAAATAGTATTTTAAATCAGACTTTTCAAGATTTTGAAATAATTATAATTGATGATTATAGTACAGATAACACGATTAGTATTATCAATTCTATTAATGATAATAGAATAAAGCTATTTAAAAATTCGGAGAATTTGAAAATAATTCGTACGCTGAACAAGGGAATTCTTCATTGCAACGGAACATATATTGTTAGAATGGATGCAGATGATATTTCTTTGCCTAATCGAATTGAATCGCAAGTTGCGTTTATGGATAAAAATCCCGATATTGTTCTTTCTGGGTGTAGTATTAATCGTTTTTCAGAAAATTATAGTATCAAAGATTTAAGAGGTGGCGATGATGCTACCATTCGCTCTAAATTGCTTTTTGATACAGCCATTAATCATCCGAGTGCGATTATACGTCATAGTGTCATAATTGAAAACAAATTAGAATATCCCAAAGAATATTTACATACAGAAGACTATGCTTTGTGGTACGAAATAAGTCAATTTGGTAAGCTTGCTAATCTTGGTGAAGTTTTGTTGAGATATAGAATGCACGGCAACAATCTGTCAATGCAAAATAATAAAACTCAATACCAAAATATGAATCGGATGAGAATCCGAATTATGAATGATTTTTTGGAGAAATCGAAAGTTACTGAAGTAAGCAAAGTCACTGAAGAATATTTGTATTTATTGTCTTTGGATAAGGTCACTATTTTTGAAATGAAAAGAATGGATGATTTATTAGTTAAGATTATTAAAATTAATGAAACATCCAAGGTTTATGATGATAAAGGGATTAAAGAGGCTGCATCTTGGTTTTGGTATGTTGTATTTACGCATGAAAATTGTGAAAAATATTCTTGGAGAATGTTATCATTATTTCTTTGGAACAAAAAATCTATTTGTTATTATTTGGCCAAACAATATCGTAGAAAATTGCTAGTTAAGTCTATTTTGAAATTGAGAAAACGTATTTAATTGAAATTTTTTGCATATGGTAAATATTTACATAAAATCATTTAATCGACCTTATTTTTTAGATAGATGTCTATTTAGTATTTATAAATATCTAACTGGAGATTTTCAAATCATAATTATGGATGATGGAACTCCTGAAAAATATTTAAATAAAATAGAAAAAAAATATCCTAATATCATTATCAATCATTCTGTTGATGCGGAAAGGAAAAGCAAAGAAATTGAAAATGCCATTAGGACTGGGAAAGAAGTTTATACGAATACAATTCCATTGTCTTTTTGGCGAGAAACTATAGAAAAGGGAAGCGATATTTTTTTACTTTGGGAAGATGATATTTGGCTAACTGCGAACATTAATGTTGATGATTGTGAAAAATTAATGAAAGAAAATAACGTTAATCTTTTAAAAGTTAGATGGTGGGGGAACGAGAATACAAATGTAGGTACTAGAATTAAACTTAGTGAAAGTATTGAAGAAATCATACCTGCAGTTAATAGATGGGCTGAACAAATTGTTAAAAATCGATTTTATTTAAACTCAATTCTGAGTAAGTTGAAATTAATAAAAAGTACATTTTTTCTTCAGTTATATACCTATTATGAAGTAGGGGGCGTTTTTTTTAATAAAGATTATTGGTTATTTCTATGGCCTAAAAATATGACAAAAATTGAAGAAATGATTCAATTAGGTAAAGCTGCAGAATGGAAACGAAAACATTCTTCATATAAATTTACTAAATTTATTAACGAGTCAGGAAGATCTACGTTTTTAACTTCAGCCTCAGGTGCATATAAAGACAGTATAGGTTTTAGTATGACATTTGTAAATTATTATATTAATGAAGAATGGTTGAATGGCAATTTTAATATTTTAGAAAATTTTCCTGAAAATTATTCCATTGATTCAATTTATAATATTCTAGAGCAAGCTAGCGATGTAAAATGTAACCCTGAAAGTTGGCGTAAATGGACGTTAAATTTTCAAAATCATTTTGTTAGCATTGGAGCATCTCCTTTAGGCTAATTATCTATTTGATTTTAGGTATAGTGTAATGATAATTGATTAATTATAAATATATTATTTATTACATATTCGTAAGTTTTGAATTGAACTACAAATAATATTACAGAATCTGCAATGAAGCATGCAATAATAATTATCGCGGATAAAGATCTTCCCTTATTAACGAAGACGATTAGCTATTTTGATGAACGTTTTCTCATTTATATTGCTATTGATAAAAAATCTAAGATCGAAATTGAAGATTTAATTAATCAACCTGGCGTTGTCAGCGTGCGTAAGAAATACTATGTAAATTGGGGTGGGTGGAATATGGTTCAATATTCCATAGATTTTATAATTGAAATATTGACAAATCCTGAAATCAAATTTGCACATTTGATTAGTGGTTCTGATTATCCCCTAAAAAATATAGATCATTTATTTGATTTTTTCGAAGAGAACAAAAGTAAAAATTTTATTAGTTATCAAAAGCTGCCAGTACCTTGGAGTGAATGGGGTGGCAATGGTGGATTAGATAGGTTAAGATATTTTTATTTCATGGATACGTTAAATGTAAGAAAGAAATATGGACGATATCTTAATTCAGGAATTATATCAATTCAAAAAAAACTAAAAATAAAAAGGAAGTTAGATGTAGATAAACTTCCATTTTGTATTGGCTCTCAATGGTGGTCATTACCTACTAGTACTCTTAGAGATATTATTTCATTTTTAGAAAAGAATCCTTGGGTGTATTCTGTATTTAAAAAAACCTACGTACCAGATGAAATGTTTTTTCAAACTTTAATACATAAGACAAGAACTAAGGATCAAATTGACTCGGAAAATTTTAGGTATTTCGATTGGAATATACGTGATGATCAAAATACTAGACCCGCTATATTGAATGAATCTGATTGGGAAAAAGTAAAACAAACTAATGCCTTTTTTGGAAGAAAATTTGATTCTAAAAAATCAAAAAAACTTTTAGATAAAATAGATACAGAAATTTTGCGCAAATTTTGAAATATTTTAAATGTCACAAGCCGCTATTTTAACTGTCATAATGCCCGCATATAATGCGTCAGTATATATCAAACCAACATTGGATAGCTTTATTAATCAAAAATTTAAAGATTGGAAGCTAATTGTATTTGACGATGCTAGTTCAGATGACACAGCAAGCATTATAGATACATATAGTAAAATGGATAACCGGATTCATCTTGTAAGTAACGATATCAATCTTCGTGTCGCTCGAACAATGAATAAAGGGATTGAAATAGTTGAGAGCAAATATTTTGCAAGAGTGGATTCGGATGATATATTAATGCCTATGCATTTCGCAAATGCTATCAATTATTTGGAACAAAATAAAGACGTAGGAATCTGTGGAAGCCAAATCATCACAATTGATGAATCTGGCAACTTTAGACGAAAATGGAATTATGAAATAAACGAAGAATGGGTTAAAATCTCTTCTATTTTTGCGTGTCCATTTTTGCAATCATCAGTAGTAATGCGGTCTGAAGTAATTAAAGAAGTAAATGGCTATAGAGAGGAAATGGAATTAGTTGAAGATTATGAGCTTTGGATTAGGTCTCTAAAGAAGTATAAGGCTGTAAATTTACCCTACTATACATTGAAATATAGAATTCATGATAAAAACATGAGTGAAACAAATAAAGCAAAAATACTTGGTTTATTAGAGAGACTTTTTCTAGAATATGCTATTGATTATCCAATTGACAACGAAAATTTAAATTTACATGCTAGAATGGAATTTGGAGATTGGTCAAGTTTATCTTTGAATGATTTTAAGCATTTAAGATTGTGGAAATATAATTTATTAAAAATAAATAAGTTAAAATCGTATTATGATATTAAACTTTACAAAAGTGTTTTAAATAAGTATTTTACAAATGCCTATTTAAAAATAGCGACTCAAAATGGAGGTATTTTAAGGTTTAAATCTTTGTATAAAGCTTTTACTATTTCGCCAAGATGGTTCTTATATATTGTAAAGAGAAAACGTGAAAATACTAAATTATCGTAGTCTATGAAAGAAATTAAATCATTAACAGGTTTAAGAGGATTAGCCGCTGTCTATGTGATGATAGGTCATATTGGTTTTTTAGAAAATAAAAATGGTATATGCTATAAAATAAAGCCAATTCGCTTATTTATAGATCATGGATATATTTCAGTAGATATTTTTTTTATTCTTAGTGGCTTTGTCCTTATGTTAGTGTATGGAAACACTAAATGGAATCGTTCTTATAATATCTTTACGTTTATAAAAAAAAGAATCGCACGCATTTATCCTCTTTATCTATTTTGTTTTTTGATATATTTCCTTATAGATTATATTTTTATTAATTCTTGGTTTGTAGGTAATGGAAATTTAGGATTTATATTCAATTTATTACTTCTGCAAACACCCTTTAATATTGCTCCTCTGATTGGTCCATCTTGGTCTTTAAGTACGGAGTGGATTGCTTATTTTTTATTTCCAGTTCTTAATATAGTGGTAATTAAAATAAAAAATGAATATTTACAATTTTTTATTTCTTTGGGTTTAGTAACATGTTTGTTTTTGATTGGTATTTCTCCTGGGTGGGTTGGTCATAAAAATATTTTACATTGCTCGATCAATGTTTTTTCAGGAATACCTGCTCTATTTAGATGTATTATTGGTTTTTACATTGGTATGCTATTATGCAAATTACGAATAAAATTAAAAAACAATAAAATTGTTTCTTGTTCTTGTTTCCAAATTGTGATAACTGCGACTATTCTTCTATTAATTATGTTTACGTATATGGATATTTTTGTTTTTATGTTGCTTATAATTTTAATTTTTTCATTATCCTATGAAAATGGTCTAATTAGTAAATTATTGAGTCATAAAATTTTATATAACCTTGGTCTATTTAGCTATTCTATTTATCTAATACATCCATTGTTAATAGGAGAATTAAAAGATGTTATTTATTATTCACTAAAGAAAACTAGTCTTTCAAATAATGCTTTTATTATTTCGCTTACAATTTGCCTATTTTTAGTTATATTTTATATAAATATTTTGAATTGCCCGCAAAGAAGAGGCTTTTAAATATTTTAATTAAATAATTGATAATAATAAAAAGAAAATTATCTAATTAATAAATTGATCGTGATAAATTTTTTATAAATGAAATCACTTATTGGTTCAACACTTAAAAATATCTTAACTTTTCTAGAATTAAGTTTTCTGCAAAATGGTTATTATATATTGTAAAGAGAAAACGTGAAAATTCTCAACTATAATAGTGATATTGTGTATATTTTTAATAATTGAACAGATAAAATTGATAAATTAGGATATCGTAAAATAGTACTTAAGAGAATGAATTCTTATATTCGAACAATAGCAAAAAATTGTTTCTATTTTCTAAAATTAAATTTTAGGAAGGTTTGGCATCCATCAATAAATTTTGATGAAAAAGTTCCATCAAAAGATGAATTTAAGGTGTTTCAAAGCAATAACTTATCAAATACAATTGATAAAACAAGAAAATCTGTGCCTAAAATAATTTGGACTTATTGGCATGATGGAATTCCTACGGGGGTAGCTGATGCATGTATTAAAAGTTGGAAAGTTCAAATGCCTGACTATAATATTAATATAATAACTAAAGTTTCATTATTTGAATATTTACCAGATTTCCCGAAACTAAACTCTAAAATTCCCCTATCTAATCTTTCCGATGTTATAAGGCTGATGTTACTCAATAAATTTGGAGGAATTTGGATGGACGCCACTATTCTTCTCCAAGAATCAATTGATTCATATGTTCAATTTACAGAGTTTAATTATTTAGAATTGACAGGCTTTTATAGAGAATTAAAGTCTTCACATCCAGATTTTGAAAATTGGTTATTGATATCACCAGGTCAAAGTCCACTTTTAGAAAAATGGACTGAAGTAATGATAATGTGCTTAAGATGTCCTGTTCCTCAAGATTTTTTTAAAAATAATCCAAAATATAGAGAAGCTTATTTGTCGGTGATGCCTCAACATAGAAATTATCTATTTGCTTATATGGGGTTTTATTACAGTATAAGATCTACTTCAGGATATAAAATTGGAGGTGTCAATTATCATAATAATGGCTCTTTTTTGGAAGCCTTTTGTGATAATGATTATGATAAATATGCTGAAATAGTCTTATTGAATAAGCCATTTAAGCGTCCTTCCATAATTAAAATAAATGGATTAGTTAGAAAAAAAATTGAATTGTATATTAAAAATAACTGTTACATTAAGGATAGTGTAATTGGTCAGTATCTGTAATAAATTGAAATGATAATGAAAAAGCAATTTTCCCTTATTTATCAAACAAAAGATGGATTACAGACAACATTTGAAAATCAATACTGGAACGATTGGCTTTTGGAGAAAGTTGAGAAAGAAATTGTTTATGATGATAGAAAATGTTCAGTTTTTAAATCAGACTCTTTAGTTGTATATTCCACTAATAATTTTAATATATCGACACAATTAAAAGAATATATTTTTAAATTAGAGCAACCAGTATTGGTGCATTTATCTAACGAAGGACAAAACCATAAAGCTAATTACTACAAGCAAGCTTTAGCTGTTTTGAGAACAGCAAGTTGGAATCCAACTACAGCGTATGATAATGTATTTACTTTGCCATTGGGTTTTCAGTCTGGATATCTGAATACGACTAACCAATATGAACAAAAGAGAGAATTAATCTGGTGTTTTGCTGGTGCTATTAAGCAAAACCGAAAAGAAATGCTTGATACATTGGAAAATTTAAGTCCTAATTGGTATTTTAAAAGTTCTGAATGGGGGAGCTCAGACATGAAAAGTACAGAAGAATTAATAGAAATTTATAAGAAATCAATATTTGCGCCGACTCCTTTTGGTAACATTAACTATGAATGCTTTCGTACGATGGAGTCTTTAGAATGGGGCTGTATTCCAGTTACTACCGCTTTCTTAGGTATAGACGCATATAAGTATGTCTACGGAGATCATCCTTTTATTGTTGGAGAGGATTGGAAGGATGCTGTTGCAAAAATGGCAGTTTTACTGGCTGATGAATCGGCTTTAATCCGAAAACAAAAGGAAGTGTGGGATTGGTATCGGGCATTTAAAAAAGAATTACAAGAAGACGTCTTGAAGATTATCAGTGGTCATTCAAGTAAAGTGACTGGTAAACAATTCCAATATCAGAAAGAATCGAGACGTGACTTGAAGTTGCGCTGGCGATTTTTCAAACATTTTACGTTAAATGTATATTGGAAAAGAATACTTGGGAAAGCAAAACGTTCTCAAAACTAATAAGTGAATTTTATTCATGGAAATACGTTCAATTTTTTTATTCGTTGCGGAAATTAATAAACCTGGAGGTACGGAACGCGTGGTTGTCAATCTGGCAAATAGCTTTCATAAACGAGGATATTCGGTGACTGTGGTTAGTGTAAATACGCAGCATGGAAATACTTTTTATCTATTGGAGCAAGGCGTTGCATTGATACATTTGGGGGTTGTATTAGAACGAAATGTATTGAAACGCGTGAGTTTTGGTTTTCGTAATACAGTCAATAGAATTAAAAGTATTTTGCCTAAATCACCAACTATATTGATGGCGACGGACCCAATCACTTGTTATGCATTGGCTTTGATCCAACCTAAATTCCCTTTACATAAATACATTGCTTGCGAACACATGGGATTGGCTATTGCACAAAAATATTCTCTGTTGGCGAGAAAATGGTTGTTCGGAAGGATGGATGCGATTGTTACTTTGACACAAAGAGACAAATCTGCATTGCTGAATGCTAAGATTCCGCATAAGCACATTGCAGTTATTCCTAATGAAATTTCTTTTTTTCCAGAAAATACCTGTGATTACAAGGCGAAGCAGATTTTGACTGTGGGTAAATATGATAACCAAAAAGGCTATGATCTCCTTTTGAAATACGTGATTCCTCTTTTGCGAAATTATCAAGATTGGAAATTGGTATTAGTTGGACAAGGCGAATGGAAAACTAGCCTACAAAAAAACATAGAGGATGCTAGTCTTACTAAACAAATCGAATTACATCAACCAACAAAGGATATAGTTCAGTATTATTTAAAGTCTTCTATATATGTGATGAGTTCACGCTATGAAGGTTTTCCTATGGTTTTGTTAGAAGCGAGAGCTTGTGGTCTCCCTGTTTTGTCAGTAGATTGCCCTTCGGGTCCTGCCGATATTTTACATGAAGATGATGGAATATTGGTTCCTATGAACGATGCATGGTCATTTCGTGAAGGGTTAGAAAAACTAATGAAAAATATAGAATTAAGAAGAAATTTGGGGCAGAATGCTCAAAAAGATTCGGAAAATTATAACTCCGACTCAATTTATCAGCAATGGAAAGCGTTATTTGATGAATTGTAAACAATTGATAGTATAGAATGGACGTTAGAAAAAAGGTTTTGTTAGTCAATGATTTTGAAAAGGGTGGGGGCGCCGAGGGCGTTTTCCAGATGACAGCAGATCTTTTGTCTTCTTCTTGTGATGTTTTTAGATACACAGCTTACAAGGGTTTTGACGATTCAGGTTCTAATCCACTATCTTACATTTATTCAAAGAAGCATTTCAGAAATATCCGTGACATCGTAGTTAAAGAAGATATTAATATTGTGCATGTTCATAATTTCAGGTGGATTAGCCCATCTGTTTTTCAAGTTCATAAGTGGTTAAAACGACATCATCATAAATCAGTTAAGTTTATATTGACAGCTCATGATTATCTATTGGCTTGTCCCAATGTGGCTTATGGATATTATGACAAAAAAAATGGTTTTGTGAAATATCCAACAGATGCATTACCTGGCTCATTTCTTTTCAAACAAATGGACCAGAACGGTTTGAAGTTTAGTATGTTGAAAAAAATACAATGGTATTTGGCTTTCAAAATATTCAAATTACAAAACGAAATTGATCAGGTTATAACACCCTCTATTTTTTTGAAAAATATTTTACAATTAAATTGTCCTAAACTTCCTATAGAAGTCATTCGAAACCCTATTTCACCTGAGGTTTTAAAAATTCCTATGAATATGCCTCAAAGAAAGCGTTTGGAGGGGAACTTTCGTTTAATATATTTAGGACGCGTAGCTTCTGAAAAAGGTACAGATTTGTTATTAAAAATGCTTTCCGAACTTATTGATACTATAGATTTTCAATTAGATATATTTGGAACTGGACCACTAAGTGAAGGTATAAAACTATTAATTCAGAATTTGGGGTTAAATAATCATGTTTCATACAAAGGGTTTGTGTCTTTTGAAGAAATAAAAACGAATTTTGTGAATTACGATGCATTTGTGATGTCTTCAATATGGTATGAAAATGCTCCTTTGTCTATTGTAGAAGCAGCCATCAATAGGCTTGCATTGATTACGCCCAATATTGGTGGTATGAAAGAATTGGCCGAATTATGTGGTAACGCTTTTTTGTATGAATTAGGTGATACTAGGTCATTAAAAAAAGCAATCAATCAAGCTATTTCATCGTTGAATATTGAAATTGAAAATAATACTTTAAAGATTCGAAATATTTTTTCTCAAGAAACGTATATAAATTTATTGAATGAATGTTATTCATGAATTTGGATTAAAATAATATCAAATAAGCTGTTTAATTAATTATTTAAATGAATAAAATATCTAGTTTTATTTTAAACAATTCATTAGTTAAAAAAGGTTGGGCCTTATGGCGAGAGCAAAAAATATTTAAGACTCATAAAGAAGTCTCTAATTTTTGCGATGTATTAATTGAAGAGTATTATAATGGAGATAAGGATAATTATTTAGTTTTAGCAAAGCAAAAAGGACTGAATCAAAATGTAATTTGGCAATATTGGGGACAAGGATTTGAAAAAAAAGAGTTACCTGACATGGTTCAATTTTGTTTGGATTCTGTAGATAAATTTAAAGGGAATTATCAAGTTATTCGTATAGATGATAACAATATAAAAGAATATATTGATTTTCCTTCATTTGTTTGGGAGAAAAAAAATGATAATACATTCAATAGAACTTTTTTTTCTGATTTGTTGAGATTAGCATTATTAAACACTTATGGTGGGGTCTGGTTAGATGCGACAATATTGCTTACTAAGCAACTTCCCAATTTTCTATCAGATAATGATTATTTTGTTTATCAAAGATCTGATGCAGAACTTCATAAGGATTATTGGAAATCAACTTATGCATTTTATTGGGGTTGGAATCCTAAATTTAAGGTTCGAATGTTAAATAGTATTTTTGCTGCTCAAAGAGGAAGTTGTGTGATTAATGCTTTATTTAATTTAACACTAACCTATTGGAAGACACAATCCTCATGGATTGACTATTTTTTTTCACAAATTCTATATCAACAATTGATTACAGGTCGATTGAAAAATTATAAATGTAAAATCCTAAGTGATACTATACCACATTTATTACAGACAAAAATCAATAATGGATATAAATATAACACTTATAATGAAATATTAGATATAACAGGGATTCACAAATTATCATATAAGGATAAATGTAATCCGAAAATGATTCTAAATATTTTACAAGGTCATAGCTAATTTTAGAAAAAGTAAAATTAATTATGTTTTTGTATTGTTTAATAGTTTGCTATAAATAACTAAAATGTTCATAGTTTTATTTATAAAGCAAATATTTTTTTGATACAATATATTGCAAATTGATAAATCGGCAATAAAAAATAAATATTTATTTTGAAAATTCTACATATAGGTAAGTTTTACCCAGTGTACGGTGGCGTTGAAAAAGTGATGTACGATTTATGTGATGGCCTCTCAAAACAAGGAATTCAATCAGATTTTCTAGGCGTAAATGCAGATGCGAAAAGTACTAACATCGTGAAGATAAATGAGTATTTTACAGTATATGCAATGTCATATATTAAAAAGGTTGCTTCTACATATTTGAGTATGTCAATGATTGGTCAATTGAAGAAAATTAAGAATAATTACGATATTATTCATATTCACCATCCAGATCCAATGGCATGTTTGGCACTTTATTTATCTGGATATAAAGGAAAAATTATTTGCCATTGGCATAGTGATATTGTCAAACAAAAAACAATACTTAAATTCTATAAACCTCTTCAGACTTGGTTGTTAAAGCGATCTCAATTTATTATTGGAACCTCTCCGACATATCTGGCGTATTCTCCATATATTCAACCATATAAAAACAAGTTGAGGTTAGTTCCAATAGGAATTCCTCCGGTTAATCAAGATTCCGACTTTGCAACAATTGAAAAAATAAGAGCACTTGCCAGTGGTAGAAAGATTGTCTATTCGCTTGGTAGATTAATCTATTATAAAGGTTATCAATACCTAATTGATGCCGCTAAATACCTAAATGATGATATTTGCGTTATTATTGGAGGTAAAGGTCCTTTGAAAGTCGAATTTGAACAAAAGATAGAACAACTTGGATTGAGAGATAAAGTTTTCTTGATGGGGCGAATTGAGGATGAAGAAATGGCTTCATATTTTTCTAGTTGTGACTTATTTTGTCTACCATCAACTGAGCGCTCTGAGGCATTTGGGATCGTACAAGTAGAGGCAATGGCATATGGTAAACCTATTGTAGCTACGAGGATCGAAGGATCTGGCGTATCCTGGGTCAATGAAGAAAATGTATCAGGATTAAATGTGGCAACAGAAGATCCTAAAGAGCTCGCTGAAAAAATAAATACAATCTTGGCGAGCCCTACATTGACGCATCAATTAGGCAATGGTGCTTTAAAAAGATATGAAGGTCATTTTACACAAGAAAAAATGGTGGAATTAATGTTACCATTATATAAGGAAGTTTTGAACGATAATAAATAGTAGTAATAATGAAAATCACAGTTATAGGAGGCTCAGGATTTATAGGAACAAATCTCGTAGAAGTTTTGAAAGATAACTTTCAAGTAAAAATTGTGGATAAACAGATGTCTCATTTTTTTCCTGAATTAACCACTATTGCTGATATATGCAACATAGATGAATTAAGGAATGCTATTGAGCCAACTGATATTATCGTGAATCTTGCCGCCGAACATAGAGATGATGTTAGCCCTAAATCATTGTACTATGATGTCAATGTTCAAGGAACTAAAAATATCTTAAAGGTAATGGATGAGAAAGGTATTAAAACTATTTTTTTTACAAGTTCAGTTGCCGTTTACGGCTTAAATAAGGTTAATCCGAATGAAGAGCATCCTGTTGATCCATTCAATGATTATGGAATTACAAAGTATCAAGCAGAAGAAGTTTTAAGAGAATGGTTTGAGAAAGATAAAAACAATAATAACTTGTTTATTTTACGACCTACCGTAGTTTTTGGTCCGAGAAATAGGGGAAATGTATACAATCTTTTAAATCAGATCGCTTCAGGTAAGTTCATGATGATTGGTAGTGGTCAAAACAAGAAATCCATGGCTTATGTTCAAAATATTGTGGGTTTCATCAAGTTTTCTATTGAAAAGGATAATTATACAGGATATCATCTATATAACTATATAGATAAAGCAGATTTATCAACTATTGAATTAGTAAAAGTTGCAGAGACTGCAACTGGTAAAAAATTGAGTCCAATTAGAATTCCCTATGCATTAGGATATTTGGGGGGATTGGTTTTGATGCTTTGGCAAAAGTAACTGGTAAAAAATTAACGATAAGTTCAGTTCGAATTAAAAAATTTTGTGCCACTACACAATTTGATTCCTCTAAAATGTTGGCTACTGGTTATCAATCACCTTACACTTTGAGTGAGGGGATTTCTAAGACTATAAAAAGTATTTTAGATGGAGTAGAAGGTGTATTTGAGAGCCATTAATATTTTGGTGATACTAATTTAGTATCAATTTTAAAAACTCCTTATTGCTAATTTTTGATTGTAGTAATTCATTTAAATTAGTAAGTAAAGGAGTTTTTAAATTTTCAGCAAATGCTAATATTGACGTCAATTTTTCTACAGATCTGACGCCTTCTAAAATCACACTATTTCCCAATTCTGCATTTAAAAAACCCTTTCCAATTAACAATCCTAGCGTTCTATTTCGACTTAGGTCGTTGAGTGAAGTCAATCCAAAATCGCCTACACCAGCATAATTGAATAGTATATCACTAGAATGCCCAAAATGCTCTATGATCATTTTGATTTCTTTCATCGCTTTGGTAAATATCAAAAAACGAACATTTGCAGAATTATACGTTGCATCAACTATACCAATCACAATTGCGTAAATATTTTTGATAATACTTACGAGTTCAATTCCCAAAATGTCTTCTGAATGATCTAGGAAAATTAAACCTTTTCTAAAAAGATTTTGTACCGTTTTAAAATTTTCTGGTGATTGAGTTCCAACAGTGAAAGATGTTGGTAATTCATACATCATTTCCGTTGCAAAACTTGGGCCTTTAAAAGAAATAATTTCGTTTGGGATAATATGTGAAAGAGCCTCTGGAATTAATTCTTTTTCATTTCCATAACCTTTTGCTCCATTGATTACTAAACAATTTTTAGAGATTTTTATAGTGGAAAATAGACTAAGAATACTATAAGAAGGCACGCATAAAAACAAAATATCTGCATCTTCAAATGTGTGTAAATCATTCGATGCAGATATTTTTTTGCTCAATATTTTATTGGGAAAATATTTTGTATTTCTCCTATTGTTATTAATGTCTTCAACAATGGACATACTACGCGAATAAAGAACAATATTGTGCTCTTTTTTAATCGCATTGGCTATCGCGGTTCCGAATATTCCTGCACCAGCTATGACTATTTTCATAAGATGAACGTCTAATTGGCTGCAAGATAGAAAATTACTTTTATTAGGGATGTTAAACTAAATAATCAAATAACGCATTGTCCTTATTTAATTCCGTATAATTGATTTTATATTTTTTCAAATTTTCAAGGAGGGGAGCGTAGTCTTCTTTATTTTTTAACTCAATTCCGATAAGTGCCATTCCTGCTTCCTTATTTGTTTTTTTCATGTATTCAAATCGTGCAATATCATCGTCTGGCCCTAATACTATGCTAACAAATTCTTTTAAAGCCCCAGGTCTTTGTGCAAATCGAATCAAGAAATAATGTTTTAATCCTTCAAATTGAAGAGAACGTTCCTTGATTTCGGGCATTCTGTCAATGTCATTATTTCCGCCACTCACTATACAAACAACCGTTTTGCCGACTATTTGATCTTTAACCTCTTCTAACGCTGCAATGGATAAGGCACCTGCGGGTTCTGCAACTATGGCATCTTTATTATACATGTAAAGAATGGCAGAACAAACTTCTCCTTCTGGTATGAGCATTACTTCATCCAAATTCTTTTTACATTCTTTAAATGTGATATCTCCAATTCTCTGAACAGCTGCGCCATCTACAAATTTGTCAATATGTTCCACTGTAACAGGTTGACCTGCTTTCAATGCCTCAGTCATAGAAGGTGCTCCAGTTGGTTCAAGTCCGATGAGTTTTGTATTAGGAGAATGTTCTCTAAAATACATACTAATCCCCGATGCACAACCTCCGCCACCTATAGGAATTAGGATATAATCAATCTCTTTTAAATCTTCGAGTATTTCTATTGCGATAGTTCCTTGTCCCTCGATGATTCTATAGTCATCAAATGGAGGAATATAGGTCATCCCATTTTTTTCTGTAAATTCCTTAGCCGCCGCTGCACAATCGTCGAAAGTATCTCCTATTAATTTGATCTCAATATTTTCACCACCAAACATTTTAGTTTGATTCACTTTTTGTTTGGGGGTAATTGCAGGCATAAAAACGATGCCTTTTATATTTAATTTTTGACAACTGAAAGCAAAACCTTGTGCGTGATTACCTGCACTGGCAGTGGTAACTCCTTTGTCTAACTCTTCTTTTGGAAGACTACTCATCATATTGTACGCACCTCTAATTTTATAGGAACGAACAAGTTGAAGATCTTCCCTTTTTAGGTAAACTTTACAGTTGTATTTTTCTGAAAGGTTTCTATTGTATTGTAGTGGCGTATGGGTTACTATATTTTCTAATCTTTTTGCCGCTGCTTCGAAATTGACTGACATTTGTATAGTTGATGGATAATTTGTTTAATATTTAATTTGCTATATATAGTTTTTTATCTCAAAATTTTCTAGTTGCTATGATAATTCCTGAAGCCCAATTTAATTCCACAATTGAAAAATTATTTTTACTCTTTAAAATTGTAGTCAATTTACTCGCTTTCTTATCATGACCTTCCGGCCAATTTGGCTGCGGTAACATATCATCGATGATATAAAATCCGCCAATTTTCAACATATTCAATGCATTGTCCAACATCAAATATTTTCCATGCCAAGTATCTGCAAAAATGAAATCAAAATTCTTAGTTTCATTTTGCAATAACCAATCTCCTCCATCCATTTCTACTAATTCTAATCTTTTGTCATTACTTAAAAATTGCTGTGCAATTTGCAAGTATTTTGGATCATTATCTACGGAAATCAAGGATGAATTAGCATCCATTCCGTCTAAAATAAAACTTGTAGCTAATCCAGTACCAGTGCCTAATTCTAAAAAATGAGCATTTGGCTTACTACAGACTAAACTTCTTAAAAGAAAACAAGTATCTATATTGGAGGCCATATTAAAGCCTGAAATATCGGTTGCCTCTTTTATTTGTAAATAAGATTGCGGTATCATGCAAATCATATAATATAAAAAACGAGTGTAAATAAAGCGAGATACTATATTTACCCTCGTTTTTCTAAAATTAGAATATAAACTTAATTTATATTAGTTATTTTCTGGACGTAAAGTACGTACTGTTTTACCCGCTTGCCACATTTCACTATTACGTAATTCTTCCAATTCTTTTTCCAATTTTGGACGATAGTCTGCTTGACTATTCAAATCGATAGAACGAGCAGCTTCTTTACCAGTAACTACACTATCATACAATTTTTCAACTACAGGTTTGATTGCATCGCGGAATGGTTTCCACCAATCCAATGCACCACGTTGTGCTGTAGTAGAACAGTTTGCATACATCCAATCCATACCATTTTCAGCAACTAAAGGCATCAATGATTGAGTCAATTCTTCTACAGTTTCATTGAATGCTTCAGAAGGAGTGTGGCCATGTGCTCTCAATACATCGTATTGTGCTGCGAAAAGACCTTGAATTGCACCCATCAAAGAACCTCTTTCACCAGTCAAATCAGAAGAAACTTCACGATTGAAATCAGTTTCAAATAAATAACCAGAACCAACTGCAATACCTAAAGCGATAACTCTATCTTTAGCTTTACCAGTTGCATCTTGGAAAATAGCATAAGAACTATTCAAACCGCGACCTTGTACAAACATTCTTCTCAATGAAGTACCAGAACCTTTTGGAGCAACTAAGATTACATCCACGTCTGCAGGAGGGATGATACCTGTTTGTTCTTTGTAAGTAATACCGAAGCCATGAGAGAAATACAAAGCTTTACCTGGAGTCAAATGCTTTTGAATTGTAGGCCAAACTTTGATTTGCGCTGCGTCACTTAATAAATATTGGATAATAGTTGCTTTTTCAGCAGCTTCTTCGATTTCGAATAAAGTTTCACCTGGTACCCAACCATCAGCGATTGCTTTTTCCCAAGTAGGAGAATCTTTACGTTGGCCAATGATTACATTGATACCATTATCACGTAAGTTTAAAGATTGTCCAGGACCCTGAACGCCGTAACCAATAACAGCTACAGTTTCACCTTTAAGTACTTCTTGAGCCTTTGCTAATGGGAATTCTTCGCGAGTTACTACGTTTTCTTCAACTTCGCCGAATTTTAATTTTGCCATAGTTTATTGAATATTAAAAATTTTGAAATTTAGTTTTTATAAAAATATTACATGGAAAAAATTCCACCTTTTTGATCTAATACTTGATTTTCTTCAGTTTCTTCAGAGGGTTGTCTTTCTTCGAATTCGGTTAATTTTTTGTGGAATCCTTCGCTTGCTTTGATGATGGCAACTCTACCACTTCTTACAAATTCAATCAAGCCATATTGAGCTAGTTTTTCCATCAAAGCGTCAATGTCTTCACGGTGTCCGACAGATTCAAATACAGTATAGTCACTTCTGATAACTACGGCATTTGCGCCATGTTCTCTGAGCAATCTTTCCACTTTGGCTTTCTCTGCAATGATATCAGTCGGAACTTTAAATAGTGCTAATTCTTGCCAAATGAGTTCTTCGTTTTTATTAAAATATACTTTAAGAACTTCTATTTGCTTTTCAAGTTGTCTAGCTAATTTGCGTACAACATCTTCGGACTCTTGGATAACTATTGTAAAGCGATGTATGCCTTCTACCTCAGAAGGAGAAGTGTTTAAGCTTTCTACATTAATTTTTCTACGGGAAAAAATAATAGCAATCCTACTCAGTAAACCAACTTGGTTTTCTGTATATATGGTAAATGTAAATTCTTGTTTGTCTAGTATCATGATCGTTATTTTAGTCTGATTTCGCTTACACTGCTACCTTGTGGTACCATTGGAAATACGTTATTTTCTTTACCAACTATAATTTCCAATAAGTAAGCGCCATCGTGATCAATCATTTCTTTCAATCCTGCTTTTAAATCAGCACGTTGTTCGATTTTTTTAGAGGGGATTTTATATGCATTTGCTAATGCTACAAAATCAGGACTATCAATATTGGTAAATGAATAGCGTTTGTCCATAAATAATTCTTGCCATTGACGCACCATTCCTAAGAAATGATTATTCAAAATAAGAATTTTTACACCGATATTATTTTGCATAATAGTTCCTAATTCTTGCAAAGTCATTTGGAATCCACCATCGCCAGAAATACTAACTACAGTTTTGTCTGGCTGTCCAACTTTTGCACCCATTGCCGCAGGTAAACCAAATCCCATCGTGCCTAAACCACCAGAAGTTACATTGCTCTTGCTATTGTTGAATTTTGCATAACGACAAGCGACCATTTGATGTTGACCTACGTCGGTAACTATGATTGCATCACCATTCGTTAATTCATTCAAATATTTCACAACTTCACCCATAGTCATTTCATCCGTAGTTGGATTTAATTCAGGCTCAATGACTTCCTTAACTTCTTCTTTTTCTAGTTTCCTGAATTCCTCTAACCATTCAGGGAAACTATTTTTTTCGACCGCTTTAGTAAGTAATGGTAAGGATTCTTTACAATCCCCCCAAACCGGTACGGTTGCTGTTACATTTTTATCAATCTCAGCCGGATCAATGTCTAAATGGATAACTTTTGCTTGTTTGGCATATTTATCCAAACGACCGGTTACACGATCATCAAAACGCATCCCAACTGCAATAAGTAGATCACATTCATTCGTCATCACATTAGGAGCATAATTGCCATGCATTCCTAACATGCCCACATATAGTGGATGATCTGTAGGAATAGCACCCAGACCAAGAGCTGTGGCTGCCGCGGGAATTCCAGTTTTATCTAAGAATGCAAGAAATTCCTTTTCAGCATTTCCCAAAATAACCCCTTGACCAAATACTACAAATGGTTTCTTTGCCGCATTGATTAATTCAGCTGCCGCTTGGATATATTCATTTCTGATGATAGGTTTCGGACGATAACTGCGAATATGTTTGCAATGTTCGTATGGTTCAAAATCGACCTTTTGGAATTGTGCATTTTTAGTGATATCCACCAATACCGGACCTGGACGACCCGTTTGAGCAATATAAAATGCCTTTGCTAATACTTCAGGTATTTCTTTAGCGTCTGTAACTTGATAGTTCCATTTGGTAATTGGAGTTGTAATATTTACAACATCCGTTTCTTGGAACGCATCAGTACCTAAAAATTGTGCAAATACTTGTCCTGTAATACACACTAAAGGCGTACTATCAATCTGTGCATCTGCCAATCCCGTAACTAAGTTAGTCGCACCAGGACCACTTGTTGCAAATACAACACCTGGTTTGCCAGTAACTCTAGCAAAACCTTGCGCAGCGTGAATACCACCTTGCTCATGTCTTACTAAAATATGATTCAATTTGTCTTGGTAACTATATAAAGCGTCATAAATCGGCATTATCGCTCCACCTGGATATCCAAATATTGTATTGGCTCCTTCAGCAATCAGACATTCTAATACTACTTCCGCACCAGTCAAAGATTTTGTATTGTCTTTAGCTGTAGCTTCTTTACTTGTAGCTTCTAATGTACTCATTTTTTATAGTTTGAATAATTGTAAATATGGATTAAAAAGCATCGGTTACACAGCCATCAGAAGCACTTGCAACTGTTTTGGCATATTTGTAAAGAACGCCACTTTTAAATTTCATTTCTGGTTTTTTATAGTTCTTTCTTCTCTCAGCAAGTACTTCATCACTTACTAGTAAATTGATCTTGTTTTTAACAGCATCGATTTCTATTTCATCGCCATCTTCTACAAGGCCAATGACACCACCCTTGATCGCTTCAGGAGAAATATGACCAACTAAAAATCCATGAGAACCTCCACTAAATCTACCGTCTGTAATCAATGCAACACTAGATCCTAATCCTGCACCCATGATTGCAGACGTTGGCTTCAACATTTCAGGCATTCCTGGACCACCAGCAGGGCCAACATTTTTAATCACAACTACGTCACCCGCTTGTATTCTTCCATTAGAAATGCCATCCACTAAGTGCATTTCACCATCAAATACTTTAGCGGTTCCTTTGAAATAAACGCCTTCGTGTCCTGTGATTTTAGCAACACTACCTTCTGAGGCAAGATTGCCAAATAGCATTTGCAAATGACCTGTTGCTTTAATAGGATTTTCTATAGGAAGAATAATATCTTGAGATTCGAAATCTAATGGTTCGATATCTTTCAAATTCTCAGCTATTGTTTTACCAGTACAAGTAAGACAATCACCATTCAATAAGCCTTTATCCAAAAGATATTTCATCACTCTAGGCATACCACCAATTCCAAATAATGCCTGCATCATGTATTTGCCGCTTGGTTTGAAATCTCCCAACATCGGTGTTCTATCACTTACTTTTTGGAAATCTGCTAAGGTAAGTTTGATGCCTACACTATGTGCAATTGCGATTAGATGCATTACCGCATTTGTACTTCCACCTAAAACAACTAGAACGGTCATCGCATTTTCAAATGCTTCTCTAGTCATGATGTCTTTAGGGCAAATATTTTTTTCTAATAATATTTTTATGGCTTTTCCAGAGTCAATACATTCTTGTTTTTTAGCAGCACTAACCGCTGGATTAGAAGAGGAATAAGGTAAACTCATTCCTAATGCTTCAGATACTGAAGCCATTGTATTTGCAGTATACATACCACCACAAGCACCTGCACCTGGGCAACTATGTTTGATTATTTCTTTATATTCTTCATCATTGATCGTTCCTTTGATTCTTTGTCCCAAGGCTTCGAAAGCGGAAATGATATTCAATTCTTTACCATCCA
Organism: Rhizosphaericola mali; assembly: GCF_004337365.2. GTDB lineage: Bacteria > Bacteroidota > Bacteroidia > Chitinophagales > Chitinophagaceae > Rhizosphaericola > Rhizosphaericola mali. Next base: position 2,569,093 of record NZ_CP044016.1, on the reverse strand, counting down.
AACAACCCGGCGCAATCGTACCTCCATATACCATAATTGATGGGCGATTTAATCTTCCCATAGCCATTAAGGTACCTGGCATATTTTTATCACAACCTGGAATACCAATGATTGCATCATAGTATTGCGCTCCGCAAATAGTTTCGATACTATCAGCAATAACATCACGGCTAACTAAAGAATAATGCATACCATCTGTACCATTACTCATACCATCACTTACTCCAATAGTATTAAAAACAAGTCCAACTAAATCATTTTCCCAAGTTCCTTTTTTGACATATTGAGCTAAGTCATTCAAATGCATATTACAGGTGTTACCATCGTAACCCATACTAGCAATACCGACTTGTGCCTTTTTCATGTCATCATCTGTAAGGCCGATACCATAGAGCATGGCTTGGGCAGCAGGCTGCGTAGGATCTTGGGTAAGTCTTTTGGAATATCTATTTAACTCTACTTCTTCTGATATTTTAGTTTCGCTCATACTATGTTTTTTCTTTCTTAGGATATTATAGGCAATAAAAAACCCGCCTTGGAGGCGGGTTATATAAAGTTTATTAAATTACAAGTTATATAATTCCACCTCCTTTGAACAAAGGAATAATAATGACCACCACGATAATAATAATCTGGCTGACGGAAATTATTGTATTTATAAAGCTTTTGTTCATTGAATTTTCTTAGAATTACTCAGCGAATATAAACACTTTTCTGAATTTATAAAATGAAATTTCTATTTTTTCATTTTATAAAAATATTTTTAAAGAACTTCTAAAAATGAGACAATTATAGTCTCAAAACTTATTAAATTATAGTTGATTTGCCCACTTCCATTGTTTTCTTATTAAACTCGGTAGGAATTTTATTTTCAATAAAATCTTTAATCAAATCGCCTATTGTATTTGTAGAATAGTTATTAACAGGATCAATATCTTTACTTACAAATCCTTTTTCCAATGTCCAAGCAACTGCATTTCTTACAAGATTTGCTTCTTCTGTTAGGTTGAAATAATCCAATAAAAGCGCTGCAGATAGGATAGATGCCAATGGATTGGCTATGTCTTTGCCTGCTGCTTGAGGATAAGAACCATGAATTGGTTCAAACAAAGCTGTTTTATCTCCAATGGATGCGGAAGGCAACAATCCTAATGAACCACTTAATACAGATGCTTCATCACTAATAATATCTCCAAACATATTTTCTGTAAGAACTACATCAAATTGTGCAGGATTGATAATGATTTGCATTGCTGCATTGTCTACGAATAAATAATCAACGGTAACATCAGGATAAGATGCTGCCATCTTTTGCACAACTTTTCTCCATAGTCTTGAGGTTTCTAATACATTCGCCTTGTCAACTAATGTCAGATGTTTTTGACGTTTTTGAGCCGCTTCAAATGCTAATTTAGCAACGCGTTCAATTTCAAAACTTGAATAAGTACAATCATCGGAAGCGGAATTGCCGTCTTCGCTTTTTGATTTTTTCCCGAAATATATACCACCAGTTAATTCTCTATATATTAGAAAATCTACACCTTGCAATTTTTCATTTTTCAAAGGAGAAAGATGACTAAGTGTTGGGTAAATAGTGATCGGACGAATATTTGTAAAAAGATTTAATTCTTTTCTGATTTTCAATAGTCCTTGTTCAGGGCGCACTTTCGCATTTGGATCGTTGTCATATTTAGGATCTCCAATTGCGCCGAATAGAACTGCATCTGTTTTCAAACAAGAAGCAATAGTTTCATCTGGTAATGGATTACCCGTTTTATCAATTGCAATAGCGCCCATCAATTGGTAATCATAGGTAAATTTATGTCCAAATTGATCTGCAACAGCATTCAAAATTTTTACAGATTGTTGAGTGACTTCTGGTCCGATACCGTCTCCAAGTATGACCGTAATATTCTTATTCATGTACTAATATTTCTCTTTTGTGATTTTTTAATAGTGTCGGATTGCCATGTTCTAACTGCAAAATCTGATCGATGCAATTAGGAATTTCATTGTCATAGTGACTAATATAAAGTATCGTTGTATTCAACTTCTCCACTAGAATATCAATCATTTGAACAAATTCTTGCGTTTGGCTTTCGTCCAATCCTTGACAAGGTTCATCTAATAACAATAATGGCGGATTTTTTACCAAAGCGTTGGCTAATAAAACCATCCGTTGTTGTCCTGATGAGAGTGTATTTAAACGCTTATTTTGAATAGTATTCAAATTAAAAACGTTTAACCATGCAGCCACACTCGCTTCTTCTTCTGGTTTTAATTTTTTAAACAAGCCCATCGTGTCAAATAAACCGCACGCTACAGTTGTATAAACGGTAAGGTTTTTATCATAGTAAGCGAAAACTTCTGGTGATACGAAACCTATAGGACGTTTAATATCCCAAATGGTTTCACCACGACCTCTGCGCTTATCGAATAGATAAATTTCGTTGGCATAGGCTTGAGGATTATCGCCTGTAATTAAACTCAGTAAAGTAGACTTTCCGGCTCCGTTATGCCCTTTTACCAACCATTTTTCTCCTTTTTTTACCGTCCAATTGATATTATTTAAAATTTTCTTTTCGCCATATTGAACGTTTACGTTGACCATTCTGATCGCATTTTCAAATACTAGAGAATCCTTTTGAATTAATGGAATGGCATCAGTGTCTATTTTAAATTTACTTTCTTGCAACGTAGGAGTGAAGTCTTTAATAGAACTAAATTGATGTGTCGTGTTACTATTTAGTTCTAATATTTTCGCAGCACTTTTTGGAAATGCATGATGTACGCCAGATATAATGATAAACGTGCTGCCTTTTATAGTTCGCTCGTCTATTATAGCATATAGTTTCTCACGACTCGCTTTATCCAAACCGATAAAAGGCTCATCCAAAATCATCAATTGCGAAGGCTTCAACAATGCTTTTATTAATTGAAATCTCTTATGCTCTCCTGACGAAAGTTGAATGATTGGCGCCTCTTTTCTTTCAAATAAATTAAGATTATTTAAAAGATTTTCTACAGATTCTTTATTGTCATCTATTGCTAATAATTCATCCATCACAGTATAGGAATCTGTTGAATCGGAAGAATTAAAACGTTGTTGATAATAAAAGCCCGTTGTTAAGTTGCCTTTATTTTTTAAACTATAACGTTGTTCTATGAATTTTGTCGTTGGTTGGACTTCGGTATTTTCTTTATCAAAGAAAATGTCAATCACACCATTTACGTAAAGCTTTTTAGCTAATGCCAAAGCCATCGTCGTCTTTCCATTGCCAGACGCACCAGTGATTATCAAATTTTCCCCTTTGTTAAGGGAAAAATCAATATTTTCTAATACAGAAACTCCGTTTAGAACGATATTTTTGATATGTGCGACTATAAAAGGATTTGACATTGCTACGTGATTTTTTAGATTCTTGTTTTTTCGTATGCTTCGATTTCTGTTCTGATATTGAGTAAATAATCGATATCGTCGAAACCGTTTAATAAACAAGTCTTTTTATAATTATTGATGTCAAAATGAGCAGTTCCATCTGTGTTGTCAGCGTATTTTGCATCCAAAATTTTTATAGTTTGTTGTTCAAGATTTACTTCTATTTCAACCTTAGGATTCGCTTCTACCGCAGAGAAAATTTTATGTAAAAAATCTTCTGTCACTTGCACTGGTAACAAGAAATTATTAAGTGCATTATTTTTGAAAATATCTGCAAAAAAACTACTTACAACTATATCAAAACCATAGTCTTTTATTGCCCAAGCCGCGTGCTCACGGGAAGAACCACAACCAAAATTTTTACCTGCAACTAGAATTTTACCAGAATAAACGGCATTATTCAATGGAAATGATTCAATGGGTTGGTTTTCATCATCGTTTTTATAACGCCAATCACGAAAAAGATTTTTTCCAAATCCATCTCTATTTGTTGCTTTCAAAAATCTAGCTGGAATGATCTGATCGGTGTCTATATTTTCCAAAGTTATCGGAACAATACTTGTAGAAATAAGCTTTCTATCTGATTGAAATTTCGCCGTACTTTGATCTGCTTTTTTATTTGATTCCGCTTGTTGCGAATGTATAATTTCACTCATTTGAATATTATTTTTTAGGCTTTTGACCTGCAAATACTACAAAGTTGTAGTATTGATAATAATTATTTACATTTTCAAAACCAATGTTTTGCAACCAACTTAACTGATCTGAAAGTTTAGCGAAAATGTCTAATTTAACTCTTTCAAAAGCGCTTTCTTTTTCAATTTCAGTCAAGGAAGATTTTTTTACTTTAGTAACCCAAGTGGATTTATTGATTTGGTCAATATAATCCGTTTCTCCAGCTACTTGGTCTGCATTAATAAATATGCCACCAGGTTTTAATGCTTTGAATATTTTGTTGAATAATAGTTGTTTCAAATCATGGGGTAAATGATGGATGGCTAAGCCAGATACTATAGCACAATATTTGTCCTCGCCAAAATCTGCTTCTGCAAAATCTGCTTGCATAAACTGAATATTATCCTCACTATCAAATCTTTCCTTGGCTTTATCCAACATTTTTTCAGAAATATCGACAAGGGTAATTTCTGCATTTGGATATTTTTCATGAAAAAATGCACTCATCAATCCCGTACCCGCACCCACATCCAAAATTGATTTGATTTGAGGTAGTTGTTCGGATATTTCCAATGCTGTTTGATAATAATCCGAAAAACAAGGGATTAAAATCCTTCTTTGTTTATCATATTTATCCGAAACGGCATTGAATTGATATTGAATTTTGTCTACAACCATTTTTAAATTATGAAATATGAAATGAGAAATGTGAGTTTAATTTCCCGTATTTAATATTTACTTTTTTTACTAATTGAAACAAATATCGCGGTTAACTCATTTGCTTCATTTATTAATTTATCCAAAGTATCATTATTATTAATTGGTAAAACTTCTTTTAAAACTTCCAACCAATAATGAGATTCATCCGCTTCTTCAATTACAATAGCTGTTTTATTAATGAAATCTTTCGTTGATTTTGCTCTTGCCATTGCTCTGCAATTCGCTCCAACCGAACCTGCAGAACGGATTAATTGCTTAGCGATTTCAAAACTTGCTGCATTTCTTGGTAAGGTTTCACATAGTTTGATAACTGCTATATGAAACTTTTTGGTTCGATCATGCAATCCAATTTCTGATTTCATTTTTCAAAACTCTAATTTAAAAGCTCTCTTACATCTGTGATTTTTCCCGTAATCGCTGCGGCTGCTGCGGTTAATGGACTTGCCAACATGGTACGCGCATTTGGTCCTTGACGACCTTCAAAATTTCTATTGGAGGTACTTACACAATATTTACCAGCTGGAATTTTATCTTCGTTCATACCCAAACAAGCACTACAACCTGGTTGACGTAGCATGAAACCTGCTTCTTCTAATATTTTGTCGATGCCTTCTTTTTTCGCTTGCGCTTCTACTTGTTTAGAACCAGGAACGATCCACACTGTAACACCGTCTGCTTTCTTTTTGCCTTTAACGAAATCGGCTACCATACGCAAATCTTCGATACGACTATTCGTACAACTTCCGATGAATACATAATCAACTTTGTGATCTTTGATATTTTCACCAGGAATTAAGCCCATGTAATTCAAAGATTTTTCAAAATTTACATGATCTTCTGTAGGAATTTCTTCTAATTTAGGTACATGACTTGTTACGCCAATCCCCATACCTGGGTTGGTTCCATAAGTGATCCAAGGCTCAATATCTTCCGCTTTATAGTTGTATTCAATATCAAATTGAGCACCTTCTTCGGAATATAAAGTTTGCCAATAAGCTAATTTTTTATCCCACTCTTCCCCTTTAGGCGCAAATTCGCGTCCTTTAATATAGTCAAATGTTGTTTGATCTGGAGCAATCATACCACCACGAGCACCCATTTCGATACTCATATTACAAATCGTCATGCGCGCTTCCATACTCAAACTACGAATGGTAGAACCCGCAAATTCTATAAAGTATCCCGTCGCTCCACTTGCAGAAATTTGAGAAAGAATATAAAGTACGATATCTTTAGAAACAACACCTTTTTTCAATTCACCATCAACGTTGATGCGCATCAATTTTGGACGACTTTGCATCAAACATTGTGTCGCCATCACCATTTCCACTTCTGAGGTGCCGATACCAAAAGCAATCGAACCAAATGCACCATGTGTACTCGTGTGACTATCACCACATACATACGTACATCCAGGTTGTGTTACGCCTAGTTCGGGTCCGATAACGTGTACAATTCCTTGGAATGGATTACCCAAACCATATAGTTCTACACCAAATTTCTTACAGTTTTCTTCCAATGTTGCAACTTGGATACGGCTCAATTCCTCTTTGATCGGTAATTCCTGATGCAAAGTTGGAACGTTGTGATCTGCTGTTGCTACTATTTGTTTCGGACGAAACACGGGCAATCCTCTTTTTTCCAAACCCTTAAATGCTTGTGGGCTAGTTACCTCATGTATAAATTGAGTGTCAATATACAATACGGAAGGTCCATCTGGAATGTTTTTGACAATATGTTTTTCCCATATTTTGTCAAATAATGTCTTTTTTTCTGTACTCATCGCAAAATATCTAATCGAAATTATTCATCCAAAATGCTATCCATCTTTACAATAGCATTTATATAAAAATTAATAAACCTTAGCGAAAACGACGCTAAGGTTTGATAGGTTTATGCATTCGCAGTTGCAAATGTCTTCGCAAGTTCATTCAAATCATCATCATTGACTTCTTTCTTGCTATCTGCAACTTCAAGGAATTGTTTGTACAATTCATCCATTTCATCTCTTGTAAATTCATGTCCCAATCCACGCATTCTAAATGCCAACGCCGCTCTACCACTTCTCGCTGTCAATACGATATGTTGTGTATTACCTGCACCGACTTCTTCAGGATTAATAATTTCATAGGTAGATGAATTTTTCAAAAATCCATCTTGGTGAATACCAGAAGAATGCGCAAATGCGTTGCTACCAACCACAGCTTTATTTGCTTGGATCGGCATACGCATCGTATCTGAAATCAATCTAGACATTGGATTCAACAATTCAGATTTAACATCTGTATAAAATCCCAACTCTGGATGTTTTTTGATGATCATGACGACTTCTTCAAGCGAACAGTTACCCGCTCTTTCACCGATACCGTTGATTGTGGATTCGATCTGACGTGCACCACCAATAGCTCCAGCTATAGAATTTGCTACTGCCAATCCCAAATCATTGTGACAATGACAAGATAAAATCGCTTTATCTATATTAGAAACATGGTTGATTAAATACTCCATTTTAGCCTGATACTGGTGCGGCAAACAAAAACCTGTTGTGTCCGGAATGTTCACAACGGTTGCTCCTGCACCAATAACGGCTTCTGTCAATTTTGCCAAAAACTCAATATCCGCTCTACCTGCATCTTCCGCATAAAACTCAACATCATCTACAAAGTTTCTTGCATATTTCACGGCCTCAACAGCACGTTCCAATATGTTTTCTCTTGTAGTGTTAAATTTGTACTTGATATGATTGTCAGAAGAGCCGATACCTGTATGAATTCTTGGTTTTTTCGCTAGTTTTAACGCGTCTGCGGCAACCTCTATATCTTTTTTAACAGCGCGAGTCAACCCGCAAACTGTAGCATTTTTTATAACTTTAGAGATTTCTTCTACGGAAGAAAAGTCTCCAGGAGAGGAAATAGGAAAGCCCGCTTCAATAACGTCTACACCTAATTCTTCCAATTTGATGGCCAATTCAATTTTTTCTTTCGTATTAAGCTTGCAACCTGGTACTTGTTCGCCATCTCTAAGGGAGGTGTCGAAAATATGGATCTTTTGATTTGACATAGAATCTTTTAATTTAATGCGTGATTTAGAAGTTATATTTGTAAATATGCAGCTTCTAAAAAATGCGTTTTGCAAACTTAGGAAGATGCATTGCATATTAAAAATCAAAAATGTATACTTTTTACACTGGCTAAGTGTTTTGAAATATATTTAATTAATTGATTATTAATATTTTATGTAAAAAATATTTACGATGCCCAACCGAAATTCGGATGAATTATTTCAATTGGTTAAATCATTAGAAAAGAGTGAAAAGCGCAATTTCAAGCTTTTTATGAAGCGTCTTGCTGGGAGCGAGGAGATGAAGAGCGTTTTACTATTTGATACTTTGGATAAATTGGAAGAGTATGACGAAGATATTGTATTGAAAAAAGTAGATGACAGCATTAAAAAATCTCAATTATCTAATATAAAGGCATTGTTATACAAGCAGTTAATGTCCTCACTACGCATGGTTCGTGATGATGACAATGTAGAAATGTATCTCAATGAAATGCTTTCCTATGCTCGTATATTATATAATAAGGGATTGTATATGCAGAGTTTGAAACTTTTGGAAAAAATCAAACAAACTGCATTTGAAAATAATCAATTGACTTTTCGCTTACAAGCGGTGATTTTTGAAAAGAAAATTGAAGCTTTACATATTACGCGAAGTGCAGAGAATCGGGCGGAATTGCTTTCTCGAGAATTGGATGAAATTGATAATCGCTTGGTCAATCAAGGTAAGTTATCCAATCTGAGTTTGCAGATGTATGGTTGGTATATCAAAATGGGACACGCAAGAGACGATAAAGATGTCGCGGCCGTAAAAATGTTTTTTGAAGCAAATATGCCCATATGCGAATTGAATCAGCTGAAATTTTACGAGAAAATGTATTTTTTCCAAAGTCATTGCTGGTACTATTTCATTTTGCAAGATTTCAAAATGTTTTATCGACATGCGCAGAAATGGTTGGATTTGTTCGACGACAATCCACAAATGATTCCGATTGAAACAGGACAGTATATTAAAGCCTATCACAACCTATTAAGTGCACATTTCGATACCAATAATATAGAGAAGTTCAATGAAATATTGAAACGATTCGAAGAATTTTCCACTTCTGAAATTGCCAATAGCAATAGTAATAATCGAATTCAAATATTTACGTATTTGAATATTGCTCGGTTAAATGGACATTTTATGTGTGGTACCTTTTCCGAAGGATTGGAATTGGTGCCTTATTTGGATGAAAAATTGGAAGAGTTTAGGTTGCAATTGGATATGCACAGAATTCTCGTTTTTTATTATAAAATTGCTTGTTTGTATTTTGGAAGTGGTGATAATGACAACACAATCAAGTATTTGAATAAGATAATTCATATAAAATATAGTTTGCGTACAGACATTCAATGTTATGCGCGCTTATTACATTTGATTGCCCATTATGAATTGGGCAATGAAGAGATATTAGAATCCTTGATTAAATCGGTGTATCGCTATATGGCGAAAATGAAAAATCTCACGGTTGTAGAAGAGGAGATTTTCAATTTTATAAAGAAGACTTTGAGTATTTCCTCCTCACCAAAAATGATGACAAAAGCCTTTATTCAATTGAAACATAAATTGGAAAAATACGAAGGAAATCCTTTGGAATCTCGTTCATTTATGTATCTCGATATTATCGCCTGGTTGGATAGTAAGATTAGAAATATTCCAGTGCAAGAAGTAAGAAAAGAGCGCTATGCTCAAAAAATGCAATTGATAAAAAATAATCATTATTAAATCGTAGAATATGAAAATAATTTGTGTGGGACGTAACTATGTGGCGCACGCGTTGGAATTAAAAAATGAAGTGCCTGATGAACCCGTTTTGTTTATGAAACCGGAATCTGCCTATTTGTATTACAAAGACAAATTTCATTATCCAAAATTTACCCAAGATTTGCATTATGAATGTGAATTGGTATTGAAAGTTTCTAAGACAGGCACAAATCTTACTGCAGAAAATGCGTTTGATTATGTAGATGAAATTTCTTTGGGAATTGACTTCACCGCAAGAGATATTCAAACGAAGTTGAAAGCTAAAAGTTTGCCTTGGGAAAAAGCAAAAGCTTTTGATCATTCTGCAATCATCGGCGATTTTATTCCATTTACATCAGCAATGAAAAGTCAACATTTGTTGTATACTTTGGAAAAAAACGAAGCTATTATGCAAAACGGAGATACGGATTTGATGATTTTTCCCATGCGTGAATTGATTGCGGCGATTACGCAATATTTTACTATTGAACCAGGTGATTTAATATTTACCGGAACGCCAGCGGGAGTCGGAGCTTCCAAAATTGGTGATCATTTTATTGGGAGAATAGGAACGGAAAAACTATTCGAATTTACAATTGAAGCGTAAAAAAAAACGAGCATCATTATGATGCTCGTTTTTTACTTTAAAATGCGTTCGTATCTTGTACATTAATGGACTGCATTTGCGATCTAAATTGAGTCATTATAAAGGAACCAAAGCACAAGAACATGATAAGATAAAATGCAACAACGACGATGATTAAAATACCAATAAACTGATACAGTTTGGATTGATATTTAAGTGCAATTTCCCAATATTCATTATTGTCATTTTCTAGTGCCAATTTGGAATATTTGGAAAACTGAAAAAGATAGATCGTTGGAATGACATTAAGACTTAGTAGTGCGGCTGCAAATATTAATGCGATAATACCGATAGCTCCCATTGATTTTAATAAAACGGCTGCATAGGAGATAAACATGAGTCCAATTAAAATAAAGGAAAGAATTGCTAAAAATTTGGTCCATTTTATGGTCTTTTTTACATATTCTTTGGCAATAAAAGATAAATTTAAGCCAGGATTTGGCAATTGTTCTTCGGGGTTTAAAAAAGGATTTTCCATGTGTTGATCTATAGTTTTGTTAATTTTATTTCCAAATATAACATGGAAAAAGCATAAAAAAACAGCGTTGAAATTTTTCAACGCTGTTTTTTTAATTAATATTCTGGATTGATTCCCACATAATTTTGTGGAGTGATCTTCATTAATTCTTTTTTTACAGATTCGCTTACGTCAAGATCTTTGACAAATTTGTGCATGTCTTTTTCTGTAATATGCGCTTTACCACGTGTTAACGCTTTCAATGCTTCGTAAGGATTTGGATAATTTTCTCTACGCAAAATTGTCTGAATTGCTTCTGCAACTACCGCCCAATTTTTTTCCAAATCTGCAAGGAACGTTTCTTCGTGTAAAACGATTTTACCCAAACCTTTTTCAATAGAATTAATGGCAATGGTTACATGCGCCATCGGAACACCCAAATTTCTTAATACAGTAGAGTCTGTCAAATCTCTTTGCATTCTACTAATCGGCAATTTTTCGGATAGATGTGTCAATAATGCATTCGCAATACCCAAATTACCTTCTGCATTTTCGTAATCAATGGGATTGACTTTGTGTGGCATTGCAGACGAACCAACCTCACCCGCTTTAATTTTTTGTTTGAAATAATCCAAACTGATATAAGTCCAAATGTCTTTACAGAAATCCAACAATATCGTATTGATACGACGGATCGCGTCAAAATGCGCCGCTAGATTATCATAATGCTCAATTTGCGTAGTGAATTGTTGTCTTTGCAATTCTAATTTTTCTTCCACAAATTGATTGCCCAATTTGATCCAATCTTTTTTAGGAAAAGCGACATTGTGCGCATTGAAATTACCCGTAGCCCCACCAAATTTTGCGGTGAATGGAACTTGAGAAAATAAAGCAATTTGATTATCTAAACGCTCAACGAAGACCATCAATTCCTTACCCAAACGTGTTGGAGAAGCGGGTTGTCCGTGTGTGCGCGCCAACATCGGAATATCCCTCCATTCTTTTGCAAATGCACGAATGTGATTTTGCAAATTAATAATCGAAGGTAAATACTCATTAGAAATATAATCTTTCCAACTCAATGGAATGGATGTGTTATTGATATCTTGTGACGTTAGACCGAAATGCACCCATTCTTTGATGTCTTTTCCGCCAGCTTCGTCTAATTTTTCTTTGATAAAATATTCAACAGCTTTGACATCATGATTGGTCGTAGCTTCAATCTCTTTGATTCTTTTCGCATCTTCAATGGAGAAATCATTTGCCATGATTTCCAAAGCAGCTTTGATTTTTGCGGGTAATTTGAATATTTTTTCTTCAGATAAAAAGATAAAATATTGTACTTCTACAAATACACGATATTTAATCAATGCAAATTCAGAAAAATAATCGCCTAGAAACTGAGATTGTTTTCTATATCTACCATCAATCGGGGATATAGCTGTTAAATTGTTAAGCTCCATTATTTTGTTTTTAAGAAAATGTTGCCAACTGCAACAATAGCTTTTTTATATATTTGCGTGCAAAGTTAAGTTATATTGAAGAAGATTAGAGTAGCTTCTGTGAGCTATTTGAATGCGAGACCATTAATTTATGGCGTGCAAGATTATAGTCCACTGCAAGACAAGATGATTTTAGTGGAAGATTATCCTTCCAAATTGGTAAAAATGTTAGAAGATGATGAGGTAGATGTTGGCTTGGTTTCGGTGGCAGCCATTCCCAAATTAAAAGATCCGCATATAATTTCCAATTACGTTATCGCCGCTGAAGGCGATGTAGCATCTGTTTGTTTATTTAGTGAAGTGCCTTTGGATGAAATTACAACGGTACTTTTAGATTATCAAAGTCGTACGTCGATTAACCTGTGTAAAATTTTGATGAAATTTTTGTGGAAAAAAGATGTCGAATTTATACTGACAACGGGCGAATTTGTAGATCAGATAAAAGGGACAACCGCTGGCGTTATTATTGGCGACCGAGCATTAGTCCAATTAAATAATTTCAAATATATTTACGACCTCGCAAGAGAATGGCGCAAGTTGACGGGAAAGCCATTTTTGTTTGCAGCGTGGATTGCCAATAAACCTTTACCCGAAGAATTTGTTCAGATATTCAATGAGGCAAATAGTCATTGGGAAAAATATTTGGATCAGATCGTGACTGAAAAGCCTTTTCCCGCCTATGATCTAAAATATTATTTTACACATAATATTAATTACGACCTTACGCAGGATATGAAAGATGCTTTGCAAATGTTTTTAGATTATTCCAAAGAAATTGATTTTATATAAATATTAAAACTAGAAAAACGTGTTGACACTTTATAAAATATTGTCCTTTATCATCATGCCGATTTCCTATTTTGTGTTGGTGTGTATTTTCATGGCGATGCCAATGGCTTTTGCAAATCCACAGATATTATTAGGGCTTGCGTTTATGATCTGTTTGTTTTTGTATAGTTTTTTTAGTTTTAGGTTCAATTCTAGAGCCGTTATTGGCAATAATCCTGTGAAGAGCAATTTGAAAGATTGGATTAAGATAAATTCTTACGTTACATTTTTCCAACAAGTAATGTTATTCATTTCTATCATTTTTATTTTGACCAATCAAAGTTCTGTTGAAACACAATTCAGAGCCACCTATAACCAAATGGAAGCCATGCAGAGTTCTAATTTGAACTTAACGTACTCGCAATTCATTCAATTTTTGATGGGATTTTTTAAATTTATTCTGATAATTTCTGCAATATATATTACGCACATCATATTGACTTGGCGTTTATTACGTGCCTATCGTGAATATTTTACGTTATAATTCTCGTTTAAGTTTTAATAATTACCAGTTTTCGGAGAAGTCATTAGTAGGAATTACCAATGACTTCTTTTCTGTATTGTGATAAAATATCCATTTTACTTACAAATCCCAACCAAACATTATCTGTATCTATAATCGGTAAATACATAGTGTGACTTTTACCATCTTCAAATCTTTCTAATGCATCGCTTAATAAGTGTTTGTAATGCAACGGTTGGATTTTTGTCATAAGATGTTCGACTGTAATTTGCTTATTTTCGGGTGCAGATTCGAATAAAGCATGTTTGATTGTATTGAAAAATAGAACACCTTTATATTTCATGTCCTTATCCACTACTGCAAAAATGTATTGATCGCTTTCTTCTATTTTAGGTAAAATGTCTTGAATAATATCTGTTTCGAAAAAATGTGGAAAATTACCATTGATAAAACTCACCAATTCTAATTTACTCAAAAGGAAATGATCTTTATCCAAAGGATTTAAAGAGGTTCTGATTTTCAATTTTTTCATTTCCATAGATAATGGTTCGAAATAACGAACCACACAGAAGCTAATCGCGGCAACCAACATTAAAGGAATAAATAAAGAATAGCCATTGGTCAATTCAGCACTCAAGAAAATGGCGGTAAGTGGTGCGAAAAACATCCCACTTAGCATCCCAGCCATCCCAGCTACAATGAAATTGGCCATGGGTACATCCACTTGGCCAGTCAGAATACAAAATTGTCCCAAAATATATCCCATTAATCCGCCAATAAACAAAGATGGTGCGAAGCTACCTCCATTACCGCCACCTAATAAAGTCAACCCCGTTGCAAATACTTTTAATAAACCTATCACAACAATGGTGGCAAATAAGATCCATTTGTTATCAGTATAGGTTAAATAAAAGGGCCTAGTAGACTCGGCCAATGTATGTGTGTTGGCCAATCCTTTGATGAATTGATACCCTTCTCCGAATAATGGAGGAAAGAAAATAATTAAAATTCCTAATAAAATCGAGCCAGTTAACCATTTCAAATACGGCGATTTAACTTTGGCAAATTGGTGTTCCATCCATTCAAATACTCTTGCGTAATACAAAGAGACCATACCACAGATTACCCCTAATAAAATATAGAAATGCAAATTGCTATAATCAAATGGACGCATGGAAATAAAAGATAACAAGATATTTTCACCGAGTAAGACTTGTGACATGATGGAGCCCAATGCTCCTGCAATTAAAAGTGGAATAAAAGAGGCTATCGAAATATCGATCGCTAAAACTTCCACTGCAAATAAAACTCCTGCCACTGGAGCACTGAATGCGGTAGATATACCAGCAGCAATACCACATGCAATCAATAATGTTTTGTCTTTTTTGGATAAATAAGCCACTCTACCAATATTAGAACCAATAGCGGCACCTGCGGCAACAATGGGAGATTCCAATCCTGCAGAACCACCCATACTGACAGTAATGCCACTCGTTATTAATGGGGAATACATTTCACTAAAAGGTAGATTGGCATTTTGTTTGGCTATAGCATAAACAATGGTGTCATTACCCTTCAGGAAATTCTTTTTAAATATTTTGATAATCAATATATTAGTCAATCCGATACCAACTAAACAAACTAAAGGCGGATACCAAAATCTTTGACTTACTTTTACATCTACAAAGAAAAACTCCTCTAAATGATATACAAATATTTTCAACGCAACAGTGGCACAAGCAACCACCAATCCTACAATTACACACGATAATAATAAAAACTGAGGAGCGGATAGCTTCTTTTTCAAAAGCAGAATGATGTATCTGCATTTGTTCATTACTTTTTGGAAAACCTTGTAAAACATAATATTGGTCTGGATTTCTATGTAGATCTATTTTTTACCTTGGAGAAAAAAACAATATTTTTGTTAAGGTGTAGATCTAATATTAGGCAAAATTAATTCATTGTATGGCATTATTAAAAAAGAAAGATAAAAAGAGAAAGGATTTAATCGAAGCGACCTTGTTAGAGGACTACAAATTGGATTTTTTGGATGAAGAAGCTGGCTTAGAATTTTTGGTAGATTTTTTTCAAAGAATACGTCCAATTCGATTAAAATATTTCTACCATTCAGATGAATTGCTGATTGATATGAATAAACAATTGGTTGACAATCAATTGCTATTGAGTAATGTACGTTCGGCATTCTTGTCTCAACTTTTGAATACAAATTTGGTTCCGGCACTAACAGAAAGTGGCTTATATCAAAGTCAAGGTTTTGGACAAGAATTTACCAAAAGAATGACTTATAAGTTATTACCACCTTTACAAGAAAAAGGTGATTTTTTATACGTACTAAATCATATTTTTTACAATAAAGGTGATTATTTATGGGTGCAAAATATACCAAGGCAGATTTGGATTAATTTTTTTGAAATAATTGGATTTAAAGGATCGTCTAACAATGCATCCGTTACTAAACAATTACTGAAGTCTACTTTAATATTATCTTACCGTGTTGCCAATTTGGGGTTAGATAAAGAATTGGTGAATTATCTAGATGAAAATGTAAAAGGAAATCGAAACAATCCATTTGTCCTTCAAAATTTAATTAGTGTCCAATTAGAAACCGTATTAAAAGAAGAACCTAGTAACGTAAAAAAAATCAATGATTTACTCAAAGATTTGGAAGATATGTTGTTGGCTTCTATTTCTTGTTTACAAGATGTCCAAAAAAATCAATCGGAAAATGGAGCGAGTGTTTCACTGACTTTCACCACTTTTAGATTGGAATCATTTTTGGATAGAATGCGCATCTTAGTAGATTCAATGAATCAAGATGAACATTTGGATACGGGAAAATTTGTGGATTTGTTTAGATTGTTAGTTAGAAATGAAAAACGTAAATCTAGTATTCGTGAATTATTTTCCCAGACATTGGGATATGTAGCGTATCAAATCGCCGAGCATAAAGGTACAAAAGGAGGGAAGTACATCACAACCACTGCAAAAGCTTGGTGGAAAATGATCTATACCGCAGCGTGGGGTGGCGTAATCATTTGTTTTATTGCATTTTTCAAATTGCTATTACATTTATTAAATATTCCTCCGTTTTGGCAGGGAATTGCGTATAGTATTAATTATAGCGTGGGATTCGTCGCAATAGAAGAAACTCATTCCACCTTGGCAACCAAGCAACCGGCGTTTACGGCAAGTGCGGTAGCGAGTTCTTTAGATAGCAAAAAAAATGTTGGCAATCCAAATCTGTACCAATTGGCGGTAACTGTTGCAAGAGTAATGCGTAGCCAAAATGCGTCGTTTATTGGTAATTTGATGATCGTGATTCCTGGTTCCTATTTATTAGCATTTTTGTATGATAAAATCAAAGGACATAAAATTTTGGAAGGAGTACATGCCTTAGACACCCTACAAGATCAACACCCATGGCATAGTTTTTCTCTTTTGTATGCTTGTAATGCTGGGGTCTTTTTATTTTTGACAGGATTGTTAGCAGGATATGTTGGCAATAAAATGAAATACGAACATGTAGCCAAAAGAATCGTGCAACACCCAATTTTGAGTTTGACTATGTCAAAAACGAGATTGGAAAAATTGGGTAATTACATTGAACATCATTCCGGTGCGATGGCTGGTAATATCGCTTTCGGGTTTTTAATGGGAATGTCGAGTGTTGTTACGCAAATTTTCGGAATCAATTTCGATGTACGGCACGTAACAATTGCATCTGCCAACGTGGCAATTGGTTGTTACGGGTTGGGATTTGAAAATATACAACCCCGCTTCTTATGGGAACTAGCTTTGGGGATTTTTGGCATTGGATTTTTCAATTTTGCTATTAGCTTTTCCTTGGCATTTTATGTTGCACTGCGTTCTCGAGGTATTAAGATGCGTGAGTATCCAGAGTTTATTAAAATACTTTGGCATTATTTTAGGAAACATCCATTAAGATTTTTGTTTCCCCCTAAAGAAAGTTCGCTTGCTACAGATAAGCAATAATTAATCACTTTTAAATATGAGACTTTTAGTTTTTTAATTTACATAAATGACGCAACAGAATTCTTCTAGTAAAATAATACTCAATACCGTTATTCTATTTACACGATTAATAATTTCAATTGTAATTGTATTGTTTTCCACGAGAATAGTATTGCGTGCATTGGGAAATGCTGATTTTGGAATTTACAGTTTGATTGCAGGTTTGATTATGATGTTGTCATTTTTAAATACTGCAATGGCGACTAGTACACAAAGATTCTTATCTTTTTATCAAGGAAGTAATGATATTGCTATTTTAAAATCTATTTTTAAAAATAGTTTATTGCTACATCTTGCAATCGGTGTTATAATTGTGGTCTCCTTACAAGTGTTAGGTTTATTTTTATTTCATGGGTTTTTAAATATTGCTCCTGATCGTATACATGCTGCCAAAGCGATTTATCAGTTTATGGCTCTAACATTTTTCTTTAATATCATTTCGGTTCCATTCATGGGATTGTTAAATGCACATGAAAATCAATTATGGTCGGCTATTGTAGCTTTAGTAGAATCATTTGCCAAATTGGGAATAGCATATTATCTCTTCTACACACATCAAGATAAATTGATTGTATATGGAATGTTGATGGCTTGTATTGGCGTGTTGAGTTTTGTACTATATGCGGTTTATTGTTTTAAAAAATATCCAGAATGTGTCGTAAAAGGAATCTGGCATTATGATAAAAAGCAGATTAAAGAATTGTCTTCTTTTGCAGGTTGGAATATGTTTGGATCAGTCTGTTCAATTGGTCGTGTGCAGGGCGTTGCAGTGCTTTTAAACAAATTTTTTGGGACGATCATTAATGCTGCATATGGAATCTCCAATCAAGTAATTTCTCAGTTAAATTATTTTTCAGAAACTTTATTGAGAGCCATTAATCCGCAAATTATGCGAAGTGAAGGTGATGGAGATCGAAAACGAATGCTGTCTTTATCCATGACTGCATCCAAATTTGGTTTTTTTCTGATGGCCGCTGCGGGTATTCCGATTATTTTCGAAATGCCGGCAGTTTTGCATTTATGGTTAAAAGAAGTACCGCCGCACACGGTTATTTTTTGTAGTCTTTCGATCATTAGTGCATTATTAAATCAAGAAACCGTAGGATTACAATCGGCTGCACAAGCTATTGGAAAAATTAAAGTGTATCAAATAGTTATGGGTTCTCTCATATTAATGAATATCCCCAGCGCTTTATTGTTGTTATACCTACATTTTGATCCGTATTGGGTAATATTAGTATTTGTATTTATAGAAATTATTGCTTGCATATTTAGAATGTTCTTTTTGAAAGAATTGGCGGGGATGGATATATCGGAATATTGTAAAAAAGTATATGTTCTACAGATTATACCTGTCGCAATCAATTTAGGTGTTTGTTATTTTTCGGTACGATTTTTTCATTCACCTTGGCGTATTCTCATCACATTTTTACTTTCTGGTATATTTTTCTTTGGTTCAATTTTACTTTTTGCACTAGAAAAAGAAGAAAAGCAACTCTTAATAGCCATGGTTCAAAAGCTAAAAATGAAGTTGAAGCCAGTGCAGTAAATTCTGTGCTACCTTACACAAATGATTAATAATGAGTGATCTAAAAGAAAATATAAAAGATTTTGTCGGTGATAAATTTTACCAAATTATCAAGCGACAATTGAAACCTAATAATAAAAATACGCCAACGGACACGATACTTTTACTGCCTCCATCAGATTTGGATGGTAGTTTTGGGGACGAATTGATGGTGGCGTCTTTCGTTAAAAATTTTTCAAGCGATAAGAACGTAATCATTTATACAGATCATAAAATTGAACGAAATGATTTTCTTTCGGCTTATCCACAAGTATCTTATCAAGGTGGTTTTCACGTAAGAAATTACAATAAATGGGCAGAAACTTTACGCAAAGTAGATGCAATTTTCATCATTGGCGCAGATGCATTGGATGGCGCTTATTCTGTACGTCATAGTATGCGATATATCCGAATCGCTGAAATGGCCAATCTCCTTGGTAAAAAAGTATATTTTTCGGGTTTTAGTATCAGTAAAAAAACGCCTCCAGAGATTTATGAAGCTTTCAGAGCGGTGAGTAAATTTGCTTATTTGAAAGCGCGAGATGTGGATTCCTATCAACGACTTGTCGCAGAAGTCAATCCTGAGCGTGTAATTCAAGTGAGTGACATGGCTTTTGTCTGTCCCGAATTAGCTGAAACAACCTCACAAACGAATTATCAAAAATTTGAATCTTGGGCTAATAATAGCAAAGCGCATGGCGATTTTATCTTTGCATTTTGTCCAAATAGTATTCAGGCGGAAAAGATTGGTTTGGATAAGTATTTGATTGAATCCATGGCTTTATTGCAAGCGTTTAATAAGGTTGGTAATGGCTCTGTAGTGTTTTTGTATCATGATATTCGACCTTTGTGTGGCGAACTTTCCGATAAAGATATTTCGCAATTGTTATTTGAAAAATACAACAAAGCATTTACAGGAAAAGGATTTTTTGTCCAAGATTTGAAAAATGGTCCACAATTAAAAAGTTTTTTACATTCTGTAGATGCAACCATTACGGGAAGAATGCATTTTGGAATTTCAGGTATTGAAGCAGGAAAACCAATGTTTGGCGTCTGTTACGCCAATAAATTTGAAGGAATGTTGCGCTTATTTGATATCAATCCAGATTGTAGTTTGGTGGATTATACAGAGATGGACAAAGGTCAACCCATTGTTGATTTATTTTTACAAAATCTGACACATTTTACCAATAAAATTGTCAATCATTTGGATAATATAAAGAAAATGTCTTTATTGAATGGAGGTGATATTCGATAAATGAATACAGCAAAAAAAATATTATTTGTAACCAAACATCCTGCACATTCATCGATTGCGATGGCAGGTAATCAATTGTTTAATCATACATTAAATTCTTTTTGCAAAGATTCCAATTTTGAAATTGGTTGGATTTATGCCGGAAAATGGAATGATGATTTTGCAAAAATGAAAGAGGCATTTCAATCGAATTCCCGTGATTTTTCCGTAAAAATTCCAAAGATAATTACCCTTTTTACAGGATTGTATTATCGCACTTCTTTACGATTATTTTTTGCGCGACGCAATCCAAGTTATTACTTACTGGATCCTATCTACGGACATTTTTACAAAAAAGGATTGGGGAATGTGAAAAAAACTGGTTGGTATCCGGACTGGATTGTATTGGAATGGACAGAAGTTTTATTTCTTTTGCCAATATGTAAATCCTTATTTCCAAATGCTAAAATTGCAGTTACCGAGCACGATGTTTCGTTTGTAAAATTGCAAAGACGTTTTGCGCATAAGGAATTAAATATGCAAACAATTGTCGATCCTTTCAAAAAATTAGAATTAAAATTGCTTTCTGACGTTAATTTAATCAGAGTTTTGAGTTTGGATGATAAGAATATTTTGATTGATAATGGCATTCATTCGGATAAAATAGAACTGGTCGCACCTTATTATCATCGCGTAAACCTAGAGCGAAAAGCTAAACTTTTACCTCAGATTGTATTTTATGGTGCTTTAAATCGTGAAGAGAACAAAGAGGCAGTTAATTGGTTTATAGAGCATGTGTATCAAGCATTTCAATTAGAGAAAAAGGTAAAATTGATTGTAATTGGGGGCGGAGGCGCAGAGTTAAAACAGAAATGGAGTAACCTGCCGGGAGTTGAATTTGCAGGATATGTAAAAGAACCTGAAAAGATATTTCTTGAAAGTGTAGGTATGGTTGTACCGCTTCTCAATGGTGGTGGTATTAAGATAAAAGTCTTAGAATCAATGACTTGTTCCTTGCCAGTGATGACCAATTCAATTGGTATTGAGGGAATAAGAGCAGAAGATAAGGTAAGCTATCTGCATTGCGAACAACCAAAAGATTATATGAAAGCGGTTGATTTATTGCTTTCCAATCATGAAAAAGCGCGTGAAATTGGAAATAATGGCAGAATGTTTGTTGAGCAACATTTCAATTATGAAAAGAGCATGGAGGAATATAAATCCATTTTGTCTCGATAATCCTTTAGAAATTTAAGAATGATAATACAGATAATATTACTTCTAATTTTAGTGGCATTGGCATTTTTTATAAGTGAAGAATGGATATTGATGGCTGTTGTGGCTATTGTACCATTCCACTTTTTCATTAAAGAATGTTTGTATCCATTAATTGGAGAAGGATCTTTATTTGCCATGTGGAAAGAACTGGTATTGATGGTAGTTTTGGGTAAAATATTGTGGCAAATAAAACAGCGAAAAATTAAGGTAAATAAATATTATCCACTTTGGTTGGTGGTGATTGCGCTGTTTGGCATCGGCATTCTATTTCTATTTGCACCTAATAAAATGGATGCATTGATTTCAGTGAAAAGTTTGGCATTTCCACTTGTTGCTTTTTTCATTGCCGCGCATTTGAGATTTATTCATATTAACCAAAGGATTTTCACCTTTGTATTGAGTATCAGTGCATTTCTGGTGTTTATTATTGCACATATCGAGCAACTATTTATGCCAGTTCAGTTTGGACATTTGTACCGAATTATAACGCAAATATTACCTAGCGGGAAAATTTTATATACAGAATCTGCCTATACAATTTTGGCGAAAAATAGAATGTACGGACCTTTTGTAGGTCCAAATGAATTGGGAATGTACACCGCTTTGATTCTATTATATTTCTCTTATGTGTTATTTGCCTTGAGAAATAATTGGAAAAATAAAGTCTTTTTATTGGTGTTGTTGATATTGGGAATTTCGACATTAATGCAAACTTACTCTCGTGCTAGTTGGGCCTTATTCCTATTTGCTGCATTTATTTTATTCGTATTTGTGGTAAGACGTTGGAAACCGATTTGGCAATTTGGGGTATATGTAATTGCGTCTGTTGTCGGTATGGTATTGATAAACAAAGATTTACCTGAAATATTCATGGCGTCTATCACAGGTAAGGAAGCAAGTGCAGGAGCGAGAAAAGTAACATTTGAGGAAAGTGGTATTAAGATATTTGAACGTCCATTTGGATATGGTTTAGGCACAGTTCAATATTCCTCACCAAATCCGCGCAGCTTTAATACTGAAATTTATTGGTGGTTGATACTTGGTGAGATTGGTATTCTTATGGGTTTATTATTACTTGCAGTGTATATTTTGTCCATTGTGAAAATGTTTTCCTATAAACGAACAGAACGAAACATTTTTACTTCTGTTATGCCTTGTTTCTTGATCGCCGCAGTATGTGCAGGCTGGGCTTCGGTAATATTGTTTGATCCAATTGTGCAGTTAGTCATTTGGTTATTTGTAGGATTAGGTATCAATCTTTCATTAACTAAAAAAACAATATGGACCAGCGCACCGCTATTATAATATTAAATTGGAACTCGTCAGAGATGACGATAGCATGCTTGGATTCCTTAGCTCAGATACACCACGATAATTTTAAAGTATTTGTGGTAGATAATGGTTCTATTGAGAAAGAATGGAAATTGATTGATGATTATATTTCTACTAATAACCAATTGTTTACATTGATCTCTTTACAATATAATTATGGATTTACAGGAGGAAATAATGCAGGAATAATCGAAGCTCAAAAGGAATATCAACCTAAAAATGTTTTACTTCTCAATAATGATACGGTTGTTGATCCTTTCTTTTTGAAAGAAATGGAAGTAGAATTCCTGAAAAATGAGCGTATTGGTATTGTCGTTCCAAAGATTTACTTTTATGATGAACCTACAAAATTATATTATGCTGGAGGTTATATAAATAAACTTTCTGGAATGGGAGAACATAATTTGTGGAAACAAGAAGATCCCAAAGATAATTTCAAACCACAATCTGAGCAATTTGCAAATGGCTGTTGTATGTTGATTTCTAGTAAGTTATTAGACAAAATTGGCTATTTAAATGATCATTTTTTTGCTAATATCGAAGATGTTGAGTATAGTTATAGAGCATTGAAGGCTGATTTTGGCATAATATATGTACCTAGAGCAATTGTATGGCATAAAGAAGGTTTTGCGTCAAAGAAAAACAAAGGTCAATGGTTTAGAATTTATTTGTGTACAAGAAATTTGATTTTGTTTTTTAGAGAAAGAGCTCGTTGGTATTCCCTCTTTCTATTTGTCCCTTACTTCTTCATT
The DNA here is from genome assembly GCF_004337365.2 of Rhizosphaericola mali. GTDB lineage: Bacteria > Bacteroidota > Bacteroidia > Chitinophagales > Chitinophagaceae > Rhizosphaericola > Rhizosphaericola mali. The sequence continues at coordinate 2,545,295 of NZ_CP044016.1, read as the reverse complement.
CGATGGGTGGCTTACATGTCTTTAAAGTCCATTTTAAGTAAAGATTTTAAAAGTGTTCGTTCTATTTTCCTCGGATGTTTGGATGGAATTACCAAAAAATTAAGATACGTCCAAAGGCCAGATACATTCATTTTTAGGCCCCGTTAATCGTCGTTATGAAAGCAGAAATTGAAATCCTATTATCTACCTACAATGGTGAAAAATATTTAGAACAACAGATAGAATCTATTTTATCTCAAACGTATGGCAATTTTGTCCTTACTATTAAAGATGATTTTTCTACTGATGGTACGATGGCGATTATCCAAAAATACATCAATAAATATCCTGCTAAAATCAGACAATTTATAGATCCAAAGTATAAGAAGAACATGGGGTCTACATTTTCTTTCGGACGTTTGATGCAACAGTCTGAAGGTAAATATTTAATGCTTTGCGATCAGGATGACGTTTGGATGGAAAATAAAGTAGAAATTTCTTTGAATAAATTGAAAGAAGTTGAAGCGAAAAATCCGAATAAGCCAGCGATGGTATTCACAGATATGATTGAAGTTGATAAAGAATTGAAAACGATCAACGACAGCTTTATCAAACATCAAAAATTATCTCCTAAAGTAATCAAAGCACCAACTAAAGTGTTGGCAATGAATGTCGTAGCTGGTTGTACAACTATTTTTAATAGAGCCTGTATCAATGTTATTTTGCCATTCCCTTCTACAAAAGTGATACATGATCATTGGATGGCAATTAATGTGTCACATTATGGTATTGTAGAATTTTTGGATGTGCCAACTTTATATTACAGACAACATAGTGCGAATGTAGTAGGTGCCAATAATGTAGGTATGAAGTACTATTTATCCAAAGTATTCAGTCCTGTAAAACAAATGCAATTGTATAATGATTTGATTATCAATTTGAATTTCAAAATCAATGTTATGCAATTTATTTATTATAAAACTTGGTTTAACATAAAAAGGCTTTTCCAACCAAATAATGGAAATCCCGTTATAAAATAATCTGAGAAATTGCAACAGCGTCTTAATCAAACATTGTTGCATTTTTTTTACAATAAACCTTAATAACTCTAGCGCATTTTACATGAATATAGCAATCATCGGCACACGCGGCATACCCAATCATTACGGAGGATTTGAACAATTTGCAGAATATTTATCTGTTGGATTATTACAATATGGTCACCAAGTAACGGTATATAATTCTCATAATCATCCATTTCAAGAGAAAACTTGGAATGGGGTAAATATCATACATAAATTTGATCCTGAAAAAAAAATAGGCACGGCTGGGCAGTTTATCTACGATTTGAATTGTATATGGGATACGCGTAAACGCAAATATGATATTGTACTACAATTAGGTTATACGAGTAGCACTGTTTGGGGGTGGCTTTTACCGATGAAAAGAAGTGTAATTGCTACTAATATGGATGGAATTGAATGGCGAAGAAGTAAATTTTCGCCACGCGTACAGAAATTTTTGAAATGGGCGGAAAGTTTGGCGGTAAAATATAGTCAATTCTTAATTTCGGATTCTGTAGGAGTGCAGCGTTATTTGTTGAAACAATATGATGTCGATTCTGCTTATATACCTTATGGTGCGCATGTATTTAAAAACCCAAATATTTCCATTTTAGATCAGTATGACCTAAAGCCCAATCAATATGATATGTTGATTGCGCGGTTGGAACCTGAAAATAGTATTGAAGCGATTTTGGATGGTGTCGTTTTAGCAAATACTGGACGCCCATTTTTAGTAATCGGTAATTATGATAAAGAATTTGGAGATTTTCTTTTAGATAAATTTGGAAAAAATCCATCTATTCGCTTTTTGAATAGTATCTATGATATCAATATTTTGAATAACCTACGCTATTATGCACATTTATATTTCCACGGACATACGGTAGGAGGGACGAATCCTTCTTTGTTAGAAGCAATGGCATCTTCAACAGTAATCTGTGCACACAAAAATGTGTTCAATGAATCTATTTTAGGTAAAGATGCTTACTATTTCTTAAATGCAAAAGATGTTGCTGCTTTACTTTTAAGTACAGATACAACAAAAAATGAATCAATTAAAGTAAACAATGTTACTAAAATTGATTCATTATATACTTGGGAAAATATAATCGAACAGTACAATTCCTTCTTCGAAAAAATAAAAGGACAATTTAAGCACAAATTATTGCGCTAATCCTTTTCTTTTATCTTCTATTTGACGCATTTTCTTTGCATCCTGTAAAAAGTCAGATGCAAAGATGAAGTCATTTAATAATTTGTCATCACTGTAGATGATTTCTTTATTGCTTCCTTCCCATTGTTTTTGACCTTGATACATATAGATAATGTGGTCGCCAATTTCCATTACACTGTTCATGTCGTGGGTGACTACAACAGTGGTCATATCATATTCTACCGTAATCTCTTTAATCAATTTGTCAATTAGCAAAGAAGTCTGCGGATCCAAACCTGAATTAGGTTCATCACAAAAAAGATATTTTGGATTTAATACGATTGCACGAGCAATACCTACACGTTTTTTCATACCACCACTTATTTCCGCGGGATATTTATTTTTCGCTTCAAGGAGATTTACTCTCGCTAGTACTTCATCCGCTCTTTTTTTACGTTCATTGTAGGATTTCCCAGAAAACATTTCCAACGGAAATAATACATTTTGCTCCACTGTCATAGAATCAAATAACGCAGAACCTTGGAATAACATACCAATTCTTTGTCTCAATTCCTTCTTCTCTTCCAATGGCATACTAACTATATCTTGACCATCATACTTAATATGACCCTCTTCTGGTGTGAAAAGACCAACTATACATTTTGTCAAAACTGTTTTACCGCTACCACTTGAGCCAATGATTAGATTACATTTGCTCGACTCCATGACAATATCCACACCCTTAATGATCGGTTTATCTCCAAAGCTCTTTTTAACATTCAATAATTCTATCATATATTATTATTCGGTGGATATGCTTTTCGCAAAAATAAGGGTAAATACTTTAAATAAATTTTAAAGCACTTCGATTTCATTTTTCAATAAATCCTCGAAAGTATCTCTTTTACGGATCAAATGTGCTTTGTTATTAAGGTAAAGAACTTCTGCAGGTTTCAATCTTGAATTGAAATTACTACTCATTTCAAAACCATAAGCACCCGCGTTGTGAAATACTAATAAATCGTTTTCGCGTACTTCATTAATTTTTCTATCCCAGGCAAATGTGTCTGTTTCACAAATATTTCCAACGACGGTATAAATTCTTTCAGGTCCACTAAGATTGGAGATATTTTCAATGAAATGATACGCTTCGTAAAACATAGGACGGATCAAATGATTAAAACCTGAGTTAACACCTACAAATACAGTTGCAGTAGTAGTTTTAATAACATTCGCTTTTACTACAAAATAACCACATTCGCTTACCAAATATTTACCTGGCTCAAACCAAACTTCCAATTCCTTGCCAATTTCTTTTTGGTAATCATTGAAGATTTTTGCAACGCGACTCCCTAATTGATCTACGTCCGTAGCTACATCATCTTCTTTGTATGGAACTTTAAAACCACTACCCAAATCAATAAATGTGAGATTAGGAAATCTTTTCGCAATGTCCAACATTACATCCAAACCCTCCAAGAATACATTAATATCTTTGATCTCGCTACCTGTGTGCATGTGCAAACCGACAACGTTCAATTTTGTTGATTCAATGATTCTCTCTACATGGCGTAATTGATGTATCGAAATCCCAAATTTGCTATCAATATGACCTGTGGAAATTTTATAATTGCCACCCGCCATAATATGTGGATTCAAGCGTATGCAAATAGGGTAGGAGTTGCCAAATGTATTTCCAAATTCCTCCAACATAGGAATATTGTCAATATTGACATGTACGCCCAAATCTTTACCAGCAACAATCTCTTCAAAATCAACACAGTTCGGAGTGAACATGATACGGTCAGGTGTAAAACCGGCCTTCAATGCCAATCTCACTTCGTATATACTTACACAATCAATATTAGCGCCTAGAGATTGTACATACTTTAAAATATTGATATTGGTTAAAGCCTTACAAGCATAGAAAAAACGAGCATTTGTCTTGGAAAATGCAGTCGTCAATTTGTTATATTGTTCAGCAATTTTTTCAGCCTCGTAAACATATACGGGAGTTCCGAATTCATTTGCAGCTGCAATCAGCTGTTCATTAGAAAGTGCCATGAGATGGGATTGGAAAAATAAATATTAAAATTAATAATTGATAACTTGCTCTTGAATGGTTTCTGGTATTTCCCTCCATTCGTATTGTTGATTACGCAATTGTGGTTCAAATCCAGCTTCCTTAATTGCTTCTTGGATCGTCTTATAAGTAAATCTGTGTGGCGCACCAGCAGCACTTACCACGTTTTCTTCAATCATAATACTACCAAAATCATTTGCGCCAGCATGCAAACAAATTTCCGCTGTCGCCTTACCAACAGTTAACCAACTTGCTTGAATGTTTTTAACATTTGGCAACATAATTCTGCTCAATGCAATCATACGAATATATTCATCCGCTGTTGTAAGATTATGTACACCTCTAATACGTGTCAATAAAGTATCTACATCTTGGAATGTCCAAGGTATAAATGCCAAAAATCCTTTTGCATCAGCAGGTTTTTGGGCTTGGGTATCTCTGATTTTGACTAAATGTATAAATCGTTCTTCGATCGTTTCCACATGACCAAACATCATCGTTGCACTTGTTGTAAGATGCAACATGTGTGCCTCATGCATAATCGCCAACCATTCATCCGAACCACATTTACCTTTACTTATTAGACGTCTTACTCTATCCACCAAGATTTCAGCTCCAGCTCCTGGTAAGGAATCCAAACCCGCCTCTTTCAATGCTTTCAAAGCTTCGTGATGGCTTACTTTACTTACTTTACAAATATGCGCAATTTCGGGTGGTCCGAGTGCGTGCAATTTGATCGTAGGAAATTCTTGTTTGATTTGACGAAAAGTATTGCAATAAAAATCCAAACCTAATTCTGGATGATGACCACCTTGCAAAAGCAATTGATCTCCACCATACTTAATAGTTTCTGTGATTTTTTTTCTATAAGTTTCCATATCTGTAATATAGGCATCCGCATGACCGGGAATTCTATAGAAATTACAGAATTTACAATTGGCAACACACACATTTGTTGTATTGACATTTCTATCAATCTGCCAAGTAACTTTTCCATGAGGAACTTGTACTTTGCGACATTCATCTGCAATGTGAATTAAATCCGCCAATGGGGCATTGTGATATAAATACACACCTTCTTCTACCGTAAGAAACTCAAAGTTGAGCGCCTTTTTATACAAATCTTCTAAATTCATCTAAATATCATTAAAATACTATCTAAAATAGGCAACAAATGTAACGAATAAACGCCGTATTACATGGTAAAATGAAAAAGCAGGCTATTTCTAGACCTGCTCTTATTTAAAGTTGGTTTTGAGGTATTTACCTTAATAAACTTTTACTAAGTAAATATAATCTTCCAATTCTTTTATTTGACTGGTCCTTGGTGTATTTTTCAATGACTTACTTTCCTTTAGCTTCAAAGAAATAGCTGAGGTGTCAGACTTTTTCCAATCATCTAAAGTTTGGTATATTTCGTTTGCCTTTATGGCAAATGATACACCTTCAGACTTCGTTTCTCTCGTACTTAAAACACCAATTATTTGTCCTTCTTTGTTAAAAATAGGGCCACCAGAGTTCCCAGGATTCGCCATCATAGAAACTTGAATAGTACTTGTATCTCCATCAAATCCAGTTGCCGCGCTTACATAACCTGTATTATAAACAATTTCATTTCTTGGATATCCCAATGTGAAAATGTCTTGTCCAAGATCTAATTTATTTCTTTTAATATCGTAAGGAAGTGATTTGCTAGGTTTAAAATCTTTATCCGAAATTTTAAGAATAGCTAAATCTCTAGTCTGATCTACATATACGATCGAAGTTTTAAAATCTTGTCCTTTGGTATTTGTAACGATAGCACCTTGTCCATTTAGAACGTGCGCGTTTGTAATAAAATAGCCTTTGGTATCGATTAAAAATGCGGAGCCTCCACTTTTTACTACCGCTCCCTTAGGAATTTTAGAAGCAACTTCTTTAATTCTAGAGGATTGTACTGCTTGTGTTTTTTTGATAATTTCAATATCTCTACTCAATTGTTGGATTTTGGATTCATCCGTTTTTGGGGAGAAATAATTGGTTACACCAGTTATTGTTATAGCTGTAATGCCAGCAATAGATGCTGCAATCGCAGTGACCTTTTTATATTTTTGGAAAAATGAAACGACTTTGCCAGGTGTTTTTTCTTCAGTATCTGGTAAATTGTTTTGAATAGAATGTAACGTGCTCAAAAAATGCTTTTTGTCAGCATAATCTTTCATAGCGTTGAAAAAAAGAATATTTTCTTCTATTTCAGTACCCTCCTCATGATCAAGATTTTTTAAGTCTTGATAAGAAATTTTGCCTTTCGAATTAAACAAGGCAGATTCTATTTCTTCCAACAATTGCTCTTTTTTCATAAAAAACTTCAGACTATATAATTATCGACTTTTTATTTTGTCGAAAAATAATTTCTTTAGACGCATCAGACATTTGTATTTCTGTGTTTTGGCATTATCTGTATTGGTATAGCCAAAAGTCTCAGATATTTCACGCATATCTTTTTTATGAATGTAAAAGGCTTGAAGTAGAGATCTACAAGGCTCTCCTAAACTCTCCATCGCCCAATCCATCGTTTCAAATTTTAAATTGGTTTCCTGCTCTTCCTCCGATCGTTGAATATTATCTTGTTCAGATAAGTCAGAAGTAACATCCTCTTGAATTTCCGTAGTGTATGTGTTATTTCTATTTAATCTTTTCAGCCAAATATTCTTACAAATTGCAAAAAGATAGGTGCTCAATTTACTCGTCAAGTTCAGATTGCCATTTTTAGCTTTTTCATATAATAATATAAGCGCTTCCTGAAACACATCTTTAGCCTCATTCAAGTCGCCTTTATTATTTATAATAAAAGACTTGATAATTTTAAAATTCTCTTTGTATATCGTTTCTATGCAGTAACGATCATTATTTACCAAACCTTTTATTAATATGTCATCTTGTGGAATCTGCACTATTAATCTCAATTATATATATACCAAAATGGCGATAAAAGTAACCCAAAGAAACATCGAAATATTTTTTTTAAAAAAAATATAATTTCTTGGGTTACCTTTTTTTAGTTCTGGTATTAACCTACATAAAACAATTATAAAAGTAACAAAATGAAAAAGTTATTATTCGTTTTAGCACTTGGTGCTTTCGCAGCTTCTTGCGGTAATGGTTCAACTGAATCTACTAAATCAGATTCTACATTAACAGATTCTTCTTTAGTATCTGACTCATCTGCAACAGCTCCAGCTGCTGATAGTGCTGCTACGCCAGCTGCTGATTCTGCAACTGCTACACCAGCTACTGATTCTGCAAAATAAAAAATATAAAGTAATTATTTTGAAATTCCAATTTCGATAATTACTTTTGCAAAAAATTAAGATTTATCTTCTTACTTAAAAATAAAATAAAAATGAAAAAATTATTATTTGTTTTAGCACTTGGTGCTTTCGCTGCTTCTTGTGGTAATGGTTCTGAAGCTACAGCAACTGCTGATTCTGCTGCTGCATCTGTAGATTCTACAGCAAGTGCTGCGAAAGATTCTATCACTGCAACTGCTGATTCTGCTGCTGCAACTGTAGATTCTGCTGCAAAAGCTGCAACTGATTCTTTGAAAAAATAATTTCTGAGTAATTCAGGTAGTTTGAATCTAGCTTGCAGATTTAAATTATAAAGATTTTCATATGGCAAGCAATCGTTAGAGGCCGTCCCTATTCTTAGGGAGGGCTTATTTTTTTATATGCTAAAAATAACTGCATTTAAGTGTAAAAATAGGGTAGAGGTGTAGCAAATGCCTTCTAGTTTTGTTGTTTTTTTATGCAATTGTAAGTCTAAATGTTCCTTAATTTTTTCCTATTTTAGGCATAAATTTAGTATATGGTAAGTGTAAAATCCCATTTAAAAGATGCAAAGTCAAAAGATGAAACTTTGATCATTATGTAACTTTTTATGGCGTTAAAGTGCCTATAAAGTATTCAACTGGGTTAAAAACTTTGCCAGCAGAATGGAATGATAAAAAGCAACGGATAAGAGAAAAGCGAAATATGGAATTATTTGAGGATGTAAATGCTAATCTTGATCGTATAGAAAATCATGCATTAAAAACCTATTTGGCAATGTCAAATACCAATGAGTTATTTCAGGCAATGAATTTTAAAGAACAACTCAAAATTGATTTAGGAAAGAAAAAAGATCTTACTAAATTTTCCTTTTTAGAATATATAGAAAAAGTAATTGATGATTGTGATTAGCCAAAGGAAAAAGCAAAGCTTAATGATTTTTTTAGGTACCTGAAAGAATTTACACAATCTATCGGACTAAGATTGTATTTTAATAGTATTACTCCAGATATAGCTATTGCGTTTAAATCTTACCTCGAAAATTGCAAAACTCGTTTTGGTTGATTGATGAGGAAAAATACGATTGCAACTAAATAATATTGATATTTTGAGAAAACTTATTAATAGAGCTTATAAATCTAGCATACCTCAAAGCGTTTATTTTAAGGATACAGCTTTTACAGCTCTTTAAGATATAGTCATGAACGCCCCCTGAAAATTGATGAATTGAAAGCAAAACACAATATTAAGTTTCCCGAGAAAAATAAAAGATTCGCTAGCGTAAGGGTAGGATATATTTTTGTTATAGGTGCCGTAAATTAAACATTTGTGCACTTTTCGCACATTTTATATAATTGTACGTTTAATTTTACACCCCCCTTAAATTCTATATCAATTAATCTTTTTTAAATTAGTTTAAATTGTAATATTTGATATGGTTTAAAAATTTTTCATAGGTTAACATTCCTAATATTTATTGGAAAAAGGTATTTTTCATAGGTTTTATCTTAGCATATATTTTAATGATATAGGGTTGTTGTTTTTTAATATTATTTTAATTATATAAAATCCTGAAGAAAGTCCATTTCTTAATTGAAATTGATTTGAACTCGGGATGATTTTATCCATTAATTGTCCAGATATATTATATAGCTGTATCATTTTTATATTATCATAACTTCCTTTGATATTGATTTGTCCATTTCCAGGATTTGGATATATGGAAATGTCATTATTAGAATTAGACGTCATATTAATAGAAATTACCTTGGATAAGGAGTAATTTCCATCATAATCTACTTGCTTTAATCTATAATAATTTATAGTTGGACTATAATTGTAATCAATATATGAGTAGTTATTTATTGAATTCGTTGTTCCACTTCCATTTACTACACCTATAGAGTCATATTCAATTGCATTTTCTGATCTTTGTAATGCATAATATTTGTTATTAATTTCAGAACTTGTTGACCAATTTAATTGAATAGCATTAGTTATTGAAGTTGCTGTGAAATCAGTAAGGGTGATGGGTAGTGAATAGTTAGACGTAGAAATTAAATAATTGCTAGAATCTGTATTGTAGTTGTCAAAACTATAAGCGCCTTTTGGTCCATTAGCATCATTATAATTAGACACGTTAAATGTTATTTTAGCTAAAGAAAATGCCGCCAATGGTAAAATACTGGTATTGTTAACCATGCTTTTATCACTTAAATTATCATAATAAGCACTTATTGTTGAGTTGGATGTCGTAGTAATGCTTGTTGTATAAGTATATGGGGAGGTTGTAGTGGATATATCTCCACTTGCAGGGAAATAAGTCGTCACATCTGTAGCACTTGAACTGCCTCCAAATGTAATATTACCATAGATACTTGTAGTACTTGGGAAATTTACGGCTGTAATTGTTAATGTGCAATTAATTTCAAAATTTATTTTTTGATAGTTATAATTTCCGATATCTTTAATATTTACAGTATTAGTTGTAATTGCAAATTTTATGTATTGGCTTTCATTACTACCAGTTACATAAAATGTTTTTGAGTAAGTTGTTTGTGCATTACTACTAGTAGCAAACAATACTGCTATTACGCTATATACAATATAATATTTCATTGTGTTTCTTAACTCAATTATGCTATTTGATTGAAATAGAATTAATTGGGTTGCAAAACTAAAGAGTGATTATATCACAATAAAGGTAAAAAATAGACTAATTATGGTAAAAATCGTGAAGAAATGATATTGTTTGCTGCTTCTTTCCTAAAATCATTAGGAGTTAATCCAGTCCTTTTTAAGAAAAATTTATTAAAATTTGAAGGGTCGTTATAGCCTAAATCGTATGCTATTTGTTGAATCGTTATAGATTGATTTAATAATAATCTTTTCGCTTCTGTAATTACTTTTTTTTGCATTATCTCTTTTGGAGGTAACCCTAGTTTCTTTTTACATTCATTTTTTAATATATTTTCTGTTGTTGCTAGTTTTTCAATATAAAACCCCAAAGAGGATTCTGTTTGGAAATGTAGATCTAGTAATTGGATAAATTTGACTGCAAGATTTTGAGAGTTGATTATTGGCAACTTTTCTATTTTTTCTGTTATAAAAATAGATGATTTTTTCAATGCTAATAATAAAACGGTAGTTAGTAGGTTCTTAATAATATGGATATCGATGTTCTGTTGTATATTTTTTATTTCTATGTATAATTCAAATATCTGTTCAATAACTTGAAGTATAAATTTACTATATTCTTTAAGCTCTATAGTGGCGAGATTATCTCCTGACTGTAAATTCTCTTTTTTAAAATTGTTAAATAATATTTGTCTAGATTGTTCTTTGTCTGTGAAAAATATTTCAGAAAATCCAAATACTTTGCTGTTTTGTAAAGAAGTTAGTTCAATTAATGTATGGATTTGTAACTGAGAAAGGAAAAGTAAATGATAATTTTTTTTATTGCTTGTATCAATTATAATATAATGAAAATCTAGATTTAATTTGAAAGGATTTGATTCACTATTTAACTCAGATATTGAGCCAAACCATAAATTTTTGTTGATAAGTAGTAGTCGATTATCTATTTGTTGTTTGTGTTTCATTCTACAAAACTAAATGAAACAACACATACTGTTTGACTAAATATCCTTTAAAATATCCTTTCATATTTTATTTTTCTTAAAAATAAATTAAAATTATAAATGAACTATTTCATTAATTCATCTGCATCTTTCTATATTCCAAAGGTGTCATGCTAGATTGCTTTTTAAATAAACGTGTAAAATAGGAGGCATTTTCGAAACCTAAATCGTAAGCAATTTCGGATATACTTTTTTCACCCAAACGAAGTTGATTTTTAGCTTCTGAAATAAGCGACAAATGTATTAATTCCAATGCGGTTTTCCCCGTTTCTTGTTTCAATAAATCACTCAAATATCTCGGCGATAAATACAATTGTTCCGCCATATAGTTGACACTTGGTAAGCCTTGATCTTGCAAACTATTTTTGGCCAAATAATTTTTTAAAACTTCATTAAAACGAGAGATTGTTTTACCAGACAGTTGTGTTCTGTCAATAAATTGACGTTTGAAATAACGTTGTGCGTATTTCAATATAGCGTCTACGTGACTCAAGATAATTTCACGACTATACTCATCTGGATTATTGTGATATTCTTCTTCAATTTTTGAATATAGTTCTTTGATTATTTGCTCTTCTTTTGGGGAAAGATGTAGCGCTTCATTTACTTCATAGTCGAAAAAACTATATTGTTCAATGGTTTTGAATAATTCATGCCCTTTCAGATAATCTTCATGAATCATAATCATAAAGCCATTTTCTTCAAATTCCAAGCCTTTCATCTCAATAATCTGGCGAGGTTTGGCGAAAAACATGGAACCATTTTCATGATCAAATTTCGTTCTTCCATACATGATATGTCCTGCTTTAATCTTCTTGAACGCAATCACATAACAGTCAGTCGTAAACTCCCGATCACCTAAAGGACAAGAGGACATACAACCTACTAAGCCAAAAAGAGGATGCTCAGGAGCTCCCCACAAATTTTGGTGATACATATCGGTAAGAGAATGGTAGTGAAGCATAATTGAATTTTTCGATATATAAAATTAGGATAAATATCAATAGCAATTTTCCGAAGAAATTACTATTGATATTGTAAAATTAGTGACCGTGTGCCGTAATGCTTACTTCTTTCCAATCTTCGATTTCCTTCAACCGCGCGGAATATACATCATGCATTAAATTATACGCAACTTTTCCAAACAATAATCTTTTAGGAGGATTTGGATTGTCAATTAAGTTCAGAACTGGTTGCACTGTAGCTTCTGGTTTACCCCAATTATCTGCATTGTCACCAGACTCTGCAAATGCTTTACGTATTGAATTATAGTCAGTGATATCAGCGCTCGTTTGACCGGCAGAAGCGCCCGCCCAATCTGTTGCATAGCCATTTGGCTCAATTAAAGTTGTGTGAATACCTAGTCCAGAAGTTTCTGTTGCAACCGTTTCTACCAAACCCTCCACTGCAAATTTTGAAGCATTGTACAATCCCAATAATGGTAAAGTTGTCAAACCAAGAACACTTGAAATCTGTATTAGATATCCACTTTTTTGCTGACGAAAAATGGGCAAAATAGCTTGTATTACCCAAAGAGAACCAAAGAAATTCGTTTCCATTTGTTGTCTAGCTTGCGCTTCAGTTGTTTCTTCTGTCGTTCCGAATAAACCATATCCCGCATTGTTTATTAATACATCAATTTCTCCAAAATGTTTAGCGGCTTTATTTACTGCTTCGAATACGGAATTTCTGTCATTCACGTCTAATGCCAATGGTAATACATTTTCGCCATATTTAGTTACTAAATCTTTTAATGCATCAGTATTTCTGGCGGTTGCAGCAACTTTGTCGCCGCGTCTTAATAGGGCCTCTGCCCATAATCTGCCAAATCCTTTAGATGCTCCTGTAATGAATATTATCTTGCTCATTTTTGAAAATTTTAATTTGTTTTTATCAATTTGATATAGCAAAATTATTGAGGTTATAAGCAAATCAATTATTCATTTGAGCGGAAGAATAGCACATTTTTACGTATCGAAAAAAGCTCTAACTTTATTTTTCGAGTTAAGTTTATGAAAAAAGTAAGTCCAGTCTTTGTATATGTTTTATTAATGTTAATACCTTGTCGGCTTTATGCAGAAGGTCAGGAATGGATGAGAGATGTTGACAGTGCAGTATTGTTTATTAAATTATTATCACTATACTCAATTTTTTCGTTATTCATATATATATGCATTAAGAAATATTTTAGAAAAAGATATCTTAAATTTTCGCTTTTTATTTTTGTTATATCTGCAACTATAATACATTGGGAAATAGCTAAAGAGAGAGAATTTAAACCGGATTGGAATAATTTAGATAAGAATCATATTGACACGACTCAAATGTATTAAATACTTTCCTACAAATGTGAAAATTATCCGCTGATTTGTATCATTTTAAAATTATGAAACTATAGAGCTTTGCCCTATCAAATTAAAAGATAAACAAAATGAAAGCAATCGTATTAAATGCGCCTGGTGGTGTAGATCAATTAGAATATCAAGATTTTGACATTCCAACTATTCAAGATGGAGAAGTTTTAGTAAAAGTAAAAGCTATTAGTATCAATCCTGTGGATGTTAAAAGTCGAGCTGGACATGGTATGTATGGTATGTTGAAGGATTTTCGTCCATTGATTTTAGGTTGGGATATTTCCGGCGTAGTTGAAGAAACTAAGAGTGATAAATTTAAAGTTGGTGATGCCGTTTTTGGTATGGTTAATTTTCCAGGTCATGGCAAAGCTTATGCAGAATATGTCGCTGCACCTGCTGCTCATTTGGCTTTAAAACCAGCCAATATCGATTTTAATGAAGCGGCTGCAACTACGCTCGTTGCATTAACTGCTTGGCAAGCACTTGTAGAAAATGGCAAGGTTCAAAAAGGTCAAAAAGTATTGATACATGCGGCTTCTGGTGGCGTTGGTCATATCGCTGTACAGATTGCAAAATATTTAGGTGCGGAAGTTACCGGAACGTCTTCCGAAAAAAATAAAGATTTTGTATTGAGTTTGGGAGCGGATCATCATATTGACTATCATAACTATGATTGGATTGCTCAAAAAAGAGAATTTGATTTTGTATTAGATACCATTGGTGGTAATAATATTGATAATTCTTTAGCAGTAACCAAAGAAGGTGGTACTGTTATTAGTATTCCTTCTGGTTTAAATGAAAATGTTACAGAAAAAGCAAAGGCATTAGGTGTAAATGGATATTTTATTTTAGTTCATTCGAATGGGAAGCAAATGCAACAGATTGCTGATTTACTTACCAATGGAACGATTAAAACAACTATTGCACAGAAATTTCCATTTAGCCAAATGAGAGAAGCACATTTGCAACAAGAAACAGCTAGAACTGTTGGTAAAATTATAGTGGAGTTATAGTATTAGTTATGATATTTGTACTATAAAAAAGGAGCAATTTGCTCCTTTTTTATGCATAGTTTAACTCCATTTTCTTTAAAAGATTTTCCTTGTATAATTTGGGAGATTTTCCTGTCACACTTTTGAATACTCTATTAAAGTTGGTAATACTATTAAAACCACATTTATACGCTATGGTCGAGATACCTTCATAGTTGCCATCAAGAAATAATTTACAAGCTTCATTGACCCTTATTTCATTCAAAAATGATACAAATGTATGTCTCGTATGTTTTTTGAAGAAGCGGCAAAATGCTTGTGGCGTCATAAATGCTTTTTTAGCGACATCTTCTAAACTAATATCTTTATCAAAATTTTGTAATATGAAATTATAGATTTGACTGATTCTGATTCCGTCCGTTTCTGTGGAAATAATTGATCTTTCAGAGGAAAGTAGTTCTGGGTCTTCTATATTTTTTAAATCCTGTAATAATTCAATAAAGTACAATGTTTTTAGTATTGTATCGTCAGATTGATTTATTAAAAGCATTTTATTTGAGATTGTAGGAACAAGGTTTTGCGGAATCTTAAAACCTGTTTGAATCTTTTTTAAAAAGAATTGAAGTGGTTTCAATTCATTAATATTTAATAATGTCTTGGAAATAATTTCAGGGTCAAAGAATATATCTAAGCTAACAATGCTTTTTGTGCTTTTGGGATTATGATACGAAGGGCTGCTTTTGAAAATATGCGGTTGGTTTGCCCCGATAAAATAAAGAGAATTGGTTTCAAAGGGATGCATCTGATTATTAACCATAAGTGTACCTTCTCCTTGTTGAACCCAAGTAATCTGCGTCTCTTTATGTCTATGTAAGTATGGATAAAAAAACGGTAACCTGTCCACACGAGCTATAATAGCTTTATCCTCTTGCACCGGAATGGTGAATTGTAGTACTTTCATCTCTTACATTTTATACCTAAAATTAACATTAAAATATTTAATTGTGATAAAATGGGTTAAAATATGGTTAGAATTGGTTAATTTTTATTTTTTATTCGGTTAGGAAGAAAATTTATTCAAACAAGGTTAATATTTGGTATGAAATGATTAATTATTGTGAAATACTTGTAAAATCAGTGAAATAACTTTGGAATATTAAAAAATAAAAAATAATTATATATGAGTTTTAAATGGGATGGCGTATTTCCTGCCGTGACTACTGCATTTACGAAAGAAGAAGAATTAGACTTAGAATTATTTGGTAAAAATTTATTGGCTCAAAAAGAAGCTGGTGTTCGTGGTATTATTATTGGCGGATCATTAGGTGAAGCTAGTACCATTACAAAATCAGAAAAAGAATTACTTGTAAAAAAAGCTATTGAAGTTTTAGGTGCAGATTTCCCTATAATTGTAAATATTGCAGAAGGTGCGACAAGAGATGCAATTAGTCTTGCTAAAGATGCAAAATCTTGGGGTGCAAGCGGTTTGATGTTGCTACCTCCAATGAGATATAAAGCTTCAAATGATGAAGTTGTATTATATTTCAAAACTGTTGCAGCCGCGACTGATTTGCCTATTATTTTATATAATAATCCATTTGACTATAAAATCGAAATTACTTTAGATATGTTCAGCCAATTGGTGGATATCCCTACTATTGAAGCTGTAAAAGAATCAACTAGAGATATCACCAATGTTACTAGAATGAAAAATAAATTTGGTGACAGATTTAAAATTTTGTGTGGTGTAGATACGATTACATTCGAAGAACTTTGTGCTGGTGCTGATGGTTTGGTTGCTGGCTTGGTGGACGCACTTCCTGCTGAGACTGTTGCCATTGTAAACTTGGTAAAAGCTGGAAAATATAAAGAAGCTCAAGAAATTTACAGATGGTTTTTACCTTTATTGGAATTTGACATAGATCCACAATTGGTACAATATATTAAATTAGTAGAAACATATACAGGTATAGGAAATGAATTTGTACGTGCTCCCAGAGTTCCATTGAGTGGAGAAAAAAGAGCAAAAGCTATTGAAATTATTGAAGAAAGATTAGCGTGCAGACCTAGTTTGCCTGATTATTTGCATCTTTAATTCAATAGTACAAATATTATCTTAGATTATGACATTAGAAGAAAATATAGATCAAATTATGGTAAATGCTAAAAATGCATTTACCATATATAAAAAAAGTAGCAAAAAAGACCGTGCACAATTTCTTGAAAATTTGGCTGATGCTTTGGAAAGTCAACGAACAGAATTAGTTCCATTGGCAATGGAAGAAAGTCATTTGCCCGAAGGAAGACTTCAAGGTGAATTGTCGCGAACTACCAATCAACTAAAAGCATTTGCTGCATTATTAAAGGAAGGTAGTTGGGTGGAAGCTTCGATAGATCAAGCTAAGCCTGACCGTAAGCCTTTAGCAAAAGCGGATATTCGTAAAATGTTACAGCCAGTCGGTCCTGTTGTTGTATTTGGTGCGAGTAATTTTCCTTTTGCATTTTCTACTGCTGGTGGTGATTCTGCTAGTGTATTAGCATCTGGTTCTACCTTAGTTATAAAAGCTCATCCTGGTCATCCCAAGCTTTCAGATAAAGTATTTGCAATATTAGATAGTGCGGTTATTTCTAGTGGTATGCCTGAGTTTACGATTCAGCATGTGACAGATACATCATTTGATGCAGGTAAATTATTAGTGCAACATACAGTTACTGCAGGTGTTGGTTTTACTGGCTCTCAAAAAGGTGGTTTAGCATTAGTAGAATATGCGAAAGCACGCAAAAATCCAATTCCTGTATTTGCAGAAATGGGCAGTATTAATCCTGTCGTTTTATTTTCGGATAAATTAGCTCAAGATCCTACAGCTTTAGCCAAACAATATGCGGGCTCTATAACGGTAGGGATGGGACAATTTTGTACGAACCCAGGTTTGATTTTGGCGGTAAAATCTTCTAGTTTGGATACTTTTTTAGCCGTTTTAAAAGATGAAATTGCAAAAGTATTACCTCAAAAAATGTTGCATGCGGGTATTCAAAAAGCATACAATACTGGATTGAATCGTATACTTGAAAAATCAGATGTTTCTATAGTTGGTAAGGCGGATACAGAAGCTGTGGATATTGAAGGCTATCCAACCGTAGTAAAAACAGAAGGCAAAACCTTTTTGCAAAAAGAATATTTACAAGAAGAATTATTTGGTCCATATTCTATAGTTGTAGAAGTGGAAGATTTATCTGAATTAGAAACTATTCTTGCGTCCTTAGGTGGTCAATTAACTACAACATTGATGGCTACGGAAAAAGATTTAGCGGATTATCCTAATATAATTGATTTACAAACAAGCCTTGCTGGTAGAGTTATTATCAATGATGTGCCTACTGGAGTGGAGGTTTGTAGTAGCATGATTCATGGTGGACCGTTCCCAGCGACTACAGATGTACGTTATACTTCCGTTGGTACTACGGCGATTAAGAGGTGGGTGCGACCCATCTGCTATCAAGGTTTTCCTGAAAACTTCCTTCCTGATGAATTAAAAGCTGCTAATCCATTAAAAATTTGGCGTTTGGTAGATGATAATTGGACGAATGAATCTCAAAATTGATGAAGATGAAAAAAACTTTTTTTTGTGTTGATGCGCATACTTGTGGTAATCCAGTGAGATTGGTTGCTGGTGGCGGTCCTCAATTAGAGGGCGTAACTATGAGTGAAAAAAGGCAATATTTTTTACAAAATTATGATTGGATTCGTAAGGGCTTGATGTTCGAACCAAGAGGTCACGATATGATGAGCGGATCTATTTTATATCCACCTGCTGATCCCAAAAATGATGTAGGTGTTTTATTTATTGAGACAAGTGGTTGTTTAGCGATGTGTGGTCATGGTACGATCGGTACGATTACTGCGGGCATTGAAGAAGGTTTGATCGTTCCCAAAACACCGGGTATCGTTCGTATGGAAGCGCCTGCTGGATATGTAAATATCGAATACAAACAAGAAGGAAATAAGGTCAAAAGTGTCAAATTGACCAACGTTCCATCCTTTCTTGCTGCGACGGATTTGACGGTAGAATGTCCAGATTTAGGGGAATTAAAATTTGATGTTTCCTACGGTGGTAATTTCTACGCTATCGTAGATGTACAAGATAATTTCAAAGGATTGGAACATTATTCTGTGGAGAAATTAATCGCATGGGCGAGAGTAATTCGTGACAGGATTAATGCTCAGTATACATTTGTTCATCCAGAAGATCCGACTATCAATTCTGTACATCATATTGAATGGACGGGAGCAGTTTTAGATCCAACGTCTACAGCGAGAAATGCCGTATTTTATGGTGATAAAGCGATAGATCGTAGTCCTTGCGGTACAGGAACCTCTGCAAGAATTGCACAATGGTACGCAAAAGGTTTATTGAAAAAAGGCGATAAATTTATACACGAAAGTATTATCGGATCGAAATTTATCGGTACGATAGAAGAGGAGACGACCGTTGGCGGTATGCCTGCTGTACGTCCTGGTATTGAAGGTTGGGCTCGCGTCTATGGATATAATACGATTACGATTGATCCCGAGGACGATCCGTATGCATTGGGCTTTTCTGTTTTATAAGACAGAAAAGCTTTTCTCTTGATTACTACTACTGCAACTGTGCTATTTTTTGAAAATGATGGACTATGACAGATGAAAATGATTATAAACGAAATGTAAGTTTGTTAGATGCGACTATGTTTGTGGCTGGAGCTATGATAGGCTCTGGGATATTTATAGTTAGCGCGGATATGATTAGAAATGTGGGCTCTTCGGGTTGGTTGATACTATTGTGGTGTTTGACTGGTTTAGTGACTATAATAGGTGCATTGAGTTATGGTGAATTAAGCGGTATGTTTCCCAAAGCGGGTGGGCAGTACACTTATATAAGAGAAGCATTTGGTAAAAAAATGGGATTCTTATACGGTTGGAGTTTCTTTTCCGTTATTCAAACTGGGACTATTGCGGCCGTGGGTGTTGCATTTTCCAAATTTGCCGCTTATTTATTTCCCTCTTTAGGTGAAGATCATATTTTGCTACAATTTTCTAGTTTTACAATTTCCGCTGCGCAAATATTGACTATTGTTTTGATTATAGGATTGACTGCCATCAATACGCTTGGCGTGAATCATGGAAAAAACATTCAGACCGTTGTTACAATTGCAAAATTGTGTTCGCTTATTGGTTTAATCGGTTTCGGCTTTTATTTTGGTGCAAATGGAAATGTATGGCATCAGAATTGGCAAAATGCCTTTTCGTTTAGAAAATTGTCGCTCGATGGGTTTAGTAACTATTCTGGTTTTGCGGTATTTGGTGCTTTTGCAGCTGCTATGGTGGGTAGTTTGTTTAGTTCGGATAGTTGGCATACGATTGCTTTTATTGCTGGAGAAGTTAAAAAACCAGAACGAAATATTGGCTTAAGTTTAGTGTTGGGAACGATTATAGTTACAGCGCTTTATTTGTTAGTCAATTTTGTTTATTTATCCGCATTGCCATTAAAAGAAATTGCTTTTGCAAAAAATGATCGAATTGCGATAGATGCGAGTTCGAGATTGTTTGGACTAACAGGAACGCGAATTATGGCAATATTGATCATGATTTCCACATTTGGATGTGTGAATGGTTTGATAATTACGGGAGCTCGCGTTTATCATACGATGGCACATGATGGTTTATTTTTGAAAAAAGCAGGAGTTTTAAATAAAAATTCGGTTCCTGCAAATGGCTTATGGATTCAATGTTTTTGGGCTTCTATTTTATGTTTGAGTGGTCATTATGGAGATTTGCTTGATTATGTAATTTTTGTAGTGTTGCTATTTTATATTATAACGATTTCGGGTATTTTTAAGTTGAGAAAGACACAACCCAATTTAGCTCGACCTTATAAAGCAATAGGGTATCCAGTTTTGCCAATTATTTATATTATAGTCGCTTCGGTGATTTCTATTTCCCTATTTATATATAAACCAAAATTTACTTGGCCGGGCTTATTTATTGTTTTACTGGGACTTCCTATTTATAGTTATTTGAATAAAAAGAAACTATCAAATGAAAGTTTACAAAAAGTATAAGAATGAAAAAAATACTATTAAGTTTAATATGTTCTTCTTTTGTGTATTGTGGCATACAAGCGCAATCTTATATTCCACAACGAAATGATGCAAGATTTAAAGTCAAACCTGTAGCGAATATCAAGGCTTATGGGTTTGACTTATCTGACGTGAAATTACTTCCTGGTTCAGAATTTTATAAAGCTAGACAATTAGATTCCACATATCTTTTATTATTGGACCCTAATAGATTGTTGGCGAGATTCTATATCAATGCAGGCTTACCAACAAAAGGCGATGCCTATGGTGGCTGGGAAAGTGATGGCTTGTCTGGTCATAGTTTGGGGCATTATCTTTCTGCAATCAGTATGTTGTATGCGTCTACCAAAGACCCGCAATTGAAAACAAGGATTGACTACATAACAGGGGAATTGGCAAAATGCCAAACAAAAAGAGGTACTGGTTATGTCGGTGCGATTCCTAAAGAGGATAGTATTTTTGGCCTAGTTAGAAAAGGTATCGTTCATTCTGGCGGTTTTGATTTAAATGGCGGTTGGTCTCCTTGGTATACGGTACACAAAGTTATGGCTGGTTTAGTTGATGCTTATATTTATGGTGGAAATAAAGAGGCATTAACGGTGGTGAAGGGTATGGCAGACTGGTCAGATGGTTTGATTACCCATTTGGATGATTCCTTAATGCAAAAAATGATGCGTTGCGAATTTGGAGGAATGAATGATGTCTTAGCAATGATTTATGCTATAACTGGTGAACAAAAATATCTAAAACAATCCTACCGTTGGATTGATGATTTTGTCATGATTCCTTTGTCAGAAAGGAAAGATGCTATTCAAAATAAACACTCTAATACCAATATTCCAAAAGGATTGGGTTCCGCTGATCAATATATTTACGGAGGTCTTTCTCGTGATAGTATTATTGCGCAATACATGCAAAGAACTATAGTGAATCATCATACATATGCCAATGGCGGAAATGGTAACTATGAATATTTTGGAGATGAAGACAAATTAAGTACGAGATTAAGTGATGATAATAGTGAGACTTGCGCTACTTATAACATGGAAAAATTGACTGCGGCGATTTTTAGTTGGAATCCTAATGTTAATTATGCTGACTATTATGAACGTGCATTGGTGAATGGCATTTTAGGTTCTCAGAATGATAGTGACGGTATGTTCTGTTATTTTGTTCCACTACGTATGGGCGGACAAAAAGAATATAGTGATCAATTTAATACGTTCACCTGTTGTGTAGGTACAGGTATGGAAAATCATACAAAATATAACCAAGCTATTTACTTTCAATCACCTGATGCGAAGAGTTTGTATGTTAATTTATTCCTTCCTTCTGAGTTGAAATGGAAAGAAAAAAATGCAACGATTCAAATTCAATCTAATATTTTGCATTCAGATAAAATAGAAATTGCAGTTTCGCCAAAGAAAGCTACCGAATTTACGATCAAATTACGTAAACCATCTTGGGTAGAAAATGATGCAGTTACTATTTATGTAAATGGTAAAAAATATAATTCTAGCATAGGTACTGATGGCTATTTTGATATTCATCGCAAGTGGAAATTAGGGGATAAAATTACCTATAGTATTCCAAAGAAATTATATGCAGAAAGTATGAATGATAATTCGAAAAGATTAGCATTTTACTATGGACCAGTTTTGTTAGCGGGACAATTGGGTGCGAAAAATCCAGATCCAGTAGAAGGCGTGCCCGTAATTCTTTCCGAAAATAATAATGTAAATAATTGGGTGAAATCTACAGATATTCATAATCTTTTATTCAAAACTACAGATGCAGCACAACCGATTCAGGTTTCTATAAAACCATTCTACGCCTCTGATCAAGGTCACTACAATGTGTATTGGGATAAATTTACCAATGAAGAATGGTCTGTGAGAAAAGCGGAATATATCAAGGAAAAGGAACATGAAAAGGAAATCGAACTACGTACTATAGATCTATTTAGAATAGGAGAGATGCAACCAGAACGTGATCATAATTTTACATCTACAGGAAATAGTTATGTAAGTGAAGCATTTGGAAAGCATGGTAGAGAAGCGCGTGCTAGTGGATCTTTAAACTTTACAATGAAGGTTGATCCTAATTCGACGAATAGTTTGTTAATTAACTATATCGGTGCGGATAAAAATAGAAAATTTGATATCGTTGTGGATGGAAAACTTTTACTTACAGAAACTACCAAAGGAGATTTTCAAGAGGATAAATTTTACGATAAAGAATATTTAATTCCAGTTGAATTGACGAAAGGAAAATCCCAAGTGAAAATTTCATTATTAGCTAATCATGGTTATACTGCAGGTCGAGCATTTGAAATTAGAACTATAAAATCAAAATAGCAATTTAAAGATTTTAATATAATGAGTAAAGTAATTATTATAGGCGGTGGAATTATCGGTTTGTCCTCCGCCAAATATTTAGTTGAAGCTGGATGGGATGTTACAGTTGTAGAAAAGAATGATTATTTGGATAATTGTTCTTACGGTAATGCGGGTTTTGTATGTCCTAGTCACTATATCCAATTAGCCACTCCCGGTGTAGTAAAACAAGGGATTAAGTGGATGTTTGATTCTAAAAGTCCGTTTTATATACAGCCAAGATTAAATAAGGATTTGATTCAATGGGGATTGGCATTTTTGAAAAGTGCCAAACATGAAAATATTGAAAAACATGGCATTCCCTTGAGAGATATTGGTTTGTTAGCGAAGCATGAATACGAAAAAGTTTGGCAAAAAGATTTTGACTTTGCTTATGATGACAAAGGAATGATTGAAATATTCAAAACAGCAGCGGCAAAACATGAATGTGCAGAGACCGTTGCATTTGGGCAAAAATTAGGTTTGGATGTCGTTCTAGAAGATAAAGCTGGTTTGGATCGTTTAGAACCCAATACCGAAGTGGATGCCATTGGTGCAATTCACTATAGATGTGATGGTCATTTGTATCCTCAAAAATTAATGGCGCATTTGATAGAATATTTGAAAAATAAAGGGGTGCAACTATTGTCCCATACTGAAGTGCTTGGGTTACATGGTAAGCAAGGGCATATTACTGAGATTGAAACGACAAAAGGTAAAATGTCTGCTGATGCATTCGTTTTAGCTGCAGGATCTTGGTCCGCCTCATTTAATAAAGATTTGAACTTAAAAATGCCATTGGTTGGTGGCCGAGGATATTCAATAACGCTACCCGTTTCCAATAGTCAGATGAATATCCAACATCCTGGTATATTGGTAGAAGGACGTTGTGCTTTTACGCCTATGGATGGGGATAAAATAAGATTTGGAGGTACCATGGAAATTACTTCTGTTGATACGCCTCCGAGACTAAATAGAGTGGAAGGCATTCTGAAGGCTGTACATGATTTTTTCCCTCAAATAAATATAAAATTGGATGATGTAAAGGATAAGATTTGGTATGGGTTCCGCCCGACTTCTGGTGATGGAATGCCTTATATTGGTAAAACTAAAAAATGGGAGAATCTTGTAGTCGCTACTGGGCATTCCCAATTAGGTATTAGTTTGGGATCCGCAACAGGATTGTTAGTGAAAGAACTTTTGCAACGCGAATCTACTAGTGTGGACTTGTCTGCGTTCGATGTGGAAAGATTTGCATAGAAGATATTGTTTTTTACACTTTTAATGGGGATATTTGACGGTGTAAAAAATAGCTTTTATGTTTAAGACTACACTATCACTATTTTTATTTTTAGGAATTCATATAACACATGCCCAAAGCAATTCCTCTATTTCGATAGAAATAGATTCAAAAATATCTTTTCAAAGAATAGATAATATAGGAGCATCATCGGCATGGTTTACAGAGTTTATTGGAAAATATTGGAGTGAGGAGCAGCGAGAAAATATGGCTCGCTGGTTATTTAGTAAAAAAATGGATAAAGACGGCAACCCCGAAGGTATTGGGTTGTCGTCTTTTCGCTTTAATATTGGAGGTGGTACTACAGAATTAGGTGATTCAAGTCGCATTAAAGATTTTAGAAAAAGAGTTGAATGTTTTTTAGATTCAAATGGTCACTATGATTGGAACAAACAAATTGGCTATTTATGGTTTGTCAAAAAAGCTAAAGCGTATGGCGTAAAAGATTTGATAGCATTTTCTAATACGCAACCCGTATTTATGACCACCAATGGACTCGGTTTTAAAACAATAAAGGATTATACCTCCAATTTAAAAACAAATGAATATGGCAATTATGCACAATTTCTAGCCAATATACTATCTCATTTTGCTAAAGAAAAAATTCATTTTAATTATATCAGTCCTGTCAATGAACCGCAATGGGATTGGTATAACAATAGTCAGGAAGGTTCTCCATGGACCAACTATGAAATTTCTAAAATTGTAAAGGCCTTAGATAGTGCATTAGTTAAAAATAAAATAAATTCGAAAATTATAACACCCGAAGCTGGACATTTAGAATATCTGTATTCGAAAAAAGGACGAGCAGGTGAACAGGTTCAAATGCTTTTTAATAGAAATAGTTCTTTAGATGTATCAAAATATTCTCATGTTTTAAATGCTGCTGCTGGTCATAGTTATTATACAGACGGAGATGACTCCACTAGAATTGCAATACGAAAAAATGTCCGTGATACAGCGGAAAAATATGGTACTTCTTATTGGCAAACGGAATACTCCATGTTGGGAGATAATTACAAAGAGGGCAAAAAGGGAAAAGTGTCCGCTATGGATTGTGCTTTGTTTTTGAGTAAAGTAATACATGATGATTTTGTGTATGGCAATGCAAAGGCTTGGCAATTTTGGAATAGTGTCGAGCCTGGGAATCCAGATTTCGATACGCGCTATTTCCTATTAGCATTGCAATCCTCCGATTCTACATTTGTGTCAGGAAAAGTTATTCCTACGAAAATGTTGTGGGCTTTAGGTAATTATAGTCATTTTATATTACCCAATATGCACAGAATTAAAGCTGTTGTAAATAATGGATTAAATGAAGTACAACAGGCAAAAGACTTAATGGTTTCCGCATTTGAGGATAATAAACAGATTGTAGTTGTGCTGATAAATTATTCCAATGAAGAAAAAAATATCCATCCAAACATTACCAACCTGAAAAAATATAGTTCGATGACTGTCTATCTTACAAACGAACAACATAATTTATCCAAACAATCCATTTCTACTAATACGTCAGAGTTGCAACTACAACCGAGAAGTATCTACACAATCGTAATAAAAAAATAATTAAATGAATACGAAATATATTTCAATTTTAATTTTCACAATAATACTGAATAATATTTCACTTAATGGCATAGCTCAAAAAGTGCAATATGATAACATCAAACCTGATCGTATTTGGTTAGATAATAATGGAGATACGATTAATGCTCATGGAGGTGATTTGTTATTTGCAAATGGTAAATACTATTGGTTTGGAGAGAAACGTGGTGCCGCGCACTCAGGAGGAGTCAATGTGTATTCATCCAAAGATTTATATAATTGGAAGTTTGAAAAATTAGCTTTAGGAACGTCTTCAACTATTGGTTCAGATATTGAAACGGGTTGTATTATGGAGCGTCCCAAAGTAATCTATAATGCTAAAACTAAAATGTATGTGATGTGGTTTCATTTGGAGTTAAAAGATAAAGGTTATGCTGCTGCACGCGCAGGCATTGCAACAAGTAAATCTATTACTGGGCCATATATTTATAAAAAAAGTTTTCGACCTAATGGTAATATGTCGCGGGATATGAATCTTTTTGTAGATGATGATGGTACTGCCTATCATATTTATAGTTCTAATGAAAACTATGATATGCGCATTGTTAAATTAACACAGGATTATTTGGATGTTACTAAAGAAGATACGATGCTTTTTAGTCAACAGCGTGAAGCTCCTGTTATGATCAAAGAAAATAATACTTATTATCTATTAACCAGCGCTTGCACAGGTTGGAGACCAAATAAAGGCAATGTTTATTCTGCCTCTACCATATTTGGCCCCTATAAAGAATTGTATAATCCATTTCATGGTCCAAATGCGGATATTTCATTTTTCGGACAACCCGCTTTTGCATTCAAATATCAAAAAGGTAAACAACCTCATTGGATCTATGTAGGAGATAAGTGGAATCCGAAAAATTTAAAAGATAGCCGGTATCAATGGTTACCAATCACATTTGAAAAGGATATGATATCCATCGATTGGAACTCAGATTGGAAATTTTCTACATTAAAATAAATAAATAGAATTATGTATCATAAATATTTGCTTGCATTATTAATATCTGGAACCATTTTCACTCAAACAAGCAATGCGCAAACAGAAAGAAAGCATATAAATTTTGATTTTGGATGGAAATTTCATTTAGGAAATGCTTCAGATCCAAATCGTGATTTTAACTATGGAATTGGTAATGTATTTTCTAAGTCAGGGGAAACAAGTAATACTGCGATTTCTGAAAAATGGGATGAATCCGGCTGGGATTCTGTCAATCTACCACATGATTGGGTCGTAGGATTGCCATTCACGTATATAAAAAATGATGATATAGATGCGCATGGTTACAAGCCTGTAGGCGGTTTATTTCCCGAAAATTCCATAGGATGGTACCGTAAATCATTTACTTTAAATGCACAAGATTCTGGTGGTCGTTACATACTCCAATTCGATGGTGTGTATAGAGATAGTAAAGTTTGGATAAATGGTTATTATGTGGGAGGTAATTTTAGTGGTTATACGACTGCGTACTATGATATTACAGATTTTATCCGTTTTGGAAAGAAAAATACCCTAGTTGTACGTGCTGATGCGACTCAAGATGAAGGTTGGTTTTATGAAGGTGCGGGTATTTATCGTCATGTCTGGTTAAATAACTATAACGATGTGCATATTGCGCAAAAAGATGGCTTCTATGTACATACAGCGATAAAAGGTAAAGATGCAACAATTTATACCGAAACTAAAGTAGAAAATAAGAGTCTAGAAAACCAAAATATCTCTGTATTTACCGAAATTACTAATCGAGAGGGTAAGGTGATTGGAACTTCTAAAGTCCAACCGATTCAATTGGCAATTGACGAAAGCGGAAGGATTAAACAATCTATTGCTTTGAAAAATGTGGAATTGTGGGATTTGGATAATCCATATTTATATAGAGCCGTTACTGTAGTTACAAAAAATGGAAAAGAATTGGATCGTTTGAAAGTTAAATTTGGAATACGTGAATTCAAATTTGATAGTAAAGACGGTTTTTTTCTAAATGGTAAATCTGTGAAAATGTTGGGTGTGAGCAATCATCAAGACCATGCAGGTGTGGGCGTTGCACTACCAGATTATTTGCAATACTATAGAGTGGGTCTATTGAAAGAAATGGGTGCAAATGCGTATCGCACGACACATAATCCACCCACACCAGAGTTGTTAGATGCCTGTGATAGTTTGGGTATATTGGTATTCGATGAAACCAGACTATTGACAAGTGGAAACGAATATGCAAAGCAACTCACCGATCTTGTAGAAAGAGATAGAAATCATGCAAGCGTATTTATGTGGTCTATTGGAAATGAGGAATATCTGACTCAAGCTAATAATATAGGTACACGCATTGCGCAAAATCAAATTAATCTAATAAAGACGTTAGATACGACTCGTGGTATATCCTACGCCGCCAATATGGGCAATGTGTATAAAGGAGTTAATGAAGTAATTCCAATTAGAGGATTTAATTATCATCTTGAAGGTATCGATCCTTATCACAAAGATCATCCAGAACAGCCAGTTTACGGTTCTGAGGTTTCTAGTATGGTGTCTACTAGAGGTGTTTTTATAAAAGATACAGTAAATTGTTATGTTCCAGACTATGACTCAACATTTCCTTCATGGGCGGCTAAAGCAGAAACTTGGTGGACGCAGGCAGATGCAAGAAAATGGTATATGGGTGGTTTTGTTTGGACAGGATTTGACTATAGAGGCGAACCTACGCCTTATCGTTGGCCCAATATTAATTCGCATTTTGGTATAATGGATATGTGTGGTTTCCCCAAAACAGTTTACTATTATTATCAAGCTTGGTGGTCCAATAAAGATGTTTTAAATATCGCACCACATTGGAATTGGAAAGGTGATGAAGGAAAAGAAAAATTGGTTTGGATAAATTCCAATGCAGAGGATGTTGAACTATTTTTAAATGGACAAAGTTTGGGTAAAAAGACGATGCCTAAAGACGGGCATTTAACTTGGAATGTAAAATATACGCCGGGTGAATTAAAAGCTATTGGACATAGAAACGGAAAAGAAATTACCTCTATAGTCAAAACTACAGATGTTCCTTATCAAATTAAATTATCTCCTTCCAAAAAAGTACTCTTGGCTGATGGTGAAGATGCTGTTGTGGTAAATGTCTCTGTTGTTGATAAAGAAGGTTTAGAAGTGCCGAATGCGAATGATTTAATTCAATTTTCCTTAAATGGCACTGATGCTCAAATTATAGGTGTCGGTAATGGTGATCCAAGTAGTCATGAAGCCGATAAATGTGTCGATGGTGCTTGGCAAAGACATTTGTTTGGTGGTAAAGCACAAGTGATTATTAAAAGCGGTAAGAATAAAGGACAAATCCAAATGGTTGCAAGCTCAAATATAATAAAAAATGCAATTGTTGAATTTGATGTGAATTAGTTGTTAATGTGTTAAAATATGAGCTGTTTTAGTTAAAATGCTAGCTGTTATATTCGAATTTAGATAAGATATTTGGATTACTAAAACATGAGAATATGGCAAGAAAATGGCTACTACCCTCAATTGTATGTATGTCTTTGGTAATCCCGACTACTTTTATCAAAGCTCAGCATACAATAAAAAATTTAGATTCATTGCGAAGAAGTAATGACTCAATTAATAAGTTAGATGAAGTTGTAGTTACAGCTTTAGGAGTACGGCGTGAAAAACGTAATCTAACGTATAGTACTCAAGAAATAAAGGGCTCTGATTTGCTAAAAACACAGGAACCTAGTGTTTTAAATGCAATGAGTGGAAAAGTGGCTGGTGTTCAACTTAATAGTACCTCTGGGGCCCCTGGTGCCGCTACGTCCATTGTAATTAGAGGTATATCTTCTATTTTAGGAAACAACCAAGCATTAATTGTTTTGGATGGTGTACCTATTAATAATAGTGAACGAGATGGAGGTGGAGATGGAGGTGCTGGTACTAGTGGACTAAGTGATATTGATCCAAGCATAATAGAAAATATCAACGTTTTAAAAGGCGCCGCTGCAACGGCTTTATATGGTTCTGCAGGTGCAAGAGGTGTGGTTCTTATTACTACAAAAAATGGAGCTAAAAATAGAAAACCTACTGTAACAGTTTCCTCTATTTATTCTCAAGATCATGCAATTTTACCACCACGTCAGATGACTTATGCACAGGGGGATGGAGGGGTTTATATTGATGGCGAGAATACTAAAACAAGTTTGTCATGGGGGCCAAATATAGATTCTTTAAAGGCAGAAAATAGTAATGTTCAATTTCATAATCCGTTGAAAGAATTTTTTAAAACTGGTAAAACCAATACAAATACAGTATCCGTTTCTGGAGGTAATGCAACTTCTGATTATGTAGCTTCTTATTCTTTTTTGGATCAAACAGGGACGGTTCCCAATACTAGTTTTACTAAAAACAATTTCTTCTTAAAATATAGAACAGAGATTATACCTAAGTTATCTTTGACTACGTCGATTAATTATTCTTATTCAAAAAATAGATTTGCGAATCAGGGATATGGCTTACAAAGTCCTTTGACAACCTTGTATAGTGCACCTATTTCATATGATTTTTTCCCTATTTATAATGATGATGGTAGTCAACGTTTATATAGATATAGTAGAGATAATCCATATTGGGTTTTAGATAATGTAGGTAACGTTTCAGGCGTTAGCCGACTTATTCCGGTGGTAACAATGAACTATAATGTCTTGCCATGGATGACAATCACAGAAAGAATTGGGGCAGATATATCCTCTGATAAATATAATTATCATGTAAATATTGGAGATGTAAGCTATGCGGATGGTAGATTAGTTAGTAGAGATGCTAATAACCGTCAAATAAATCAAGACTTTATTATTCAGATGAATCATGATTTTAAAGATTTTAAAATTTCGGGATTAGTAGGAAATAATATATTAACTACAAATTATGATCAGATGCAAACAACAGGTACTGGCTTGACTACGAATGGTTATTATAATATGGCAAATGCTTCAACAATTACCTATTCTGAATATAATACATTGACTAGAAAGATTGGATTTTATGCACAAGGAGAACTTGATTACAAAAGATTCTTAATCTTATCCCTAAGTGGACGTTATGATGGAAGCTCTGTTTTGTCTACCGCAAAACAATTCTATCCTTATGGGTCAGCGGCATTGGGATTTGTTTTCACAGATTTGATAAAAGGTAGTTTTAAAAATGTGATGAATTTCGGTAAAGTAAGAGTTTCCTATGCCTCTGTAGGTAATGATAATGTAAGTGCTTATTCAAATATAACTCCATTCTATCAAGCTTCAACGAATATTACTTGGCCTTATAGTGGTCAAAATGGATTTTTGTCTAGTGATGCATTAGGTAATTCGACTTTAAAAAATGAATTGCAGAGAGAATTTGAAGTGGGTTTTGAATCTAAATTTTTTAATAGTAGAGTGGGGATCGAAGCCTCTTACTATGTTAGAAATATGAGTGACGGTTTGGTGCAAGGTATCGCAATTGCAAATTCAACAGGTTATTCTAGTACAACTATTAATTCAGCTAAAATCAGAACATCTGGATTGGAATTATTATTAACGGGAACTCCAATTAAAACAAAAGATTTTAATTGGGAAGTGACTATTAATTATAGTAATCCCAAAACCATTGTTAAACAAATTGGAGGTGGTTTAACTAGTACCAATATTGGTTTTACCTATGCAGTTGAAGGACAAAAATATGCAATGCAATATGGTTCAGTCTATGCAAGAGATTCGAAAGGTAATCTTTTAGTTGATGCATCCGGTTTACCATATACTGAAGCAAATGGATATTTGGGATCTGCTATGGCTAATTGGTCTGGAGGAATTATTAATAATTTTCGATATAAACAATTCTCATGGGGATTTCAATTTGATACTAGGCAAGGAGGTGTAATTCAAAATACAGATGATTATTATAACCTTTACTATGGTATAAGTAAAAGGACTGAGAATAGAGCTGATTTTGTAGTGAAAGGCATTGATGCTGCAACTGGAGAAGAAAATACCAAAGTTGTTAAAGCTGAATCTTATTATCAAAGGATTAGTGGAATTACAGAGGCATTGATTCAACATTCATCTTATATTAAACTTAGAAATGTTAATATAAACTATACTTTAAATAATTCTATTTTCAAAAAATCTCCTTTCAAAGAGGCTACTATAACTTTGACGGGTAGAAACTTATGGATTTGGCATAATAGTGATTTCACGGGGTCAGATCCAGAGTCTAATAATACATTTGGTACAGGTAATGGTAGTATTGGTGTTTATACATTTGGTACACCTACGAACAGATCTTATAGTGTAGCCCTTAAACTTCTTTTCTAATTTTTAATGTAAAAAAAATGTATAGAAATAAAATAATAAAAGTATTGACGGCTTTACTTTGTATCCCTATTATATTTACAAGCTGTAAAAAATTTCTAAATGTCAATAAAGATAATAATGATTTGACCTCTCCTTCTGTTAATTTATTATTGGGACCAATAGAAGAATCCGTATCGAGTAGAATGGCTGCAGGTGGTGCTGCTATTTACATCAATTATTGGATGCAAAATATGACGCTTAATCAACCTGTCCCAAATGAAGTAACATATGTTGTGTATAATTCTAGTTTTAATTCTTATTGGTATTATGCCTATGTGACAAACTTGAATAATATGAAAATTATGGATAGTTTGGCGATGGTTGATGGAAATGATATCTATGCAGGTATTGCAAAAACTTTAACGGCATATACATTAGGCGATGTGACAGATTGGTGGGGTGATGTTCCTTACTCAGCAGGTCTTTCAGGAGTGGGGAATTTGACGCCAAAGTTTGATAGTCAAGAAAGTATTTATACAAATCTTCAAGTTTTACTTGATTCTGCAATTATTGAATTAGATAGAGGAAATGGTTTAGTTCCCAGTACCGATGATTATTTTTATAGTGGAAATGCTACTTCGTGGAAGAAATTGGCATATTCGTTGAAAGCTAGATTTTACATGCATTTGATAAACGCATCTGGCTATGATGTGCAAACTCAGTCCAAACTTGCTTTAGCTGCTTTAGATAATGGTCTTACGTCTTACACCGAGGATTGTTATTTCACTTATAATGGTGGTCAAAATTATTCATCTCCATGGTATTGGAATTTTTATAATACATCCACAAATATTCTAGCATCAAATTATGTTGATTCTTTAAAGTCAAGAAAGGATCCACGTTTGACTAAATTAGTTGCACCTGCTGCAAATACTGGATTATATACAGGTAGCGTTATTGGTTCCGGTTTTCAGACTCTTTATAATTTTTCTATTCCAGGTGATTTTTATGCGGCAGATAATGCCAATGGTTATATATTTTCAGCGGACGAAGCTTTGTTTTTGAAGGCAGAAGCAACGTATTATGTTTCTGGATTGAGTGCTGCACAAGAGGTTTATCAAACTGCTATTCTAAATAATATGGCTAAGATGGGGTTGAGTGCGTCTGCGGATAGTGTACAGGCATATTTAACTAATAGAGGTACACTTACCACTTCAAACGCAATCCAAAGAATCATGGAGGAAAAATCTGTTGCTAACTTTTTTTCACCTGAAATATGGACGGATTGGAGAAGGACCGGTTATCCAGCTTTGACTGTAATTAGTACCGCCAATGGAGCGCCTGCTAATACAAAAGGCATTCCGCGTAGATTTTTATATCCATTATCTGAAGAAACTGCCAATGCATCTAATGTACCAACAGCAACTCTGACAGATAGAGTATGGTGGGACACTAAATAAAGAATTAGGTCAAAGGAGTTGTCTAGATATTATTGACAACTCCTTTTAAATTAGTATAGTGATTCCAATGTACATCTATAAGGAACAAAAATTAAATATAAAAGAACACTATTTTGATATTTATACTAAATAGAATCAAAAATAGTATAATTATTTTTTTAATATGATTAAAATATTGGCTGTTTTTACGAGCGCATTTTTGACTATATTTTCTAATTGTCTAATGGCGCAAAGAAGAGGGAATTCAATACCTATACCTGAATATAAGAATCCGACTACAGTGTCGCCTTCAATGAAAATTGATCCTGATACTTGTGTGATAACTAAGCATTCTGCAATAATTAGGGGAGTAAATATATCTTATACTACAAGAACAGGAACGATGCCAATATGGAATGAAGATGGAAGTGCTATTGCGGATATATTTTATACCTACTATGAAAGAGATAATATTAATGATAGAGCTAAACGTCCATTATTGATATCATTTAATGGTGGTCCCGGTACTGCTTCATTATGGATGCAAATTGGTTATACTGGTCCTCGTATGTTGAATATAGATGATGAAGGATATCCTATCTTGCCCTATGGAATGCGGGATAATCCTTACTCCTTACTGGATGATGCAGACATTGTATATATAGATCCTGTCAATACTGGATATGCTAGAAAAACAAGTAAAGATGTTCCTGATGCTCTTTTTTATGGAGTCAATCAAGATGTTAAATATATTGCTGACTGGATTAATACATTTGTTAGTAGGATCAATCGTTGGAAATCTCCAAAATTTTTGATTGGAGAAAGTTATGGAACTACGCGTGCGGCTGGTCTAGCTGAAGCATTGCAAAGTAGAGAATGGATGTTTTTAAATGGTGTTATTTTAGTCTCTCCAACGGAATTAGGAATTAAGCGAGATGGACCTGTATCTGCTGCATTAAAAACGCCATACTTTGCAGCTACCGCCTGGTATCATAAAAAATTATTAGCACCTTATGCAGATAAAAAGCTAAAAGACTTTCTCCCAGAAGTGGAGAAATTTACAATTGAAGAATTTATTCCAGCCTTGGCTTACGGCGGAATATTACCCGCTGAAAAGAAAGCAGCCATTGCAAAAAAACTGGAAAGTTATACAGGAATAAAGGCTTCAGTGTATTTAAATAATAATCTCGATGTATCTCCATGGTTATTTTGGAAAGAGTTGCTCAGGGAAGAGGGGTTTACTATTGGTCGACTAGATTCTAGGTATAAGGGAATTGATGCGAAAGATGGAGGCGTTGAACCTGACTATAATATGGAATTAGTAGCATGGAATAACGCATTTGCTCCCGCAATGAATGATTATGTCCGTAATGAATTAGGATTTAAAACTGATCTTAAATATAATGTTTTTGGTTCTGTATTTCCTTGGGATAATAATAACAATAATACAGGTTATGATCTTGGAAATGCCATGAGGCAAAATCCAGCATTGAATCTTTTTGTACAATCTGGCTACTTTGATGGAGCTTGTGATTATTTTAATGCAAAGTATAATACTTGGCAACTTGACCCGAATGGTAAACTACAAAACCGTATTAAATGGGAGGGATACGAAAGCGGGCATATGATGTATTTGAGAATGCAGGATCGTAAAGTTGCAACTCAACATATTCGAGATTTTATGAAATCTTCCATAAAATATGGAATTCCGATAAAATATTGATCATAATTATTTCAAATGTTTTGAATATTTATTGTACTGTTATTATGATTGTTGTGGTATATATTGTTATCGTTAGTATATTATTTTACTATTTTACATTCTCTATATTGGAATGGTGCATAGACAAGTATTTCTCCTAAATTTGGAAGAAACATTCAATTGCAGTTTAAAAAAAGTAAGGATGGACGGTAAGTTTTGAATGATAAAATCAATGGGGACGATTTTTTTCTACAATTGCCAATTGTAAGTTGATATTTGTACATGTGTATGCTATGATAATCGTATTGACGACTAATGGAGGGATGTATAATAGATAGCGTAATCTGTCTGTTCTTGATATGGGTAGCTGAACAATGTTAAAAATTCTTACAAATTGAAAGTTACTTTGATGCTTGTCGTCCGTGATGCAAATATTAACGTGCCATCCGAAAGGTATCAATTGGGTAGTAGATGCTTTGATAAAGGCTGGGAAAGATCTTTATTTTCTACCTATTCTTTGAATGACTATACTAATGCTGGTCTATATCTAAGGATTTGAACTAAAGATTTTTTGTTCACCATTTACTTAATAGGTGCTGAAATTCCTTCTAGAATGGATCATTCAGTATTTACATTTCCTAAAATATTTTATCGTTCAAACAAAATTATTTAATATAAAAATATGTGAGAATGGATCGCTTATGAGAAGTATTAAATAATATAGTTTAAATTATATAAAAACTATATTTGTTAATTTTGATGTGAATTAGGTTTGGGATTTGATTTTTACTAATGAAATAAAATTTTTATTGGATAAAATATAATAACAAATTGATAATATTGAGGAATTTTTAGATATTATACTATTTTACATTTGAGTCAGAAAATTCTTTAATTATGTTAAGAAAATGGCTCATTTGTTCATTGACTACTTGTGTTGGACTAATTCCAATATCTAAAGTTATGTCACAAGAAATTAAATCGGAAAAAGATTCCATTAGATCATCTAAAGACTCCACTAGGCAATTAGATGAAGTTGTCGTAACGGCACTCGGAATAAAGCGATCAAAACGAAATCTGACATTTAGTACACAAGAAATAAAAAGCGATGAACTATTAAGAGCAAAAGATCCTAGCATATTGAATTCTATGACAGGTAAAATTGCAGGGGTACAGTTAACTAGCTCTACCGGTATGCCAGGAAGTGCGACTAGAATAGTTATTAGAGGTGCGACTTCTTTATATGGAGATAATCAGGCATTAATTATTTTGGATGGTATTCCTATTAATAATGATGAAACGGGTAATCCTACCGATGGTGGTGGGGGATCTAATCGTTTAAATGACCTAGATCCTGCGATTATTGACAATGTTAATATCTTAAAAGGTGCTGCTGCTACAGCTTTGTACGGTTCTGCTGGTGCGAGAGGTGTGGTATTAATTACTACTAAGAAAGGTACAATGTCCAATACACCTAAGGTATCATTTAGTACCTCTAATATAATGGATAAGGCCATTTTGCCAGAGCATCAAATGAAATATGCACTGGGGTTAGATGGTCAATATTATGATGGAGTGAATCAACAATCATCTCTATCGTGGGGACCTAGCATGGACTCACTAACGGCTGCAGATCCGTCGGTTAAATTTTATAATCCACTTAAAGAGTTTTATAAAACTGGATTTACAACTTTAGATAATGTAAGTGTTAGTGGTGGCAATGGGAAGTCGGACTATGTAATGTCCTATTCTTACGTCAACCAAAGTGGAACAGAACCTACTACTAATTTTATAAGACATAATTTCTTTTCAAAATACAATGTCAATATACTGAATGATTTGACTGCGACATTCCAATTGAGTTATAGTAGTAGTGTTAATAACATATTACCTCAATCTTATGCTTCGAATCCATTATTTACATTATATAATGCGCCGGTGTCTTATAATTTGAATCCTTACGAGGATGAAGATGGTAATCAAAGACTCTATCGAACAGGTAGAGACAATCCTTATTGGTTGTTACATAATACAATTAACAAGTCTAATATAAATAGATTTATACCGGTTCTTACTATTAATTGGCACCCTACTAATTGGTTGTCAATTATGGAAAGAGGTGGTGGAGACGTTTATGTCGATAGATATCATTCGTTTGTTAACCAAGGATCTGTAACTTACACGACTGGTTTGATAACTACAAATAATACGACTTTTAAACAATTTAATAATGACTTCATAGTTACTTTAAATAAGGATTTTGGAAGTAAATGGAGGACAAATTTAATCTTAGGAAATAATATTTATTCTAACTATAGTGAGAATCTGTATGCTTATGGATCAGATTTGTCCATAGCAGGTTTTAGTAATATGTCAAATGCTTCTAATGTGAAATATACTGAAAGCTCTGGTTTGAAAAGAAAAGTTGGATTTTATTCACAGGCAGAGATTGATTATGATAAATTTTTAATATTATCATTAACAGGTAGATATGATGGGTCCTCTGTGTTATCTAGTGATCATAGATATTATCCATACGGGTCTATTGCAACAGGTTTTATTTTCTCCGAATTTTTGTCAGAGAATGCAAAAAAAATTATCAATTTTGGTAAAGTGAGGGTTTCTTATGCTTCTGTTGGAAATGACAATGTTGATGCCTATGCAAATAATACATACTATAATCAAGCTACGGTAACGGGAGCCAATGGCATTCCAACAAACTACCCCTTTGGTGGTTTGAATGGCTTTTTGATCAGCGATGCCTTGGGTAATGGGAAGTTAAGAAATGAGTTGCAAAAGGAGTTTGAAACAGGTTTGGAAATGAAGTTTTTTGATAGTAGAATTGGAGTTGAAGCTTCTTATTTTCACAGAAATATGTCTAATGGTATTGTGGCAGGTTTAGCACTTCCATATTCTACTGGATATGCTTCTACTACAATCAATTCTTCCCGTATGACTACAAATGGTATTGAATTATTAATCAATGCTAATCCTATTAGAACGAAAGATTTTAGGTGGGATCTTACTATAAACTATACTAGAATTAGAACAATCGTAAATGAAATAGCTCCTGGTTTAGATACTGCATCCATTGGAGGTACTTATGCAATTGCTGGACAACGATATGGTATGTTGATGGGGACGAGATATCAACGCCAAGATGGAAAAATTGTAGTGGATGATAATGGCTTACCAGTTAATAATGGCATTGCAGAGGTCGTAGGTAATAATACGCCCAATTGGTTAGGAGGTATTACCAATACCTTTAACTATAAGAATTTTATGTTAAGCTTTTTTATTGATGTAAAATCTGGTGGTGCATTTATTAATTCTCAAGATTCTTATGGAATGTATTATGGTACTGCTATACAAACTTTGGATAGAGGTACTAGAGTTGTAAATGGCGTTAATGCAACTACACAGCAAGCTAATACTGTTGCCGTTACTGGTCGTGACTATTGGCAGTCGGTTTCAGGAGTGACAGAAAGTTATGTTCAAAATGCTTCTTATGTAAAGTTAAGAAATGTAACATTTTCTTATAGTTTGCCAAAAACAGTTTTAGGGAATAGCCTTATCAAAGCAACAAGTATCACTTTTACAGCTAAAAATATAATTTTAAATAAATCAAAAGGATTTACAGCTGGAGATCCTGAAACGATCAATTCAGGAGGTGCTTCTAATGGCGCAATGGGTGTTTATTTGCCATCTGTTCCTGGTTCAACCTCTTATGGTCTTTCTTTAAATGTTAATTTTTAGATTCATAAATTAAAATAATATGAAATTATATAATAGTGGATTTTTAGTTTCGGTATTTGCACTTATTTTGATAGGCTGTTCTAAATACTTAGACGTTAATTCCAATCCAAATCAGCCAACTGATGTTCCTGAAAAAGAAATTTTAGCGCCGCTAGAATTGTCAATTACAACAAGCCTTTCTGGAGGTCCAGATGCCGTTAATACAAATGAATGGATGCAGATTATGACACCAAATCAAACGGCTCCAAACTCTGCGACCTATTATGTACTTACAAGTACATTCGATGGATACTGGTATACTTATTATACTACAATAATGAATAATTTGTACTTATTAAATTTGAAAGCTGATGCGGATGGAAATGATGTTTACGCGGGGATTTCAAAGGTATTAATGGCTTATTCATTAGGAAATGCGACAGATTTATGGGGCGATATTCCTTATACTCAGGCATTTTTGGGTGTTAATCAATCTAATCCTAAATATGATAGTCAAGAATCTATATATGATTCACTTCACGTACTACTTGATAGTGCAATAGTTCAATTGACTTCGGCAGGTGGACAAAGTGTCGGTTCGGAAGATTATTTTTATAGTGGAGATGCTACTAAGTGGATTAAATTTGCATATACGCTTAAAGCAAGAAATTACATGCATTTGATTAATGCAAGTGGATATACTAAAAATACACAAGCGCAGCTTGCTCTTGCTGCTCTTGATAATGGTATGGTTGACTATAATGATGATTGCAAATATACTTATGATGGTTCTACTGCAATATCCTCTTGGAGTCAATATTTTACACAAACTGCAACAGAAGTGATGTCTAGTCATATAGTTGACACTTTAAAAAATACAAATGATCCAAGGTTGTCTTATTTGATCGCTAAATCTGGTGAAGATAAAGATGGTTCATATGTAGGTTTATTAATAGGTTCTACACCAGCAACTTCTTATTATGCAATATCTGAATTGGGTGATTTCTATGGAGCCAAGAGTTCTAGTGGTTATGTAATGGCTGCAGATGAAGCTATATTTTTAAAAGCTGAAGCTGAACTATATGTTGATGGTTATGCGTCTGCTCAATCCTATTATTATAATGGTATTGTCAATAATTTCTTGAAAATGGGTATTGATACTACAGGAACATCTGCTCAGGCATATTTGAAAAATTACGGTACGTTAGAATCTTCCACTGCATTAGCTCAGATTATGTATCAAAAATCAATCGCGAATTTCTTGTCATTAGAAAACTTTACAGATTGGAGGCGCACAGGTTATCCGGTATTAAACGTGGTAAATAATGCTTATTCATCATCTATACCAAGACGTTTTTATTACCCATATACAGAGCTTACAGAGAATACGAATACACCTAAAAATGTAAAATTGTCAGATCGTGTTTGGTGGGATGCTAATTAAAATTGTTCTATTATTTTTAAGAATTCTATAGTTGATTAATATTGAATGATTAAATAGTATTTATGATATTTCTTAATTAGAGGGTATATAGAAAATAGATGGTTTGGGATAATATTATAAAATCTTTATTTGTTTCATTTTTTGATGCATTTGCGAGTATATACTAAGTATTAAGAATGGATATTTACGATGAATGTATACAAACTGAAATAGATTTTGATCTTTGTTGTTGGTGAAGCAGATTCTAAATTGTCTGACCAAGGTATTTGTGATATTAACAGGTGACGCTTCTGATATTGAAATGGCTCAATATAGATAAGACTATACTAATAAAGTTTTCCACTATGTTAGAATGTGTACCAAGGATTTCTTAGCATATACTCTATTAAAATAAAAGGTGTCATTTAGCATTGAGGATTTAAAATTTATATTATTCAAAATAGTACTTCGTCTGGGCAATATAATTTAATTAAAAATGAATTATGAAAAAATATGGCTTAATTATAATAGGGAGTATTTGTTGTTCATTTTCTTTAGCTGATGCCCAAATGTCTAGCGAACCTTGTGTGCCTTGTCAAGAAGTTCCTACTTTAATGCAGCAATATAAGGCAGACTATCAACAACTTTTTAGTTTTTACTCCCCACATATTGGTAATTATTTTGTCGCAAAAAATACAACTGAAGTAAAAGGTGCATCTGAAGAAAAGTTACAACGTCTTAGAAAATGTAATGAGGTATATCTTCAAAAAATTGAACAGCTTTCTTTTAGTAAATTACCCCAAGAATGTAAGGTGGATTACATTTTATTCAAACGTAATTTAGAAGAAGTGAACCAAGAAATAGATGAAACATTACATACTTATCAAGATCTCAAATCTGCATTTACTTTTGAAGATATCATTTATGATCTTGGAAAAACGCGTCGAAGAGGTGATTCTTTTTCTTATGAGAAAAAAGCCTATCAATTTGATTCTATCGCTAAAGTTCTGAACAATAATGTTACGATACTCAATCAAAAAAAGTTATCGTTGGCGGAATTGAAAGTTGCAGAGGCTAAGGTTAATGACATTGAAACGACTATTGAATGGGTCGATAATTTTTATAAAGGATATCAGCCAATGTATAGTTGGTGGATGAAGACTCCTGTGGTGGCATTAATGGATGGGTTAAAATCCTTTCAAACCAAAATACTGGAAAATGAAAAGGCATATCAATTCCATGATGGTTCTGGTATTGTAGGAATGCCTATTGGTCGCGAAGAATTAATGAATCAATTGAAATTTGAAATGATTCCTTATTCACCAGAAGAATTGATTGATCAGGCTAACAAAGAATTTGCTTGGTGCGATCAAGAAATGTTAAAAGCTAGTAAAGAAATGGGCTTCGGTTTGGATTGGAAAAAAGCGGTTGAAAAGGTAAAAAACTCCTATGTTCCAGTTGGTGAACAACCGCAGTTGATCAATGATCTGTATCAGCAATCTATAGATTTTGTAAAGAAGCATGATATGGTGACGATTCCGCCAATAGCGGAAGAGACATGG
Source organism: Rhizosphaericola mali (assembly GCF_004337365.2). Taxonomy (GTDB): domain Bacteria; phylum Bacteroidota; class Bacteroidia; order Chitinophagales; family Chitinophagaceae; genus Rhizosphaericola; species Rhizosphaericola mali. The sequence goes on along the minus strand of NZ_CP044016.1, from coordinate 2,503,148 downwards.
GGCATGGATATGATGCCTCCTGAACGTCAGCGAATCAATCCATTCTTTACTGGCGGGAATGAAATAACCATTTCTTATCCTACAGATAATATGTCAGAAAGTGATAAGTTAATGAGTATGAGAGGAAATAATCCTCATTTTTCTCGATCGACGGTTTTTCATGAGTTGATTCCTGGTCATAATCTTGAGTTTTACTATATGCGACGTAACCGCACTTACAGAGACTATAGTACGCCTTTTTGGGTGGAAGGATGGAGTCTTTATTGGGAACTATTATTGTGGGATAAACAGTTTCCTCGTGGTCCAGAAGATCGTATTGGTATGCTGTTTTGGCGTATGACAAGATGCGCGCGTATCATATTTTCACTAAATTATCATTTAGGTAAATGGTCGCCTCAACAATGCATTGATTATTTAGTTGATCGCGTAGATTACGAACGTGCGAATGCTGAGGGGGAAGTGCGTCGCTCTTTTGAAGGTTCTTATTCTCCATTGTATCAGGTAGGCTATTTGGTTGGTGGACAACAGATTTTAGCGCTTAAAAAAGATTTAGTAGATAAAGGTGAAAAGATGTCACTTAAGCAATTTAATGATGCCGTGATGCAGCTAAATGCTATGCCAATTGAGATGGTGAGGGCAATTTTGAAAGGAGAGAAGTTGACAGCAAATTATAAAACTAATTGGCGTTTTTACGATAAATAGATAGTTTTTCCATGTTTTTAGAGGTTCGTTTAATTTATTTAAACGAACCTTTTTGTTTTACAAAAAGCTTTGGGATTATGTTAATTATTAATGATTATTTGCTAATATCTGTACCTTATTTTAGCATTTTTAGTTTTACTTTCGGTTGAGTTTCAAAATTTAGAATATGAAATTTTATAATAACGTTTTTATTACTGGATTACTTTTAGGCTGTTTATTTACATTATCATCTCAAGCACAACATTATACTTGGGATGAATTAAAAAAAATGCCTTCTGTGCTCCATGAAGATGCAGGTATAGATAAGTTTAATATCCATCCATTTATATTTGAAATTGGTAATTATAGTCAATTGGCTATGGGACTTTCACCGGTAGCTAATAGTGCATTTGACTTTACACCAAGTAAGCGCATCAAGGATAGAAGGATTAGTGGAATGAATTATTTAGGAGATATAAATGTACAATTTCGATTACTTTCTGATACTAGTTGGACTACTTATTATTCTGCTACACAAAGGTTGGGTAATAAGGTTGTCGTTTCCAATAAAGACAATACGTTGAGTAAATCAATTTTAATTTTACCAAAAAAGATGGAGGATTTTATTCAAATCACACGTACATGGGAAAAAGTAAAAGATGGTAAAGGTGATGCTCTAGTTTTAAAATTTACTATAGAAAATAAAACCAATAACAAAATTGAATTAGGAGGTTTAGGATTTCCACTAATTTTTAATAATATACTTCAAGGACAATCTTTAGAGGCAGCACACAAAGAAAATTCTTTCTATGATCCGTATATGGGAAGAAATGGAGGCTATCTGCAAGTCGCAAAATTAGATGGAAAAGGTCCTGCGTTGTTAGTGCTTCCAGAGGGAAATACGCCATTTGAAAATTATCGTCCCTTACTAGAAGATCCTACTCCGAGAGGTTTGGATTTTGAAGGGTTTTATGAATGGGATGTTTTTTCAAAATCTTACTCCGAAACTTTGTGGAAAAATGCCACTCAGTGGAATAATCCTACTTCTTATATTTTACAACCTAAGGAAAAGAAAAGTTGGGGTTTACGTTTTGTATTAGCTGATTCTATTAAAGGTATTGAGTCTAAATTAATCGCAGAAAAGCGACCTGTAGTTGTAGGATTTCCTGGATATGTTTTGCCAACAGATGTAAATGGTTCTTTATATATTCATGCAAATTCACCTATAAAAAGTATTGATGTTTTTCCGAAAAATGCAATTGCCTTGGAATCTTCGACGGTTCAAAATGGTTGGTATAAATATAAAGTAAAAGGTAATGTTTATGGACGCTCAAGAGTAACTATAACTTATGCAAATGGAGAAGTGCAAACAGTACACTATAAGGTTATTTTACCTGAGAGTACTACAATTAGTAACTATGGAAAATTTTTAAATAACAAACAATGGTTTGAACAAAATGATCCTTATTTTCATAGAGCGCCAGGATATATTACGTATGATAATGAAGAAAAAAAACAAGTAACGCAAGATAGTAGAGCATGGATTGCTGGATTGAGTGATGAAGGTGGTGCAGGCAGTTGGTTGGGGGCAGCCATGAAACAAATGGTTTCTCCGGATAAAACAGAAATAAAGAAATTAGAACATTTTGTCGACACAACCTTATGGGGACAAATTCAATATAGTAATGGCGAACATAAATTTGGTGTACGTAAAAGTTTATTTTTTTACGCTCCTGATTCTTTACCCAAAGGAACGTATGATACTTCTATAAATTTCAAAACATGGTCTGCTTGGCCAGTTAAAGAAGCTTTAGATCCTGGTCGTTCCTATAATTATCCACATGTTGCAGCGGCTTATTGGTCTTTATATAGACTATCAAGAAATCATAAAAATTTAGTTGAAAATCATCCTTGGCAATGGTATCTTAATCAAGCCTATGAGACGGTGATGAATATGGTCAGTCAAGCTCCTTACTATGCGCAGTTTGGTCAAATGGAAGGAACTGTTTTTTATTTTATACTCAAAGATCTAAAGGCGGAAGGACTGACTAAAGAAGCAGAATTACTAGAAGCGGAAATGAAAAAACGAGCTATTCATTGGGATGATTTGCTTTTCCCATTTGAGAGTGAAATGCCTTGGGACTCCACAGGACAAGAGGAAGTATTTATTTGGTCTTTGTATTTTGGATTCTTAGATAAAACAGATGTTACCTATAGTGCAATTTTGGCGTATGATCCCGCCATTCCACACTGGGCATACAATGGTAATGCTAGACGTTATTGGGACTTTTTATATGGAGGTAAATTGCAACGGATTGAACGTATGATTCATCACTATGGTTCAGAATTAAATGCAATTCCACTACTGGAATACTATAAATTACATCCTTCTGATCTATACAGTTTGCGTGTTGGCTATGGTGGAGTTTTAGGAGGTATTGCCAATATCGAACAAGACGGATTTGCGCCTGCTGCTTTTCATTCGTACCCATCTACATTAAAAAATGATGGTATTTCTGGAGATTATGGATCTGGATTTTTTGGATATTCTGTTAATACGGAAAGTTATTTGGTTCATGATTCTACTTTTGGATGGTTGGCTTTTGGTGGTAATTTGAAAGAAACTAAAGATGAAATTGCCTTTGTGCCTACAACGGCTGGAGATAACCATCTTTTTATTGCGCCATCTAAACTAGATGTTTTATTCTTGGCAGGAAAAGTAGATCATTTTACTTATTCAATAAAAGATAAAAAAGTGATTGTATGGTTGAAAAATGCAGATAATTATACGCCTGATGCAGTAATGGATTGGACTGGTAACTACACATTAGTTGGTAATTATACGAAGAGAAATGATGGTAAAATTATAGTTCCACTAAGCAAAGAGAAATTAACTCAAATAATTTTGAAAATTAAATAAGCACATTTACTAACTGTATGAGAAAAAAAATATTTGGTTTAATTAGTATAGTTTTTCTTGGTACGCATTTGCATGCACAGGTAAATGTAGTAGATTATACTATCGGTGTAAAAGATACGGCTAAGCATTTATTTCATATTGAAATAGATTATGTAAATACAACTCAGGAAGATTCAGTTTCCTTTTATTTACCCAAATGGACACCTGGATATTACCAGATTATGGATTTCGCAGCAAGTATTCGGAACTTGAAATTTGAGAATAATGCAAAAGAAACATTGGAATATATTTTGGTGGATAGTTCTCATTGGATCGTACCTGTAAAGAAGGGTGAGACGGTTCATATTGGATATGATATGTTAGAAAATAAAAATTTTGTAGCAGAAAGTTATGTGGACGGTAATCGTGCGTATATTTTACCTACAAATTTATTTTTATATAATAAGCAGATTCAATTTGGAAAAAATATTCGAGTGAGAGTTCTTAAAGACCCGTCTTGGCCTAATATTTATGGTACAGGTTTATCTCTTCAAAAAACGGATGCTTCAACGTGGGACTTTACAGCGAATACTTTGGATGATTTTTATGATAGTCCAATTTTATTAGGAAAGTTAGACAGTCTGCCTACTTTTTATATTCATGGTATTGCTCATCAGTTTGTTGGTTATGATTTAGGTAATAGTCAGTATACGCAGCGATTGATGTCTGATATGAAAAAGATAATTACCCAAGCAATTGATATATTTCAGGATATTCCATATCAAAAATATGTTTTTCTGGGAATTGGAGAGGGGCGAGGAGGTATTGAGCATTTGAACTCTTCTTCTGTTTCATTTTCGGGTAATTCTATTAAAAATGAGAATGACTATAAACGTGTACTAAGTTTTTTAACGCATGAATATTTTCATAATTTTAATGTTAAACGTATTCGACCTATAGAACTTGGTCCATTTGATTATCAAACAGCAAATCGTACGCGCCAACTATGGATATCGGAAGGGCTATCTGTCTACTATGAAAATTGGCTATTGTATAAAACGGGTATTTATTCACAAGAAGAATTTTTAAATACGTTTGCGGACGCAATGGATATTTATGAGAATAAACCAGGTCATCTTATTCAATCTCTAGCATCTTCTAGTTGGAATACTTGGAGCGACGGACCTTTTGGTAATTTAAGTGATACTGCTATATCTTATTATGATAAGGGGCCTGTAGTTGGATTGTTATTTGACTGCGCAATTAAATATTATTCCAAAGGAAAATTTTCATTAGAAAATGTAATGAGAGCGTTATATGATCAATACTATAAAAAATTAGGTAGAGGTTTTACCGAAGATGAATTTAAAAATATAGCAACTCATTACGGTACAAAAAAAATACTACCATTATTTGAATATATAAACACTGCTAAAGAAGTTGATTATAATAAGTACTTGAATTTATTGGGTTTAAAATTGAATTATACATTGCAAAATGGTAAAAAAATCTTTCATTTGACTAATTAATTGTATTTTTTACTTATAAAAAAGGTTGATATTATTTATTACAATAATATCAACCTTTTTTTGGTTAAAATATGGTTATTATTGGATATTTTATATACTATAGAATACGATTTTCTATTTTAATTTAGATCAAGAATTTGACTATCTAAAGAGATCCTTTAGAAAATTGACTCACTATAAAATTATCCAATTGTTTATGTTTACTTTAAAGAAGAGAAAGACAAAGCAGGTATGCTTACTTTTTATTCCTTTATTGTATTGTTCTGTAGTTAGTGCACAATCTCAAAATGGGATTACTGGTACAGTAAAAAATGATAAAGGCGAAGTGCTTGCTGGTGCAACTGTAAAGGTTTTAAAAACGAAAACTGTAATTCTAACAGACTCCTCAGGTAATTTTACAGTTAATGTAAAATATCTTGACAATGAATTTGAAATTTCTCATATTGGCTATAAAACTAAAATAGTCAAAGGTGACGAAATTAATAACATCATTTTATCTGCGCAGAATTCTTCATTAGATGATGTTGTAGTTGTGGGTTACAATACGCAATCTCGTCGTAAGGTTACCGCAGCCGTATCTTCCTTGAGTGGGGATGCTATTCAAGATATACCTCAATTGAGTTTTGACCAAATGTTACAAGGTCGATTGGCTGGTGTAAACGTACTTCAAAGTTCGGGCGAGCCTGGAGCTGCAACTAAAATAGTCATTCGTGGCTCTACCAACGTTGATTATGGTAATGCCAATGGTGGTAATACGCAGCCTTTATATGTCATAGATGGTGTGATTTATGATGTAAATAATATGGGAACTTCCTATACTTACTCTAATCCTTTAAGTGTAATTGATCCTAATGATATTGAATCTATTGATGTGCTTAAGGATGCATCAGCGGCTGCGATATATGGAGCTAGAGGTGGTAACGGTGTAATTATAGTCAAGACACGTAGAGCGAAAAGTTATAAACCTCAAGTAACATTAAATGCCTATGGAGGTGGTACATTAAATCCGAAGTTGATTGACGTAACTACGGGTAATGCAGAAAGAGCATTAAAATTGAAAATGCTGAATAGTCAATTGACCTATACAGATTTACAAAATGGCGTAATTCCTATTCAATTAACAGATAGTTTAAATTCCTCTTTTAATAATGATGTGGATTGGCAAGGTTTATTGATTGAAAATTTTGCGAAAGTGAATAGTGAAGAATTGAGTCTACAAGGCATGTTTCCTGGGAATAATATGTATCGATTTGGTATAAGTCATTATGATGAGCAAGGTGCAGTGAATGGGTATGGCGTAAGTAGAATAGCGCCTAATCTAGATTTACAATTGAATCCTATTAGCAAGTTATCCGTAGGATTGACTATGCAAATATCCTCAGAAAAACATACCCATGGTGCAGGTGTAAGTGACAATCCATACATTTTTTCTCCTAGTAATTTCCCTACGTCATTGGCGGCTTTATCCCAATCTCAGTTGGATTTATATTCAGGAAAATCTTCTCGATATGATGATGATAAGGTTTTTTCGATGGCTGGAAGTTTAAGACTTACAGATACATTAACTAAAGATCTGACAATAACGAGTACATTCGGATACAATAATTTCCAAGAAAAATACGCATATTTTTCGCCTGAGGCATTGAATGGTATATATAATGAGGCAAATGATATTACTAATTCAAATCCAAACTGGACATGGGAGTCTTATGCTCAATATAATAAGCATATAGGATTGAATAATTTAACCCTTGTTGGCGGTTATTCTGCTTATAAAGCGATGAAATATGATGCAACTATGTATGCCTATGGTATTGATGTATCTAATATATATACCGTTGCAACGGTTCCAAGCGGCTCTAATTTATATGCAAATTCAACAACGGCTACTAAAACAACTCAATCTTATTATGGTAGAGTGAATTATGATTATAATGGTAAATATTTATTTACAGGTAGTTTAAGAAGAGATGCCAGTTCCATTTATAGTCCTGATTATCGCTGGGGAACATTTTATTCAGCTTCTTTAGGTTGGGTAATGTCGGATGAAAACTTTTTTCAGCCCTTAAAACATGTGGTCAACTTTCTAAAGTTGAGAGCTAGTTACGGTGTTACTGGACAAGATCCTGGAAGCTGGTATGCCAAATATCAATCATTATATACAGATGCAAGTTCGTATGGATCTACAACAGGTATAATAGGAGGAGGGGCAGCTTATCCTTATTTAACAGGCACTCCTTCAACCTATAATGGGACAACCGTAGTTACTCCATTCCCGTATGTAGATAACTATGTAAATAGTGGCATAAAATCAAGCAATGATGTTCGTTGGGAAAAATATCCTCAATTAGATTTTGGTATGGATTGGGAAATGTTTAATAGTCGATTGAGCTTTTCAATGGATTGGTACCAAAAAGATGCGGATGATAAATATTTATGGCAAATTCCTGCTGAGTCAACAACTGGATATGCCTATTATTCAGGTAATTATGTAAATGTTAGGAATACAGGTTTAGAACTGAGTGTTACTTCCCATAATCTGAAAAATACCTCTGCCTTTCAATGGATCACGAACTTTAATATATCATTTGATAAAAACTGGGTAACCAAATTGCCTAATGGTGGACGTGATATCATATATGGAGCGCCTTGGTTTAGGAAAACCTTGACTCTTGGGCAACCTTTATTTAGTTATAAAATATGGAAAGTTGATGGTGTATACGCTACTGATCAGAGTGTGCCTACCGATCCAATTACAGGTAGTAAAATGACTTATTTTGGTACGACCTTAAAAGGTGGTGATCCAAAATATGTAGACCAAAATGGGGATTATAATATTAACTATGATGATCAGGTAAATATGAATGCAAGCCCTGCTCCTAAGGTTACTGGTGGATTGACGAATACATTTAATTACAAAGGGTTTTCACTTACAGTTTTTGCTATGTATTCTTTTGGAAATAAGTTGCTAAATGGTACTTTGTCTGATGCGTTAAATGGAAGTTCTTATGCTGCATGGGGTAGTGTTGCTGGTCCAGCTGGTGTCTATTCTCAATATCTTAATAAATTTTGGCAACAATCTGGAGATGCCAATGCAACTTATCCTAGGTTAGTATATGGTACAGGTTCAACTCAATTAGATCCTTGGAATGTAGCTAATAGCTATTTCTTGCGTGATGGTTCCTATATCAGATTACAACAAATAATGCTAGGTTATACTTTTACGAGTGGTCTGGTTAGAAAGTGGCATTTATCAGCTCTAAATGTGTATGGCTCGTTTAATAATATATATACTTGGAAAAAATCTAAAGATTTAGTGGATCCTTCGCTTTATGATAATACTACAGGATCAAGTAATGCTACTTATCCTAATGCATTAAAAGTGAATCTTGGTTTTAGAGTTACACTATAGAAAAACTAAAATTTTCACTTACTAATTTAACAATTATGAATTCAAAAATATTAATTAAAACACTCATTGGATTGATTGTATTTGGCTCATTTTCGTGTAAAAAATTTTTAGACCAAGATCCGATCAGTACCGTTACGGATGCGACATCTTGGAGCTCGTCCTCTGACGTAAATTCACAAATAGCAGGTTGTTATTCAGGGATTAGATCCGCATTTAACGCTGCATGCTCTTTTTATTCTTATGGAGATGTTCCTACGGATTTATGGGGAGATATGACGGCAAATTCTGATTACAATTATATTTATCAAATGAATTGGGGCATCACCGTTTCTTCGTTAAATACGTATGATCCTAAATTAAAATTAAGGGTTTGGACTCCATTTTATTCTTCTATTCAACAGTCTAATCGTTGTCTTTATTTTATCAATACGATGAGTAATGATAAATTTGATGGAGCAACAGAGGCTGATGAAATAGCACAAAAGAAAGCATTTGAAGCTGAGGCAAGATTTTGTAGAGCGTTTAATTATTTCTATATGGCTCGAGTATGGGGCAATGTGCCATTAGATACCTCTTATCAAGAAGATATATCTTCTATTACGAGTGATCCAAGAGTGGATCAATCTCAAATTTTAAATGCAGCAATCTATGATTTGAATATTGCTAAAGCAAATATGGATTATAGAGATGCTTCCTCTACGGATAAAAATGTAAGAGCTGATAAAGGCGCCTGCTTTGCTTTATTGGCACATATTTATGCATGGAAAGGTGCTTACGATAGTTGTGTAATGGCCTGTGATTCTGTGATTAGTAATGGAGGGTATTCCTTGGTTAGTGGAAGTAATTATGCGACAATTTATAACGGACAATCAGATGAAGGTATATTTGAAATAGCACAAAATTCTACAAGTGAGGCATTAAATGCACAAACTGAGGCTAGTATAGCATATTTTACATTGGCAGCGCCTTATATAGCAACTAATTCTGTTCCTATCTGGAAATTAAGCACAGGAAAATTATTTGAATTGTATAACGATACAACTGATGCAAGATTTAAAAAAGAATATACATATGTAAATTCAGGTTCGACTAAATATTACTATTGTACTAAATACTCTAATATATCTACAGTAACAGCAAGTGGAGTTAACTATTATTTGTCTGAAAATAATATTATAGTTTTTAGATTGGCAGATATTTATTTATTGCGCGCTGAGGCATACGCTTCAAAATCAACTCCTGATTTTTCAAATGCATTGACTGATTTGAATACAATAAGAACTAGAGCTGGTATTTCAAATTATACATTAGCAGAATTAAGTACAAATGGACAGAATTCTTTATTGGATAGTGTTACCGCAGAACGAGGAAGAGAACTTTTATTAGAAGGTAGTCGATATTATGATCTTGTTCGAAATGAGCGTATTACAGGTGTGTCTAAATTTCCATATATGACGCAGGCTCAGTTTACAGCAGGTAAATATTATTGGCCAATTGATCCGTCCTTAATGACCTTGAACTCAGGTTTGGTTCAAACTACTTTTTGGCAACAATTATTAACTTATTAAAAATAATTTTATGTCTCCTAATAAACTAAAATATTATATTTTTCTATTTTGCATAAGCATGATATTTGCCTTTACTTCTTGTAAAAAAGATTATTTGACAGATGGAGGATTGGCTAGCGCTAATACAACTTACACCACTTATGAATATTTGGCAAATAATGAATATCATTATTTTGATACTTTGATTCAGATAATTGATCATTTAGGTTTAAAAGATTCGGTTAATAACGCTGGAACTTTTTTTGCGCCTACTGATTTTGCAATTAACAAATTGATGAGTAATAATAGTATAACATCTTTGGATCGATTATATAAAAAAATAAACTCCAAGTTTTTAACGCAGTACATGTTTGCTGATTCTACAATTACATTGGATAATGTTTCAACATCTGCAAAAATGTATACGAATTGGGCAGATTCGACATGTGCAATAAAAAAACTCGCCCAATCCTACTCAGTTGTTACATCAAGTCTAACCTATTATATACTTGAATATGTCAAAATAAATGGAGTTTTAGATGGTAGTGCTGGCGCTCCATCGAATGATGCAACAGACCTTACCTTACAATGTCAAACTACAGGTATTAAAACAGCTAGTGGTACTAATCTAAATGTCTTCGCAAATAATGCATCAATAAATTTAGTTGGAGATCCTGTTAAGGATACGACAGTCTATAATTTTAATATCAATGTGGTACAAGATGATAATGATTATACTAATAATACTTTACAATTGGATTCTAATGCAATTGCCAAATTATTTGATATCTCCACAAGTCAGATTAGTTCATTATTAGATGCGGGTAGTGATAGTCTAAAATTATATGCTATCGAACCAGATGGAACATTTTCGGATAATTATACTGCAGATACTCCTGGTTTTTGGTTTGGAAGTGATGGCTCCGTTGTTAATTGGGGAGATGATGCAGTTATATATGCAGACTATTTAATTGATAGTTATCAAATTACAGTAGGTCAGTTTCCAAGTCAAGCCGTGCTGGGGCAGACATATGTACTAAAATTGGCTTTATTATATATCAACTCAGATGGTGATAAAAAAACAGCATATATTAATATCAATGTGAAGTTAGTTTCACAATAAATAATTGAAGCTAATTATATAACACGAATATTTTTTAATTAAATTAAAAATGTGTGTTTATCATAAACTAAAAAAAATGACTACAACGAAAATAAAAATATTGGCATCGCTTTTTTCTATTGCTTTATTAGGTAATAGTTGTCAAAAAATAGTGCATGGTTATATCAGTGATGATATTTACTATCAAGTAAACCCATTTGATGTGCAACAAGGAGTTACTACTGTGTCTGCCGCCTTGGTATTAAACGGGTCTACAGCACCTCTATCTGTTAAATTATTATCTTTAACGGATTCGCTAGGTAATGATGCCGATAGCTTATTGAGGACTCCTTATTCTATTGTAACGTATAAAGCACCATTATTATATACGGACACTACTTTAGATCAATTTAATAGTAAACTTAATGATAGTTTGGTCAGACCGTTTAATATTGCTGAAATTGGTGGGCGCTTACAATTTACATCTGCAACATCCTATGTACCCACAGGACGTTATAATATGGATATTTCTGTTTCTAATGTTAATGGCGAAAGAACTATAAAAAATGCGTGTCAGATAAATATAATTCCATTGTCTACAACATCAACAACTGGATATTTTAGTTATCGAACATATGATGCAAATGGAAATTTGATTATGCGCACAGAATCTGATCCCTCTTATTCTTCGTTTGATATTACATATTCAGAAACTCCAGGTACTAGTCAAATTATTTTAAAATTTGTAGATAAAAATGGCATTCCGTTTAATCCAAACAAAGGAGAAGTTACGGATTTTTCTAATGACCCAATTACAACAACTTATTATCCTAAATTACATTATTGGGCTCCTTATTATGCTCAAAAATTCACAGATTCTACTATTGTACAGCAATTACCTAATGTGACACTAAGTTTTCCATATTTTAATTTACCTAATTATGGGAATGCAACTTCAACAGACGGAGTTAGAATTGATAATAAAATTACAGGAATATCAGGTGTTGCTTCTGTGCAGACAGTGATGTATTTTTCATTATTGGCACCAGGAACATATAATATTACCTATCATTTGTTGAAGGATATACATAAATAAACAATTTTTTAAGCTTTTTCATAAAATTCTTATCAAAAAAATGATATAATGATAAAATTGAATAACTATCAGTTAAAATCATTGTTAACTTATTAATCTATTTCTAATAAATTTGAAAAAGAATAATCATAGATATGTTACAACGATCCTTACTTTTTTTTTCAATATTTATTTTTCAGAATAGTTTCGCCCAACAAGCCTATACGCTTCAATCGCCAAATAATAAATTAAAGGCCAATATTTCCATCTCTGATAGTATTCGCTGGAATTTATCAGAAGATGGAAGTGTTGTTATTAAATCAGGAGTCGCTGCTTTGGCTGTAGAACAATATGGCGTCATTGGATGGAATGAAAAGGTAAAAAGTTTAAAAAAACATTCTGCTAAGGATATTATATATCCTACCATACCCATAAGATCAAAGTCTATAGCCAATAATTATAATGATTTAATTATTCAGTTGAAATCTGGTTCCGCTATTGATTTTAGATTGTTCAACAATGGAATTGCTTATAGTTGGATCACTAACTTTAAAGATTCAATCAATGTAACCAATGAAATTGTAGATATTGAATTTCCTAGTAATAAGCGCGTATTTTGGGGTTCTGATAATGAAAACAAATATTTGCAATCGCATTATGAGCAAATATTTAAGGAAACCTATTTAGAAAGTGTGACAGATAAACAAGATGCATGTTTGCCCCTATATGTAGGTGATAAAAATAATCCTAAAGTATTAATTTCTGAATCTAATTTGTTAGATTATTCCAATTTGTTTTTCCTTGGGACGAATTCAACAAAAATCCATGGTGTATTTCCCAAAGTCATAGCAAAAGATACTTTATATGGGGATAGAGGAACTAAAATTTTGGAAAATCACAATTATATAGCACGTACTATTGGTACGCGTAGTTTCCCATGGCGTGTGTTTATGGTAGCCAATCAGGACAAAGATTTATTGGAAAATAATCTAGTATTTCAATTAGCAAGTCCTAATGTTTTGAAAGAAACGGATTGGATCAAACCAGGGCTTGTAGCTTGGGATTGGTGGAATGATAATAATATCTATGGCGTTAATTTCAAATCAGGAATTAATAATGACACTTATAAATACTATATTGATTTCGCGGCAAAATACAAATTACCTTATTTAGTTTTAGATGAAGGTTGGTCTAAATCAACTTGGGATATAACGCATAATGCCAACAATATAGATGTTGAAGAACTTGTACGTTATGGTAAATCTAAAAATGTAGATATTATTTTATGGACTTTGTGGCAGCCAATGGATAAAGACATGGAGACTGTTCTTGATACCTATCAAAAATGGGGCGTGAAAGGAGTGAAGGTTGATTTTATGGCACGAGCGGATCAGTATATGGTGAATTTTTATGAAAGATTGGCTTCTACTGCAGCGAAACATCGCCTCATGGTAGATCTACATGGTGCCTACAAACCCGTTGGTCTGAATAGAAAATATCCAAATATTGTTTCCTATGAAGGTGTAAAAGGTTTGGAAAATTACAAATGGACAGATGAGGAAGCAAATCCTCCGCATGATGTTACGATACCTTTCACTAGAATGGTCGTCGGGCCGATGGACTATACTCCAGGAGCGATGAGAAATGTAATTAAGAAAAATTATAAAGCAAATGTAGAAATGCCAATGAGTGAAGGTACTAGAGCACATCAAGTGGCTATGTATGCTGTGTATGAAAGTCCATTGCAGATGTTGGCAGACAATCCATCCAATTATTTAAAGGATTCTAGTTGTACAGCTTATATGACTAATTTTCCGACAACTTGGGATAGTACTGTGGCTATTGATGGAGATATAAAAGAGTTTGTTTTAGTGGCGCGTAAACATGGAAATAATTGGTATATCGGTGGGCTAAATAATTGGAATAAACGTGAACTAGATTTTAAATTGGATTTTTTGGATAAAAATACCAACTATAAAGTTCAGATATTTAAAGATGGTGTAAATGCAGATAAATTTGCCGAAGATTATATATTAGAAACTGCTCATTGGAAACAAAATGACGCTGTTCATATTTCTATGCAATCTGGTGGTGGTTGGTCGGCAATCTTGACAAAGGAGTAACTGCTAATTAATCTTTAAAATTCTTTTGATTTCATGAAATCTATTATATGTTTTGTATTTTTAATAGTTAGTTGTACAATTAATGCACAATTAATTTCGTACAGCCAATTAGAAATAAAGCAGCCGGATAGTTTGGGTGTACATTTGGATACTTTTTACAAAAAAGGCATAGATGCGGTTGGGATTCCGATCGTTTCTTCCTCAAAAGTAAAAGATGAAGCTTTATTCATTGCTCGGGATATTGTTTCTTATATGTTGGCAGGAAGGAGTGATGTACGTCAACAGTTAGTATCTACACATGCACGAGTAATGGTGATGGCACAGACAGAGATGGAAACTGATTTACCCGAAAGAAGTGATTGGAAAAAGCCGAGTTACGATGATCCGCGCTTAACGCCATCAGAGAGAGAAAATTATAATAAGCCAGGTGGTATTGCTTCTTTGACGGATAAGGCTTATTGGAATGCAAGAGCAAGGGGAATGGGCGGAAATGAAACCTCTTGTGCCGAAGAAAACTTGTTAGCAATTCCATACACTAAATATTATGGTGAAAATATTTTGGTACATGAGTTTAGTCATAATATTATGAATGCACTAGAAACTTGTGATAAGGATTTGGTTAAAGAAATTTATGCAGCCTATGCTGATGCGAAAAAAAAGGATATGTATCATGGGCAATATGCAATTAATACTGTAGCGGAATATTGGGCAGAAGGGACGCAATGGTGGTTCTGGTCAAATTTTGGATTTAAAGATAAAAATGTCGTCATAGTCACGCCGATGGATTTGGAAAAATATGATAATACACTTTTCAATATTTTAGCTAAAGTGTATATCGGACATCATATTCCTGCGGATGTGTACTACGGTTGGTCAATAATTAAATAAATTTTTTTGAATACAGAAAAGTGAAGGCTTTTCTATAATTAAGAGTTGAAATGAGTGGATTAAAATGGAAATCAATAGTTGGTGTGTCTTTGTGCGTGTTGCCTATTTTAAGTAAAGCACAGAAGAAGGATTATGCAATACAACCTGTGGTATTTACCAATGTCAATTTAACGGATCAATTTTGGAAACCTAAAATTGAGGTGAATGCCAACGTAACTATTCCTTACATTTTAAAAATGTGCCGCGAACATGGTAGGATTGAAAACTTTAGAAAAGCTGCTGGTTTGGATAAAGCAGGAGATAAATTGACTGATTTTCCTTTTGATGATACTGATTTATACAAATTGATTGAAGGTGCATCTTATAGTTTGCAAGCCCACTACAATGCGGAATTGGATAGACAATTGGATACTTTGATTGATATCATGGGAAAAGCGCAAGAGTCTGATGGCTATTTATATACATTCCGAACCGCAAAAGTTACGCATCCACATGAATGGATCGGCGCTAAAAGATGGGAAAAAGAAGAAGATTTGAGCCATGAACTATATAATTCTGGGCATTTATTCGAATCGGCTGTAGCGCACTATGAAGCTACAGGAAAAAAGAAATATTTGAATATTGCTATCAAAAATGCAGATTTATTAGTTCGTTCCTTTGGTCCTGGAAAAGTACAAGTGTGGCCAGGACACCAGATTGTAGAGATTGGTTTAGTCAAAATGTATCGAGTAACGGGTAATTTAGACTATTTAAAATTGGCAAAATACTTTTTGGATATTCGAGGACCTAAATTTGGAAAAGAATATGCCTCTGAATATAGTCAATCCAATATTCCAGTAGTACAGCAAACGGAAGCTGTAGGACATGCTGTACGTGCGACTTATATGTATACAGGTATGGCAGATGTTGCAGCGTTGACCGATGATCAAGATTATCTGAATGCAATTGATAAGCTTTGGGATGATGTAGTGTATCGCAAACTATATATTACTGGTGGTATCGGTGCCACAGGTGCAGGAGAAGCATTTGGTAAAGCATACGAATTGCCTAATATGAGTGCTTATGCCGAGACTTGTGCTGCTATTGCTAATGTTTATTGGAATGAAAGAATGTTCTTACTACATGGTGATTCCAAATATATTGACGTACTGGAAAAAACATTGTATAATGGTCTACTTTCAGGCGTTTCATTGAGTGGTAATCGTTTCTTTTATCCTAATCCATTGGCATCCATGGGACAACATGATCGTAGTGCATGGTTTGCCTGTGCTTGTTGTATTACCAATGTTGCTCGTTTTATGCCTTCCATGCCCGGTTATATTTATGCTCAGAATAATAATGAAGCCTACATTAACCTTTATGCCGCTAATAAATCTAGTTTGAAATTGGCAAATGGAGATATTCAATTAGAACAAGTGACAGAATATCCTTGGAATGGGAAAATAAGTGTAGTAGTAGACCCTAAGAAAAATAAAGATTTTACACTCAAATTAAGAATTCCAGGATGGGCGCAAGATGAAGTGGTGCCTGGTGACTTATATCATTTTACTGAGAATAATTCAGCAAATAAAATTGCTATTTATGTAAATGGAAAACTACAAAATTATACGATCGAAAAAGGTTATGCGGTAATTAAACATAGTTGGAAAAAAGGAGATAAGGTAAGCTTTGATTTGCCTATGCCCGTAGAAAAAGTTTTGGCGAATGATAAAGTAACTGCAGATAATGGCCTGTTTGCATTCCAAAGAGGTCCCGTAGTGTATTGCTTAGAAGGCAAAGATCAACCTGATAGTGGTGTTATGAATGTCGTTGTAGATACTGCAACACAATTTACACCAAGCTATATGCCATCCAAATTGAATGGAATAGTGGAATTAAGAGGAAATGGTTATGTAGTCGCTAGACAAAGCAATTCAGATGAATTGATTAAAACAAACAAAGAAGTAGTTGCGATTCCATACTATTCTTGGAATAATCGTGGAGCTGGTGAGATGGAAGTTTGGGTTCCGTATTCTAGTGCGAAAGCAAAACCAAAACCTGCGCCTACTATTGCGAGTAAAAGCATAGCAACTGGTTCTTCAGTGAGTCCATTGATGTTGAAGGCGTTGAATGATCAATATGATCCGATGGATTCTCATGATAATAGTGTTAACTATTTACATTGGTGGCCAGCACAGAATAAACCAGAATGGTTGGAATATAAATTTGATAAAGCTTATTCTATTTCAGAAAGTGAAGTGTATTGGTATAATGACAAACCTTGGGGAGGTTGTGATCTTCCTAGTGCATGGCATTTGGAATATTTAAGTGAGGGTAAATGGTTGCCTGTAGAAACGACAACGGACTATACTATTTCAAAAGATAAATATGATGCTGTTCATTTCAAACCGGTAACTACAACAGCGTTGAAATTGGTTGTTCAATTACCTAAAGAAGCTTCTGCAGGTGTTCATGAGTGGAAAGTTAAATAGTTTTGATAGTATGATTTTGAGTAAGAAAAATTTTTATAAATATAGTTTTGCCGCGAGCTTGATTTGTTCTTTTGGGTATTTAAATGCTCAGACAGCAAAGATTTCCATTCATGCGGACCAATTTGGTGCAAAAGTTTCCCCTACACTTCATGGTGCATTTTTCGAAGAAATTTCGCATGGTGGAGAAGGTGGTTTGTATGCAGAATTAATCCAGAATAGAGGTTTCGAAGATTCGCAAGTTCCATTGGGTGATACGATTAAAGATGGAAAATTAATTCCACCAAGAACGCCGCACTATTCTATCGATAATGGTAAAGGTATTTCGGATTGGTGGATGCCATGGACTGTTAAATCGGATTTTCCTGCATGGTCAGCCGTGAATTCAGACGATGTTCAATTATCACTAACAGATAAAAACCCATTGAATAGTGCAACACCTCATAGTTTGCAAATAGAAATTAAAAAGGATGGTGCCATAACAGGTGTACAAAATGAAGGTTTTTGGGGGATTAATATTCAAAAAGGAGAAACTTATTTACTCAAATTTTATGTATACACGGATGGTAACTATGACGGCAAGGCTCAAGCTAGTTTAGTATCCAAAAATGGATCTAATTTGCTCAATAAATCATTTACTATTACTAGAAAAAAAGGTTGGGTTCTATATACTGCGGAGTTAACTTCTACAGTTACAGATCCTAAAGCACATTTTGAATTAACTTTTTATAAACAAGGAACTATTCAGTTAGATTTTGTTTCTCTTTTTCCAAAGCATACATTTAAAAACCGACCTAATGGGCTGCGTGCGGATTTAGCACAAAAAATTGCAGATTTAAAACCTAGTTTTTTACGTTGGCCAGGAGGTTGTTTTGTAGAAGGTGTTAATATTCAATCTGCTCCTGATTGGAAAGAAACGATTGGTCCAGTGGAATCTCGTAAATCGACTTTTAGTGTTTGGGATTACTATACAAGTAATGGATTCGGATATGATGAATACTTGCGTTATTGCGAAGACATAGGTGCAAAAGCTTTATACGTTTTCAATGTTGGTATTTCTTGTGAGATGCGTAGTGGAACTTATGTTACTGGTGATACAGTGCAACAATATATCCAAAGTGCTTTGGACGCAATCTCGTATGCCATAGATCCAGTTACAACTAAATGGGGGGCTGAAAGAGCCAAAAATGGACATCCTAAACCTTATCCATTGGAATATGTAGAAGTGGGTAACGAGCAACATGGCGAACTATACGGTAAACGATATAATTTATTTTATAACGCTATTCATTCTAAATATCCACAGATAAAAATCATTGCTAATATGGGTATTGGTGACGTGGATCCCAATACACTTAAATACATGGATCACGTACAATACTCCGATGAACATTCTTATAAAGGTGCTTATTGGTCTATGGCGAACTATAATCATTTTGATTCCTATCCTAGGGATAAAGGTTGGGATGTATATGTCGGGGAATATGCGACTAATAACGGTGTAGGTCGAGGTAATATTATTGCATCCTTGAGCGATGCGGTGTATATTATGGGTATGGAAAAAAATGGTGATTTGGTTACAATGAGTAGCTATGCGCCTTTATTAGTCAATGTCAATGACGAAGATTGGCCGGTGAACTTGATCAATTTTGATAATGAAAAAAGTTTCGCACGTATTTCCTATTACATGTTAAAAATGATGAATGAAAATAAGCCGACTATAAATATTCATTCTGATGTAAAATTAGAACAACCTGCTAATGTGTTGAATGATGCATTTAAAGGAGGTATTGGTTTGGCTACTTGGGATACGCATTCGGAATATAAGGATATAGAAATTATTCAAAAGGGCAAAACAGTATATTCTTCTGATTTTATAAATCATCCTGATGAATGGAAAGGTTTACGTGGTGATTGGAGGATAAAAGATAGCGCCTACGTGCAAAATGCAGATGGTGCACAGACTTTTGCATATTTACCCAATCATAGTTTATCCGATTATACATTAACATTAAAAGCACGTAAATTAGATGGCTATAATGGATTTATCATTCCTTTTGCTGTAAAAGATTCTAATACATTTGATCGGATACACATAGGTGCTTGGGTAAATGCGGTTACTTTAGTTGAGTCCGTTACGAATGGTTATGATGTTGGAAATCTTAGTTCGCCTGCAAGATTGCCATTTAAAATTGAAAAAGATAAATGGTACGATATTCGAGTAGAGGTGCATGGTGATAGTGTGGCGGCATATATGGATAACCAACTATTGATTAAGTATAAAGAACCTTCCAAATATTTTTTATTATCAGGTGTTGATAAAGCTAAAAATGAAATTATAGTAAAAGTTGTCAATGCATATAATGTACCTTATATATCTAAAATAGATTTGTCCGGAATTACGAAAGTCGCTAAAACTGGAACGATAACTACCTTGTCAGCCGATAAGCCTGATGCGGAAAATTCGTTCGCATATCCAACAAAATATATCCCAACAAATCATGTAATAAATAATGTGTCAAAAGATTTTGAAATAAAAGTAGCGCCTTATTCTTTTAATATTATTCGAATAAAAATGTTGAAATAAAATGCGTTTTATAAAGCATTTATTTTTTATAATTTTAGTATTAATTCAATTAAAAACAATTGGACAAAATCATCAAATTTGGGAGACGAAAAATGAGGTATTTCAAATGGGATGGGATAGTTCTGGACTTAGTGAACTACATATTTTACGAGATACATTTCCCTTAAATTATATTGCTCCTAGTAAAAGTTTGGGTAATGTAGATATTCAGTTTTTATTAGCAGGCAAATGGTTTAATTGGCATCTCGATGCAGATAAGGATAAGCAATTTGTAATTGATAAAAATACAATCGTTTTTAATCATCAATTTAACGGCTTGTCTGTAGAACTAGCATTTATTGTAAGTGAGAATGCTCTACGCTATGAAATACGCATTAAGAACCACAATAAGAATAACGTTTTATTAGGTAGTCTGGGTATTCCTATTGTGTATAATGGATTAGAAGGAGAGGATCCAACTACGATATTTGAAAGAAGAGTCCTGAAACATAGTTTTGTTTCTGGTAATGGTTCTTTTTTGTTCTTTGAAAGACCTACGGGCGTTGGTCCGTATTTACTGATGACACCTTGTGAAAATACTTCATTGGAATATTACAAAGTAGATAGCCTAGGTCCAGATTCAAGCGTTTATAAAGTTTATACTTTGTCCAAATGTCTTGCGGACAGCAATGTCAGTACTTGGAGACAACCTCTAACAGATCAAGTATTACAGTCAGATCAGGAAATAGTTTATTCTTTTAAGTTTCAAAAGGCTACGAACTATGCAGATATTAAAGTTATTCTGCATAAAGATAGTCTTCCTGTGATTGATATTCTTCCTGGAATGACGATTCCTTCTAATCTTGAGGCGAATATTTCGATTGTTTCTTTATTACCTATGGAGGAGATTTTATCTGAATATCCATCGGCTACAAATATTCAATTTATTAAAACATTAAAGAATGGCAAGTCTTTATATAAAGTCAAATTTCATCATTTAGGTGAAAATAAATTGACCCTCCTTTATGGGAAAGGGCGCAAGACTTATTTGGAGTTTTTTGTAACAGAACCATTGGGCACGCTTTATAAGAAGAGAGCGGACTTTTTAACTAATACCGAACAGGTAAAAGATTCTCTTAAATGGTATAATGGTTTGTTTGCTAATTGGAATATGCAAAAGCAAGAATTAGCAACCCCAGATAATCCTTTGAATCTGATTAATGGTGTTTCCTACGCAATAGCAAGTGATGATCCTGCACTATGTAAAGCTCCATTTCTAGCTTTGAAAAATGTTAGTTATCCCAATACAAAAGAAATAGCGGCATTAGAATACTATATAGCACATTTTGTTTGGAATGGATTGCAAAAGACAGATACGGCAGGCTTGCATCCATATGGTATCTACGGCACACCGAATTGGTATACTAACAAATATATTGAGCAAAGAAGAAAGTATACGAATAAGAATTTGGATAAAGATCACGTGTGGCGTTCCTATGATTATCCGCATATCATGGCACTATATTTTTACTTAGCTCAGATTGCGGAAAAATATCCTTCTTTAGTTCATTATGCAGATAGTACTGAATATTTAAAACGGGCAAAAGAAACGGCTAAGGCATATTTTAAATATCCTTATGATATTCTTCCGTGGTACGATACTTATAAGTGGGGATGTTATAATGAATTAGAAATTGTTCCGTTGATGGAAAAATTGCGTCAAGTAGGCTGGCAAAAAGATGCGGATACGCTACAACGGGAATGGGAAAAAAAGGTGAAGTATTTTATATACGATGATCGTTATCCATATCGTTCCGAATATAGTATTGATGCTACAGCTTTTGAGTCTAGTCACGCATTTGCCAAGTATGCATTATCGTATCAGATGCAACCAGATTCTTTGTTATGGTATGATAAAAATCTAAAAAAATGGTATTCGCATCCCCATATTTCGGACTCAGCTTCTCATCGTTATATGGAAGAACAAATACAAGCGAATATTGCACTACGTGGGTGGTTAGAAAATGCATATTATTTAAAAGGTTCAGACTATAGAGGCGGTAATGACGCGTATATGTTGAGTTATATGGCCCAGATGGGTGGGTGGGCAGTATTAGACTACGCACTACATTATTCCCAATCGCCCAATACGTATCTACCTCTTGGCTATGCTTCGTATCTTAGTTCATTTGCGCTGATCAATTCAGGTTCGAAAGAAACAAATTACGGGTTTTGGTATCCGGGAAAAATAAATGATGGTGCAAGTGGTTGGGCATTTGAACCACAACGCCAAAATCGTACTTGGTTAAATATGGTTCAGAGGCGTGGTCCTTGGGTGTATGACGGCGAAATTGATCTCGGCTTTACAGGTGCTTTAAGATCGGCGAGGACGATATTGACTATGGAGCCAGATTGGGGTATGTATGTTTATGGTGGCACACTTTCTGAAAATAAAAATAGTTATTGTATTTATCCTAAAGATGGATTAAATCAACGATTTAATAGTATGTTACCAGCACTTCCTTTGGAAATTACATTGGATCGTGATGGTTTTCTTTCTCAATTTAATGCAATTGAGATATCAAAAACTACAAAAAAAATTACCTTGCGACTAGAAAATAGAACGAATGATGCTCATCAATTAACTATAACAATTCAAAATTTACCTCATCATACTTATCAGATCTATCAGGATGGGAATCGTATTGTTACAAAAACGGTAAATGAAACTAAGATGATATTAGTTATTCCATTTAAAAAGAAAACAACTACTCTAACTATTCAAATAAAATAAAAGAATGAATAGAATCTATTTTTACATTATAATATTTTTACTCATAGGAATTCGCGGTTTGAGTCAATTTTCTGTAAAAGAATTATTTATTCCTGAGAAACTATGGAAAGTTCCGGAACATAATAATTTCAATGATACGGCAAGTAAATATAATCGTAATTATATGCGTCAATCAGCAGATGTCGCGATCATTTGGCCGAAAAATTTTGGACTACATCCTGAGTTATTAACAGATCCAACAAAAAGATTTAATCCCGATAGTATTCTTGATGCGAGCGAATCCTTTTACAAATACTATGTTGATACTTTAGGATTTGTAGAAAAAGGTAATTCGATTTCAGATAAATATAAAATTCTATTTGTTGTTTGTGACGATGACGATGGTACCGCCTATGGTGGTGGTTCTGAAGAGAATCCCAAAATTGGTATTCTTTGGACGCCAACTTCCCGTATTTCATATGCACCTTATGGCGCAGTCGCTCACGAATTGGGACATGTTTTCCAGACTTTCGTAAGTACCGACGGTGGTGTTGGATTTACATCGGCAGGTCAATCTCTATACGAAATGACTTCGCAATATATGCTTTGGCAAGTGTATCCAACTTGGATGATATTTGAAAATTATCATGTAAAAGCA
Organism: Rhizosphaericola mali; assembly: GCF_004337365.2. GTDB lineage: Bacteria > Bacteroidota > Bacteroidia > Chitinophagales > Chitinophagaceae > Rhizosphaericola > Rhizosphaericola mali. The sequence goes on along the minus strand of NZ_CP044016.1, from coordinate 2,479,427 downwards.
TTTGAAAAGCAAACCTATTTGGCATTTTTACATCCTGATAATATGTATCATTCTCCATTTATTTTGGAATATTGGTCTGAAAAATATGGGAAAAATATTATCGGTAAACTTTGGAAAAGTGCAGAAAAAGGAGAAGATGTTGTGGTTACTTATAAAAGAATCCAAAAAGTATCTCAGAAGACTTTTAATAACGAAATGTTTGATGCGGATCGTCATTTAATAACTTGGGACTTAAAGAGAATAAAGGATCTTGCTCGACCTTATGCAAATCAATTTTCTACAAAATTGGATACGCTGTCTACTGGTTGGTTAAAATCTGATTCAATTAACCTACCTCAAAACTATGGTTTTAATGCAATAGAAATCCCCAAACAATATGTAGTAAATGGCAAGGTAAATATTCAATTTAAAGGATTGTCAACGGATACAAATGCGGGTTGGAGATATGGTTTTGTTGCCGTGGATCAAGAGTTGCACACAACTTATGGAAAAACTGAAAATCATACAAAAGGAAAGATAAAATTTCAAATTCCTGCTAATACGACGCATTTGTGGTTTGTAGTAATGGGAGCTCCTCAGCAACATACTATAGTAAATTTGGATCCTCCAAAGGGACAGAAAAAGCAAACTTTTGCATCGTATCCATACCAATTCAAATTGTTATAATTTTAAATGAAGATTAATGACTGCAAACTACTTGACTAATAAACGAATTATAAAAGCTTTTTCCTTAATAGGTACATTCTTGTTGTTTACTGCTATACTTAGTGCGAGAACTTTAAAGCATTTAGCCAATGAAAATAATTTACATGATAGTCTTAAAATTTATGTTCCGTTAGAATTGCGGGAAATGGATTTTGCACAGGATTCGAGTAAGTGGAGTTATCATCGATCTGAACAGTCCACACATTTTATCGTTTTTTGGGATAAGAAATACGGCAATAACGATCCTAATTCTAATAATATTCCTGCAAAATATCGTGTCAATATTCAAGATATGTTGGCTAAAGCAGAAAATTTTTACAAAGAAAATATTGGAATTTTAAAATTTGCAGAAGTTGGTTACGGGAAATCTAATTTGGATAAATATAAGATGATGATTTTCTTATTTTATCAAGATGAATGGCTTGCTGCGGGATCAGGGTACGACGATGTAATTGGTGCTCTATGGGTTAATCCAACGACTTGCCAACCTGTCGGTCCTATAATTGGACATGAAATAGGACATTGTTTCCAATATCAAGTAAGATGTGATTTAGGTGATAATCATGGATTTAGATATGGATTTGGTGGTAATGGAGGTAATACATTTTGGGAACAAACCGCGCAATGGCAGTCTTTTCAGTCCTATCCAGCAGATGTTTTTCATTCTGATTTTGGAAGTTTTACGACCAACTATAATAAGCATGTTTTACATGAAGATTATCGTTATGCAAGTTACTTTATACATTATTATTGGGCACAAAAACACGGGATTGATATTATTGGGAAAATATGGAGAGAATCTAAAAAGCCAGAAGATCCTATCCAAGCTTATCAACGCTTAACTAATATTAGTAATAGTGTGTTTAATGATGAAATCTATGATCAAGCTGCGCGTTTAGTAACTTGGGATCTGCCTGCAATTCGGGAGGAAGGGAATGGTATTATTGGTCGATTGTCTTATAAAGTAAACCTTCAATTAGACGGTAGTTTTATTACCGACACTATTTTTGCACCGCAATCTACTGGCTTTAATGCTATTCCATTAGAAGTTACGCCACATACAAAAATTGTAAAAGTTCATTTCAAAGGTCTTGTCAATCCTGCAGGCTTTTATCATTGGAAAGATACGAGTCGTATTGGATGGCGATATGGTTTTGTCGCTTATTGTAAAGATGGAAGTCGAGTATATGGAAAAATGTATAAAAATAAAAATGAAGTTGCTGCGTTTTCTATTCCTCAAAATACTATAAAACTTTGGTTTGTAGTATCAGGCGCACCATCAACGTATGTTCCACATGCATGGGATGATAATAATGCTAATGATGAAACCATGCCTTATCAAGTAAAGTTTGAGCATACAAACGTTTTGGGATATTTGGATCCAAATATTAAAACAATACCCCACGATACTTCTATCGTCGCTGATATTAAAGTTAAATCCGATCCTTCTGGTTATGCAAATGCTTTTTATCCTTTGAACGTTTCTGTTTTGTCTCATGGTTTTGGACTACAACCTGATGTAATTGTGGATGAAATGGGTAAATCTATTCAGTTATATAGTGATTCGGCAAATTATAGTTTTAGTGATCATCATACCACTAGAGGGATGGGTAATTGGTTTGACAAAAAAGGGGCAATTGTTTCATGGGGAGATAGTGCAACTATATTTTCTGAATTTGAAAAGGATATGTTTAGTTTTAAGATTGGACAATTTCCAAATAGGGTAAAATCTGGAGAGCATTACACTGTCAAGCAAAAATTGGTATATATGCGTCCGGATCAAGACAAAATAACCGTAGATTTTAAATTCAATATTACTATAGAATAATTTTATATAAAAATTTTCCTAAATTCTCATGTGATACCCCCGTTTGTTTTTACAAGTGGGGTTTGTTTATTGGTCGATATTGTTAAATATGGAAAGTAAAATTGGAATTGCAGGATTGTTCGACTTTTCTTTCCAAACTAAAAACAAGGTTGTTTGCTGTGGTATATTGTTTAGTGGAACAAATTCTACATTTGTAACATAGCCCTTTTGTAGTGAAGTTGGCACAATAGCAATGCCTTGATGCTGTTCCACCATCGTAAATATCGTCAATGCATTTACGGTTCTTAAGGAAACTTTTGGTTGAAATCCTTGTTGTAAAAAAATACTCATAATAAGATCATAATATGAATGACTATATTCTTTTGAGAATAAAATAAAAGATTCTTCTTTGAAGTCTAATAATTTCGTCTTTTTTCCTTGATATTTTGGATGATTTTTGGGAAGGACTAACATGAATTTTTCTGTAAAAATAGGTAGTGATTTTAGTCCTAATGGAGTTTCTTTTATCCTTGCAAAACCAAAATCTAACTCATTTTTTAGTAATAATTCCATTTGTTTTTCATTAGAAAGTTCACTTAATGTAATTTCTACCGATGGATATTGCTTTTTTATTTTCTTTAATAATTGTGGGAGTATGGTTTGTACGGCTGAGCCGATAAATCCTAATTTTAAAGTAGCGATAACACCTTGAGCTATTTTTTCCAAATTGGAATTAATTTCTAAGAAGTGTAGAAACATTTTGTCCGTTTCTAACTTTAAATACTTTCCAGCTGCAGTTAATTGCACTTCTCTTCTGCTTCTTTCAAATAATTTAACATTTAATAGTTCTTCCATTTGTTTGATCTGTCTGGACAAACCTGGTTGGGATATAAAGAGCCTTTCTGCAGCTTTTCTATAGTGTAATTCTTCCGCCAATATTTGGAAATATTTTAAATGTCTTAGCTCTATTTGATAATCCATGGTTATTAATTATTGACTAAAATGGTATTATTAATTATTAAATATAGCCACTAACTTTGAGAGCAAGAAATTTTAAGAAGAAAGAACTACCCATATTCAAATCATTTATACGCGTAGAATAATTGGAAAATAAAATATCATGGAAATATTCAAATACGGTGAAGGGCATTTAACGAGTTCGATTGCAGTTAAAATTGCAGAAGGTAAAATGCAAGGAATTTTATCGGAAGATACAATTGCGAAAATTGAAAAAAGTGCTGGTTATGTAAAAGAAATAGTAGCATCCGGCGAAACGGTTTATGGAATAAATACGGGATTTGGGCCATTATGTACGACGAAAATAAGTGTAGAGGAAACGCAAAAACTACAATCCAATATTTTAAAAAGTCATGCTGTCGGAGTTGGTGAACCTATTGCTAAACAACTCGCCAAATTGATGCTGATTCTTAAAGTACATGCATTGGCTCAGGGTTTTTCTGGTATTCAATTAACAACTATAAAAAGAATAGTTTGGTTTATTGATCAGGATATTGTTCCATTAGTCCCCAAGCAAGGGTCTGTTGGAGCATCAGGGGATCTAGCGCCTTTGTCTCATTTATTTTTACCATTAATTGGTTTAGGAGAGGTATATGTCGGGAATGAGGTAATAAAGACCGCTGAAGTTTTGCATTCTCATCAGTTAACGCCTGTGGAATTAGGACCAAAAGAAGGTTTGGCATTAATTAATGGTACGCAATTTATGGCGGCGCATGCAGTTACTGCTGTGGTCGAGATGAGTCGTATTTTGGATACTGCAGATTTAATTGCTGCGATGACTATAGAAGGATTGAGTGGCTCGATTCATCCATTTTTACATGAATTACATGATCTTAGACCTTATAAAGGGAATAAATATGTGGCATCCACGCTTTACAATCTTTTGCATGGTTCGGCTATAGTGGACAACCATAAAAATTGCAATCGAGTACAAGATCCATATTCTTTGCGCTGCGTACCTCAGGTACATGGTGCCTCTCGCAATGCGTGGTTGCATTTAAAAGAAACTATTGAAATAGAAATAAATTCTGTCACGGATAATCCAATTATTATTAGCCCAGATTTGGCTATCAGTGGGGGAAGCTTTCATGGACAGCCGATTGCTATGCCGATGGACTATGCTACCCTTGCTGTATCTGAATTAGGAAATATTTCTGACCGAAGAGTATTTTTGAGTTTAGGTGGTGGTTATCAAGATGTACCCAAACTATTGGTTAAAGGAACTGGTTTGAATTCGGGATTCATGATATTACAATATACAACAGCAGCCTTGGCTAGTGAAAATAAATCTTTGTGTTTTCCTGCGAGTGCAGATAGTATTCCTACTTCTTTAGGTCAAGAGGATCATGTGAGCATGGGCTCAATTTCTGGTCGCAAATTGTTGCAAGTTGCCGATAATATTGATAAAATTCTGAGTATAGAATTGATTTGTGCTTGTCAAGCCATAGATTATTTACGTCCATTAAAATCTACACCAATTATTGAAGCATTACATGATAAAGTTCGTACTTTAATTACTCATGTTGAAGATGACCAGCCAATGCAAGAAATACTACATCATGCAGAAGCATTGGTGAAATCAGGAGCATTGATATCTATTGCCAAAGAAGTATCTCAAAATGAGCATATTCCTTATCAAGAAGAATCTGATTATTTCCAAAATTTTTAGACTATGGAAAAATATTTGATTGGACCATTTACCCAAATCGTTACAATGGCGAATCTTCCCATAAAAGGCGCTTTGTCTGACGATCAATTGGAAATTATTAAAGAAGGAGGTTTGATAATTTCCAATGGGAAAATTCAACAAGTTGGGTTATTTAACGACTTGCGAATAGTCGCCAATACAGAAAATATTCCTATTCAATTTATAGAAGGTAAAAATGTTTGTTTGCCTGCATTTGTAGATTGTCACACACATATAGCTTTTGGAGGTAATAGGGCTAATGATTTTGCTTATAGAAATGCAGGAAAAACTTATTTGGATATTGCTGCAGCAGGTGGTGGTATTGCTAATACGGTATCGCATACAAGAGCATTGACAGAACAAGAATTGGTTGATATTATAGTAGATCGCAGTGCTTATTTAATTGCACAAGGTATATCGACTATAGAAGTCAAAAGCGGTTATGGTCTCAATGTTGCAGAAGAATTAAAACTGTTACGTAGTATTCAAAAAGCGAATCAAATAACACCCGCTAACTTAGTAGCTACATGTTTGGCCGCACATATTTTGCCAAAGGATTTTAAGGGTAATGCAGAGGCTTATTTGAATACAATTATTGAGGAACTTTTTCCAATAATAAAAAAGGAAAAATTAACGAATAGAATTGATGCTTTTATTGAAAAGTCCGCTTTTTCTCCATCCGAAATTGCACCATATTTTAACAAGGCTCGAGAAATTGGCTTTGATATTACGGTACATGCGGATCAGTTTACAACTGGGGGATCTGATGTTGCAATAGCATTTGATGCCGTATCTGCGGATCATCTGGAAGCATCGACTGAAAAAGAAATTAATATACTCGCTCATTCAGATACGGTTGCTGTGGCATTACCCGCAGCGTCTTTAGGTGTAGGGTGCGCGTTTACACCTGCCCGTAAATTATTGGACGCTGGAGCGTCTCTTGCCGTTGCTACCGATTGGAATCCAGGAACTGCGCCGATGGCACAACTGGTAACCTCAGCTTCTATTTTGGCTACTATGGAAAAGCTCACCAATGCGGAAGTGTTGGCGGCAATAACTTTTCGTGCCGCTAATGCACTCCGTTTAAAAGATCGCGGAATATTGATGAATGGATTAAAAGCTGATTTTATAGTTTACGATGCCGATAATTATCAAAATATTACCTATCTGCAAGGATGTTTGCAACCGCAATCTGTTTGGATAAATGGGCAATTAAAATACGCTAAAAACTAAACTATGACATTTAAAGAAGAAATATTACAAGGAATTCCATCGATATTACCTGAAATGCCCGTGTATGATCTGCACATCAATCATGCACCCAAACGTAAAGCTATCTTGACTTTGGAAGAAGAAAAATTAGCGATAAGAAATGCGTTAAGATATTTTCCTATTGAATGGCATAGTCAGTTGGCGCATGAGTTTTTATCCGAATTACATATGTATGGTCGTATTTACATGTATCGATTTCGCCCAATGTATGATATGTATGCACGTCCAATTGCGGATTACCCGGCACAAAATCAACAAGCAGCTGCAATTATGTTGATGATTCAAAATAATCTCAATCCTTTAGTAGCACAACATCCGCATGAGTTAATAACGTATGGAGGCAACGGTGCGGTGTTTCAAAACTGGGCACAATATCTTTTGACGATGCAATATTTGGCCACTATGACGGATCGTCAAACACTAAGTATGTATAGCGGGCACCCGATGGGCTTATTCCCCTCTAATCCAAGAGCACCCCGTGTAGTGGTAACAAATGGAATGATGATTCCAAATTATTCAAAACAGGATGATTGGGAACGGTACAATGCTTTAGGTGTTACCCAATATGGACAAATGACGGCGGGCTCCTATATGTATATTGGACCTCAAGGTATCGTACATGGGACGACAATTACAGTGATGAATGCTTTTCGTAAATTATTAGGTAGTAAAGAAAATCCTAAAGGTAAAGTCTTTTTAACTTCTGGTTTGGGTGGTATGAGTGGTGCTCAACCTAAAGCTGGTAATATAGTTGGCTGTATTACGGTATGTGCGGAAGTTAATCCCGACGCGGCGAAGAAAAGATTTGAACAAGGTTGGGTTAATGAATTGATTGATGATCTTCAAAGTCTGTGTAATAGAGTTAAAATTGCTATTCAAAATAAGGAAAATGTGTCTATTGCTTTTATTGGTAATATAGTTGATGTATGGGAATATTTTTATGAAAAAAATATTCCAGTTGCGGTAGGTTCTGACCAGACTTCTTTACATAATCCTTGGTCTGGCGGTTATTATCCAGTAGATGTTTCATTTGATCAAGCAAAAGAAATGATAGCAAATGATCCTGATGCATTTAAAATAGCAGTACAAAAATCCTTGGTTAGACAAGTTGCAGTCATCAATAAACATGTGGAAAGAGGGACGTATTTTTTTGATTATGGAAATGCTTTTTTATTGGAAAGTAGTCGTGCGGGGGCAGATATTCTAGACGCTTCTGGATTGAATTTTAGATATTCATCTTATGTACAAGATATTTTAGGGCCAATGTGTTTTGACTATGGTTTTGGGCCATTTCGTTGGGTCTGTACTTCTTGTGATCCGAAAGATTTACAAATTACAGATCAAATATCCTTAACTATAATGAAATCGTTGCAAACTGAAGCGCCCGAAGAAATTCAGCAACAAATGGAGGATAATATTCAGTGGATTGAGCATGCTGAACAAAATAATTTGGTTGTAGGTTCTCAAGCGCGTATACTATATGCGGACTCGAACGGACGTATTGAGATTGCGTTAGCATTTAATAAGGCTGTGGGAGATGGTATTCTTTCTGCTCCGATCGTTTTGGGTAGAGATCATCATGATGTCAGTGGCACAGATTCCCCTTATCGGGAAACAAGCAATATCTATGATGGAAGTCGGTATACGGCAGATATGGCTATTCAAAATGTGATTGGTGATAGTTTCAGAGGTGCTACATGGGTTTCCATACATAATGGTGGCGGTGTTGGTTGGGGAGAAGTTATCAATGGAGGTTTTGGGATGGTTTTAGACGGTTCTCAAGAATGTGATGAAAAAATAAAAGAAATGCTTTTTTTTGATGTAAATAACGGGATTGCGAGGCGTGCTTGGGCTAGAAATAAAGGAGCTATGCAGGCAATTAATTATGAAACAAAACAAACTCCATCTTTGAAAATAACTGATGTAAATCTAGTTTCAGAAGATATAATTGATCAATTGTTTTCAACTCAAAAATAACAAATATGGAAGTTTTTAAAATATTAAAGCCCGTTATTGCTGAAGTTCCTATAGTCATTAGTTGTCCACATGTAGGTACATATTTTCCCGAAACAATACAATCGCATTTTGAATCTAAAGCATTGTCAACTTTGGATGATACAGATTGGTTTATAGATAGACTTTATTCTTTTGCCTTGAGTGTCGGTATTCCCATGATTGTGGCGACGCATCATAGGTGGGTGATTGACCTCAATAGAGATGTAAATGATCAGCCTTTGTATACTGATGGTCGAGTAATTACGAGTGTTATGCCAACAACAGATTTTAATGGAAATAATTTATATCAATCGGACTATCATCCTGATGCAGTTGAACTAGAGTATAGAATTGAAAATTATTATCGCCCTTATCATGAAGCATTAAAAGGAATGTTAGGAAATGCAAAAAGTAAATTTGGAAAAGTTTTGCTACTCGATGCACATTCAATAAAAAAAGTAGTTCATGGAATTCAAAAAAAGCCTTTTCCTGATCTTATTTTGGGGGATAATAACGGTCAATCCTCTGATAATAAATATAGTCAAATTGCACAGCAAACATTACAGCAAAATAATGACTATAGTTTTGGCTATAATCAACCATTTAAAGGCGGGTCCATTACACGGAATTTTGGAAAACCGAAAGAAAATATTCATGCATTGCAAATAGAAATGGCTAAGACGAACTATATGGATGATAAGGAATTATATTGGAATGGAGAAAGAGCATTTAATATTCAAGTAGTGCTACAACAACTATGTTCACGATTAATTGAAAGTTTGATCTAATGAATAAGAAAACTTATTTTTTAAAAGGGATATTAACAGAAAATGGTTGGTTGGAAAATGTTGCTATTGAAGTTGATTCAATAGGCGAAATTTTATCTATCCAAAATGATATTGTTGCCCGACCCGACTATGAAATGGTAAATGGTTATGCATTGCCAGGATTTCAAAATGGGCATTCGCATGCATTTCAATACGCCATGGTTGGTTTGGCGGAATATGATGAAGGGCATACTGATAATTTTTGGACTTGGCGAAATGCTATGTATGATTTAGCCTTGACTATTTCACCAATTCAGATGGAAGCTATCGCGTCACAGTTGTACGCTGATATGTTACGCATGGGATATACGGCTGTTGCAGAGTTTCATTATGTGCATCATCAACCCAATGGGCAATTTTATGATCAAATAGATGAATTAGGGCAAGCTTTGATGCGTGCCGCAGACAAAGTGGGTATACATTTGACATTGATTCCAATACTATATCAAAAAGGGAATTTTGGTAAAAATGCGGAAGCAAAGCAGCGAAGATTTATTTGTTCGGATATTGAGGATTATTTCCGATTATTAGATGCTAGTATTCATTCCTCAAAATCTTGTGATAGGGTTGATGTCGCTGTGGGTGCTCATTCATTGCGTGCCGTAGGAAAAGAAAATTTGCAATTATTGTTGCAAACTATAGACTCTGATCGACCATTTCATATGCATATTTCTGAGCAAATAAAAGAAATCGAAGATTGCTTAGATTTTTATAAACAACGTCCTGTAGAATGGCTTTTAGATAATTTTAATGTAAATAAAAAATTCAATTTAGTTCATGCTACGCACATGACTGCTCAAGAAACGAAAAGTCTTGCAAATACTGGTGCCAACGTTGTTTTATGTCCTGCTACGGAAGGCAATTTGGGTGATGGTATTTTTAATTTTACGCAATACAATCAATCTAAAGGTTCTTGGTGTATCGGTACGGATAGTCATATCAGTATTAATCATCTGGAAGACTTGCGTTGGGTGGATAACGTGCAACGCCTAATTACGCATCAACGTATTTCTTATAGAATTCCTAATTCACCAGATAGCGGATTTAATGCAATCAAGCAAGCTTGGCAAGGTGGGCGCAGAGCTATGGGTAAAGATGTAGTACAATTTTTTAAAGTGGGTGATTATTTTGATGCGGTTATAGTTGATGCTAGTGAACCATTAATAGCTTCTACTAATTTGAAAAATATGTGTAATACTATTGTATATGGTCAGAATAGTTCTTTTATTAAAGGAACTATAACCGCTGGTAAATGGCGTGTTAAAAATGGGAGACATATTCAGTCTGATAGTATCGGACATGATTTTGTAAAAAACATAAAAGAATTAGGGTCTCGATAAATAATAATTTTAACTTTTACTCATAAATTTTTTCAATAATTTTTTTTAAATCTTTAAATTCCTCATCTTCTAAAATATCTAAGGAATTATTTGTTGCAAGTAGTATTGAGGTTCTGCATTTTTCTATCCTATCAATAATTGGAAACAGAATATTTTTTCCGTGTCGAATATACTTTCTTATTTCATTAGATGTTGAAGGAATTTTATAACCTTCTCGACTGCTTGCAATTAAAATTCCCCTGTCTCTCAAACCTCCTATAATATTTGTGAATTTTTCTTTACTTAATTTAGTTTCTCTATTTACATTTAAGTGTTTAATAAATTGATCCGAAGTTGTATATTTTTTATGATGATTGGACTGATGAAATAAAACTAATAATTTCATAAAATTCAATTGATCTAATTTGTTATCATTTGTTGCATGAGTGGTATCAATAAAGTCAAAGATTTTTCTTAAGCTGATATTTGAAATAGTATCATCAAATTCTGCATACAAATTGTTATCTGCGAAATTTTCAATTTTATATTTTTTGGGAAAATTATTAACACTAATCAGTTTACTAGAAATTATTTCATAAAATTTATAGGAGTTTGATGTTTTTTTTGTTATGTCGTATATATATCCTAATGTACCTGCGATAAAATCGGCGACCTGTATACCCAATTCATTGTGACTCTTATGAATTTGAAATTCCGCCCCTTCAAATAATGTTCTAATATGATTTTTCTCTACATATTTTTTGAAACTTTTCATGAAATCATTTCCACCGTGTTCGTCTACTTTAAGCTCGAGTTGAGGAAATGTTCTGAATAACTCTTTATAAAGTATACCATTTAGAAATTTATAAAAGGATTGCTTATATTTAAATCCTTCACTATATAATTTTTGTTTGTCTATTACAACAGCGTAAATTGAAAAATTTAGTTCCAATAATGCATTTAAGATTTTTATTCTTCTTGAATAATTTGCGCCAACTTTACTAGATTTGATTTCGCCTTTTTGAAAATATTTTTCTCTAATCTTTTCGACTTGGCTTTCGAAGGATTTCAATTCATTAAGATTGACGATGATACTTGAAATGATGAAATGACTGCCTTGGTTATTAAAATCAAATGAATTATTGCCAAATTCATCTGCAAATGCAATTACTTTATTCATGTATTAAGGTTTGGGGTATATAACTAGAATATATTCCCCTGGGAACTATATTTATAATTATATAAAGTAAACTTAATCATTTATTTTAAAATTGATTCTAAAATAAATTTGCTACCATAAAATAAACAATCCATCTCAATTGAGATGGATTGTTTATTTTATCTAATTCCTGTTTTCGGTAATGGAAAATCATCGTTATCGTTTCTATCGGGAGGCGTGACTTTCAAAAGATTTTTTACAAAAAAATCTTTTTTTCTTGCACGTCCATAAGGTCCGCCATCCGTATGGTTGGATCCTGGAATCGGAAGGAAATCAAAACTTTTACCTGCGTGAATCAAGGCATCTGCTACACGATACGTTGTTTCGGGTGGTACATTTTCATCAGCATCACCCACAATTAACATCAGAGCGCCTTTTAATTTGTGAGCGTTGGTTACATTAGATTGCTCTGCATACCAAGGACCAACTGGATAACCCATCCATTGCTCATTCCACCATTGTTTGTCTATACGATTATCATGACAACCGCATGCAGCAACTGCGGCTTTATAAAATTCTGGATGTGAAAGTAAACCTCCCATCGCATCTTGACCTCCAGCGGAAGTGCCATATAATCCAACACGAGCAGTGTCTACAAAAGGATATTTTTCTGCTAATGCTTTAATCCATAGTATTCGATCTGGGAACCCTGCATCTTGAATATTGTGCCAGCAAACATCATGGAACGTTTTACTTCTATTGGCAGTACCCATCCCATCAATCTGTACAACTATAAAACCAAGTTCTGCAATACTTTGCATTTCACTATAGGGTAAATAGTCTTTCGGTACGAAAGCGTCTTGTGGACCTGCGTAAATATTTTCTATGACAGGATATTTTGTGTTTGGATCCATATGTGATGGTTTGCATATTACACCGTAAATATCTGTTTTTCCATCGCGACCTTTGGCTACAAATGGTTCTATTAAAGATGTTCCAATTGTGACTAGTGCAGAAGTGTCTGCGATCTCCAAAGTCGTAAAATTTTTACCTGTTATAACAGATTTTAATTTACTTATTGGCGCAACATTCACACGAGAATATCTATCTATTAAATATTTTTTGTCTGGAGAAAAGCGAACTTTGTGATTTCCATTTTCTGGAGTTAGATCTAGTAATCCTGTACCATCAAATTTAATTCTACAAAAGTGAATGTTATAGGGGTCCTCAGTAGGATAGAGACCACTCGCCGAAAACCAGATTTCTCTTTTTTGGGTATCTACAGAGTCTACATCCCGAACTATCCAATTTCCTTTAGTGATTAATTGTTCTTTTTTGGTAGCTGTATTGACCAAATATAAATGTTGCCAGCCATCTTTTTCGGAAGAACGGATGATTTCTTTTGATTCTGGTAAATAATAAGAAATTAAACGATTCTCATAGATGAAAGTTTTCGTTTTTTCATCTACAATATTTGTGGTGTCACCACTATTGGTATTTACCCCAACGATTCTGAATCGTTGATGCCCACGATCCACACGCTCATAAGAAAAATATTGATTGTCTTTTTCCCAATGAATTTCTGGTGCATCGAAAAAATCTATAATATCCGTTTTTACTTTCGTTATTTTCTCTTCCTGAGGTTTGATGACAAACATCTCATAAGTTGTAAAAGGATCTCCAGGTTGTTTGTATGGATTGGACTTTAGTACTCCTCGAGTTGTGCCCGGAACGGAGCTTAAAACAAAATACACATTACTATCAATAACAGGTCTTACGTGATAAGTAATTAAAGTTTTACTATCCGGAGACCAAGCTAAACTACCATAAAAATTAGCGTCTGTACCGTTTGTAGTGTACTGTTTTTCTGTTTTTGTTAGATTGTTTAGGATGAAAATATTGCCATTTCGTATTGTTGCTGACCATTTTTTATCTGGGGAAATAGTGTCTGTTGCAAAACTACCCCAACGACTCCAACGATCTTTGAAATCTGTTTTTCCGTATGGATTCACCGGTTTTTCAAGTGGCGCTTTTCCTAATAATGTTATTTTGTTGAAATTTGGTAAGTAGGAATATTGCTGTTTATTCCAAACAAATAGTATATTATCATCCTTTTTGTTGATGAAAACCTGACTGATATCTTTTGAAGTAATTATAGTATCACTTGGTATCGAATGCAAAAGTTTATCCATGTCAAAAGCTTTTATTTTCTTACCATTTTTTGTATCAACGATAATATATTCAAAAATTTGAGGTTGGATTTCTTTCGCATACCAGCAATAACTATTGTCATTAGGATTCCAATGTACATTGATATTACTATTTAATACTTTATTTTTAGTAATACTATCCAATAAATAATTGTCTTGATAACGCTTTACTATTTGCTGATACGTTGGATAGTAAGGCTGATATTGTGCATTTGTAAGGGTTGGAATACTTGTCAATAAGGTTGCTGCAACAATAGCTTTCGATAATTTGGATTTCATTTTAGTCTTGGGTTTCTTTTACATTGATAAAATACATGTAGCTGATATCCTTTTGCGTTAAAAGATTCTTTTGCGCAGGCGTAATTTGCTTTGATTGCCATTTATCCGAAGGATATAATTTGACTACATTTTTACCATCTCTCATGGCAATTGGAAGATTAAATCCATGAATGCAACTATCATATTTGAAATGTACTTCATTTCCCGTAAAATAGTATTTCAATGTAGGGATTTGCGTTGTGTTCAGATATTGTTCAAATACTTTAGAGTAATCAAATCCTGATTTTTTATTAAAATAAGCCACAACTTGTTTACCAGTTACCACTTGATGATAATAGTCTTTTTGCAAACCTCTTAATATTTCTCTAAATAAAGTATCATTATCCAAACTATGACGGATACTATGCAACATATTGCCACCTTTAGGATACATGTCTCCTGTACCTTCCGCATTGACGTTAAATGCAGGAACAATAGTACCTTGATTGTGTATGCCACCTCTTACTCCAAATACATAGTCGTTGCCCGCTTTTTTACCCCAATGATATTCTGTATATAATGCCTCTGCATAGTTGGTAAAACTTTCATGCACCCACATATCTGCTAAGTCGTAGCTTGTTAAATTATTTCCCCACCATTCATGACCAGATTCATGTACTATTATAAAGTCACATTTCAGACCATATCCCGTATGTGAATCATCCCTTCCTCGATACCCTGGTGCATAATGATTGCCATAGCCAATATTGCTTTGGTGCTCCATACCTGTATTGTCCGTCTCCACTAATTTGTAACTATCCTCATAAAATGGATAAGGTCCAAACCAATGTTCGTAGGCCGTTAACATTTTTTCAGATTCATCAAAGAAATAGGGTTTAGCAATTTTTTCATGGTAATCTAGTGCCCAAAAACTTAAATCCAAATAACCTTTTTCACCAAGATATTTCCCCTTTAAATTGACATATTTACCAATATAAGGTATGAGACAATAGGTGCTTATTGGATTTTTGACACCCCATTTGACTGTTTTAGTACCATCATGATTATCTATTTCTGAAATCATTCTACCATTGGAAACACCTACAAGCGTGTCTGGGATAATCATAGAAAGAGAAGCTCCATTATCCGGTTCATCGCTCTGATGATCTTTACAAGGATACCAAATTGAAGCCCCCAAACCTTGACAACAAACGGTCATCCAAGGTCTACCAAGGGAATCTTTGGAAAAGGACCAGCCGCCATCCCAAGGCGGACGTACCGCAATATGAGGATTGCCACTAAAAAATATTTTGACAGCGTGACTGCTACCCATCGCTTGTACTGGCATATCTAAATACCAAACATTAGAGTCTGATGGATTATGTGTAAATGTAATCTTTTTTCTACCGTCCAAAAATGCACTATCAATATTCAAAGGTGGTTGTAGATCGATTTGCATTTTACGCGTGGTTTGTTTGCCTGATACTTTATAAGTAATCAAATTATTACCACTTGTAAATTTTTGCGTATAATCTGGTTTAATTGTCAAATCATAACGAGTAACGTCCCACCAGCTTCTTTCAGGTGTAATACTTCCACGTAAGGAATCAACATGCGAGAATGGTCCATGACCACGCGCTTGCCCAAAAGAATTGTTTGACAATAATGCTAGTAGTCCAGATATGGAGAGAAATAACCCAATTTTCATAATGTAAATAATAGTTCGGTCTCAAAATTATCAATTTACATAGAAGAAATAGTTGCAAATATTACCCCATAATGTTTATATATTGATATTAACGAAATGTTAGAACATAAAAAAGCGTTACGGTGGCAACCGCAACGCCATGAGTAAATAGCCCTTAGTATAGCTATCAGCTTCTTTATTTTTGCTCTATTTCTTGAACAAAAGTTTTGTTATTCAGTGTGATTTTTAATTTTAAATTTTCTTTTGTCTTACCAGATTTGATAATCACTTGTGCGTAACCATTGAACAAATTTCGGCTACCTTGATTGTTGATACCCACTTCAGGTGCGTGGTCACTAGGATTACCATTGCCAAAACCTACCAAAGTTCCATCGCCTTCAAGCGCAAATTTTAATGGATCTTTTGCATCCAAAACTACATTTCCATTTTTATCTTTTGCTTCGATATTGATAGCGATGACGTCCTGACCATCTGCATTTAATATTTTTTTAGATAGGGTAAAAGATAAATCTTCTGTAGGTCCGGAAGTGACGATTTTATCTTCTATTTTTTTACCATTAATTGTTGCGACGGCTTTTAATGTTCCTGGTTTGTAAGGTACATTCCATTCCAAATGACCATTTTTTGGCATAGATTTTTTACCCAAGCTTTTATTATTCAAATATAGTTCCACCACTGACGCATTACTATATACCCAGACATTGACAGGTTTGCCTTCTTGTCCCGTATAATTCCATTTTTGCCCAATATGCAAAACGGGTTCGTCTGACCACCAACTTTTATAATAGTAATAGATGTTTTTGGGGAAACCACATAGGTCCATCACGCCAAAATGACTATTGACATTTGGCCATTCAAATGGTGTTGGTTCGCCTCTATAGTCAAATCCTGTCCAAATAAATCCACCCGTCATCCATTGTTTGTCTGCTACAGTTTTCCACCAATGCTCAGCCGTACTTGCCCACCAAGGATGAATGGAATCTTGATCCAAAACGTAGGCATGTGCTGTGTCCATCTTATATTCACCGCGTGTCATCACGGTACTTCCCATCTCTGTACCAATTGTTGGTTGACTAGGATGATCATTATGATATGGAATCACCGCATCTACTCTATAGTTAAACCCACGAACTGGAATGATTTGATTCACGCCGTCAAATACATTTGCCAAATCTGCTGCGTAAGTTGATGTGCGTGTTGGATCCCATTTTTTCTGGTCTGCAATTAAAGTTTGTGCTATTCTTTTACCTGTTGAATTTGTTTGAATTGCATTTTCTTCGTTGCCTATAGACCAAAGAAATACAGACGGATGATTTCGATCTCTTTCAATCAATCTTTTGAATTGTTGGTTATATTCTAATCCACTATTTAATAATCTTTGTTCATCCAAAACTAACATACCTAAGCTATCACAAGCCTCCAATAGTTCCGGAGCAACTGCTGCATGACTCGTCCTGAGAGCATTTGATCCCATTTGTTTTAATAGTGTAACTCTATAGTATTGCAAAGCATCTGGAAGCGCAGAACCAACGCCAGCATGCTCTTGGTGGTCGTTTGTTCCTTTAACTTTTACCGATTTACCGTTTAAAAGCAATCCTTTATCGGGTGTAATTTCGATATTTCGAATGCCTATTTTAGTAGTTGTTTCATCAATAGTAGTACCATTAACAAAGATATAGGAGTGCAGTCTGTATAAATAAGGATTGTCAATATCCCAAAGATGTGCATCTTGAATAGACAATTCTTGTTTGACTATAGTTCCATTGTTATCCTCTACTTTAAAATCATTAGAGGTTGATGTTAGAATCTTGCCATCTCTAGATTTTAATTCCGTAATGATTTGGCCCGTTTGAGCCGTTGTATTCAAGTTTTTAATCGAAATTTCTACATTGATTTTGGATAAATTATTTTCCGTTTTATTATAGGTGAAATATTTATCCAAATTGATTGCTAGGTTATTTGTTTCTTCCAACCATACGTGTCTATTGATGCCAGCACCTTCATAAAACCAACCTTCAAATTGAGTGGCATCCACTCTAACTACAATTTCATTCGGTTTGTTAAAATGTAAAAAATCTGCAATTCTATAGTTCTGACCTAAATATCCCGAAAAATCACCACCTAGATAAATGCCATTTACCCAAACTTTACTATCTCTAAAGATTCCGTCAAATTGTAAAGAGAATTGTTTGCCACTATCTGCAGTATTTACGTCAAATGATTTTCTATACCACCCAATACTATTCTCAGGATATAAGCCACCGACGGGTCTATAACCATGTGCTAGTATATCTTCATTATTATTAAAAGTTATTGGTAGTGAGACCGCCCAGTCGTGTGGTAATTGGATTTTTGTCCAATCTGAATCATTGAAATTTTCATCTACTGCCGACTTTGTAATTTTACCAGTTTTAGCGAAAAGATTAGCAATGCCATAGTTAAAATCCTTTGTGGGATCATTAGCACTTCCCAGATGAAATTTCCAATCGGTATCCATATTTTTCTTAATTCTAGTTTGTGCAAGTGCATATTGACTTGTAGTTAAACCAAGTAAAATTAAGTTACTAAGTATTATATTTTTAATTTTCATTAGGCATAAATTATTTCGTTAGAGCAATTTTTTCGATACCAAATGTACAAGTATTCGCCAATTGGAGATTATCTTGTTTCAATATTTGAATTTGTACCTTTTCAATCCAGTTTTTTTCCATTTTTTGACTATGGTCGGTTTTGTACCATAATTTTTGAAAAGAGGGATAAGGTACAGGCAGAAGCAATCTATCCTTTGCCTCTAAATCAGATAATGCAATTTTTTGAGCGAAATTGCCCTTGTTTAAATGGATATTTTTTGCAAAATAATTACCGTTGGCATCAATAAGCCCGATCGTTGCAGTAAGGTCTTGATTGGCATTTCCCTTAATTTCCAAATGATTTAATTCATCCAAATCAAAACGTCTATTGGCTATTTTTGATACAAAACTATTTTCCCAACCAAAAATTACCTCATTTGCGTTAAGTGTGATTGCATAGTTTTGGATTAGATTTCCAGTATTGGTAATTGGTAATTGAAATTTCAATGTATCTGGAAATACTCTAGGATATAGATTCGGACTTGTATTAAAGAGTACTAGATCTGTAGATTTGTCTACAATTTTAATCGTACTATAATTATTATTTATTTGATCCCAATCATATGGATTTCCTATATTTTTACCTGGAAAATTCAAATAATTCCAATTTCTAACTCTACTTATTTGAATACTCATTTCTCCTGACTGCATCCATTCTTTGGGAATCTTTGCCTCATATTCTCGTGCATTTAAACGTTGCATTACATAGGAATGATAATCATCTGGAAAATGTCTAATCCAAAGTACTATAGAATCATTTGGTTGAATATTTGTCACTTGGATTTTAAAATTCCAATCTTTATTTGCAGGTAATTCTTTTGGCGTATTCCAAACTATATTTTCTGTAGTGTCTTGTACGGGCGCTACAAATTCATTAATTTTTTGATTATTCCAACTTGCATCAGTAGAGATTTTGTCCAATTCATTTTTTGACGTTGCAATTAGATACACACCAGGTGTAACCTGTGTTGTATTGCCATTTGTAGCAATTAATTTTGAATTTTCACCATCAATTTTTTTGATACAATAGTTATTAGAAAAATTGGGAAGATTCAAAGTTAATTGGTTTTCATTCCAAATAATTTGCCTTACAGATTGATGAATATTTGTTTTTCCAAATGGATCTGCTAATTGTATATAGTCCGGCATGACTTCCAAACGCCAAGTATTGTCACTAATTTTATCTAAAAAATAAGCGCCATTTCCATTATAGGTGACAATAGGAGAGTTGCCCGCGCCTGCGATGTGTACTAATTTATTTTTCGCAATCGGTGATATTTCTGTTGTATTTGTATAGATAAAATCCGTATCCGAATTATATACACTCAATTGTTGTTTGTACGAAACTAAGGTATGTCCAAATATGCTATCCTTGGGATATGTTTTATCTTCTGGATTCCAACTATCATTTCTAAATACTTTTCCTGCAATTAATAGACTCAATGCTTTGTCTGGCGTGTATGCCAAATTCATGTAATGTGTACCATATTCCGTATTTGAATTTGCCAAATTCATAGGATCATATTCAAATTGTGTCGCCCATTGAAAGCCTGCATCTTTAAAACTTTTGGCCATCATAGGATACATGATCGGTTGTAGTACATCGGCAGACTCAAATTCGTAAACAATTCGTCCTTTACCTTTGAATCCAGGTATCGTATCAAATGGGATATAATAGTGATTTACATTAGGTAAATTATTATCCAATAGTGTATGCCCAGATAGTAGTCTTGTCGGATACCATTGCATACTATAACCATTGGCTTTGGAATTTATAACTGCCTTTGCAAATTTTGGAGATTCACTAATATTATAGTAGATAGGTTTTTTACATCCAACACTTTTCATGGCCATAATCAATCTGTCAATATAGGATTGCACACTATCAATAGTGCCAGAATGATTGGGTTCATTATTTACCTCAAATGCAATGATATTCGCATCTTCAATATAGTTTTTATTCGTATAACTATTTTTATGTTTTAATAGTTGTTTAAGGTAATTTTTCTGCGCTTTGATCGCAGGTTCTTCAACTGTAACTTTCCCTTTGTCGTAAGTAGAGGAAAATCCAGCTGTTTTCGTATCTTTTTCTGGATAACCATTCCCCCAAAATGCTAATGGTGTTAAGATGATTTTTATGCCTCTTTTTTCAAATAAGGAAATTAGATAATCTAATGCATTTAGATGGTCATTTTCCAATAAATTACCTTTAAGGTCAGATATTTCAATATCAAATACATGTATACGAAATGCATTGACTCCTAAGCGATGAATATGATACACGTCTTGTTCCATCGCTTTATAAATATCATATCCCAATTTTTTTTGATTACGATATCCAAATACAAATGGTTCGGTATAGTTTACCCCCAAATAATATGCCGGCTGATCTGTAACTGTATTTTTTAAAATACCATTTTTATCCAAATAAACTTCTGACTGAGAGGTCTTTGGTGTCAATTGAGCATAACTATATTGTACACAAAAGAAAATGATACTTATAAAAGAATAAAACTTACGCACTATATATATTTGGTTTAAAGATAATTATTAATAGAATGCCTTCATCGCTATCGTTGGCATTCCCGCTTCGTTAAATGAGCCCATTAAATAGTTTTGCCAATTACCATACGCCTCAGGCTCCCAATAGAACACGCCAATACCTTTTTTGTTGGGAATATTGTCAACGTAATCTATCATTTTAGAAACAAATGATCTTGAATTGGTAGAATCTGATGCTCCCATACCCACCTCGCACAACATTACTTCCTTGTTATAACGACTAGACATATCTAACAAATTGGAATCACAAGCCACAGCCTGCCCTTGCCAACTTGAAGTACTAGGATATAAAGACATTCCAATTACATCAAAATTAGTATTATGTGCCGTAAGACTATCAAACATCCAACGATATAAAGAGTTATCATCACCATTGGCTAAGTGAATAATTACTTTGATGGAGTCGTTGATATCTTTCACCGCTTTGTAACCTGCATTAATTAAAGTTGCATAGTTGGTAAAACTTTTAGATGCTTGCCCATCAGGCCATAGCATACCATCGTTTGTTTCATTGCCGACTTGAACCCAACTAGGAACAATGCCATTATTTTTTAAATCGTTCAAAACATTATATGTGTGATAATATACAGAATCTGTTAGCTGCGCAAATGTTGCATTTTGCCATGCAGTGGGCTTTACTTGTTGAGCAGGATCGGCCCAACTATCACTATAATGAAAGTCAATTAATAATTTTAAACCCAAACTATTGGCTCTTTTTGCCTTATTGATAACATCTTGCTCTCCATTCCAGCCGCCATCAGGATTTACCCACACACGTAATCTGATTGAATTAATACCTTGATTTTTTAATATTTGAAATAAATCTGCTTGTTCACCAGTTGTGTTGTAAAATTTATAACCATTTGCTTCCATCTGAGTGACCCAACTAGGATCAGCACCTTTTGCCAGATTATTATGCGAAGATTGCAAAGATGTAGGACCTGGTACATCAAATTTTTTACAACTTGCTGCAGCTAATAAACCAATAAAAATATATCTAAATAATTTCATTTTACTATTGTTTTTCAATTGTATATGTATAGTTAGGGGCGTTGTGTAGATCCAACGTTATCTTATACGTACCTGCATTAGGTACAGAAATATTTCCTTGCTCTCCGATACCCAATTGATTGCTACTACTTAACCCTAAAAATATATTCCACGCTTGATTGGCTAAAAATTTCAAACTACCAGAATTTTTCAATGTTGTAGTTGTAATCCAAGTTGAAGTTGTAGGATCATACGTCATAGGGATAAATGTAGTCCATGTACCATCAATTGCATCTCCGACAACATACCAATTAGTAACTGTTGCACTCCATGTAAGATTATTTGTATTGGCAGTAATATATACATATCCAGCACCACTGTACCATAGGTTACCAGCAGATGCATTAGAGCTCATCGTTGTGTTCGTTGCATATCCGTATTGCGTATGATCCCAATCTTGAGCATCAGATAATTTGAAGGTATAATCTGTAACGGCACTTGGTACATATAAAAATCCTGCATAGTTGCCATCAAAGTTTTGAGATGCTATAAAAGCTTGGTCTGTAAAAGACCAGTTATTAAATGGTCCAGTAATCCATAATTTAGGATAACTTACTTCCATGTCAAAAGTATTTACAGGTATCGTTAATGTATCAGAGTATAGATCATCGATGCTAGAGGTACTACCAGCATTGGTGCCATTTTGTAACAAAGAGATTTTGACTCTTATATCAAAACTACCATTACCTGAAATTCCAAAATTTTGGTATAAAATACTATTTAAACTATACGTATTTAAGTCATAAGAGGTCGTATTGACACCCACCGTGATCTCTGCTGGATTATAAAAGCTCGTTCCTGTTTTTGCAATTTGTAATGTGTATGTTACATCTGCTTTATAATTAAAATTAGCTTCATTCCAACTAAGGCTCAGCGCCGTTTTGGTAGAATCTTCTTTTATTAAAGTAAGAGAAGTCGCAGAAGCTGTAAGTTTTACATCTACGGTAGAGGTATCAATTACCGATTTAATTTCGTCTTTTTTACAGGACGTTATGGTGATCAGTGCTACTAGGAGCAGATAAAATCTTTGAATTATTTTAGTCATTTAAAAACGATTATCGTAATTGAGTATTAATATCCTGTATTTTGAACTAATGTAGGATTGGCTATTAAATCCGTTGTAGGGATAGGGAATATATTGTATTTGCTATCCACAGATGTTCCTGTGGATGATCCACCTTTGAATGGCCATAAATAAGTGGCGGTGGTCAACATATTATATCTTACTAGATCTGTTCTTCTAATGGCTTCAAAATATAGTTCTCTACATCTTTCATCTAGTATATAGTTTAATGTCATTTGATTTGCCGTGATATTTCCCAAAGTATTTCCATAAGCTCTTTGTCTAAGAGCATTCAAATATCCTAATGCAAGAGCGTTGTCTCCGTTTGATGCACCTCTTAAAGTTGCTTCTGCATAATTCAAATAAATCTCTGCCAATCTAAATAAAGGGAAATCCGTATCCGCAAATGTTTGGGTAGGATCACTACCTGCTGCTCCTGTTGAGGTTAGATTGATGAATTTGGGTACTGCATATCCATCCGTGAAAGAGGTGATCGTGGTTATTTCTAGATTTTGTCCATCTGTATAAAATATGGCTCTTTTATCAGTTGCTCCAGAAGGGTCTCCAAATTTATTTACAAATGCTTTCGTCGCTCTCATACCGCCCCATCCGCTACCAGATGCAATACCATAAGGAGCTGTATTGTTATTCATATTTCCACCAACTTCAGAGTGAATAATAAATGTTGTATTTCCATAGGATTTAGAACGAGTTCCGTCTGCTACTAATGGGAATATCATTTCAGGTGAAGTATTGTTGTCTGCTTTGAAATTATTTGCATAGGTGTTATTCAAACTATACCAACCAGAATTGATAATTTTATTGGAATATAATACACAACTATCATATTTGTCCGTGCCTGTGTACACCGATGCATTTAAATATAGTCTGCTCAATAGTGCTAAACTAGCACCTTGGTTAGCACGACCATAGTCGGTGGCTCCTGGAGTAGGTAGTGAATCGCTTAAGTTTCTTAATTCTGATGATACATAATTGAATAAATCTGCTCTTTTAATTTGTTTAGGAAAATAAGCACCTACACCATCTGTTTCTGTTGTAAATGGTACATTTCCATATAAATCCATTGCAGTCCAATAGGCAAATGCTCTTAAAAAACGAGCTTCTAATACTCCTTGTGCAATCGTAGCTTGTTGGTCTGTTGTAAATTTGGAATAGTCATGCGCTTTTACTTCTCTAATAAATTCATTGCACGCCGCAACTTCAAAGAATATGCGATCATACATGATTCTATTATAGTATCCAGCGGCAGCCCAGCTTAAATTATGATAGGAAAGTAGATCGTTATCGTTCCATCCTATTACGGCTTCATCCGTAGGTAATTCTTGAAATTCCCATAATAAACGTAAATATACACTCGTGCCGACATCCGTGGTAGATATATCTGGATAGTCTGTGGCATCTTGGCCACTTAATGTGTAACCTGCATACAATTTTGCTAAGGCGCCAGCAACTTTGTCTGGATCGGTATAGACTACTTCTGATGTTTCCTGTACGTAAGGAAGTTGATCTAGTTTTTTAGTACATGCACTAAATAGTATGATTGAAGTAAGTGTAGCGAGTGATATCTGAATAATTCGTTTCATCGATTCGAATATTTTGAATTAAAATTGAAGATTAACACCAAGAGAATATGTACGTGGACGTGGATATGCATTGTTGTCTATACCACTATATACCTCAGGATCTAAACCTGTATATTTAGTGATTACAAATACATTTTGTACTGTTCCACTCACTGAAAGTCTAGCTTTGTGATTGAAAACATCTCCAAAATCATATCCAAGATTTACGTTGTCCATTCTTACGAATGACGCATTTTCTACATAATAATCTGAAAAATATTGGCTATTTGTAAAGCCTGTATGCAAATAGTCTCTGTTGGCATTACCAATATATCCTTGTGTATTTGAGATACTATTATAGGCGTCTCCACTAGCTTTTACATTATTATATACGTAGTTGCCAAAGTTTCCTCTAAGCGTAAATGATAGACTCCATTTATCATAATCAAAGTTGGAAGTAAATCCTAATGTAACTTTTGGATTTGGTGATTTATATCGGTAAAATAAATTACCTGAATTATTATTTACATCCGCATATACACCTTCTTCTGGTTTGCCATTCTTGTCGTATGCCTGTTTGTATACGTAGAAAGTATTTAAACTATAACCTACTGTTTGTATCTGAATTGAATTACCGCTACCTCCACTGATCGTACCGCTTAGAATACCTTGTGTAGTGCTGTCAGATACGTTGGATAATTTTAAAATTTTATTATTGTTGTAGGCAACATTGGTATTTACTGACCAGTTGAATTTGTTACCTTGAACGATTTTCGCATTCAATGCCAATTCTATACCTTTTGATTCAATATTACCGACATTAGTAAGTACATGATTACTCAAGTTAGCACCAGCAGCAGTTTGGATATCCGCTAATAGATTGCTTGTTTTTTTGTAATAAGCATCAATCGAACCAGTTAATCTATTTTTAAAGAATCCAAAGTCGATCCCCGCGTTATAAGATGCTGTAGTTTCCCATTTAATATTTGGATCATACGCTTCTGCTCTGTAGGTATAGTATCCTGTATTGCCAAATACATATTGTGCAACATTGGAACTTACGCGATATATCGGAAGATATGGGTAAAAAGACCCTACATCTTGATTCCCTGTAACACCATAACCTAATCTTAGTTTTAAATCCGATACAGCATTAACATTTTTCAAAAATGATTCTTCTTTAATTTTCCATGCTAATGCAATAGAAGGAAATGTTCCCCAACGATTATTTGGACTAAATCTAGATGTACCATCACGTCTAACTGTTGCAGTTAACAAATATTTTTCTTTAAATGTATAGTTCAATCTTCCATAGAAAGAAAGTAGTACATTTCTGCTAGAGTCAGCAATTGAAGTACTTAATACAGTACCTGCAACGTTGGTATTGTTAAATCCTGGAGCGCCACTAAAAAATTCTTGGTAAGAATAACCTCCCGTAAAATCAACATTACTTTGTATTTTATCAAAATATTTTTTATAATTTAAGTAAGCATCAAATACATAGTTTGTTTTTCTCTGTTGATATTTAGTTACAGAACCTCCTTGTTGATAGTCTAATGCTGCATATTCTGGAATGAAGGAGCTACCGTCGCTAGATGATATGTCGTAACCTCCATTTACATTCATAGTAAGTTCGGGTAAAGAGGGTAGGTGATAATCCACTTTCATATTACCAATACTCCGTCTAACCACACTTGTACTTTTGTACATAAGTAGCTGTGCTAATGGATTCTTTACAGCTTGTTGTATAGGTACACCATTACCATCTGTCCATTCATAAAATCCACCAAGTGTATTGTTGGCATACACGGGTTGTGTTGGATCCATACTCAATGCAGCGCCGATGGCTGATTCATTGGCAAATCGATTGGTCATGTAAATGCCTTTTACATTAAAATCTATATGCAATGTATTATTGAAAAATGTAGGTCTGATATTTAGATCTACAGATGTTCGTTTTAAATTACTTGTTTTAAGAATACCATCTTGCCCAGTAAAACCTACAGATAATCTGTAAGGTAACTTTTTGATTCCTCCAGAAATGCCGAGGTTGTAGACTCCTCCTAATGCTTTTTGAAAGATTTGATCTTGCCAATTAGTATTTGCCGTACCTAATAATGCTTTCTGTGCATCAGTTCCTTTTTCATTTACAATTTGACGTATTTGGTTTCCATTTAACAACTTAACCTCATTACGTTTTACTGCTTGTGATAGTACCGCATTGAAATCTACTTTTAGTCGACCAGATGTACCACTTTTAGTTGTGATGATAATAACACCATTAGAGGCCCTATTACCGTAAATCGCGGTCGCAGAGGCGTCTTTTAAAATGTTGAAGGACGCAATATCATTGGGATTGATCAAACTTAATGGGTCTGATGCACCATAAACAGAGTTATTGTCCAACGGCACTCCATCTATAACTATAAGTGGACTATTGCTTGCATTCAATGAAGTACCCCCTCTGATTCTGATCGTACTACCTGCGCCTGGCGCACCACTATTAGATGTAACTGTTACACCTGCTGCTTTACCAGCAATTAACTGGTCAGGTGTAGTAATTGACCCTTTTTGAAAGTCTTTGCTACTTACAGTAACTATAGATCCTGTCAAATCAGATTTTTTTGCAGTACCATAACCAATCACAACTACCTCAGGCATGATATTGGTAAATGGATGTAATGCTACATTTAGAGTTGTATCAGAATTGACTAAAAATGTTTGATTATCAAATCCAGATTTAGAAAAAAGTAAAGTGGAATTAGCGAGTACATTTACCTGAAATGAACCGGATGCATTTGTTTTTCCTATAACTTTATTTGTGGATTGAAGTACTATAGAAATTCCATCGGCAGAGCTAGTGTCCGCGGTAACTTGCCCCGAAACTTTTACTTTTCCTGCTTGTGCAAAAACCTGTGATTTTATCAATATTGTAAATAGTACAAAAATTGAACATTTGAACAATTGTCCTTTTCGCATTTTCTTGATTTTCAAAAGAGTGATTTTTGAAATAGATATACTATGGCAACGAACGAATTTAAAAGCGTTTTATAAAATAGTATAACTAAACTTGCATGCAAGAATACTAATGTTTGTTATTTTAAAGACTTAAATCTTAAACTTTAATTACGAAAACGTTGTAGTTGTTTTTACATTTATATTAAATTTTTTCAAAGAAATGTATGATTGTTACAGTGATTTATTTAAATATTAAACTAATAACTATTCACATATTTTTAATACTACAACGTTTTCGTATTGTTAAAATGAAATATTGTTTGGATAAAATGAAAATTAATTAAGTAAGATGTTTTATCTTAACCAAGGATTTGTTTGCTGAATTGAACCTTTAATTTGTATATATGAAATTTTTTAAAAATTCAAATGAAGATATTGTAAAAGAAGCGCTTACAGGATTAATTGCGAGTAATGATCAAATTGCGCTATTGGATTCATTTCCTAAAATAAAAGTTGCATTAAGGAAAGATTGGGATAAATCTAAAGTTGCGATTATCTCAGGAGGAGGTTCTGGTCATGAACCTGCACATGCAGGATTTGTTGGAAAGGGAATGTTGACAGCTGCTGTTTGTGGAGAGATATTTGCGTCTCCGTCAGTAGATGCTGTACTTGCAGCTATTATTGCTGTAACAGGAGAGAAGGGATGTTTATTGGTGATTAAAAACTATACTGGAGATCGTTTAAATTTTGGCTTGGCTGCAGAGCAAGCAAGAAATTTGGGATATAAAGTAGAGACTGTAGTTGTAAATGACGATATCGCGTTAGGTATTAGTTCTAATAGTAGAGGAATTGCGGGTACTATTTTTATACACAAAATTGCAGGTCAATTAGCAGAAGACGGCAAGAGTTTGCCATATATATTCAAAACTGCAAAACAAACTATTGAAAATATATATTCTTTAGGACTTTCCTTAACGGAATGCCAACGTTTTGAAGAAAATATAGAACATCGAATTAAAGATAAAGAGGTCGAACTAGGATTAGGGATACATGGTGAAGCTGGTGCAAAGATTATACCTCTTAATAGTGCGGATGTACTAACTACTACCGTAGCAAATGAACTATTGCCTTTTGCAGACAAGCATAAAGGTAAAATTGCTATAATGATCAATAATTTAGGTACAGCGATGCCTTTGGAGATGAATATAGTTGTAAATGCACTCTTGTCGACTAAACTTGGAAAAAAAATAAACTATATTATAGGTCCTGCTCAAATTATGACAGCCCTTAATATGGATGGTTTTTCCTTTTCTATAATACTGTTGGATAATGTAACTGAAAAGGCATTATTAAAAGAAAATTCTATTACTTCTTGGCCAGGTACACATATATTCAATCCTAAAAAAGCATTTGTAAAAATGCCTAAACTTCCACCTACAATTAAGGGGAAGCCTTCAAATCATCCAGCTGTTAAAAAAATAATTGAAGACACAGCTAAACTTCTCATTTCCATAGAAAAGGAAATGAATGATTTAGATGCCAAAGTGGGAGATGGAGATGCTGGATCTACTTTCGCGGCTGCTTCTAAAAATATATTAAATGAATTGAATAAATTACCATTAAATAATGGAAGTGATTTGTTGAATTCCATAGGTAGTTTGCTTTCCCGTGAGGCCGGTGGTTCTAGTGGTGTATTGATGTCTATTTTGTTTATAGCAGCTGGAGATGCATTCACACAATATAAACATTGGGGTAAAGCTCTTTTAAAGGGTTTGGAAACAATGCAAACTTATGGGGGTGCCAAGATTGGATCTCGGACGATGGTGGATGCTCTAGAGCCAGCGTTACTTGCATTGGCTGCGGATAAATCTTTAGCAGAAGTCGCTAAAGCTGCAAGAAAAGGTGCTGAAAACACAAAAAAAATTAAAAAAACAGATTTTGGTCGTTCTTCCTACATACCAGCCACAATTTTGAAAAACGTACCGGATCCTGGAGCGGAGATTATGGCGCGAATCTTTGAGAATTTAATAGAGGCGTAATTATTTTATTTAAAATGATTTTATCTTTTCTAAATTATATGCTTGTATTTAACGAATGTTAGCCTTTGGGTATTCTATCCAATCTTGTGATTAGTGCCGATGTATTAATCACAAGATTATTTTTTATATAAATTAAAAAAAATCTTAATAATAATATTTAGAACCTGCTCGATTATCGAACAATTTCTTGTTGAGCACAACTCCTGTGCTGTATTATTTACTAAACAATTTAGATTCTATTTTGTGTTTTAAAAAAAAGGGATATATTTAAATAATTATGTGATTAAATTGTTTTTAGATTCTACATTATATTAAAATTTAGTTGTAGGGTGTGAATTATTTGAAAATTGTTATCCTTGAAAATTAACGGCAGAAAAATAACTATTTCATCAAAACTATTGATTTGCTTTATAATTGTTTTGCTAATAGGTATAGGAAATATAACGGCGCAATCAATTAATAAAAAGATAATTATTATTGATTCTCTTTCATTGGAACCAATTGTAAACGTTTCCATTTTAAATAAGAATGGAGATAAAAATTTGGGATATACAAATGAAGCGGGAATTTTTTATTTGAAGTATGATAATATCAATTCTATTTTAATAACAGCAATAGGATATGAAAATACAGATATTAGCTTAACAAAGTCAGATTCAATTTTACAAATAAAATTAAAACCCAGACTTTCTAATTTAAATGACGTTATTGTAACTGCAGGTAAAAAAAAGAAATATAGAAATAAGAATAATCCAGCTGTAGAACTGATTAGAAAAGTAATAGAACATAAACCAGAAAATGATATTAACTATTTTCCTACAGCGAGTTATGATGAGTACGCTAAATTGTCCTTTTTTGTAGATAAATTTCCAAAGTGGATCAGCAAAAGTAAGATTTTAAAGAAATATGACTTTGTTTTGCGTAAAGACGATACCGTAACGATACCGGGGAAAAACTTACTTCCTATATATTTAGAAGAATCGGTAAGTAAAAATTACACTCGTAATAAGCCCAAATCCAAAAATTCAATTGTTAAGGCAGAAAAGCGGGTGGATTATGGAAAGTTTATAGATATCCGAGGAATTAGTTCTTTATTTAACCGCTTATTTGAGGATATCAATATTTATAACAATAATATTGAGGTGTTTACAAAACAATTTTTAAGTCCGATTTCAAATGCAGGCCCCGTTTGGTATAAATATTTTATCCAAGATACAATAGAAGATGATGGGCTTAAGTTAATTCGCTTACATTTTGTACCGCGTAATGATGCAGATTTATTGTTTAATGGAGAGATGTACATCACCCTTGATGGGCGTTATGCAGTTAAAAGTATAGAGTTTCAGACGGATGATAATATCAATCTTGGTGTAGTACGCAATTTTTCAGTGGTTCAACGATTTAATAAAGATTCTGCGGGACATTTTTATTTAGGATATTCTGACGTGACTTCTGATTTTGGCTTATATAAAAAAATGACAGGACTTATAGGAAGAAGAGTCATAAATAATACGGGCTTTCAAAGTGGTATGCCCATTGATGATAGTATATGGAAAATGAATGAAGATGTTTTGTTACGCAATCCTAAATCCGAATCGGATACTTTTTGGACGTCCAACCGTTCCATCCCATTGGACAATGGAGAATCTCATGTTTATGAAAGAATGGATAGCTTGCGGAAAATGAAATCTTTTCAAAGAGCTACAGATTGGTTTAATACAATCACCTCTGGTTACAAGACTTTTGGCAAAGTGCAAGCCGGTCCTATTCAATCATTTATTGACTACAATCCGGTTGAAGGATTTAAACCAAGATTTGGAGGACGCACAACGCCAGACTTTAATAAAAGTCTTTATTTTAATGGCAATCTTGCTTATGGTTTTCGGGATGAAAGAATAAAATATTTTGGAAGAGCTACCTATGCATTCAATCATAAATCAATATATTCTTATCCAGTACATTCTTTGTCTATAACGAAAATTTTTGATTCGAATATTCCTGGAACTAGCGATATTAATGAAGAGGGGAATTTATTTTTTGCAAGTAATTCTGGCAATTTTAATCGCTATTTTTATAATAATATTATTCAGGTTGATTATTTGAAAGAATTTGACGATCATTGGGCGATTGGTTTTGGTTTTAAGGATAAAATACAACGTACGACAGGAGATTGGGCGTTTATTCGAAATAATCCATTGGGTATGGATTCTACTTATCCATCAATAAAATCTGCACAATTAACTATGCAAGTGAGATGGGCGCCACATGAGCAATTTTATCAAAATGGTGCAAGGCGTCTCAAAATACCTAATGCATTTCCAGTTTTTACATTCGACTTTACAAAAGGAATAAAAGGGTTATTTAATGGAAACTATGACTATAACTATTTTCACTTGAATATACAAAAGCGTGTGTATATGTCTATTATCGGAATGTCAAAAATGACATTGGATGGAGGTTATCTTACAGGACGAGTACCTTGGCCGTTATTGGTAATACACACTGGTAATCAAGGTCTTGGTTACAGTATCACAGGATTCAATCTAATGAATTATATGGAATTTATGAGTGATCATTATGCTTCATTTTCAATTGAACATTTATTTAATGGATTATTTTTTAATAGAATCCCTCTTATTAAGAAACTAAAATGGCGAGAAATCGCTGGAGCAAAAATCCTTTTTGGTGGTGTGAGAAATGAAAACAATCCGAATTTGAATCAAAATGTATTATTGAAATTGCCTTATACTACAAATGCCCCAACTTATTTTCTCTCAGGAAAACCTTATGTAGAATTAAGTGCAGGTGTTTCTAATATTTTAAAATTTTTGCGTGTAGATTTAATTAAACGAATGACTTATTTAGATCATCCAGATATTAATAAATGGAGTTTAAAAGCTGCTATTAATTTTGAACTATAATTAAATTGAGATTATAAATTGACTTCCCTTTCCTTCAATTGAGTGTACGTATATACTGCCTCCATGTAATAGTATTATTTGTTTACACAAACTGAGTCCAATGCCGCTACCAGAGCCTTTAGTAGAAAAGAACGGAATAAATATTCTTTCTTGAATTGCAGTAGACATACCTTTGCCATTATCCACTACTTTAATCATTATTTTACCATTTTCCTTCGCTGCATATAGTTGAATACAAGGATTTATCGTCCCTTTCACCGCATCAATAGCATTGAGCATTAAATTAATGAATACTTGTTCCAATAAATTTTTATCTGCATTAATTTCTAGATGCATCTCAGGTAAAATGATTTCTAATTCGATATTTGATTGGGATAACTTAGGTTCAAATAGAATATCCATAGACTCAAATAATTCTCTAATGATAAACTTTGAAATTTTTGGTTGTTCAATTTTATTTAGATTTCTATAAGCCTCTGCAAATCTAATTAGACCTTCACTTCTGTTTTTGATCGTTTCGATTCCTAGGATTACATCTGCATCATAGTCTTTTTTGCTGTCTTTCATTCCAATTTCAATTGTAGAGGCAAGGGAAGAAATAGGTGCGATGGAGTTCATGATTTCATGTGTAAGTATGCGTAATAATTGGTTCCATGCTTGAGATTCTGTAATATCAACAACTTCACTAATATTGTAAAATACGATAAGTTGCATTAATCTTCCTTCTGTCTTGAATTGTGAACTAGTTAGCTGCATATTGATGGTCTTACTATCTTTTTTTAAAGAATATAATATGCTTTTGCCTGGTTTGAGATGATGTATTAGTTCGAGTAAGGAAATGTATTTCCATTTTAGGGATTGAATATTTTTAAAGTATGGAATTGCTAACAAAGTTTTTAGGGATTCGTTCATCCATTTGACTTCACCATTTTCCATGTCATAGAGTAAAATCCCGTTATCGAGTAACTCCAACATTTTTTGTAAATACTGATATTGAGTCTCTTTTTCCTTAGAAATATCCAAAAATTCTTTGTTTATCGCATTGTAACCTTTTCTAAATTCGACAAATTTTACATTTTTACCTGTATTAAAAAATTGGGAAAAATCATGATAGCGAATACCTTCGACAAATTGTTCAAATTCTAATTGAATTTTCGAAAATATTTTATAAAAAAGCCATAGTTCTATTATGAGGACAATAGTTAAAATACAGGTTATCTCTATATATTTTTGAATTGCTACAAATATCAAAATACCTATAGTGATTACTATAACTAGAGAACGAATAAATATACTTTTCTTGTAAGAATGATCTATCATGATAGTAAATTAAAGATCATATTTGTTAAGTCTTCTATAAAGCGCAGTTCTAGTAAGTCCTAATTCCTTTGCAGCTCGACTGATATTACCATTATGTTTTTCTATCACTTTTACAATAGTTTCTTTTTCAAGTGTTTCGAGATTGGACGTATTATGATTTGATTGTGTAAGTATGGTATTCTTTTCTAGTGGAGAAAATAACATATCTTCTGGTGTTAGTATAGGACTTTCTGCCATGATTACAGCTCTTTCAATCGTATATTGTAGTTCTCTGACATTCCCTGGAAATGGATAATGCAATAGTTTTATTTTAGTGGCATCATTGATCACCATTTCTGATTTTTGGTATTTGCTACAATAAAATTGCAGAAAATAATTCGCTAAAATTAAAATATCGTCTCCTCGTTCTCTTAATGGAGGTACATTAATTTCAACAGTATTGATTCTATAGATCAAATCTTTTCTAAATTTTTGTTCATTTGCTAATTCGGACATGGGCGTATTTGTAGCACATATTAGGCGTATATCTACAGATATAGGTGTACTACTGCCAAGAGGAGTGACTTGTCTATTTTGTAGTACCGTTAATAATCTAGCTTGTTGAGATAGACTGATATTTCCTATTTCATCTAAGAATAAAGTGCCTTTGTTTGCAGATTGAAATCGTCCCAATCTATCTTCTCTAGCATCTGTAAATGCTCCTTTTTTATAGCCAAATAACTCACTTTCGAATAAAGTTTCGGTTAAGGCTCCAAGATCCGCTTTGATATATGCTTCTTTATATCTAAGTGATTGTTCATGTATTGCGGAAGCTATTAAATCTTTACCCGTACCATTTTCTCCCAAAATCAAAATATTTGCATCCGTAGGAGCTATTTTTTCTAATTTCCTAAATATATTTTGCATAGGCATACTTTCTCCCAATAAATGTTGAAAGTTGGCCCGTTGTTCTTTTTTATTACCTTTTCCCTGTAAGACATTTTTTATATTCTCTAATAGTTTTTCATTATGCCAAGGTTTAACTATAAAATCAGTAGCTCCAGATTTTAAAGAAGTTATAGCAAGGTCAATATCTGCATAAGCGGTAATCATAATGATAGGTAAATCAGGAAAGGATCTTTTTACGGTACTTAACCAGTATAATCCTTCATTTCCAGTATTAATACTTGCTCTGAAATTCATATCTAGAATTAAGATATCTACTTCGTTTTTCTTAATTAATTCTAATACAGCATCAGGTTGTTTGTCGACTATAATAGATTTAACTAATGGTTTAAGTAATAATCTTACAGCTGTTAATACATCTGTATCATCGTCTATTACGAGTATGGTGGCTTGTTTAAGGTTCATTATTATTAAAACATATTTGTTTGGTTATTACTCAGAAACAAATATACCATATTTCTAATTGATTGATTGTTAGATATTAAGCAATTATTTTTTGTATTTTTTTCGTGCGTATGCGGACAATAAGTGTATCAAAACCGAACATTAATATTATTTCATTTTTTATTAACTTATTGAAAATCAGGTTATTGGTATTGTGGCATTTACTTGGCATTTACATAGAAGAAATAAATAATTCTCATGTGTTTAATGTCGGATGTTTCTACATCTGGCAAATTTTTTAAAAATACAAAACTGAACTAATAAGGATGGATAAAGTAATTGAAAAAAAGAAATGGAGCGGCAAAAGAATCGGACTGATCATCGGTGTATTACTATTGATTGGATTGATTGCCGGTAGTGTTTACTATGCTGCTGGAGGTTCTAAATTGAATGTAGAAAAAGAACGAATTACTATCAGCGAAGTAACAAAAGGTAATTTCAAAAATTATATTCCTGTAAATGGAGTTGTTATGCCCGTGACTACTATTTATTTGGATGCGATGGAGGGTGGAAGAGTGGAAGAAAAATTTGTAGAGGATGGAACAATGATGAAAAAAGGGCAACCTATATTAAGACTTTCCAATCCTGATCTAATGATGAATCTTGTAGCCGAACAAAACGGTGTTTATAACACATTAACGCAAGTACAAATTGCTCAAAATAGTGCAAGACAAACAACCGTCAATAGTATGAATTCCCTCGCAGATGTTGAAAGTCAATTAACAGAAGCAGAACGTTTATTTAATTTGGATAAAAAATTGATCAAAGAAAAAGTAATTGGTTCGCAGGACTATAAAAAAGATGAAATAAACTATAATTATCTACAAAGAAAAAAAGAACTTCAAAAGCAAATTTTGAGTCAGGATTCTACGACTAAAACACAACAGCTAACACAAAATACAAGGTTATATGACGGTGCTCAAAAAGCATTAAATCTGATGAAGCAAAAGGTAGAAGATTTGATAGTGAAAGCTCCCGTTGATGGTCAATTGACTTCTTTAGATGCGGAGATTGGACAGAATATAAACAAAGGAGCTCGTCTTGGACAGATTGATGTGATCAGTAGTTATAAAGTGAGAGTGGATATTGATGAGCACTATATTAATAATGTATTCCCTGGGCTTATTGGTACTGCTCAAATTGGAACAAAAACGTACCAATTATCTATCAAAAAGATTTATACTCAGGTGGCCAATGGAAGGTTTCAAGTAGATATGATTTTCAACAATTCTGCACCCACTAATATGCGTCGAGGTCAGACAATTCAAATCATGCTAACACTTAGCGACGACAGACCAGCGATATTGTTGCCTCGTGGTGGATTTTACCAACAAACAGGTGGTAACTGGATTTTTAAAGTGAGTAGCGACGGAACCAAAGCATTTAAAGTAGATATTCAAGTAGGTGGACAAAATCCAGACTATTACGAAGTGTTACATGGTTTACAACCAGGAGACAAAGTTATCACGAGTAGTTATGAAAATTTTGGTGATAATCAAGAATTGATTTTAAAATAATTGAGTAATTTAAAAACAGATCAAATGAAAAAGATATTATTAGGTGTATTAATCGTAGCTGCTATATCAACAACTTCTTGTTCTATCAATATCAATGGTGTCAATGCTATGAGCACTTCTGACGGTGTTTCTGAAAAATATCTCATCAAAACTCAGGATTTAGATGCTGCACAATTGAAGAAAATTATAGGCTATAGCGCTAGTTCAGATTTTTTAATTTATGGAGATGGGGATCAAAAAGCCTATGTGGAAGTATATGTTCAATCTCAAAATAAAAAGCAAAAAAAGGAGGATCTTGAAAAATTATTAAACCAAAGAAGCGATGTTTCTATAGTTCAAAATGGAGAAACGCTTACAATCGCATCTAATACTAAAAAAGGAATAACCTGGAGTAATAGTGATCGTCTCAATGTATCTTTTAAAATACACGTCCCTAATCATATCGCAACTACTCTTACTACCTCATCTGGTGATATTGCTATGGAGAATTTGTCGGGAGATGTGAAAATTAAAACAACTAGCGGAGATGTCTCTGGCTCTACAATAAAAGGTGAGCTAAATATTGAAACAGCTAGTGGAGATATTCAACTGTCTGTAGTAAAATCTCAATCAATTCATTTGAATACGGCTAGTGGCGACATACAGATAGAAAATGCCAAGACAAATACATTAGCAATCGGTACAGCAAGTGGAGATGTTAGAATTACGGATGCAAATGGTAATACTACAATAGGAACCGCTAGTGGTGATATTAATGTCAAACTTAACAGTGGTAGTTTGGTAACTAATTCGGCAAGTGGTGATCAACAACTAACTATATTAAATCCGATTACTGAAGTGAAATTAAATGCGGGTTCGGGAGATATTAATTTGTCTGTTCCGAAAACTGTCAAGGCCAATATTGATTTGAAAGGTAGTTCGGTTTATATGGCTAACAATATGGGATTCAAAGATGCTAATATAAATAATAAAAGTACCAATGGAATCCTTAATGGTGGAGGTATGCCAATATCGATAAGAACTGGCTCGGGTGATATTCATTTAAATTGGAATTAATCGTATTTGAAGCTTTATCAAAAACTATACTATGTTTAAAAATTATTTCAAAACCGCGTTTCGGTCTTTATTGAAAAATAAAGCCACTTCGATAATCAATGTTTTAGGACTCTCAATAGGCATATGTGCTGCATTGATTATTTTTTTAATAATAAAACATGAAAATAGTTTTGATAAATGGGAACCTGATAATGATCGCATTTTTAGAATATTTACCCAATATGGACCCAAAGATGCCAACTCTGGTATTCCGATGGTGGCACCAAAGGAAATTAATAGTAAGATTACGGGAATTGATGTAGTAGCACATTTTATCAATCAATCTATGGATGACGCAACTATTGAAATTCCGAATGGAAGAATGGAGAAAAGTAAAACTTTGAATGCTACTCCTGGGATTGTATTTGCAGATGATAATTATTTTAAAATATTCCCAACAAAATGGACTTTTGGGAATCCTACCTCGCTTGAAAAATTGAACAATGTAGTTCTTTCGGAATCAATAGCTAGAAAATTTTTCCCAAATATGACTTTTCAAAATATAATGGGAAAAACAATAGTATTTAATGATTCTATTCAAACAATTGTTTCAGGCATTGTATCTGATGATAATAGAATTACGGATTTCAATAACAATATTTTTATATCCTTAAAGACATTGACAGAAACCGGTTTGGAAACATCTCTTGTCGGTACTCCAGGATGGACAAATATTAATGGTTCTTCTCAATGTCTTGTAAAGATCAACGACGGTGCAAATGTAAAAAGTATAAACAGACAATTAAAACAACTATTTACTTCAAATATTACGAAAGAATCTAATGATTTTGTAGATTTTGGAATATTGCAACCATTGTCTAATATACATCTGAATACGATGATAGATGGAGAGAGTGCAAACAAAAATAATAGAAATATCATTTTGTTAGGAATCGTAATTCTATTATTAGCAAGTATCAACTTCGTGAATCTTACTACGGCACAATCAAGTTTAAGAGCTAAAGAAATAGGTGTACGCAAGACTTTTGGAAGTGACAAGAGACAGATTATAGTACAGTTTCTTTCCGAAACTTTTTTGTTAATGTTAGTGTCTTCCGTACTTGCTTGTGTTTTATATCCTGCCTTATTCCAATTGTTTAAGGGATTCATTCCACAAACAATGAAATTAAATGCTTTGCTTCAAGTTTGGACTCTGTTCTATTTGTTAGGTTTGATCTTGATACTTACTTTCTTAGCAGGTTTATATCCTGCTTTGGTAATGTCTAATTACAAACCTATTCAGGCTTTGAAAGGAAAAATTATACATTCTGGAAAATCTGAAAAGGTCTGGTTGCGACAATCTTTGATCGTTTTTCAATTTGTAGTTGCACAAGTATTTCTTATTATAGTTTTTGTTATAAGTAAACAAATCCATTATGTATTGAATAAGGACATGGGATTTAAAAAAAATGCAATAGTTTCGTTCTATACTCCAGAATGGCGTGAAAGTGGAACCCATAAAAATATAAATATTCTTTATAACGAAATAAAGAATATACCTGGAATTCGAAATGCAAGTATTGCATCTGGGACACCTGCTTTTAATGGATTTAGTACTACAAGTCTATCGTATGGTTATAAAGGAAAAATACATGATTTAGATTATGTTCATTTGCGAAATATAGATGATAACTATATTGATGTATTTGGACTTACTTTATTAGCTGGAAAAAATGTGCGAATTGATACGAGTGCGAAAATTCCAGATGTTTTGATTAATGAAACATTGATGAAACAAGTTGGTTTTACTTCTCCAAATGAAGCTATAGGAAAGTATCTGATGGGAGGAAATGCAGATTCTTCCATAATTTCCGGAGTTGTTAAAGATTTTAATATAATGTCATTAACCAATTCTATAAAACCAATGATCCTATTTGCCAATGATTTTGGTTATGCGAATAAGTTATCAATTAATTTTAGATCTAACAATGTGGAAGATTGGAAAAAAGCATTGAAAGACGTAGAATTTTTATACAGTAAACTTTACGTTGGTAAAACATTTGACTATCAATTTTACGATAAAACTATCGAATCGCTCTATTCTACGCAGATTCGTTTAAATACTTTATTGAAATGTGCAACTGGATTATCTATTTTCATTAGTTGTATGGGGTTGATCGGGTTAGTAATGTTCCTCGCCAACCAACGAACCAAAGAAATCGGCATCCGAAAAGTTCTTGGCGCCTCTATCCCACAGATTTTAAGTCTGTTGTCCAAAAATTTAGTTCGGTTAATAGTTTTAGCCTCTGTTATTTCCTTTCCTATAGCTTGGTATTATTCGCATAGTTGGCTGGCAGACTTTGCGTATAAAACTACTTTGAGTTGGTGGATATTTCCGATATGCGCAATTGGAATGTTATTAACGGCATTGCTTATAGTTTGGACTTGGTCAATGAAAGCCGCCAAATCCAATCCTGCTGAAATTTTACGAACAGAATAATAGTACTCATATTTCTCATCTCACCTTTCACTTTTAAGTTATTTTATGTTTAAAAATTATTTCAAAACCGCGATTAGAAGCCTCCTGCGAAACAAGGGATACGCTACACTCAATATATTGGGTTTGGCTATCGGTATGGCGAGTACGATATTAATTGTGCTCTGGGTGATGAATGAAATAACAGTGGATAATAATTATGAAAAATCAAATAGACTTTATATTTTAAATAGTAGAGGTGAATTAAATGGAACACTTACCGCATGGAATTGGACCCCCGAAGTATTAGCGACTACTATCAAAAAATCATATCCCGAAGTAGAAAATGTTTCTCGTGTTTCACAAACTCAAAATTTAATAGGATTAAATGAGCATAAAATTTCAGCTTCAGGTTATTATGTAGATTCTTCTTTTTTGAATATGTTCAATTTCCCTATTTCAGGAGATGTAGATAACTCTCTTAATGCAGCCAATCGTATTGTATTATCTAGTCAATTGGCAATCCAACTATTTGGAAAAGAGGATCCAGTAGGAAAGGTAGTTAAAGTTAATAATTATGATCCTTTTATAGTGAGTGCGGTTTTGGATATACAAAAAGTTAATACAAGTTTTAAGTTTGCCTATCTATTGCCTATGAGCTATTATGAGGCTAAATATGGAACAGACTATGGTTGGGCTAATAATTCTGGGCAAACCTATATGACTTTGAAACAAGGAGATAATGTAGACGTCTTTAATGCAAAGATAAAAGATATTGAAAAGTCACATACTCGACATGGAGCGGAGCCAATTAATAATGAAATTTTTGCTTATCCTTTTTCTAAATTTTATCTATATGGTCGTAACGATAATGGAAATTATGTAGCAGGTCATGTAATTACAGTTAGAATGTTTTCTATAATTGCTAGTTTGATTTTATTAATTGCGTGCATAAATTTTATGAATTTGAGTACTGCTCGAAGTGAAAAAAGAGCTAAAGAAGTAGGAGTAAGAAAAGTTGTCGGTGCGAGTAAAGCAACAATCATTTTGCAGTTTTTGTTAGAAAGTATAATTATTTCTTTTGTTTCTTTTGTTATAGGGTTAGGGATTATAGTTGCTGTATTACCTTTCTTTAATTCATTAATAGATAAACAACTATTAATTCCTTTTAAAAGCATATATTTTTGGTTAATTAATGTTGCATTTATAGTATTTACAGGTCTATTGGCTGGCAGTTATCCTGCATTTTTTCTTTCTGCTTTTAATCCTGTGAAAATATTGAAAGGAGCCTTTCGTTATTCAAAAAATAAAATAAGTGCACGTTCAGTTTTAGTTATTGTTCAATTTACTTTTGCCATAATATTAATCATTTCCACAATTGTGATTGCTGGACAAATGTCTCATTTGCAAAAACGAGATCAAGGTTACAAGCAAGATGCTTTAGTATATACCAATATGATTGGTGATATTTCTCGAAATTATCCATTGATACGTAATGCATTATTAGCTAGTAATGCAGTGACGTCTGTTAGTAAAACGATGTCGCCAATAACGACGCAATATGGAGATATTATGGGTTGGTCTTGGGATGGAAGCACTTCTGAGGATAAAAAAATAGATTTTGGGACCTTTGGCGTAGATGCTGATTTAGAAAAAACTTTTGGGCTGAAAATACTAGAAGGACGTTCCATAGATATTTATCATTTTCCTTCTGATAGTAATGCTGTTCTTCTAAATCAAACAGCAGTTAAAACTATGCGATTGAAAAATCCGATTGGAACATTGTTAAGGATTGATAAGCAAACATGGAAGGTGATAGGCGTCGTACAAAACTTTATCATTAAATCTCCAAATGAAAAGATTGAACCGATGATGATACAAGGACCCAATACATGGTTTGACTGTGTCCATTATAGATTAAATTCAACACGATCTACAGAAGAAAATTTAAAAGTAATTGCAACTATATTTAAAAAGTATAATCCATCTTATCCTTTTGAATACACATTTGTTGATACGGACTATGCTAGAAAGTTTGAAGATATACAACGAATTAGCAAGTTAACTTCTCTATTTTCAGGATTAACGATTTTTATTTCCTGTTTGGGTTTGTTTGGATTGGCTGCTTATATGGCAGAAGCAAGAACCAAGGAAATTGGCGTACGCAAAGTATTAGGTGCTTCTATAGGTGGCATAGCTACACTTTTATCTAAAGATTTTCTAAAATTAGTTGTTATAGCATTGTTACTTGCTGTGCCTATCGCATGGTATGCCATGCATCAATGGTTGATAGGTTACCAATACCGAATCAATGTGCCCATATGGGCATTTTTCCTTGCAGGATTTTTATCTATAATTATAGCCATTCTTACAGTTGGCATCTTAGCAATACGAGCAGCAAGAGCCAATCCAACTAAATCATTACGAACTGAATAATCACAATTATAACTTCTCTTATGTTTAAAAATTATTTCAAAACGGCGATTAGAAGCCTCCTTCGAAACAAGGGATACGCTACACTTAATATATTGGGTTTGGCTATTGGTATGGCGAGTACGATATTAATCATATTGTGGGTAATTAATGAGGTAAGTATGGATCGCTTTTATTCAAAGATTGACCGTATTTATACCTTAAATAATCGGGATAAGTTTAGTGGCGAACTCTGGGCTTGGAATACAACTCCGAAAATTCTGGGACCTACGGTGAAACAAGAGTTACCTGAAATTGAAGAAATGTCTAGAGCTTCTTACGCTACATTTCTTTTTTCCAAAGGGGAAACAAAGTTTGTCTCTAATGGTTTTCATGTGGATTCTAGTTTCTTGAAAATTTTGGATTTTCCTATGCTTTATGGAAATTCAAACACTGCTTTAGATGCCATAAATAAAGTAGTGGTAACAGAAAAATTTGCAAAGAAATTTTTTGGAAATGAAAATCCTATGGGTAAAACCATAAAAATTGATTCATCAGATATTTTTACAATTAGTGCTGTTCTAAAGGATTTAGGTCCTAATACTACATTTTCATTCGATTACTTATTGCCGTGGACTTATCTAACCAAACTAAATGAGGATGATAAATATTGGGGAAATAATTCAGTTAAGACGTATATTTTACTAAAACCAAATGTAGACTTGAATTCATTCAACTCGAAGTTAAAATATGTTACCGTCAATCATACAAAAAGTACTCAGTATCCTTCCACTACCCAAGTTTTTGCTTATCCTCTGTCTAAAGTTTATATGAATAGCAATAGTGTCAATGGACAATATGTAGCAGGTAATGCCGTGACTGTACGTATGTTTTCTATTATTGCAGGTCTGATTTTATTAATTGCATGTATTAATTTTATGAATCTTAGTACCGCACGTAGTGAAAAACGCGCGAAAGAAGTAGGCGTAAGGAAGGTAGTTGGTGCTAGAAAATATGCATTAGTATTACAGTTTATGACAGAAAGTATCGTATTGTCAATAGTATCTTTTCTTATTGCCATCATACTTGTATTAGTTGCATTGCCATTTTTTAATACCCTAGTTGGTAAACATTTAACTATTCCTTTTGGTAATTTAGGGTTTTGGATATATGCCATTGTATTTATAATATTTACTGGATTATTGGCGGGTAGTTATCCTGCATTTTTTCTTTCTTCATTT
This sequence comes from Rhizosphaericola mali, assembly GCF_004337365.2. Classification (GTDB taxonomy): domain Bacteria; phylum Bacteroidota; class Bacteroidia; order Chitinophagales; family Chitinophagaceae; genus Rhizosphaericola; species Rhizosphaericola mali. The sequence goes on along the minus strand of NZ_CP044016.1, from coordinate 2,435,267 downwards.
AGTCCTGTTAAAGTCTTAAAAGGAACGTTCAAAAAGCAAAATAGAGCGATTAATCCTCGCTCCGTTTTAGTCGTGGCACAGTTTACGTTTGCTATCGTATTAATAGTGTCCACTATAATAATTGGTCGACAAATTAACTATGTACAAAATAGAGATAAAGGATATCAGCAAGATGCCTTAGCATTTACTTGGATGACGGGTGATATAACTAAAAATTATCCACTTATTCGTCAAGAATTATTAAATAGTAATGCTGTCATTTCTGTAACTAAATCTATGTCCCCAATTACCACTAGAAATAGTGATGGATGGGGATATTCTTGGCCAGGAAGTACTAAGGAAGACGACCAATTGGATTTTGGAAGATTCTCTGCAGATGCAGATTTTTCCCAAACTTTAGGTACTAAAATCGTTCAAGGACGAGATATCGATATTTATCATTATCCAACCGATAGTAATGCTATACTTCTTAATGAAACTGCGGTAGAGAAAATGCGATTAAAGAATCCAATAGGTACTTTAGTAAAAAACGGTGATGATGAGCAATGGAGAGTTGTCGGAGTCGTTAAGGATTTTATTATTGAATCTCCTATGGAAAAAGTAGGACCGATGCTCATAGCTGGGCCTAAATCTTGGTTTGGTGTTATTCATTATAGATTAAATCCTTCTAATAGTACATCGGATAATCTTGCTAAAATTGAAACCGTTTTTAAAAAATATAATCCAGATTATCCATTTGATTATAGTTTTGTAGATGAAAGCTATGCTAGGAAATTTATGGGAATAAAAAGAACAGGAAAGTTAACTTCTCTATTTTCTGGATTAACGATTTTTATTTCCTGTTTGGGTTTGTTTGGATTGGCTGCTTATATGGCAGAAGCAAGAACCAAGGAAATTGGTGTACGCAAAGTATTAGGCGCTTCTGTAGGTGGCATAGCTACACTTTTATCTAAAGATTTTCTAAAATTAGTGGTTATTTCATTGTTAGTCGCTGTGCCTATTGCTTGGTTTGCCATGCATAAATGGTTGATCGGCTACCAATATCGTATCAATGTGCCAATCTGGGCATTTTTCCTTGCAGGATTTTTATCCATAATTATTGCCATTCTCACAGTAGGATTTCTCGCAATAAAAGCTGCAAGAGCCAACCCAACTAAATCATTACGAACGGAGTAAGGTAAGGATTACTAAGGTAGGAGGAATAAAATCTCAAACCTCACTACTCAAATCCCATAAATCATAAATCATAATTCATAACTCATAATTCAAAATACAATGATAACTATAAAAAATCTTAACAAGATATATCGTACGGAAGAAATAGAAACCACCGCGTTGAATGATATTTCCGTGGAGGTAAAAGATGGCGAATTTGTAGCCATTATGGGGCCTTCTGGATGTGGTAAGTCGACGTTGTTAAATATTCTAGGATTATTGGATAATCCTGATAGTGGAAGCTTTTTGTTTAATGGACAGGAAATAGCACATTTCAATGAACGTCAACGTTCTGAACTACGTAAACACAATATTGGTTTTGTATTCCAGAGTTTCAATTTGATTGATGAATTGACGGTTTATGAAAATGTTGAATTGCCATTGATCTATACTGGTATCAAAGGAGATGAACGTAAAGAAAGGGTCGAAGCAGCTTTAGATAAAATGCAGATTATGCATCGTAAGAACCACTATCCACAACAATTATCTGGTGGTCAACAACAACGTGTTGCTGTTGCAAGAGCGGTCGTAAACAAACCAAAACTAATCCTGGCGGATGAACCGACTGGTAATCTAGACTCTAAAAATGGGGGAGAAGTAATGGAACTTTTAACCTCATTAAACGAACAAGGAACAACTATCATCATGGTGACACATAGTGAACACGATGCGCAGTTTAGTCATCGCATCATTCGCATGTTGGATGGACAGACTGTAATGGAAAATATATTGATCTAAAAAATAAATATGAAAAAAGTACTTTTTTTATTAGCTTTCTTATGTGCTCTTTGTTCTGTTAATGCACAGTATACTATCCCAAATAAGTTATCTGTAAGTGATAAAGTATATGGATTGTCCAAGTTTTGGCAAGAAGTAAACTACAATTTTGTTTATCTAAATAAAGTTAATCGCAATAGTTGGGATAGTCTGTATTATTCTATGATAGAACAAGTGTCGACTACCCAAAATGATTATGATTATTGGCAGTTAATGAAACGCTTTTGCGCTTTTTTGAATGATGGACACACCGGCGTTTGGTCAACAGATACTGCTATTGTAAATAATACACTAACAATGATGTTTGGTGAATATTGGATGGGTTTTAAAAATGTTGGTGGACATGCAATTGTCAACTACACTTTAAAAAAACGCATAAAAGAAATACCTATCGGCTCGGAGTTAATTGAAGTGAATGGATTGCCTACTGCCGAGTATATTCAAAAGAATGTAATGCCATATGTATCTTCCTCAACAGATTATGTTCGAGAAGACGAAGCGATAAGAAATGTAATTGCTGGTTTGCAAGGAACGTCTTATAAAATAAAACTTAAAAGACCAAATGGTACAATATTTCCTTTGACATTAACACATGAAAGAACTATTGATACTGCATATTATCCTTCTTTAACTAATAAACCTCTTCTAGAACTAAAATGGTATCCTAATGATGTCGCCTATTTAGCACTCAACTCATTTGGAAATGAAAAGATTGATACTATGTTTTTAGAGAAATTATCAGAATTAAAGAAAGCAAAATCCTTAATTCTGGATTTGCGAAATAATGGTGGAGGTAGTACAGGTATTGGTATTTTTATTTTATGTTATCTAACGAATGATACATTATTACCTCATGCTAAATACTATACACGCGAAAATCTCGCTGCTTTCAAGGCTTGGGGTAAATATGTAACAGAAAAAGATACTGTTGGAAATAGTTGGAATACAAAATGTTGGCTTGCAAACCATGACCTGTTAATTGATTCTTTAAGTAAAGATTATCAACCGTGGACGAATACGCTTGAACCGAAACGTGTAGTCGTGCCTACTGCCGTTTTGATTGGACATAATACGGCATCGGCCGCCGAAGATTTTTTAATATCTGCAGATGGTCAAAAGCATTTTAAAAAAATTGGAGAGCGTTCCTATGGCAGTACAGGACAACCTTTGATGTTGGATTTGCCAGGAGGCGGAGCTCGTATTTGTACAAAAAAAGATACTTATCCTGATGGTCGTGAATTTGTAGGTGTAGGAGTGATTCCTGATATTGAGGTCAAACCTACGGTGGATGATTTTATAAAAGGTAAGGATCCTGTATTGGAAAGAGCGTTACAATATTTAAATGGTAAGTAGTTTGAACATTTATAAACGATTATCATATGTTTAGAAATTATTTAAAAACAGCTTGGCGAAATATTACCAAAACTTTTAGTTATAGTATTCTCAATATCTGTGGATTGGCACTAGGGATGGCTGTTGCGCTGCTCATTGGACTATGGGTGTATAATCAATATACGTATGATAAGTTTCTACCACAATATGAATCAGTTTATCGCGTGCAGAGAAATTTTAATAGTAATGGAGATACGCTCACTTTTCAAACTTCCTCTTTGAAACTTGCTTATGAATTACGCACACAAATTCCGGAAATAGAATATCTAGCTGAAAGTGATTGGGTGAATAACCATGGTTTGGTTGTTGGGGATAAAAAATTGTATGCCAAAGGAGCTATTTCGGGTGTAGATATTTTAAAAATATTTCAATATCCATTTGTAGAAGGTAATGCAGATAAAGTTTTCAGTGATCCTTATTCTATAGTTGTTACCGAGTCTTTAGCGAAATCTTTATTTGGTAAGGATGACGCGATGAATAAAACTGTTCGCTTTGATAATGAACATGATTTAAAAGTGACAGGCATATTGAAGGATATACCTGATAACGCTAGTTTCAAATTTAGTTATATTGTTCCTAGTTCTTATGCTTATGCGATGAATCCAAAACTAGAGAAAGATGGATTGAGTAGCTATGGTATGAACAACCGACAAATATTTGTGAAATTAAAGGCGAATGTTGATTATGCACAGGTCGCTTCGAAAATTAGAAATATTGAACGTACGGAAGTCGGAAGTTTGAATGCGATGAATTCTTTTATCACATTTCAACCCATAGCTCGTTGGCATTTGTATTCCAATTATCTAAATGGAAAAGATACCAGCGGCTTTTTGGAATATGTCAAAATGTTTACCATTATTGGTTTTTTGGTATTGATAATCGCTTGTATCAATTTCGTAAATCTTACAACTGCGAGGTCTGAAGGAAGAGCGAAAGAAGTTGGCGTGCGTAAAGCTATCGGCTCTAGGAAAAGAGATTTAGTTGTACAATTTTTATTAGAAGCATTTGTCCTTACATTATTGGCATTTGTACTTGCTTTTTTGATAGTTTGGATTGTATTGCCTTTTTTCAATAATCTAACAGAATCCAAAATTACAATACCGTTTAGCAATGTATACTTTTGGTTGGTGATGGCAACATTATTATTGCTAACTACTATTTTAGCTGGTGGTCGACCTGCATTGTATCTATCCTCTTTTAATCCTACCAAGGTACTAAAAGGTACATTGAAAGGTGGAAAGTCTTCTTTATCAAGAAAAATATTGGTCGTTGTACAATTCAGTTGCTCCGTTGCATTGATTGTGAGTACTATCGTTATTTTTCAGCAAATACAATATGCCAAAAATAGACCAAAGGGTTATAGTTTGGATCAGTTGATGACAACCAATATGAATGAGGATTTAAGCAAAAATTACAACGCACTTAAAAATGAAATAATCCAAAAAGGCATTGCTACATCTGTGACAAGCGCATCAAGCCCTGCAACGGATATTGAGTGGCATTCGGATATTGATCAGTGGCCAGGAAAAACGGATGGGGAAACGATTGAAATGGGGACTATTGAGACTACGGAGAATTATTTTCAGACTTTGAATATGGACTTTCTACAAGGAAGAAATTTTTCTAGTGGAATGGATAGTACTAGTGTTGTATTTAACGAATCTGCGCTTCGTAAAATGCGAATTAATGATCCAATAGGTAAAAGTATCACTTGGCAAGATGATAAATATACTATTGTAGGAGTTGTCAAGGATGCCTTAATGCTTTCACCATTTAAATCTGCGGATCCCACTATGTTTTTGTGTGGACCACGACCTAATGACAACATTATTTATCGTTTATCGCCTCATGTTTCTACACAAGATGCAGTTGCTCAATTGACCGATATATTCAACAAATATAGTCCTTCATTTCCTTATAGTTTTCTATTCTCCAATGAACAATACGATGCTAAATTCCATATTGAATTTCTTATTGGCAAGCTGGCGGCTTTATTTGCAACACTCGCTATATTGATTTCTTGTCTCGGTTTGTTTGGTTTAGTCGCATATACGTCTGAGCAAAGAACAAAAGAAATTGGTGTGCGCAAAGTTTTAGGAGCTTCCGTAAAACAGGTTTGGATGCTTTTGTCTAAAGATTTTATAGTCTTAGTGGGGATTAGTTGCTTGATTGCTGTTCCCGTATCCTATTATTTTTTAAGTAATTGGCTAAGGAATTATGACTATCATGTCAATATCAATATTGGCGTTTTCTTTATAAGTGCTTTTGTCGCCTTGTTTATTACTATTCTGACAGTGAGTTTTCAGGCCATAAAAGCCGCACGAGCAAATCCAGTCAAAAGTCTTCGTTCTGAATAAAATTCATTTTCATTTTTTAATCATTGATTATGTTCAAAAACTATTTGAAAACAGCTTGGCGGAATATTGTAAAAAATAAGTTTTTTACTTTAATAAACCTTTTATGTCTTTCTTTAGGTATTACATTTTCTTTATTGATTGGCATCTATATTTTCAGCCAATTCAATGTTAATCGTAATTTGAAAAATATAAACAATCAATATGTTTTAAAAAGTAAATGGAAGCAAAAAGAAATGGGACTGGCTATCACAACATTGCCTCCTCTTGCAAAAATATTGAAAGACGAATACCCGGAACTTGTAAACAATTATTATCGTTTTAACCCTGTCACAAATGTAGTCTCCAATGGAAATATACATTTTAAAGAAGATATTGCAATTGGCGATACTTCCTTAGTTTCAATGTATGGATTGCCCGTTTTGTATGGGAATGCAAAACAGGCTTTTAGAGACAATAACTCTGCTGTTATTACCGCCTCAATGGCGACAAAACTATATGGTACTACGAATGCAATAAACCGACCCCTCTCTATTCGTACATTAAAGTCTGGAGAATCTCAGCAATATATTGTAACTGCGGTATTGGATGATATTCCGTACAATTCGGTTTTGAATATTATTGATATTAAAGGTTATAGTGTTTTTGTTCCGACTGCTGGAAATAGATATTATCCCAATATCGTTGATCCAAGTTTAAATTGGAATAATACAGGCATCGGTATGATTGAAATAAGCCCGAATATTTCAGTGAAAATCTTGAATGATGCTGTAAAGAAAATTTTAAAAAAATATACCTCCAACTATATACAAATTAATTTAACCGTAGAAATTGTTCCTATAAAAGATTATTATCTGAAAGATAACAATGGTGCTGTCAATAAGATGATACTTACTTTGTCTTTGATTGCTTTGTTTATATTACTTATGGCAGTTTTTAATTTTGTCAATATCAATATTGGGACCTCTTCATCACGATTGAGAGAGATTGGAATGCGAAAAGTTTTTGGAAGTAGTAAAAAACAACTCGTAATATATTCTTTGACCGAATCTATATTGTTGACGGTCATTTCTGGTATATTTTCTTTGTTTTTTTATGAGTTGCTACGTCCTTATTTTTCTCAAATGTTTTCATCGATTTTACCACATATTTGGTTCTTCCATTTCTTTGAAATTGGGTATTTAATTTTACTAGTTTTATTTGTTGGAATAGTATCAGGACTTTATCCTGCGTTTTGGTTAAGTAATTTGCAAACCGTTCAGTCCGTAAAAGGTGTTTTGCAACTAGATAACAACGGTAATTTGTTGAGGAAAGTATTACTTATATTGCAATTCAGCTTGGGAATTTTTGCTTGTATCAGTGCATGGTTAATATCTACTCAAATCAATTATATTTTCGCTAAAGACCTCGGTTACGACAAGGAACAGTTGATGGTTGTTTCTGCGTTTCCAAAACAATGGGATACCGCTGGATTGCAAAAAATGGAATCCATAAAGAAATCTTTACTCGATCTACCGGATGTAAAGTCGGTATCCTTGACTTTTAATCTTCCGGATAATACGCCAAATAATAGTACTATTGATTTAATGCCGATCAATGGTTCTGATAAACCCATTGTGACCCCATTTTTTCAAGCAGATCAAGATTATGCAACTACATTCCAAATGAAAATGCTTAGGGGTTCATTTCTTCGTAAGGGATTAGAAGGTTATGTGCCAGGACAAATTGTAATTAATGAAAAAACAGCACGTGCATTAGGATTGTCTATTGATGATGCAATCGGTACGCAACTGACCACATTACAAGGAATCAAAGTCACGGTATCTGGAATCATAAAGGACTATAATTTTGAAAATCTTCATGAAGCAATAGGACCTATTGCTATCGTTGATGTTCGTGATGCTATAGCTTATCGGTTTCTAGTTATAAAACTGAATGTTAATCAAAATCTAAGTAAAACAATAGCAAATATTCAGCAGAAATGGAAAGAAGTATCACCAGATGCTCCTTTTGACTATACTTTTATGGATGACACATTTGCTTCCTTATATAAAACAGAGATTCAGTTAAAAAAGGCTTTTGGTGTCGCATCATTTCTCAATTTGTTGATCATATTCTTAGGACTTTCTGGTATTGTATCTTATTCCTTGGCAAAACGTAAAAAAGAAATTGCGATTAGAAAAGTATTGGGTGCTGATGTTGGTAAAGTTTTGTATTTATTAATAAAAGAATATTCCATGATTCTTGTTCTTGGAAATATTATTGCGTGGCCAATTGCTTATTGGTTTACAAGTAAATGGTTGCACAGTTTCGTTTATCGTATTCATAGTAATTGGATATATTATTTGATAGTTGGAGTGGCTATTTCGGTACTAACTTGTAGCTTGATTATTATAGAAAGTTTGCGAACGGTGAAGCGAAATCCAGTTAAAAGTCTTCGTTCCGAATAAAATTCATTTTCATTTTTTAATCATTGATTATGTTCAAAAACTATTTAAAAACAGCTTGGCGGAATATTACTAGAAATCCGGTTTCCGCTATTATTAATATTGGAGGCTTAGCCATTGGACTATTAGTTTTGTTTGCTATCAGCATTTGGATTCTTAGCGAATTAAGTTATAATAAGAATTTTAAGAACTATGATACGATTGTCAAGATAGAACAAAATCAAACGGTTGATGGGACTACTTATACACAAGAATCTCAACCTTTTCCTCTTGCCGAAGCGTTGAAGAATGAGTTTGGAAGTAGTTTCGAATATATAGTGCCTGCATCTTGGAACGGAGATCACATATTGTCTTTTGGGAAAAAGAATATCAATTTTACTGGCAACTTTATGGGGCCCGATGTGGATTGTATGTTATCTTTAGATATGTTGTCGGGAAAATATGGTAGTCTTAACGATCCTAATTCAATCTTACTTTCTGAGAGTACAGCTAAAGCGATATTTGGAACGGCTGATGTAGTTGGAAAAATGCTAACTATGGACGCTAAAACTCCTGTAAAAATTGGCGGTGTATATAAAGATTTTCCTAAGAACAGTACTTATGACGTGTTGCAATTTATTGCGCCATATGAGTTGTTTGTTCAAGATCAAGCTTGGGTTAGATATTCACGAGATCATCAAGTTTGGGATAATAATTCTTTTCAAGTATTGGCCAAACTAGCCGCAAATACAACTGCCGAACAAGTTTCAAAGAAAATCAATGATATTAAATATAGACATGCAAAAGACATGCGTTCGTTCAAACCTGTCATTTTTGCATTGCCAATGAAGGATTGGTATCTCAGAAATCATTTTGTTAATGGAAAACAAGTTGGTGGACAGATTGACTATGTATGGTTGTTTGGAATTATAGGTGTATTTGTATTGTTATTGGCATGTATCAATTTTATGAATCTTAGTACAGCACGGTCAGAGAAAAGAGCGAAAGAAGTTGGTATTCGTAAAACATTGGGATCTTCCAAAAAACAGTTGGTTCGTCTTTTTTATTTGGAATCATTCTTATCTGTAGTATTGGCATTTATAGTAAGTTTTATTTTATTGATAGTAGTAATGCCATTTTTCAACATGCTCACAGGCAAGGATTTGTCCATTCCTTGGCATGCTTCTATATTTTGGTTAGGAATATTTCTATTTATAGTTATGACATCTTTTCTGGCGGGAAGTTATCCAGCGTTGTTTTTATCCTCTTTCAAACCGGTCAAAGTGTTAAAGGGTGGACATCGACTAGGAAAATCGGCAACTTTGCCTAGAAAGATTTTAGTAGTATTTCAATTAACGATTTCGACGGTGTTGATTATCGGAACTTTAGTTGTTTTTCTTCAAATCAAACATGCACAAAATAGACCAATAGGCTATAATCAAAATGGATTGCTCTCTTTTAGTATGCAAACGCCGGAGTTTTATGGTAAATATGATCTTTTTAGAAATGACCTGAAAAGATCGGGTGCTATTGTAGAAATGGCAGAATCTTCTTCTCCGCTTACAGAGGTTTATTCCACTAGTAATGGATTTGATTGGGATGGAAAAGGCCCCAATAAAAATATGGATTTCTGTATGAATTGGGTTTCACACGAATTTGGTCATCTGATCGATTGGCAATTAGTAGAGGGACGTGATTTTTCTCGTTCTCATCCTGGCGATTCGCTCAGTGTTGTGATAAATGAAGCAGCGGCCAAATATATTGGTTTTAAAGATCCTGTAGGTAAAACGCTTAAATATGACGGTAAGAATCTAACTATAATCGGCGTAACCAAAAATTTAATTACATCTTCACCTTTTTCCAATGTGCAGCATTCCATTTATTTTTTGGATCAAAATAATGTGAATTTCATGCACATGCGTTTGAATCCAAACAAAAGTGCCAAAGAATCACTATCCATAATAGAAAAAGAATTTAAACAATATATTCCTAATGCTCCTTTTAACTACACTTTCGTTGATCAGGATTTTGCGTCTAAATTTCAAATGACAAAAAGATTAGGCAATTTGGCACTTACATTTTCTTTGTTGGCTGTGTTCTTGTGTGCTTTAGGTTTGTTAGGATTGACAGGATTTGTTGCTGAACAGAAAACTAAGGAAATCGGGGTACGTAAGGTTTTGGGTGCTACGATATTGGACATTTGGATAATGCTTTCGAAGGAGTTTTTCTTGTTAGTTATGATTGCTAGTTTGATATCAATTCCATTAGGGTATGGTTTTATGAGCAGATGGCTGATGCAATATGAATATAAGATTGGTTTGACTTGGTGGATTTTTGGATGTTGTGGCATATTGACTATAGTGATAACGATTGTTTCTGTGAGCTATTATGGTATCAAAGCCGCTGTTGCCAATCCTGTTAAAAGTTTGAGGTCAGAATAAATATTTCCTTGATAAATAAATGATTATTATGTTTATACATTATTTAAGAACCGCATGGCGCAGTTTGAAAGCTAATAAATTTTACAGCATTCTCAATATAGTAGGATTAGCAGTAGGTATTGCAACTAGCATTATGTTGTTACTTTGGGTACAGAATCAATTGAGCTACGATCGATTTAATAAAAAATATGAAAATATTTATGAAATAAATGCGCATATCTATACCGGAAATACCTCTTTTCCGTGGCAAGGTGCGCCTGCACCTGTATCCATTCTTTCAAAGAATATTCCCGAGGTATTGTCCTATGTGAGATTGGCAGAGCAGGAGGATAAGGATAATTCTTTATTGTCTAATAGTACAGGGACTAAAGTTTTTGATAATAATAAAATTGTATATGCCGATACCAATTTCTTTCATGTTTTCGATTATGAAATATTAGAAGGAAATTCTCATGCAGTATTGTCAAATATTAATTCTGTTGTTATTACGCAATCAACGGCAAAGAAACTTTTTGGTTCGGTGGATGCGCTTGGGAAAACATTGCTATTTGATAAACAAAATTTTACAGTAAGTGCTATTATAAAAGATTTTCCTAGTAATTCTTCACTAAAGTATGATGCTATATTTTCATTATTTTATTATGCAAAAAGATTTACGGATAGAGGGGGAAATAATCAGTGGAATACTATTGATGATGATGTAGATGATTATAGCTTTAGAACCTTTCTTTTACTTCAGTCTGGAGTAAGTCCTTCTATAGTTGCTGATAAATTGACTTTACAGTTTCATCAATTATTTAAAAATGCTAAAAATGAACAAAGTCCAACAAAATTCCAATTACAAAGTCTGAAAGATGAACATCTTATTCGAATAGATGGAAATACGACAGCTTTACAAATGGTCAAGATTATGGGGCTTGTCGCTATATTTATTTTGATTATAGCTGGTATCAATTACATTAATCTATCGACTGCACGATCCATGACACAGGTGAAAAATGTCAGTATCCGAAAAATAGTCGGTGCAAAGAAAGGGCAATTGTTTTTGCAGTTTGTCATAGAAACTCTTTTGACATTTTTATTTGCAATTACTATTTCTATAGTTTTAATTATTTTACTCAAACCTTTATATGATAAGGTTACAGGGGAACAATTATCATTTTCTTTACTTGATTTCTCTACTGTCGAGATTCTTTTCTTTGCTATTTTAGTTACTTTCTTAATATCAAGTATTTATCCTGCCTTGATATTGTCATCGTTCAAGCCGCTAAGTTTATTAAGGGAAAAAAGAGTTTTGGGATTAAATAAAGCAACTTTCCGGAAGGTACTCGTAACGCTCCAATTTGGTGTTTCTTTTCTTTTATTGGTGGGTACAATCATCATGTCCAAACAAATGTCTTTTATCAGAAATAAAGATCTTGGCTATGATAAAAGTTATGTATTTACGGTAACCTTTCCTGATGAAGCCTCTAAAAATGCAGATGCTATCGTAAATAATTTGCTTTCGCAAAAGAGTATTTTAAATGCTTCATTTACCTATACCAAAGATATTACAAATGTGAGTGATGTGTCTGGTGATATAGTTTGGGCAGGTAAAAAAGATAGTACGCCCTTTATGCTTTGGCGTGTATATGCAGATAAAAATTTTATTCCGACGATGAAATATAAATTAGTTTATGGAAGTAATTTTTCTGGAAGTCCGTCTGATGAGTATAAGTACATTTTAAATGAAACAGCAGTCCAAAAAATGGGATTAAAACCTCCTTATGTCGGTACGAAAATAGGTTATGACAATTTGGAAGGAGAGATAGCTGGAGTCGTGAAAGATTTTAATTTTAAATCTTTAAAAGAACCGATTGCTCCATTGGTGATCAGGTCTAGGGACTTTAAAAATGTACTTTATGTGCGTACAACTGGTGCAGACGCGCGCAATGCCATCCAAACTGTAGAAAATCAATTCAAAAGGTTTGATAGAGACAATGCGCCGTTTATTTACAATTTTATTGATAAAACATTTGATGCACATTACCAATCTCAACAACAGACAGGAATATTGTTCGCCATTTTTGCATGTATTGCAATTTTTATTTCCTGTCTAGGATTGTTTGGCTTGGCAACGTACACAGCACAAATCAAAACAAAAGAGATTGGTGTTAGAAAAGTTCTCGGTGCTAGTGTTGGAAATATTATTAAAATGGTTAGTAAAGATTTTTTAAGGCTCGTACTGATTGCGGTTATCATTTCTACTCCTTTAGCTTATTGGGTGATGACGCAATGGTTAAGTGATTTTGCCTACAAGACAAATATTAGCTCGTTGGTTTTCTTAGGTGCTGCTTTTTTTGTGATGGTAATCGCTTTTGGTACTATCGGATTTAATGCTTTAAAGGCTGCTGTCGCCAATCCTGTAAACAGTCTTCGCTCAGAATAAAATACAATAGCAATTTTAAAAATTATCTTATGATAAAGCATTTTTTTGTTGCCGCTTTTCGTAATATAAAACGAAATATTACTACAACTATAGTCAGCCTTTTTGGGTTGTCCATTTCGTTTACGTCATTTATCCTCATTCTACTTTGGGTACAAAATGAACTAAGTTTTGATAATTACCATGATAAGGCGAATAATATTTATCTCACGGAAGTTAAATATACAGGTTTCGAAGGTCTTAATCCTTTAACAATATACCCTGTCGGAAATATACTTCAAAATAATCCTTATGTGGACTTAGTCACAAGATTAAATACTGCACGAAAGGTTGAAGTTATAAATGGTAATGCTTTTAAAGATTACAATATTGCTATTGTCGATAGCAATTGGTTTAAAATTTTTAATTATAAAGTATTAGAAGGTTCTGTAAAGAATTGGGATACAGATCCCTATTCTTTGGTCTTAACAGCATCTGAGGCAAAGAAGTTATTCGGTAATAATCATAGTTTGGGACGATTTGTAATGATGGATTCTGTTCCATTCCAAGTAAAAGCGGTAGTTCAGGATAACCCTAGTAATTCTAGTTTTCAATTTAAAGCGCTTATTGCTAGTACTTCTCAAAAAAATAAAAGGAATCAAAATCCTTATGAGAATGATTGGAATAATTCCAATTTCCGCACATTTGTTAGGTTATTTCCAAATACGAATGTTACAAAATTTCAAAATGCCATATCTTGTACCATACAAAATGGATTTAATAAAATTGATGCGGATGTTGTATTACAGCCTTTAAATGAATTACATTTTGACATAGATTCATTTGATCCTGCATTTAAGCGTGGTAGTCATCTTGCAGTTTGGATATTTGGGATACTTTCGATTGTGTTATTAATCATGGGAAGCATTAATTATGTCAATTTTACGGTTGCGAAGATTAATGTGAGAACAAAAGAAGTCAGTATTCGAAAAATTATAGGTAGTTCTAAAAATCAAATATTTTGGCAATTTTTGATAGAATCATTTTTGATGTGCGTATTCGCTTTAATACTTTCACTACTTTTGATAAGTATTTCTTTGCCAATTTTTGATACTATAACTGAAATTAATTTTCAATTTTCGCAACATTATTTTTTATTTGGTCTATTGTCATTGATTACTTTATTGCTAGTTACTTTTCTTAATGGGGTATTGCCAGCGTTAACTATTACCTATTTTAAACCGCTTGATTTTTTGCAAGGACATACGTTACTAAAATGGAAAAATGTCTTTTTTAGAAAATGTTTAGTGGTATTTCAATTTGTCGTTTCTATTGTTTTTATAATTGGTACGATCGTCATTTTTAAACAAATGAAATTGGCACAAAATACAACTACTCAGTATAATCGATCTCAAGTGGTTACCTTTAGTCTACCATATTCTGTAGTGAGGAAAATGAATTATAACTCAAAACAAATAATTGATTTTTGCCAGTACTTCAAAAATCAATTATTAAAAGATAATTCTATAGACAAAGTTGCCCTATTGAATACGGCTCCAGAAGGATCCATGAATTCATCTGGAGTTCAAGGATATTATTGGCAAGGAAAGGATACTTCACTAAAGTTTCCAATAACTCGTCTTTATGTATCGTCAGAAGCTAAAGATATTTTTAATTTTCAAATTGTTGCAGGTCGATGGTTTCAAGATGGTGATCGAGATAAAGGTAATTTTGTACTGAATGAAACTGCGGTAAAGCAAATGGCAATTGTTAACCCTATAGGTAGTCTTTTTGCAAAGTCGCAAGGAGATACTGGACATATTATTGGAGTTATTAAAGATTATGCCTTTAAGTCCTTACATGATAAAATTGGTGCAATGGCAATCTGTAATAGTGATGATGATGGTCGGACAGATTTTTATGTGAAAATTTTTCCAGGGAAAGTAAGTCAAGCAATGGATAGAATTAATTCAATATTCAAAAAGTCTATCCCAGGAGAACCATTAGACTATTTGTTTATGAATCAGTCATTTCAAATGCTTTACAAAAATGATATAAAAATATCTAATTTAATGTTACTGTTTAGCTGTGCAGTGATTCTTATTGCTTTTATGGGGCTATTCGGAATGATTGTATTTATTGCCGAACAAAGGGTCAAAGAAATTGGAATTAGAAAGGTATTTGGAGCAAGTGCCTTACGTATAATTAGCTTATTGTCATATGCTTTTTTGAGTTTAATCATAGTCTCAATGTTTATTGCCTTTCCTATTGCATGGTGGCTTTCTAGTAAATGGTTGGATTTTTTTGCTTATAAAATTGATTTAAATTGGGAGATTTTTGCTTTTGTGGGTTTGATATTAATATTTGTAAGTTCAATTATAATGAGTTTTCAGGTATATCGATCAGCAACAGCTAATCCTGTAAACAGTCTTCGCTCAGAATAAAATAGAATAGTCATGTTTAAAAATTACATCCAAATTGCTTTTCGTAGTTTTCAACGAGATAAGGTTTTTTCCTTCATTAATATTATTGGTCTGACTGTGGCATTAACGACTTGTTTGTTTTTATTAACTATAGTGTTAAATGATCTTTCATTTGATCGCAGTTGGAAAAAATCGGATAATATTTATAGGGTGAATACTATAAATAAAATGGGAGAAGGAATGTATAACAAAATGGACGTTTCTTTCGTAGGTTTGGAGAACGAATTTCAAAAATATCCTGAGGTGAGTAGTGTATCAAGGATCATTACTTCAAAGCGTCAATTAAAATTATCAGAAAATACAAGTGATGCGATCAATGTCAATGTATTAGACGCTGATACCACGATGTGGCATTTATTAAATTTTCAAGTGCTTGAAGGTAATCCAAAGAAATTTTTGATTGACGACAATATGCCAAATGTGATTATCTCTAAAAAGTTTAAAGATACCTATTTTCCAAATCAGAATGTTATTGGAAAAATTATATATGGTGTAGATGCATATGAGGATAAAGATCATCCAAGAATTATAACAGGCGTAGTTGATAATTCGCCACAAAATAGTATTTTTCATGCAGATATTATACAAATAAATTTACCCTATAATGGTGTGTTGCAAAATAATCAGTCGGGTACTTTCGTTCAGCACTTTGTCTTATTACACGCAGGAAGTAATCCTCTGACATTTACAAATAAATTTAATTTATGGTACCGCAATTTTGTTAAGGTTAAAAATCCATATCAAATAGAATTGCAGCCACTTAAAGATATTTATTTACATTCTGAATTCTCCAATTCCAATACACCTAAAGGCAGTTATCAAAGTATTGTAATTTTTTCATTAATTGCGGGACTAATATTAGTCATTGCTGCTGTCAACTATATAAACCTCGGAATGGCTAAAGCCACTAAAAGACTAAAAGAAATGGGCGTGCGCCGGATATTAGGTGCTCAAAAAAGACAAATCGCATATGTTTTCATTACAGAATCACTATTATATTTTTCAGTATCCTTATTGCTAGCCTTTATAATATATGTAATGTCTTTACCTTATTTAGGAAATTTGATGGGGCGGTCGATGCAGATTACATTTTTTTCTCAATGGTATCTATTTGCAAGTGCAATTTTTATAATATTTATAATTAGTATTTTAATAGGTGCATATCCAGCTTGGGCTTTATCCAAAATTAATTATTCAATTATAAAGAATGATAGGGTGATTTCTGGCAAATTTTCGCTACAGACATTTGTAAGTAAAAGCTTAGTTATTGTTCAGTTTTCATTATCGATATTAGTTCTAATTTCCTTGATTGTGATATGGAAACAATCCAGTTTTTTGAAAAATAAATCCTTAGGGTTTGATAAAAATAATCTACTAGCCATAGACTTTACATCCTTTGGTAATCATGCAGATGCACTTAAAAATCAACTATTGCAGAATCCTAACGTTGAAAGTGTTGCCTTAACATCTTGGTTGCCTTCTTATGGCGCAGGTTTTATGTCAAATGAAGTGGCGGATCCCAATAATCCTCAAAATAATATCACAATAAATTATATCAAAGGTGATATAGATCTAGCCAAGACATTAGGATTGAAACTACAAAAAGGCAGGTTGTTAAGTCGGGATTATTCTATGGATATAGTTGCCTATGACTCCTTAATGGGTATGGATTCTGCGGGATATATGCAAAAGAGTCGTCAACAATCCTCCCTCATTACTGGGTATACTGCAAATAAATTAGATATAACTCAGTTAGGAAAATCACTTACAAAATTAGGCACAACTCCAGTCGGAATTGTAGGAGATATAAATAACGAATCTCTGAAAAAAACAATGCAACCACTTTTTATTATTGCAGACCGAGATATAAAAGTCGGAGGTTTATTAATACGTGTAAAACCGGGCCATCAACGGAACGCAGAAAAATATATTCATTCTGTTTGGCTTCATTTTTTCCCCAATAAACCTATAGAGATTAGAGAAGTAAGTAATTTATTAGACGCACAGTATAAGGTAGAGAGTACACTACAAAAAGTATTTATTTACTTTAGTATTTTGAGTATAGTATTAGCAACTATGGGAGTTTTTGGTTTGGTGGTGCAATCATTAGTGCAACGAACTAAAGAAATCGGTATTAGAAAGGTATTGGGTGGCTCGAATTTATCTATTGTGAAGTTGTTTTCATTTGAATATTTAAAATTGTTGATAATTGCAATAATGCTTGCATCTCCAATTGGGTATGTATTATTGAAGAATTGGTTAAATAATTATGCCTATAGGATTCATTTGGAATGGTGGATATTTGCTTCGGCTGGTCTTTTGATAATATTAGTAGCTGTTAGTACTGTGGCTGTTCAAACATGGAAATCTGCTATCACCAATCCTGTAAACAGTCTTCGCTCAGAATAAAATACAATAGTCATGTTTAAAAATTACATCCAAATAGCTTTTCGAAATCTTATTCGTAACAAGCAATATGCGTTACTCAATATTATCGGTTTGTCGTTTGGTTTGGCTGTAGTATTGATTATTGCATTGTGGACTTGGGATGCGTTTCAGTTTAATAAGGATTTCGAAAAATATAGTACAATTGGTCAAGTAATGGTGACCGGAACTTATAGTGGAGATAAACAAACGGATCCGATCTGTTCGCCTCCGTTTGCAAGTACATTAAGGACTCAGTATGGCAACTATTTCCAAAATGTAGCATTGGCGACACATCCATCAATGAATGTTTTAGCAAATAAACAAATAAAGATCGAAGGAAATGGTGTATTTGCAGAGAAGGATTTCATAAAGATCTTTCAACCGAAAATGTTAAATGGTAATTCCGTAATAGGTGAGAAGGATATTCTGATTGCGGCTTCTTTAGCCAAAAGTCTATTCGGGATGGATGATCCAATTGGTAAACCAATAACCTTGAATGGAAAAGATATTTTGTCTGTAGCTGGCGTTTTTGAAAATTTTTCTACGCAAACTTCTTTTTATAATAATATACTATATATCGCACCGATTGATATTTTTTATAGTTCTTTACCATATGATAAAGAAAGGTTGTTACAAATGTGGAACCTTAATTATTTTTCCTTGTTCGTACGAACGAATCCCACCAATACATTTGACCAAATATCAGCTAAGATTAAGGATATTGCGGCACCACACGAAACGGACATAAAACCTGAAGTATTTATCTACCCGATGTCTCGCTGGTATTTGCATAATGAATTTAAAAATGGTAAAAATACAGGTGGTCTGATAGATACGGTACGATTGTTTATCGCCATAGGTATTGGCGTTTTACTTTTAGCAATAACCAATTTTGTAAATCTAGCAACTGCACAAAATGCGAGTCGATCGATAGAAGTTGGTGTTAGAAAAGCAATAGGCGCTGGACGTTCCTCTTTGGTTTATCAGTTTTTAGTAGAGTCTTTTTTGTTTGTTCTTATCTCTGGAATGATTGCATTAATATTGGCTCTCGCAGGATTACCTATTTTCAGAAAACTTACTGCAAGTAGTTTGGTATTAGATTTTCCAATCCTTCAATTCATAGGATTGTATTTGTTGGTTTTATTGCTTGTTGGTATGTTAGGCGGTTTGTATCCGGCTTTTTATTTGTCTTCTTTTCAACCTGCTAAAGTTTTAAAAGGACAACTATCAATTGATAGAAAAAATTATTTAAGAAAATCCTTGATTGTCTGTCAATTTTTTATTGCCACTGTTTTGATTTTTATGACGATTCTAGTTTGGCGTCAGATCAACTATGTAAAAGACCGACCGTTAGGTTACGATACCAATAGGTTAGTATATTTCAATACAAAAGATACTTCTTTAGTAAAACATTTTTCTGCTTATAGAACTGCATTATTGAGTAGTAACAGTGTGGAAAATGTTGCGATTGCGACTGCGCCAGTATTTCAAGTACGAGTTGGACGTGGTGGATTTAATTGGGATGGTGGACGTGATAATTCTAATGCTATTTTTGGTACAACGGATGTTTCGCCAGATTTTGCTAATACTGTTGGGTGGCAATTTGTCAAGGGACGTAATTTTGGTGTAAATCATCCGAGTGATAGTGCTGCTATTATTCTAAATGTTGCCGCGGCTAATTATATTGGAAAAGAGGCGCAGATAGGTCATCGTATTCGTTTTCAGGACGTGGATTACACAATTATAGGTATCGTCAAAAATCCCATGATGAATAGTCCTTTCGGAAAAATAGAACCTAGTGTTTTCTTTTTGGATAAAGGGGAGGGTACGTATATTACGATGCGGTTGAAATATGGTCCGTCGACGACTTCTGTATTGCAACAGATAACTAAGATTACCAAAGATTATAGTTCGGGTGCACCCAATTTGTTATTTGTCGATACCTCGTACCAACAAGCATTTATAGAGATTGAACGCAATGCTAAATTTATCAGTATATTTTCTATTTTGGCTATATTTATTGCCGTACTTGGATTGTTTGGTTTGTCTTCTTACGCAGTCGAACAAAAACGTAAAGAAATCGGTATCCGAAAAGTGCTAGGTGCCTCAGTTTTCGTATTATGGAATCAATTTGTAAAAGAATTTTTATGGTTGATTGTTTTCTCACTCATAGTTTCAATTCCGATTTCGATCATTTTGATACGAGATTGGTTGGCTCCATTTGATTATCGAACAAGTATTACTCCCAGTATGTTTATAGTAGGTGTTTTCATTGCGATTGCCATTGCTGTTTTGGCTATCAGTTCGAAAGTGTTGACTGCTGTAAAGGTAAATCCTGTAAACAATCTACGATCTGAATAAGGTAACCTATTTAATAGAATAATCGTCTAAGTCTAGAGTACTAAAAAATAGATACATGAAACCTTATTCTAAAATTATATTATTTATACTATTTTCCATTTTTCTTCATGGTGCAGTATTTGGTCAATCTACCGATATAACTATAAAAGATATACAAATTGTGAATCAAGATGATACTTTATCGGGATCAATATTTATTCCAAAGAAATATTATGCCGCTGTTGTGCTGATTCATGGATCTGGTCAAGAAAAAAGAATGACAGATTTTGCAACACTTTTGGCTAACGAAGGAATTGCCGTATTAACCTATGATAAACGAGGTGTCGGACGATCTGGTGGCATTTACGCAGGTCCTGAAGTTGGAACGAATAATATTGATTCTGCAAATCTACATTTGCTGGCTTCTGATGGAAGCATTGCAATAGACACTTTAAAAAAATATATAAATAGAACCTGTTTTAATGTTGGATTGCTCGGTTGTAGTCAAGCTGGATTTATTATCCCATTAATTGCTCAAAAAAATAAGCAAGTACGATTTGTTGTTATTTTTAGTGGTCCACTTATAACCGCTCGCAAACAATTAAGATTTCAATTTTATACAAATGGAAATCTTAATTTTTGGAATGAGCATACTGAGACTGAGGTTCGTCAGCATATATTTAATGATGCGGATAAATATAATTTTGTAGATACGGATCCTTGCAAATCCCTATCGCAATTAAATATTTTTGGTCTATGGATTTTCGGAGGAAAAGATATTCAAGTGCCAGTGCAGCTATCAATCGAGCATCTCAATTCGCTTAAAAAGAAAAATAAGCACTATGAATATTTATTATTCCCGTCATTAGGACACAATACTGCTTTTTCAAATTCAAAACAACCAATGGTTGCCGCTATTAAATGGATTCAAAACCTTCGATTTAAAAATTGAGATTTGTTATTTTATAACAGCTCATTATCTATAGTGAAATGTTCGTTTTTGTACTAAAAGTGTACGGAAATGAACATTTTTTATTTTTGAGAATAATTTTAATTGTTTGATTTTCAGTCGTTTGTTATTTTGGTATCATTGTAGAATAACTATTTTCAAAATACTAAAATGATACAACTTAAGAATATATTCAAATGGGTACAGCAAGGCGGAAATCGTATTTTTTTACTAAAAGATATCCATCTCGAAATTCAACAAGGTGATTTTATTTCTATCATGGGTCCATCTGGTTCTGGAAAGTCTACGCTGTTGAATATTTTAGGAATGTTGGATTTGCCTGATGAAGGAAGTTATAGTTTTATGGGAGAAGAAATGTATAGTTGGAAAGAAAAGCAACGCCAAGCCATTTTCAAGGAAAATATAGGTTTTGTATTTCAAGCGTATCATTTGATTGACGAATTGACCGTTTACGAAAATATTGAAACGCCTTTACTATATCATAATATCAAGCGTGCAGAGCGTCAATCACTTGTTGCGGATATTTTAGATCGATTCAATATCGTTGGAAAAAAAGATCTATTCCCTTCACAATTGTCAGGTGGCCAACAACAGTTGGTAGGAATCGCGCGGGCATTAATCACTAATCCTAAACTCATATTGGCAGATGAACCAACTGGGAATCTTAGTTCTAAACAAGGAGAGGAGATTATGGAGATTTTCAAAAAGTTGAATGAAGATGGCGTTACAATTATTCAAGTGACTCATTCAGAAAAAAATGCGGCCTACGCCAATAAAACTATACAACTTTTAGATGGACGAATTGAAAATTAATAGCCAAAATGTATAAAAAAATTATAGTTTCTGCTTTTATTTTCTTAATGAGTTTTGTGCAATTGAAAGCGCAGGATTCTTTAATGAAAAATCATATTTATAGTTTGGATAATTGTATTGATATCGCGATAAAAAATAATCCAGACGTAACGACTAAATCCTATTTGGCCTCCTCTTCCAAAATCGGATTAGAACAAGCGAAATCAAATGTTTTTCCAAGTTTAAATGCCTATTTGGGACATTCTTTATATAATGGACGTAGTATTAATATTTATACGAATTCCTATGTGAATCAGTCGTTCAATTCGGGTAATTATAATGTGACGACTAGTTTAACACTATGGAATGGATCTAGTATTCAAAATTATATTAAAAAATGTGCTTTAGATTATAAAGCTTCAGAACTAGAATTACAACAAGCAAAGGATAATCTTACCTTTCAGATAATATTAGATTATCTTTCTGTTTTGGCGTCTAATGAACAATTAATTATTGCAAAATCTCAAGTGGAGACAACGCTTGAGCAGTTAAGGACAATGCAAGTAAAATTTGATAATGGTGTTGTGGGTATGGGAGATCTTTCGGATATTAAAGGACAATATTCTAAGAATGAATTAATGGTTGTGCAGCAAAAAAATGCTTTAGAAAATGCAAAATTGACATTGGCACAAACTATGAATGTCGCTTATGACTCAGCAATTCATTTGGAAGATATTTCAATGATGACTTCGCCCAAAGAATATCCCTCATCTATTGAGGATATTTATATCTCTGCAGCTTCTAAATTAGCGATTGTAAAAGCTGCGGATGCAAGATTAGCTAGTGCATTTAAGAATATTCAATATATAAAAAGTCAAAGAATGCCGTCTTTAGTGTTATCTGGTGGCGCATATACTAATTACTCAAGTGTGGCAACTACTTCTACTTTATTGAGTACGTCTGATGTTGCGAATGGCTCTTATGCCTTAATTAATAATGAGAAATATCCTGTATATGAATCACAATCTACTTATGCTTCACATAATATTTCTTTTGGTAGTCAATGGAAAAATAACATTAATACTTCTGTTGTTTTAGGTTTGAATATTCCTATTTTTAATAGTTTTCAAGTAAAAAATAAAATTAAGCAAGCGAAATTAGATCAAGCGCAAGCAGATTATACTTCTAAAACATTAAGAGTGCAGCTACGTCAAGCTGTGGAGAGAGATTATTTCAATATGAAATTTTCGTTTGATGGATTTAAAAAATTGGCTGAACAAGTAAATGAGTATACTACCTCTCTAAAGGCAGCGACTATAAAATTTGAAAATGGCGTACTTACGACTGTAGATTATATTCTTACTAAAAATAATTATGATCAAGCAAATATGAATCTTGTGGCAGCTAAATACGATTATATCATGCGTACTAAGATTTTAGATTATTATTTAAATGATTTAAAATAAAATATACTTATCGATTTGTTAAAGTATAACTTTTAAATTCTATTAAAATGTTTTCTTGATTATATTTTAGAAAAATTACTATATTCATACAGTCTTAACGATTTACTTGAAATATGAATTAGTTGTTTTTATGAATTCGAAAAACAAATTATCGATTGCTTTATTAACCTCATTATTTTTTTTCTGGGGTTTTATTCACAATTTAGATCCAATTTTAATTCCTCATCTAAGGAACGCATTTAATTTATCCCATTTACAATCTTCTTTTATCGATTCCTCGGTTTATGTCGCCTATTTTTTTATGGCAATACCTGCTGGAATTATTATGAGGAAGGCTGGTTATAAAAATGGAATTATTTCCGGACTATTGTTATTTGGAATCGGGTGTTTTTTATTTGTTCCCGCTGCCAATAGTATTAGTTATCCATTTTTTCTGACTGCATTGTTTATTGTTGCATGTGGTCTCACTACATTAGAAACGGCTGCTAATCCCTATGTTGCCGTATTAGGAGATCCGGAAAAAGGTCCACAACGATTAAATTTTGCCCAATCTTTTAATGGCTTGGCTGCATTTCTTGCACCTATTATCGGTGGTAAATTTATATTAACTAATCATGTCATAACTCCCGAAGAATTAAGTAAATTATCTGATACAGCTAGAAGACTATATATTCAATCTGAAACATCAACAGTAAAAATGCCTTATGTTATATTGGGTATCATAATTTTAATATTAGCAGCAGTTTTTTATTTTGTGAAATTACCTTCAATCAATCAAAATAATTCGAATACTAATAATATTTTTCAAGCATTAAAAATAAAGAATGTAAAGAGTGCCATAACTGCACAATTTTTTTATATAGGTGCTCAAGTTTGTATTTTAAGTTTTATTGTAGTCTTTGCAACTGAAGTTGTAAAAATAAATAGTGATAATGCTCCGAAATACGCAGGATATGCTGGCTTAGCATTTCTGTTAGGTAGATTTTTTGGAACATTTCTGATGAGATTTTTTAATGCAACAAAATTATTAATTTACTTTTCTCTTATAGCCTTTTTGCTCACTATTTATATAGTAACTGGGCAAGGTATTACTACATTATTTGCAATTATTGGGGTCGCATTTTGTATGTCTATTATGTATCCAACAATATTTGCTTTAGGAATACAAGGTGCTGGAAATGAAACAGAATCCGTATCAAGTCTTATTGTAATGTCTATTGTTGGTGGGGCAGTATTACCACCATTGTTAGGTTGGATTTCGGATAAAACAGGCATATTTCAATGGGGATATGTTGTGCCAGCTTTTTGTTTTTTAATTGTTTTGATATTTGCAATTAAAAACAGAAACTACACTCTTCGTGAAAATAAAATAGGAGGGCATTAATTATGGCAATTAAATATTTTGCTTTAGACTTAGTTAATGAGCCAAATTTAATACAAGAGTATGAAAAGTATCATGAAAATATTTGGCCTGAAATCAAGAATAGTATTGTTGCGTCAGGCATAAATAATATGGAAATCTATAGAACTGGTAATCGACTTTTTATGGTTATGGAAATCTCTGGCACATATGATGAAAAAATCAAAACGGAGAATGATATTAATAACCCAATAGTTCAGGAGTGGGAATGCTTAATGTGGAAATATCAACAAGCACTACCTTGGGCAAGACCTGGCGAAAAATGGATCGAATTGAAATCAATTTTTAGTTTACATTCAAAATAGAAAAATGAAATTAATTAACAAAATAGCAGTTGTTACTGGCGCGGGAAGTGGTATTGGCAAAGCTGTAGCAATGAATTTGGCCAAGAATGGGGCGCACGTAATTATTCTTGATTTTAATGATGCCGCTGCCAAAATTACGGCAGACGAAATTATTTTGGAAGGAGGAGTCGCTCATTATTATAAAACGGATGTATCCAATCAAACAAATGTCATAGAGGTCTTTTCTAAAATTGAAAAAATTGATATCTTAATTAATAGTGCAGGAGTATCTCATATTGGTCAAGCTACCAATACTAGTGAAGCTGATTTTGATCGTGTATATAATGTGAATGTTAAGGGCGTATACAATTGTTTATTTGCAGCTTTACCCAAATTGCAAAAAAATGGAGGTGGTGTAATTATTAATATGGCCTCTATCGCTGCACATGTTGGTCTCAATGATCGTTTTGCCTATTCTATGAGTAAAGGTGCAGTGTTTGCAATGACACTGTCAGTCGCCAAAGATTATATTAAAGATGGTATTCGTTGCAATAGTATTTCACCAGCTCGTGTTCATACTCCTTTTGTGGATGGCTTTCTAGCAAAAAACTATCCTGGTAAAGAAAAGGAAATGTTTGAAAAACTATCGGCTACGCAACCAATCGGTAGAATGGCGACTCCTGATGAAATCGCTTATTTAATTGCTTATCTAGTATCAGATGAAGCGAGTTTTATTACAGGGACAGATTATCCGATCGATGGCGGTTTTTTAAAATTAAATAGTTAAAATAAGAAACAATTTACTGAAATGAAATTAATCAGATTTGGAAAGTTTGAAGAAGAGCAGACTGGTGTAATTATAAATGATAAACGTTATAGTACTGCAGATTTTGGTGAAGATTATGATGAGAAATTCTTTGCGACAAACGGCATAGAACGTTTGCATCAATATATAGAACTTAATAAAAATAGTTTGGTAGAAATATCTCCAGATATACGTCTGGGTAGTCCGATTGCACGTCCGTCGAAGATTATTTGTATTGGATTGAACTATGCATTGCATGCAAAAGAAACCAATGCTGAGATACCAGAGGAGCCAATTATATTTTTCAAATCGACTACTTCTCTTTGTGGTCCAAATGATCAAGTAGTTATTCCCAAAAACTCTAAAAAGACAGATTGGGAAGTTGAGTTGGCTGTAATAATTGGAAAAAAAGCATCCTATATTGAAGTTGACAATGCATTGGACTATGTTGCTGGATATGCACTACACAATGATTATAGCGAAAGAGAATTCCAATTAGAACGAGGAGGGCAGTGGGTAAAAGGTAAAAGTTGTGATACTTTTGCTCCATTAGGCCCTTATTTGGCTACAAAGGATGAAATTAAAGATCCTAATAATTTGAATCTTTGGCTAAAATTGAATGGTCGTACCGTCCAAAATAGCACTACTTCAGATTTTATTTTCAATGTACAATCTGTAGTTGCATATTTGAGTCAGTTTATGACTTTACTCCCGGGTGATATTATTTCAACAGGAACTCCGTCTGGTGTTGGCTTGGGCATGAATCCTCAAGTGTATTTGCAACCAGGAGATGTGATAGAATTAGGTATTGAAGGGTTAGGAACTTCTACACAAACAGCAATTGCATATAATTCAAGTTTATAGTTATTATAGTATGATAAAAATCGATAGTCATCAACATTTTTGGAATTTTGATCCTATAAGAGATAGTTGGATAGATGATACTATGAGCGTACTACAAAGAGATTATCTTCCTGATGAATTGTCTTCTATTTTAAAAAAAAATGAGATTTTGGGATGCGTCGCTGTTCAAGCATCAGAATCCCTGGAAGAAAATGAATTCTTAATCGATTTGATGCAAAAAAATGAGATTATAAAAGGTGTAGTTGGTTGGTTAGATTTAACCCAAAAAGATGTAAGTGTAGATTTAGAAAAATATCATAATAGTATCTATATGAAAGGTTTTAGATATGTATTGCAAGATAAAAAGCCACGTGATTTGATTTTAAATCCTTTGTTTTTGCATAATTTAGAGAAACTAGGATTGCGAAATTTTACATATGATATACTCATTTTTCCTGATCAATTAGCCTCTGTTATTGAAATGGTTAAAAAGTTACCAAATCAAAAATTTGTACTGGATCACATAGCCAAACCCAATATTAAAAATGGTGAAATGTCTTCTTGGTGTGAAAATATAAAAGTCCTTTCAAAATATTCAAATGTATATTGTAAAGTTAGTGGGTTAGTAACTGAGGCTGATTGGCAAAAATGGGAAAAGGAAGATTTTTATCCATATTTAGATGTTTTGATAGATGCATTCGGAATAAATAGGTTAATGTTTGGCTCAGATTGGCCAGTCTGTAATCTTGGAGGAACTTATGAGCAAGTGGTAAATATCGTCGATCAATATTTCAATGCATTTTCCATTGAGGAGAAAGAACGATTCTATGGACTTAATACTATAGAATTTTATAGTTTGTCTAATTTTTAACTATTAATCTATGATTTTAATAATTTTCTTATGAATTTAAATTTAAAAGATAAAGTAATTATAGTCACCGGAGGAGCAAAGGGTATTGGCGCAGGGATTGTAAAAGCGCTTTCTCAAGAAGATGCTATTCCTGTAATAATTGGACGAAGTGAAGAAGATAATGTAAAAATGCTTACTAGTTTGAATAAAGGCTTTCAAATTGAGGCAGAATTGTCTGATCCGTTTTCTATAGAGAGGGTAATAAATAAAGTAATAGCGCAGTATGGAAGGATTGATGGGTTGATTAATAATGCTGGACAAAATGATGGTGTGGGTTTAGAAAATGGCAATTATGAAGATTTTTTAAAATCTTATCACAAAAATGTAGTTCATTATTATTTATTGGCACACTATAGTTTGCCCTATCTTAAAAAATCACAAGGAGCTATTGTAAATATTTCTTCCAAAACAGCTGAAACAGGACAAGGAAATACCTCTGGATATGCGGCGTC
The DNA here is from genome assembly GCF_004337365.2 of Rhizosphaericola mali. GTDB lineage: Bacteria > Bacteroidota > Bacteroidia > Chitinophagales > Chitinophagaceae > Rhizosphaericola > Rhizosphaericola mali. The sequence continues at coordinate 2,407,066 of NZ_CP044016.1, read as the reverse complement.
AAATGGTGCAAGAAATGCATTAACAAGAGAATGGGCGGTAGAACTATTAAAATATAATATAAGGGTTAATGCCATAATTGTCGCTGAGTGCATGACTCCGCAATATGAAACTTGGATTGAAACTTTAACGAACCCTACAGAATCTTTACAATCAATAACTAAAAATATACCCTTAGGAAAAAGAATGACAACTGTAGAAGAAATTGCAGATATGGCAATTTTTTTATTGTCAGAAAAATCTTCACATACAACTGGACAATTAATACATGTAGATGGCGGTTATGTACATCTGGATCGAGCTTTAGCTAATGCCTAAGTGTGTTTTGTTGATTTATTTTATAAAAGTATTTATCGTTTCAAATTATAATAGATGTCTGCGAAAGTATTAAAAGTGAGTCCAAAAGATAATGTGTTGGTAGCATTACAAGATTTATCAAAGGACGATACTGTAACGTACGAAGGTATTAATTACACATTGGTTGAGGATATTCCTGCGAAGCATAAATTTTTCATGCAAGATATGAAACTCGGAGATGAGATCATGATGTATGGTGTCTTGGTCGGTAAGGCTCAAAATTTCATTCCTATGGGGAGTCGTATGACGGTTGAAAATACAAAACATGCTGCGTTGCCATTTTATTATAGATCAGTAGATTATCATTGGACAATTCCAGATATTACTAAATTTCAAGGTCGAACGTTTGATGGATATTATCGTAGTGACGGACGTGTAGGCACTGAAAATTATTGGCTTTTTATCCCGACGGTATTTTGTGAAAATAGAAATTTGGATGTGATAAAAGAATGCCTTTGGAATGAATTAGGATATGGTGTAATAGATAAATATAAAGATTACACTCGTCAATTATTGGATTTGTATAAAAATGGAAACGATTTATCGGAAGAGGTAATTAAGATAAAAGAAGCTAGTATTCCTACTCACCGTATTTTTCCAAATGTAGATGGAATAAAATTTTTAAATCATGAAGGTGGATGTGGCGGCACTCGACAAGATGCTGAGACTTTGAGTAAATTACTTGCAGCTTATGCTGATCATCCAAATGTAGCAGGTATAACTGTTTTGAGTTTGGGATGTCAACATTTACAAGTGGCTAATTTTAAAAAGGATTTATTTGAACGTAATCCTGATTTTGATAAACCGCTTTTAATATTTGAACAACAGAGTAGTAAAAGTGAGGATCAATTGATTAGAGATGCTATTCGTGAAACTATTATAGGTTTGTCGGTAATTAATAAAATAGAGCGGAAAGCTGCAAGTTTGGACAACTTGGTTATTGGCGTTAAATGTGGAGGAAGTGATGGGTTTAGTGGTATATCTGCAAATCCTACAGTTGGCTATTTAGCAGATATGATAGTAGCATTAGGTGGAAAAGTTTTATTAGCTGAATTTCCTGAATTATGTGGTGTTGAGCAAAATTTAATAGATCGAGCTACAGAAAGAGAAACCGCTGAAAAGTTTATTGATTTAATGAAAACATACAATCAACAAGCGGAAAATGTAGGTTCTGGTTTTTATATGAATCCCTCTCCTGGTAATATTAAAGATGGATTAATAACCGATGCGATAAAATCCGCAGGAGCGGCTAAGAAAGGAGGAACTTCTCCTGTTATCGATGTATTAGATTATACTGAGAAAGCGACTAAACCAGGGCTGAGTTTAGTTTGTACTCCTGGTAATGATGTTGAGGCGACTACTGGTAAAACAGCAGCAGGAGCAACTCTTATATTGTTTACAACTGGTTTAGGTACTCCAACTGGAAATCCTATATGTCCAGTGATTAAGGTGGCAAGTAATTCTCAATTAGCTACAAAAATGTCTGACATTATTGATATAGATACTGGTGCAATTATTTATGGTGAAAAAAATATTAAGCAAATGGCAGAAGAAATATTAGAATTATGTATCAAAGTTGCAAGTGGTAAAATGATTACCAAAGCAATGGCATTAAATCAAGATGATTTTATTCCTTGGAAAAGGGGAGTCTCATTGTAAAATACTTATAAGATATACAGTTAAAAACGCCGCCCAGATTAAATCTGAACGGCGTTTCTTTATGCTGTGAAAAGTTGGAAAAGATGATTATTAACCTTTTTCTTCTTCTTTCAATTTAGCTTTAATTTCAGCTAAAGCACCTAAATCTCCAAGAGTTGTTTTTTCATTCTTGTTTTGAGATTGGATATTTTTAACTGCTTGTTTAGTTGACTCTTGTTCAGCACGAGCTTCTTTTTTCACTGCTTCTTCAGCTGCGTGTTGAGCTTGTTCCCAAATACGAGCGTGACTTAAAACGATACGTTTTTCATTACGATCAAATTCGATAACTACAAAGTTATTAGTTTCATCCAAAGCTACAGATGAACCGTCTTCTTTAGCCAAATGTCTGTTAGGAACGAATCCTTCCAAACCGTAAGGTAATTGTACGATAGCACCTTTGTCATCTTTACGGATAACAGTACCTTCATGGATAGAACCGATAGCGAATGTATCTTCCAATGCATTCCAAGGATCTTCTTCCAATTGTTTGTGTCCTAATTGTAATTTGCGGTTTTCTTTATCGATAGCTAAGATGATAGTATCGATGCTGTCACCAACTTTTACATATTCAGATGGGTGATTGAAGCGTTTCAACCAGCTTAAGTCGCTGATGTGGATCATACCGCCAATACCTGGTTCCAATTCAACAAATACACCGTAAGGAGTAATGTTTTTAACTAAACCAGCGTGTTTGCTGTTTTCAGGGAATTTATTTTCGATAGTATCCCAAGGATCTTCTGTTAATTGTTTGATAGAAAGGCTCATTTTGCGAGCTTCTTTATCTAATGTAACAACTTTAGCTTCGTGTTCGTCGCCAAGTTTGAAGAATTCTTTAGCGTTAATTGGAGTATTTGCCCAAGTAATTTCACTTACGTGAACCAAACCTTCAACACCTGGTAAGATTTCCAAGAAAGCACCGTAGTCTTCAATGTTAACTACTTTACCTTTTACTTTAGCACCTTCTACAATTGTTTCTGGTAATACATCCCAAGGATGAGGAGTCAATTGTTTCAAGCCAAGGCTGATACGTTTTTTGTCGTCGTCGAAATCTAATACAACAACGTTCAATTTTTGGTCTAATTTCAACACTTCTGATGGGTGTGAAATACGTCCCCATGAAATATCTGTGATATATAACAAACCGTCTAAGCCACCAAGGTCCATGAATGCACCGAAGTCTGTAATGTTTTTAACAGTACCTTCCAATACTTGACCTTTTTCCAATTTGCTGATGATTTCTGCACGTTGAGCTTCGATATCGCTTTCGATAAGAGCTTTGTGAGATACAACCGCATTTTTGATGGTTTCGTTAACTTTAACAACTTTGAATTCCATAGATTTGCCTACGAATTGGTCGTAATCAGTTACTGGTTTAACATCAATTTGAGAACCTGGTAAGAATGTTTCCATTCCGAATACATCTACGATCAAGCCACCTTTAGTTTTGCTAGTAACTGTACCTGTAACAATTTCGCCAGTTTTGTGAACTTCAACGATTTTTTCCCAAGCACGGAAGATACGAGCAGAACGACGACTTAAATGTAAGTGTCCTTGACGGTCTTCTTTTTCTACAACCATAACTTCTACTTTGTCACCAATAGACAAAGATGGAAGATCACGGAATTCGTTCAAAGAAATCAAACCATCAGATTTGAATCCGATGTTGATCACGCCATCAGTTTTAGTCAAACCAACGACAAGACCTTCAACTAATTCACCATCTTCAATTTGAACAAATGTATTTTCGTACACTTGATCATATTTTTCTTGTTCTTCTTTTGTGTAATGAGAAACGTTACGTTTGTCAACACTCCAATCGAAGTCATCATGAGCAGTTGCCGGAGCTTCTACTTCAGTTTGCGCAGGTGCATTTGTTGTCGCTGTAGTTGCCTCAGTAGCTACTGGTGCATTCTCCTGTGCTTCAGCGTTTGGATTTACAATATTGTTTTCGCTCATAAAAATTTCCCCGAGGATTTTGATTCGGGACCGCAAAGGTACAAAGAAATTATGAATGATGAATTTTGAATTATGAATGTTGTGTCAATCTCTTAATTATCAATACATCTTCAAATTATCGAATTGACAAATTCTCTCTATATAAGGCTTTTGATTATCTTCGCGCGCCATTATGTACAAGATTCATACTTTATTAAAGCAGTCTATTTTGTCGACGATAGATTTTTTCTATCCTCCATTTCGCCGATTTTTACCCTTACAGACCTTTAGATATGCAGCGTGTGGAGGGTTTAATCTTGGACTAAGTATTGTATTGTATCCATTGATTTACAATTTTATTTTAGAGCAATCTATTGTGTATCTAGGACCAATTGTAATTTCTGCAAATATCGCTACATTGTTTATTGCTTTTTTGATCACTTTTCCGATTGGATTTTATCTGAGTATGTTTGTCGTATTTCAAGGTTCGGAATTATCAAAAAAAATACAATTATTTAGGTATTTTGTTGTGGTGATCATTTGTTTAATACTCAATTATGCGTTGATGAAATTATTTGTAGGTGTTTTTCATTGGTGGCCAACGCCTTCCTATTATGTAAATGTTGTATTGGTTACGGCTTTCAGTTATTTTTCTCAACGTTATTTCTCCTTTAAGGGCAATCAAGCAAATCATTAGTATACAAATACTTTAGGCTGCAAGGACCATTTCTCTTGGAAATGTTGGATGATGCGTTTCAAAAAGGTTTTATTACACCATGTTCCTGTCTGATTGTAGACCTTCAAACTCTCGAAAAAAACATCATGGTCGTCCGAAATTAATCGGCTCAGAAAGCCTTCTAATTCACGATGGATGGATTTTAACCTATCCAAATCCACAGATTCGTTTAATGACTTTACTTGATCCATGAACCCATTTAAATGATTCATGATTTCTGCTTTTGTTAGATTCATTTCCTTTTTCATAATCGCAATATTTAAAATGAAATAATATACTAACAAATGTAAGTGAAATTAATCTCGATTGGTGTTAATATAGTAAAAAAATTAATGTTTGATTTTGCGTAATCTAGCTTCTTCTAGATCTAATTCATTCTCTTTATTCCGGATAATATATTCTGGATAGGTTTGTTCTATACGTAATTTGGTTAAGCTTTTCCGTTTTAGATCAATGATTTCCAATAGTAATTGATTGAATTTAGACATGCTATTTTCTCTTTTTGCATCTTCTGTGACAACCGGACGTTCTTCATTGTCTTCCAACATCTGATTGTAAAAATCTCTAATTCGGATAAAGCTTGCATTATTTTCACACTCAGTTTCATATTTTTCATGCATAAAACTTAATACTTGCTCAGCTATGAGCACATTGATTGAGCCAATGGATGCTTGTGAGTTGTCATTCACTTCAATATGTAACCATTTAATAATGAATGGTAAGAGTAATCCTTGAATCACCAAAGTGACAAATATGACCACAAAAGTGATGAACAAAATTAAATTTCTATGTGGAAAATCATCCCCATTTGCCATCTTAAAAGGGATATATAATGCAGATGCCAACGAGACGACACCACGCATACCACTCCAACCAATAATGAAATAAGATTTCCATTCTGTTGAAAAGGGTTGCATGTATTTTTTCCCAAATTTTCCACGTACTTTTTCTGTAAAAGAGGTCAAAGGAAATACCCAGAAAAAACGAACTATAATTGCAGTCAAACTAATAAGGAGACCATAGCCAATTGCTTCTTTCAATGAATATTCACCCAAGCCGTCAATTATATCTGGTAATTGTAATCCTATGAGCATGAAAATAACACCATTCATCAGAAAGACCATCATGTCCCAAACACTACTCATTTGCAATCGTGAATTATACGAAAGCATAATATTTGACTTGGAATTTAAAAGCAAACCTCCCGAAACTACCGCCAAAACTCCTGATGCATCAAAATGCTCCGCTGTTAAATAGGCTAAATATGGAAATATGAATGTAATTGTCGTGTCAATACTCGGTGTTGTTGGTAGAAAACGCAAAAAGAAATAGACGATGACAGCAATTGCCAATCCTATAAAAATACCCAAACCAGCAATCCAAAAAAAACTTGCGCCTGCTTTCCAAAATACAAACTGTCCAGTGAGCACAGCCGCCAACGCGAATCTAAATACAACGAGAGAGGATGCGTCATTAATCAGACTTTCTCCTTCTAATATAGCTTTAACTTTGGATGGGACTTTGAGTCCATTCAATACAGATGTGGCTGCAACAGCATCAGGTGGAGAAATAATACCTCCAAGTACAAATCCAAGAGCTAATCCAAAACCCGGGATAAAATAATGTGCTACTAATGCGACCGTCAGTGATGTAAAAAATACTAATCCAAGTGATAGACGTCCGATGGATCGTTTAAATTTTAATAATTGGCTAAAAGAGGTATTCCACGCTGCCTCGAATAATAAAGGAGGTAAGAATATTATAAATACTAAATCTGGATCTAAAGATATATGCAATCCTTTTGGCGACATTCCTATCAATAAACCAGATATAACCAAAAAAATCGGATACGAAATCTTCATTTTTTGACTTGCCATAGAAAGCATGGCAACTAACATCAATAGGATAATAACTAGTAAAAGATTGTTTGCAAACATATATGTATGATTGCCTTAAATATACATTTTACATGTAAATTATCCTATTTTTTTATAGTTTATTTCCAGCCGCCGCCAACAGAGCGGTATATGTCAACAATGGAGAGCATGATGTCTTTTTGTTTATTTACAAGTTCCAATTGCGCTTGTAACATACTTTTCTGTGCGGAAATAATTTCCAAATAACCAGCATAACCGCCAAAATATAAATCATTTGCCGAAATGACGCCATCTTGCAAGGCTTTTACCTCTTGACTTTTTTGAGACATTATTTTTTTATTCGTTTCTAAATTATTGAAACTTGTTGCAACCTCTTGGTATGCATTAAGTGTACTTTTTTGAAATTCGTAAAAGGCAGTTTGTTGCTCGGCTGTAGCAATATTAAAGTTCGCTTTTAATTGATTT